>NZ_JBITHF010000001.1:0-1213533 GCF_044457745.1 Streptomyces sp. NPDC050534
GGAAGCCAGGTAACTGGTGGAGGTGACCGGTACTAATAGGCCGAGGGCTTGTCCTCAGTTGCTCGCGTCCACTGTGTTAGTTCTGAGGCAACGACTGTGTTTTTCCGGTCGAACTTCATAGTGTTTCGGTGGTTATAGCGTGAGGGAAACGCCCGGTTACATTTCGAACCCGGAAGCTAAGCCTTACAGCGCCGATGGTACTGCAGGGGGGACCCTGTGGGAGAGTAGGACGCCGCCGAACTACCTTTAGAGCTCTGGCTCTTGGGCACACAGCCCAAGGGCCAGAGCTTTTTTGCGTTGAGGTAAGGTCAGGAGGCATCGTTGGCACGTTTCCCACAGGAGGCTCTCGGGTGGAGGTCCAAGAGACCCGCGTCCAGACAGACCGGGTACTCACCATCCCCAACATCCTCAGCATGGCGCGGCTCGTGGGCGTGCCGGTCTTCCTGTGGCTGATTTTGAGGCCTGAGTTCGGAGGGCCCAAGAGTGACGGGTGGGCGCTGCTGGTGCTGGCTCTGAGCGGAGTCAGCGACTATCTGGACGGCAAGCTGGCCCGGCGTTGGAACCAGATCAGCAGCCTCGGCCGGCTCCTCGATCCCGCGGCCGACCGGCTCTACATTCTCTCGACATTGGTCGGTCTCACTTGGCGTGAGATTCTGCCGCTCTGGTTGACCGCTGTACTTCTCTTGCGCGAGCTGGTCCTCCTGGTGATGGTGGGCATCCTCCGGCGTCACGGCTATCCGCCGCCGCAGGTGAACTTCCTGGGGAAGGCAGCTACGTTCAACCTGATGTACGCCTTCCCGTTGCTCCTGCTCAGTGACGGAAGTGGATGGCTCTCGTCACTCGCTGCTATTTTCGGATGGGCGTTCGCAGGATGGGGTACAACCCTCTACTGGTGGGCAGGAGTCCTCTACGTGATACAAGTCCGCCGTCTGGTCCGTGCGGACGCCACGGCCGATAGAACTCGCCCATTGCCGCAGCCGTAGCGGCTCGATGGCCCTTGGCTCAAAAGTGCGGGACAATCAGGACGGGTGAAGTCGGCCAGACCGTCGTCTCTTTGAGGAGGACGCTTCCGACATGAAGGCCGTCGTGATGGCCGGAGGCGAAGGCACGCGCCTTCGCCCCATGACCTCAAGCATGCCCAAGCCGCTCCTGCCCGTGGCGAACCGCCCGATCATGGAGCATGTGCTGCGGCTGCTGAAAAGGCATGGGCTGACCGAGACCGTTGTTACCGTCCAGTTCTTGGCCTCATTGGTCAAGAACTACTTCGGTGACGGCGAGGAGCTCGGAATGGAGCTCTCCTATGCCAACGAGGAGAAGCCGCTCGGTACTGCCGGAAGCGTCAAGAACGCCGAAGAGGCGTTGAAGGACGATGCCTTCCTGGTCATCTCCGGTGATGCCCTGACCGACTTCGACCTCACCGACCTGATCAACTTCCACAAGGAAAAAGGCGCGCTCGTCACCGTATGCCTGACGCGTGTGCCCAATCCGCTGGAATTCGGTATCACGATCGTCGACGAAGAAGGCAAGGTCGAGCGCTTCCTCGAGAAGCCGACCTGGGGCCAGGTGTTCTCCGACACCGTGAACACCGGCATTTACGTCATGGAGCCCGAGGTCTTCGATTACGTCGAGGCCGATGTGTCCGTCGACTGGTCCGGGGATGTCTTCCCGCAGTTGATGAAGGAAGGCAAGCCGATCTACGGCTATGTCGCGGAGGGATACTGGGAGGACGTCGGTACCCACGAGAGCTATGTGAAGGCACAGGCCGACGTTCTGGAGGGCAAGGTCGACGTCGAGCTCGACGGCTTCGAGATCTCCCCGGGGGTCTGGGTGGCCGAGGGTGCCGAGGTGCATCCCGATGCCGTGCTCCGTGGTCCGCTTTACATCGGTGACTACGCGAAGGTCGAATCAGGCGCCGAAATCCGCGAGCACACGGTCGTGGGTTCGAACGTCGTCGTGAAGAGCGGGGCCTTTCTGCACAAGGCTGTCGTCCATGACAACGTGTACGTGGGCCAGCACAGCAATCTGCGGGGCTGCGTGGTCGGCAAGAACACCGACATCATGCGGGCCGCGCGGATCGAGGACGGCGCGGTCATCGGCGACGAGTGCCTGATCGGTGAAGAATCGATCGTTCAGGGCAATGTGCGCGTCTACCCGTTCAAGACCATCGAGGCCGGCGCCTTCGTCAACACCTCGGTGATCTGGGAGTCGAGGGGCCAGGCGCACCTGTTCGGTGCTCGTGGGGTCTCCGGCATCCTGAACGTCGAGATCACGCCGGAGCTCGCGGTGCGGCTGGCCGGTGCCTATGCGACGACCCTGAAGAAGGGTTCGACCGTCACCACCGCGCGTGACCACTCCCGTGGTGCCCGAGCTCTCAAGCGGGCGGTCATCTCCGCGCTCCAGGCCAGCGCCATCGACGTACGCGACCTGGAGAACGTACCGCTGCCCGTCGCCCGGCAGCAGACCGCGCGGGGCAGTGCCGGCGGGATCATGATCCGGACCACGCCCGGCGTACCGGACTCCGTGGACATCATGTTCTTCGACGGGAACGGCGCGGACCTCTCGCAGGGCAGTCAGCGGAAGCTGGACCGGGTGTTCGCGCGGCAGGAGTACCGGCGGGCCTTCCCCGGCGAGATCGGGGACCTGTACTTCCCGTCCAGCGTCTTCGACTCGTACACCGGGTCGCTGCTGCGCAACGTCGACACGACCGGGGTCAGCGAGTCCGGACTGAAGGTCGTCGTCGACGCGTCGAACGGCAGCGCCGGCCTGGTGCTGCCCAGCCTGCTCGGCAAGCTCGGTGTGGACTCGCTGACCATCAACCCGGGACTCGACGAGTCGCGGCCCACCGAGACCGCCGACGTGCGGCGGTCGGGGCTGGTGCGACTCGGTGAGATCGTGGCGTCGTCACGGGCCGCCTTCGGTGTGCGGTTCGACCCCGTGGGCGAGCGGCTGTCGCTGGTCGACGAGAAGGGGCGGATCGTCGAGGACGACCGGGCCCTGCTGGTCATGCTCGACCTGGTGGCCGCGGAGCGGCGCAGCGGGCGGGTGGCGCTGCCGGTGACCACGACGAGGATCGCCGAGCAGGTGGCGGCGTACCACGGCACGCAGGTGGAGTGGACGACGACCTCGCCCGACGACCTGACGCGGGTCGGCGGCGACGACTCGGCCATCTTCGGCGGTGACGGCAAGGGCGGTTTCATCATCCCGGAGTTCAGCAGCGTCTTCGACGGTACGGCCGCCTTCGTACGGCTGATCGGGCTGGTGGCGCGGACGCAGCTCACGCTCAGCCAGATCGACGCCCGGATTCCGCGGGCGCACGTCCTCAAGCGGGATCTCGCGACTCCGTGGGCCGTCAAGGGGCTCGTGATGCGGCGTGTGGTCGAGGAGGCCGGAGATCGCTTCGTGGACACCACCGACGGTGTGCGGGTGGTGGAGACCGACGGCCGCTGGGTGATGGTGCTGCCCGACCCGGCCGAGGCGGTCACCCACCTGTGGGCGGAAGGTCCGGACGACTCGTCCGCGCAGGCCCTGCTCGACGAGTGGTCGGCGGTCGTGGACAGCGCCGGCCGCTGAAAGACGCAGTACGCGCGCGTGCCGGACAGGCGTCCCAACGGGGCCTGTCCGGCTTGCCGGTGGGGCCATTCGGAGGTAGCGCTCGCGACATGCGACGATGTGCGGCATGCCGCAGCCGCCCCCCGTTCGGAGCACACCCACGCGCCCCTCGCGCCCGGACGCCTCCATGTCGCTGCTCACCAACGTCATGGACCACAGCCTGGACGACGGCTATGCCGAGGCGGCCGCCCGGAAGAAGGCCGCGGGCGAGGGCGGCATGCCGAAGACGCTCCGGGCCAGGCTCGGTCTGGCGGCCGGACTGGTGCTCGCGGCTCTCGTCGTCACCGTAGGAGCGGCACAGGCGCGCGTGGCGGCGCCCACCGTCGCCAAGGAGCGTCAGGAGCTGGTCGACCGCATCGACCGGGAGACCGCGGCGGCGGACAAGCTGGAGGGCTCCGTCGACAAGCTGCGTGACGACGTCAGCGCGCGGCAGCGGACGGCGCTGAAGAAGAGCGGCGGCGGGGACAAGAGCGAGCTGGTGGGCATTCTGTCGGGGGCGGTCGAGGTGCACGGCCCCGGCGTGAAACTGGTCGTGAACGACGCCAAGGAAGCCACCAGCGGCGGCAACGGAAACCCGCGCGAGACCTCGGACTTCTCCGACACCGGGCGGGTGCGGGACCGTGACATGCAGCGCGTGGTCAACGGCCTGTGGGAGTCGGGTGCCGAGGCCATCTCGATCAACGGCCAGCGCCTGACGGCGCTCTCGGCGATCCGGGCCGCGGGGGACGCGATACTGGTCGACAACAAGCCGCTGGTCCCGCCCTACACGGTGCTGGCCGTGGGCAACGGCAAGCAGCTGAGCGCCAGGTTCCAGGACAGCGCCGACGGGCTGTATCTGCATGCCCTGCAAGAGAACTTCGGGATCCGGAACAGCATCTCCGTGGAGAGCGACCTCCGGCTGCCGGCCGCACCGAGTGTGATCGTACGTACCGCACAGCCGAACACCGAGAAATCTGGGAAGGGCACATCGTGATCGCCGTACTGGGCCTCGTCGTGGGAGTCGTGGCAGGACTGTTGGTCCGGCCTGAGGTTCCGGCGGTCGTCGAGCCTTACCTGCCGATCGCCGTCGTCGCGGCGCTCGACGCCGTCTTCGGTGGTCTGCGGGCCATGCTCGACGGGATCTTCGACGACAAGGTCTTCGTGGTGTCGTTCCTGTCCAACGTGGTCGTGGCGGCGCTGATCGTGTTCCTGGGCGACAAGTTGGGCGTGGGCGCGCAGCTGTCGACCGGTGTTGTCGTGGTGCTCGGCATCCGTATCTTCTCCAATGCCGCGGCGATCCGCCGGCACGTGTTCCGGGCGTGAGGCCGATGAGCGACAACGGCAAGGACGAGACGCCTGAGAACAGGCTGCGCAAGGAGCTTCCGGAGGAGGTGCCGGCCGGGGTTCCCGAGGGCGCGAAAGCTCCCGAGGAGGGCCCTGACGCCGCGGAGGCGTCTGTGGCGCCTGAGACTCCCGGAACTCCCGAGGTTCCCGAGAACAAGCAGGACGGGCTCACCGGGCGGCAGCGGCTGGGGAAGGGTCTCTGGCCGCCGCGTGTCACGCGTGCCCAACTCATCGTCGCGGTTCTGCTGTTCGGTCTCGGCTTCGGCCTCGCGATCCAGGTCGCGTCGAACAGCAACAGCGACAGTGCCCTGCGCGGCGCGCGCCAGGAAGATCTTGTTCGCATCCTGGATGAACTCGACGACCGTACGCAGCGTCTTGAGGACGAGAAGCAGGGACTGGAGAAGCAGCGCGACGAGCTGGAGAACAGCTCCAACCAGGCAGAGGAGGCCCGCAAGCAGACGGTCGAGAAGGAGAAGCAACTCGGCATTCTGGCGGGCACGGTGGCGGCTCAGGGGCCCGGCATCACGATGACCATCGAGGACACGAAGGGGGCGGTCCAGGCGGACATGCTGCTCGACGCGATCCAGGAACTGCGTGCTGCCGGTGCGGAGGCGATCCAGGTGAACGACGTGCGGGTCGTCGCCGGCACCTATCTCACCGACGAGGGCAAGAGCGTGAGTGTCGACGGGAACAAGATCAACGCCCCCTATCGTTTCAAGGTCATCGGCAAGCCGGAGGACCTCGAACCGGCGCTCAACATCCCTGGAGGCGTGGTGCAGACCCTGGAGAAGGAGCAGGCCACCGTCACCGTCGAGCGGTCGAGCAAGATCGTCGTGGACGCCTTGCGAGCGGCGAAGCGGCCTGACTACGCTCGGTCGTCCTCCTAGTGAACCGGCGGTGCATGGCGGGAGTCCGGCGAGGGCATGAGGTTGCGGGGGGTCGGCGCACCGAATGGGTGGTGCGTGGTGGAAACTGTCTGGTGGATACGGACGTTGTGAGGATGTCCGGGTCGGCCGGTGTATGCAATCAGGGTTCGTCCTGCCCCACGGGCGGGTCTGTTTCGGTCAAGGGGAATCGCCCGTGAAGTTGTTTGCGAAGTTGTTCGGCAAGAGCGCGCGAGAGGACAGCGCCAACGCGACCGCTCGTCATCGCGCACAGCCTGACGCGGAAGGCCAGCGACCGCTGTTCCGGGACCAGGTCCCCGGCCCGGGTGGTGACATTTCCGGTGGTCAGGGCGCGCCGTCTGTTGACCCTGCGCAGTCCGGCGGCATAGGTTTCGGGCAACCGTCAACCTCAAGTACGGGTGGAGGGTTTTCCCCTATGTCGGCCCTGGTGTGTACGAGGTGCGGTAACCGCAACGCGGAGAACAGCCGCTTCTGTTCCAACTGCGGCGCGCCGCTGCGGGCGGGCGCCGCCCCCGAGCGGCCTTCGGAGACGACGTCCACGATCTCCATCTCCGGAATCGAGGCCTACGACGCCGAGACCACGGGCCAGACGCAGATGCCGGCGCTCTCTCCCGAGGCCCAGGCGGCCGTGGACGCGCTGCCGATCGGCTCCGCGCTCCTGGTCGTGCGCCGTGGACCGAACTCGGGCAGCCGCTTCCTGCTGGACGGCGACCTGACGACGGCCGGGCGTCATCCGCAGAGCGACATCTTCCTGGACGACGTGACGGTCTCCCGCCGGCACGTGGAGTTCCGCCGCAGCGCGGACGGCTCGTTCACGGTGGCCGACGTGGGCAGTCTGAACGGCACGTACGTCAACCGCGAGCGGATCGACCAGGTCGGTCTGAACAACGGTGACGAGGTGCAGATCGGAAAGTACCGGCTGGTTTTCTACGCGAGCCAGCAGGGCTACTGACCAGGCCCCCGGACTCGGTCCTGGGGCCCAACAGGGAATGGCCATGCTGCGAACACCGAGCGGCGGTGCCGGCCACGGTACCGCCGCCACGGACAGTCTGATGAGCATCGGCACGGTGCTGAACGTGCTGCGCGACGAGTTCCCCGAAGTCACCATCTCCAAGATCAGATTCCTGGAGTCGGAGGGGCTCATCGAGCCCCAGCGCACCCCCTCGGGATACCGCAAGTTCAGTGCGGACGACGTCGAGCGCCTCGCTTACGTCCTGAGGATGCAGCGTGACCACTATCTCCCCCTCAAGGTGATCCGCGAGCACCTGGACGCGATGGGGCGCGGTGAGGCGGTACCCCTTCCCGCCGTGGGGCGCCAGCGGGACGGCGAGCCCCTTCTGGAGGCGTCCGAGGGGCCCACGGTGGCCCGGATCGGGCGGGCCGAGCTGATCGCGGCCGCCGGGATCGGTGAACAGCAGCTCGAGGAATGGGAGTCGTACGGACTCGTCGCCCCGATGCCGGACGGCACGTACGACGCTGAGGCGGCCACCGTTGCGTCGCTCGTCGTGGAACTCGGGCGTTTCGGGATCGAGCCGCGGCACCTGAGAGCCATGAAAGGTGCAGCCGAGCGGGAGGCGGGGCTCGTGGACCAGGTGGTGGCCCCGTTGAAACGTCACCGCAATCCGCAGACCAGGGCACATGCCGAGGCGCGCACGAAGGAACTGGCGGCGCTCACGGTGAAGCTGCACGCCGCGCTCGTGCAGACCGCGCTCGGTGTGCGACTGCCCTGATCCGGCCCGCGGGCACAGGCCGGATCGTCCCCCCGTTGTCTGCCCGACTACCCAAACGTCCCGGGCACGTCCTAGGGTTACTGTGTGAACGAGCTCGATGTCGTAGGTGTCCGGGTCGAAATGCCCTCCAACCAGCCGATCGTGCTCCTGCGTGAAGTGGGAGGCGATCGCTACCTCCCCATCTGGATCGGTCCGGGGGAGGCGACCGCGATCGCCTTCGCCCAGCAGGGCATGGCTCCCGCGCGACCGCTGACCCACGACCTGTTCAAGGACGTGCTGGAGGCCGTCGGCCAGGAGCTCACCGAGGTCCGTATCACCGACCTGCGGGAAGGCGTCTTCTACGCGGAGCTGGTGTTCGCCAGCGGAGTCGAGGTCAGCGCCCGTCCGTCCGACGCCATAGCGCTGGCCCTGCGCACCGGCACGCCGATCTACGGCAGCGACGGCGTGCTCGACGACGCGGGCATCGCGATCCCGGACGAGCAGGAGGACGAGGTGGAGAAGTTCCGCGAGTTCCTCGACCAGATCTCGCCGGAGGACTTCGGGACCAGCAGCCAGTGAGACGTGCGCGGCTCGGCCGACCCATGGCCGGCGGCGGGGCCGGACGGTGGCCGGAGACGGCACAAATGCCGACATCTGCCAGTCAAGTGCCGGTGGCGGGAGGGAGCGTCCTACGGCCCTCCCCGAAGCCATTCGGCTAGCCTTTCCCCGCGGTTGGGTGCGGGAAACCACTCGCAGGGTGATTATCACTCGGCGTGCCGAGTGTGGCGGTCGTTGACGCACCCCGGGTGGCTGCCTACCGTCGAGGGGGCAGGTCAAGGACGGAGGTCGGCGTGAGCAGCAGCGGCGACGGTACGGCTGGGGGAGCCCCTGGACGCAGTCCGGGGGAGAGCGGTCCGTACCCTCCCCCTGGTTCTCGGCTCCGCCCGGGCGGGGGGTATCCCCAGCACGGAGGCGCGGCCGATCACGCTCCGCAGCGACCGGCGGCCGTGCCGACCGGTGAAGGGGCGGCGTCCGAGGAGATCGGCTACCGCGGGCCGACGGCCTGCGCGGCGGCCGGCATCACCTACCGGCAACTGGACTACTGGGCCCGCACCGGGCTCGTCGAGCCGAGCGTGCGGCCCGCCTACGGGTCGGGGACGCAGCGCCTGTACAGCTTCCGGGACGTCGTCGTCCTGAAGATCGTCAAGCGGTTCCTGGACACGGGTGTGTCGCTGCAGAACATCCGCACAGCGGTGCAGCATCTGCGTGAGCGGGGCTTCCGGGACCTGGAGCGGATGACGCTCATGAGTGACGGCGCCACGGTCTACGAGTGCACGTCCCCCGACGAGGTGCACGCGCTGCTCCAGGGCGGCCAGGGGATCTTCGGGATCGCCGTCGGCGTGGTGTGGCGGGATGTGGAGAGCGCGCTCTCGCAACTGCACGGCGAGCGGATCGACACCGGCGAGACCCTGGTCGGGCACAATCCGGCGGACGAGCTGGCGAGGCGGCGCAACCGGGCCGTGTGACGGCCTTCCCCGTGGCATCGCAGGCGTCCGGGCGGTCGTAACGGCGGCATTGTCAGTGGCGTAGGGCAGCATCGGACATGTGAGAAACGCGGCCACGATCCTGCATCTCGACATGGATGCCTTCTACGCCTCGGTGGAGCAGGCATCCAAGCCGAGTCTGCGCGGGAAGGCCGTGGTCGTGGGCGGGCTGGGGCCGCGCGGGGTGGTCGCGACGGCCTCGTACGAGGCGCGGGTCTTCGGGGTGCGGTCCGCGATGCCGATGGCGCAGGCGCGGCGGCTCGCGCCGAACGCCGCCTATCTGGTCCCGCGCTTCGGCATCTACAAGGCGATCAGCGAGCAGGTCATGGCGTTGCTGCACTCGCTGTCGCCGTTGGTGGAGCCGCTCAGTCTGGACGAGGCCTTCGTGGATCTGGAGGCCGGGGAGGCGGCCTGGGACGACGCGTCGGCGCGGCTGGTGGGGGAGAAGCTGCGGGCGGACATACGGACCGGGACGGGGCTCACCGGATCCGTGGGGCTGGCCGCTTCGAAGATGGTCGCGAAGATCGCCTCCGAGGAGGCCAAGCCGGACGGTCTGGTGCTGATCGAGCCGGGGACCGAGCGGGCGCTGCTCGGGCCGATGTCGGTGCGGACGTTGCCGGGGGTGGGTCCGGCGACGGGGGACCACCTGAGACGGGCCGGGATCAGCACGGTCGACGAGATCGCCGAGGCGGGCGAGGACGAGCTCGTACGGCTGCTGGGCAAGGCCCATGGGCACGCGTTGTACGCCATGGCGCTGGCGCACGACGACCGGCCCGTGGTCGCCGCGCGGGAGACCAAGTCGGTGTCGGTGGAGGACACCTACGACGTGGACATCCACGACCGGCTCCGGGTCGGCCTCGAGGTGCAGCGGCTGGCCGAGCGGTGTGTGCGGCGGCTGCGTGACGCCCGGCTCTCGGGGCGGACGATCGTGCTCAAGGTGCGGCGCTACGACTTCTCGACGCTGACCCGCTCCGAGACGCTGCGGGGGCCCACGGACGATCCGGCCGTGGTGCGGGAGGCGGCGGCCCGCCTGCTGGACACGGTGGACACCACGGGCGGCGTACGGCTGCTCGGGGTCGGCGTCAGTGGGCTCGCGGACTACACGCAGGAGGACCTGTTCGCGCAGGCTGCGGGGGAGAGGGCGGCCGCGCCGGTGGAGGAGCCGGCGGCCGAACCCGCGGAGGCGGAGCCGACGCCCGCCGAGCGGCGCTGGCCCTCGGGGCACGACGTGCGGCACGGCGAGTTCGGGCACGGGTGGGTGCAGGGCAGCGGGCTCGGGCGGGTCACCGTGCGGTTCGAGACGCCCGATTCGGAGCCCGGGCGGGTGCGGACGTTCCGGACCGACGACCCCGAGCTCGAGCGGGCGGATCCGTTGCCGTTGGTGGCGCAGGGACCGGGCACCACCTTTGCCGAGGTGTCCTAGGCGTCGGTGTCCCCCGTGCCCGCGAGCTTGCCGAAGGAGCGGTCCGGGGCGGAGGGAGGCGAGGCGGTGTCCAGACCGTAGTGATGGTAGAGCTGGAGCTCCTGTTCGGGGGAGAGGTGACGGCCGACGCCGAAGTCCGGGGCGTCCTTGATCAGGGTCCGGTCGAAGGGGACCAGCAGGGTGCCCTCGACCAGTTCGCTGGGTGCCAGCGGGACGAAGGCGTCACGGGAGAAGAGGCCGGTGCGTATGGCCGCCCACTCCGGCACCCCGGTCGCGTCGTCGAGGTAGACCTCGTCGATGGTGCCGAGCTTGGTGCCGTTGCGGTCGAACGCCTTGCGGCCGATCAGGTTGCGCGGATCGATCTCGGTCTGCACGGTCCCTCCACTTGGTCGCAACTCATCCGTAAGCACTACAAAAGAGCACAACGGCCGAGGTGGCCACTCGGAGGACCGGTCTTTGTGCGCGCTGGTAGGCTGACAGCGGCTGCTGACCCCGTGCGGGAGAGTCCTCCAGACATCATCGGAGGCGCCGAAGGAGCAAATCCTCCCCGGAATCTCTCAGGCACACGTACCGCGCGGACGAGGTCACTCTGGAAAGCAGGGCGGGTGTCGACGGCTTCCGCTCTCACCGACGGTGAAAACCGGACGCTTTCGGGCGCCCGGTGAAGCTCTCAGGTTGAGATGACAGAGGGGGAGGCCGTCCGGGTACCCGTGCCGTGGTGCCCCTCGAAGGTCGTGTCGACCAGGAGGCCTCCGCAATGACCCCGCATCGCATTCCGCTCACCGAGCTGGAGAAGGGCATTCCCTTCGAACAGCGTCACATCGGCCCCGATCACGAGGCCCGGGCCAAGATGCTCGCGCAGGTCGGCTACGGCTCGCTGGACGAGCTCACGGCCGCCGCGGTCCCGGATGTGATCAAGAACGCCGACGCCCTGGAGCTGCCGGGCGCGCGCACCGAGGCCGAGGTGCTGGCCGAGCTGCGCTCGCTCGCCGACCGGAACCAGGTGCTCGACTCCATGATCGGGCTCGGGTACTACGGCACCTTCACCCCGCCGGTCATCCTGCGCAACGTCATGGAGAACCCGGCCTGGTACACGGCCTACACGCCGTACCAGCCGGAGATCTCGCAGGGCCGGCTCGAAGCGCTGCTGAACTTCCAGACCATGGTCGCCGACCTCACCGGGCTGCCCACCTCCGGCGCCTCGCTGCTCGACGAGGGCACGGCCGCCGCCGAGGCCGTGGCGCTGTCCCGTCGTATGGGCAGGAACAAGAAGGGCCTGTTCCTGGTCGACGCGGACGTGCTGCCGCAGACCATCGCCGTGATCGAGACCCGTGCCGAGCCGGCCGGTGTGGAGGTCGTGGTCGCCGACCTCGCCGACGGCATCCCCGCCGAGGTCGCCGAGCGGGAGATCAACGGCGTGCTGGTGCAGTACCCGGGCGCCTCCGGTGTCGTTCGCGACATCAAGCCGCTGATCGACCAGGCGCACGACCTGGGCGCGCTCGTCACCGTCGCCGCCGACCTGCTCGCGCTGACGCTGCTGAAGTCGCCGGGCGAGCTCGGTGCGGACATCGCCGTCGGCACGACGCAGCGCTTCGGTGTGCCGATGGGCTTCGGCGGGCCGCACGCCGGTTACATGGCCGTGCACGAGAAGTTCGCGCGCAGCCTGCCCGGGCGGCTCGTGGGCGTGTCCGTGGACGCCGACGGGCACAAGGCCTACCGGCTCGCGCTGCAGACCCGTGAGCAGCACATCCGGCGCGAGAAGGCCACCAGCAACATCTGCACCGCGCAGGTGCTGCTCGCCGTCATGGCCGGCATGTACGCCGTCTACCACGGGCCCGAGGGCCTGCGGGCCATCGCGCAGCGCACCCACCGCTACGCCACGATCCTCGCCGATGGACTGCGGGCCGGCGGCGTCGAGGTCGTGCACGGCTCCTACTTCGACACGCTCACCGTGCGTGTGCCGGGACGCGCCGCCGAGGTCGTGGGCGCCGCGCGGGAGAACGGCGTGAACCTGCGCCTCGTCGATGCCGACCAGGTGTCGATCGCCTGCGACGAGACGACCAAGCGCGCCCAGGTGGCGGCCGTGTGGACCGCGTTCGGGATCGAGGGCGACATCGAGGCGCTGGACGCGGCCGCCGAGGAGGCAGTCCCGCAGGGCCTGCTGCGCAGCGACGCCGTCCTGACCCACCCCGTCTTCCACCAGCACCGCTCCGAGACCGCGATGCTGCGCTACCTGCGCCGGCTGGCCGACCGCGACTACGCGCTCGACCGCGGCATGATCCCGCTGGGCTCCTGCACCATGAAGCTCAACGCGACCACGGAGATGGAACCGGTCACCTGGCCCGAGTTCGGGCAGCTGCACCCCTTCGCACCCGCCGAGCAGGCCGGCGGCTACCTCACGCTCATCCGTGAGCTGGAGGACCGTCTCGCCGAGGTCACCGGATACGACAAGGTGTCGCTCCAGCCCAACGCCGGGTCTCAGGGTGAGCTGGCGGGGCTGCTCGCGGTGCGCGGCTACCACCGCGCCAACGGTGACGAGCAGCGGACCGTGTGCCTCATCCCCTCCTCGGCGCACGGCACCAACGCCGCCAGCGCCGTCATGGCCGGCATGAAGGTCGTCGTCGTGAAGACCGCCGAGGACGGCGAGATCGACGTCGACGACCTGCGGGCGAAGATCGAGCAGCACCGCGACGAGCTGGCCGTGCTGATGATCACGTACCCGTCGACGCACGGTGTGTTCGAGGAGCACGTCGCCGACATCTGCGCGCAGGTGCACGAGGCCGGCGGTCAGGTCTACGTCGACGGCGCCAACCTCAACGCCCTGGTGGGGCTCGCCAAGCCGGGCCACTTCGGCGGCGACGTCTCGCACCTCAACCTGCACAAGACCTTCTGCATCCCGCACGGCGGCGGCGGTCCGGGCGTCGGCCCGGTCGGCGTCCGGGCGCACCTGGCGCCGTATCTGCCGAACCACCCGATGCAGCCCGCGGCCGGTCCGGAGACGGGTGTCGGGCCGATCTCGGCCGCCCCTTGGGGCAGCGCCGGCATCCTGCCGATCTCGTGGGCGTACGTCCGGCTCATGGGCGGCGAGGGGCTGAAGCGGGCCACGCAGGTCGCCGTGCTGTCGGCCAACTACGTGGCCAAGCGGCTCGAGCCGCACTTCCCCGTGCTCTACACCGGCCCCGGCGGGCTGGTCGCGCACGAGTGCATCATCGACCTGCGACCGCTGACCAAGGCGACCGGGGTGAGCGTCGACGACGTCGCCAAGCGGCTGATCGACTACGGGTTCCACGCGCCGACGATGTCGTTCCCGGTGGCCGGCACGCTGATGATCGAGCCGACCGAGTCCGAGGACCTCATCGAGCTGGACCGGTTCTGCGAGGCGATGATCGCCATCCGGTCGGAGATCGAGAAGGTCGGGGCGGGCGAGTGGCCGGCCGACGACAACCCGCTGCGGAACGCCCCGCACACCGCTGCCGCGCTCGGTGCGGAGTGGGAGCACGCGTATACCCGCGAGGAGGCCGTCTTCCCGGCCGGGGTGTCCGCCGCCGACAAGTACTGGCCGCCGGTGCGCCGGATCGACCAGGCCTTCGGCGACCGGAACCTGGTCTGCTCCTGCCCGCCGCTGGACGCGTACGAGGACTGAGGCCCGTCGTCACGACGAGCCACGACGTGAAGGGCCCCGCTTCGGCGGGGCCCTTCCGCGTCACGCGGTCGCCAGCGAGACCTCGGTCGACTTGATCACTGCGACGACCGTGGAGCCGGTGGTGAGACCGATGTCCGTGGCGGCGTCCGTGGTGATGGCGGCGGTCAGTTCGCCTCCCTCGACGGAGACCTTCACGGAGGTCATGGCCTGTCCGGAGGTGAGGGCCGTGACCGTGCCGGGCAGCTGGTTGCGGATGGAGAGGCCCTCGACCGGCGAGGTGGAGAGGGCGATCTCGGTGGACTTCACCAGGGCGCGCACGGCGGAACCCTCGGTGAGGCCGAGGTCGTTTACGGCTTCCCGGGTGATCGCCGCCGTGATCTCCTGCCCGCCGTCGAGACGGACCTTCACGGTGGCCATGGCCTCGCCCGGGGTGATGGCGGTGACCGTGCCGGGGAGCTGGTTGCGGATGCTCAGGGTCATGGCCCCTCACCGTAGTGCGCGAGACGGGTCAGGCCGGGTAGGCGTGCGTCTGCGTCGCCTTGACCGTCGCCCAGACCGGTGCGCCCTGGTGCAGGTCGAGCTCGGCCGCGGCGACCGTGGTGAGGTCGGCGGCGAGGGGGAGCTCGCCGGTGAGGGCGGCGCGGATCTGGTCGCCGTGGGTCTCCAGGCCGGCGACCTCGCAGCGCCAGTGGTTGCGGGCGCTGGAGCCGGTGGGCGGGTCCCGGAAGAGGGTGACGGCGCTCGGTGGGAACGCGACGAAGACCTCGCCCGCGAGGTCTTCGGTGGTGGTGATGGACGGGCCGGAATCGAGGCGGACGGTGTGGCCGTCGGCCCGCCCCTTGTAGAGGTTGAGGCCGACCAGCCGGGCGATGTAGTCGGTACGGGGATGACGGGCGATGTCGGACGGGGTGCCCTCCTGGACGACACGGCCGTGCTCGACGACCACGAGGCGGTCCGCCAGCACCATCGCGTCCAGCGGGTCGTGCGTGACCAGGACCGCGACCGCCTCGAACTCGGCCAGGTGACGGCGGAGTTGGGCCCGTACGTCGAGACGGGTACGGGCGTCCAGAGCGGCGAGGGGCTCGTCGAGGAGCAGCAGCCTGGGGTGGGTGGCGAGGGCGCGGGCCAGAGCGACGCGTTGCGCCTGGCCGCCGGAGAGGCGGCGGGGCTTGGCGGTGGCGTGTTCCGTGAGGCCCATGCGCTTCAGCCACTCGGCCGCCTGGACGCGGGACTCCGCCTTCGTCGCGCCCTGGCAGCGGGGGCCGAAGGCGACGTTGTCGAGGGCGGTGAGGTGGGGGAAGAGGAGGTAGTCCTGGAAGACGACGCCCACGGGGCGGTTTTCGGGAGGCGTGCGGTTCAGCTCCGCGCCGTCCAGGTGGAAGTGGCCGGCGGTCAGCGGGACCAGGCCCGCGAGGGCTCGTAGAGCTGTGGTTTTGCCTGCGCCGTTGGGGCCGAGCAGTGCGACTACGTCGCCGGGGGCTGCCGTCAGGGTGATGTCGAGGCGGAAGGTCTTGCGGTCGACGACCAGGTGGGCGTCCAGGCCGTCGGAAGGCCCGGCGCCATCGGCGGCTGCGCGTGGGGTGTGGGTCATGACGCGGTCATCCAACGGTCCCGCAGGCCCGCCAGGACCGCGATCGACACCGCCAGCAGGACCAGGCTGAGGGCGATGGCGGCCTCCGGGTCGTTCTGGAGGGCGAGGTAGACCGCGAGGGGCATGGTCTGGGTCCTGCCGGGGAAGTTGCCCGCGAAGGTGATCGTCGCGCCGAACTCGCCCAGGGCGCGCGCCCAGGCGAGGACGGCGCCCGCCGCGACGCCCGGTGCGATCAGCGGCAGGGTGACCCTGCGGAACGCGGTGAAGCGGGAGGCACCCAGGGTGGTGGCCGCCTCCTCGTAGCGCTGGTCGGCCGCGCGCAGCGTTCCCTCGACGCTGATGACCAGGAAGGGCATCGCGACGAAGCTCTCCGCGACGACGACGCCGGTCGTGGTGAAGGGGAGCGTGATGCCGAACCACGAGTCCAGCAATTGGCCGATCACGCCGTTGCGGCCCAGCGCGAACAGCAGGGCCACACCGCCGACCACGGGCGGCAGCACGAGCGGCAGGGTCACCAGGGCGCGGACGAAGCCGCGGCCGGGGAATTCGGTGCGGGCCAGCAGCCAGGCCAGCGGGACGCCGAGGACCAGGCTCACCGCGGTCGCCGAGGTGGCGCACACCAGCGACAGTCTGAGCGCCTGCCACACCTCGGTGCTGGTCAGCTGCTCGGGCAGGGTGCTCCACGGGGCCCGTACGAGAAGCGAGAGCAGCGGCAGGAGCAGGAACGCCAGGCCGATCAGCGCGGGCAGCAGGAGAGGCAGCGGGACCCCGCGGCGGGCAGACCGCACACGTCCGCGCCGCGGACCGCCCGCGAGGGTGTCGGCCGCGGCGTCGGACTTGGCGGTCGTGGTCACGGCTTGAGGAACCCTGCCTCGGTCAGCACCTTCTGGCCCTCGGCGGACTGCACGAGCGCCATGAACGCCTTGGCGGTCTCGGCGTTCTTGGAGTTCTTCAGCAGGGCGATCGGGTAGTTGTTGATGGCCTTGGCCGACTCGGGGAAGTCCACGCCCTCCACCTTGCTGCCGGCGGCCTTGACGTCCGTCTTGTAGACGACGGCGGCGTCGGCCTCCTTCAGCACCACCTTGTTCAGCGCCGACTTGACGTCCTCCTCGTAGGAGACGGGGGTCAGCTTCAGGTTGCTGGCGTCCAGGGCCTTCTGGGCGGCGGCGCCGCACGGCACGGTCTTGTCGCACAGGACGACCTTGAGGCCGGACTTGGTGAGGTCCTTGAGGGAGGCGACCTTGTCGGGGTTGCCCGGCAGGGTGGCGATCTCCAGCTGGTTGCGGACGAAGGTGGCCGGGGCGGTGGCGTTGTCCTTCTTGTCCGTCACGATCTTCATCGTCTTCGGGCTGGCGGAGGCGAAGACGTCGGCCGGGGCGCCGCCGGTGATGCCCGCGGCGAGGCTGTCGCTGCCGCCGAAGCTGAAGGTGACGTGCGTGCCCGGGTGCTGCTTCTCGAACTGCTTGCCGAGGGTCGTGAAGCTCTCCTGGAGGGAGGCCGCGGCGAAGACGGTCACGTCGCCGGAGAGCTTCGGCGAGGAGGACGACGAGGAGCTGGACTTCGCTGAGCCGGAGTCCGAGCCGGAGCCGGAGTCGGACGAGGAGCAGGCGGTCAGGGCCAGCAGCGCGGCGGCTCCTGCGCCGGCCACCTGCAGGGTCCGGCGGGTCCGGCGCAGGGAACAGGTCATCACGGGTCCACTCCTCCGACTTTCTACGGGGGGAGAGGCCGACGTCTCCGCCGGACTCTTCCGATGCGTCGATCATACTGACGCAAATGCGAGGTGTAAGTCTCCTGTCGCATCGCATGAGCTGGGCTGAGGAGGGAGAGGGGTCGCATGTGCGTTCGTACGGGAGCGGTCGTGCGGGGCAGGTGCGTCAGGTGTCAGCGGGTCATGTCCTGTCGATGTGTACGTTTGTCGACTTCACGCGGGCCGTGGCTTCCATGCCGACCTCCAGGCCGAGCTCCTCGACGGCTTCCCGGGTCAGCAGGGACACCAGGCGGTGCGGGCCGGCCTGGATCTCCACCTGGGCCGCGACATCGCCGAGCTTGATGGCGGTGACGATGCCGGGGAAGGCGTTGCGGACGGACGTGTAGGACGCCTCCTCCTCGCCGCCGCCGGCCTTGGCGAGTTCGACGGAGAACGCGGCCAGGTCCCGGCCTTCGATGAGCCGTCGTCCGCCCTCGTCGCGGTGGGTCGCCACCCGGCCGGCGTCCGCCCAGCGGCGTGCGGTGTCCGGACTCACGCCGAGCAGTCGTGCTGCCTGGCCGATCGTGTAGCTCTGCATGCCGTCACGATAGGCCGACAATGGGCCCTGGTGGACGTGGGGTTGAGCGTTGGGTATGACGCGATATAGCGTCAGTCCTGTGACGGCGATTCGGGGTGTGGCCATGTCCGGTGAGATGTCGCGCAGTGGCGGGAAGTCGCCCGGCCTGAGGGCCTCGCACGAGGACCGGGACCGGGTGGTCGACGTGCTCCGTATCGCCGCCGGGGACGGCCGGCTGACCGCGGAGGAGCTCGACGAGCGGGTGGAGGCCGCGCTCACCGCCCCCACGATGGGGGAGCTGGGGGCGCTGACGACCGACCTGCCGGCCGAGACCGCCGGCGCCGCGCCCGACGTGAAGGACGTCGTCCGCATCGAGCAGAAGGGCGGTTCGTCCCGGCGGGCCGAAGCATGGACCGTGCCGCGCCGACTGGAGATCGACTCCGAATGGGGCGACGTGACCCTCGACTTCACCGGCGCGGTCATCACGCACGACACCCTGCACATCGACCTCGACATGCGCGGGGGAGCGCTGCGGCTGCTGACGCCGCCGGGTGTCGTGGTGGACACCGATTCACTGGTGACGCACTACGCCAAGATCAAGGCGCGTCCGAGGCGGGGTCCGGACGTGCCGGTGGTGCTGCGGGTGGTGGTCGACGGGCGCCTGAGTCTCGGACGGGTGGTCGTACGGCGGCTGCGGCGGGGGCGGGGCAGGTAGGGGCCGGCGCGTTTCCGCGTGCGGGGCGGGGAGGGGGTTGGCGCGTTTCCGCGTGCGGGGCGGGTTCTCTCACGACCCGGTCAGGAAAGTCCTGACGCCCTGAGTACGGCCTCGGCCGTCTCGTCGTCGATCCGGTGACCCAGTCGGCCCAGGACGTCCGCGCCCTGGCGCAGGGTGCCGTGTTCGAGGGAGCGGCGGACGCCGGTGTCGAGTTCGTGCCACAGGAGCGGGTTGGCGGTGAGGACGCGCGGGTCGAGTTCCACGAAGTGGCCGTGGATGTCCCGCAGGACCAGGTGCGAGGAGGCGCCGTCGTACTGCCGTACGGAGGTCAGGGCGTCCGTGTGGACGACGCGTCGGCGCAGTGGGCCCCGTACCGTCAGCCAGCCGGGACCCGCGGTGACGCGGGGCGGGAGCAGGACCGTGAAGACCGCGGCCGACAGGGCGAGCCAGAGCAGGGCGCGGGCCGGGGTCAGGGTTGAGGCGTCCCAGTCGACCAGGGTCGTCATGACGCCGAAGGCGAGGGCGCAGCCGGTGGCGAGTCGGGCGCTGCCGTGCCAGTGGCGGTCGCCGACCGGGCTCGACGGTGTGCTCCGGTCCATGAGGTGACGGTAGGCGCCGTGAGGAGTCCGTGTGGCCGTCGCTGACGGGGTTATGACGGCGAAGTGCCGAGTCTTGACGCGTTTCTGACGCCGGCGCCCGGAGCCCGTGGCTCAGCCGGTGTGGACCCGCGGCCGGCGGGTCGGGTCCGGCTCCGCCTCGCGCAGCACCTCGCGGGTGACCGGGGCGACCTCGCCCTGGCCGAAGAGGAAGAAGCGCAGGAAGTTGGCGAAGGGGCTGCCCTCGGTCCACTCGAAGTAGATGTGCGGAGTGCAGCCCGTGGCGTCGCGCACGTGCAGGAGCAGTGCGGCGAGGGCGTTCGGGATGGACGAGGACTCGAGGGTCAGGACCCGGTAGCGGTTGTGCAGGACCTCGCCGCGGACGGTCAGGCCCGCCTCGAACTCCGACGGGTCGAGGACCGTGACCTCGACGAAGACGAAGTCCTCGCCGGGCATGTCGTTGTCGACCTGGATCTGCTCGATCTTGTCGCGGTACTCGGCCTTGTCGCGCTGATCGGGCTCGTTGGCGATGAACCGGATCTTCCGGCTGGACATGTCCCTGATGAAACGTTCCGCCATCGGGTCCAGCGTCACGCTGGTCACGCGCAGTTCGAAGGCTCGGGCCAGCCGGGACAGCAGCGAGACCAGGATGATGCCGGCGATGAAGCAGGCACCGATCTTGACGCCGTCGGGGCGCTCGATGACGTTCACGACCGTCGTGTAGAGGAACACCGCCGAGATCACCGCGAACCCGATGGTCCACTTGCGCTGACCTGCCTTGTGGGCGGCGATGGTCACCGCGATCGCGGCGGAGCTGATCAGCACCAGCACACCGGTGGCGTAGGCACCGCCCTGGGCGTCCACGTTCGCGTCGAAGATCCAGGTGACCAGGAAGGCGATCAGGATGAAGACGATGACCATGGGCCGCACGGCCCGTGCCCAGTGCGGGGCCATGCCGTAGCGCGGGAGGTAGCGCGGCATGAGGTTGAGCAGACCGGCCATCGCGGAGGCGCCGGCGAACCACAGGATGGCGATCGTCGAGATGTCGTAGACCGTGCCGAAGCCGCTGCCCAGGTACTGGTGCGCCAGGTAGGCGAGCGCACGACCGTTGGCCTGCCCGCCCGCCTTGAACTCCTTCTCCGGGATCAGCAGCGTGGTGATGAAGCTGGTCGTGATGAGGAAGGCGCTCATGATGATGGCGGCCGTGGTGAGCAGCGTCTTCGTGTCCTGGATCCGGCCCGTGGGCGTCTCCTCGGTGTCGGCCGGGTCGCCCTTGACGTGCGGCATGACCGCCACGCCGGTCTCGAAGCCGGAGAGGCCGAGCGCGAGCTTGGGGAAGACGAGCAAGGCGACGCCGATCATCGCGAAGACGCTGCCGTGCTGGGCGGTCAGGGCGCTCGACCAGTCGGTGATCACGTGCCCGGCGGTGGCGACGTGCCACAGGCCGACGATCACCACGACGACGTTCAGGCTGAGGTAGATGCCCACCAGGGCGAAGGCGACGCCGATGGCCTCCAGGAAGCCCTTGAGGAAGACCGCGCCGAGCAGTGCCACGAGGATCAGCGTGATCAGCATCTGCTTGTCGTGCAGGGCGCTGTTCAGGTGCGGGTTCTCGACGAGGTGGGTCGAGGCGTCCGCGGCGGAGAGGGTGATGGTGATCAGGAAGTCCGTGGCGGCGAAGCCGAGCAGCGTCAGGACGAAGAGCTTGCCCTTCCAGAACGTCAGCAGCCGCTCCAGCATCGCGATCGAGCCCTGCCCGTGCGGGCTCTCCTCGGCCACGCGCCGGTACACCGGCAGGGCGCCCGCGAGGGTGACGATCACCAGCACGATGGTCGCTACGGGTGACAGCAGTCCCGCCGCGAGGGCCGCGATGCCCGGCTGGTAGCCCAGGGTCGAGAAGTAGTCGACGCCGGTGAGGCACATGACCCGGTACCAGGGCTGCCCCTTGTGCTCCGGACCGGACTCGCTCGGCGGTGCCTGCTGAGCATGGTTCTTGCCCATGTCGGACAGGCCTTCCAGCATCCAGGCGCGCAATCGGCTGGGTGGCGCATGTTCTGTCGTGGCCATCGGCGTGCTCCTGAGGTGCGGCTCAGCGTGGTGTGGGGCCATCACGCGGACGGCGGCACCAGCGTAAGCGGAGCGTGACGCCTGGGCCCACGGATCATGGGGCCCTGGGCGCTAAGCTTCCGTTAAGACTGGCGTTGCCTGCGTAGTCCGCACATCAGGGAGTGGGCGTTGCGGCACTTCCGGCGGCGACTGGCCTGTATGTGGGCTGTATGGGCGACAGCGTGTTGGGGCGCCCGGGGTGGACACCCAGCGTCATGGCGTACGGCGGCCCGGCTCGTTCCGCTGTCGCAGGGCGTCCTGACAGTCGGCCTGCCGCTGCTCGGCCTGCTCGGCGGTCTGCAGTGTCCGGCGAACCGCGGCCCCGGCCCGAGTCCCGTGGGCACGGCGGCCAACACCAACAACCCGCAGATCGCATGCAGTTCGAAGCCGAGGGTCCGAACGGCCGGTCCGTACGGACGTGTGTTCCGCTGAGGCGCGTCGGACTCATGCGTCCGCGAGTCGAGCCTCCTCCAGGTCCAGCGACCGCTGGAGCCGGCGGCGGGTCGTGTCGCTGATGGCGTGCGCGTCGTACAGACGCTGCAGCTCCACCGCCTCCACCGCTATCAGGTCGCGGCGCAGCTGCCGGTAGACCAGGTCGGCGGACTCGGTCGGCGTGCCGTGGCCGTTGCTGTCGTCGAGGCGGTCGCGGGCGTCTTCGAGACGGGCGTTCAGGCCGCGGCGCAGGCGGTCCACGACCACGTCCGGCACGGCCTCCAACTCCGAGAGCTCATCGAGCCGTTTGATGCCCGCACCCGCCAGGCTGCACCGCGCGGTGGCCTCCTCGCGCTCGGTGTGGTCGGGCTCCAGGGCGATGCCGGAGCGGCGGACGACGGGCGCGAGGGTGAAGCCCTGGACGACGAGGGTGACGACCACGACCGAGGTGGTCAGGACCAGGACGAGGGGCCGTTCCGACAGGGTGGTGCCGTTCTCCGTGGTCACCGGGATGGACAGCGCGGCCGCCAGTGGTACGACACCGCGGGTGCCCGCCCAGGTCAGCACCACGGGCAGCCGCCAGTTCATCCGCTGGATGCCGCCCTTGCGCTGCACCACCGCCGACAGCGGCGCGAGCCAGAGCAGTCGTACGGCGATCAGGGTGGCGGCGACCGCCAGTGCGTACAGGGGCCATGTCTGATCGCCGTCGGACAGTGCGCGTACCTGCGCCGGCAGCGCCAGACCGATCAGCGAGAACACCACCGACTCCAGGAGGAACACCACCGTGCCGTAGACGGCGTGCAGTTGGAGCCTTATGCGCGCGTTGGTGAGCTTCTCGCCCCGGCCGCCCAGGACCACTCCGGCGACCACGACCGACGTGACGCCGGAGGTGTGGGCCGCCTCCGCGAGGACGTAGGCCGTGTAGGGCGTGACCAGTGAGATCACCGTCTCCAGCACGGGGTCCTCCGTGCGGCGCCGGATCAGCGCGACCACGCCCGCCACCGCGGCCCCGATGAGCGTGCCGCCGCCCCCGAGCAGCAGGAACTCGCCGCCCGCCGCGCCCCAGTCCGCCGCCGCGCTCGCCACGGCGACGCTCACCGCGACGCGGAAGAGGACGAGCGAGGTCGCGTCGTTGAACAGGCTCTCCGCCTGGACCAGGACCTGCACCCTGGGCGGCAGGGCGAGCCGTCTGCCGAGCGCGGTGACCGCCACCGGGTCGGTGCTGGCCAGCACCGCGCCCAGCACCAGCGCCATCTGCCAGGACAGGGGCGTCACCAGCGACGCGACGAAGCCGACGGCCGCGGCCGACGCCAGCACCAGGCCGATGGAGAGGATGCCGACCGGTTTCCACACCGCCCGCAGTTCGCGCCAGGACAGTTCCTCGGCGCTCGCGTACAGCAGCGGCGGCAGGACGACGAGGCCGATGATGTCGGGGCTGATCTCGATCTGCGGGGTGCCGGGCAGGAGCGCCACGGTGAGGCCGGCGACCACGAGCAGGGAAGGGGCGGGCATCCGCCACCTGCGTGCGAACGTCGCCACGACGGTGGCCAGCACGACGAGTGCGAGAACCGTTCCGACGCCGCGCATGCCGTCCCCCTGGGATTCGAGAGGGCCGCCTTGGCTCCCCGCCGACCAGACTTCCCGGCACACCGCGTTCACCCTATCCCGGCCGCGGGCTGTCAAAACAGTGTCAACGTCCCCATGACCGGCGCCAGAGAGGCGTCAGGACGCCTGCCCAAGGGGCCGGCCCTCGCCGGCGGATACCGGAGACCGAGCCGAGCGGCTGTGGCAGGGGTTGCCGCAGAACCAGCGGGGCGCCGTCGTCGCGCACGCCGTGCGCAAGGAGACCGACGCCGTGATCTGCCGGTTGAGGTTCCGCTTGTCCTGACGCCGACCCGCTTTTGACCTGCGGCGATCGTCGCGCCGTAAGAGTTCCGTCAAAGGCGCGCGGTGCGCCGTATGGGACCCGTCAACGGAGCTCGATTCCGGCCACGAAGGCTGTTTCCTCTAACCGTCCCCGTCCAACCGAACCTCACTCCAGGAGTTCACGATGGCCGATCTGGCCTTCGTCGTCACCACGATCGTGTGTTTCGTTCTGGTGGCCCTCGTCGCCAAGGGGGTGACCAAGCTGTGACCGTCGAGAACATCGTCGGCCTCGTCGTGGCCGTCGCCCTGCTGGGTTATCTCGTCCTCGCCCTGATCTTCCCGGAGAGGTTCTGAGACACCCCATGGGTCCCGTACTCGCAGGCGTCCTCCAGCTGCTCGCCCTCATAGGCGCGCTGGCCCTCGCCTACATTCCGCTCGGCAACTACATGGCCAGGGTCTACTCCTCCGACAGGCACTGGCGTGTCGAGAAGTGGATCTACAAGGGCATCGGTGCCAACCCCGACGCCGAGATGCGCTGGCCCGCGTACCTGCGCGGCGTCCTCGCCTTCTCGGCCGTCAGCGTCCTCTTCCTCTACCTGCTGCAGCGCGTCCAGGGCGTCCTGCCGCTGTCGCTCGGCTTCAAGGCCATCGACCCGGACCAGGCGTTCAACACCGCCGCCTCCTTCGTGACCAACACCAACTGGCAGTCGTACTACGGCGAGCAGGCCATGGGCCACGTCGTGCAGACCGCCGGCCTGGCCGTCCAGAACTTCGTCTCCGCGGCTGTCGGCATCGCCGTCGCGGTGGCTCTCGTACGGGGCTTCGCGCGATCGCGCACCGGTGAGCTGGGCAACTTCTGGTCCGACCTGGTGCGCGGCGTCGTCCGCATCCTGGTACCGGGCGCCGTGATCGCCGCGGTGGTCCTCGTCGCCTGTGGGGCCATCCAGAACTTCTCCGGCATCCACGAGGTCGGCCAGTTCATGGGCGGACAACAGCAGTGGAACGGCGGCGCCGTCGCCTCCCAGGAGGCCATCAAGGAGCTGGGCACCAACGGCGGCGGCTACTTCAACGCCAACAGTGCCCACCCGTTCGAGAACCCCACTCCCTTCTCGAACCTCTTCGAGATCTTCCTGCTGCTGGTCATCCCGTTCTCCCTGACCCGCACCTTCGGCGTCATGGTGGGCTCGGTCAAGCAGGGCTACGCGATCCTCGCGACCATGGCGACCATCTGGCTCGGCTTCGTCTCCCTGATGATGTGGACCGAGTTCGCCCACCACGGCCCGGCCTTCGAGCTCGCCCGTGGCGCGATGGAGGGCAAGGAGGTCCGCTTCGGCGTCGGCTCCTCGTCGATCTTCGCGGTGTCGACCACACTCACCTCCACCGGTGCGGTGGACTCCTTCCACTCCTCGTTCACCGGCCTCGGCGGCGGCATCACCATGCTCGGCATGATGCTGGGCGAGATCGCGCCCGGTGGCACCGGCTCCGGCCTCTACGGCATGCTGATCATGGCGGTCATCGCGGTGTTCATCGCCGGTCTGATGGTCGGCCGTACGCCCGAGTACCTGGGCAAGAAGATCGGCTCCCGCGAGATCAAGCTGGCGGCCTGCTACATCCTGATCACGCCCGCGCTGGTGCTGGTCTTCACGGCCTTCGCCATGGCCCTGCCGACTCCGGCGAACTCGATGACGAACTCCGGGGCGCACGGCTTCTCCGAGATCCTCTACGCCTACACGTCCGGAGCCAACAACAACGGCTCGGCCTTCGCCGGCCTGAACGCGGACACGCAGTGGTTCAACAGCACGATCGGTCTGGCGATGATCCTCGGCCGCTTCCTGCCGATGGTGTTCGTGCTGGCGCTGGCCGGCTCGCTCGCCGGGCAGAAGCCGGTCCCCGCCACCGCGGGCACCCTGCGCACCGAGAAGCCGCTGTTCACCGGTCTGCTGGTGGGCGCGATCCTGATCATCACCGGTCTGACGTACTTCCCGGCGCTGGCGCTGGGCCCGCTGGCCGAGGGGCTGGCGTCGTGACCACTCGTACAGAGAACCAAGAGGACTCGATGGCCACTGTCACTCCGACCCGGGCGCCGCACAGCGACGTACCCACCGGGCACAAGCCCGCCGAAGGACGTGTCGGCGCGGGCCTCTTCGACCCCAAGCAGCTGCTCAGGTCGCTGCCGGACGCCTTCCGCAAGCTCGACCCGCGGGTGATGGTCAAGTCACCCGTGATGTTCGTGGTGTGGATCGGCTCGGTGCTGACCACCGTCTTCTCCTTCAAGGCCCCGGGGGACTGGTTCGGCTGGGCGATCAGCGTGTGGCTGTGGCTGACCGTGATCTTCGCCAACCTGGCGGAGGCCGTCGCCGAGGGCCGCGGCAAGGCGCAGGCCGACACCTTGCGCAAGGCCAAGACCGACACGGTCGCCCGGCGGCTCGTGGGCGAGCGTGAGGAGGAGGTGCCCGGCACCGAACTGAAGATCGGCGACCTGGTCGTCTGCGAGGCCGGCGACATCATCCCCGGTGACGGCGACGTCATCGAGGGTGTCGCCTCGGTCGACGAGTCGGCCATCACCGGCGAGTCGGCCCCGGTCATCCGGGAGTCCGGCGGCGACCGCTCCGCCGTCACCGGCGGCACGAAGGTGCTGTCCGACCGCATCGTCATCAAGATCACGACGAAGCCCGGCGAGACCTTCATCGACCGGATGATCAACCTGGTCGAGGGCGCGGCCCGGCAGAAGACGCCGAACGAGATCGCCCTGAACATCCTCCTGGCGTCGCTGACGATCGTCTTCCTGCTGGCCGTCGCCACGCTGCCGCCGTTCGCCGCCTACGCGGGCTCCCACCTGACGTTGGTCGTCCTGGTGGCACTGCTGGTCTGTCTGATCCCGACCACGATCGGCGCGCTGCTCTCCGCGATCGGCATCGCGGGCATGGACCGTCTCGTCCAGCGCAACGTCCTCGCCATGTCCGGCAGGGCGGTCGAGGCCGCCGGTGACGTCTCCACGCTGCTGCTCGACAAGACCGGCACCATCACGCTCGGCAACCGCCAGGCATCCGAGTTCGTGCCCGTGAGCGGCACCATCGAGGCCGAGGTCGCGGACGCCGCCCAGCTCTCCTCGCTGGCCGACGAGACGCCCGAGGGCCGTTCCATCGTCGTCCTGGCGAAGGAGAAGTACGGGCTGCGCGAGCGCCACCAGGGCGAACTCGCGGGTGCCGAGTGGATCGCCTTCACGGCCCAGACCCGTATGTCGGGCGTGGACGTCGACGGGCGCAGGATCCGCAAGGGCGCGGCCGGTTCGGTCGTCGCCTGGGTCCAGGAGGAGGGCGGCACGGTCGCCGAGGATGCGGACGGCATCGCCAACCGCATCTCCGAGGCGGGCGGTACGCCGCTGCTGGTCGCCGTCAAGGACGACCGGGGCGCCCGCGTGCTGGGTGTCATCCACCTCAAGGACGTCGTCAAGGAGGGCATGCGCGGGCGGTTCGACGAACTGCGCCGAATGGGCATCAAGACCGTGATGATCACGGGTGACAACCCCCTGACGGCCAAGGCGATCGCCGAGGAGGCGGGCGTCGACGACTTCCTCGCGGAGGCGACTCCCGAGGACAAGATGGCGCTCATCAAGCGGGAGCAGGCGGGCGGCAAGCTGGTCGCGATGACCGGCGACGGCACCAACGACGCCCCGGCCCTCGCGCAGGCGGACGTCGGCGTGGCGATGAACACCGGTACGTCGGCCGCCAAGGAGGCCGGCAACATGGTCGACCTCGACTCCAACCCGACCAAGCTCATCGAGATCGTCGAGATCGGCAAGCAACTCCTGATCACCCGGGGCGCGTTGACGACCTTCTCCATCGCCAACGACGTGGCGAAGTACTTCGCGATCATCCCGGCGCTGTTCGCGGCCGTCTACCCGGGCCTGAAGACGCTCAACGTCATGGGCCTGTCCTCGCCGGACTCCGCGATCCTGTCCGCGGTCATCTTCAACGCGCTGATCATCATCGCGCTGGTGCCGCTCTCCCTGAAGGGCGTGCAGTACAGGCCGGTGAGCGCCGACAAGTTGCTGCGGCGCAACCTCACGATCTATGGCATCGGCGGGCTGGTCGCGCCGTTCATCGGCATCAAGATCATCGACCTGCTCATCTCTCTCATTCCCGGAATCGGCTGATCGCCATGAACAACTCCGTAACCAACACCGCCCGGTTGCTCGGGGCGGGCCTGCGCGCCCTCCTCGTGCTGACCCTGGTGACGGGCGTCATCTACCCCCTGGTCGTCACCGGCATCGCTCAGGGGCTGTTCAACAACAAGGCGAACGGCTCCGAGATCAAGGCGAACGGCAAGGTCGTCGGCTCCTCGCTGATCGGCCAGGCGTACAACCTGCCGCTGAAGAAGGGCCAGGAGACCCCGGCGCCCGACCTGAAGTGGTTCCAGGGCCGGCCGCAGAACGGCCTCGGCACCAACAGCGTCAACACCCGGTACAAGCTGATCCTGTCCGGTGCCACCAACCGTTCCGGTGACAACGCCGACCTGATCAAGTGGGTCAAGGACGCCAAGGCCGCCGTCGTCAAGGACAACTCGGTGCCCGGCTACACGGTCAAGGCGTCCGCGGTGCCCGCCGACGCGGTCACGTCCTCCGGCTCCGGACTGGACCCGAACATCTCCCCGCAGTACGCGGAGATCCAGGTCCACCGGGTCGCTGCGAAGAACGGTCTGTCGGTCGCCCAGGTCGAGAGGCTGGTCAAGGAGCACAACGAAGGCCGCCGGCTCGGCTTCATGGGCGACCCCCGTGTGAACGTCCTCGAACTCAACATCGCGCTCAAGGCACTTGTGGCCAAGGGCTGATGGCTTCACATGAACCCGGCGTGAGCCGGCCGCCGGATCCGTCCGGTTCGGCCGGCTCACGCCGCCGTGCGGAAGGGCGTACACCCATGACCAGGGTGCTCGTGGTGGAGGACGACCCGCAGCTGGTGCGGGCCCTCGTGATCAACATGCAGGTGCGCCGGTACGAGGTGGAGGCCGCCTCCGACGGCGCCACGGCCCTCCGGCTCGCCGCCGCACGCCGGCCGGACGTGGTGATACTCGACCTCGGCCTGCCCGACATGGACGGCGTAGATGTCATCACGGCCCTGCGCGGCTGGAGCCGGGTCCCGGTGCTGGTGCTGTCCGCGCGCCAGGGCTCCGACGAGAAGGTGGCCGCACTCGACGCGGGCGCCGACGACTACATCACCAAGCCCTTCAGCATGGACGAGCTGATGGCCCGGTTGCGCGCCGCCGTCCGCCGGGTCGAGGAGACGCCGCTCGCTCCCGAGACGACGGTCGTCGAGACAGACGAGTTCACCGTCGACCTGCTCGCCAAGAAGGTGGTCCGCGGCCGCCACGACGTACGGCTCACCCCGACGGAATGGCATCTGCTGGAGATCCTGATCACCAACCCCGGCCGGCTCGTCACCCAGAAGTACCTGCTCCAGGAGATCTGGGGGGTCTCCCAGAGCAACAAGACCAACTACCTGCGGGTCTACATGGCCCAGCTCCGCCGCAAGTTGGAGGCGGACCCCTCGCACCCCCGTTACCTCATCACCGAACCCGGCATGGGTTACCGCTTCGAAGGGTGAACATGGCACGCGGCAAGCTTCGGATCTACCTCGGTGCCGCCCCCGGCGTCGGCAAGACGTACGCGATGCTCTCCGAGGCGCACCGGCGCGTCGAACGCGGCACGGACTGCGTGGTCGCGTTCGTGGAGCACCACGGCCGGCCGCGCACCGAGGTGATGCTGCACGGCCTGGAGGAGATCCCGCGCAAGCAACTCGTCTACCGGGGCGCCACGTTCACCGAGATGGACATCGACGCCGTCCTGGCCCGGCGTCCTCAGGTGGCCATGGTCGACGAGCTGCCGCACACCAACATCCCGGGTTCACGCAACACCAAGCGCTGGCAGGACGTCGAGGAGCTGCTCGCCGCCGGCATCGACGTCGTCTCCACCGTCAACATCCAGCACCTCGAATCGCTCGGCGACATCGTGGAGTCCATCACGGGCGTACGGCAGCAGGAGACCGTCCCCGACGAAGTGGTGCGCCGCGCGGACCAGATCGAGCTGGTCGACATGTCGCCCGAGGCGCTGCGGCGGCGCATGGCGCACGGCAACATCTACCGGCCGGACAAGGTCGACGCGGCCCTGTCCAACTACTTCCGGCCCGGAAACCTCACCGCCCTGCGGGAGTTGGCCCTGCTGTGGGTGGCCGACCGGGTCGACGAGTATCTCCAGCAGTACCGCAGCGAACACCGGGTGTCGAAGATCTGGGGCTCGCGGGAGCGGATCGTGGTCGGCCTGACCGGCGGCCCGGAGGGCCGGACGCTGATCCGGCGGGCCGCCCGGCTCGCGGAGAAGGGCGCCGGCGGCGAGGTGCTGGCCGTCTACATCACCCGCAGCGACGGCCTGACCTCCGTCTCCGCGAAGGAACTGGCCGTGCAGCGCACCCTCGTGGAGGATCTGGGCGGCACCTTCCACCAGGTCGTCGGCGACGACGTGCCGGTGGCCCTGCTGGACTTCTCCCGCGGGGTGAACGCCACGCAGATCGTGCTGGGCGTCTCCCGGCGCAAGAGCTGGCAGTACGTCTTCGGGCCCGGCGTCGGCGCCACGGTGGCCCGCGACTCGGGACCCGACCTCGACGTCCACCTCATCACCCACGACGAGGCGGGCAAGGGCCGCGGGCTGCCCGCCGGCCGGGGCACGCAGCTCGGCCTCGCCCGGATCGTCTGGGGCTGGCTCGTCGGCGTGCTCGGTCCCGTCCTGCTCACCCTGCTGCTGACCGGCGTCGCGCCCGACGTCGGCCTCGCCAACGACATGCTGCTGTTCCTGACCCTGACGGTCGCCGCGGCGCTGCTGGGCGGGCTGCTGCCGGCGCTGGCCTCGGCGGCCGTGGGCTCCGTGCTGCTCAACTGGTACTTCACCCCGCCCGTCCACACCTTCACCATCTCCGACCCCGAGAACATCGTCGCGATCGTGATCTTCGTGGGCGTCGCCGTGTCCGTGGCGTCCGTCGTCGACCTGGCGGCCCGGCGCACCCAGCAGGCGGCCCGGCTGCGCGCCGAGTCGGAGATCCTCTCCTACCTCGCGGGCAACGTGCTGCGCGGCGAGACCGGCCTCGAGGACCTGCTGGAGCGGGTCCGCGAGACCTTCGGGATGGAGTCCGTGGCGCTGCTGGAGCGGGTGAGCGAGGTGGAGCCGTGGACCTGTGCGGGCAGCGTGGGGCCGCGGCCCTGCCAGGACCCCGACGACGCGGACGCGGACATGCCCGTCGGGGACAACATGGCGCTGGCGCTCACCGGCCGGGTCCTGCCCGCCGCCGACCGGCGGGTGCTGGCCGCGTTCGCCGCCCAGGCGGCCATCGTCCTCGACCGCCGGCGCCTGCAGAACGAGGCGGAACAGGCCAGGGAACTGGCCGAGGGCAACCGCATCCGCACCGCGCTGCTGGCCGCCGTCAGCCACGACCTGCGCACCCCGCTCGCGGGCATCAAGGCCTCGGTGTCCTCGCTGCGTTCGGACGACGTCGAGTGGTCCGAGCGGGACCGGGCGGACCTCCTGGAGGCGATAGAGGAGGGTGCCGACCGCCTCGACCACCTGGTGGGCAACCTCCTCGACATGTCCCGGCTGCAGACCGGCACGGTCACCCCGATCATCCGCGGCATCGACCTCGACGAGGTGGTGCCCATGGCGCTGGGCGGAGTGCCCGAGCACAGCGTCGAGCTGGACATTCCCGAGACTCTGCCGATGGTCGAGGTCGACAAGGGGCTGCTGGAGCGGGCAGTCGCCAACGTCGTGGAGAACGCCGTCAAGTACAGCCCTGCCGACGCACCCGTCCTCGTCTCGGCGAGCGCCATCGCCGACCGCGTGGAGATCCGGGTCGTGGACCGGGGTCCGGGTGTGCCGGACGAGGCCAAGAACCGCATCTTCGAGCCCTTCCAGCGCTACGGCGACGCCCCACGCGGTGCCGGTGTCGGCCTCGGTCTCGCGGTGGCGCGCGGCTTCACCGAGGCCATGGGCGGCACGATCGACGCGGAGGACACCCCCGGCGGCGGTCTGACGATGGTGCTGAGCCTGCGCAGAGCGATCGCCGCGGTCGGTGAGGAAGCGGGCGCCGGACGCTCACACCTCCGGTCGTAGCGGCTCCGTCTCGTCGAGCACGTCCCCGGCGTCCAGCCGCAGTCGCCAGATGTTCCGGCGGTGCACGGCCGTCAGCTGGGACTCCAGCGGGGACGGCGGCACCGCGAGGACCGGGCAGGTGGCGTGCGCCAGGCAGTACCGGCTCACCGAAGGGGCGAGGGCGCGGTGCAGCGGGCTGCGCCGGCCGGCGCCGACGATCAGCACGTCGGTCTCGCGGTCGGCGGTCTCGACGAGAGCGCGGCCGGGCGCGCCCCGGACGACGAGCGCGCTCATCGGGACACCGGGACCGGAGTCGCCGAACACGTCGTCGAGCGCGGCCAGCAACCGCTCCCGGGCCAGGTGCTGCCACTCGCCGGCCATCAGCGCCGAGGCGGGCGACCGGCGCGCGGCGAGTTCCCCGCCCGGCGGCTCCCAGGTCAGTACGGGCCACAGCGACGCATCCCTGCGCCGGGCCTCGTCCGCGGCTCGGCACAGTGCGGTGAGGCTGCCCAGGGAACCGCTCACACCCACCACGACCCGGGCGGGCACGGGGGCGACATCCGACATGGTTCCACCGTTCTGAGTGAGTTCTTCGCCGGCGCCGGCAGGTGACTGTCCGGAGGCGCCGCTCTCCATCCCACTCCCGGTCACCGGCCTTCAGCCACCCCCTACGCCGTTTCTTGGCGCCCTTCTGACGGGCCGATTCCGCCTCGGCCGGCCGCCGCGTCAGCATCCCGTCAGCGTCCGCCCGATCGCCGTCAGCGTCGCGTCATGGGAGGGCCGAAACCCCCGGTGGACGGGCATAGCGTCGGTGTCGAGAGCCCCCGGCCCGCCTCCCCGCGGCCGGGGCGCTCAACACCCGCCCACGCACGCTCTTGAGCAAGAACCAGGAGCCATACCCATGACCGACATCCTGTGCGGCGAAGACCCCGAGCCTGCCGAACGAACCCCGGCCGGACCGCTGTTCGTTCCGGTCCGGCCGGGACCCTCCGGCTGCACGGCCCGGTTCTTCCGCACGCCGCTCGGTGAGCGCACGGCCGTCGCCTTCACCTCCGTACGCCATCTCACCGCGATCCTCGGCCCCGGCCAGGCGTGGATCAGGCTCGCCGAACCCGCGCTGCGTGCGCTGACCGAGCCGCTCGGCGTCACCCGGCTCACGCTGGACCCCCGGTTCTCGGCACCGGCAACGTCACCCGGACCGCCGCCGGTTCCACCCGTGGCACCCGCGCTCGCACTGCGGATCGGTTGAGGGGAGAGGACACGATGACCACCGTCCACGAACCCGCCGTCACCACCGCCGCCGACGCCCTGTCGGTGTGGCCCGCCTCGACCACCGAGCCCCACGCGGGCGACCTGGCCGTGGGCGGTGTGCCGCTCACCGAGATCGCCGACCGCTTCGGCACACCGGTCTACGTCCTCGACGAGGACGAGGTCCGCGAACGCTGCCGCATCTACCGGAAGGCTTTCCCCGAGGCCGAAGTCCTCTACGCGGCCAAGGCGTTCCTGTGCCGGGCCATGGTCCACTGGATGGACGAGGAGGGCCTCGGCCTGGACGTCTGCTCGGCCGGCGAACTCGACCTCGCGGTCACCACCGGATTCCCGCCGGAGCGCATCGTCCTGCACGGCAACGCCAAGTCCCCGCGCGACCTGGAGACCGCGCTGCGGCTCGGCGTGGGCCGGGTCGTCATCGACAGCCCGTCCGAGATCACGCGCCTGGCGGCCGCGGTCGGCGCCGGCGGACACCAGAAGGTCATGGTCCGGGTGGTGCCCGGCATCAGCGCCGGCGGCCACGAGAAGATCCGCACCGGCTCCGAGGACCAGAAGTTCGGCCTCTCCATCTCCGACGGCTACGCCCAGCACGCCATCGCCCGCATACTGGACCAGCCCCAGCTCGAACTCACCGGCCTGCACTGCCACCTGGGCTCGCAGATCACCACCGTCAAGCCCTATCTCGCCGCCGTACGGCGCCTGGTGGGCCTGATGGCCCGGTTGCACGGGCAGCACGGACTGGTGCTGCCCGAACTCGACCTCGGCGGCGGCCACGGCATCGCCTACCGCCCCGGCGACGAGGCCCTGGACCCGACCACCCTGTCCCGCAGGGTCCGCTCCGAGCTCACCGATGCCTGCGCCTCGGCCGGGCTGCCCGTGCCGCGCCTGATCATCGAACCCGGGCGGGCCGTCGTGGGACCGGCCGGCGTCGCCGTCTACCACGTCCTCGCCGTCAAGCGCACCGGGGAGCGCACCTTCGTGGCCGTCGACGGCGGCATGAGCGACAACCCGCGGCCCGCGCTCTACGGAGTGCGCTACGCGCCCCGGCTGATCGGCCGGTCCGGCACGGCACCCCTGACGGCGGCGACCGTGGTGGGCCGGCACTGCGAGGCCGGCGACGTCCTGGCCGAGAGCGAGCTGCCCGCCGACGTCCGTCCCGGGGACCTGATCGCCCTCCCCGTCGCCGGCGCCTACCACCTGTCCATGGCCTCGACCTACAACCTCGTCGGCCGCCCGCCGGTCGCCGCCGTGCACGCGGGCCGGGCCCGGCTCCTGGTGCGGCGTGAGTCCCTGGAGGACCTCCGCAGCCGCGATGTGGGCATCTAGCCCGGAGCTTGCGCAGCGGCACCGAAACATTCGAATTGGGCGGCGAACATTACGGAAGGCGGTCCCTGAGGACTGTCGTCGGAGGTTTCCACCCCGACTCGGCTTCTGTCGAGTCGGGGTGGTCTGCTGTCCGGCCCGCTCCAGATTTACCGTGCACAAGGGGTTGCCACCGTTTGGGAGCTGTCTCTAGGGTGCGGCAACAACGCATCTTTAGGGACTTTCTCCGAAACTTTCGGTTTCATCGGGGCGGTCGTGGACGCGCCGTCCCTACCCCAAGGAGCACACGATGGGCGACCGGGCACTGTCTCGCCGCGGCTTTCTGGCGGCCTCCGCCGCGGCCGGCCTGGGCATGACGGCACTGAGCGGCTGCGGCGGCGACTCGGACGGAGGTTCGTCGAGCGGGACGACCACGGTCGAGTGGTGGAACATCTCCACCACCGAACCCACGAAGACCGTCTGGGCCGGCCTCGCCAAGAAGTTCGAGGCGCAGAATCCCAAGGTGAAGCTGAAGATCACCCAGCTGGAGAACGACGCCTACAAGTCGAAGATGACGGCGCTGACCGCCTCCGGGAAACTGCCGGACATCTTCCACACCTGGGGCGGCGGTGTGCTCCAGCAGCAGGTGGAGGCCGGGCTCGTCGAAGACCTCACCGACAGGACCAAGCCGTGGGCCGACGGCATGCTGTCGGTCGCGAAGCAGCCGTACCTCATCGACAAGAAGACGTACGGGATCCCGTTCGACATCGGCATGATCGGGTTCTGGTACAACAAGGCGCTCTTCGAGCAGGCCGGCATCAGCGAACCGCCCACCACCTGGAGCGGCTTCCTCGACGCGGTGCGGAAGCTCAAGGCGAAGAACATCGCGCCCATCGCCCTGGCCGGCAAGGAGAAGTGGCCCGGCATGTACTACTGGGCCTACCTCGCCATGCGCACCGCCGGCATCCAGGCCCTGCAGAAGGCCAACGACGACAAGGACTTCACCGCCCCCGGTCTGGTCCAGGCCGGTGCGCACCTCGACGAGCTGGTCAAACTCCAGCCGTTCCAGAAGGGGTTCCTCGGCGCCGCCTACTCCACGCCCAACGGACAGGCGGCGACCATGGGCAACGGCAAGGCGGCCATGGAACTCATGGGCCAGTGGGCGCCGGTCGTCGAGGCCGACTCGGGCAAGGGCCTCGGCTCGGACCTCGGCTTCTTCCCCTTCCCGGCCGTCGAGGGCGGAAAGGGCGCGATCACCGAGGTGTTCGGCGGTGGCGGCGGCCACGCCCTGCGCAAGGGCGCACCGCAGGCGGCCGTCGACTTCCTGAAGTTCTTCGCCTCCGAGACCACCGACCTCGAACTCGTCAAGAAGACCAACACCCTCCCGGTCGTCCCCGGCGCCGAGAAGGGTCTCTCCGACCCCAACACCAAGGCCGTACAGGCCCAGTTGAAGGGCGCCACCGGCTTCCAGCTCTACCTCGACCAGGCGTACGACCCCGCGGTCGGCCAGGAGGTCAACGACAGCGTCGCCGCGCTCATCGCCGGGTCCAAGTCCCCCGAGCAGGTCACGCAGTCGATCACCAAGACCGCGAAGGAAGCGTAGTCACCGGCGATGACCTCGACCTTCCTTCCGGACAAGCGGACGGGCCCCGAGGCCGCCGTCCCGTCCCCGGCCGCCAAGTCGGCCCGGGGACGGGCACGTCGGCGCCTCGTGAACTGGCTCACCGCGGTCGGGTTCCAGGTGCCCGCACTGGTGCTGTTCATCGGGCTGGTACTGCTGCCGATGCTGTTCGCGCTGTACGCCGCCTTCTTCCGCTGGGGCGGCTTCGGCATGCCCTCCGACTACGTCGGCGGCGACAACTTCACCCGCCTCTTCCAGGACGACGTCTTCCTCGGCGACCTGTGGCGCTGCCTGCTGCTGGTGCTGCTCTCGCTCGCACTGCAACTGCCGTTCGCGCTCGCCATGGCCGTCGCGCTCAACCAGCGGCTGCGCGGCCGGGCCGTGTACCGGATGCTGTTCTTCGCGCCGTACGTCCTGTCCGAGGCCATCACCGGCGTGCTGTTCAGCATGATCTTCGCCCCGGACGACGGACTGGCCGACCACGTCCTCGGCGCCATCGGCCTCGACGGGCTCGGCGGCGAGTGGTTCGCCGACCCCTCCTGGGTCATGGCGACCCTCTTCCTCGTCATGACCTGGAAGTACTTCGGCTTCCACATGATGCTCTACCTGGCCGGACTCCAGTCCATACCCGCCGAGTTGACGGAGGCGGCGCTGATCGACGGCGCGGGCCCCTGGCAGCGTTTCCGCAACGTCACCCTGCCGCTGCTCGCGCCCACCGTGCGCATCAGCGTCTTCCTCTCCGTCATCGGTGCGATCCAGCTCTTCGACCTCGTGTGGGTGATCACCCAGGGCGGGCCCGACCACCACTCCGAGACGATGGCCGTGACCATGTTCCAGTACGGCTTCAAGCGCTACCAGGTCGGCTACGCCAGCGCGATCAGCGTGGTGATGTTCGGCATCTGCCTCGTCTTCGCCCTCGCCTACCAGCGGTTCGCGCTCCGCCGCGACCTCGAAGGGGCCACCACGAACATGAGGGGAGACGGCAAGTGAACACCCTGCGCAAACTGCCGCTGCACGTCGTCCTCGTCGTCGTCGGCTCGGTGATCGTCGTACCCCTGCTGTACGCCGCGCTGTCCGGCTTCAAGTCCACCGACGAGCTCTCCCGCAACCCCTTCGGGCTGCCCGAGCACTGGCTGACCGGCAACTACACCGACATCCTCGGCTCGGGCGACTTCTGGCGGCTGCTGGGCAACAGCACGGTGGTGGCGGTGGCGACGACCCTGCTCGTGGTCGCCGTCTCCGCCCTCGCGGCCTTCTCGTTCGCCCGATTCGCCTTCCGCGGGCGGGAGTTGATGTTCACCTTCTTCACGATGGGGCTGATGTTCCCTCCCGCGGTGGCCGCCCTGCCCCTCTTCCTCCTGCTGCGCTCCCTGGGACTGCTGGACAACCCGCTCGGAGTGATCCTCCCGCAGGCCGCCTTCGGGCTGCCGATGACGATCATCATCCTGCGCGGATTCTTCCGGCAGATCCCCGGCGAGCTGGAGGAGGCGGCCACGCTCGACGGCTGCAGCGCCTTCGGCTTCTTCTGGCGGGTGCTGCTGCCGATGGCCCGGCCCGCGCTCGGCACGGTCTCCGTACTCGCCGTCGTCACCAGCTGGAACAACTACATGCTGCCGCTGCTGGTGTTCACCGACTCCAAGTGGTGGACGCTGCCCCTCGGCGTCGCGCAGTTCCAGGGCCAGTACTCGGCCGAGTACGCCCGTGTCTTCGCCTATCTCGTCCTGGCGATGGTCCCCGCCCTCGCCTTCTACTCCGTCGCCGAGCGACAGCTCGTCGGCGGCCTCACCGCCGGTGCGACCAAGGGATGAGGCCCGCCGGCGAACGTACGGCCCCGCACCACACACCGTGAGGAGTCGCTCCATGCGCAAGACCACCCGTCTCAGACTCGCCGGCGCGTTCGCCGCCGCCCTGGTGGCGGCCGGTGTCGCCACCGGCCCCGCGGCGCAGGCGAGTCCGAAGCAGCCGACGCTCGCGGAACTGGCCCAGCGCCACGGCCGCTACTTCGGCAGCGCCACCGACAACCCCGAACTCACCGACACCGCCTACACCTCCCTGCTCGGCCGCGAGTTCGACATGATCACGCCCGGCAACGGCATGAAGTGGTACGCCACCGAGCCCCAGCAGGGCGTCTTCGACTGGACCAACGGCGACCAGATCGTGAACCTCGCCCGCAAGAACCACCAGCGGGTGCGCGCCCACACCCTCGTCTGGCACAGCCAGTTGCCGAGCTGGCTCACGAGCCGCGAGTGGACCGCCGGCGAGCTGCGGGCCGTCCTGAAGAACCACATCCAGCAGGAGGTACGGCACTACCGCGGCAAGGTCTACTCCTGGGACGTCGTCAACGAGGCGTTCAACGAGGACGGCACCTACCGCGAGACCCTCTGGTACAAGACGCTCGGTCCCGGCTACATCGCCGACGCCCTGCGCTGGGCCCACCAGGCGGACCCGCACGCCAGGTTGTACCTCAACGACTACAACATCGAGGCCCTCGGCCCGAAGTCCGACGCCTACTACCAGCTGGCCAGGGACCTCAAGGCGCGGCACGTCCCGCTCGACGGCATCGGCCTCCAGGCCCATCTCGCCCTGCAGTACGGCTATCCGGCCACCCTGGAGGACAACCTCCGCCGCTTCTCCGGGCTGGGCCTCGACACCGCGCTCACCGAGGTCGACATGCGCATGCTCCTGCCCGCGGACGCGGCGAAGCTGGCCACGCAGGCCCAGTGGTACGGGGACCTGACCAAAGCCTGTCTCGCGGTACGGCGCTGCGTCGGCGTCACGGTGTGGGACTACACCGACAAGTACTCGTGGATCCCGGGGTTCTTCCCCGGAGAGGGCGCTGCCCTGCCGTGGGACGAGCAACTCCGGCCCAAACCGGCATACTTCGCGATCCGTCAGGCACTCGGAGGTAAGTGAGCAGCAGATCACGCAGGTGATCCCGGAACGCCCCGGCGGTGCAGTGGGGAGCGCCGCCGGGGTCCGGCACCCCCGGTCAGGGCGCCGGGGGTGCTGTGCTCGACCGCACCACCAGCTCCGTGCCCAGCTCCACGCGCAGGGAGTCCGGCTGTTCACCCCGCGCCAGGCGGAGCACAGTACGGACCGCCAACGTGCCCATGTCCGCCAGTGGCTGGCGGACGGTGGTGAGCGGGGGAGCCGACCAGCGAACCTCCGGAAGGTCGTCGAAGCCGACCACGCTCATGTCCTGCGGCACCCTGAGGCCCCGCCGGCGCAGGGCCTCGATCGCGCCGAGGGCCATCTGGTCGCCGGCCGCGAAGACGGCGGTCGGCGGTTCGGGCAGGCCCAGGAGGGCGTTGCAGCCGGTGAAGCCGGACTCGGGGTGGAAGTCGCCGGGGACGACGAGGGCTTCGTCGGGTGCGACACCGGCGCCCTCCAGGGCCGCGCGGTAGCCGTCGAGGCGTGCGCGGGAACACAGCAGCCGGGGCGGCCCCGCGATCAGGCCGATCCTGCGGTGCCCCAGCGAGAGCAGATGTTCGGTGGCGGCCAGGCCGCCCGACCAGTTGGCGGCGCCGATCGCCGGGATGCCGAGGACGGGGGAGCCGGCCGGGTCGACGACGACCAGCGGGACGCCCAGCGCCCGCAACTCCTCGTGCAGGAGCGGCTCCAGCGCGGAGGTCACGAGGACCACGCCGTCCGAGGCGCGGGCCCTGAGGTTGCGCATCCATTCGCGGGCGTCGCCCGAGCGGCCGTGGATCGCCGACACCACCGTGCCGGCCCCGGCCGCGTGCGCCGCCTCCTCGACACCCCGGATGATCTCGACCGCCCAGGGGCTGTCGAGGCCGTCGAAGACGAGGTCGAGCAGGGCGGCGCGGGTGCCCGGGGCGGCGGCGCGTCTGCGGTAGCCGTGCCGCAGCAGCAGGTCCTCGACCCGGGCGCGGGTGCTCGGCGAGACGTCGGCACGGCCGTTGACCACCCGGGACACGGTCGGCGCCGACACCCCCGCCTGCCGGGCGATCTCCGTGATCGTGACCTTGCCGCGGGTCCCGGACGCCCCTGCGTCGCCGGCCCGGTCTGCTGCCACTGCCCCCACCTCCGTCGCCGCGGCTGCGCAACGCCGAGAAGTCTTGCGGGAAGCGGCCGTTCATGGGAAGGGAGATCACGCCCGGGGAGCGTCGATGACCGTGGCACACCCGGGGAACTACACGCAGTGATCGCCTCCGGACATGCGTCGGGGCCGGCTCGCAGCATGTCTCTGCGACCGGCCCCTCAGATCTCCGGGCGGCGAGGCGCACCGCCCGCCCGCACTCAGGCGGCCGTCATCACCTGGCTGGCGCCCGGCGGGCGGTGCGGGGCGATGATCTGGCCGTCGGGCAGGAGCTCACCAGTGTCCTCGAAGAGGAGAACGCCGTTGCACAGCAGACTCCAGCCCTGTTCCGGGTGGTGCGCCATAAGCCGGGCGGATTCCCGGTCGGCTGAGTCGGCTGTCGGACACGGTGGCTGGTGCTGGCACATTGATGGGATCTTTCGCTCTGTCGTGATGTGTGAGATGGCTGTCTTGTCTGTTCCGCGGCTTGAAGCTCCGTTCATGGCCGCCCCCCGTAGTGATAATTCGGTCCAGTCCCAGTGTTGCCCCACGAGCGTCGTTCCGCAGGGATTTGGCCGCAGCACTTCTCACAGGTTGATGACGCATCGCCCGCGCGAACGGTTCAGTCCAACTGCACTGTCACTTCGGGTGGTTCTCGCTGGCCGGATGGGGCTAGTCCGTACTGGTCAGAGAGCCTTTTCGGCTCGTACGAGCATCCGAAGGCTCGTACGAGCGCAAATGCCGAACGGGAAAAGGCGTACCCCGCCCCCGATATTCCGGGGCGGGGTACGAAAAAGGTGTCCGGGCGGGTGCGATCAGGCCGGGGAGCCCAGCAGCGGGACGGGAGTCACCCGATGGGTCAGCACCGGGAGCAGTTCGGCGACGCGGTGCGGGCGGTGGGCCGCGATGCCGGGCGGGGCCGGCGCCAGCGGGACGAGCAGGTCCGTGGCGGCGGGGTGGCCGGTGGCGCCGTCCGCGGTGCAGTCCCCGTGCAGCCACAGCGTGAGCATGTAGAGGCCGGGCACCGAGAGCAGGCGGGGCTGGTAGGGCTGCTGCATCGACTCGGCCTGGCGCAGGGCGCGTTCGGTGGAGGTGATGTAGGGGCCCTCGAAGAAGCGCGAGAACGCCCAGCCGTCGGGCGTCAGCATGGTGTCCGCCGCGGCCACCGCGCGCTCGTCGCAGCGGATCAGGAAGCGCCACCCGGCCAGCCGGGTGGTGGACGCGCCCGCGGGCGTCAGCCGGTCCAGTACGTGTACGGGCAGCGGCAGTTCGGGCGTGACAGGGGCCTGGGCGTGGAGCAGGGAGGGAGTTCGGGCCTCGCGTACCGCGGTGGGGGAACCGAGCGCGGTGAGAACGGTGCGTAGGGCAGGGGCGGGAGCCGGGGGGACATGCAGCGGCATGGTGGGTCGCCTCTCATTCGACAGGCACGGTGGCGCGAGGGCGGGGCGGGGGCGGACGGCGCTGTCTGCTCACGGGGCCAGAGGGCCGGGTGGCCGGGCGTGGGAACGGGCAACGTGGGTGTGGCCTGCCGTACGTACTCCACGGCAGGTCCATGACCGTTGGCGCCCGACACTCTGTCTTGTTCGCGGAGTTTATACGACCTGTGTTCACACAATGTTTCGGCTAGTCGTTTCCGGTGCACCCGGCAAGGCTGTATACGGTCGGCGATTCGCGGGGATTCTCCCGATTCTGATCCGACCGTGCGGCGATGACCTCGGAAAACGGCCTGGAAGGGGTCGGCCAATTCTCGTCGGCGTTTTTCACGAGTTCGCGGTGGCCCAGCAACTGCGGCATGTCCATGCCCGGTGAATGTGCCCCCGGTCACGTCCATCAGAGTAGCGCTCACCGGGCGGGCGCGGGGACGTTATCGATCGCCGAGGCGGGGCATCATTGCACGTGACCCCGACACCGGCGGCCGCGATCTTGGGCCGCACATCCGAGGAGGACGCTTCGATGGGCGAGAAGGTCGTGGCAGGGCGGTTCGACCTGTCCGATCGGCAGGCATACCGCGACAAGCTCCGCAGGTGCCTGACGGGACTGGAGCGGCTCCTGGCCCAGAAGCGGTTCGACCGTCCGCAGAACCTCATGGGGTTGGAGATCGAACTGAATCTGACCGGCGGCGACGGCATGCCGAAAATGCTCAATTCCCAGGTCCTCGAACGGATCGCCAGCCGTGATTTCCAAACAGAACTCGCCATGTTCAATCTGGAAGTCAACATAGCCCCCCATCGATTGGGCGGCAGGGTATTCGACCGGCTCGCGGAGGAACTGCGGACGTCGCTGGCATATGCCGATCGAAAAGCGGGCGAGCTCGACGCGGGAATCGTGATGATCGGTATTCTGCCGACCCTCGACCGGGACGATCTGATCTCGTCCAATCTCTCCGACGTCGACCGCTACGCCCTGCTCAACGAGCAGATCGTGGCGGCCCGCGGCGAGGACTTCGTCCTCGACATCGACGGGGTGGAACGCCTCAACTGCACCTCGAAGTCCATCGCGCCGGAAGCCGCGTGCACCTCCGTGCAGCTGCACCTCCAGGTCACTCCGGACCGCTTCGCCGACGTCTGGAACGCCGCGCAGGCCGTGGCCGCCGCGCAGATCGCCGTCGGCGCCAACTCGCCCTTCCTGTTCGGGCGTGAGCTGTGGCGCGAGTCCAGGCCGCCGCTGTTCCAGCAGTCCACCGACACCCGTCCGCCGGAGCTCCAGGCCCAAGGAGTGCGCCCGCGCACCTGGTTCGGCGAGCGGTGGATCACCTCGGCCCACGACCTCTTCGAGGAGAACCTGCGCTTCTTCCCCGCCCTGCTGCCGATCTGCGACGAGGAGGACCCGCTGGAGGTCCTGGACGCGGGCGGCGTCCCCAAGCTCGCCGAACTCGTCCTGCACAACGGCACGGTGTACCGCTGGAACCGCCCGGTCTACGGCATCGCCGACGGCGTCCCGCACCTGCGCGTGGAGAACCGCGTCCTGCCCGCCGGGCCCACCATCACCGACGTCATTGCCAACGCGGCCTTCTACTACGGTCTCGTGCGCGCCCTCGCCGAGGAGTCCCGGCCCGTGTGGACGCGGCTGCCCTTCGAGGCGGCGGCGGCCAACTTCGACGCCGCGTGCAAGGACGGCATCGACGCCCGCCTCGAGTGGCCGCGGCGCGGCCGGTACGGCGGCCTCACCCAGGTCGACGCGGTGAGCCTCGTACGCGACGAACTCCTGCCGCTCGCCGAGACGGGCCTGGACGCGTGGGGCGTCGAGCCCGCCGACCGGGATCTGTATCTCGGTGTGATCGAGGAGCGCTGCCGGCGCCGGGCCAACGGCGCGTCCTGGCAGGCGGCGACCTTCCACCGGGCCCTGGAGTCGGGGCTGTCGCGAGATGCCGCGCTGGCCGCGACGACGCGCAGGTACAGCCAGTTGATGCACGTGGGGGACCCGGTGCACACCTGGCCGGTGGGGCTGCCGGAGCCGGTGCCGACGGCGTGAGCGGCGGCCGGCCCGAGGGGCGGTACCGCGTCAGCCGTCGCCCTGCGAGCCCGCCGCCACGATCGCCTTCAGGATCACCGACTGGATCTGCGAGGGGTTGCTGACCGACTGGCCCGAACCGCCCGTCGGCCCGGCGATCGCCTGAGCCTCCGCCCGGTCGGCGTCGGGGCCCACGGCGATCATGATGAGCGGCACCGGGCGCTCGGGGTCGGTGAGCTTCTGGAGCCTGGCGACGAGTTCGGCCCGGGAGATGCTGCCCGGGTCCTGGTTGACGCCGTCGGTCAGCACGACCAGTGCGTTGAACTTCCCCCCGGCGTAGGACGAGGTCGCCGCCCGGTACGCCGCGAGCGTGGTGTCGTAGAGCCCGGTGGCCCCGTCAGGCACGGGCTTGAGGCTGCCGAACGCCGCCGAGAGCCGGTCGCGCTGGGTGCCGTCGCCCTTGTGGTCGCCGAGCCGCTCGGTGGGCACGAGGACGCGGTAGTCCTTGTCGCCGTCCAGCTTCCTGGAGAACTCCCACAGTCCGATCTCGTCCTCGGGCGTGAACGTGGTGAGGGCCTGCAGGAGGGCGCCCTTGGTGACGTCCATGCGCGACCGGCCGGTCCCCGGCACCGGTTCCGACATGGACGAGGAGGCGTCCACGACCGTGGTGATCCGGGCGCTCTGCACGGTGATCGTCCACATGCCGAGGGCCTCCTGGAGCGCGACCGCCGGGGCCGGCTTCGGCGGGTCGTCCCCGTACGGCTGCGGGCTGCTGCCCCCGGCCTTGGCGACCACCGCCTTCGGTGTCTCGTCGTCCGAGGCGCGGAAGCCGTGCTTCCGCAGGAGCTGGAGCTGCGCGGGCTGCCGCAGGAAGTTCATGAACCGCAGCGCGGCCCGGCTCTGGTCGGTGGTGAGCTCGCCGACCATCGTGTACGGGTAATCGAGCCGGGGCGAGCCGTCCTTCGGATAGAACATGTCGAGGCCGGTGCCGCCGTCGGCCGAGGAGTTGTGGGCGTACGCCGCCTGCTCGGACAGCACCAGCGCCTGGTTGCGCTTCGGATTGCCCAGCTCGGTGCCCGAGGAGTCCCGGGGGAGCGTGTCCACGACCTGGCCGTCGGTGTCCGACGTGCGTTGCGACAGGGCCTTCATCATGGCCACGGCCTGGGTGTCGCCGCCCTTGGTCCCGGCGGCGGCCGCGCTGAGCTGGGTGAGGGCGAGCAGTCCGGTGGCGCTGCGCGCGGGGTCGGCCGCGCCGAGCTTGAGCGAGTCGCCCTGCATGGCGGCGCCGGCCAGCTCGGTCCAGGTGTACGTCTTCTGCGGCCAGCCCAGCGACTTCGCGGCCTGCGGCACCATGGCGACACCGATCGGCGTCGAGGCGATCGTCCCCGCGGCAGTGGCGTCGACCGCGCTGTTGTCGGCGGTGATCCGGTCGACCCATAGATCCGAGTCCGGTACCCACAGCTGCACATCGGTCCTTCGGCCCCTGGCCAGCGTGTCCGCGACCTTGTACGAGTCGCGGGCCGTGACGGCGACCGCGAGGCAGCGGCCGTCGGAGGTGATGTTGTCGGCGCGGGCCCGCCGTGCCGCCGCCGTGAGGGCCGGGGCGATGTCCGGCGAGGCGGCGAGCGCCAGGCGCAGCGGGTCGTCCTGGCACGAGGGGCCGAACGACAGCAGCCCGCTTCTGGCGGCGGCCGCCGTGCCGCCGGCGACGGTGAGGACGAGTGCCGCGGTGACGGCCACCGTGCGGAGGCGTGCACGTGGGCGGGGGTCGCTGCGGCCCGCCCCATACTGATCGGGCAAGCTGTGACGTCCCATGGCGGTGGTGCACCTCCCTGTTGAACCGCGCGGCGGATTTCAGCCGTAAGGCAGATAAAGGGGAGGTACGCCCCGTACGGCGCCCGTCCCCCCGACGGCCTGTCGCGCACGATCCTCGTAACTTCTTTCGAGACCCTAGCGGGGCGGCGATGGGCATGAGGCTGGATTACTCAACTGGAGGCAGGTGTGCAGGCAGAGGCGGAGCCGGTGGCCGATTCCGTTCCGCCGGAACGGCCCTCGCGGCGAATTCTCCGTGACGAGACGCTGCTCGTTCTGGGGCTTTCGCTCGGTGCGAGCGGTGTGTCCGCCCTGATCAGCTTTGTCGGGTCGGTCACGAAACCGGGAGGCCTGAAGGACCAGGCGGCGACCCTCAACGCGTCGGCGGCGCCGGGCCGTCCATGGCTCGATCTAGCGTGGCAGCTGTTCGGGATCGCGACGGCGCTGGTGCCCGTCGCCCTCGTCGCCCATCTGCTGATGCGCGAGGGCCGGAGCATGCGCACGATCGGGTTCGACCGCACCCGGCCCTGGCCGGACCTCGGCCGCGGAGCCGGCGTCGCGGCGGTGATCGGCAGCACCGGGATCGCCTTCTACCTGGCCGCTCGCGGGCTGGGCTTCAACCTCACCGTCGTGCCCGAGGCGCTGCCGGACGTGTGGTGGAAGTATCCGGTGCTGGTGCTGTCGGCGATGCAGAACGCGATCCTCGAAGAGGTCGTCGTCGTCGGGTATCTGCTGCGTCGGCTGGGGCAGTTGGGCTGGACGCCCGGCTCCGCCCTGATGGCCAGTTCCGTACTGCGCGGCAGCTACCACCTCTACCAGGGCGTCGGCGGCTTCATCGGCAACATGGTGATGGGCGTGGTGTTCGTGTTCCTGTACCGCCGGTGGGGGCGGGTGGGCCCCCTGGTGGTGGCGCATTCCCTGCTCGACATCGGGGCGTTCGTCGGATACGCGCTGCTGGCCGGCAAGGTGGGCTGGCTGCCGACGGCCTGACGTACGGCTACGCCAGCAGCTCGCCCTCGATCGTGGTGACCGCGCGGCCGCTCAGCAGGGTGCGGTCGCCGCGCAGCTCGGTGCGGACGCGGCCGGAGCGGGGCGAGGCCTGCAGGCCGGTGAGGACGGCGCTGCCGAGGCGCGGGGACCAGAAGGGGGCGAGGGCCGTGTGGGCGCTGCCGGTGACCGGGTCCTCGTCGATGCCGACGTTCGGGAAGAAGCAGCGGGAGACGAAGTCGTAGCCCCTGGACGGGTCCTCGGCGCGGGCGGTGGCGATGATGCCGCGCTCGGAGAAGGCGCCGAGCGCCTTGTGGTCGGGGGCGAGCGCGTGGATCGTCTTCTCGTCGGCCAGCTCCACGATCAGGTCGCCGACGTTCGGCCCGGTGTCGAAGGCGCGGTGCGGCTCGGCGCCCAGCGCCTCGGCGACCCCGGCCGGGACGTCGACCTCGGTAAGCGGCGCGGTGGGGAAGTCCAGGGTGAGCGAGCCGTCCTCCCCGGGCGTCGCGACGAGCACTCCGCTACGGGTGGCGAACCGCACCACGCCCTCGTGCGCGCCGGTGCTCCGCAGGACGTGCGCCGTCGCCAGCGTGGCATGGCCGCACATCCGCACCTCGGCCACCGGCGTGAACCACCGCAGCGCCCAGTCGGCCTCCCCGCCCTCCGGCAGCGGATGCGCGAACGCCGTCTCGGCGTGATTGACCTCGAGAGCGACCCGCTGCATCCACGCGTCCTCGGGAAAGGACTCGAGCAGCACCACACCGGCGGGGTTCCCGCCGAACGGACGGTCGGTGAAGGCGTCGACGATTCGGATTCGCATACGTCGACGCTAGGGCGAGGTGGCACGGCCCACCAAGGCCAATTCCCGGTCGCTGGACTGATTTCCCCGGCAGCGGCCTCGGCGCGGTGCCCACCGGCCTGACAGGCTGTACAGAAAGGCGTTGACAGTTCAGCCCCGTCCCAGGAGGCCGTCATGTCCCAGCCGTCCGTGCTCGCCGCTCTGCTGTCCGGCTTGCGTGGTGGGTCGATCGAAGTCGTCGACCTGACGTCGCCGCTGTCGTCGACGACACCGGTGATCCAGCTGCCGCCCCAGTTCGGGCAGACGCAGACCTTCGAGCTGGAGGAGATCAGCCGGTACGACGACCGGGGACCTGCCTGGTACTGGAACAACTTCCGCAGCGGTGAGCACACCGGGACCCACTTCGACGCGCCGGTGCACTGGGTCACCGGCAAGGACCTCGGCGACGTGGCGTCGGTGCCGGCGGGCAAGCTCATCGCGCCGGCGGCCGTGCTGGACTTCTCCGCGGCGGCCGCGAAGGACCCCGACTTCCTGGTCGAGGTGGACCACATCAAGGCATGGGAGGCCGACAACGGGCCGCTGCCCGAAGGCGGCTGGCTGCTGCTGCGCACCGGCTGGGACGCCCGCTCCGAGTCGCAGGAGGAGTTCCTGAACGCCGACGAGAACGGCCCGCACACCCCCGGCCTGTCGCCGGAGTGCGCCCGCTGGGTCGCCGAGGAGGCACCCGTGATCGGGCTCGGCGTGGAGACGGTCGGCACGGACGCGGGGCGGGCCCACTCCTTCGAACCGGCCTTCCCCTGCCACTCCTACCTCCTCGGCAGCGCCAAGTACGGCCTCACCCAGCTGCAGAACCTGGGGGCCCTGCCCGCCACCGGCGCCCTCGTCGTCGCGGGACCGCTGCCCATCGTCTCCGGATCCGGCGCCCCCGCCCGCGTACTCGCCCTGGTGGAGCGGTCGTGAAAGTCGCCGAAGCCGTCGGGCGGGCCCTGACCGGGTCCGGGATCGACCACGTCTTCGGCGTGGTCGGCTCGGGCAACTTCCATCTGACCAACGCCATGGTGGCCGCGGGCGCGCGGTTCGTGGCCGCACGCCACGAAGGCGGCGCGGCGACCATGGCGGACGCCTACGCGCGCACGAGCGGGGCACCGGCCGCGCTCAGCGTCCACCAGGGCCCCGGTCTGACCAACGCCCTCACCGGCATCACCGAGGCGGCCAAGAGCCGTACGCCCCTGCTCGTGCTGGCCGCCGAGGCGACGCAGCAGCGCTCCAACTTCCGTATCGACCAGGCCCTGGCCGCGCACGCCGTAGGAGCCGTCACCGCGCGCGTGACGACCGCGCACGACGCGGTCGACCAGGCCCTCGCCGCGCTGCGCCGGGCCCGGCACGAACGCTGCACCGTCCTGCTCAACCTCCCGCTGGAGGTGCAGGCCCTCGACGTGCCCGACGGCGTGTCCGTCGCCGGCGTGCGGATTCCCGCACCGCAGCCGGCCGAGCCGTCCCACAAGGCGGTGGCGGAGCTGGCGCAGGCGCTCGAAGCCGCCCGGCGTCCCGTCTTCGTGGCGGGCCGCGGCGCCCGCACCCCCGGCAGCCGCGACGCCCTCGCCGCACTCGCCGACCGGCACGGCGCCCTGCTCGCCACCTCGGCCGTCGCCCGCGGCCTCTTCCACGGCGACCCCTTCTCGCTCGACGTGTCCGGCGGCTTCGCCCCGCCGCTGGTGGCCGAACTCGTCCAGGGCGCCGACCTGATCGTCGGCTGGGGCTGCGCGCTGAACATGTGGACCATGCGCCACGGCCGTCTCATCGGCCCCGGGGCGACCGTCGTCCAGGTCGACGACGACCCGGAGGCACTCGGCGCGCACCGGGAGATCGGCCTCGGCGTCACCGGCGACGTGGAACTCACGGCGCGGCGGGTCCTGGAGACGGCGGGGGAGAAGACGGCGGGGGAGTCCCGCGAGGGGTACCGGACCCCGGAGATCGCCACCGCCCTCGCCGCTCGCGGCCGGTGGCGCGACGTCCCGTACGAGGACGAGGGCACCCGGGAGCGCATCGACCCGCGGACGCTCAGCATCGGGCTCGACGACATCCTGCCCGCCGAGCGGGTGGTGGGCGTCGACTCGGGCAACTTCATGGGCTACCCGAGCGCGTACCTCTCGGTGCCGGACCACAAGGGGTTCTGCTTCACGCAGGCGTTCCAGTCGATCGGCCTGGGCCTCGCGACCACGATCGGCGCCGCCCTCGCGCAGCCGGACCGCCTGCCCGTGGCCGCCCTCGGCGACGGCGGCGCGCTGATGAGCGCCGTGGAGCTCGACACCGTACGCAGGCTCGGCCTGCCCATGGTGGTCGTGGTCTACAACGACGAGGCATACGGGGCGGAGGTCCACCACTTCGGCCCCGACGGGTTCCCGCTCGGCACGGTCACCTTCCCGGAGGCGGACATCGCCGCCGTGGCCCGCGGCTACGGCTTCGAGGCGGTGACCGTCCGCACTCCGGCCGACCTCAAGGCCGTGGGGGACTGGGTCGCCGGCCCGCGTTCGGCGCCGCTGCTGATCGACGCCAAGGTGACCCGCGACCACGGCTCCTGGTGGCTGGAGGAGGCGTTCCGCGGCCACTGACCCCGCACTGAAACCACTGGGGCTCAACGGGCCCGGCCCTGACCTGGGGCCGGGCCCTTCAGCTGTCGTTTTTCCGCCAGTCCTTGCCCAGGCGAACTGTTCCGATATATCGTTGACGCATCGCGACAGATCAACGATGGAATGGAAGTGATTGCGATGCGTTCCCATGGATTCGAACGTGGACACGGTGGACCCGGCTCTCGCGGCCGGGGTGGTTTCGAGAGCCGGCGCGGCGCCTTCGGCCCCTTCGGGCCGGGCGGCCCGGGCGGCGGTCCCGGCCCCGGTTTCGGTTTCGGCGGTCCCGGCTTCGGCCCGGGCCCCTGGGGCCCACGAGGACGGGGCGGACCCCGCGGCAGGGCACGGCGAGGCGACGTAAGGGCGTCGATCCTGGCCCTGCTGAAGGACCGGCCCATGCACGGTTACGAGATGATCCAGGAGATCGCCGAGCGCAGTGGCGGGGCGTGGAAGCCCAGCCCCGGTTCGGTGTACCCCACCCTCCAGCTGCTGGAGGACGAGGGCCTGATCACCAGCGCGAGCGAGGGCGGCAAGAGGCTGTTCTCCCTCACCGAGACGGGCCGCGCGGCGGCCGACGAGGGCCCGGACGCGCCCTGGGAGGAAGCCTCCCGAGGCATCGACTTCGAGGCGCTCGGTGAGATCCGGCAGGCCGGCTTCGGACTGATGGAGGCCTTCGGCCAGGTCTGGAAGACCGGCAGCAAGGAGCAGCGCGAGAAGGCGCTGACCGTCATCAACGAAGCCCGCAAGAAGCTGTACCTGATCCTCGCCGACGAGGACTGACCGGGCTCGTCGAGGTCCGACGGCCTCCCCGCCGTGCGGCAGGCGCCCCGTGGAACCGTCCACGGGGCGCCTTCGTGTACCCGCTCAGGCGACCAGCCCGGCCAGTTTCCGCAGCGACTCGTTGAGCGCCGCCGTCGCCGAGTCCTTGAGCTTGCCCGCCATCAGGGACACCGCCGCGCCCGTGAACTCGCTGTCGATGCGGACCGTCGTGGCGTCGCCGTCGGGGATCAGTGTGTAGCGGTTGACCAGGCTCACCGCCATCGGGCCCTTGCCCCGGGTGGCGAGGACCCGCGCCGGCTCCAGCTCGTCGACGGTCCACTCCACCTCGGCCGGGAAGCCCATCAGCTTCATGTTCTCCTGGTAGGTCCCGCCCACTTCGAGGGTCTCGGGACCGCCCTTGGGGAAGCTGGTGTGGGTCGCGTTCCACTCGCCGTACGCGGACCAGTCCGTGAGCTGCGCCCACACCTTCTCGGCGGGTGCCTCGATACGGGCCTCCGCGCTGACTTCGGCCATGCGACCACCTCTTCTGTCGGGCTCCGGTGTCGCGGAAAGTAGCCGCACGGCCTGGAACATTCAATACTGATGAACCGTCAGAAAATGTGAGTGTGCCGGGCGGCGCTCAGCACACGTGCCGTATCACCGCAGAGTCGAAGAGGTCCCAGGCCCGCGGGAAGGCGCTCTCGTCGTGACAGTGCCAGGCGTCCCAGAACAGGTCGGCGGGCAGTGCGTCCTCCGGGGCGTAGACCCGGTACACGTACTGCTTTCCGTCGACGGCCGGCAGTGACACCAGCCAGTACCTGCGCTCCATGCACCTGCTGGGACGTGCGACGGAGTGCCGCGGTTGCGCGCCTGGCGCACGGCAAGGCGGCGCGCGCCCCTGCGGGGAAAACGGCCTGATCTCATCCGTAAGGAGGAGATTCCGGCCCGCCGGGTCCACTCTGTGTGGGACGTCAAGATGCTTCCCCTCGGGGATGACCGAAGACGAAGAGACTGATGGGGTAGGGGATGTGCAACCCCGTATCCCCCGGCAGTCGGTCGACGAGCAGGTCGTGGCGCCTCGCGCGGACAACGATGCCAGGCTCACCGCCGAGCTGGCAGCGGTGGTCTCCGGTGCCCGCCGCCGGGCGGTGCGCGACGGGGACCGGCAGATCGACTCGGCCCATCTGCTGCACTCGCTCCTGGAGCACGACCCGCAGGTGCGGGCCGTCTTCGGCGAAGGACCCGGCATCGCCCGGCTGCTCGGCTACCTCGTACAGCGCAGCATCGGCTACGGCCTGCGCTGGCAGGGCTCCGTGGAGGACTCCGGCGCCGTGCCCGTCGTGGCGGAGTCCGACGGTTTCTCGCCGCTGGCCGCGGGTGCGATGGAGCACGCCTGTGAACGCGCCGCCGCCCGAGGTGGCGAACCGGCCCGCGGTATCGACCTCCTGGCGGCGATCGTCGCCGACCCCGAGGCGCGCGCGGTCGAGGTGCTCCACCGGGCCGGCATCGAGCCCGGGGGGCTGGCGAAGGGCATCGAGGACCAGCCGGCGCCGCCGCGGTGGTCCAACCGTTGAGACAGGTGTCAACGAGGGTGACGCTCCTGTCGTTGCCTGTCATCATGTGCCGGTGCATACGTCTGAGAGCCGTCACGGCAGCGGCAAGCGGATGGGGCTCGGGCTCGCCCTCGGGTCCGCGGTCGCCTTCGGTGGGTCCGGGGTCGCGGCGAAGCCGCTGATCGAGGCGGGACTGGACCCGCTGCACGTGGTGTGGCTGCGGGTGGCGGGCGCGGCCCTGGTGATGCTGCCGGTCGCCGTGCGCCACCGCACCCTGCCGCTGCGCCGCCCGGCTCTGCTCGCCGGGTTCGGGCTGCTGGCCGTGGCCGGTGTGCAGGCCTGCTACTTCGCCGCGATCTCCCGCATCCCCGTCGGGGTCGCCCTGCTCGTCGAGTACCTCGCGCCGGCTCTCGTTCTGGGCTGGGTCCGGTTCGTGCAGCGGCGGCCGGTGACGCGCGCCGCGGCGCTCGGCGTGGTCCTCGCGGCCGGCGGACTCGCCTGCGTCGTCGAGGTCTGGTCGGGGCTGAGTTTCGACGCTCTCGGCCTGCTGCTGGCGCTCGGCGCCGCCTGCTGCCAGGTCGGCTACTTCGTCCTGGCCGACCAGGGCAGCGACGCCGGTGACGAGGCACCCGACCCGCTCGGCGTCATCGCGTACGGCCTGCTGATCGGCGCCGTCGTCCTGACCGTGGTGGCCCGCCCCTGGACCATGGACTTCTCCCTGCTGACGGGCACCGCGCGGATGAACGGCACGCCCGTCGCCGCCGTGTACCTGCTGGCCTGGATCGTGCTCGTCGCCACCGTCCTCGCCTACGTCGCCGGTGTGGTGTCGGTGCGCCGGCTGTCGCCGCAGGTCGCGGGTGTCGTGGCCTGCCTGGAGGCGGTCGTCGCGACGGTCCTCGCCTGGGTGCTGCTCGGCGAGCACCTGTCGGCGCCGCAGATCATCGGCGGTGCCGTCGTCCTGGCCGGCGCGTTCATCGCCCAGTCGTCGGCGCCCGCCAAGGGCTCCCCGGAGCCGGTGGCGGGCGGCGGCGCGGAAACGAGTTTGTCCGCCCGGGAAACAGCCGCATAAGGTGTCGATCATGCATTCGGACGCACTCGTTCTTCCGCCCCCGGCCGCCTGAGGCGGGCCCTCCGGAATCCACGCCCGGCGCTGTCGGGCTGAACGGCGCTGCCCGCAGAAGAAGTCCACGGGACCCGGCCCCGACCGGTCCCCTTCCGACCTTCTGCACTCTGCGGAGACCATCCATGTCGAATGCTGCTCTCGGCCTGCCCATCGGGCGAGGCCTGTTCTTCCTCATCGTCGCCGGTGTCGCCTGGGGCACCGCGGGCGCCGCCGCCTCCCTGGTCTACCAGGCCAGTGACATGGGCTATGCCGCCCTCTCCTTCTGGCGTTGCGCGGCCGGCCTCGTCCTGCTGCTCGCCGCCCGCCTCCTGCGCCCGCGCGCCCGGATCGCCGTGCGTGAACCGCTGCGCCGCCGGGTGCTGAGGGCCGCTGCCACCGGCGTAGGACTCGCCGTGTTCCAGACGGCCTACTTCGCCGCCGTGTCCGCCACCGGACTCGCGGTCGGCACTGTCGTCACACTGGGCGCCGGACCCGTGCTCATCGCGCTGGGCGCCCGGCTCACCATGGGGGAGCGGCTGGGCCGTGGCGGCGCGGCCGCCGTCGCCGGGGCGCTCGCGGGGCTGACGGTCCTCGTGCTCGGCGGTGGCGGCGCGACCGTACGCCCGTCAGGGGTGCTGTTCGCCCTGCTGGCCGCGGCCGGATACTGCGCGATGACCCTGCTCACCCGCTGGTGGGGCCGGTACGGCGAGGCCGACGCGTCCAGCACGTCGGTGGGGGCGTTCGCGGTCGCCGGCCTCTGCCTGCTGCCGCTCGCCCTGGCCGAGGGGATCGTCCCGCACACCGACCACCCCGCCCGCACCCTGTGGCTGCTGGTCTACATCGCCGCGGTCCCCACGGCCCTCGCCTACGGCCTCTACTTCGCGGGAGCGGCCGTCGTCCGCTCGGCGACCGTGTCCGTGATCATGCTCCTCGAGCCGGTGGCCGCCGCGGTGCTCGCGGTCGTCCTGCTCGGCGAGCACCTCTCCACCGCCACCCTGGTGGGCACGGTGCTGATGCTGGCTTCGGTCGGGGGCCTGGCACTCGCCGAGGCACGCGGCACGGCGGGGCGGGAAACGGTGCCGGCGTAGGACCGCGGGGGTGCGGGAGCCCGGCCACCGGCTCCCGCGCCACCGGCTCCCGCGCCCCCGCTCCCCCGGCACAGCTCAACGTCCGGCCGGCCACACTCCCCTGCGCCGCACCTGGTGCTCCCGCGCCGCTGCGTCCCGTTCGCCGCCCCGCGCCGAGAGGCCCGCCGCCACGCGGTCCTGCACCTCCCGCGGCTTGTGGCTCGCGTACTTGAACTTGGCCCGTACGCCGACCACTTCGAGCCGCAGCCCGCGAATGCCCGCCAGGAACCTGTCGAACGGCGCCTCGCCCACCGCCGCCGGGGCGGAGCCGCCCTCGGGCTGGAAGTGGCCGACCTGGCGGTTGAGCAGGTCGGCCTTCTCGGCCGGATCGTCCACGACGTGGGCCGTGCAGCGGAGTTGGACCGCTGCGTAGAAGCTCGTCGGAACGCCGTGCTCGGGCGGCACCTCGGGCGGCGCCTGCCACGGACCGGGGACGTACACGTAGTCGTCGACCACGCTCAGCAGCACGTCCGGGTCGGCCTCCAGCGCCGGCCACAGCGGGTTGGGCCGCGCGAGGTGCGTGACGGCCTCGGCGCGCCCGGCGTCGTAGGCGAAGTGGAGCGGCTGGACGTAAGGCGGTTCGCCGGGCAGGCCGTTGACGGCGAGCTGCCCGAAATCGTGTGTGCCGAGCCACTGCTGCCACTCGGCGTCGTCGCGGGGCGCGTCCCAGGGATGGATCAGCATCAGCGCGCGGCCAGATAGTCGGGAAGCTCGATTCCGGGCGTCAAGTCGGCGTCCGGAAGGGGGAGTTCGTAACCCTTGCGCAGCGGGACGACGCCGGCCCAGTGCGGCAGGTCCAGGTCCTCGGGCTCGTCGTTCACACCGCCCGTGCGGAGCTTGGCGGAGACCTCGTCCAGGTCGAGACGGATCACGGCGGTGGCGGCCAGCTCCTTCTTGTTCGCGGGACGGGAGTCGGCCGCCCGGCCCGCCACGACGTGGTCGACCAGCGCGTCCAGGGCCGCCCGCTTCTCCTCGGGGTCCCGTACGTCGTGAGCGGTGCCGTGGACCACCACGGAGCGATAGTTGATCGAGTGGTGGAAGGCCGAGCGGGCCAGGATCAGCGCGTCGACGTGCGTGACCGTCAGGCACACCGGGAGCCCCGCGTCCTGCGTGCCGGTCATCCGCAGGGGACGCGAGCCCGTCGAGCCGTGCACGTACAGCCGCTCGCCTACCCGGGCGAACAGCGTGGGCAGCACCACGGGGCGCCCGTCACGGACGAAGCCGAGGTGGCAGACGTAGGCCTCGTCGAGTATCGCGTGCACCAGCTCCTTGTCGTACGACGCCCGCTCCGCGGAACGGGTGGGGACGGTGCGGTCGGTCGGCGTGTAGGCGGTGGGCTGCGACGTCGGCTGGGCGGTCCCCTGCATGTCACTCTCCAAGGCTGTTCGTCCGGCACTGGCTGCTCGCCTTGCGCCAGGTATTGCACTAGTGCATAATCTGCTTTGTGCTAGGAGAATACCGGATCGAAGGGCGACGCGCAGCGGACATCGCGGCGAGCGTCGAGCGTGCGGTGGGGTCCGGCGAGCTGGAGCCGGGTCAACTTCTGCCGCCCATGCGGGAGTTGGCGGTCGAGCTGGGGGTGAACCCGAACACGGTCGCGTCTGCGTACCGGATCCTGCGCGAGCGCGGGGTCATCGAGACGTCCGGACGCCGGGGCAGCCGCGTGCGCTCCAAGCCGGCCACCACCGGGCGCGAGTACGCCCGCATGGACGTGCCGGAAGGCGCGCGCGACGTGGCGAACGGCAACCCCGACCCGGCGCTGCTGCCGTCCCTGGCGAGGGCGTTCGCGGCTGCGGCCGAACGGAACGACCGCGAGCCCGTGCTCTACGGCGACGCCCTGGTGGAACCTGACCTCGCGCGGATCGCGCGTGCGGCACTGGACGCCGACGGGGTGCCGGACGGCCCGCTGACCGTCGCCTCCGGCTCACTGGACGCCATCGAGCGCGTGCTCGCCGCCCACCTGAAGCCGGGGGACACCGTCGCCGTGGAGGACCCAGGCTGGGGCAGCCTGCTCGACCTCGTCCCGGCGCTCGGGCTGCGCACGGTCCCGGTGGGCCTGGACGACGACGGGCCGCGCCCGGACGACGTACGGCGGGCCCTCGAGTCCGGCGCCCGCGCCCTGATCGTCACCGACCGCGCCCAGAACCCGACCGGCGCCGCCGTCACCGCCACGCGCGCGCGTGCCCTGCGCGCCGTGCTGCGCGAGCACCCCGAGACCCTGCTGATCGAGGACGACCACGGCCACGGCATCGTCGGCCTCCCCGTGCACCCCCTGGCCGGCATCACCCGCCACTGGGCTTTCGTGCGCTCGGTCGCCAAGGCGTACGGCCCCGACCTGCGCCTCGCCGTCCTCACCGGCGACCCCACCACGGTCGACCGCGTCACCGGCCGCCACCGGCTGGGCCCGGGCTGGGTCAGCCGCATCATCCAGCGGGCGGTGGTCCGCCTCTGGGCGGACGAGGCCCTGGACACCCGGGCGGCGGCGTCCGCCTACGGGCGGCGCCGCGACCTCCTGATCGACGCCCTCGCGCAACGCGGCATCGAGGCCCACGGCCGCTCCGGCCTCAACGTCTGGATCCCTGTCCCCGACGAAACGGCCGCCGTCTCCCGCCTCCTGCACGCCGGCTGGGCGGTCGCCCCCGGCGCCCGCTTCCGCCTGACATCACCCCCCGGCATCCGCATCACCATCGCCACCCTGACCCCGGAGGAGACAACCCCTCTGGCCGAGGCGACAGCCAGCGCCTTGGGCCCGGCACCGAACAGGACCTATGTGTAGGCGGCGTGGGCAACTCCCCTGGGGGCGCGGGGAACTGCGCGACAAGCCACATCACACCCGCACCCGCCCACGCACCCCGACACCCCACCCCCCGTGGGCGCGCCGCGGAACTCAGGCGCGCCGCCGAACCTGCGTGAGCGCCGCCCCCGCCAGAACGACCACCGCCCCCACGGGAGTCGACCACCGCAACGACTCCCCGAGAACGGCAACCCCCGCCGCCGTGGCGATGACGGGAATGAAGTACGTGACCATCTGCGCGGTGGTGGGCCCGACTTCGGCCACCAGCCCGTACTGAATCAGCACGGCGACCCCCGTCCCCAACGCCCCCAGCGCGGCGACCGCCAGCAACGGCACCAGAGAGATGCGCGTCGGCATGGACGTGAACAGCGGTGTCACAAGGGCCAGTTGCACCGTCGCCAGCAGCAACTGGGCCCCGGTCATGGACAGATGCGAGTTCCCGGAGCCGCCGAGCGTCCGCCGGACATAGATCCACCCCACGGGATAACTCAACGACGCCAGCAGCGCCATCGCCGTCCCCCTGGCGTCCAGCCCGCTGAACCCCTCCCACGCGCCGAGCACCGTCAGCACCCCCAGGAACCCGATTCCCAGCCCCGCGACCCGCACCCGCGTGGGCCGGTCCTCCGACAGCGCGACCACGGACAGCGCCATCCCCCACAGCGGCGACGTCGCATTGCAGATCCCCGCAAGCGTGGACGGAATCGTCAGCTCGGAGTACGCGAACAGCGAGAACGGCAGCGCGTTCAGCAGAAACGCGGCCACGGCCAGATGCCCCCACAGCCGCGGCCCGCGCGGCAGCCGCTCCCGCTTCACCGCCATCGCCCCCGCGAGCACCGCCGTGCCGAACACCAGCCGCCCCAGGGTGACCTGGAAGGGCGCGTACCCATCGGTGCCGACCTTGATGAGCAGGAAGCTGAAGCCCCAGATCAGGGAGAGGGCGCCGAAGCGCAGACGCCAGTCGAGGGCGGGACGGTGAACGGGGGCGCGGACGGGGGTCCGCGGCGCGGCAGCGGTGGTCATGCTCGCAACGATGCAGCACACCATCTCGTAGCACAATCGAGACTTCTCGCGAGGTACCTCGTAGCATCACTTACATGTTGAACCTGGAGCGCCTGCGCACCCTCGACGCCCTCGCCCGGCACGGCTCGGTCAGCGGCGCGGCCGACGCGCTGCACGTCACGACGTCGGCCGTCTCCCAGCAGATGGCCAAGCTGGAGCGGGAGGCCGGCCAGCAGCTCCTCGCCAAGCACGGACGGGGCGTGCGGCTCACGGACGCGGGCCGGCTGCTCGCCGAGCACGCGGCACGCATCCTGTCGCAGGTCGAGCTCGCCCAGTCCGACCTGGAGGCGCACCGGGGGCAGGTGGTGGGCGAGCTCAGGCTCTCGGCGTTCCCGACCGCCGCGCGCGGCCTGTTCCCCACCGCGCTCGCCGCCCTGCGCACCGAGCACCCCGCGCTGCGGGTGCGCTCCAGCGAGCTGGAGCCGGAGGCCGGCATCGCCGGGGTGGTCCGCGGCGACCTCGACCTCGCGGTGGTGCTCGACTGGTACAACAAGCCGATGCCGCTGCCCGACGGCCTGGTGAAGGCGCCTCTCCTGGACGACCCCGCGGACGTCGCGATGCCGGCCCGGCACCGGCTCGCAGGGCGCGACGAGGTGGACCTCGGGGAGTTCGCCGAGGACGAGTGGATCACCTGGGGCGAGGGCGAGTTCTGCCACGAGTGGCTGATGTTCACGCTCCGCTCGCGCGGCGTCGAGCCCATCGTCGGCCACCGGGCCGCCGAGACCCACACCCAGATGGGCCTGGTCGCGGCCGGACTCGGGGTGTGCATCGCCCCGCTGCTCGGCCGTCACCCGATTCCCGCCGGTGTCGTCACCGTCCCGCTCCAGCAGCGCGTACGCCGCCACGTGTACGTCGTCTGGCGCGCGGACGCCGACCGCCGCCCGTCGATCAGGGCGGCGGTGCGGGCGCTGCAGGACGCGGCCCGCAAGGTGGGCTGACTCAAACGCCGCCCAGCTTGCGGAAGTCCCAGGACACGATCTTCTCCGGTGTCAGCCGCGCCCAGGCGTGCCGCCCGTCGTGCGGCATCTCCTCCAGGTTGAAGTTCTTCCGGGCGAACAGGGTCTCCGGGACGTCGAGTTCGGCGCACAGCTCGCCGGTGCGCGGCGCTTCGCCCACGAACTCGACGGCTCCGGACAGCTCGACGCCGCGCAGCTCGTCGTACTCCTCGCCGGTGTCGACCACGATCGCGACCCGCTGGTCGCGGCGCAGGTCCGTCCAGCGCTTGCTGCGCACCACGGAGTACAGCCACAGCGAGGTCCCGTCCCAGGCGAACCACAGCGTGCTCACGTGCGGTGCCCCGCTCGCCGAGATGGTGGCGACGCGGCAGGTGCGCTGGGTGGTCAGGAATTCGTCCAGCTCACCAGGCGTCATCATGATCTTCCGGCCCCGGCGCTGAGTGACGGTCATGCGGCCCCCTCTTCTCTCACGTCGTGTCAGAGGAGAGATCCTCTGACATCACGTCAGAAAAGGATGGGTCGTCTTCCGCCCGTACGCAATGACCGTTACGCTCGCCCGCCCCGGACCGCCGTCGACGAGGGGGAACCGTGCCGTCGTACGAACAGCTCAGCGAACTCCTCGCACCGGACTCCACGGTGCTGCTGACCGTCGAATGCCAGCAGGGCGTCGTGGGACCGGAGAGCGCCCTGCCCGAACTCGCCCGTGCGGCACGCTCGTCCGGCGCCCTCGCCAACGTCGCCCGGCTGGTCGCGGCCGCGCACGGGAGCGGGGTCCAGGTGGTGCACGCGATCGCCGAGCGCCGCCCCGACGGCCGCGGCGCGAACCGCAACGCGCGCCTCTTCCGCGCCGCCGAACGCCTCCCCGTCCAGCAGCTGTCCGGCAGCACGGCGGTGCGCGTCGCCGCCCCGATCGAGGTCACCGAGGAGGACCTCGTCGTACGGCGGCTGCACGGGCTGTCCCCGATCCAGGGCACCGACCTGGACGCGCTGCTGCGCAACCTGGGCTGCCGCACCCTGGTCGTCACCGGTGTCTCGGCCAACGTGGCGATCCCGAACACCGTCTTCGACGCGGTGAACCGCGGCTACACCGCCGTGGTGCCGTCCGACGCCATCGCGGGGGTGCCCGCCGACTACACCCCGGCGATGATCCGCAACACCCTCGCGCTGGTCGCCACGGTCGCGACCACGGACGAGGTGCTCGGCTGCCTCAGGAGGCCGCGCGTCAGGAGAGCGTGATCGAGTCCCCGCTGACGGTGACCTTCTCGGTGCTGAGTCCGGTCGTCGCCGGGCCCTTCTTCACACTGCCGTCCTCGACCGAGAACTCACTTCCGTGGCAGGGGCAGTGGATGATGCCGTTGGCGATGCTGCTCACGGCGCACCCCTGGTGGGGGCACTTGGTCGAGAAGGCCTTGAAGGTCCCCGCGGCGGGCTGGGTGACCACGACGCTCTGTTCCTTGAAGATCTTGCCGCCGCCCTCGGGGATGTCGGAGGTCTTGGCCAGGGCCGTGCCGCCCCCGGAGCCGCTGCCCGAGCCGCCGCCGCTCGACGCGTTCGCGCCGGCCTGGGTGTTCGAGGAGTCGGACGAGCCGTTGTCGGTCCCGCACGCGGTCAGCGCGACGGCGAGTCCCGCCGCGCCTGCCGCCGCCATGACGGCCCGGCGGGCAGGTGCCTGGGCGGGGGCAGTTGATTCGCTGGTCATGCTGACGTTCCCTTCCATTCAAGCGTCGTGGATCTGTACAGGGGTACGGCCGGTCGCGGTGGGTTGTTCAGCCGATGCCGAGCTTGGCAAGGTCGCGTCCCAAGGTGGGTAAAGGGACGCTGTCGCTTTGCTGTCGATGTCGGCCCACCGCTCGCCCGGCGCCCGCCGGTGCCCCAGTAACCTGGGGCGATGCTCAAGGAAGTCATCGCGACCCGCTACATCACGCCTCTGCGGGAGGGCGGATCGCTGCCGGGGCTCGTCGAGGCCGACGACTTCGGGACGTACGTCCTGAAGTTCACCGGCGCCGGACAGGGCCGCAAGACGCTGGTCGCCGAGGTCGTCTGCGGTGAGCTCGCCCGCAGGCTCGGCCTGCGGGTGCCGGGCCTGGTGACGATCGGCCTCGACGCGGTGCTGGGACTGGGCGAACCCGAGCAGCAGGTGCAGGACCTGCTGCGTTCCAGCGGCGGCACCAACCTGGGGATGGACTTCCTCTCCGGCGCCCTCGGCTTCGACCCGCTCGCCTTCGAGGTGAGCCCCGAGGAGGCCGGCCGGATCGTCTGGTTCGACGCGCTGGTGGGCAACGTCGACCGCTCCTGGCGCAACCCCAACCTGCTGATGTGGCGGGGCGACCTGTGGCTCATCGACCACGGCGCCACCATGATCTGGCACCACAACTGGCCCGGCGCCGAGGCATCCGCGGCCCGCTCCTACGACGCCTCCGACCACGCCCTCGCCCGCTTCGGCCCCGATCTCGCGGGCGCCGCCGCAGAGCTCGCGCCCCGCGTCGACGAGGAGCTGCTGGCCGAGGTCACCGCCCAGATCCCGGACGCCTGGCTGGCCGGCGAGCCCGGCTTCGACACGCCGGACGACCTGAGACGGGCGTACGCGCGGCCGCTGCTCGCCCGGGCCGCCTCCGTGCACGAGCGCGTCACCGGAATCGAGGAGGGCAAGTGAGCGAGCGCCACATCCACATGGCCGGTTCCGTGGTCGAGCGGCACATCATCCGCGGCGGCCAGGGCGGCGACCGGGACGTCTTCGAGTACGCGCTGCTGCGGGTCGTCCCGCGCGTGGAGCGCGGCGAGTGCATCAACGCCGGCGTGCTCGTCTACTGCCGGGCCAGGGCCTACGTCGGGGCCCGTACCCATCTCGACGAGGCACGGCTGCTCGCCCTCGACCCGGCCGCGGACGTCGCCGGCGTCCGGGCCGCGCTCGGCGCCGTGGAGCGGGTCTGCGGCGGGGGAGAGGCGGCTGGGCAGGCCGCCGGCGAGGACGCCGGACGGCGCTTCCGCTGGCTGATTGCGCCGCGCTCCACGGTCGTGCAGCCCGGACCGGTGCACACTGGGCTCACCGCCGATCCGGCGGCCGAGACGGAGCGGTTGCTCGACCTGCTGGTGAGGTAATGGATCACACCCGCGCCGCGTGCCGTTGACACCGAGTGCCAGGCCTTCTAGCGTCACGTCTGCCGAAGGTACTAAGCGGTCGCTCACCCAGCGGGCGTGGTTCGTAAGGGACGTACTTTCAAGCGGGCGTACTTTCTCGAGGGCGAGGAGAAGCAGCAATGTCCACCACTGAGCAGCGGGTCGCGGTAGTCACCGGCGGAGCGCGCGGCATCGGCGCAGCCACCGCCGTACGGCTGGCCGCCGAGGGCCGCGCGGTCGCCGTGATCGACCTCGACGAGGCCGCTTGCAAGGACACCGTGGAGAAGATCACCGCGGCAGGCGGCAAGGCCCTCGCGGTCGGCGCCGACGTCTCCGACGAGGCGCAGGTCGAGGCCGCGATCGCGCGCGTGGCCGAGGAGCTCGGCGCGCCCACCATCCTGGTCAACAACGCGGGCGTGCTGCGCGACAACCTGCTGTTCAAGATGAGCGTCTCCGACTGGGACACCGTCATGAACGTCCACCTGCGCGGCGCCTTCCTGATGTCCAAGGCCTGCCAGAAGCACATGGTCGACGCGGGCTTCGGCCGGATCGTCAACCTGTCCTCGTCCTCGGCGCTCGGCAACCGCGGCCAGGTCAACTACTCGGCCGCCAAGGCCGGTCTGCAGGGCTTCACCAAGACCCTCGCCAAGGAGCTCGGCAAGTTCGGCGTCACCGCCAACGCCGTCGCCCCCGGCTTCATCGCCACCGAGATGACGAAGGCCACCGCCGACCGCGTCGGCATGGGCTTCGAGGACTTCAAGGCCGCGGCCGCCACCCAGATCCCGGTGGCCCGGGTCGGCGAGCCGGACGACATCGCCAACGCCATCGCCTTCTTCACCGGCGAGGCCGCCGGCTTCGTCTCCGGCCAGGTGCTGTACGTCGCCGGCGGACCGCTCGACTAGGAGAACTCCCAGCCATGACTGAACTGCCCGCACTCTCCGGCAAGGTCGCCCTCGTCACGGGCGCCAGCCGCGGCATCGGCTACGGCGTCGCCGAGGCGCTCGTCGCCCGCGGTGACCGCGTCGCCATCACCGGCCGTAACGAGGACGCACTGAAGGAGGCCGTCGACAAGCTCGGCGCCGAGCGCGTCATCGGCATCGCCGGCAAGGCGCACGACCTGGACCACCAGGCCGAGGCCGTCGAGCGGACGATGGAGGCCTTCGGCCGCCTCGACCACCTCGTCAACAACGCCGGGACCAACCCGGTGTTCGGCCCGATCGCCGACCTCGACCTGAACGTGGCCCGCAAGGTCTTCGAGACCAACGTGATTTCCGCGCTCGGCTTCGCGCAGAAGACCTGGCACGCCTGGCAGAAGGACAACGGCGGCGCCATCGTCAACATCGCCTCCGTCGCGGGCCTCGCGCCCTCGCCCTTCATCGCCGCCTACGGCGTCAGCAAGGCCGCACTGATCAACCTGACCCAGCAGCTGGCGCACGAGTTCGCGCCCAAGGTCCGGGTCAACGCGATCGCCCCGGCCGTGGTGAAGACCAAGTTCGCGCAGGCCCTGTACGAGGGCCGCGAGGAGGAGGCGGCCGCCGCCTACCCGCTGGCTCGGCTCGGCGTGCCGTCCGACATCGGCGGCGCCGCCGCGTTCCTCACCTCCGAGCAGTCCGACTGGATCACCGGCCAGACGCTCGTCGTCGACGGCGGCATCTTCCTGAACGCCGGCGTCGCCTGAGCGACCCGTTGCGACCGTAACGATCAGGCACCCGAGGGCGCCGTTTCCTTGACGGAAACGGCGCCCTTGTCATGGCACAAGGAGAGCACAGCCCCATGACAACGTCGTCATAAACAGCCTGATCAAGGGCCTCGTGCAAAGCGGGTTCAACCACCGGAGTGCTGCGGTATGGTCTGCCGACCCTTGGTACGGCAGATCGAGGAGCAAGCGCGTGTTCAACCGGAACCGAGGCCTGCGGAACATGGCGGCCATCGCGTCCATGTCGTCGCTGGTGGCCGGATGCGGCATCCTCTCGTCGGACTCCTCCGGCGACAAGGGCCCCATCGTCGTCGGGACGACCAGCGCACCCAGCACGCTGGACCCCGCCGCCTCCTGGGACCAGTCCTGGGAGCTCTTCCGCAACATCTACCAGACGCTCCTCAGCTACCCCTCCGGTGCGACCACGCCGCAGCCGGACGCGGCCGACCACTGCGGCTTCTCCGACAGCTCGAACCGGACCTACGAGTGCGAGCTGCGCGCGGGCCTGAGATTCTCCGACGGGCACACGCTCGACGCCCGGGCGGTCAAGTACTCGATCGACCGAATACGGAAGATCAACGTCAACGGCGGCCCCGCCGGCCTGCTCGGCAGCCTCGACCGGGTGCAGGTGACCAGCGACCTGAAGATCGTCTTCCACCTCAACAAGCCCGACGCCACCTTCCCCTTCGTGCTCGCGACGCCCGCCATGTCGATCGTGGACCCCGAGGAGTACCCGGCGGGCTCGCTGCGCAAGGACGACAAGGTCTACGGCTCCGGGCCGTACACGCTGCAGGCCTACGAGGACGGCAAGAAGGCGCAGCTCGCCAAGAACGGCAACTACAAGGGCTACGCCCAGCGCGAGAACAGCGCGGTGACCATCCGCTACTTCCAGGACTCGGCCACCATGGTCGCCGCGCTGAAGGACAAGGACATCGACGTCGCCTTCCGCGGTCTGAACGCCGACGACATCGTCAACCTCCAGAAGCACAACTCCGACGGCAGCCTGCAGATCAACGAGGGCGCCGGCGTCGAGATCAACTACCTGGTGTTCAACCCGAAGGACCCCTGGGCCGCCAAGACCGCGGTCCGCAAGGCGGTCGCCCAGGTCGTCGACCGCGGGGCGATCGCGCACAAGGTCTACAAGGACACCGTGGAGCCGCTGTACTCCATGGTTCCGAAGGGCCTGACCGCGCACACCACCGACTTCTTCGACGACTTCGGCAGCCCGAGCGTCGCCAAGGCCCGCAAGTTCCTCACCGACGCGGGCATCACCCAGCGCGTCCCGCTCACCCTCTGGTACACCACCGACCGCTACGGCTCCTCCACCAAGCTGGAGTTCGCGGAGATCAAGCGCCAGCTGGAGGCGTCCGGGCTGTTCACGATCACGCTCAAGAGCCGCCCCTGGAAGACGTATGTGACGGGTTACCAGAAGGGCGAGTACCCGGTGTTCGGGCGCGGCTGGTTCCCCGACTTCCCCGACCCCGACAACTTCATCGCGCCGTTCGTCGGCAAGCAGAACGCGCTGGGCACGCCGTATCCCGCGCCCGAGATCACCGGTGTGCTGCTGCCCCGCTCCCGTGGTGAGAGCGACCGCGCCAACGTGGTCTCGGACTTCGAGCAGGCCCAGCAGATCCTGGTGAACGACGCCCGGCTGCTGCCGCTGTGGCAGGGCAAGCAGTACGTGGCCGCGAGCGACGACATCTCCGGGTCGGAGCAGGCGCTGGACCCGTCGACGATCATGCTGATGTGGGAACTGCACCGCAAGACCAGCTGGTAGGCGGAGGAGTTCGGGGAGTCGGCGCCGTTGTCAGTGCTCGCCTGTAGGTTCTGAGACCTGAAACGACCGCACGACATAAGGACGTTGACGTGACCGACATCTCCATGCTGCCCGAGTCCTGGCGCGGGGTTCTGGGCGACGAGCTGCAGCAGCCCTACTTCAAGGAGCTGACGGAGTTCGTCGAGGAGGAGCGGGCGCGGGGTCCCGTGCACCCTCCGCGCGAGGAGGTCTTCGCCGCGCTGGACGCCACTCCGTACGAGCGGGTGAAGGTCCTGATCCTCGGCCAGGACCCGTACCACGGCGAGGGGCAGGGGCACGGGCTGTGCTTCTCGGTCCGTCCCGGTGTGAAGACCCCGCCCTCCCTGCGCAACATCTACAAGGAGATGAAGGAGGAGCTCGGCCTGCCCGTCCCGGACAACGGCTATCTGATGCCGTGGGCCGAGCAGGGTGTGCTGCTGCTCAACGCGGTGCTCACGGTGCGCGGCGGCGAGGCCAACTCGCACAAGGGCCGCGGCTGGGAGAAGTTCACCGACGCGGTGATCCGCGCGGTCGCCGACCGCCCCGACCCGGCGGTCTTCGTGCTGTGGGGCAACTACGCCCAGAAGAAGCTCCCGCTGATCGACGAGACCCGGCATGTGGTGGTCAAGGGCGCGCATCCCTCGCCGCTGTCCGCGAAGAAGTTCTTCGGCTCCCGCCCGTTCACGCAGATCAACGAGGCGGTAGCGAGCCAGGGCCACCAGCCGATCGACTGGACGATCCCGAACCTGGGCTGAGGCGGCGGCACCGAGTCGCCGCGTAGCGCAACCTGAGCGCCGCCGGCCGGTTCTCCCGCGAACCGGCCCGGTGCCGCCTGAGCGGGATTGCCGCAGGCTGCGGTTAGCGTCGGTCAGGACAGCCGACCAGCCGGCGAGTGTACGGAGGACGCGGTGGCCCAGGGACAGGAGCAGACGGAAGCTGATGCCGTGATGACACGGATCGGGCAGGTCGTCATGCTGCACCACGCCGGCGACCGCGAGGAGGCCCGGCACCGCTTCCTCGAACTGTGGGCGGAGATCGGCGAGCACGGCGCCCCGCTGCACCGCTGCACCCTGGCCCACTACATGGCCGACACCCAGGACGACCCGGATGACGAACTGGCCTGGGACCTACGGGCGTTGACGGCGGCCGAGGAGCTCACCGGCGACCGCGCCGTGGCACACGAGGGCGCGCCCGCGGTACGCGCGCTCTACCCCTCGCTGCACCTGAACCTGGCGGCCGACTACCTCAAGCTGGGCCGCAACGGCGCCGCCCGCACCCATGTGCGGCGAGCCCGCGGCGCGGCCGGGTCGCTGGGCGACGACGGTTACGGGCAGGGCGTGCGGGCGGCCATCACCCGGTTGGAACTGCGGCTGGCGGAGGAGGGCCCGGACGGCGCCGCGTTCTGGGGGCCGCCGCGCCGGCGCCCCTAGGGCCTGTCGCCTACCACGGCCTCAACTGCCGTAGGTCTGCTCGCAGATGACGGCCTCCGGGCTGCCCTCCTGCCAGCCTCCGTACTGCCGGCCGAGGGCGCACACGTCCACGCCGCCCCGCAGGTCCGGGAGCTCGACGTGGGGCTGCCGGCGGCCCTCCGCGGGCGGATGCGCCGCACGCGGACGGGACGGCTGCCGAGGCGGGTGAGGGGTCGGCGGCCGCTGGGCCGATGCCGCGGCCGGCGGCTCTTCGTGCCGCGCCGGTGCCGTCGGTGCCGCGGACCGGGACGGGCCGATCATCTCCAGCGCCTCGCGGGCCGGCGCCTGCACGATCCGCGGTCCGGCCGCGCCGTCGGGGTGCGGAGCGGACGGCCGGGGCGGTGCCGGGGGCGGGCCGGGCGCGGGCGCGCGCGGGACGGTCACACAGCCGGTGAGGGCCGAGACGGCCACGGTGACCAGGAGTGTTGCAGTGGTCGTCGATCGATGCACCCGCGCAAGAATGTCGGTTCCGGCGGCCCGGAGGACGCCGGACGGCCGGAGGATGCCCCGCACGGGTGATCTCCGTGCCCGTACGGAGGCCGTGCACGCGGCCCGGGTGACGTCAGTCGCCCGTGGCACCGTCGATGCGCTCGCGGAGCAGGTCGGCATGGCCGTTGTGCCGCGCGTACTCCTCGATCATGTGGGTGTAGATCCAGCGCAGGTTGAACTGCTCGCCGGTGCGCCGGTGCCTGCCGACGGAGAGGTCGTCCAGGCCGAAGCGGGCGGCATGGCGGCGCGCGGCCTCGATCTCGGCCTGCCAGGTGGCGGACGCCTCCGCCCAGGTGTCCGTTTCGGTGAGACGGAACTCGCCGTCCGGATCGGCGTCGCTGTAGTAGATCGGCCCGGCCTTCTCGTCCGGCTCGTCCGCCAGGACGCGGCGGAACCAGCTGCGCTCCACCTCCGCCATGTGCCGCACCAGCCCCATGAGCGACAGCGTGGAGGGCTCCACCGAGGGGGTCCGGAGCTGTTCGTCGGTCAGGTCCTGGCACTTCCAGGCCAGGGTCTGGCGGTGGTACTCCAGCCAGCCCTCCAGCATGGTGCGTTCGTCGGCGGTGGTGGCGGGTTCACGGCGCTCGGTGGTCATGACCGCATCCTTTCCCGGCCGGCCTGCCCGCACCAGCGGATTTCACCGGCCGAGCATCCCGTCCAGCAGTTCCTGAAGGCCCGCCCGGACCTCTTGCAGACCTGGCACCTCGGCGCTGAACGACCCGGCCACGCAGGAGAACATCAGCCCGTCGGCCCAGGCCACCAACGACAGCGCGTGCCGGGCCGGATCGGCCGAGCCCATCGCGGTGACCATGCCGCTGAGCTGATCGCGGAAGCGGGCGCCGGCCGCGTCGAAGTAGGTGCGCAGCCCGGGGCGGCGGGTGGCCTCCAGGGCCAGTTCGTAGCGGGCGAGCGTCAGCTCACGGTTGCGGGTCAGGGCGCGGTGCGTGGCGACGGCCAGCGCGTCCACCAGGCCGGACGGCCCGGCCGCCGGGTCGGGCATCTCGTGCGGCGCCAGCACCCGCGCCTCGCGCTCGGCCAGCCGGCGCACCGCCAGCTCCAGCAGCGCCTGCCGGGTCCGTGCCACGTTCGACGTGGAGCCCTGGGGGAGCGCGGCCGCCTCGTCGACCGCCCGGTGGGTGAGCCCGCGCATCCCGCGCTCGGCGAGCAGGGCGAGCGCGGCGTCGGCGACGAGGTCGGCGCGGGAGGCGCCCGAGGTGCCCACGGAGGTGGAGGTCGGCATGGGGGCCAACCTACCCGCCGCACTACGTCTGTAGTACGGTCGAGCCGACGACACACTACATCTGTAGTAATCCCGGGGACGGGACACGAGGAGGAGCCATGGCACGGTCCGGGCGAGCCGTCGTGATCGGCGGCGGCATCGGCGGCCTGACCGCGGCGGCGGCGCTGCACCGGTGCGGCCTGCAGGTCACCGTGCTGGAGCGGGCGGCCTCCCTGGAACCGGTCGGCGCCGGCATCTCGCTGGCCCCCAACGCCCTGCGCGCCCTGGACGTCATCGGGATCGGCGACGAGATCCGCGACCTCGCGGCCTGGCAGGGCGACGGGGGGCTGCGCACCCCCGGCGGACGCTGGCTCTCCCGCTCCAGCGCCGACGCCGCGGCCGAGCGCTTCGGCGGTCCCCTCGTCCTGCTCCACCGGGCCACGCTCGTCGCCAGTCTCACCGCCCGCATCCCGCAGGACGCCATCCGTACGGCGGCCGGAGCGACCCTCGCCGACCCCGGCGACGCCGACCGGCCCGCCCGCGTGCGCACGCCCGACGGCGAGTGGGAGGCCGACCTCGTGGTGGCGGCGGACGGCATCCGTTCCGCCGTACGCCGCACGCTCTTCCCGGAACACCCCGGACCCGCGTACTCCGGCTTCACCACCTGGCGGGTCGTCGTCCCGGTGCCCGGCGCCGAGTTCACCCCGCACGAGACCTGGGGCAGGGGCAGCATCTGGGGCACGCAACCCCTCAAGGACGGCCGGGTCTACGCCTACGCCGCCGCCGTCGCACCGGCAGGCGAGCGGGCCCCGGACGACGAGAAGTCCGAACTGCTGCGCCGCTTCGGCGACTGGCACGACCCGATCCCCGCCGTCCTCGCCGCCACCCGGTCCGAGGACGTCCTGCGCCACGACGTCCACCACCTCGCCGAGCCGCTGCCCGCCTTCCACCGCGGCCGGGTCGCCCTGGTCGGCGACGCCGCGCACGCCATGCCGCCCATGCTCGGACAGGGCGGCAACCAGGCCGTCGAGGACGCCGTCGTCCTCGCCCACCACCACGAGGACCTCGCCGCCTACACGGCGGCCCGGCTGCCCCGCACGACCGCCGTCACACGGCAGTCCGTCAGGGCCGCTCGCCTGAACCTGATGAACGACCGCGCCGCGATCGCCCTCCGGAACACCGCGATCACCGCACTGTCCAAGGCAGTGCCCGGGCTCCTGCTCCGCGGCTTCGAACCGGTCGCCGGCTGGCGGCCGCCGCAGCAGCCGTATGCTTCCGGCATCACACCGGCAGGCAAGCGCTAGAGGAGACCACCCCGTGAAGGTCGGCTGCATCGGACTCGGCGACATCGCGCAGAAGGCCTACCTGCCGGTGCTCGGCGGCCTGGCCGGCGTCGAGCTGCATCTGCAGACCCGCACGCCGGCCACGCTCGACCGTGTCGGCGACAGCCTCCACCTCCCGGCGGACCACCGGCACTCCACGCTGGACGCGCTGCTCGCCCAGGACCTGGACGCCGCCTTCGTGCACGCCCCGACCGCCGTGCACCCGGAGATCGTGACGCGGCTCCTGGAAGCGGGCGTGCCGACCTACGTCGACAAGCCGCTCGCCTACGAACTCGCCGACTCCGAGCGGCTGGTGAGGCTCGCCGAGGAGCGCGGGGTCTCCCTCGCGGTCGGCTTCAACCGGCGTCACGCGCCCGGGTACGCGCAGTGCGCCGACCACCCGCGCGAGCTGATCCTCATGCAGAAGAACCGGATCGGGCTGCCCGAGGAGCCGCGCGCCATGATCCTCGACGACTTCATCCACGTCGTGGACACGCTGCGCTTCCTGGCGCCCGGGCCGGTCGACGACGTGACCGTGCGCGCCCGCGTCGAGGACGGCCTGCTGCACCACGTCGTACTCCAGCTGTCCGGGGACGGGTTCACCGCGCTGGGCGTGATGAACCGGCTCAGCGGTTCGGCGGAGGAGATCCTGGAGGTGTCCGGGCAGGACACCAAGCGCCAGGTGCTCAACCTCGCCGAGGTCGTCGACCACAAGGGCCAGCCGACGGTGCGGCGGCGCGGCGACTGGGTGCCCGTGGCCCGGCAGCGCGGCATCGAGCAGGCGGCGCTGGCCTTCCTCGACGCCGTGCGTGCGGGCAAGGTGCTCAGCGCCCGGGACGCGCTGGCGACTCACGAACTGTGCGAGCGGGTGGTACGCGCGGTTCAGGACCGGGCCGCCTGAACCGGACGGCCCGAGCGCCCTCGCTCGCGCACCACGCGGCGAGCACGAGCAGGGCGGCGTGCACCGGCCAGTCGCCGTAGCGGACGTACGGTGTGACGCCGTGGGCCAGCGGGACGTCGTACAGCTCCGAGCTGCTCGCGCCCGTGCCCAGCCACGAGCCGATCCGCTGCCCGCCGGGTCCGTACACCGCGGAGACGCCGGTCAGCGTCGCGTGCACCATGGGGCGGCCGGTCTCCGCGGCGCGCAGCGCGGCGATCGAGGCGTGCTGCTCCGGGGCCCAGCTGTGCTGGAACGTCGACGTCGCCGACTGCGCTATCAGCACCTCCGCGCCGTCCTGGGCCAGATGGCGGCTCATGTCGGGGAACGCCGACTCGAAGCAGACCATCGGGCCGACGCGCAGTCCGTGCCCGACGTTCATCACGACCTGTTCGGTGCCGCGCCTGCGGTCCTCGCCCGCCGCCTTGCCGACGGAGGTCGCCCAGCCGAGCGCCGAGCGGAACGGGATGTACTCGCCGAACGGCACCAGGCGCATCTTGTCGTAGCGGTCGCCGGTCGGGCCGTCCGGGCCGACGAGCACCGAGCTCTTGTAGATGCCGGGCTTGTCGGAGCGCCGGGCGTCCACGTTGACCAGGATGTCGGCCCCCGTCCTGCGGGAGAGCGCCGCGATCCGCCGCGCCAGGTCGGGCCGGTCCCCGAGGTCGAAGCCGACGCTGCTCTCGCCCCACACGATCAGGTCGACGTTCCGTCCGGTGAGCTCTCGGGTGAGCTGCTCCTCGCGGTCGAAGCGCTTGTCGCCGCTGGCCGTGCCGTCGATGACACCGGGCTGCACCACGGCGATCCGTACCCGGCCGTCCACGTCGGGGCGCGGGGACCACACCCAGGCCGCCGAGGTGGCCGCGGCCGTCGCGACGAGGCCCGCCACGGCCGGCATCCGCGACTCGCGCACCGAGACCAGCACGGCGGCCGAGACGTTGACGGCCACCACCAGGAAGCTGAGCAGCCACACGCCGCCGACCGAGGCGAGCCGCAGCGCGGGCTCCACCTGCCACTGGCTGGAGCCGAGCATGCCCCAGGGGCCGCCCAGGCCCTGCCAGGAGCGGACGAGTTCGACCGCCAGCCACCCCGAGGGCAGCACGACAAGGGCGGCCAGGCCCCGGCCCGGCCCCGGCGTCCCGCCCAGCAGGCGGCGCACCAGCCAGCCCCACGGGGCCCAGAGTGCGCCCAGCAGCACCGCGATCAGGAAGATGAACACGTGCAGGCTCGGCAGCAGCCAGTGGTGCACCGCCAGCAGATAGCCGAAGCCGCCGCACCAGCCGTCGTAGGCCGCCCGTTTCCCGGTCGGCGCCGAGCGGATCAGGACGATCAGGGGGACCAGGGCGACGTAGGCGAACCACCACAGCGACGGGGCGGGAAAAGCGAACACGGGCAGGGCGCCCGCCAGCGCGGCGACCGCCGAGCGGCGCCACGGGGAGGCGAGCCAGTGACCGAAGGACTTCATAGGGAGCCTCCCTACCCCGCAGGTGGCTCCAGTGTGCGTGGTTTCGCTGATCGTGGACAGAGGACCCGGGGTCAGCCGGCCGCGGGCGCCTCCTTCGGCTCCGGGAGGCGGCGCCATTTCTCCTGGACGACGACCTCGGTCAGCCGCCAGCCGTCGTGGGTGCGCAGCAGGGCGAAGGCGTACCGGCCGCCGCACACGAAGTCGGGGGTGGCGGAGCTCGCGCCGTCCGCCGTGAACCGCATCGGATTGACGTAGTCGGCCCGCACGCGCGCGATGTCGCCGGTGTCCTGGTCCAGGGTCTCGAACCGCACCCGGCGGTTGACGATCAGATGCTGCCGCATCGGGAACAGGCGCATGCTCTCGGCGAGCCAGGAGGCCACCTTCCCGGCGCTTCCCTCGATGCCGCCGGCCGATCGGTAGTCGGCCCGCCCCTCGGGCGTGAACAGCTTCCGGTACGCCTCCCAGTCGCCGTCGTCCACGGCCGCCGCGTAGTCGGTGACGACTTCGTCGACGGCCAGCCGGTCCATCACGGTCGCGAGCTCCACGCGCTGGGTCATCGGCTCAGTGTTGGGCATGGGGCGTGCCGGGCCAAGGGGGTGCGCGGCACCAACACAACTTCCGTGCCCGCGCGCCCGACATGGCGAACTCCTGCGGCAGAACGTCGTCATGCCGCTTCGATGACGTCCCTGCGGATCGCGGCCGCCCACTCGACGACCAACAGCTCGTACTCCGCGCGCTCCTGGGCCGACAACGTACCGCCCGCGCGCATCCACAGCGCGCGGATCTGCTCGTTCACCTCGGCAGCCGACCGTAAGCGTACGGAACCAGGGGTGGTCATGGAGTCGGGGGACATGCCGACAAGCGTAGGGGGAAGGACTGACAGTGCGCTACCGGACGGCTACCGAAGCCGTATGTGATGGGTCACGGATTTTTTCCGAACCCGCGGCCTGGATCTCGAACCGGCCCTTTCCGCAAGGGAGTTGAGCGCTCAGTCCGCCGACTCCGCCGCGTGCGGGCTCAGTACGCCGGCCGTGACCAGGGCGATGATGACGACGCCGAGGGCGACGCGGTACCAGACGAAGGGCATGAAGCTCTTGGTCGAGATCCACTTCATGAACCAGGCGATGACGGCGTAGCCGGACGCGAAGGCGATCACCGTCGCGAACAGGGTCGGGCCCCACGAGACATGGTCGCTCTCCATCGCGTCCTTCAGCTCGAACAGGCCGGACGCCAGCACCGCGGGAATGGCGAGCAGGAAGGAGTAACGGGCCGCGGACTCCCGCTTGTAGCCCATGAACAGGCCGCCGCTGATGGTCGCGCCGGAGCGGGAGACGCCGGGGACGAGGGCGGCCGACTGGCACAGGCCGAAGATCAGGCCGTCCTTCACGCCGAGGTTCTCAAGTGCCTTGCGCTGCTTGGGCGCCCGGTGCCGGCCGCCCGTCTCGTCGCGCGCCGCCAGCCGGTCGGCGACGCCGATGACGAGACCGACCACGATCAGCATCGTCGCGGTGATCCGCAGATCGCGGAACGGACCCTCGATCTGGTCCTTGAACAGCAGCCCGAGCACGCCGATCGGGATCGAGCCGACGATCACCAGCCAGCCCGTCTGCGCGTCGTGGTTCTTGCGCATCTCCTTGCTGGTGAGCGAGCGCGCCCACGCCGAGACGATCCGCCCGATGTCCTTGCGGAAGTAGATCAGCACGGCCGACTCGGTGCCGATCTGCGTGATCGCCGTGAAGGCCGCGCCCGGGTCCTTCCAGCCGGAGAAGGCGGCGGTCAGCCGCAGATGCGCGCTGGAGGAGACGGGGAGGAACTCGGTAAGCCCCTGGACGAGTCCGAGGACGAGGGATTCAAACCAAGACATGAAGTTACGGAGTCCAAGTGCTGATCGCGGAAGGGCGCAGGGCGCACCGCACCACCGGGCGCGGTGATCACGGGCAGCGTAGCCTCCCCAAGTGACGTGCCCGGCACAGGGGTTCGGCGGGGGTCAGGCCGCCGTCGGGCCCGTGACCGTCCACCCCTCGGCCTGCGGATGGGCGGTCAGGTCCTCGTGCCGGACCGCCTCGCCGCAGTCCCGGCAGGTGACGACGGGGACGAGTTCATGGCCGCAGACGTGCTCGATCACCATGGGGCGGCCGTCCTCCGCGCGGAGATGCCTGTCGCCCCACTCCATCAGGGTCATCAGGACCGGCTCCAGGTCGAGCCCCGCCCGGGTCGGCCGGTACTCGAAGCGCTGCGGCCGTTCGCTGTAGACGCGCTTGGTCAGGACGCCGGCGTCGACGAGGCGGCGCAGGCGGGTGGCCAGGATGTCGCGCGGGGCGCCGATGTTGCGCACCAGCTGGTCGAAGCGGCCGTTGCCCAGGCACACCTCCCGCAGCACCAGCAGCGAGTACTTCTCGCCGACGAGCGCCAGGGTGTCGGCGATGGAGCAGGGGCGCGGATCTTTCGGGGCGGCCATGAGGCCCAGTCTAGAGGGAGGGTTTGATTTTCCAACCCACAGGGCTATGGTGAGTTTGGATTTCCTACTCACCGGTAGTCGCCCACTGCTCGTCATGGAGGCCCGCACATGCGTGACGCAGTCATCGTCGAAGCCGTACGCACCCCGATAGGCAAGGGCAAGCCTGGCGGCGCCCTCGCGCACGTCCACCCCGTCGAACTCCTCGCCCACACCCTGCGCACCCTGGTGGACCGCTCCGGCGTCGACCCCGCGCTGATCGACGACGTCATCGGCGGCACCGTCGACCAGGTCGGCGAGCAGGCCATGAACACCACCCGCTACGCCCTGCTGTCGGCGGGCTTCCCGGAGACCGTCCCGGCGACCACCGTGGACCGCCAGTGCGGCTCCTCCCAGCAGGCCGTGCACTTCGCGGCGCAGGGGGTCATGTCGGGTGCGTACGACCTGGTCGTGGCCTGTGGCGTGGAGTCGATGAGCCGGGTGCCGATGTGGTCGAACGTGCCGCCCGGCAAGGACCCCTTCGGCCCCGGTGTCGCCGAGCGCTATCCGGAGGGCCTGGTCCCGCAGGGCATCAGCGCCGAGCTCATCGCCGCGAAGTGGTCGATCTCCCGCGAGCAGATGGACACGTTCGCGGTCTCCTCGCACCAGAAGGCCGCCGCGGCCTGGGAGCAGGGCCTCTTCGACGCCGAGGTCGCGCCCCTGGAGGGCGTCACGCGTGACGAGTGCGTACGGCCGGGCAGCACCACCGAGATCCTCGCCGGCCTCCGGCCCGCCTACCACGACCCTGCGTTCGCCGAGCGGTTCCCGCAGATCGAGTGGAACGTCACCGCGGGCAACGCGAGCCCCGTCAACGACGGCGCCTCCGCGGTGCTCATCACCTCGAGCGAGACCGCGGCCCGCCTCGGCCTGCGCCCGCTCGCGCGGCTGCACAGCTTCGCCGTCACCGGCTCCGACCCGCTGCTGATGCTCACGGGCGTCGTGCCGGCGACCGAGAAGGTGCTCCGCAAGGCCCGGCTGAGCCTCGGCGACATCGACCTGTTCGAGGTCAACGAGGCGTTCGCCAGCGTCGTGCTCACCTGGCAGCAGGAGACGGGAGCCGATCTCGCCAAGGTCAACGTGCACGGCGGCGCCATCGCCCTCGGCCATCCGCTCGGGGCCAGCGGCGCGCGTCTGACGACCACCCTCGTGCACGCCATGCGCGCGCGTGGCGCCCGCTACGCCCTGCAGACGATGTGCGAGGCGGGCGGACTGGCCAACGCGATGATCCTGGAGAGCGTGTAGGCGGAGCTTTCCATCCGCACGCGCCCGCCGTACGTGCTCTCCGCCCTACTGCCCGCGCAGATGGTGACGCTTGCGCCAGGCCACCACGGCGGCGATCAGAGCCGGTACGGCGATGAGTGCCATGGCGATCAGGAAGGCGGGGGACGTCGGCGACGAGGCACGGGCGCCGGCGACGGCGTAGGCGGCGGTGTTCGGGACGGAGCCGAGCGCCGTCGCGAGCAGGAAGGGGACCCAGCCCATGCGGGAGACGGCGGCGCAGTAGTTCGCGGCCCAGAACGGCACTCCGGGGAAGAGCCGGACCGCCATCATCGAGCGGAAGCCGTGCCGGCTCAGCTGCCCGTCCGCGGACTTGAGCAGCCGGCCCCGCAGCAGCGGGCGCAGCGCGTCCTGCCCGAGCAGACGGCCCAGGCCGAAGGCGATCCCGGCGCCGAGCACCGTGCCGGTCAGGGCCGCCCCGGTGCCGAGCTGGGAGCCGAAGAGCGCGCCCGCGCCGAGGTTCAGCAGCGGCCGCGGCACGAACGCCACGCTGCACAGTCCGTACGCCGCGGCGAAGATCACGGCCGCCGCGGCCCCGCCGAACTGCGGCGGCCAGCCGTGCGCCAGCAGCCGCTGCGGCTCGTAGAGCAGCACGGTGCTCGCGGCGGCCGCCAGCAGGACGACGAGCAGGGACAACCGCGACCACGGGGAGCGAAGCACGCGCATGACGCGCGTGCTCGGCCCCGGCGGTGCGGGTACGGCGACGGCGAGCTCCGTGGCGGTGGCCCGGGGAGAGGCCGTGGCGGTGCCCCCAGAGCGGGTGGTGGCATCGAGCATCCAGTGACACTAACCGACGAATATCCGTGACCGCCGTATGGTTCGTCTCATGAGCGTCACAGGGGTGGTCGGCGCGCATGTGCCGTCCAGCACACTCGCCGACACCGTGCTGGAGCGGCTCACCGCCACGTACACCGGCGCGGCCGACCCGGAGCGGGCCGGTCCGATGCGCGCGTACATGAAGGACGTGGCCCCCTTCCTCGGCCTCACCACGCCCGCGCGCCGCGCCCTGTCCCGCGCCGTCGTGGCGGGACTGCCCCGCCCCACCGAGGCCGACTGCACGGCGATCGCCCTGCGCTGCTGGCAGTTGCCCGAGCGCGAGTACCACTACTTCGCCGTCGACTACCTGCGCCGCCACGCGCGCGTGTGCACCTCCGGTTTCCTGCCGGTGGCCCGGCACCTCGTCTCGACCGTCTCCTGGTGGGACACGGTCGATCTCCTCGCCGCGCATGTCGTGGGCGCGCTGGTGGCGGCCGATCCGGCCCTGAAGGCGGACATGGACGCCTGGATCGTGGACGACGACCTGTGGGTGGCCCGCACCGCCCTGCTGCATCAGCTGCGCTACAAGGAACGCACCGACACGGAGCGCCTCTTCACCTACTGCCTGCGGCAGTCCGGCCACTCCGACTTCTTCATCCGCAAGGCCATCGGCTGGTGTCTGCGCGAGTACGCCAAGACCGACCCCGAGGCCGTACGCACGTTCCTGGCGCGGGAGCGGGGGCGGTTCGCGCCGCTGTCGGTGCGGGAGGCGCTGAAGAACATCGGGGCCTGAGCGCCGCGCGCCCGAACCGGCGCGGGGTGAAAGGGCAGCAGGGGAAAACCATTAGACGCCCGACCACCGGTCGGCGATGATCGGCGTCATGTTCCGGTACGCCTTCCACCTCGCAGCATCCGCGGTCGCGGATGCCACGAAGGCTGCCGTCTCCCTTCTCGTCGCCGCAGTCGACGGCGCCCGAAGCTGACCCTCTCCGGATCGTCCGGCGGACCCCGCAGGGGGAGGGTCGGCAAGTCCTTGGGGTCCTGATCTCTCCTACGAAGAGGCTTCGAGGTATCGCCATGCCCAAGACGGCATACGTGCGCACCAAACCGCATCTGAACATCGGCACCATGGGCCACGTCGACCACGGCAAGACCACCCTGACCGCCGCCATCACCAAGGTGCTGGCCGAGCGCGGCACCGGCACGTTCGTGCCGTTCGACCGTATCGACCGCGCCCCGGAGGAGGCCGCTCGCGGCATCACCATCAACATCGCGCACGTCGAGTACGAGACGGACACCCGGCACTACGCGCACGTGGACATGCCGGGCCACGCCGACTACGTCAAGAACATGGTCACCGGAGCCGCGCAGCTCGACGGGGCGATCCTCGTCGTCTCCGCCCTCGACGGGATCATGCCGCAGACGGCCGAACACGTCCTGCTCGCCCGGCAGGTGGGCGTGAACCACATCGTCGTCGCGCTCAACAAGGCGGACGCCGGTGACGAGGAGCTCACCGACCTGGTCGAGCTGGAGGTCCGCGAACTGCTCACCGCGCAGGGCTACGGCGGCGACTCCGTACCCGTCGTACGCGTCTCCGGGCTGAAGGCCCTGGAGGGCGACCCGCGCTGGACGGCGTCCATCGAGGCGCTGCTCGACGCCGTGGACACGTATGTGCCCATGCCCGAGCGGTACTTGGACGCGCCGTTCCTGCTGCCGGTGGAGAACGTGCTCACCATCACCGGCCGGGGGACCGTGGTGACGGGCGCCGTCGAGCGGGGTGTCGTCCGCGTGGGCGACCGGGTCGAAGTGCTCGGCGCCGGGCTGGAGAGCGTCGTCACCGGCCTGGAGACCTTCGGCAAGCCCATGGAGGAGGCGCAGGCCGGGGACAACGTGGCGCTGCTGCTGCGCGGCGTGCCGCGGGACGCGGTGCGGCGCGGGCACGTCGTGGCCGCGCCGGGGAGTGTCGTGCCCGGCCGGCGGTTCTCGGCGCAGGTGTACGTCCTGTCCGCGCGCGAAGGCGGTCGTACGACGCCGGTGTCCACCGGCTATCGACCGCAGTTCTACATCCGTACCGCGGACGTGGTCGGCGACGTCGACCTCGGTGCGGCGGCGGTCGTGCGGCCCGGGGAGACGGTCACCATGGCCGTCGAGCTGGGGCGGGCGGTTCCGTTGGAGCCCGGGCTCGGTTTCGCCATCCGTGAGGGCGGGCGGACTGTGGGAGCGGGAACCGTGACCGCCGTGGAGTGAGGTCGAGGTGGGGGACCGCGGGCCGGCTGTGGCCGGTCGCGCGGTCCTCCGCCCCCTTAGGGGCGTGGCGGGATCGGGTGTCCCGAACGGCAGCACAATGGAACCGTGACCGAGCCCATACCTGTGACCAGGAACGTCGACTTCGGCGTTGCCAAGCTCATGCCCGACGTCGACCGCGAGCGTGCCTGGCTGCTCACGGTCGACGGGGCGCCTCAGTCGTACGTGGACCTCGACGCCCCGCAGCACCTGGAGTTCGAGTACGCGCGGCGGCTCGGGCACGTGCTGGACACCGTCGCGGAGCCGGGAAGCCCGCTGGACGTGCTGCACCTCGGCGGGGGCGGGCTCACCCTGCCGCGGTATCTGGCCGCGACCAGGCCCGGCTCACGGCAGGACGTCGTCGAGGCGGACCGCGCCCTGCTGGAGATGGTCGTGGAGCACCTGCCGCTGCCCGGCGGTGCCGGCATCACCCTGCACACCGCCGACGCCCGCGCCTGGCTGGAGGCGGCCCCCGCGGACTGCGCGGACGTGCTCGTCGCCGACGTCTTCGGCGGCTCCCGCGTCCCGGCACACCTCACCTCGGTCGCCTACGCCCGCGCGGCCGAGCGGGTGCTGCGCTACGACGGCGTCTACCTGGCCAACCTCGCCGACGCCGCGCCCTTCGCCTTCCTCCGCTCCCAACTGGCCACCTTCGCCGTGGTGTTCGAGGAGCTGGTGCTGATCGCCGAGCCGGCCGTCCTGCGCGGCCGCCGTTTCGGCAACGCGATCCTCGTCGCCGCCCACCACCCGGTCGACATCCCCGCCCTGGCCCGCCTCATGGCCGCGGACGCCTTCCCCGCGCGCGTCGAACACGGGCCGGGCGTCAAGCACTTCATCGCCGACGCCCGTGCGGTACGGGACGAGGAGGCGGTGCCGTCACCCAACCCGCCCGACGGGGCGTTCGGCGTCGGCTGAGGCGCTGTTCGCGCAGAAGTAGTTGATACAGCCATCGATCTGCTGCATACCAACCGCTCAGTTTGGCCAGAGTCTGGTGCAGGTCCATACCTGCTGGATACTGTGCGCTCGCCCCCCGCTTCCCTTCGGTCCCGTATGGGTCCATGAGTCACATGAGGAGAAACGGGATGTCGGATCCGTTCCCGTACGGGGAGTACCAGGCGCACCGGCCGGGGGCGCCGTACCGCCCCCCGTCCGACTTCTCCTCTTCCGACGTCATGTACGCGTGGCAGCCGCAACAGGGGTACGACGCCGGGACGGCATCGCCTCAGGCGGGGCCCGGCCGCCACAGCGACCTGCGCGTCCTGCGCAGTGCGTACCGCACCCAGCGGCGCGTGGCGACGTTCACGGCGCTCGGATACTTCACGCTCTTTCTGTTGCTGTCGGCGTTCGCACCGTCGCTGATGGCGGGCACCGTCTCGGGCGGCCTGTCCACGGGGCTGCTTCTCGGGCTGCTCCAGGTACCCGTGACCTGCCTGTCGGTCGGGCTGTACGAGCACACGGCGCGCCGCAGGGTCGACCCGATCGTGGACCGCATGCGCAAGCGGGCCGAGCTGGACGCGCAGCGGGGAGCGGCGGCGTGAGCGGCTTCAGCAGTTCCACGCAGGCGATGTCTCTGGTGGCGTTCACGACGATCGCCACGATCATCCTGCTGCTGTGCGTGATGACCGGACCCGACGGTGACGACCTCGACGAGTTCTACACCGGGTACGGGTCGCTGTCGCCGATGCGCAACGGCCTTGCCATCGCCGGGGATTACATTTCCGCGGCGACCGTCCTGTCCACGGGCGGGGTCATCGCGCTCGACGGGTACGACGGCGTCGTCCTGGCGCTGAGCATCGCCCTCTCCCTCATGCTGCTGATGTTCCTGCTGGCCGAACCGTTGCGCAACGCGGGCCGGTTCACCATGGGGGACGTGCTTGCGCGGCGGATGCCCGGACGCAAGGTGCGCATCGCCGCGTGCCTGGCGACGATCGCGGCCCTGCTGCCGATGATGCTCATCCAACTCGCCGGCACCGGTGATCTGCTGGCGTTCATCCTCGGCTTCTCCAGTGACTCGCTGAAGACCGGATGCATCGTCGGAATCGGCGCACTGATGATCAGTTACGCGACGATCGGCGGCATGAAGGGCACGGCCCTCATCCAGGTCCTGAAGATCGTGATGCTGTTCGGCTCCGGCGCGGTCGTGGCCGCGCTGATTCTGCGCCAGTTCGACTGGGACCTGGGCAAGCTGTTCTCCGCCGCGGCAGCGCACAGCGGCGTGGGGTCGGCGTTCCTGCACTCCGGTCTTGAGTTCGCCGGTGGCCCCAGCCCCCGCCTCGACATGATCAGCTCGGAGCTCACCGTCGTCCTCGGGGGCGCCTGCCTGCCGCACGTCACCATGCGCATGTACACCGCGAACAGCGCGCGTCAGGTGCGCCGGTCGATGTCCTGGGCTGTGTCGTGCGTCGCACTCTTCATGCTGATCTGCACGGTCGTCAGCATCGGGGCGACGGCGCTGATCGGGCGCGAGACGATCACCAGCGCCGACCCGACGGGCAGAACCGCGTATCTGCTGGGCTCGCGAGCCGCGTTCGGGGCGAACGTGGCGGCATCCGAGACGTTCCTCTTCACCATGGTCACCACGGCGCTCTTCCTCACCCTGCTCGCATCGGTAGCCAGCATGATCCTGGCCTGTGCCAACACCCTCGCGCACGACCTGCTCGCACAGGGTGGAAAGGAGACGACTCCCCGCCGCGAGATGGCCCTCGCCCGGCTCTCCGCGCTGGTGGTGGGCGCCCTCACCATCCTGCTGGCCACCCTCGTCCAACACCACAATCTGCAGCCGCTGGCCCTGCTGTCGGCCTCCCTCGGCGCATCCGCGCTCGCGCCGGCACTGGTCTACAGCCTCTTCTGGCGCCGCTACACCCGCATGGGTCTGCTGTGGACTCTGATCGGCGGCACGCTCGTCACCCTCGTCCTCATGACCGGCAGCAACCTGGTCTCCGGCTCCCCTTTCTCCGCCTTCCCGCACTCCGATTTCAACTGGTTCCCCTTCACCACCACCGGCCTGGTCTCCATACCCGTGGGCTTCGCGCTCGGCTGGACAGGGACAAAGATCTCCGGGCGACGGAAGGCGGAGGAACAGCGTCGGCAGTACGAGGCGGTCGAAGCGTGGATTCTCGCCGGGGCGGTGCGCCGAGGAAACTGAATCGAGCGGGCCGCAGTTGCGGCCCGCTCACATAGGGGCGCGGCGGGCGGCGGAAGGGGGGTTCGGTCACCTCCGCGCTGTGGTCACCGCCCCGCCTCGCGACAAACCGCTTGCGGGCTGCTGTCCTGGTCAGTGCACGTGCGGTCCGCCCGTCGACTGCGGTTTGCCGCGCGGCACGAGGCCCAGGGCCACGATGGCACTGACACCGGCTGCCACGGCGCACACCGTGAACGCGTCCCCGAAGCCACTTGCCGATCCTCGCTCGAAGCCGGAGGCCGCGACGGTGGAGACGACGGCCACGCCGATCGAACCACCCAGCTCGTGGAAGGTGTTGACGACTCCGGAGGCGAGCCCCGCTTCGCGGTGTTCCACCATGGCCAGGGCGGTCGTGGTGGCCGTGACGAAGACCGCGCCGAGACCGAAAGAGGCGATCACGAAGCCCGGCAGGAGCCCGGCGTACACACTGTCGCTGCCCGACAACCGGGTCAGCGGGATGGTTCCGGCCGCGGCGACGGCCATGCCCGCGACGGCCGTCGGGCGGCTGCCGAGCCGGCCGACGAACCGGGAGCCGAGGTGGGCTCCGATGCCGGTGGCCACGGCGACGGGCAGGAACAGCAGACCGGTCCGCAGCGGGCTGAAGCCGCGGATGTGCTGGAGATAGACGGATCCGAGGAAGAAGAAGCCGATCAGCAGAGCCGTGGCGACGAGCATCAGGAAGGCTCCGGCGAGCACCGGTCGCCGGGTGAACATCCGCAGGTCCATCAGCGGGGCCCGGCCGGCCCGTTCGACCGCCGTGAAGGCGGCGTAGGCGACCACCGCCCCGGCCAGCGGCAGCAGGGTCGACACGTCGGTCCAACCGGCGTCGCCCGCCTTGACCAGACCGTAGATCAGTGCGGCGGTGCCCGTGGTGACGAGCAGTGCGCCGGGAACGTCGAGGCGTGCGGGTTGCGGAGCTCGGGCCGGGACGAGAGCGGGCAGGGCGAGCAGCAGGAGGAGTCCGATGGGCACGTTGATGTAGAACACCCACTGCCAGCCCGGTCCGTCGGTCAGTGCTCCGCCGAGGAGCACGCCGGCCGCGGAGCCGACGCCGCCGATGGCCGCCCAGACGCCGAGCGCCTTGTTGCGTTCGGTGCCGTGGAAGGTCGTGGTGACGATGGACAGCGCGGCCGGGGACAGCAGTGCTGCGCCCACCCCCTGGCCGATCCGGCCACCGAGCAGCATGGGGGCGTTCTGGGCAAGACCCGTGACCAGTGAGGCGGCGGTGAAGACCGCGAGTCCGGCGAGCAGGGTGCGGCGGGCGCCGAGGGCGTCGGCGAGTCGGCCGCCGAGCAGCATCAGCCCGCCGAAGCAGAGGGTGTAGGCGGTGACCACCCAGGTCAGCGTCTCGCGACCGAGGCTGAGGTCGGCCGCCATGTCGGGCAGGGCGACGTTCACGACGGTGACGTCGAGGACCAGCATGAACTGCGCGAGGCAGACCAGCGCGAGGGCTGCCCAGCGGCGCCGATCGGCGGGCGGGTGATGAGCGTGTTCGGCCGTGTGCGGTGCACCGGCCAGGGGGTGGGTCATGACGAGTCCTTCTGGTGTGTGAGTTCGATCCCAAGTATCTGAACCGTACCGTTCAGTTCATATGAACTCAACTGTACAGTTCAGATGATGCTAGGCTCGAGGTCATGAGCGTGGACAGCGTCAAGCAGCCGCCGAGCGGTCCCCGTGCCGAGCTCAAGCGGCAGGCCATCGTGCGGGCCGCCCGCGAGCTGTTCCTGCAGGAGGGCTTCAGCGTGGGAATGGACACGATCGCCGCCGAGGCGGGCGTGTCGAAAGTGACCGTCTACAACCACTTCGGCAGCAAGGAAGCCCTGTTCACGGCCGTCATCACGAGCGCACTCGACGAGCCGCTCGCAGGCGAGTCATCAGCCGCACTGGAAGGTTTGGCCGAGGCCGGGGACCTGCGATCCGCGCTCGTCGAAGCGGCACGCACCTGGGTTCATGCCGTCCGCACCAACGATGAGGTCACCGCCCTGCGCAACCTCGTCGCCGCCGAACTCCACCGCTTCCCCGAGCTCGGCGAGGCCTGGCGGCACCGCGGCGCGGAAAGTCACCACCCGGCGGTCGCCGACGCCCTGCGCACCCTCGCCGAGCAGGGTCGGCTGGTGATCCCCGACCGGCAGGTGGCGGTCATCCAGTTCTACGGCCTCCTGGTCTTTCCCCACATGGTCTTCAGCTCCTACGGCACTCGCATCGACGAGGACCTGACAGACCGTCTCATCACGAGCGGTGTCGACATGTTCCTGGTCCACTACGGCCCCCAGAGCACATAGCGGAGTCCGCCAGGCGGAGGGCGCCATACGGTGCTCCTCGGCCGCACTCGATGACGGCCGCCGCCCTCCCGCAAGTTGCAGAGCACGCGGAGAGGGCCGTCCGCCCCCGGTGTTCGGAGGCCGGACGGCCCTTCGCTGGTTCTCCGGCTCTGAAGGCGTCATCGTCCGCGGCCTTATCGCAGCGACTTCTCCACCTGCCCTACAACTCGGTCTCCAGGGCGTCAGACATTCGCCCGCTCGCCTCCCGTTTCCGAAGCTGCGTCGGTCCGCTGCTCCGCGGCCACGGCCGCCTTGTCGCTCCGCATCACCAGCAAGGTGATCAACCCGCCGGTCGCTGCGATGACGGCGGCCCACACGAACGCGGCACTGAAGCCGTCCGTCAGCGCGGGCAGGTCGCCCAGCCGGCCCGCGCCCTGGGAGGTGGCCACCGCGGTGAGCGCCGCGAGACCGAGTGCGGAGCCAACCTGGTAGGTGGTGTTGACGATGCCGGATGCCAGACCCGCATGCTCCTGCGGGGCGCCGGACATCGCGGCCATCATCGCCGGGATGTACGCGAGTGACATGCCGAGCGCGGCGACCAGCGAGGCGGGCAGGACGTCCACCACGAACGTCCCGGTCGGTTCGACCGCGGACAGCCACAGCAGCCCGGCGGCCAGGACCAGCAGACCGCTGCCGATCAGCGGCTTGGCACCGAACCTCGCCAGCAGCCTGGCCGTGATCGCGGTCATGAAGAGCATCAGCAGGCCGGTCATCGGCAGCAGGGCGGCGCCGGAGGCGAAGGCCCCGTAGCCGAGCACCTGCTGGAGATACAGGTTGAGGAAGTACCACATGGGGATCCATGCGGCACCGAGCAGACTCATCGCCAGGTTGGCCGAGGCCAGCCGGGGAACGCGCCAGATGCTGAGCGGCATGAGCGGCTCGCGCACCGTCTTCTGGATCACGAAGAAGAGCACGAGCAGGGCGGCGGCGCCTATCAGTTGAAGCACCGTGCCGGCGGAGGTCCATCCGATTTCCGGCGCCCGGACGATGGCGTAGACGGCGAGCGCCAGACCCGCGGTGACCGCGACCGCTCCGAGCACGTCGACGGCGCCTCGACGGCTACCGACGGCGGGCAGGAGCTTGGTGGCGGAGAGGGTGGCGATGCCGATCGGGATGTAGATGACGAAGATCCACGGCCAGCTGAGCCACTGCGTGAACACGCCGCCGAGGAACACGCCGGCCGTGCCGCCCGCGGGGGCCGCTGCGCCGTAGAGCGCCAAGGCCTTGCCGAGCTCCTTCGGGTCGTGCGCGAAGAGCATCATCAGCAGAGTCATGGCCGCGGGTGCGATCAGCGCGCCGCCCACCCCCTGAACAGCACGGCCGACGATCTCCATCCAGGCCGTCTGCGCGGCGGCCGCGACGATCGAGCCGGCGATCAGCACGACCCAGCCCGTATTGAAGATCTTGCGCGCACCAAGCAGGTCGGAGAGACGGCCGCCGAGGAGCAGCAAGCCGCCGAAAGCAATGACGTAGGCGTTGAAGACCCACTGCAGCTCGTCCTGCGCGAAGCCGAGGTCTTTCTGTATCTCCGGGAGCGCTACGCCAATGATCGACGTGTCCATGATCACCATGAACTGGGCGGCAGCGAGCACCAATAGGGCCCACCAGCGCCTGCGATTGCCGGTTGACATGGTTCCACCTCTTCCTTCCATACCCCCCAGGGGTACCTGAGAGCGCAACGTAACATACCCCCAAGGGGTATGGAAGGGTGAGGGGTCGGCGAGCGAGGGTTGCGGGGTGAGCCGGGTGGGGCGGCTGCCGCAGGCGCGCAGGGCGCCGACCATGTGCCGCAGATCCTCCGGGGTTTGCACGCTGAGCCGCCGGATCACGGCCCCGGCCGCCGCACCTTGGCCGAGGGCGGAACCGTGCTGTCGGGCGTGATACGCCTCGAAAGGGCGCTGGCGAGCGGCCTGTTCTTCCTGGCCGTCCTCCCGCTGTATCGCCTGCGCGCCGCAACGCTCGCTCTCATCGCCGCCGCCGGCGCACTGATCCGGCCCCAACTCCTCTACGCAATACGGGTATCGATCGAGGACGGCAGTTGGGCGGACATCATCATCCAGACCGACCCCCTGGCCCGGCTCACCGACTCGGACGGCATCATCGAGCTGCTGTACACCGCCACCCCGCCCACGCGGCTCGTCAAGTTGCGCCGGGCAGCAGCGCTCGCAGCACCCCCCGGTCGGCTTGGCCTCACCGAACGAGGGGTGCTGCGCTCTCATGGCGACCGATCGGGCGCGCGGCGCCTGGGGCGATCGGCTCGGGACGCCTCGTCAGGCGCGTCGCCGGCTCCGCCTGTGGAAGCGGCGACCCACGACCAGGACGGCCGCGAGTTTGACCACGATCACCGCCAGGACGGCGCCGACAGCCCAGGACGTCCAGTCCGAGGCGGACAGCAACGCGTCGGCCAGCCTCAGATGCACCGCGCCGATCACGACGACGAGCGCCGCGAGCCCCGCCCACGCGAGGTGGCTGCGGCGCGCGGGTACCGGGCTCGTGCCGGAGGGTGGGGTCGCCCCGGACCGGTCGTCCCACTCCACCCGAAGCCGATCCCGCCTGCCGAATCGGCCCAGGTGCATGGTGAGGAGGTCCTGCAGCCTTCGCAGGTTCTGTTCAGTGTCGGCTTCGACTCGGAGGGTCAATTCGCCCTCTCCAGCTCGGAGTTCGCAGCTTCCCCAGGGCAGGGTGACCGTGCCGTGGCTGTCGGACCACTCGACGGAGATCTGGGAGGGGTCGATGTCGAGCGGTTCGTGACGGGTGGTGGCCCCATCACCTTCGCCGTCGCCGTGGTGGTTGCGTGGGCGGTGCTGAAGGTGGCTGCCCTTGTTGCTGAAGTGCTTGCAGACCTGGACGAGGTAGCGGCTCGGGCGGTCGGTCAGGACGTGGGCTTCGGCGGTCGGCATGTCTCGTCCTCGGGGTCAGGTCCGGGTGAGGGACACGAGCCACGCCTCGACGTGGCCCGGCTCGGTGGTGATGTCGATGGCGGACGGTTCGACGGCGTCGATCCGCCAGCCGTCGGCGAAGGCGGTGTCCAGGTCGTCCCGGGTGACCTTGTGCACGGGACCCCAGCGGCCGCGTTCGCGGTCGCTGATGCAGAGGACGAAGCAGCGGCCGCCCGGACGCAGTACGGCACGGAGGCCGTCGACGTACGCGCTGCGGTCCTCGCCGCCGAAGACGTGGAAGAGCCCGCAGTCCAGCACGGTGTCGAACTCCTCGCTGAGCTGGGCCAGTTCGCGGGCGTCGTGGTTCAGGAACCGTGCCGGGAGCGCGCGTTCACGTGCCTTGCCCTCGGCGGTGCGCAGAGCGCGGGCGGCGAGGTCGACGCCGGTGGCGTCGAGGCCGAGGGCCGCGGCGAGGAGTGTGTGCTCGCCGGTTCCGCAGCCCGCGTCCAGGACGCGGCCCCGGAGAACGCCGGACGCGGCAAGGGCGGCGAACGCCGGCTGGGGGCGGCCGATGTCCCACGGGGGCGGGGTGGCGTAGAGGTCGTCGGGTGTGCGCGGGACGGCGGCGCCCGGGCCGTGCGGTGAGGCGGTCATGCGTTTCCTCCGTCGTGTGATCCCCGAGGTTCCCCTTGTGCCGCCAGATTTATCGATACACAGTGTCTCTGTCAAGACAGAGTGTATTCGGTAGGGCGTCTCGTACACTGCGGCTGTGCCCAAGCTCTGGAACGAGACGATCGAGGAGCACCGTCGCGCGGTGCGGGACGCGGTGCTGGAGGTGACCGCGGCGCTGGTGGCGGAGCACGGGCTGCGCGGGGTGACGATGTCGCGGATCGCGGAGGGGACCGGGATCGGCCGGGCCACGCTGTACAAGTACTTTCCGGACGTCGATTCGATCATGACGGCGTGGCACGAGCGCCAGATCTCCGGGCATCTCCAGGAACTGGCCGCACTGCGAGACCGCCCCGGCAGCCCTGGCGAGCGGCTCACCGCCGTACTCGATGCCTACGCCCGCATCCAGCACCGGCGGCGCGGTCATGACGCGGAGATCGGCGCCCTGTTGCACCGCGGGGAGCACGTGGACCACGCCGAGCGGCACCTGCGCCGGTTCATCGGGGAGCTCCTCGCCGAGGGTGTGGCCTCCGGCGAGGTGCGGGACGACGTGACGCCGGACGAACTCGCCGCCTACTGCCTGCACGCACTCGCCGCGGCGGGTGGGCTGGAGTCCGAGCAGGCGGTGCACCGGCTCGTCCGGGTCACGGCGGACGGTCTGCGCCCGGCGCACTGAGGCCGGCGACGGGGGCCGATGCCGCCACCGGCCCCCGCGCGCAGTCGTCAGCTCTTGCCGAGCATCTTGTTCATCTCGGTGATCTCGGCGTTCTGCGTGGTGACGATGCCGCCGGCCATGGAGGTGGCGGCGCCGTACGTGCCCTTGCTCTTCTCCATGTTGGCCATCGTGACGGCGCCCTTGTGGTGCTCGACCATCATGGTCAGGAACATGGAGTCGAAGCCCTTGCCGGACATCTTCTTCAGGTGGTCCATGTCCTTGGCGTTCATCATTCCGGGCATGCTGCTCGAGCCCATGCCGGGCATGGAGGACATGGAGCCGTCGGACGCCGGAACATCCTCGCCCCAGGACTTGAGCCAGCCGGTCATGGTCGTGATCTCCGGGCCCTGCGCCTTCTCGATACGCGCGGCAAGGTCCTTGACCTGGGCGGAGGAGGCCCGCCCGGCAGCGAGTTCGGCCATCTGAACGGCCTGCTGGTGGTGCGGGATCATGCCCTGCGCGAAGGCGACGTCCTGGGCGTTGTGCGCGCCGGCCGCGACGTCGGCACCCGTGGAGGAAGCTGCGGATGCCCGGCCGGAATCGCTGCTGCTGTCTGCGCTGCTGCCACCGCAGGCGCTGAGGACGAGTGCGGCGGTCGCGGTCGCCGCGATCAGTGCGGCGCGGCGGGTCAGGGTACGGGGACTGATGGTCATGCTGGAACTCCTGTGTGCGAAAGAGGGAGATGGGGCATGCGTGAGCACCGCACCGGTTCATGGCGCGGCGTCTGAACAGCCTCTAGATCCGCAGGATTTGGAGTTCCGGCAAGGAGGGCGACGCACGCGTGCCGCCCGGAGCCACGGCCGCACGGGACCACGCGGCATCGGCGTGTGCGGCATCGGCCGCCGGACCGGGGGTGAGCGTCGGCCGATCCGGCCCGCCACCGACCGCCCCCGACATGCAGGTCGAGTCGGCGTGCTGCACAAGGCATCCGCCGCAGTGGCCGCCACCGCAGTCTTCGTCGGCCGGCGCCACGACGGTTGCCGCGAGACGGTGATGGGCGTGACCCGGGGTGAGGCCGCCGGGGGCCAGGGCGTGCATGCCCAGCAGCCCCGCGAGCAGTCCGAGCACGAGCAGCCCTCGCCACCGCGGCATGCGCGGCCCGGCAAGCTGCGGCTCGGGACTGGTCATCGGCTCTTCCTCGGTGGGTGGAAACGGCTCGTGATGCATACGGGGGCGGGCTTGCCCGCGTTCAACGTGTGACTGTCGTCGCCCCTGACCGGCTTCGGTGCTGCGGTTCCGCACAGCTCCGGTGACGAGTGCCCAGCTCCCGTACCTCGGCGCCGACATGGGGTGCGGTGGCCCAGGACCGCAGACGGCGACGGCCGGCTGGGCGGCCGGATTCATCGCCGCGATCGGCATGTACTTCCAGACCCGCGAGGCCCGCGCCGCCGACCGCCGACTGGTACAGGCCGGACTCGCCCCGGCGCGCCTCGTCGCCGCCCGCATGACCACGGGCTCACCCTCGCCCTGATCGCGGCGGCGGCCGCCCTGGTGGCGCCGGCCGGGCGCTCGGGCCTGGGCGACGAGCCGGGCCGGGCGGTGGCCGGCACCCTGATGTACGCCCTGATCCACCTGGCCATCGGCGCCCTGACCGGCGCTCTGGTCACCAGTCCTGTGAACGGCACCGTGCCGGTGCTGTTCGTATGGATCCTGGCCGTGTTCTTCGGACCCGTCATGGGTGCCGCAGACCGCCCTGCCACTCGGGTGCTGCCCACGCACTTCGTCACGCTCTGGATGGTCGACCTGCCCTCGCAGCACAGCGGCCGGGTCGGCGACCTCGGCTGGGCCCCCATCTGGGTCGCCGCCGCGCTGATCACCGCCCACCCCCGATGAGACGACCACGATGAGCGTGCGTGAGAACGGCGTCACGGTGCTGCGGAGGTTCTGGCTGCCCGATGTCCACGGCGGCACAATGGCCCCGATCGCGATCGCCTCGCTGGCCGCGCTGGCCGGCCTGTTCACCGTCCTCGACGCCCGCACCGGCGACCGCGGCCTGGTCCTTTCCGGCTTCCGCCCACTGCCGCTCCTGCTCACACGCATGACCGTTCTGCTCGGTGCCCTGGCCGCCACGGCCGCGTCGCTGGCGGTGACGGCCACCGTGTTCGACGCCCCCCAATGGGGCTGGTACACGCCCCGCCCACCTGGGCCCACGGCCTCCCCGGCTACGGCGCCGGCCACGTCCTGACCGACGCGGCCCTCACCCGCGGTTTCGACGAGACCACTGCTCTGTTGATCGCGTTCGGCTGGGTCGCCGGACTCGCCCTGGCGGTACTGCTGCTGTTCCGCTCCACCATGCGCCCGGCCGGTGCGCGGCGCCGTACCGTCGGCGTATCGGGTCGGGAGGGGGCCGGCTTTTCCCCGCCGCACGCAACCGTGCCGTCAGGCGACCAGCGACGTTAGCCGCGAAGGAGGACGTATGACCACGACCGGCCGCAAGGAGCTGCAACATCCGCGCTTCGCCCGCCAGTATCTGAAGACGGCCGCCGAGTCCGATCGGCGGGGCGGCGACGCACATCGCGACCGGCTGCTCGCCGGGCTGACCGGACGTGTCCTGGAGGTCGGCGCCGGGCAAGGCCGCAACTTCCGGCACTACCCGGACACCGTGACCGAGGTGGTCGCCGTCGAACCCGACGACACCCTGCGTACCGCCGCCGAGCAGGCCGCCACCTCAAGCGAGCTGCGCGTCACGGTTGTTCCCGGTGAGGCGGCCGAACTACCCGCCGAAAACGGCGAGTTCGATGCCGTCGTCGTCTCGCTCGTGCTGTGCTCGGTCACCGACGTGCCCGGTGCGCTGGCAGAGGCCACCCGTGTTCTGCGGCCCCGCGGCCAGCTGCGCTTCTACGAGCACGTACGCTCCCCGCACTGGTGGGCGGGACTCCTGGAGGACGCTATCACCCCGCTGTGGAGCCGGGCGGGCGGCGGCTGTCACCCCAACCGGGACACCGAAGCCGCCATCCGGGCCGCCGGCTTCACCGTCTCCGAGATCGACCGGTTCGGCTTCGCCTTCTCACCGTTCGTGCCGAATACGCTGCACGTCATCGGAACCGCCGTACGGCCGTGATCAATCGCCCTGCTCGTCGCCCTCTGGGGCTTCCGGAGGCGCTGAACACACCCTCACCGCTTCGTGATCCTGTGTAGTCGATCGATTACGGTGTGCGTGTGATTCGTGTGATGGTCAGGAGCTGCGCCCTGCGTCGCCCTGCACCGTCCGCCCTGTTCATCGGGCTGATCGTGCTCGTGGCGTCCCACTTGGTGGGTGCCCTGCACGGGCCGGGCTTCGTCGGCCCTCACAAGGTCATCACCGCGAGCGCCGCGCCATCAACGGTGCTCGCGGAACCGGTGGCCCACCGGTCACGTCACGGGCACGGTCACGACGTCTTCGATGACAGTCTCGAGCACGCCGTCGACCGGGTGCGGGTCAATGCCGACCTCCCCGCCCGCGCTCCTCAGCCCGTCGGGCCGATGGTCGCCCACCGGCCCGCCACGAGTCCGTCCCTCGAGCGCGCAGCCCCGGCAGACGGTGCTTCCGCACCAGCACACGGCCGATCCGCATGTGCCCAGCACTGCGTCTGGCGGCAGTAGGCACGCCCGCACGCCCTGATCAGGCCCGCGCCAAGGCGAGGGGCCGCGGTTCGGCGTGCCCACGTGCCCCCTGCACCGCCAGCACCGCGCCCGCCCGACCGGCGGGACGCGAAGGAGCCGTACATCCATGGATCTCTCCATGCTCGAATCCCCCGTTTCCGTCGGGGCCGTCGCCCCCGCCCCCCTGATCGCCCGCCATCCCGCCCACCTGGTCGGCAACACCCCGGTCCTGTGGATCGACGAGCCGTTCGCCCCGCCTGGCCGCGGCTTCCACGCCAAGCTGGAAGGCACCAACCCGGGCGGCATCAAGGACCGACCCGGCCTGCACATGGTCCGCGAGGCACGGCGCCGCGGGGACCTCACCCCCGGCGCAGCGATCGTCGAGTCCTCCAGCGGCACCCTCGGTCTCGGCCTCGCCCTGGCCGGGCTGACGTACGGCCATCCCGTCACCGTCGTCACCGACCCCGGCATGGAGCCGTCCATGGTCCGGCTGCTCACCGCACTCGGTGCGCGCGTCGACCAGGTGGCCATCCCGCATCCCGAGGGCGGGTGGCAGCAGTCTCGCCGCGAGCGTGTCGCCCACCACCTCACCGAAGCCCCGGGCGCCTGGTGCCCGGACCAGTACCACAACCCCGACAACGTCGCCGCCTACCGCCCGCTGGCCGCCGAACTCGTCGCCCAACTCGGCCGTATCGACGTCCTGGTGGCATCAGTGGGCACCGGCGGCCACTCGGCCGGCGTCGCGGCGGGACTGCGCGAGTCCTTCCCCGAGCTGCGGCTCATCGGCGTGGACGCGACCGGCTCGACGATCTTCGGGCAGCCCGCCCGGCCGCGTCTCATGCGCGGACTGGGCTCCAGCATCCATCCGTCCAACGTCGACTACGGCGCCTTCACCGAGGTCCACTGGGTGGCCCCGGCCGAGGCGGTGTGGACATGCCGCCAACTCGCCCGGCGCCACTACGCCTCCGGGGGCTGGAGCGTGGGCGCGGTGACACTGGTGGCCGGGTGGGTGGCGCGGACGTACCCCGCCGGCACGCGGATCGCCGCGATCTTCCCCGACGGCCCGCACCGCTATCTGGAGACCGTCTACAACGACGCATGGTGCCGTGAGCACCGACTCCTCGACCAGGAACCGCCCATGGAGCCGGACGAGATCGCCGAGCCGGACGAGTGCGTGGTGACCAGCTGGACCCGTTGCAGCCGGGTGCGGGATCCGCTGCGGCGGGAGACGGCGGCGAAGGCGGGTGCGCGATGAGGCGGCTGTGGGCCCAGGTGGCCTCCTTCGACCGGCCGGCCCGGCTGCTGATGGTGAACCAGTTCGCCATCAACCTCGGCTTCTACATGCTGATGCCCTACCTCGCCGACCATCTCGCCCACGGGCTCGGCCTGGCGGCCTGGGCGGTCGGCCTGGTGCTGGGCGTACGCAACCTCTCCCAGCAGGGCATGTTCCTCGTCGGCGGCACTCTCGCCGACCGCTACGGCTGCAAGCCGATGATCCTGGCCGGGTGTGCTCTGCGCACGGTCGCCTTCGGGCTGCTCGCGGTGGCGGGCAGCCTGCCGGTCCTGATCGTGGCCTCGGCGCTGACCGGCCTGGCGGGTGCGCTGTTCAACCCGGCCGTACGGGCCTACCTGGCGGCGGAGGCCGGTGAGGACCGGCGCGTGGAGGCGTTCGCCGCCTTCAACGTCTTCTACCAGGCGGGCATCCTCATCGGCCCGCTGGTCGGACTCGCCCTGCTGGCCTGGGACTTCGGCGTGGTCTGCGCGGTCGCCGCAGTCATCTTCGGCGCGCTTGCCGTCCTCCAGGCCCGCGCACTTCCCGTCCGTCCACCGGCAGGACGGGGCACCGAGCCCGCCTGGCGTGCGGTGGCCGCAGACTGGCGCGCCATCGCCGCCAACCGGCCCTTCCTCCTCTTCGCCGCCGCGATGAGCGGCTCCTATCTCCTCGCCTTCCAGGTCTACCTCGCGCTCCCGCTCCGCGCCCGCGAACTCTTCGGCGCGCAGACCGGGGTGGTGACCGGAGCGGTCTTCGCCGTCTCGGCGCTGGCCGCGCTCTCGGGCCAGCTCAAGCTGACCGCGTGGGCGAAGGAGAACCTGTCCGGACCGCGAGCGATCATGTACGGGCTGGTGGCGATGGGGGTGGCCTTCACGCCACTGCTCCCGGAGTCGTACAACGCCGTCGTCGGCGTGGGCGCCCTGACACTCTGCGCGGCCCTGCTCGCCTGGGGCGGGGCACTGCTCTACCCCTTCGAGATGGACACCGTCGTTCGGCTCTCCGGCGACCGGCTGGTCGCCACGTACTACGGCGCCTACAACACCGCCTCGGGCATCGCGATCTCCCTCGGAAACCTCGCGGTCGGCGCGCTGTTCGACAGCGGGGTGCGCTGGCTGCCGTGGGCGGTGCTGGCCGCCACGGGATTCCTGTGCGCGGGGATGGTGGCGCGGCTGCACCGTGCCGGGTATCTGACGCCGAGTCCGACCGCCGTGGCGGTGCCAGGGTAGGACGCGGCGGGCCCCGGCCACCATGGCCGGGGCCTCGGTCATTGCCCGGTGGGCGAACTTCCGGGCTGCGGGAGGCAGGGGGTTCGGTCACCTCCGCGCCGTGGTCACCGGCCCCGCCTCGCGACAAACCGATTCAGCGGACGCTCGTACGCCCGGGTCCGTCACCCGCCGGTCGGTTCGCCGGACAGTCGTACGGTGCTCAAGATCTTCATGATCGTCGCGTCCGGGACCTCTCCCTTGACGCCGGTTGCGCCGTAGAGGTTCCAGGCCACGTAGTCACCGGCGGAGTTCTTGAAGCCGAACGTGATCGCCTTGCCGTCGCTCGCGCACTTGGACTTGCCGATCTGCGGGCTGTTGTGGGACCTGGCCCAGGCGTACTTGCCGGTGATGCCGGAGGCCGTCTTGAACGTCTTGGCCTTCTTGTCGAAGGTGAGGCTCTTCTTGTCCGGCTGTGTGTAACCGCCGAAGACCCACCACGGCACCTGGTTCACGGCGACCTCGTCGGTGCTCTTCGCGCCGTCCGCACCCTTGGTGCCCACGGCGGCCAGCGCCGTGTTGTCCGAGTGCCCGTCCTTGTTGTCGTCGGAGGTGCACCACTTGGACTTGTAGTAGGCCGGTGCCGACATGACGATGAGCGGCTTGCCGCTCGGGTCCTTGTCGTCCTCGAAGCCGATCGACATGCCGGGGGAGTCGACCTCCCAGTCCGCCGGCACGTCGAAGGCGGTGCCCCACTTGGGATTCACCACGACCTTCCAGCCGGGGATGGTCGCCTTGGCGCCGTCGCCACCCCGAGGATTGTCGTCGGACCCGGATGCGGACGCGCTCGGATCGGCCGACGCGGTGGGCGATTCCCTGACCTTCTTGCCCTTGGAGCTGTCGGCCTTGTTGTCGTCCTTGCCGCCGAGCACCAGGAAGCCGGTGACGCCCGCCGCCACGACCACGGCCGTGGCCGCCACGATCGCCACCAGCTTCGTCCGGTTGCCGCCGCCGCCACCGCCGCCGGTCGGCGGCTGAGGCGTCCCAGGCGCTCCCGGCGCCCCCCACTGCGGCTGCTGCGCATAGGGGTTGGGCTGCTGGTACCCGCCCTGCTGACTGCCCTGCTGATACGGATTCGGCTGCTGGTACCCCGGCTGCTGGTACGGGTTGTTCTGCGCTTGAGGGTTCTGCCCCTGCGCATTCTGCTCGCCCCCGGGCGGCTGCTGTCCTGGCCACATGAAGAGCCACACTAGTGCTGTCCGGGACACGATTCGGTCACTGTGACTCGTCGGGGCCGTAGCAATGCGGGGGCGTCAGGATTCCCCGGGCGGTGTGTAGAGACGGACGGTGCCGAGGATCTTCCTGACCGTGGAGTCCGGGACCTCCTCGCCGACCCCCCTGGCGCCGACGAACGACCAGGACGCGAAATCGCCGTCGGCGTTCTTGAAGGCGAAGGTCGTCGCCTTGCCGTCGGAGCCGCACTTGTGCCGCTTCGTCACCCCGGACGACCGCGACGTGGCGACACTGCCGGTGAGCCCCGAGGCGGTGGTGAAGGGCGCGGCCGGGCCGGTGGCGACCTTCTTGTGGTCGGGCTGGGTGTAGGTGCCGTAGACCCAGGCGGCCGAGTCGGAGCGGGCCGCCTGCGCGGTGCTCCGGGCCCCGTTGTTCTTCCTGGTGCCCACGCTGGCCAGCGGGGTGTAGTCGACCTTGCCGTCCTTGTCGTCGTCGGACGCGCACCACTTCTCCTTGAGCAGCGCGGGAGCCTTCATGGCGACCAGGGGCTTGTCGTCGGGATCGTCGTTCTCCGCCACGTAGGACACCCAACCCGGCGACTGAAGGACCCAGTTGGCCGGTACGTCGAAGGCGATGCCGGCGTCGGCGTTCACCACGACCTGCCAGCCGGCGACGGTGGGCTTCTGCTTTCCGGCGGCGCGTGGATCTGCCGTGGCGGTCGGCGATGCCGAGGAAGACGCCGGGTCCGGACCGACCTTGTCGTCGCTGCCGCCGCCCAGCACTACGGCTCCGGTCACCGCTGCGGCCACCACGACGGCCGCGGCAGCTGTGACAGCAATCACCTTCGTACGGCGGCCTCCGCTCGGAGGCCCGGACGACCCGCCGCCGGTCGGCGGCTGCCCTCGGTACGGAGTCGGCCGTCCTCCGTACGGAGTCGGCGGTTCTCCGTGTGAAGTCGGCTGCCCCGCATAGGGGTTGGGCTGCTGATACCCGGGCTGCTGGTACGGATTGTCCTGTGCCGGCCACTGCTGCGGTTCCTGACCGCCCCCCGGCTGCTGCTGTCCTGGCCACATGAGCCGTAACGATACGGCGATCACCGTACGAGTCTGGTCAGGCATCGCTACTCGTGGGTAACATCCACCTCATGAGCGCAGACCAGATGTCGATCGGCGAGATGCTCGCCGCGACGGTGCCGATGGCCCGGACCCTGAATCTCGAGTTCCTCGAGACCACGGCCGAGAAGGCCGTGGTGGCACTGCCGGACCAGAGTGAGTACCACAACCACGTGGGCGGGCCGCATGCCGGTGCGATGTTCACGCTCGGCGAGTCCGCGAGCGGGGCGATCGTGCTGGCCGCGTTCGGGGAGCAGCTCGCGCGGGCCGTGCCGCTCGCCGTGAGTGCCGAGATCGCCTACCGGAAGCTGGCGATGGGTGCCGTCACCGCCACCGCGACCCTCGGCCGGCCCGCCGCCGACGTCGTGGCGGAGCTGGACGCCGGCGAGCGGCCCGAGTTCCCGGTGTCGATCGAGATCCGGCGCGCGGACGGAGCGGTCACCGGTGAGATGACCGTGGTGTGGACCCTGCGTCCCAACGGCTGAGTGACGATGGTGAATTGAGGCCCGGGGGCGAGCCGTTCCCGGGCCTTCGGTGCGCCGTCAGGCCGCGAGCCGGCGGCCCTTCGCCGCCGTGCCGCCCTCCAGGCCGGCCACGAACTCCCTGAGCCAGGCGACGAATTCGGGGCCCAGGTCGTCCCGGTCGCAGGCCAGCCGGACCACGGTGCGCAGGTAGTCGGCCTTGTCGCCGGTGTCGTAGCGCAGCCCGTCGAAGACGACGCCGTGCACCGTGCCGCCCGCGGCCAGTTCCTGGAGGGCGTCGGTGAGTTGGATCTCGCCGCCGCGACCGGGCGGGGTGCGCTCCAGGGTGTCGAAGACGACCGGGTCGAGGACGTAGCGGCCGATCACCGCGTACCTGCTCGGCGCGTCCTGCAGCGACGGCTTCTCCACCAGGCCGGTGACGCGGACGACGTCCTTCTCGCCGGTCGGTTCCACGGCCGCGCAGCCGTAGAGATGGACCTGCTCGGGCGGGACCTCCATCAGCGCGACGACGCTTCCCGCGTGCCGGTCGCGGACGTCGAGCATCCTGCTGAGCAGCGTCTCGCGCGGGTCGATCAGGTCGTCGCCGAGCAGCACCGCGAAAGGCTGGTCGCCGACGTGACGGCGGGCGCACAGCACGGCGTGCCCGAGGCCGAGCGGCTCGCCCTGGCGGATGTGATGGATGCTGGCCAGCCGGGCCGGGTCGCGTACGGCGTCCAGGCGTACGGCGTCCCCCTTGGCCGTGAGCGCCTGTTCCAGTTCGAAGGCGTTGTCGAAGTGGTCCTCGATGGCCCGCTTGTGCCGGCCGGTGACCATGAGGACGTCGTCCAGCCCGGCCGCGGCCGCCTCCTCGACGACGTACTGGATGGCCGGCTTGTCGACGACCGGCAGCATCTCCTTCGGCGTGGCCTTGGTCGCGGGCAGGAACCGCGTGCCGAGTCCGGCCGCCGGGACGACGGCCTTGCGCACGGTGCGGGCGGTGCCGGCGCTGCGGTCGGGGGCGCAGGAAGCGTGGGGGGCGATCATGCGGCCCATGCTGGCGGAGGCGGATGAGAGCCGGCCGAGAGAAACCTCGGAACCCGCTGTGGGTCCGCGGGCAGTGGAGATTTCGTGTGCCGGCCGCCCTGCGGCGCACACAACTGGTGGACCGCTCAACGACTATATCGAATACGGGTACGGGTACCGCCGGTAACTCATTTGGGGTTTCGGCATTTCAGGCCGGAGCTGTTCGAACTCCTTGTTTCCTGTACGTCAATTGTGCGAAAGTGAGCGGCCCTATAGCGGTCCCAGAACTCGACGCGGTATAGGTACGCACCAATCGGGTGCCTGATTTCCGTTGGATGCGATTCCCCCCCACCGTCCCGCGGCCTGGAAGGAAATGGTTCCATGCCATCCCCCCACCCCCCACGCCCGCCCTTTCCGCCCCGTCCCGGACCGGGCACGCCCGAGTCCGACCGCAACCTTCTCGCACAGCTGGGCCAGGGCCCCGAGTGCGCCCGCGCGACCGCGTTGCTGCTGGCCCGGCACTGGCGCGCGACCTTCGACTACGCGGTCATCTGCCTGGCCTCCGGGGAGGATACGGCGGCCATGGCCACGGCCGCCGCGTTCCAGCGAGTCCTGGCCCGGCCGGCCGACGGCGCCCTGCGACCGCACCTCCTGACCGCCGTACGGGACACGGTCAAGGGGTGGGCGGCAGATGGCGGTATTTCCGTTCTTCTGCCGGAACTCCGCAAACCGACCGGCGGGCGCGGACTGCGCGCCGCGCGGCCCGTGACACCGGAAAGGCGGCGCCTTGCGGAGCGGGCATTTCAGGCGCTTCCGGGAGCTTCGCAATGCCTCCTGTGGCACACCGAGGTCGAGGCCGAGCCCATATCCGTACCGGCTGGTCTGTTGGGGGTGGATCCGGGCACCGCGGCGGCCGCGCTGGAGCAGGCGCGCGAGCAATTCAGAGCGGGCTGTGTGCGCGCCCACCGGGAACTCGCGCCCGGCAAGGAATGCCGCTTCTACAACCGTCTCCTCGATGTCCCGATACGCCGGGGCGGTGCCCTGCTCCCGGATGTCCAGCAGCATCTGATGGCCTGCCGGTACTGCCGTCACGCCGCCGAACAGCTCAGTCATTTCGAGGGGGGCCTCGAGGAACTGCTCGCCGAAACCGTGCTCGGCTGGGGCGCCCGGCGCTATCTCGACTCCCGCCCCCGGCGCGGCGGGGGACTTGCTCCGAGGCCCGGGCGCGGGCCCCTTCCTCCGGGGGGCGACGGGCGCCACCGCCCTCTCCCGCCGCGCAGGCACACCATGGCGCTCGCCGTGGGCATCGGCGTGGCGGCCTTCGCCCTGCTCGCCACCGTTCTCGTCGCCAAGGGCTGGACCGACGACAACGGTGTCCCCGGCCCGCAGGCCACCTGGGGCGCGGAGAGCAGCAGCACCCTGCACCCGTCGCGGTCCGCGGAGGTCACCCCGTCGGACGGCACTCGGCCCGCCTCCGCGGGGCAGCCCGTTGAGATCGGACGCGGCAGGCTCCGCAGTGCCGCGTCCGGCCTCTGCCTCGACGCCGACGGCGGCCGGGTCGCGTCCGGTGCCGCGGCCGTACTGGCGGCCTGCTCCTCCAGTGGCTCGCAGCAGTGGTCGTACCAGGGCGACGGACTGCTGCGCAGTGCCCTGGACCCCGCCCTGTGCCTCGTCTCCGACGCCGGCGGGCGCTCGGTGGCGCTGGCCGGGTGCCTCGTGCACCGCGGCGAGATCCGCTACGACCTCACGGTCCGCGGCGAGCTCCTGCTGCGCGACGGCAAGGGTCTGCTCGTCGCGCCGGGCAGGGGGACGTCGGTCGTGGTCACGGCGCGGGACGGTGCGGCCGGGCAGCGGTGGGTGCTCGATGCGGCCAGTGCCGGAAGTAGCCGCACGGACAAGGGGGTTGAGCCCACGAACGGCTCTCCCGGGACGGACTCTCCCGGGACGGGCTCACCCGGGAACGACGCTCCCGGCAGCACGCCGAAGCCGTCCGAGGAGAAGTCCCCGCCGCGCAAGTCCGAGGATCAGCAGTACGAGGAGCGGTTCGCCCAGGCCGACAGCGACTCCGTCACGACGGCCGTCCCTCACCTGGTGGGCGCGGTCAAGGCGCGGCTCGAGCCGGTCACGTCCCCGCCCGGGCCCGCGCTGAACCTCGCCCTTCACCCCTAGGGTCACCCGGGGCCGCCCCAACGGGCGGCCCCGTCTTCGTTTCTTGTCGGCACCGGAGCGTTTCTTGTTCGCTTCATTGACACGAGTCACTGCCGGTCATAGTTTTCCCGCCGCGCCCCTCGTGGCCGACGGAGTGTCAAGTCGGCTGCGCCGCATGGTGCGTTCACCGTCCGAACGCACTTCGTCGTGTTCGCGCACCGAAGGAGTGACGGCCCATGACCGACACTGTCTCCCGGAGATCCGCACTGCGCCTGCTGGGTGGCGCGATCGCCGTCGCCGCGGCGGCCACCGGCGGACTCACACCCCCCGCACACGCGCTGGACAGACCCGACGCGGGGGCCGGACCCCGCGTGGAAGGCCTGATCGGCAAGCTCACCCTCGACGAGAAGATCTCCCTCCTGCACGGCGCCACCGACCCGGACTCGCCCGGCCAGGCCGGCTACGTCCCCGGGGTGCCGCGCCTCGGCATTCCGCCCCTGCGGCTGACCGACGGCCCGGCCGGCGTCCGCGTCACCCGGCACGCCACCGCCCTGCCCGCGCCCGTCCTGCTCGCCTCCGCCTTCGACCCGTCCCTCGCCCGCCGCTACGGCCAGGTCGTCGGCCGCGAGGGCCGCGCCCTCGGCCAGGACGTCCTGCTCTCCCCGATGGTCAACCTCATCCGCACCCCGTACGCGGGCCGCAACTTCGAGACGCTCAGCGAGGATCCGCTGCTCGCCTCCGACCTGGTCGCCGCGGAGATCGCCGGCATCCAGGGCGAGCACCTCGTCGCGACCGTCAAGCACTACGCGATGAACAACCAGGAGCAGGACCGCATGTCCATCGACGTGCGGGTGGACGAGCAGACCATGCACGAGCTCGAACTGCGCGGTTTCGAGGCCGCGGTGAACGCCGGCACCGGCGCGGTGATGGGCGCCTACAACAAGGTCAACGGCACCTTCGCCTGCGAGAACGGGACGCTGCTCACCGGCATCCTGCGCGAGCAATGGGGCTTCGGGGGCTGGGTGATGACCGACTGGTTCGCCGCGCACAGCACCGCCGCGGCGATCACCGCCGGACTCGACATGGAGATGCCCGACGGTGCCTACTTCGGCATCGCGCTGAAGTCGGCCGTGCAGAACGGCAGCGTGCCCGAGCGGTACGTCGACCGTGCCGTGCGCCGCATCCTCGGTGTGATGGAACGCTTCGGGCTGCTCGACGGCAGTGTCCCGCCGCGCCCGGACCGCGACGCACCGGCGGGCGCGGCCGTGGCCCTGGAGGTCGCCGAGGCGGGCGCCACCCTGCTGCGCAACGAGCACGGCACGCTGCCCCTGAAGGCCGGTGGCAGCGTCGCGGTGATCGGTCCCACCGGCAGCGTGCCCTTCGTCAGCGGCGGCGGCAGCGCCCACGTCGTTCCCGACCATGCCGACAGCCCCCTGGACGCCGTCAAGTCCCGTGCGGGCAAGGTGACTTACGCGCTCGGTGAGGACCTCTTCGGCAAGGCGATCCCGGCATCCGCGCTCAACCCCGCCTTCGACAGCGAGGGGCAGCAGGTCGCCGCGGGCGCGATCTGGACGTACGACGGGACGCTCACCGCCGCCGAGACCGACGAGTGGACCTTCGTCCTGCACTTCTCCTCGGCGCCCACGGCCCGCCCCAAAGTCCTCCTCGACGGCACCGAACTCTTCCCGCAGGCCCCCGGATACGGCGAGTTCTTCACGGGCGGCCTCGTCTCGGCCGCCCCCGACGGGCTGTCCGTGCGCCGCAGGACCCTCACCCTCGCCAAGGGCGCCCACACGCTGCGGATCACCGCGCAAGGGGGCGCCGGCGGGCTGACGTTCCGGCTGCGCGGGAGCACCGGCGCGACACGGGCGCAGGACGTCGCCGAGGCCGTCGCCGCCGCCCAAGTCGCGCGGGACGTGGTGCTGTTCGCCTACGAGGACGCCACCGAGGGCCTGGACCGCACCACGATCGCCCTGCCCGGCCACCAGGAGCAGCTGATCGAGGCCGTCACGGCGGCCAACCCGCGCACCACGGTCGTCCTCAACACCTCGTCCTCGACGTCGATGCCGTGGCTGCGGCGCACCGGCGCCGTGCTCCAGATGTACTACCCGGGCCAGGAGGGCGCGGCCGCCACCGCCGCCGTTCTGTACGGCGCATGCGACCCCGGCGGCCGGCTCACCCAGTCCTTCCCGGCCGACGACGACCACCATCCCGTCGCCGGTGACCCCCGCCGCTACCCGGGCGTGGACGGCACCGAGGAGTACTCGGAGGGCATCCACGCCGGCTACCGGTGGTACGACGCCGAGGGTGTACGGCCGCTGTTCCCCTTCGGGCACGGGCTGTCGTACACCTCCTTCTCCTACGAGGACCTGCGGGCCCGGCGGACGCGACGCGGCCTGGAGGTGTCCTTCACCGTCCGCAACACCGGCCGCCGGGACGGCGTCGCCGTGCCGCAGGTCTACGTCGGGCCCTCGCCGCACCTGCGACTCGACCAGGCGGTACGGGTGCTGGGCGGTTACCGGCGGCTGACCCTGCGCGCGGGGGAGCGGCGGCGCGTCACCGTGGACGTCGCCGCGCGCACCCTGTCCTCCTGGGACACCGGGCGGCACGGCTGGGTGCTCGGCACCGGCCGCCGTGCCGTGTGGGTGGGGGCGTCCTCGGGTGATCTCCGTTTGCGTACGAACGTGGAGGTGAGCAGATGATCCGGCGCATCGTCATCGGCCTGACGGCCCTCGCGGCGGCGCTCGTCGCGCCCGGGCCGGCGGCGCAGGCCGCACCGACGGGCGGGAGCCCCGTCGTCCGCACCGAAGCGGGCCTCGTGCGCGGCGAAACCACCGCCGAGGGACGGCAGTTCCTCGGCATCCCGTACGCCGAGCCACCGGTCGGCGGCCTTCGCTGGCGCGCCCCGCACGCCGTGCGGCCCTGGCAAGGGGTGCGCTCCGCACGGGACTTCGGCAACAAGTGTGTGCAGAAGTCGAGTTGGGACCCGGGCTACGAGCATCCCTCGTACACCGAGGACTGCCTGGACCTCAATGTGTATGTGCCCGAGGGGTCCGCACGGCGGCCGGTCCTCGTCTGGTTCCACGGCGGCGGACTGACCGCGGGCGCGGGTCAGGACGTCGTCCCCGGCGTGTTCGCACGGCAGACCGGCACGGTCGTGGTGACCGTCAACTACCGCCTCGGCGCGATGGGTTTCCTCGCCACGGCCGGTCTCGACGGCGAGACGCGCGACGGGGTCTCCGGCAACTTCGGCATGCTGGACCAGCAGGCGGCGCTGCGCTGGGTGCGCGCCGACATCGGCCGCTTCGGGGGCGATCCGGGCCGTGTCACCATCGCCGGCGAGTCGGCCGGCGGCCGCTCGGTCTGCACCCAGCTGGCCTCCCCGACGGCCCGCGGCCTGTTCCGCGCGGGCGTCATCGAGAGCGGCGCCTACGACGACTGCCGCGCACGGACGCATCCGGACGCGGTGACGCAGGGAGCCTCCTTCGCCCGGAAGCTCGGCTGCTCGACCGTCGCGTGTCTGCGCGGCAGGTCCGCCCGCGAGGTGCTCGAGGCCCAGGGCGACTTCGACTGGGGCCCGGTGACCGGTGGCGCCTTCCTGCCGGTGCAGCCCGAACAGGCCGTCGCGAACGGGACCGCCTCCCGGGTGCCGGTGATCAACGGCTCGAACAAGGACGAGGGACGGCTCTTCGCCTTCTCCTCCTTCGACCTGAACGGCACGCCCCTCACCGCCGAGCAGTACCCGGGGGTCATGCGGGACACCTTCGGCGACGAGGCCCTCGCGCGTTACCCGCTCGCGGACTACCCGACGCCGACCATCGGCTTCGCCACCGCGCTCGGCGACACCCTGTTCAGCTGCCCGGCGCTGCGGCTCGACGGCCTGCTCGCCACCCGCGGCCCCGTCTACTCGTACGAGTTCGCCGACCGCACCTCCCCGCCCTTCGCCTCCCTGCGCAATCTGCACACCGACTTCGACTTCGGCGCGACCCATGTGAACGAGATCCAGTACCTCTTCAAGCACTTCGGGCTGGACTCCCCGCTGAACGCCGAGCAGAGGGCGCTGTCGCGGCAGATGGTGCAGTACTGGGGGTCCTTCGTACGCACCGGAGTGCCCCGTGCCGAGGGGCAGCCGACGATGCCCGCAGGCCCCGGGACCGTGCTCTCCCTGAAGACGGCGTCCAAGGGCGGGAACACCCTGAGCACCTCTGTCCACCAGGAACACCAGTGCGATCTGTGGGACGGCGCCTCGAACGGCTGACCCGGTAGGCTTCCCGGTGTGCGCCCCCGCGCGGGCGCGCGCCGGGAACGCAGGAGCAGAGGGTCACAACCGGGAGGACCGGCGTTGCACGTCCAGGAATGGCTCGACACGGTGCCCGCGGGTGCCGTCTACGCCGTGGTGGCGCTGGTCATCGGAGTGGAGAGCCTCGGCATCCCGCTGCCCGGCGAGATCGTCCTGGTCTCCGCCGCCCTCCTGTCCTCCCAGCACTCGGGGATCAACCCGGTCGTGCTCGGCCTGTGCGCGACCGCGGGTGCCGTCGTGGGCGACTCCATCGGCTACGCGATCGGCCGCAAGGGCGGACGGCCGCTGCTGGCCTGGCTGGGCGGGAAGTTCCCGAGACACTTCAGCGAGGGGCACGTCGCCACCGCCGAGCGGTCCTTCGAGAAGTGGGGCATGTGGGCCGTCTTCTTCGGCCGTTTCATCGCCCTCCTGCGCATCTTCGCGGGCCCGCTCGCGGGCGTGCTGCACATGCCGTACTGGAAGTTCCTGATCGCCAACGTCCTGGGCGGCATCTGCTGGGCGGGCGGCACGACGGCCGTCATCTACTACGTGGGCATCGTCGCCGAGGACTGGCTGAAGAGGTTCTCCTACCTCGGGCTGGTGGCCGCGGTGCTGATCGGCCTGACGTCCATGCTGGTCCTCAGGCGCAAGGCGAAGAAGGCGGCCACCGCCCGGGAGCGGGAAGCGGCCGAGGCGGAGGCCGTCCCGGCCGTCGACTGAGCGCCGGCCCGCCCGTTCCGCTACGGCTGTTCGTGCACCTCGTGGTGCGCCTTCGCCAGCTCCGCGTACAGCGTGCCGTTGAGGGTGACGCCCTCGCGCTCCTCCGGCGTCAGCTCCCGCTTCACCTTCGCCGGCACACCCGCCACCAGCGATCCCGGCGGCACCTGCATGCCCTGCGGCACCAGCGCCTGCGCGGCGACGAGCGACCCGGCGCCGATCACCGCGCCGTTGAGGACCGTCGCCCCCATGCCGATCAGGCAGTCGTCCCCGACGGTCGCCCCGTGCACCACCGCGTTGTGCCCGACGGACACCCGCTCGCCGATGCTCACGGGGAAGCCCGGGTCGGCGTGGAGCGTGCAGTTGTCCTGGATGTTCGCCTGAGCCCCCACGGAGATCCGCTCGACGTCGCCGCGCAGAACGGCGCCGTACCAGACGCTCGTCCCGGACTCCAGCGTCACATCGCCGATCACCGACGCCGTGGGTGCCACGAAGGCGCCCTCGTCGATCTTCGGTTCCCTGCCGCCGATCCCCGTGATCAACGCCTTGTGCGTCATCGCCTCTCCTCGTCCTCGGTTCACAACGCACCGTAAGTGATGAGCTCCCCGGCCGGCCTGCCGGGGCCGCGCGTCACCCGCCGTGGGCGAGCGGGGAAGCCCGTGCGGGTCACCTGCCGTGGGTGATGCCCGCCGGGCAGCGGCGTCGGACCGTGGTGCCATGGAACCCACGACGCCGCGTCAGCGCTGGTTGGCACGGGCGTCACTGGCGGCCGCCGTGGCGTCGGTGATCGTCCTCGCCGTGTTCGCGGGGCTGAAGACGTTCGCCCTGCTGGCCGTCGGACTGGTCGGCACGGTGGTGACCGTCGCGGCCCTGTGGTGGATCTTCACCCGCCGGGGCCCGTCCCGCCTGCTGGCGGCGCTGCTGGCCGTCGCCGCGCCGGTCTGGATGCTCGTGGCCTACACCGGCGCCCATCTGCTCTGGGTCGTGCTCGTGGCCTGGGCGCTGTGGCTGCTCGCGCTCACGGCCGGCCGGGGCGCCCTCGTGCGGGCGGACCGGTCCGTCGCACCGGCCGAGGGGCCCGCGCCGCCCGTCGAGCGCGCCGTGCTGATCATGAACCCGCGGTCGGGCGGCGGCAAGGTCGAGCGGTTCGGGCTGCGCGAGAAGGCCGAGGCGCTGGGGGCCCAGGTGCTGCTCCTGGAGGGCCCGGGGGAGATCGACGTCTCCGAGCTCGCCCGCAAGGCCGCGGCGGAAGGCGCCGACCTGCTCGGTGTCGCGGGCGGGGACGGCACCCAGGCGCTGGTCGCCGACGTCGCCGCGGCGCTCGACCTTCCGTTCCTGGTGATCCCCGCGGGCACCCGCAACCACTTCGCGCTCGACCTGGGCCTGGACCGCGAGGACCCCTCGAAGGCTCTGGACGCGCTGCGCGACGGAGTGGAGCTGCGCGTCGACCTCGGCCGGGCGGGCGGGCGCCCCTTCGTCAACAACGTCTCCTTCGGCGCCTACGCCGAGGTGGTGCAGAGCTCGGCGTACCGCGACGGCAAGACCCGGACCACCCTGGAGCTCCTGCCCGACCTGCTCCTGGGGGAGAAGGGCGCCACCCTGACGGCCCACGCGGGCGGCACCCTGTTCACCTCGCCGCAGGCCCTGCTGGTCAGCAACAACCCGTACGGCACCGGCGACATCGCGGGTCTCGGGCGCAGGGCACGCCTGGACGGCGGGGTGCTGGGCGCGGTCGGCGTGGACGTGAACAACGCCGCCCAGGCCGCCGGGCTCCTGCGCGGGCGCCGTGCCGCCGGCCTCACGCGGGCGACGGCGGCCGAGGTGGTCGTCGACGCGGACCGGCCCTCGATCCCGGCCGGCGTCGACGGTGAGGCGCTGGTCCTGCCCGTGCCCGTGCACTGCGTCGTACGGCCGCGCGCGCTGCGCGTGCTGGTGCCGCGGCACCGCCCGGGCATGCGGGCGGCGCGGCCCCGGCTGGAATGGCGCCGGCTGGCCCGGATGGGCCTCCCGGCCGTGCGGGGACCGCGCCGCTGAGGACACACACTCCGGTTACATCGGCGCACCGTAGGCCTTGTGCGCCTCGGCGTGTCCGTAGGTGGCGAGGGACCAGATCACCAGCACGTCGAGCCCGATGATGATGGCCGACCACACCGCGTAGTACGGCGCGAAGAAGAAGTTCTCCAGCATGCTCAGTGAGGCGACGACGATGCCGACGACCCTGGCCCACGTCTTGCCGGAGAAGAGCGTGAAGGCGGCCGCGAGGACGACGACGCCGGAGCCCAGGTGCAGCCAGCCCCACGCCGTGACGTTGAAGTCGTACGGATAGTCGCGCACGTTCTTGTAGAAGTTGTCGTCGATGATCGCGGCCAGGCCTACGACCGCGTGGTAAAGGCCGATGATGGCCATCATGCACACGGCGAACACCACGCCGCCGAGCTTCAGCGGGGTGATTTTCGGCTCCGGGTCGGGAGGGCCGTACTGGGTCCGCCCCGCCGATGTCTGCTCCGCCATGTCGGGCACCTCCTCTTGGGAGACTGGAGCATCCCGCGCCGGGCCCGCCCGAAGGCTCACCCGTACGGGATGACTCCCGGCGGTCGGGGTGCCGTCGCCGCCGTCACCCCGGCCGTGTGATGTGCCGTGCCGTGGAGACACGAGATGCTGACCGAACCCCGGGTCGCGGCAGCGGAGGTGACTCCCATGGGCACGGCAGACGATCGTGGATCTGCACGGGACGTATCACGTGCCGGCGGCGACTTCGAGATCCGGATCAAGGGCAGGGTCGGCCAGGCATTCCGGTCCGCCTTCGAGGAGTTGACGGTGACCGTCAACCCGCCGGAGACGGTCCTGCACGGCGCCGGTCTCGACCAGGCAGCCCTGTACGGCATCCTGGACCGCATCCAGGCCCTCGGACTCGAACTGGTGGAAGTACGGCGACTGCCTCCCGGGGACGGCGGAAACGCCGCACCCGGACTCGGCACGCCGGACTAGCCGCCCTCGTCCGCCGGGACCAGATTTCCTCCGTCGTGAGGAAAGGGCCGTAAGGTCCCTTTCGTCACGACGGTCCTGCCTGCACCGTTGGCATGAACCACCTATTGCCGAGGAGGTGAGGCACATGCCCTCGGTGCTTGGCAGCGAGACCCGACGGAAGGAAGTGAACTTCTGCGGCACCGACATCCGCCGGGCGGCCGAGCTGCAAGGGCGGTTGCTTGCCCTTGGCCGGGACGCTCCCGGGGCGGACACCGCGGTGGCGACCTGCCTGGTGTGGGTCGCGGACACCCTGGCGGACATCGCGGTCGGACTGCGCGATCCGCGCAGCGCGGGCGTGCTGATGGACGAGGCGTCGGCGGTGCTCGCCGCCGTGCCCCGCGACGGCCGGGGCCACCTGTACCCCGTCGTGCCGGCCGAGCACCTGACAGAACGTGAGCACGGCGTCCTCGTACGGCTTCAACAGGACGTGCCGCTCCGGCAGATCGGGCTGGATCTCTTCATCTCGCACAACACGGTGAAGAGCCACGCGCGTGCGGTGTACCGCAAGCTCGGTGTCTCCTCGCGCTCGGAGGCCCTCGACCGGGCGAGGGAGCTGGGAATCCTGTAACCGTCAGGAATCCGGGAAGGGGACCCCTCACAGCAGCTCCAGCTCACGGGCTCGCCGGACCGCGGCCGACCGCCGGGTCACGGCGAGCTTGCGGTAGACGCCCTTGAGGTGCGTCTTGACCGTGTTGACCGACAGATACAGGTCGGCGGCGATCTCCTCGGTCGTCATCATCTGTGCGAGCCGGCTCAGCACGTCGTGCTCCCGCGCGCTCAACGACTCGACCGGCGGGCACTCTTCGGGCGTCGGGCCATTCGGCAGGGCGGCCCGCTGGACGGTACGCGGCGTCCGCAGCGTGTGGACGCGTGCGGCGGAGACCGAGGCCGCGCACGCCTGTCCCACCGGCCTGTGCAGCTCCTGCGCGAGCCAGTCGGCGCAGTCCGGCAGGGCGGCCACGGCCTCGGGGGACGGCGGCGCCCCGCTCTCCATCGCGCCCACCAGCCGGCCCACGAGGGAGCCGACGCCCGCGACGAACGGGTCGGGCGTCACGTGCAGTTCGCTGCGGGCGCGGGCCAGTTCGCTGCGCGCCCGAGCGCACTCGTACCGCGTGAGCCCCACCCAGGCCCGGACGACATGCAGGGACGGCGGGGAAGGAGCCTCGGGCGTGGAGGCCGGCAGCGGCGGCCGCAGGGCGTGCCCGGCGAGCTCGTCCGCGACCCGGAAGCGCCCGTGGAGCACGGCGAGCAGCGCGAGTTCGGCGAGGCAGTCCCGGCGCAGCACGCCGTTGCCGGCGACCCCCGCGGCCTTCAGTGCCGCGGTCAGGGAGCCCTCGGCCGCCTTCAGCCCGCCGTCGCGCAGTTCGGCGCGCCCGCGGATGAACAGGGCGAGGGCCCGCAGTTCGGGGTGGTCCGCCAGCAGGCTGTGCGGCACCTGCGCGAAGAGGTGCTCGGCGTCTGCCGCGGCTTGCCGCGCGGCCTGCGGGTCGCGGCACCGGTCCTTCGCCATGCGGACGACGGCGTGTGTCAGCCGGCACCGGGCGATGCGGTCGGCCTCCTCCGCGGGCACCTCCGCGAGCAGCTTGTCGGCGATCTTCAGGTCCTCGGCGCAGGCCGACTCCTCACCGTGCCGGAGCGCGGCCGCCGCGGCGACGAGGGCGGACTCCGCGTCGGGCGGCTGCCCGGGACGTCCCAGGACGTCGGCGGGCGGCCCCTGCACCAGCTCGCCCGGCAGCCGGACGTCGGTCAGGGCGAGCACCCCTCCGATGGCCAGCTGATGGACGACGAGACGGCCGGCGTAGCCCCGGTCGCCCGCGGACAGCGCGTGGCGTACGGCCTCGGCGACGAGTCCGTGCTCACCCAGCCAGGCCGCGGCCCGGCGGTGCAGCCCGGGCTCCAGGTCCGGTGCCTCGTGGCGCAGCCGTACGCGCAGGACGTCGGTGAACATGCGGTGGCACCGGTACCAGCCGCGCCCGGCGTACTGGAGGAAGGAGTTCCGCTCGACGAGGGCGGGGAACTGCGCTCCGGCCTCCCTGCCCGCGAGCTCGGTGGCCAGCTCGGCGTTCAGATGCTCCAGGACGCTGGTGGTCACCAGGAGCCTGCGCATCTCGGGGCTCTGGCCGTCCAGAACCTCCTCCACGAGGTAGCTGACGACGGCTTCGTCGTCGCCCGCGAACTGAGCCACGAACCGTTCCGGCTGGGGATGTTCCGCCATGGACATCGCGGCCAGGCGCAGGCCCGCCGCCCAGCCGTCCGCCCGCTTGCGCAGCGTGCTGACAGCCGGCCGGGACACCTCCACGCCGTGCTGGGCCAGCAGGGCCGACGTCTCCCGGTCGTCGAACGCGAGGTCGGCGGTGCGCAGTTCGGTCAGCTCACCGGCCAGCCGGTGCCGGTGCAGATGCAGGGGAGGGTCCCGGCGGGAGAGCACGACCAGCCGCAGCATCGGTCCCGCGTGCCGCAGCAGCCGGGCCGTCCCGCGGGCGACGGGGGAGCCGGCCTCCGGCTGGAAGTCGTCCAGCACGAGAACGACGGGCTCCTTCCGCGCGGCGAGCGCGGCGGCCAGCGAGGCGACCAGGACGGGCCGTTCGGCCGCGACGTCGGGATGGACGCTCCCGTCCTCGGCCGTCAGCCCGTCCCGTACGACCGCCTCGGGCAGCTCGGTCTCCGGCTGGAGCAGGTCCGGGAACGGCGGCAGTTCGACCCCCGCCTCACGCAGTGCGGTCGGCACCCGCGACCAGAAGACGTCGGGCTCCTCCTCCGCGCCGTCGCAGGTGACCCAGGCCACCGGGCCGGGCGCGCTGCGGGTGTGGGCCCACTCCACGGCCAGCGCGGACTTCCCCGCACCGACGGGTCCCACCACCACGGTCAGCGGTCCGAGCACTCCTCTGGAGAGCCGGTCCGTCAACCGGGGGCGCGGCACGAGCCAGGCCGGCAGTGGTGGCACCCCGACCTGGCTCGGCAGGGCGGCCGCCGGGGACGCGTTGCCCGCGTCCGGCGGCCGCCTCCGTCCCGTCCACTCGTCCATCGCCGGTCACCTCGCTCTCGGAGCTGGCTGGCGTACCTGGGACGAGTCTGGTCCGGCCCGTGGGGGAGGCACATGCCCCGGAGCCCATCTCACCCGGGTGAATTTCGTTCAACTCTCAGTGGTCCGACGGTGCGTTGTGACTGGTGATTCACCCGTGGAGTGCCGCGACGAGTTCCTCCTCACGCTCCTTGGTGAGGTTGGTGCGCAGCACGGTGGGCTCGAAGGGACGCAGCGCCTCGCGGACCCGGTCGGGCGTGGAGTGGCGGACGAGCGCGAAGACCGCGGCCCGGCCGGGCTCCAGCTGGTTCGCGACCTCCTTGACGAACTGGTCGTTGACCCCGACGTCCGTGAGCTTGCCCGCGACGGCGCCGGTGGCCGCGCCGACCGCCGCGCCGAACACCGGCATCAGGAACAGCAGGCCGAACAGCGACCCCCACAGGGCGCCGCCCGCGGCACCGGCCGCGGTGGGGCTGAAGGACTGGTGCACATGGATCTTGCCGTCCTTGGTCCGCCAGGCAACCGCGGCGTCCTCCAGGTCGAGGAGCTCCTGCTTGGAGAGCTCCTTCGACAGGCGCATCACGGCTTCGGCCTTCTCCCGGTCGGAGAAGCCGAGCACGACGAGATCGGTCATCACAACCTCCTGGTCTCACGGCCGGACGCCCGGCCTTCTTGGCGGTGCTCCGCTGCGGCCCGGTCCAGCCGCTCCACGGTGGTGGCGAGTTCGGCGACCACCGTCTCCAGGGACTCCTCGGTCAGGAAGCCCTCCGCCAGAGGCATCCCGCCCGTGTCACGGATCGCCTCCCGCAGGTGCCGGGCCCACTTGTGCTCCAGCAGCACGAACCCGGCCGCGGTGCCGGGGTCCAGCTCGCGGGCGAGCTCCCGGATCTGCTCGATGCTGAGTCCGAAGGCGTTGCTCTGGGTGAGGGAGGGGAAGACGGCCTCCGCCTCCCGCAGCGTCTTCTTCGATATGCCGAGCAGCGCGGCCACGGTCTCGCCCATGCCCTCGGCCTGGTAGTCGGCGGAGACGAGGTCGCCGTCCAACTCCTTCTGCACGAACAGCAGGTCGAGCACGCGGATCTGGCCGCGGTCCTCCAGCGACATCAGTTCCTCGACGATCCGGCCCTCGAACTTCGCGTCGGGCCCGAACCCGACGGCCAGCAGTTGTACCGGCCCGATACCGGCCATGGCCGCTCCCTTCGATGTGGTCGAGGTCCATACAGCCGCGATCCGCGCCGGTCCGCGTCACCCGCCGCAGGTGAGGAACCGGACCGGGGCCGGGCCACGCCCAGGCGGTCCCGGCCCGGCCTGCGCGTCGTCGCGTTCGTCCCCGCCGGACCGCGAACAGGCCGTTTCCCCTGCGGAGTTGCCTCACCCGCGGCGGGTGAGGTGGCCGCCAGGGGGCCCGCAGAGACTGGCGGCGACCGACAGCCGGCGGCAGGGGGTGGGGGGAATGAGCGCACGGAAGAAGGGCGAGCGCATCGGTCCCGAGGGCGACGAGTCGGGGCGCATGCGGTTGTGGGGACCGTATCTGAGTGAGCGTCAGTGGGGCACGGTCCGGGAGGACTACAGCGACGGGGGCGACGCGTGGTCCTACTTCCCGCACGACCACGCACGCTCGCGTGCCTACCGCTGGGGCGAGGACGGCCTCGGCGGCATCTGTGACGAGAAGCAGCGGCTGTGCCTGGCCCTCGCCGTGTGGAACGGGCGCGACCCGATCCTCAAGGAGCGCGCCTTCGGCCTCACCAACAGCGAGGGAAACCACGGCGAGGACGTCAAGGAGTACTACTTCTACCTCGACAGCACACCCAGCCACTCGTACATGAAATGGCACTACAAGTACCCGCAGGCCGAGTTCCCCTACAACGACCTCGTGAGCGTCAACCGCGCCCGCACCCGGCAGGACTACGAGTACGAGCTGCTCGACACCGGGATCTTCGACGACGACCGCTACTTCGACGTGACCATGGAGTACGCCAAGGCCGCCGCCGACGACGTACTCGTGCGCATCACCGTCGCCAACCGGGGCCCCGACGCGGCGGTCCTGCACGTGCTGCCCACGCTGTGGTTCCGCAACACGTGGTCCTGGCACGAGGGCGCCGCCAAGCCGCGGATGAGTGCCCTCGAGGGCCCCGGCGGCACCGCGACGATCCGTGCCGAGCACCCCGAACTGGGCGACTACGACTGCCGGTTCGCCGCCCAGGTCCCGCTGCTGTTCACGGAGAACGAGACGAACAGCGAGCGTCTCTTCGGCACGCCCAACGCCTCCCCGTACGTCAAGGACGGCATCGGCCGGCACGTCGTCGACGGCGAGAGCGAGGCGGTGAACCCGGCCCAGGAGGGCACCAAGGCGGCCGCCCACCACGTGCTCACCGTCCCGGCCGGCGGCTCCGAGACGCTGCGGCTGCGGCTCGCGCCCGCCGGGTCCAAGCTGTCCCTCGCGCGGGGCTTCGACTCGGTGTTCAAGGACCGCATCGCCGAAGCCGACGCCTTCTACGGCGGGTTGACGCCCAAGGGCGCGAGCGAGGACGAGGCGCGGGTGCTGCGGCAGTCGCTCGCCGGGATGCTCTGGACCAAGCAGTACTACCTCTTCGACCTGGAGGCGTGGCTGAACGAGCACGGCCTGGGCCCGTGGAGCCTGCCCCGCAACGGGGTGCGCAACCGTGAGTGGTTCCACATGGTCAGCGACGACATCGTCTCCATGCCCGACAAGTGGGAGTACCCCTGGTTCGCCGCCTGGGACCTGGCGTTCCACACCGTCGCCCTGTCGGCCGTGGACATCGGCTTCGCCAAGGAACAGCTCGAACTGCTCCTGAAGGACTCGTACTTGCATCCCAACGGCCAGATCCCGGCGTACGAGTGGAACTTCGCGGACGTCAACCCGCCCGTGCACGCCTGGGCGGCGTACTTCGTCTACCTCATGGAGGAGCGCACCACCGGCCACGCCGACCACGCCTTCCTCGAGCGCGCCTTCCAGAAGCTGCTGACGAACTTCACCTGGTGGGTCAACCGCAAGGACCCCAGCGGCCGCAACGTCTTCCAGGGCGGCTTCCTCGGCCTGGACAACATCGGCGTCTTCGACCGCAGCGCCCCGCTGCCCACCGGCGGCACCCTCGAACAGGCCGACGGCACGGCCTGGATGGCCCTGTACTGCCAGTCGATGCTGCAGATCGCCCTCGAACTCGTCGAGCACAACCCCTCGTACGAGGACCTGGTCATGAAGTTCGTCGAGCACTACCTGTGGATCGCCGCCTCCATGGACCGCGTCGGCGACCTCGGCGACGAACTGTGGGACGAGGAGGACGGGTTCTTCTACGACGTCCTGCGACTGCCCGACGGCGAGGCCGTCCGCCTGAAGGTCCGCTCCCTGGTGGGCCTGCTGCCGCTGTGCGCGGCCACCGTCTTCCGGCCGGAGCAGCTGGCCCGGGTGGAGGGGCTGGGGGAGCGGCTGCGCCGGTTCGCGAGCCGGCACCCCTCGCTCTCCGTCACGCTCGCCTCGGCCCAGGCGGGCGGAGCGGGCGGACCCCGGCTGCTGTCCGTGGTCGACGAGAAGAAGCTGGTCAGGGTGCTGGGGCATCTCCTCTCCGAGGACGAGTTCCTCAGCCCGTACGGCATCCGCTCCCTCTCCCGCGTCCACGCCGAACACCCCTACAGCTTCTGGGTGCACGGCGAGGAGTACCGGGTCGGCTATCTGCCCGCCGAGTCGGACACCGGGATGTTCGGCGGCAACTCCAACTGGCGGGGCCCCGTCTGGTTCCCCATGAACGCCCTCGTCGTCCGCGCCCTGCTCAACCTCTACGGCTTCTACGGCGACGACCTCACCGTCGAGTGCCCGACCGGCTCCGGCACCCGGATGACCCTGTTCGAGGTGGCCAAGGAGATCTCCGAGCGGCTCACCCGGCTCTTCCTGCGCGACGAGAACGGGCACCGGCCCGTCTACGGCGGCCAGTCGAAGTTCCAGGACGACCCGCACTGGCGGGACCTGATCTCCTTCCACGAGTACTTCCACGGCGACAACGGCGCCGGCATCGGGGCCGCCCACCAGACCGGCTGGACCGGCCTGGTCGCCCCCCTGATGAAGATCTTCGGCACCCTCACCCCCGGCGACTTCCTCGCCGAAGGCTTCGGAAGGGCGCGGCCATGACCGGTGAGCTGCCCGCCCAGCCCGTGATCCACGAGGTGAACACCCGCGTCTGGCTGCGCGAGATCGCCGCCCGCACCGGCCGCGGCACGGGCCTCGGCGACGTACCGAAGGACGCCTGGGACGAGATCACCCCGCACGGCGTCGACGCGGTCTGGCTGATGGGCGTGTGGGAGCGCAGCCCCGAGGGACGGGCCATCGCCCTGCGCGATCCGCAACTGCGCGCGGCCTTCAGTCGCGCCGTCCCCGGCATCCACGACGAGGAGATCGCCGGATCCCCGTACTGCATCCGCCGCTACGAGGTCGACGCGAGCCTCGGGGGAGCCGCGGGACTGGCCGGGGCGCGCGCCGAACTCGACCGGCGGGGAGTCGGGTTGCTGCTCGACCACGTCCCCAACCACGTCGCGCCCGACAGCCCCTGGGCCACGGAGCACCCCGAGTACTTCGTGCGGGGCGGGGCCGCCGACGTTCGCCGCGAGCCGGACGCCTATCTGAGCGTGGGCGGCAACGTGCTGGCCCGCGGCCGCGACCCCTTCTTCCCGCCCTGGCCCGACGTCGTGCAGCTCAACGCCTTCGCACCCGAACTGCGCGCGGCCACCACCGACGTGCTGAGCCGTATCGGCGACCTGTGCGACGGGGTGCGCTGCGACATGGCGATGCTGCTGACCAACGACGTCTTCGAACGGACCTGGTCGGGTCTGGCCGGGCCACGGCCCCGCGAGGAGTTCTGGCCCGCAGTCCTTTCCGGTGTCCGCGGCCGGCACCCCGGGATGACCTTCGTCGCCGAGGCGTACTGGGACCTCGAATGGGCCCTGCAGCACCAGGGGTTCGACTTCTGCTACGACAAGCGGCTCTACGACCGGGTGCTGAACGAGAGCCCCGAGGCGGTCCGGCAGCACCTGCTGGCCGACGAGGGCTACCAGCGCGGGCTCGTACGGTTCCTGGAGAACCACGACGAGCCGCGGGCCGCGCACACCATGGGCGCGGCGAAGGAGCGTGCGGCGGCCGTGCTGATCGCCACCCTGCCCGGGGCCACCCTGTGGCACGAAGGGCAGTTCACCGGCCGCCGTACCCAGCTGCCCGTCTTCCTCGACCGCCGTCCGGACGAACCCGCGGACCACGAACTGCGAGCGTTCCACGAGCAGTTGCTCGCCGCCGTGCACCGCAGCGGCATGCGGACCGGGCGGTGGCGGCTGCTGGACTGCGCGGGCTGGCCGGACAACGACACCCACCGCAATCTGCTCGCCTGGTGCTGGCAGGGCCCGACCGGCCGCTTCGTGACGGCGGTCAACCTCTCCGGCGCCCCGGCCCAGGGGCGGGTGCGCCTGCCCTGGCCCGAAGCCGGGTCCGGCACCTGGGCGTTGACCGGCCTGTTCGACGGCACCCGGTACGAGCGCGACGCCGAGGAGCTGACCGGGCCCGGGCTCTACATCGCCCTGGACGGCTGGGGCACGCACGTGCTCACGGTCAATCCGGCCTAGCCGGCCGGCGGTTTGTCGAGGGCGGCCTCCGCCGGGGGCCGCCCGTCCGCGGCCGGTGTCCACTCCGCGCCGGTCTGGGCGCGGTACGCGGCGACGGCCGCCTCCAAGGTCGGGAAGAAGTGGGCCGGGTCGAGGGTGCGGGTCAGCTCGTAGAGCTCGATCTTGCGCCGCACCGGGTCCTTGAGCTCGGCGAACACCAGGCTCACGCCCTGCGCGTTGAGCGCCTCGTCGAGCTCCTCCAGCTCGTCCGCCGCGGTGGTGTCCACGTCCGTCACGGGCTCGGCGGCCAGCAGCACCCACACCGGCTTCGGGTCCCTGCGGGTCAGCCGCATGATCTCGTGCCGGAAGGCCTTGGCGTTGGCGAAGAACAGCGGCCCGTCGAAGCGGTGGATCACCAGGCCCGGCAACTGCTCGGCATCGGGGTAGGAGCGGACGTCGTGGTAGCCGGGCATCCCCGGCACCCGTCCCAGCACGGTGTTGTACGGCCACCAGGCCCGCCGGAAGACGTTCAGGATCGACAGCCCGACCGCGACCGCGATGCCCGGCAGCACCCCGAGCAGCGCGACGCCGAGGAACGCCGCGATGGACAGCGAGAACTCCGTCCTGCGCTGGTGCCACAGCCGCCGGGTCCCCGCCAGGTCGGCCAGCGACAGGGAGGCGGTGATGACGACGGCGGCGAGTGCGGGCTGCGGCAGGTTGCGGAACAGACCGGGCAGCAGGACGAGCATCAGCACGATCAGGGTCGCGCCGAGCACTCCCGTCAACTGGCTTCTGGCGCCCGCCCGTTCGGCCACCGCCGTGCGAGAACCGCTGGTGCTGACGGGAAACCCCTGGAAGAGCCCGGCCGCCAGGTTGGCCGCGCCGATCGCCGTCATCTCCTCGTTGCCGCGCACCTCCTGTCCGGTGCGGGCGGCGAACGCCGAGGCGTTGGAGATGGTGTCGGCGAGAGAGACCAGGGCGATGCCCAGCGCTCCGGCGCACAGCGGGCCGAGGTCGCCCCAGTCGACCTGCGGAAGGGTCAACGGCGGGAATCCCTTGGGGAGTTCTCCGACCAGGCTCACGCCGTGCGCGCCCAGGTCGAAGACGGTCGTCGCGGCGATCGCCAGCACCACCATGACGAGCACCGCCGGCACCTTGGGCAGCCATCGCTGGAGCACCAGGATCAGCACGATCCCCCCGAGGCCCACCGCGACCGCCGCGGTGACCGTCTTGCCGTCGGCCACGCCCCGCACGAAGGCGCGCGTCTCGTCGATGAGCCCGTCCGCGTCCGTCTTGAAGCCGAACAGCTTCGGCAGCTGCCCGATCAGGATGGTCAGCGCCAGACCGTTCATGTAACCGATCATGGTGGGCTTGGAGATCAGGTCGGCGATGAAGCCCAGCTTGCACACCCCGGCCAGGACCGTGATGGCACCGACCATCAGGGCGAGCATCGAGGCGAGCGCCACCGCACGCTTGCTGTCGCCCCCGGAGGCGATCAGCGGCAGGATCGTCGCCGCGATCATCGGGCCCAGCGAGGAGTCCGGCCCGAGCACCAGGATGCGCGACGGCCCGAAGACGGCGTACGCCAGCAGGCACACCACCGACGTGTACAGCCCGGTGATCGCAGGGAGGCCCGCCAGTTCCGCGTACGCCATGCCCTGCGGGACGAGCAGCGTGGTGAGGACGACTCCCGCGACGGCGTCCTTCACCAGCCACTCGCGCCGGTAGGCCAGGAGCGTGCGCAGCCCCGGCGGGACCCAGCGCCGGCCTCTCCTGTCGTCCTCTGCCATCGCGGACCTCCGTCAGCCCACGACGACCTGCCGGGCGGCGGCCTGGCGGGCCGCCGGGGAGGAACTGCCGCGACCGCGGGCGACGGACTTGCCGGCCTCCCACAGCCCCAGCAGCGCGAGCGCCGGCAGCAGCGCCCAGCCGAACTGCCCGATGGTGAGCGGGGTGGTGCCGAGCAGCCGGTTGAAGACGTCCGTCTGGGTCGCCAGGACGGCGAGCACGAACTCGCCGAACATCGCCCAGTTCATCTGCCTGCTGTCGAAGGTGTCCACCGTCAGCGCGGTCTCCGTCTCGCTGCGGCACTCGACGGCCGCCACGATCAGGCAGAGCGCGAACGAGGTGAACGCGATGGAGTTGCCGATCGCGGTGCTGTGGAAGCGCGCCTCGCCCAGCTTGATCAGCGACAGCAGCCCGATCGTGATCGCCAGCCCGGCGAGCCCGACCGTCCACATCAGGCTCCTCGTCATCACCGGCTCACCGCGGGGCCGCGGTTTGCGTGCCATCAGCCCCGGACTGACCCGGTCGAAGCCCAGCGCGAAGCCGAACGCCGCGTTGACGAAGAAGTGGATCCACAGCACCTGGGCCGGCGAGAACGGCTCCCCGCCGGCGATGTTGAACAGGGACGCGCCGAGGAAGGTCAGCACGAACACGACCAGCAGCACCAGCACGAAGCGGATGTACTTGGTGAGGTTGTCGTAGATCTTGCGGCCCTGCTCCACCGCGAAGACGATCGTGGCGAAGTTGTCGTCGGACAGGATCAGCCGCCCGGCGTTCTTGGCCACCTCGGTGCCGGAGCCCATGGCGATGCCGATGTCCGCCGCCTTGATGGCGGGGGCGTCGTTGACGCCGTCTCCGGTCATGGCCACCACGTCGCCCTTCTTCTTCAGGGTGTCGGCGAGCAGCACCTTGTGCTCGGGGGCGACCCGGCCGATCACACCGATGTCGTCGATGCGGGCCAGCCGTTCCTCCTCGCTGAGGGCGGCGAAGTCGGAGCCGAGGACGGCCTCGCCCTCGATGCCGACCTGTTCGGCGATGGCCGCGCCCGTGACGACGTCGTCGCCGGTCACCATCCGCACCCGGATGTTGGCCGCCTGCGCTCCGGCCACCGCCTGCTTGGACTCCTCGCGCGGTGGGTCCTCCATCCCGACCAGGCTGGCTATTTGGAGTCGGGTGACATGGGCGAGCAGGTCGTCGTCGGCCGCGAAGTCTGCCGCGTCGATCTCACGGGTGGCGGCGGCCATCACCCGCCGGCCCGCCCGCTCCATCCGCTCCATCTGCTCGTGCGCCCGCTTGTCGAGCTCGGCGTCCCAGGGGATGCCCGCACCGTCGGACAGGGCCGTCGCCGCCCGCCGCATCACCGCGGGCGCCGCCCCCTTCACGAAGCATCGGACCACCGGCCGGCCCTGGGCGTCGGTGTCCTGGTGGAAGGTGGCCATCAGCTTGTACGAGGGATCGAAGGGGAGGGTGGCCAGCCGGGGGAACCTCTCCCGCGTGGCCTCGATGTCCAGGCCGGCCTTGTGGCCGAGCACCAGCAGGGCGCCTTCGGTGGGGTCACCCACCACCTTGCCGCCCACGAGCTTCGCGTCGCTCGCCACCAGATACGGCAGGATCGCGTCCTCGAGGTCGGACGAGCGGCCGGCGGCGTGGTGGATACGGCCCTCCAGCTCGTACCCGGAGCCGGAGACGGTGTAGCGGTCGAAGGCGTCGACGACCTCGACCGCCGTCATCTGGTTCAGCGTCAGCGTGCCGGTCTTGTCGGAGTTGATCGCGGAGGTGAAGCCCAGCGTCTCCACCGACGGCAGGTCCTTCACGATCGCGTGCTGCTTGGCCAGGTCCAGGCTGCCCATCGACAGGATCGTCTGCGTCACCGTCGGCAGGGCCTCGGGGATGGCCGCGATCGCCAGCGACACCGCCGCGATGAACAGCTGGTCCCACGCGTCGCCGCGCGAGCGGCCCAGCACGAACATCACGATCATGGTCAGCCCGGCCGCGCTCGCGATCCACAGGGTCAGCCGGTCGAGTTCCCTGGTCAGCGGTGATTCCTCGCGCGGGGTGGCCGAGAGCATCCCGGAGATCTTGCCCAGTTCGGTGGCGGAGCCCGTCTCGGTGACGAGCATGACGCCGCTGCCGTGCGTGACGGGGGTGTTCATGAACGCCGAGTTGATCCGGTCCCCGGGACTCAGGTTCTCGCCCCGCACGATGTCGGTGCCCTTGCCGGCCGGCGTGCTCTCGCCGGTCAGCGCGGACTCGTCGATCTGCAGGGCGCTCGCGGTGACGATCCGCCCGTCGGCCGGCACGTCGTCCCCGGCGGTGATCAGCACGACGTCCCCGACGACGACTTCCTCCGCGGGTATCTCGGTCTCCGTGCCGTCCCGCCGCACCCGCGCGGTCGCCTTCATCATCGACTTGAGGGCGTTCATCGCGCTCTCGGCCTTGCCCTCCTGACGCATGCCGATGACCGCGTTGACCACCGTCAGCGCCAGCAGCAGCACCGCGGTGCCCCACTCCTGGATGGCCAGCGACACGATCGCCGCGGCGATCAGGATGAGCTGCATGTAGCTGCGGTACTGGTCGAGATACCGGCGCCAGCCCGGCCGGGTCTGCTCCTCCGGCAGGGAGTTCGGGCCGTCCCGGCCGAGCCGTTCGGCCGCCTGCGCGCCGCTGAGACCGACGGCCGGGTCCACGCCGAGGACGTCCGCCACGGCCTGCGGCGGCTGTGCGTACCAGGGTTCGGCCGCGGCCGCGCGGCCCTGTTCTCTCTCCGCCGGGGAGGTCATCGTCCGTGCCTCCGCTTCCGGTTGTCGGCGACCGACGCGGCGTACGGATCGGCCGGCGCGCCGGCCGGGGCCTCCGCCTCGAGGTCCTGCTTCACCAGCCCCAGCTCGTGCCGGGCCTTCTCGCCGACCTCCGGGTACTGGGGGTCGAGGTCGATCAGGGTGTGCGCGAGCACCGCGGCGGCGCAGATCCGGGCGTACCACTTGTGGTCAGCGGGCACGACGTACCACGGCGCCCACTCGGTGCTGGTGGCGGACAGCATGCGGGAGAACGCCAGCTGGTAGTCGTCCCACCAGGCGCGTTCCCGCACGTCGGAGGCGGAGAACTTCCAGTTGCGCTCCGGTACGTCGATGCGCTTGAGGAAGCGGGTGCGCTGCTCCTCCTTGGAGAGGTTCAGGAACAGCTTCACCACCCGGAAGCCGTTGTCGTGCAGATACCGCTCCCAGTCGTTGATCTCCCGGTAGCGCCGCCGCCACTTGCCCTTGCGCTTCGCCTCCTCCGGCAGCCGCTGGCGGTCGAGGAGCTCGGAGTGCACCCGTACCACCAGCACCTCCTCGTAGTGCGAGCGGTTGAAGATGCCGATCTCACCGCGCCGGGGCAGCCGGCAGGCGTAGCGCCACAGGAAGTCGTGGTCGAGTTCCTCGTTGGAGGGAACCTTGAAGTTCGACACATGGACGCCCTGCGGGTTCACGCCGGTCATCACGTGCCGGATCGTGCCGTCCTTGCCGCCGGCGTCCAGGGCCTGCAGGCACAGCAGCACGCCGTTCCTGCCCTCGGCGGCCAGCCGCCGCTGGTAGTCGGCCAGCATCGCGACACCGGTCTCCAGCAGTTCCTTGCCGTCCTTCTTCTTGCGGATCCCGGTCTTGTCGCCGGGGTCGAAGTCGGTGGACAGGTCCACCTTCGACCCCGGCTCCACCCGCAGGGGGGCGATGAACTCGGCGATCCGCTCGGCGCGTTCGTCCTTCATCAGCGCGGCCCCCGATCGTCAGTAGGTCTCGTCCGGCTGCACCACGCACAGCGCCCAGATGATGAAGCCGTACAGCGCGATCAGGGTGACGGACCAGAACGGCTGGTACGGGATGTCGAGGAAGTTGGCGATGATCAGCAGCGCCGCGACGCCCACGCCCATGACCCGCGCCCAGGTCGCCTTCATGACGAGGCCGATGCCGACGGCCATGGCGACGACTCCGAGACCCAGATGGATCCAGCCCCAGCTCGTCAGGTCGAACTGGAAGACGTAGTTGCGGGTGTTGATGAAGACCTCGTCGTCCGCGATCGCCATGATGCCGCGGAAGATGTCGAGCATGCCGCACATGACGAGCATCACTGCGGCGAACGCCGTCAGCCCGCCCGCGACCGCCAGGGTTCCCTCGGAACGCCGGTGATGCGTGGTGGTGGTCATGGCAGGACCTCCGTCCTCGGGTCGGCCGCGTGAAGCGGCATCGTCTCCACTCCTACTCCGGCGCCTGTGTCCCGGCGTCACCTCGGAAGGGTGAGGACGGAGCCGGAAGTGGTGGTGGGGCGCGGTTCAGAAGCGGTGGTAGTGCACGGCGCTGGCCACGGCGACGTCCTGGACCGAGGCGTGGCGCCGGCTGAAGGGGATCCAGAACAGGCCCACGGGCAGGGCGACGCACAGGACGGCCCGCAGCAGTGCGCGGGTGATGCCGAGCAGCCGTCCGGTGCGGCAGGTGACGCGCAGCCCCAGCAGCCAGTCGCCGAGGGTGCCGCCGGTCGTGGCCCAGGCCGTGCCGAGGTAGAGCACGGCGATGGCCCAGCCGAGCACGCCGGTCAGCCAGAGGGAGAGGTCGGGCATGTGGAACGGCGGCCCGGTGACGATCAGCCGCAGCCCGCCGAACGCGAGCTGCCCGGCCAGCCCGATGCAGGCCACCACGATCGCGTCGACCACGGCCGCGAGGCAGCGTGACACGACCCCCGCCGTGCCGCCCTGCGCCTCCCCGCGCTCCGGCAGTGTCACGGTGTCTGCCCCTGCGGCGGTGCGAGCCCGTCGACGCGGTCCGGGGGCATGCCGGGTCTGTGCAGCAGCCGGTCGGCGACCCGGTTGACCATCCGGTCGGCCCGCATGCTCCGCAGCCGCAGCGCGTCGACCGTCTCCTCGGCCATCCCGCCGCTGGTGTCGCGGACGATCCGGCCCAGGTCGATCTCCTCCAGCACGGCCCTGGTGAGCGCGGCCAGGTCGACCCGGTCGATCACGGCGTCCACGTCCAGGCGGGCGGCGATCCGGTCGACGTCGATGCCCGCCGCGATCCGGTCGATGTCGAGACGCGCCACGATCCGCTCGAGGTCGATGCGTTCGGCGACCTGGTCCACGTCGAGCCGGGAGGCGACCGCGTCCACGTCCACCCGGGCCGCCACCCGGTCCACGTCGACCTGGTCGGCGAGGTCGTCGACGTCCACCCGGCGGGCCACGCGCATCACGTCCACCCGGTCGGCGATCCGGTTGACGTCGAGTCGGGCGGCCACGTCGTCCAGATCCAGCCGGTCCAGGACGGCGGCCGTCACCGCGGGCACCACCTGGTCGGCGATCCATCCCGCGGTCCCCAGCGCGTACCGCGCCACGCGTCCGGCGAGGTCGAAGGGGTTCACGAGGCCGATCCTGGTCATCTCTGCACGGCACCACAGGTCCGCCGCGGCCGCCTCATCCTCTACGGGTGATCCGCGTCCCGGGCGACGCATGCTCGCGGTGGGACGGCTCCCGGTGGGGTGAAGATCACAGGGCGCCGACCTCATCGGCGTACCTCGCGCTGAGTACGGTGTGCGGGTGCCGAAGCGCAAGAACACGTTCTCATCCTGGCGGCGGAGCCTCACGCAGCGCGCCGTCCACGCGGGCTGGGCCTGGGTGCAGCGCACCGGCTCGGTCACCGCGGAGCGTCCGGGACGCTTCCGCTTCGGCGCGCTGGGTGCCCACACCCGGCTGGCCTTCCCGCTCGGCACGGTCTTCGGCGAGCCCTGGATCCACATCGGCTCCCACTGCATCGTCGCCGAGCAGGTCACGCTGACCGCCGGCCTCATGCCCGACCTGGACCTCGGCACGGAGCCGATTCTGCGCATCGGGGACGGCGTCGTCCTCGGCCGCGGCAGCCACGTCATCGCCGACACGTCGGTCACCATCGGCAGCGACTGCTACTTCGGTCCGTACGTCTACGTGACGTCCACGAACCATTCCTACGACGATCCGCACGAGCCCATCGGCAAGCAGTGGCCGCGGATGGAGCCGGTGGAGATGGGGCCCGGCTGCTGGATCGGCACCGGCGCCGTGATCCTGCCCGGCGCGCGGATCGGGCGGAACGTGGTGGTGGCCGCGGGCGCGGTGGTCCGGGGCGTCGTACCCGACCACGCCGTGGTGGCCGGGGCGCCGGCCCGCGTCGTACGCCGCTGGACCGCCGCGGAGGGCTGGCAGCCACCGCTCAGGACTCCGGCGCCGGTCCCCATACCGGACGGAGTCACCCCCGAACAGCTCCTGGCCCTCTCGGAGTTGGACGAGGAGACGGTGGCGAGGCTGGCGGAACTGGACGAGGACGCGGCGACGGGGCTGGCCGAACTGGACACCCCCTAGTCCGTGGCCGGCAGCGGCGCCCAGGGCCTGTTGCGAAAGTCCCGTCGTCCGCCCGCCGGGCAGGCGGGACTTTCGCAACAGGCCCTAGCCCGTCGCCAGCAGCAGTGTGCCGACCAGGGCGAGGCCCGCACCCGCCGCCTGGATGCCGAGCAGGCGTTCGCGGAGGAAGCCGCGGGCGGCGAGGGCGGTCACCACCGGGTAGAGCGAGGCGAGCACGGCCGCCACCATGACGGGGCCGTGCTGGGCGGCGACCGAGTACGTGCCGTTCGCCGCGACGTCCGCGAGGCCGACGAAGCCGAGTGCGGGCAGCGAGGCCCAGGGGAAGCCGCCCGCGGGGAGAGCCTCGGCGCCCCGCCGGACGGAGGCGAACAGGGCGATGCCACCCGCGGCCACGTTCGTCACACGCTGCACGAAGAGCGCGAGGAACAGGCCGGAGACGGTCGTGGAGGCCTCCGCGATCAGAGCGAACACCGTGCCGAAACCGAGCGCCGCGACGAGCGTGAGCAGGATGGTCTGCCGCTGTACGGAGGCGCCCCCGAGCCGGGGACCGCCCGCGAGCACCACGCCGGTGACGGCGACGGCGATCCCGGCGACCTGCGTCAGGCCGGGCCGCTCGCCGAGGAAGAGGCCCACACTCACCGGGACGGCCACACTCAGCGTGGCGAGCGGTGAGACCACGCCCATCGGGCCCAGGGCGAGCGCCTTGTAGAAGGCGATCATCGCCACCGGCCCCACCAGACCGGCCGCGAAGGCGAACCACAGCCGCGGCCCCGCCTCGCTCCAGCCGCCCGTGGCCACCACGATCGCGCCGAGCACCGCCGCAGCGATCGTCTGCGAGACGACGACCACGGTGAGGGCCGGGCTGCGCCGGGTCAGCAGTCCGCCGCCGAAGTCGGCCAGCCCCCACAGCAGGCTGGTGGCCAGGGCGAAGAGTGCTGTCACGGGGTGCCTCGCAGTACAGTTCGGTGAACGATCGGGTGCAGCACAGGGTAGTGCAGTGAAGTGAACTTAGTCATCCAAAATACTGGCCTCACGTACTCGCCCCCACGCACACCTCGCACCACCTTCCTGGATACGGACATTGGACGGAACGTGTCGGACCTCGACCTGCTGACCCAGTCCCTGGCGCGCAACGTCAAGCGGTGGCGCAACGACCGCGGCTTCACCCTGGAAGCGCTCGCCGCCCGCGCCGGGGTCAGCCGCGGCATGCTCATCCAGATCGAGCAGGCCCGCACCAACCCGAGCATCGGCACGGTCGTCAAGATCGGCGACGCGCTCGGCGTCAGCATCACCACGCTGCTCGACTACGAGCAGGGCCCCCAGGTCCGTATCGTCCCCGCCGATCAGGCGGTCCGGCTGTGGAGCACCGACGCCGGCAGCTTCAACCGGCTGCTCGCGGGCACCGAGGCCCCCGGCCCGCTGGAGATGTGGGACTGGCGGCTCATGCCCGGCGACAGCAGCCCGTCCGACCCGCACCCCACCGGCACGGTCGAGCTCGTGCACGTCCTCGCGGGTGAACTGACGCTCACCGTCGACGGCGTGAAGCACCGCATCCCGGCCGGGGCGAGCGCCTCCTTCGAGGCGGACACCCCGCACACCTACGGCAACGAGGGCGGCGAACCGATGGAGATGGTCATGGCGGTCTCCGTACCGCCGGTGCGCTGAGGCGGCCTTCGGGCGTCCTGTTAGCGTGCGGCCATGCGCGCACCCATCGGACACTTCGACATCGCCGTCCCCGCCCCCGACGCCCTCGACGACCTGACGGGCCCGGTCGCCGAGGCCGTGCGCGACTGGAGCGGCAGCGTCCCCGCCGACCGGATCGTCTACGTCGACACCGACCCGCAGTGGGCCGACACCGCCGTCTTCGTCGAGCACTACGGGCAGGAACTGCTCGAGCAGTCGGCGAACTGTGTGGTGGTGGCCGGCAAGCGGGGCGGCGAGACGACTCTGGCCGCGTGCATCGTGCTCTCCACCACGCGTGTCGACGTCAACGGCGTGGTCCGCCGCCAACTCGGCGCCCGCAAGGCCTCGTTCGCGTCCATGGACCTGGCGACGGGCGAGACCGGCATGGAGTACGGCGGCATCACCCCGATCGGCCTCCCGTCCGGCTGGCCCGTCCTGGTCGACTCGGCGGTCGTCGACCTCTCCTACGTCCTGGTGGGCAGCGGCCGCCGCCGCGGCAAACTCCTGGTCCCGGGCAAGGCGTTCGCGGAACTGCCGGGCGCGGTGGTGCTGGAGGGGCTGGGCGCCTAGGGCCTTGATCGGGGGTCCGCCGTCGGCTCTGACAGGGCGTGCGGCGGTGTGGCCACGCTGTCAGGCCGACGGCACGGCTCCCAGGCCCGGAGGGCGGCCTCCCGTGTGGTGCGCCAGCGCCAGATGCGGGTCCTCCTGTCCCGGCACCGGGGCGGGGTCGGCGTGTACCAGGGCCGCCGTGAGTTTCGGGATCGCGTGCAGCAGGGCGTGTTCGGACTGGACGGCGATCGCGTGGGCGGCCCGTACGGTCGCGTCGCCGTCCACCACCACCGCGACCTCGGCCCGCAGCCGGTGCCCGATCCAGCGCAGCCGCAGCTCGCCGACCCCGCGCACGCCCGGGACCTCGTGCAGCGCCCGCTCGGCCCGGTCCACGAGGGCCGGGTCGACGGCGTCCATGACGCGCCGGAACACCTCGCGCGCCGCGTCCCGCAGCACCAGCGCGATCGCCGCGGTGATCGCCAACCCCACGAGCGGGTCCGCGAGTTGCCACCCCAGCGCGGAACCGCCGGCCCCCACCAGCACGGCCAGCGAGGTGAATCCGTCGGTGCGGGCGTGCAGCCCGTCGGCGACCAGCGCGGCCGAACCGATGTCCCGGCCCACCCGGATCCGGTACCGGGCCACCCACTCGTTCCCGGCGAAGCCGACCAGCGCCGCCACGGCCACGGCCGGTACGTGCGTCACGGGCCGCGGGTCGAGCAGCCGCTCCACCGCCGCCCAGGCCGCGAACGCCGCCGACGCGGCGATCGTCAGCACGATCGCGATCCCCGCGAGGTCCTCCGCCCGCCCGTAGCCGTAGGTGAACCGCCGCGTGGCCGCCCGCCGCCCCAGCACGAAGGCGATGCCCAGCGGCACGGCGGTCAGCGCGTCCGCGGCGTTGTGCACGGTGTCGCCGAGCAGCGCCACCGAACCGGACACGGCGACCACCGCGGCCTGCGCCAGTGCCGTCACGCCGAGGACGGCGAGGGACACCCACAGCGCGCGCATCCCACGCGCCGAGGACTCCAGGGCCGAGTCCAGCTTGTCGGCGCTCTCGTGGGAATGCGGGCCGAGGAGGTGGCCGAGGCGGTGCAGGATGCCGGGGGAGCCGTGGGTGTGCCGGTGCGGGTGTGCGTGGTGCTCGTGGTGGTGGTGCCGGTCGCTCACGGGGGGTCCCCTTCCAGGCCGCGGGAGTGGACGTGTCGGGCCCACGAGGCCATTATGTGCGTATGAGCGCACGCATGCACCTGTCACCTGCGCACGATGCGCATCCGCGCACCCCGGGCGAGGAGCAGTTCGCCCTCGCCGCCGAGCTGCTCGCCCTCCTCGGCGATCGCACCCGGCTCGCCCTGCTGCACGCCCTGACCAGGGAAGAGGCCGACGTCACGACGCTCACGGAGTCCTGCGGCGCGGCCCGCCCTGCGGTCAGCCAGCATCTGGCGCGGCTGCGGCTCGCGGGTCTGGTGAACACCCGCAAGGAAGGGCGCAGGGTCGTCTACTCGCTGCGCGACGGGCATCTGCGGCGACTCGTGGACGAGGCGCTGAAGGTCGCCGACCACCGGCTGAGCGACCGCCCGCCGCACGACTGAGCCACCCCTGGGGCGGTCAGGACGCGGAGCTCTTGCCGAGGTACTGCTCCGCGAACGACGCCGCCGCCGCGGGCGATTCGAAGAGGCGCCGCAGCCGGGCCAGCGTCGTGCCCGCCCGGTACGCGTCGCCCGACGACGCGCCGTGGTACACGTCCGACAGCCACTGCGAGAACTCCTGGTAGTCCCACACGCGGTCGAGGCAGGCCGCCGAGTAGTTCTCCAGGCCGGCGCTCTCGCCCTTGGTGAGGTGGGCGACGAGTCCGTCGCCGAGCAGGAAGGCGTCGTGCAGGGCCAGGTTCATGCCCTTCGCGGCGATGGGCGCGGTGAGATGGGCGGCGTCCCCGGCGAGGAAGAGCCGCCCGAACACCATGGGTTCGACGACGTAGTTGTGCATGTCGAGGACGCGCTTCTCGATCAGCCGCCCCTCCGTGAGCGGCGGCCGGTCGTCCGCGCCGAGCCGCTCCTGCAACTCGGCCCAGACCCGGTCGTGCGACCAGCTGTCCGGGTCGTCGCCGGGCGGGCACTCCAGGTAGTAGCGGGTGACCTCGGGGCTGCGCGGCATGTGCCCGGCGAAGCCGCGCGGATGGATGCCGAACACCACGCAGTCGCTGGACGGCGGCGCCTCGGCGAGCAGCGCCAGCCAGCCGACACCGTAGTCCTGCCGGGCGATCCGGGCGTGCTGCGGCAGCGCGGCCCGGGTCACGCCGCGGGCCCCGTCGCAGCCGATGACGAACTCGCAGTGCAGGAGCTCCCGTCGACCGCTCTGCGGGTCGGTGTACGACACCGTCGGCCGGTCCGATTCCAGGCCGTGCAGCTGCACGTCCCGCACGCCGAACCGGATCGCCCCGCCGCGTACGTCCGCGTACTCGCGCACGAGATCCGTCACCAGCAGCGGCTGCGGATAGACGAAGTGGTGATGCCCCGTCAACTCGGTGTAGGAGAACCGGTGCCGCTCCCCGTCGACCCGGAACTCGCACTGGGTGTGCAGCTCCGCGCGCTCCAGCAGGTTGTCCGCCAGCCCGCGCTCCTGGAGCCCGCGCACGACCCGCTCCTCGATGACGCCGGCCCGGGGCCGTCGCTCGATGAACTCGCGCGTCTCGATCTCCAGGACCAGGCACTCGACGGACGCGGCCCGCAGGATGTTGCCGATGGTGAGACCGGCAGGGCCCGCGCCCACGATCACCACCGGAAAACGGTGCGCGGAAAGGGAGTTGGGCTGAGAGGTGGTCGACGTCACGCGAGCATTATGACGGTGGCCCGTCAGCCACGGCAGGGGAGCCATGGCCGACGGGCCGTGCCCGGGAGGGCGGGTCAGTGCGCGGGCGCGTCCGTGACCACGACCTCGTCGATGCTGCGCTCGATCTCCTCGGGCCGGGAGGCGGTCTCACGGGCCCAGTAGTAGATGGCCAGCGAGAAGGCCGCGACGACGAGGATGTCCCACCACAGGGCGATGTGTCCGGCGCCGCCGAACTGGCCCTGCGCGGAGATGACGCCCATGCCCAGCAGGTAGACCGGCAGCCACTGGGCGGCCTTGAAGTCCATCCGCGGCGCGTCGGGCTGGTGCGTGGCGTTGGCCCACCATGCGTATCCGCCGAGGAGCAGATAGCCGAGGACGACCGCGATGCCGAGCCGCCACAGGGTGTCCCAGCCGGACCAGTAGATGATGAGGTTGGCCACCACGAAGGACAGCGGGGCGACGACGTTGCCGGCGGGCAGCCGGTACGGGCGCTCGTGGTTCGGCAGGTTCCGGGCGAAGACGCCGTACGCCAGCGGGGCGCCCGCGTACATCAGGACGCTCGCCGAGGTGATGAAGCCGACCAGCTCCTGCCAGCTGGGGAAGGGCAGGAAGCAGACCACGCCGGTCACGAAGGAGACGATCAGGCCGAACCACGGCACGCCGCGGCGGTCGGTGCGGGCGAGGATCTTCGGCGCGTAGCCGTTCTTGGCGAGGCCGTAGGAGACGCGCGAGGTGGCCGTGGTGTAGATCAGGCCGGTGCCGCCGGGGGAGATCACGGCGTCCGCGTAGAGGATGAAGGCGAGCCAGCCCAGGCCGACCACGGTGGCCAGGCCCGCCCAGGGACCGCTGATGCCCGGGTAGTCGAGGTGCGCCCAGCCCTTGGCGAAGGTGCTGTGCGGCAGCGCGGCGATGAAGACGACCTGGAGCGCGACGTAGATGACCGCGCCGATCGCGACCGAGCCGAGGGTCGCCCGGGGCAGGTCCCGCTTCGGGTTGCGGCTCTCACCGGCGAGCTGAATGGCCTGCTCGAAGCCCAGCAGGGCGAAGATGATGCCGCTGCCGCTGATCGCGCTCAGCACGCCCTTGGCGCCGAACGGCGCGAAGCCCTCGGAGCTGAAGTTGGCCGGGTGGAAGTTGCCGATGGCGATGACGAAGATCGCGCCCAGCGGGACGGCGATCTTCCACCAGGTGGCGGCGCTGTTGGTGTGCGCCAGGGCCCGGACGCCGAAGAAGTTGACCGCGACGAAGACGGCCATGAGGACGACGGCGGTGACGAAACCCGCCGGCGTCAGCGTCTGGTCCGCGTGCTGGAGGCCCTGCGCCCAGCTCCAGTGACCGGCGTATCCGATCATGGCCTCGACCTCGATCGGCGCCACGGTCGCCGCCTGGAGCCAGGAGAACCAGCCGAAGGACAGGCCGGCCAGGCCGCCGAAGGCGTAGTGCGGATAGCGTGCCGTGCCGCCCGCGACCGGGAACATGCCGCCGAGTTCGGCGTGCACGAGGGCCAGCAGGACGATGGCCACTGCGCCGATCACCCACGAGATGATCGCCGCGGGACCGGCGGCCACGACCGCCTTCTCTGCGCCGTAGAGCCAGCCGGAGCCGATGATCGAACCCACCGAGGCCCACATCAGGCCGATCAGTCCGACGTCTCGCCTGAGGCCGCTGGGACCTCTGGCCTCCTCCACGGAGGTCTGCTCGATGCTCACCATATTTTCAGCGACCTCTCACATTCTGAATAAGTGCTTTCAGTCAGTGCGACGTCGCAGATTAGGAATCAGCGGGGGCCGAGCAGAAGACCCGTTGTGAAGTTTTGACCAATGCCTGGGACGTTCCTGTACAGGCTTTCAGGGGCTCTGTACGAAGTGGAGACCCACCTGTGACGACTAGCGCATGAGCGGTAGCTCGATCGCGGGGCAGCGGTCCATCACCATGTCGAGACCCGCCGCGCGCGTGCGGTCGTAGGCCGCCTCGTCGATCACGTCGAGCTGGAACCAGACCGCCTTGGCGCCCTTCGCCACCGCCTCGTCGGCGACCGGCCCGGCGAGTTCGCTGTTGACGAAGACGTCGACGACGTCCACGTCGAAGGGGATGTCGGCGAGGGAGGCGTACCCCTGCTCGCCGTGCACCGTCTCCGCCTTGGGGTGGACGGGCACGATCCGCTTCCCGTAGCGCTGGAGCACCTGGGCGACGCCGTACGCGGCGCGCCGCCGGTTCGCCGACAGGCCCACCACGGCCCAGGTGTCGCCGGACTCGGTGAGGATCTTGCGGATCGTTGCCTCGTCGCCGTACACCCTCGGCCTCCCTGCGCCTCGTGGACCTGCTGCCGTGTTCGATGAACGGCTCGCGGCGCACGATGATTCCCCGGCCACGGCGCGCCCTTGACGCCTGTTCGAGGGGCCGGTGGCGCAGTACCTTCTGGGCAGTCCGCACGCAGGGGGTCCCCGATGCCCGTGCACGACATGCCCGCCGCACGCCTGACCATCCACCTCGACGCGGCCGTCGTCTGGCACCACCGGCCCGCCTACGCCGAACTCGTACACCGGGCGCACCGCGAGGGCCTCGTCGGCGCGAGCGTCTTCCGCGGGATCCCCGGGCTCGACGGCGATCACGGGCGGCATCACCTCGGACCCGCGGGCCCGTGTGCCGTGGTCATCGTCGACGACGAACCCCGTCTGCGGGACTTCCTGCCGCACGTGGCGGACGTCCTCGGAGAGACGGCGGCGGTCGCGGTGCTCGACCGGGTACGCGTCCACGCGCCACGCGCGCGTGCCTGACACCGCCGTACTCCTCGTTCTGGCGTTGAATCCCGCCACCATGTCGTGATTTCGGTCCGGATGCCTGCGTACACGCGCGCGCACGCCTACGCTCGCTGCGTGCTGCGCATCATCGACGCCCGAACCGGCGATTCCGTCGACCCCGCCCCGGCCCGCCGAGGGCTGACCCGGGTCGAGGCCCATGTCCCGGGTTCCGGAACCGGATCCCTGCGGGTACTGCTGGTCGCCGACGTCCTCGTGCGTGCCCTGGAACTCGGCGGCACCCCGGTGTGGGGGGTGCTGAACGCCGGCGGCGAGCACGCCGAGCTGCGGTCCGGGGCGGCGGCCCTCGGCATCCGGCCCTTCGAGGACCGGCGGGACGTGGGTCCGGGACTGGGCGAGGCACAGGTCCTCCACGTCGTGGGGGAGGGCGACGCGCCGCCCGAAGGTGTCCGGATCGCCGTCGCTCCCGTGCGCGCCGGGGAACCCGGCGCCCCGGAGGCCGGCGACCCGGCCGTCCTGCGCCTGGCCCTGCTCTCCCGGCGGCACAGCGAGCCGGTGACCCTCGACGCCGCCGCCCTCGCGGCGGCCCGGGAGACCCTCGTACGCTGGCGCCGCGCGGTCGCCGCCTGGGCGCAGCAGCCGTCGCGGCCTATCCCCGACGAGGCGCGCACGCGTCTTCGCGGCGCCTGGGAGGACGACTTGGACGTGCCCGCCGTGCTCCAGGTGCTGACCTGGGTCGAAACGGAGTCCGAACTGCCCGACGGCGCCCGCTTCGAGACGTACGCCTACGCCGACCGGCTGCTCGGCCTCGACCTCACCCGCGACCTCGGGTCCCCGGCGTGATCGCGCGCGCGGCACCCGGCCCGCTGCGCCGCCTCGTGGTGCTCCGGCACGCCAAGTCGTCCTGGCCGGACGGCGTCGCCGACCACGAGCGCCCGCTCGCGCCCCGCGGCCTGCGGGACGCACCGGCCGCGGGGCGGGCCCTCGCCGAGGCCGACTGCCTGCCGGACCTCGCGCTGTGCTCCACCGCCCTGCGCGCGCGGCAGACCTGGGAGCTGGCCTCCGCCCAGTGGGGCACGCCGCCACCGGTACGCCATGACCCGCGGCTGTACGGCGCCGTCGCCACCGAGCTGCTGGGCGTCGTGCACGAGGTGTCCGCCGAGGTCGAGACGCTGCTCCTGGTCGGGCACAACCCCGGCCTCGAGGAACTCGTCCTCGCCCTGGCCGGGGACGACCTCGACGACGCGCTGGACGAGGTGCGGGCGAAGTTCCCGACCTCGGCGATCGCGGTACTGGCCTGGCACGGGCCCGAATGGGACGCGCTCGTCCCGGGCACCGCGCTGCTGACGAGCGTGCTCGTGCCGCGGGGCAGGAAGGGCGACGGGAAGAAGTAGGGCGGGCGCCGCATAGGCTGGCCGGATGCAGGACGAGTACCGCACGGTGGCCCACGCGGGCGTGCACGAGACCGAGGTCAACCGCTCCCGCTTCCTGTGCGCCCTGGCGCCGGCGGCGACCGAGCAGGAGGCCCAGGACTTCGTCGCCGGCGTGCGCAAGGAGCACGCGGACGCCACCCACAACTGCTGGGCCTACGTCATCGGCGCCGACGCCTCGGTGCAGAAGGCGAGCGACGACGGCGAACCCGGCGGCACCGCGGGCGTCCCCATGCTCCAGATGCTGCTGCGCCGCGACATGCGGTACGTCGTCGCCGTCGTCACCCGCTACTACGGCGGGGTCAAGCTCGGCGCGGGCGGCCTCATCCGGGCCTACGGCGGCGCGGTCGGCGAGGCCCTGGACGCGGTCGGCACCCTCACCCGCCGCCGGTTCCGGCTGGCCACGGTGACGGTCGACCACCAGCGCGCCGGCAAGGTGGAGAACGACCTGCGCTCGACCGGGCGCGAGGTGCGCGAGGTGCGCTACGGCGAGGCGGTCACCCTCGAGATCGCCCTGCCGGACGCCGACGTGGACACCTTCCGCTCCTGGCTCGCGGACGCGACCGCCGGGACGGCCGGTTTCGAACTGGGCGGCGAAGCCTACGGAGATGTGTGACGTTCCGTATGAAACGGGCGTAACGGACCGGTATGAGACGGCTCATGACGGGCCGATACGGGAGTAACCGCCCGGGCTGTCGGACCCGGCCGTTAGGGTCGGGGATCATGAGGCTGCTGCACACTTCCGACTGGCATCTCGGCCGGGCGTTCCACCGGGTGAACATGCTCGACGCCCAGGCCGGGTTCATCGGCCACCTCGTCACGACCGTGCGCGAGCGCGGCGTGGACGCGGTGGTTGTGTCGGGGGACGTGTACGACCGCGCGGTCCCGCCCCTCGCCGCGGTCGAGCTGTACGACGACGCGCTGCACCGGCTCGCCGGCCTGGGCGTGCCGACGGTGATGATCTCCGGGAACCACGACTCGGCCCGCAGGCTCGGCGTCGGCGCCGGCCTCATCGGACGGGCGGGCATCCATCTGCGGACCGAGCCGGCGGCGTGCGGGACGCCGGTGGTGCTGTCCGACACCCATGGCGACGTGGCCTTCTACGGCCTGCCGTACCTCGAACCCGCCCTGGTCAAGGACGAGTTCGGGGTGGAGAAGGCGGGCCACGAGGCGGTGCTCGCCGCCGCCATGGACCGGGTCCGCGCCGACCTCGCCACCCGTGCGCAGGGCACCCGCTCCGTCGTCCTCGCGCACGCCTTCGTCACCGGCGGCGAGGCCAGCGACAGCGAGCGGGACATCACCGTCGGCGGGGTCGCCTCCGTGCCCGCCGGGGTCTTCGACGGGGTGGACTACGCGGCACTCGGCCACCTGCACGGCTGCCAGACCATCACCGAGCGGGTGCGCTACTCCGGCTCCCCGCTGCCGTACTCCTTCTCGGAGACCGGCCACCGCAAGACCATGTGGCTCGTCGACCTCGACGCGGACGGCTCCGTCACCGCCGAGCGCGTCGACTGCCCGGTGCCGCGCGCGCTGGCACGCATCCGCGGGCCCCTGGAGGAGCTGCTGGCCGATCCGCAGCTGACCCGGCACGAGGAGGCATGGGTCGAGGCCACGCTCACCGACCCGGTCCGCCCGGCCGACCCCATGGCCCGGCTCGCCGAGCGGTTCCCGCACACCCTCAGCCTCGTCTTCGACCCCGAGCGGGCTCCGGACGACCCCGACGTGTCGTACGCCGGGCGGCTCGCGGACCGCAGCGACCAGGAGATCGCCGAGGACTTCGTCGCCCACGTGCGCGGCGCCGGACCCGACGAGCACGAACAGGCCGTACTGCGGGACGCCTTCGACGCGGTGCGCGCCGACGAGGCCGTGCGGGAGGTCGCGCGATGAGGCTGCACCGGCTGGACATCACGGCCTTCGGGCCCTTCGGCGGATCCCAGAGCGTCGACTTCGGCGAGCTGTCGGCGGCCGGGCTCTTCCTGCTCCACGGACCGACCGGCGCCGGCAAGACGTCCGTCCTGGACGCCGTGTGCTTCGCGCTCTACGGCTCCGTCCCCGGCGCCCGCCAGAGCGGCCAGGGCCTGGCCCTGCGCAGCGACCACGCCGCGGCCGGCACGCGCACGGAAGTGGTCCTCGAACTGACCGTCGCCGGGCGCCGGCTGGAGATCACCCGGCAGCCGCCCTGGGAGCGCCCCAAGAAGCGCGGCTCGGGCACCACCACGGAGAAGGCACAGAGCTGGCTGCGCGAGTACGACGCGACGGCCGCCGCCTGGAAGGACCTCAGCCGCTCGCACCAGGAGATCGGCGAGGAGATCACCCAGCTGCTCGGCATGAGCCGCGAGCAGTTCTGCCAGGTCGTGCTGCTGCCCCAGGGCGACTTCGCGCGCTTCCTGCGTGCCGATGCCGAGGCACGCGGCAAGCTCCTCGGCCGCCTCTTCGACACCCACCGCTTCGCCGAGGTCGAGAAGCGCCTGGCCGAGCGCCGGCGCGCCGCCGAGGCCGAGGTCCGCGAGGGGGACGCCGCGCTGCTCGCCGACGCGCACCGTATGCAGCAGGCGGCCGACGGCGCCCTGGACCTGCCGGAGCTGGCACCGGGGGAGCCGGGGCTCGCCGAGGCCGTCATCGCCGCCGCGGCCGTCGCCCGCAGCACCGCCCGCGAGCAGCTGACCATCGCCCACTGCCGGCTCGCCGCCACCGAGTCCGAGCAGGCGGCGGCCGAGCGGGCGCTGGACGACGTACGCGAAACGGCCCGGCTGCAGCGGCGGTTCGCGGAGGCGCGGGAGCGCGCCACCCGGCTTGAGGATCGGGCCGAGGCCCACCGGGACGCACAGGCCCGCATGGAGCGATCGCGCAAGGCCGAGGCGGTCGCGCCCGCCCTGGAGCTGAGGGAGGCCGCGGAAGCCGAACACCGGCGGGCCGCTGCCGCCGAGGCACGCGCGCGTGCGCTGCTGCCCGACACCTACGCCGACGCCGGCGCCGCCGGGCTCGCGACCGCGGCACGCCGGACCGCCGAGGAGCTGGGCGGCCTGGAGTCCGCCCGCCGCGCCGAACAGCGGCTGACCCAGCTCGTCGCGGAGCGCGCCGACCTGGACCGGCAGGAGCGCGCCGACGAGGACGTGCTGCAGGAGGCCGAGGCGTGGCTCGGGGACTGGGACGCGACCCGTTCCGGACTCCAGAGCCGTGTCGAATCCGCTCAGGAGGCCGCGACCCGGGCCGAACAGCTCGGCGTGCAGCGCGAGCCCGCGCAGCGCAGGCTCGGCGCGGCCCGCCAGCGCGACGCGTTCGCCCGCGACACCGAGGACGCCCACGCGCGCGTGCAAACTGCCCGCGAACGGGCCACCGAAGCCCGTGCCCACTGGCTCGACCTCAAGGAACAGCGGCTCACCGGCATCGCGGCCGAACTCGCCGCGAACCTCGCCGACGGCGAGCCGTGCGCGGTCTGCGGAGCCACCGAGCACCCCGCGCCCGCGCGCAAGGTCGCCGGGCACGTCGACCGCGAGGCGGAGGACCGCGCCCTCGCCGCCTACCAGCGCGCCGACGAACAGCGCGCCGAGGAGGAACGCCGCCTCGGCGTCGTACGCGAGGCCCTGGCCGCCGCCACCGCCGAGGCGGGCGACACCCCCACGGCCCGGCTCGCCGAAGAGGTCGAGGAGCTGGAGCGCCTGTACGGCCGGGCGCGGGCCGGTGCCGGTGCCCTGCACGCGGCGCACGAGGAGCTGCGGCAGGCGGAACAGGAGCACGAGCGGCGCACCACGGTCCGGCAGCAGGCGGCGGTCCGGGCCGCCTCCCGCGTGGGGCACCGTGACCGGCTCGATCGTGAACGGGCGGGCCTGGAAGAGGAGTTGGCGCAGGCCCGCGGCGCGGCGGTCAGCGTCACCGCGCGGGCCACGCAGCTGGAGCGGCAGGCCGCGCTGCTCACCGACGGCGCCGACACCGCGCGGGCCGCCGAGGACACCGCCCAGCGTCTGAAGGACGCCGACTCCCGGCTCTCCGACGCCGCCTTCCGCGCCGGCTTCGAGACTCCGCAGGCCGCGGCCGCCGCACTTCTCGACGCCGCCGCCCACCGGGAGCTGCAGCACCGCCTGGACGCCTGGCAGTCCGAGGAGGCCGCCGTGCGTGGCGTCCTCGCCGAGGCCGACACCGCGGCCGCCGCCCAGCAGCCGCCCGCCGACCTCGCCTCGGCGGAACGGACCGCCATCGCCGCGGCCCGGCGGTTGCGCGAGGCCGCCTCCGCGCGCGACGCGGCCGACCGCCGGTGCAGCGAACTCGACCGGCTCTCGGCCCGGTCGGCCGCGGGAGTACGGCGCCTGGCGCCGCTGCGCGAGGAGTACGACCGGGTGACCCGGCTGGCCACGCTCGCCGCGGGCACCTCGGCGGAGAACGAGCGCAAGATGCGCCTGGAGTCGTACGTCCTGGCGGCCCGCCTGGAGCAGGTGGCCGCCGCGGCGACCGTGCGGCTGCAGCGGATGTCGTCCGGCCGGTACACCCTCGTCCACTCCGACGACCGGGCCGGACGCGGCCGCAGCGGTCTCGGGCTGCACGTCGTCGACGCGTGGACCGGGCGGGAGCGGGACACGGCGACCCTGTCGGGCGGCGAGACGTTCTTCGCCTCGCTGGCGCTCGCGCTCGGCCTCGCGGACGTCGTCACCGACGAGGCCGGCGGGGTGCGCCTGGACACGCTCTTCATCGACGAGGGCTTCGGCAGCCTCGACGAGCAGACCCTCGACGAGGTCCTCGACGTGCTCGACTCCCTGCGCGAGCGGGACCGCAGCGTCGGGATCGTCAGCCACGTGGCGGACCTCAGACGCCGTATCCACGCCCAACTGGAGGTCGTGAAGGGCAGATCCGGGTCCGTGCTGCGGCAGCGGGGTGCTCGGTAGGACTGCCGCACTGCGCCCGCGTCAGTGGCCGAGCGGCCGCCGGGGCAGCGGGGACGAGTAGACGACGCTCGTCGTCACCGAGCCCAGCGCGCCGATCCGGCCGGCCACCTCCTCCAGATGGTGCATCGAGCGCGCGGCGACCTTGATGACGAAGCAGTCGTCGCCCGTCACATGGTGCGCCTCGAGGATCTCGGGCGTCACGGCGACGAGGTCGTGGAAGGGCTTGTAGTTGCCGTTCGGATACCGCAGCCGCACGAACGCCAGGATCGGCAGGCCCAGCCGGTCGGGGTCGACGACGGCGGCGTACCCCTGGATGACGCCCGCCTCCTCCAGGCGGCGCACCCGTTCGGTCACCGCGCTCGGCGACATGGACACGGCACGGGCCAGCTCGGCGAAGCTGGCGCGGCCCTCGCGCTGGAGGACGTCGAGGATGCGCCAGTCGGTGGCGTCCGGGGAAAACGTGGTCATCCCGGATGGATAGCAGGGAAATCCCCGGCCGATCAAGGGCAGGCCCGGGGATCGCCGCTTCAGGCGGCCCCGAGACCGGCATAGATTCATGAGCATGATCGCTGACACCGTGAATCCCGTACTGCGCACGGCCCCCGCCGCTCCGGCCGAGGCCGCCGCCTACTTCCGCGCGAGCCTCGTCTTCCACGCCGATGTGTCCGACGTCGCCGCAGCGCTCGCGGCCGGCGGTGACCCCGGGTTCGTCGTCCTGGACTCCCGCTCGACCGAGGCATGGGACCAAGGCCATGTCCCCGGGGCGGTCCATCTGCCGACCGCGCTCATCCCCGAGCAGGCCGCGCGACTCCTCGACAGGTCCGTGCCGGTGGTCACGTACTGCTGGGGCCCCGGCTGCAACGGCGCGACCCGGGCGGCCCTCGCCCTCGCCGAACTCGGCTACCAGGTCAAGGAGATGCTCGGCGGCTTCGAGTACTGGGTGCGCGAGGGCTTCGAGTTCGAGACCTGGGAGGGGCACGAGCGGCGCACCCCGGACCCGTTGACGGCACCGGCGGCCGGGGACGACTGCGGCTGCTGAGACGAAAGCGGAGTCGCGAGTTCCTGCTGCGTGTACCGTTCCGCACCATGGTGCGATACGCGGAAGCCGGTGCGATGGAGTGGGTCGAGTCGGGCGGCGGGCCGCTCATCGCGGTGCCGGAGACGGTGCTGCCGTTCTGGGCGGGCGCCGACGGCGAGGAGAACGCCTCCGACTACGACCGGGCCTGCGAGGTCGACGGCTTCGTGGGACTGCTCCCGGTCGGCGACTCGGCCGCCCTGGTCCTGGGCGACGAACCCGCCTCCACCGCCTTCCTGCCGGAACACGGCACCTTCGTACGGTGGTGGGCCGCGAACTCCGAGGGCGAACTCCTCGCCGGTGTACCGGCCGCCCTCGCCGCGGCGGACTGGGGGCACGAGGTGCAGTGGGAAGTACCGGGACCGGTCCTGCTGTTCGACTCGGCCTGGCCCGGCAACGAGACGGAACGCACCGACAGCCTCCGGGTCGAGCTGGCGCCGGGCCGGTACGCGGTGCGCGCGGCCAACGTCCAGCCGGGACCGGAGACCTGGCTGGGGCTCGTACAACTGCGGCCCTTGTCCTAGGACTCGGCCCATGGACGGACGGCACGGACGGCCGGGGCGACAAGCCGGTCCCGTACGGATATTCATGTGCGGGGCCCGGCGATGATCCCCATCATGGTCGTCCATGCCCCTTCTGCCGCATCCCGCCCCCGAAGACCTGCGCCGTGACCCGCTGCCGCTGCGCGGCCGTACCGCCCTGGTGACCGGGGCGAGCAGACGCGCCGGCATCGGACATGCCGTGGCCCGGCGGCTCGCCGCGTACGGGGCCGGCGTCTATCTGCACCATCACGTGCCGCACGACACCGCCATGCCCTGGGGCGGCGACCGCACCGAGGACGTGACCGCCTCCGTCCGTGCGGCACTCGGCGACCCCGCAGCCCAAGTCGTGGCGGGGCCGGGCGACTTGAGCGATCCGACCGCGCCCGCGGAGCTGATCGCCACGGCCGCCTCGGCGCTCGGCGGCCGGCTCGACATCCTCGTCGCCAACCACGCCCTCAGCGGAAGCGACGGCACCCTCGACACGATCGACGCCGCGATGCTCGACGCGCACTGGGCCGTCGACACCCGCTCGGTGCTGCTCCTCGTCCAGGCCTACGCCCGGCATCGCGCCGCACTGCCCCCGCTCACCCCCGGCGGGCGCGTCGTGATGATGACCTCGGGCCAGGACATCGCGGGCGGCATGCCGGGCGAGATCGCCTACGCCCTCCAGAAGGGCGCCCTCGCATCGATCACCCGCTCCCTTTCGGCCACCCTCGCCGAACAGGCGATCACGGTGAACACCGTCAACCCGGGCCCCGTGGACACCGGTTACGCCACCGGGGAGACGTACGAGGCAGTCGCCGCCCTCTTCCCCGCGGGCCGCTGGGGCAGGCCCGACGACCCGGCCCGCCTCATCGCGTGGCTCGCCACGGACGAGGCGGACTGGATCACGGGTCAGGTGATCGACTCGGAGGGCGGATTCCGCCGTTGAGCCGGCCTGGTCTCAGAGCTGGGCGAGCTCGTCCACCAGGTCGTCCAGGCCGAGCGAGCCCTGGGAGAGGGCCGCCATGTGCCAGGCCTTGAGGTCGAACGCGTCGCCGTGCCGCTCGCGGGCCTTCTCACGGCCCAGCAGCCAGGCCCGCTCGCCGAGCTTGTAGCCGATCGCCTGGCCGGGGATGGTGAGGTAGCGGGTCAGCTCGCTCTCCACGAAGTCCGCCGGGCGGCTGCTGTGCGCACCGAAGAACTCCTGGGCGAGCTCAGGGGTCCAGCGCTCGCTGGGGTGGAAGGGCGAGTCCGCCGGGATCTCCAGTTCCAGGTGCATGCCGATGTCGACGATGACCCGGGCGGCCCGCATCATCTGCGCGTCGAGGTAGCCGAGCCGCTGCTCCGCGTCCGTGAGGTAGCCGAGCTCGTCCATCAGCCGCTCCGCGTACAGCGCCCAGCCCTCGGCGTTGGCGCTGACCCCGCCGATGGTGGCCTGGTAGCGGGAGAGGTTCCCGGCGACGTGCGTCCACTGCGCGAGCTGGAGGTGATGGCCCGGGACGCCCTCGTGGTACCAGGTCGAGACGAGGTCGTAGACCGGGAAACGGGTCTGCCCCATCGTCGGCAGCCAGGTGCGGCCCGGACGCGAGAAGTCCTCCGACGGCGCCGTGTAGTACGGGGCTGCCGCGCCGCCGGGCGGGGCGATGCACGACTCCACCTTCCGCACCCGCTCGGCGAGTTCGAAGTGCGTGCCGTCCAGCTCGTCGATCGCCTGGTCCATCAGGCCCTGCAGCCAGTCGCGGACCTCGTCGACACCCTCGATGTGCTTGCCGTGCTCGTCGAGATGGGCGAGCGCCACCCACGGCGTCGCGGCGCCCGGCAGGATCTTCTCGGCCTCCTGCCTCATCTCGCCGAGCAGACGGTGGTACTCGGACCAGCCGTACGCGTACGCCTCGTCCAGGTCGAGGTCCGTGCCGTTGAAGTAGCGCGCCCAGCGCGCGTACCGCTCGCGGCCCACCGTGTTCGGGGCGCCCTCGACGGCCGGCGCGTACACGTCGCGCATCCAGTCGCGCAGTTCCACCAGGGCCGCGGTGGCCGTACGGGCCGCCTCGTCCAGCTCCGCCCGCAGCGCCTCGGGGCCCGCCGCGGCGAAGTCCTCGAACCAGCCGCGGCCCTCGCCGTCCGTGTCCGACCACTCGGTGAGCTGCCCGACGAACGTGGCCGTCGGACGCGGAGCGGCGTACAGCTTGCGCTCCAGGCCGAGCGAGAGGGACTCGCGGTAGCCCGCCAGCGCCGCGGGCACCGCACGCAGCCGCTCGGCGATCGCCGCCCAGTCCTCGTCGGACTGGTTCGGCGTCACGGTGAAGACGTCGCGCACCGAGTGCGCGGGAGTCGCCATGTTGCCGACCGCGCGCAGGCCCTCCTCGGCCTCGTGCACGGCGAGTTCGGCGGTCAGGCGCTCGCGCAGCAGCCGGCCGCACCGGCGCTCGATGTCACTGTCGGCGCCGGGCTGCCGCTCGGCCTCGTCGAGCCGCGCCAGCGTCCGCCGCGCCAGCTCCGCCAGCGCCTCCTGGCCTGCGGGCGACAGATCGGGCAGTCTGCTCGAACTCTCCTTCACTCCGAGGTAGGTACCGGTCACCGGGTCGAGGGCGATGAGCTCGTCGACGTAGGCGTCGGCGACCTCTCGGGGCAGCGGGTGCGTGGTCTGTGACATGCGGTCCATCCTCGTACGAGGGGCCGCCGCGCGTCACGTGGATTGTGCCGAGGGCGAAGGCGGGAGCAGCGGTCCGCACTCCCACTGCTGGAAGATCAACCGGGTTTCCACGCGCGCCACTTCGGGCCGCGACGTGAACCCGTCCAGGACCAGCCGCTGCAGATCCGCCATGTCGGCCACCGCGACATGCACGAGGTAGTCGTCGGGGCCGGTGAGATGGAAGACCGTACGGGACTCCGGCAGCGCCCGGATCCGGTCCACGAACGGCCCCACCAGCTCCCGCCGGTGCGGCCTGACCTGCACCGAGAGCAGGGCCTCCAGACCCCGGCCGAGCTTGGCCGGATCGAGCCTGAGCTGATGCCCGAGGATCACGCCCGCGCGGCGCAGCCGCGTCACGCGGTCGAGGCAGGTCGACGCCGCCACGCCGACCTGCGCGGCGAGGTCGCGGTAGGTGCTTCGGGCGTCGTTCTGCAGCAGCCGCAGCAGATGGAGATCCACCGGATCCAGTACGACAGATTCAGCCATCGGCCGAACGTAGCACGGAGGCCGGTCACAGTGACCCGGTGGTTGTTCATTCTCCGTCCATGGACTCCACGAGAGCACTGCCCGGCTCGCCGAGAGCACTGGCCACCGAAGCCGTCCACGCCGGCCGCGACGACCTCGCCCGGCAGGGACTGCACGCTCCGCCCATCGACCTGTCGACGACCTATCCCTCGTACGACAGCCGGGGCGAGGCCGCCCGCATCGACGCCTTCGCCACCACCGGTGCCGAGCCCGAGGGCCCGCCCGTCTACGGGCGCCTCGGCAATCCGACGGTCGCCCGCTTCGAGACCGCGCTGGCCCGGCTGGAGGGCACCGGGTCCGCGGTGGCGTTCGCCAGCGGCATGGCCGCGCTGACCGCCGTCCTGCTGGTGCGCGCCTCGGCGGGCCTGCGCCACGTCGTCGCCGTACGTCCCCTCTACGGTTGCAGCGACCACCTGCTGACCGCGGGCCTGCTCGGCTCCGAGGTGACCTGGACCGACCCAGCCGGGATCACCGACGCGCTGCGCCCCGACACCGGCCTGGTGCTCGTCGAGTCCCCGGCCAACCCGACCCTGGCCGAACTCGACCTGCGGGCCGTCGCCCACGCCTGCGGCACGGTCCCGCTGCTCGCCGACAACACCTTCGCCACACCGGTGCTGCAGCGCCCGGCCGAACAGGGCGCACGGCTGGTGCTGCACAGCGCCACCAAGTACCTCGGCGGACACGGGGACGTGATGGCGGGCGTGGTGGCCTGCGACGAGGAGTTCGCCGGGCAGTTGCGGCAGGTCCGGTTCGCCACCGGCGGCGTCCTGCACCCGCTCGCCGGCTACCTGCTGCTGCGCGGCCTCGCGACCCTTCCGGTGCGGGTGCGCGCGGCCTCCGCGAACGCCGCCGAACTTGCCCGCCGCCTCGCCGTCGACCCCCGTGTCTCACGCGTCCACTACCCGCGCATCGGCGGCGCGATGGTCGCCTTCGAGGTGACCGGCGACCCGCACGAGGTCATCGCCGCCGTCCGCCTGATCACCCCGGCGGTGAGCCTGGGCAGCGTCGACACCCTCATCCAGCACCCGGCCTCCATCAGCCACCGCATCGTGGACGCGGACGACCGCCGAGGCGCGGGTGTCAGCGACCGGCTCCTGCGGCTGTCGGTGGGCCTGGAGGACGTGGAAGACCTCTGGACGGACCTGGACGGGGCGTTGGGGAGCGCGAGCGCCCCCGCAGGGGCGCGGGGGACTGCGCGACAGGCCACAGCGAACCTGTAGCCCGCCCAACGACCCCAGCCTCTACGGCGCTTCGGACCGCCCGAACTCACCCGCACCGGACAGCTCTCCCCGCGAAGCGCCCTCGTCCAGCCGGGCCGTGATCACCAGGGTGCCCTCCTCGATCTGATAGTCGAGGGGGAGCCCCAGGCCCCGCATCGCCCCGACCATGCCGGTGTTGGACGCCTGCGTCACGGCGTACACGCTCTCGCAGCGCGCCTCGACCGCCATCGACACCAGCCGCTCCAGCAGTTCACCCCCGATGCCGCGGCGCTGCCACTTGTCCTCGACCAGCAGCGCGACCTCGGTCTCGTCCCCGTCCCACAGCAGGTGGCCGAGGCCGACGATGCGCCCCGACGCGGTCTGCACCGCCAGGGTGCGGCCGAAGCGCGGGCTGAGCAGGTGGTTGAGGTAGCGCTCCGCGTCGCCTACCGGCCCGTGGTAGCGCAGGCCGAGCGTCCGCGAGGAGCACCGCTCGTGCATCGCCTTCGCGGCCTCCAGGTCGCGCTCGTCGGCCCGGCGCACGGTGATCTCGTTGCCCTCGGGCAGCGTGAGCACGTCCTGGCCGTGCGGCAGGCGCGGTCCGAGCCGGGCGTCCAGCTCCACCAGCGCCCGCGCCCGGGCGAACTCGGTGGGTGTGAAGGTCAGATACGGACGCTCCACGCTGATCACTCCGCCGTCCGGCGCCCGCAGCCGCATGACGGTGTCCTCCAGCGCTCCCTCGACCGGTACGCTCTGTGCCGCCCGGCCGCCGCCGACCGGCACCGCCGGCAGCTGGCGGATGGTGCAGCGGCCCAGCAACTGCCGCAGCGCGAGCGGCAGTTCCGCCGAGTCCAGGGCGGTACGCGCCGCGAGGCCCAGGACCCTCGTGGGCGCGTCCACCAGGTCGTGGGCGTCGGCCCGTTCGAGCCAGGTATCGGCGCCCCCGGCCAGCGACACCACCTGGGTCAGCTCGGACGCCATGAGCTCACCGGGAGCCCGCAGCAGGAACTCGTCCACCGTGCCCGCCGCCAGCGGATGCGTCTGCAGGCTCAGGATGTCGACCCGCCGCCCGGCCAGCGCCGTGCACAGCGTGGCCAGTGACCCCGGTTCGTCCTTCACCGTCGTCCGCATCCGCCACAGCGAATTCTCCACGGACGGCCCGGCCTGCTGCTCCAGTGGCAGCGGCCGGGCGCCGGTATCGCTCGACGGCGGTGCGTGATCGTGGCGGCGTGTCCACCACGTCCGGAACCCTTCCTTGGCGGCCCGCACCGCCGTCCGTACCGAACCACCCTGCTGTGCACGCGTCACGTCAGACATGTATCGACTCATGGAACCACTGTGAAGGAAGGGTGTTGCGTGATCACGAACGCTTTGTGACCGATGGGTAAAGCATGTCTATGCGCCTTTTGTGGAATTTTTGACTGTTGCGCCGCGCGACCGGACGCGCCCACTCTGCGCCCGCGCACGGGATCAGGCGGCCAACTCCGGCGCCAGCGCGCTGCGCAGCCGGCGGGCCTGCGACACCAGCCGGGACGAGCCACGACGCTGCGCCGTCTGTGCCAGGTGCGGCAGTTCGCCCCGCGCTCCGGAACGCTCTGCGCACTCCGCGGCCACCGCCAGCAGCTCACCGAGGCCGCGAGCCGACGCTCCCGTGCCGCCCACCGCGAGCTCGGCCAGCAGCATGGGCAGGGTGTGCCGCAGCATCCCCCAGATCGTGGCGTTCGCCCCCGTGGCCGCCGCCGTCCGGGACGACTCCGCGAGCCGGAGCGGCTTGACCGCCCCGCGTCGTATCAACTGGCCGAGATCCGCGCCCAGTCGGGCCCCGTCGAGCTGCCCGCGCGCCGCCAGTGTCAGCAGCGCGTCCACCGCGGCGAGCCGGTCCTCCGGCTGCCGGGCACCGAGACCGTACGCCAGGCACAGGTGGACGGCCTCGCCCGCCTCACCGCCGGACTCGGCCAGCAGGGGCAGGAAGGCGGCGGCGCCCCGCACGTCGTCCACGGCCGCGGTGGACACGTCGCGCAGCATGCGCATCGCCACCAGCTCACGTCGCTCGGGCAGCAGCGCCAGCCAGTGGCCGCGCATGTCCGGGCCCCAGTGGTAGCAGTACCAGCGCTCCCTGAAGACGCTCACCGGTGCGTCCAGCGGCCGGAACTCCGCCGGGAAGTCCTCCTGAATCTCCCGGAGTTCACCGCATTCGAGCAGGATGCGGGCACCCGGCGTCCGCCGCCGGTCCGCCGGCAGGCCGGGGCCCTCGTGGGTCAGCCACCGGCCGAGCCGCGCACCCTCCTTCGTACCGAGCGCCGCCGCGCGCCCGGCGGCCGTCGCGGCCGCGGCCCGGTCCGCGCGGCGCACCCGCAGCAGCGCCTGCGCGAAGTCCGCCGCCGAGACCCGCGCGCCCAGGCGCCGGTACTCGTCGAGGCGGCCCACCAGCTCGTCCGGCTCCAGCAGACCCGTGCTCCAGGTGGGCGTCGACAGCAGGAACGGCAGCGGCTCCGTACGCAGCCGGTACGCCACCTCCCACAGGCGGGCGTCGAAGGCCCGGGAGAGCGGGCTGTGTACGCAGGCTTCGGCCGCGGTCCCGTGCTGGACCGACGCCAGAAGCGTCGCGGTGCGCAGGCGTCCTTGAAGAGTGGCGAGCAGGAGGTCGAGTCCGTCCGCGGGGTTGTGGACGCGGTTGGCCCGACCGAAGTGGTCGTCCGGGTGCAGGACGTACCCGGGGTCCGCGCTGTGCCACCAGCGGCGGGCGACCACCGGTGTCAGCGCCTCGAGAAGGGTGTCCCGATCCCGGTGCGCGTGCCGCACCAGACCGTCCAGTGCCCGCTCGAACGTGGCCACGTCCCCCTGCGTGGCCATCAGCGCACCGATCTCCTCGGCGAGCTCCGCCGCCGACTCCGGCGCGGGTGCCAGCCGCACCGGCCGTGGGGCCGGAGGCAGCACCTCCTCGTACGCCGGAGGCTCGGGTGCCGCCCGGTCGGCGCCGAGCGTCGAGACCGCCCGCACGCGCAGCGCCGGGAGCAACTGGTCCGCGGCGGTCGCCAGTTCGGCCCGAACCTCCGCCGATCCCACCTTCTTCAGATGGCGTTCCACCAGCTTGAGCGCCCGCTCCTGCACATCGGAGTCCTCGTGTCCGAAGGCCTGCGCGAGGGCGGGCAGCAGCGTCTCGGCACTGGAGGCGTCCCGGGTGAGGACCTTGCCGAGCAGGACGAGCTGGGTGCGCACCAGCTTCCTCTCGGGGCGGAACAGCACCGCGTCGGACATCTCCGCGAGCCGGCGCGGTGGCAGCTCGCCCTCGACGGCGAGGGCACCGAGCACCGACTGGGCGTACGAGGCGACCGGGGAGGCCGCGTCGGAGGCGAGGGCGAGCCAGTCCGCGGTCCGCTCCCGCTGCTCGCCGGGCGTCAGGGACAGGTCCTTCAACAGGCGCAGGAACGCGCGCTGATCGGCGGCGGAACCGCCGCGCAGCAGACGGGCCACACACGCGCCGACCATCGCCCCGCGGTCCAGGGTGCCCTCGTCGGCGAGCTGCGCCAGCGCGCCGTACCAGCTGTTCGGGCCCTCCCCGGCCAGCCATCCGAAGAAGCCGCCGACGTCCTCGGTCTCGAAGAGCGCGGCCACGAGCTGCGGCAGGTACGGGTCCTGCCGGAGCCGGTTCAGCACCGTCTCCTCGCGCTGCCAGGTCCCGGCGACGTGGCCCAGCCAGCCCCGCACGTACGCATCCGTCGTCGGCACCGGGCAGCCCGACAGGCGCACCAGCCCCGCCATCAGCTCGTACGGCACCCCGGCGCTCTCGGGACGCTGCGCCAGCCGGTGTGTCAGGTCGGCGAGCCACTTCGGGTCGCGGTCGCCCAGGATGCGCAGCAGCAGCGCCGGTGACGTCCGGGACCAGCGCATGTCGGCGGCCGCGATCCAGGTGGCGACGGCCGCCGCGCCGGTCTGGCACGCCACCCCGGCCACGTACAGCGGCGGATAGGCGCGCCGGGATTCGGCGTCCCAAGGGGCTGCCCGCAGCTCCTTGCGCACCGTCTTCAACTCACCGAAGACCGACCGTCGTTCGGCATCCGTCATCTCGTCGAGCAGGCTCACCACCTCGGCCGTCCGACCCGCCCGTACCGCATCCGTCAGCACACTCATCGCACACCCCCGTCGACCCGAGTCCTGCCCTGCTCCACCGCGGCACCGCCCCGCCGCACCATCCGCACCGCCAGCGCGTGCTTGCACGGTCCGCGCCCGCCGCGGTACTTCGCCCACCACAGACAGCTGCAGCTGAGCACCCCCGCCTCGTCCCGCACCCGGTGCACATGACCGTCCTGCGCGGTCACCGTCCCGAGGGCACCGTCCAGTGCGACCGCGCCCGCGTCCACCAGCCCCCGGGCCGCACGCAGGCGCGGGTTGTGACGCTCCACGCGCTCGGCGTCGTACGGCAGTTCACGGTGGAAGTAGGCCGCCTCCGCCGTGTCGTAGCCGACGCGTCCCGAGGTGCCGAGGCGGATCAGGGCCGCACGGACCCGCTCCGCCGTCAGGCCCGAGGAGGAGGCCAGGTCGGCGACGTCGATCCGCGGCTCCCAGGCGAGGAGCACGGAGATCAGCTCCGCGTCCTCGGCCGCCTCGTCGGTGGCAAGTGCGTCGAGGACGCCGCCCTCTCCGGAGAACCCGCGCGAGGCGTCCGGCGACAGCGTGAGCGTCAGCCGCATCCCGGGCAGCACGGCCTCCCAGGCACTGGCCGCGGAGGCGGCGCCGGCGGCCGCGGGACCGTAGACCCGCAGGGCGGTGGCGTGGCGCAGCACGCGCTGCAGGGCGATCAGCCGCTCCGGTCCCGGCAGGCACACCGCGCCGGGCACGGGCCGGGTGGTCGGCCGCAGGGTGCGGCCCGCGGGCACCACCCATCGCGGGCCCACAAAGGCGCCGCGGCCACCGCCGCGCGGGAGTGCGCGCAGGAACCGCACGGCCTCCGCCGCGGGCAGTTCCGCCCGCAGGTCGAAGCCGGCCGCGATCACCTGGGCCTCCGCGAAGCCGCGCAGCCACCGGTCCGGAAGCGGCACCTTCTTCTCCACGACCGGTCCGTCCAGCGTCGTCACGGCCAGCTCGTCCGGTCCGACGCGCAGATGGAGCGGATCGTCCGAGCCGATCCGCGAAAGGGCCTCGCGCAGCGGGTTGTTGACGTCGACGTTGGTCGTGCCGTGCCCCACCTCGCCGCAGTCGAGGCCCGGCTCCAGCACGTCCAGGCGGGCGTACACCCCGCAGCAGCCGGAGAAGGACTCGAAGCGCAGCCGGTCGCCGTTGCCCGTCACCACCGGGTCGAGGGAGGCGCGCAGTTGCTGCTGGTAGTAGCGCGCGGCGGCCACGTCCGCCACCGCGAGCAGCCCGGCGGAGGCCACCTGAGGCGACGTCAGGAAGCCCGCGAAGAATCGCGGATGGTCCTCGACACCCCTCGGCGTCGCACCCTGGGAGGTCTCCAGTCCCAGGTGTCGTTCACCCGCCGAGGACTCCAGCACGGAGGGTCGGCGATAGGCCACGGCCTGCAAAGATCGCGTCATGGAAAAACCGTAGAGGCGACCACTGACAATCGGCTTCGACCTGCGAATACGCCTGTGCGGCGGGTGAGTTCGGGGGGACGCGAGGGCCGCGCACCGGGAGATGACGCCGGTGCGCGGCCCAACCGAAAGGTACCGGAGTTACTGGCCCACGCGACCGGGCTGAAGCGTCTTGGTGAACAGCACGGAGCCGTCGTACTCGCGCAGCCGCACCGTCAGCTCGCCGCTGGAGCCGTCGATGTCGACCTCGCCGAAGAACTGGTAGCCCTCGGCCGGCGAGACGTTCGAGGCCGTCGGCGCCTTCACGAACACCCGGTCCGGGCCGAAGGTGGCGTCGAGTGCGCTGGCCGGGAAGGCGCCCGCGTTGAGCGGACCCGAGACGAACTCCCAGAACGGCTCGAAGTCCTTGAACGACGCCCGCGACGGGTCGTAGTGCTGGGCCGAGGTGTGGTGCACGTCCGCCGTCAGCCACACTGTGCCGGTGATCCGGCGGTGCTTGATGTGGCGCAGCAGTTCCGCGATCTGCAGCTCGCGGCCCAGCGGCGCGCCCGGATCACCCTGGGCGACGGCCTCGAAGTCGGCCTTGCCCTCGACCCCGTCGGGCACGACGAGCCCGAGCGGCATGTCGGCGGCGATGACCTTCCACACCGCACGCGACCGGGACAGCTCGCGCTTGAGCCACTCCAGTTGCTCGGCGCCGAGGATGCCCTGCGGGTCGGTCGTCTGGTCGTCGGGCGAGTTCGCGTTGCGGTACGTCCGCATGTCGAGCACGAAGACGTCGAGGAGCGGACCGTGGTGGTGGACGCGGTAGATCCGCCCGTCCGGCCGGCCGCTGATCGTGGAGATGGGGAAGTACTCGGAGAACGCGCGCCGGGAGCGCAGCGCCAGATCGTCGAGCTTGGTGCCGGCCGGGTACGGGGTCCCGGAGCCGATGACCTCGCCCGGGTACCAGTTGTTGCGGACCTCGTGGTCGTCCCACTGGACGACGTTCGGGACCTGGGCGTTGAACCGGCGCAGCGCCTGGTCCAGCAGGTTGTAGCGGAAGTTGCCGCGGAAGTCGTCGAGGGTGACCGCGACGTGCGCCTTCTCCTCGGTGGTGACGTTGCGGTACAGGCTGCCGTCGGGCAGCGCCTGGGTCGCCGAAATGGCGCCGTCGGCGTAGATGTTGTCGCCGCTGCACAGGAAGAAGTCCGGGTCCAGCTTCGCCATGGCGTCGAAGATCCGGTAGCCGCCGATGGACTCGTTGATGCCCCAGCCCTGGCCGGCCAGGTCGCCGGACCACACGAACCTGACGTCCTGGCGCCGCTTGGCGGGCGCCGTGCGGAACGTCCCGGTCACCGGCTCACCGGTACGGCGGGGGTCGTCCGGGTCGGCGAGCAGCACGCGGTAGTGGACCTGCTCGCCCGCCGGGAGCCCGTGCAGCCGGGTCGTGCCGGTGAAGTCGGAGTCCGCGCCGAGCAGCGGGCCGTGCCATCGGCGCGCCGCGCGGAAGGAAGCCGTCGGGGAGGTCTCGACGACCATCCGGGCAGGGCGGTCGGAGCGCACCCATACCAGCCCGGAGTCGGCGGTCACGTCTCCCGCCTGAACACCCCAACCCGCCTTGGGGCGCCCCGAGAGGGCGAGAGCCGGGGCCGCGCCGAGCGCGGTGGGCAGGGTCAGCGCCGCCGACGCGGCGAGGGTGCCGCGCAGCACGCTACGGCGGCCCGGGAACGGACTGTGGGACATGGATGCGCCTCCAGGGACGGGATCCGGCCAGTGTGCGATGCCACACCTACTGGTGCGCCGCAGCGCGCACGGAAACCGCAAGTGAACAACTGACCGCAGGGGCGGGGGAGGACGCGGGCGCCCTCATGCCTTCGCGGCCCGGGCCATCAGCCGTACGCCCGCCCGGATCCGCGCGGGCGCGAGGTGCGCGTACCCGAGCACCAGCCGCACGGCTCCTGCCTCGTCGTGCCCGGCACGCGCGTGTGTGTAGTCCGACAGCGGGCGTACGGCGACGCCGGACGCGGCCACGCGCGCGAGGAAGTCCTGCTGCGGGCCGTAGCGCCGCGGCAGCGCGGCGATGACGTGCAGTCCCGCGGCGATCCCGGCGACCTCCGCGCCGGGGAAGTGCTCTTTGAGCGCGGCCACGAGCACGTCGCGCCGCTCGCGGTACGCGCGCTGGCAGCGGCGCAGCTGGCGGTCGTAGTCGCCGTGCTCGACGAAGCGGGCGAACAGCGCCTGGTCGAGGGTGGGATGTCCGAGGTCCATGGTGCGCTTGCGCTCGACCACCTCGTCGGCCAGCGACTCCGGTACGAGCAGCCAGCCGAGCCGCAGCCCCGGGGCGAGCGACTTGCTGACCGAGCCGGTGTAGGCCACGTGCTCCGGGTCGAGGCCCTGCAGCGCGCCCACGGGCGCGCGGTCGTAGCGGAAGTCGCCGTCGTAGTCGTCCTCCAGGACGAGTCCGTCCACCGACCGTGCCCAGTCGAGCAGTTCGGTGCGGCGGCGCGCGGAGTAGGCGATACCGGTGGGGAACTGGTGGGAAGGCGTTGTCACGACGGCCCGCACGCCCGAGTCCCGCAGCGGGCCGGGGACGATCCCCTCCTCGTCCAGCGGCAGCGGCACGGTCCTGACGCCGGCCGAGGCGTACAGGGCGTCGTGCTGCGGGCTCCCGGGGTCCTCCACGCCGACCGTGCGCAACCCGCGCGCGTGCAGCGCGAAACCGAGCAGGGTCGTCGCCTGTGCCACCCCGGACACGACGACGATGCGCTCGGGGTCGGCGACCACGCCCCGGCGGCGCGCCAGCAGTTCGGCCAGCGCGGTGCGCAGCTGCGGCAGCCCGCGCGGGTCGGGGTAGCCGAGGTCCTGGTGCGGCAGCTCTGCCAGGACCGCGCGCTGCGCCGCGGCCCACGCGGAGCGCGGGAACAGCGACAGATCCGGTGTGCCCGCCACGAAGTCGGCGTGCACACCGGGGGAGCGCGGGGCGAGATCACGCGCGCGTGGCGGCGCGGCGCGCACGGCATCGCCCACCCAGGTGCCGGCCCCTCGCCCACTGCGCAGATAGCCCTCCGCCGTCAACTGCTCGTACGCCTCGGTGACCAGCCCCCGCGACACCCCGAGGTCGGCGGCGAGGTCCCGGCTCGACGGCAGCCGGGTGCCCGGCGCCAGCCTCCCCGTGCGCACCGCCTCACGCAGTGCCGCCTGGAGCGAGCGCCCACGCGTGCGTGCCGGAGCGGAGGCTGCGGGCAGGAGCAGCTCCCAGGCGGGGGAGCCCGGCCGGACGGGCCGCGCGGTCGCGGCCGGATCGGGGGTCCCGCTCCGATTGGTCTCCGATGACGTCATGGAAATGGACCTTAAACCGGACCGCCGGGCCGCCTAGCGTCGCCGCCATGAACGCCACCACCACGCGCGGTGCGCTCCTGGCCGCGCTCGCCTGTGTCCTCGTCGGCGGGTCCTTCACCGCGAACAGCGTCCTGGGCCACTACCCGTACGCGGGCGGGCAGTTCCTGCGCTACGGCCTCGCCTGCCTGCTGCTCCTGCCGCTGGCCGGCAAGAAGGCGACGGCACGGCTGCGCGAGCTCGCGCCCCGCCAGTGGCTGCGTCTCGCGCTGCTCGCCGCCGTCGGCATGGTCGGCTTCAACCTGGCCGTGATCGCCGCGGAGCCCGCGGTGCCGGGCGTCTTCGTGGGATGCGCGCCCGTCGTGGTCGCCGTGGTGGTGCCGCTTCTGGACGGCCGCCGGCCCCAACGCACGGTCCTGTACGGGGCGTTGCTGGTCGCCTGCGGTGCCCTCACCGTGCAGGGATGGGGGCGCACGGACGGCACGGGGATCGCCTTCTCCGCCTGCGCGCTGGCCGGGGAGGTCGGGTTCGCCGTACTCGCGGTGCCCGTTCTGCGGCCCCTGGGCCCCCGGCTGCTGTCCGCCACGGTGTGCGGCATCGCCGCGGCCGAGTCCGCGGCGGCCGGGCTGCTCACGGACGGCACGGCGTGGCTGCGGTGCCCCGACGCCACCGAGACCGCCGCGCTGCTGTGGCAGGCGGCCATCGTCACCGTCGTCGGCTTCGTGTGCTGGTACATGGGCATGCAGCGGCTCGGCGCCGAGCGCGCGACGCTGTTCTCCGGTCTCATCCCGGTCGCCGCCGCCTGCACGGCCCCACTCGTCGGAACGGGCTCCTACGGGGCCGCCCAGGCCCTCGGCAGCGCCCTGGTGGGTGCCGGGGTCGCCCTGGGATCCGGTGCGCCGGCCCGCGGGCGCACCGCCTCAGCGGCTGCGCTCGGGAACGCGGCTGCCGTCGAGGATGACGCGGGCGACCAGCGCCGGGTCGTCGTTCATCGGGCAGTGCCCGCAGCCGGGCAGCCGCACCAGCCGGGCCCGGGGGATGATCCGCTTGGCGCGCACCCCCTGACGGCGCACGAGCAGCATGTCCCTGCTGCCCCAGCCCACGGTGACCGGAATGCCGGGGAGGTCGTCGGTGAACTGGACGGTGCTGCCCGCCCGGAGGGTCGCGTCGAACCCGGTCGCCTGCGCCAGGGCCAGCGTCTCGGCGACCACGGCCTCGGGTGAACGGCGGGCCGGGCGGGCGTAGATCGTGCTCGTCAGCATCGTCCGGCCGGCCGCCGAACGCGACAGCTGCTGCACCAGGGGCAGCGGCAGCCGCCGCGCTATCCGCCGCATGGCCATCAGCACGCCGAACGCGTAGCGCCGCTCGCTCTCGGTCCAGAACCCGGCCGGGGACAGGGCGGTCACGGACCGCACGAGCTTCTCGCGGCCCAGCTCGAGGCCGATCAGACCGCCCAGCGAGTTGCCCGCCACATGCGGGCGGTCGAGCTCCAGGGCCGCGCAGAAGGCGCCGAACACGGCCGACGTCGTGGGCAGGTCGTAGGCGAGTTCGTCCGGCAGACCGGGGGAGGCCCCGAAGCCGGGCAGGTCCACGGCGATCACGTCGCGCTCGGTGGCGAGGATGTCCACCACCGGGTCCCAGACCTGCCGGTGGTGACCGATGCCGTGGAGCAGGAGCAGCGGTTCGCCGCTGCCCGCGCGCGCGTAGGAGACGGTCACGGGCTGCGGTCCGCGTGGGGAGGGGACCTTGAAGGAGACGGTGGCGGACATGGGGGTGCTCCTCGTCTGGGGCTCGCTGACGGACGCGCTGTAGACAGCTTGTCAGCAATTGCTACCGACGGGTAGCCCCTGGCGGCGGGCAACCGCGCCCGCATCAACGACCGCGGTGGAACTCCATGTTGAAGTGCGTCATCCCCAGGGTGCGCATGAGATCCAGCCACAGCGGCATGAACATCTCGACGCCGCGCGAGGCCGCGATGCCGCCGAGGTCGAGCACCCGGTGCTCGGGCCAGCCGAACTCGCCGAGCATGCGGATGACCTGCTCCTTGGCGTCCGCGTCCTGCCCGCACACGAAAATCTGGTGGTCGCCGGGCACCAGCGAGGGCTCCACCATCACGTCACAGTTGACGGTGTTGAGCGTCTTCACCACGCGCGCGTGCGGAAACGCCCGCTGCACCTGTTCGCCCACGCTGTCCGACCCGACCGGGTCCAGCCGTACCTGCCCGTCCTCGAAGGCGATGGCGTTGGAGACGTCGACGAGGATCTTCCCGTCCAGGTTCGCCGCCCCGGCCGCCTCCAGCGCGGCAAGGGTCACACGGCCCCCGACGGCGGAGACGACGACCTCCGCGGACGAGGCGGCCTCCTCGAAGGTGCCGGCCCGCGCCCCCGCGCCGGTCCCGCGCGCCCATTCCAGGGCGGCCGGATTGTCCTTGGCGCGTGAACCGAGCGTCACCTCGTGGCCGAGCTCCACCAGCTTGCCGCCGAGCGTCCGCCCCACCATGCCCGTTCCCAGAACCGCGTACCGCATGGTCGCCTCCGCAACGTTGCCGCCGACCGTCGGCGGCCCGCGGGCCATTCTGCTCCGGGACACGCGGAATTCTCCTGGACATGTCCGGGCGCGTCGCATGGGATGGAGTGGTGACCACCGACACCGAGACCGACGTCTTCGAAGAGCACCGCCCCGTCCTGATGGGGGTCGCCTACCGCATGCTCGGGCGGGTGGCCGACGCGGAGGACGTGGTCCAGGAGGCCTGGCTGCGCTGGTCCGGCGCCGACCGCGGGGACGTGCGCGAACCGCGCGCCTACCTGGTGCGCATCACCACGCGCCTCGCCATCGACCGCCTGCGCCAGGTGAAGGCCCGCAACGAGGCGTACGTCGGCCCGTGGCTTCCCGAGCCCTACCTGACCGACTTCGGGGACGGCGTCCCGGACACCGCCGAGCGCGCCGTGCTCGCCGACTCCGTCTCACTGGCCGTCCTCGTCGTCCTGGAGTCGCTGTCGCCGCTGGAGCGAGCCGTGTTCGTGCTCCGGGAGGCCTTCGGCTACCCGTACGCGGACATCGCCGCCATGCTCGACCGCGGCGAGGCGGCGGTGCGCCAGCTCGCAGGGCGGGCCCGCAAGCATGTCGACGAGCGGCGGCCGCGCTACGAGGTCGATCCCGCCCGGCGCCGTGAGCTGACCGAGCGGTTCCTCGCCGCCGCGGGCGGCGGCGACCTGGAGGGGCTCATGGCGCTGCTCGCGCCCGACGTGCGGCTCGTGGGCGACAGCGGCGGCAAGTCCCGTGCCCCGCTGCGCGTCCTGGAGACCTCCGACAAGGTGGGCCGCTTCCTCATCGGCGCCGCCCAGAAGGGCGTGCCGGACGTGTCCTTCCAGTTCATGGAACTCAACGGCGGCATCGCGGTCGTCGTCCTGTCCGCCGGCAAGCCCGACAGCGTCTTCCAGGTGGACATCTACGAGGGCCGCATCCAGTCGGTCTACATCATGCGCAACCCGGACAAGCTGCTCTCCCTGGTCGTCTCCTAGAGCGGAGGGGGAAGCTCCGTTACGAACGCCGTGTGAACACTGCGCGGCGGGCGCCCCGTGCCGTGCCCACCGGGATCGAGGATTGGTCTTGACCAAGGGTTTGGGCCGCCCTATGGTCGCAGATAAGTGCAACAACCTTTAATAAACAAGGGCGCTAAAACGCCGCCGGATCACGGCGATTGCGGAGGACAGGGTGGGGACCACGCAGTTGGAGACGGTGCCGGAACCGAAGTACTGGCATCTCAAGACCGTGCTCAGCGAGGCATTGGATTCCGAGTTCTCCGTGGGCGAGATCCTGCCCAACGAACGCGACCTGGCGGCCCGCTTCGGCGTCGCCAGGGCCACGCTCCGCCAGGCCCTGGAGCAGCTCGAACTGGAGGGCCGGCTGCAGCGCCGCCGCGGTGTCGGCACGACCGTCGCCCCGCCGCGCGTGGGTGTCGCGGTCGGCACGGAGCAGCACGCGTGGCCGGGAGCCGCCGACGACGTCTGGCAGGCCGTCGACAGCGCGCACACGGCCGCGCCCGCGGCCGTCGCCGCTGCACTGGAGATCGCCCCGGACGAGGCCGTCCACACGGTGCGCCGCTCCCGTACGTCCCACGGCCAGACCGTCGCCGCGGAGCTGCTCTACATCCCGGCGTCCTCGGTGCCCGACCTGTCGGCCATAGACGCGCCGTCCGGACCGGCACGCGCGCGTGCGGTGCTGCGCGAGCTCCAGCGGCTCGAGCTGGAACGCCGGGACAGCTCGGTGGAGCTGGGCTCCGCGCGCGCGGACGACGCCAAGGAACTGGACCGGCTCCCGGGCGCGCCCGTCCTCGTCGTCACCACGCGCTTCCTCGCCGAGGGCCGCACCGCGGCGCTCTCCGTGGCCACGTACCGCGCGGACACCTGCCGTCTGACCTTCGGCGACTCGGGCGGCGTGGAGATCCACCAGGGACCCGAACGCCAGGCGTCCTGACCGTCGAGTCCACCCGCTGTGCCCCGGAGCCACTCCGGGGCACAGCGCTGTGCGCCGCTGCTCAACGGCGCGCCGTCACCGTGCCCTCCACCGCGAACAGCTGCTCCTCCACGTGGTCCAGGGCGAGCCTCAGCGCGCCGGTCGCCACAGCGGCCTCCCCGAGGAGCGACAGGGCCACCTTCGGCGGGCGCAGGCAGTAGCGCGCCAACTCGCGGCGCAGCGGATCCAGTACGCCGTCCAGACCGGACGCCCAGCCGCCGACGACGACCAGCTCCGGATCGAGGGCGAGGACGAGGGCGGCCACGTCGTGGACGAGCCGCTGGATGAAGCGCTCGACGGCCGCGCGGGCCCGCTGGTCGCCCTCGCGGGCCTGCGCGAAGACCTCGGCGACGGCCTGCTCGTCGAGCGGGTGCAGGGGCTCGTCCGTGGTGGACAGCAGCGTCTCGGGTGTCACCTCGCGGCCCAGCAGATGCAGCGCGCCGATCTCGCCGGCCGCCCCGCCGTATCCGCGGTGCAGCTGCCCGCCGATCAGCGAACCGGCCCCCGGGCTCAGCCCGGCGAGCACGAAGACGATGTCGTCGGACTCGGTGGCCACGCCCTTCCAGTGCTCCGCGACCGCCGCGGCGTTGGCGTCGTTCTCCACCAGCACCGGGCACTTGAAAGACCGGCTCAGCCGCTCGCCGAGGGCCAGTCCCGTCCACTCCGGCAGCGCCGCGCACAGCCGCACGGTGCCGTCCGCCTCGACGATCCCGGGCGAGGCGACGCCCACGGCCCGCAGCGAGCCGCGCGAGACCCCGGCCCGGCGCAGCAGCTCCGCCACCGTCGTGCGCGCCCGATCCAGGCGCTCTTCGGCGGGAGCCGACTCGTCGACGTCCTTGCTCGCCGAGCCGAGCACCCGGCCGTCCAGGTCCGCCAGAAGCGCGGCGACACGGTGGGAGCCGATGTCCAGGCCCAGCAGATGTCCGGCCTCGGCGCGGAACCTGAAGCGCCGGGCGGGCCTTCCCTGCCGCCGTACGAGGCTCTCGTCAGCCGCCTTCTCGACGACGTAGCCCGCCTCGATGAGACCCTCGACGACACCCTCGACGGTCGGCCGGGACAGTCCCGTCACCCGGGTGATCTCGGTCAGAGTGGCCGCGTCCGTGGCACGCAGCGCGTGCAGCACCACCGCGGAGTTGATCCTTCGCAGCAGTGAGGGATCCCCGCCGGTCAGCTGCCCCAAGGTCCCGTCCTCCCAGCTCGTGCGCGTGTTGGCCGGATGGTACTCGGCACGGGGGACCCCGGCGAGTGCCAGGGGTGACCGACACACCGGCCGGTCCGTACGCGTGGGTGGCCGCCGGGTGAGCCGGGTGCCGCGAACCGGGACGTCTGACGCGCCGCCAATTGTCAGTGCCGGGCGGAATACTGGATCACATGGACATCGCGAAGTGCCTCGACCTCGTCGACGAGTTGTGGGACCGGGACGTGGGCGGGGCCGCTCCCGGCATAGTCGAGTTAGCGGTGAGCGGCAGTGAGTGTCCGGGGGGCCGCCTGACGGCGGAGGACGTCTATGCCCTGGAAGGGGCCCTCACCGAGCAGTTGACCACCCGGCGAGGAGCGGCGGCCCGCTGGGGGACCGGGACGCTCCAGGAGCGCATGAGCCGCGGCGGGGAGATACCCGAGCCCTGGGCGGGACTCGCTCTCCAGGCGGTGGAGCTGCGGGCCTGGAAGAACGCCCGCGGCCGCTGGCTCATCATCACCGTGGCAGACGCCGACCCCGAGTCCGAGGTACGGCTGCTCCTCGCCGTTTCGGACGTCGTACCGGACTGACGGGTCAGGCCTCCGCCGCCACCCGCAACCGCCCGAACTCCTCCGCCATCGTCGCCGCCGTCCAGTGCGCGTTCAGACCGCTCGGATTCGGCAGCACCCACACCCGCGAGTCCCCGATCATCCGCTCCTGGGGCCCCACCTGCGCCTTGCGGTCGCCGAACGCCGCCCGGTAGGCGGTGACCCCGACCACGGCCAGCCAACGCGGCCGTATCCGCGCCACCTTGAGCGCCAGCTGCCGTCCGCCCTCGCGGTACTCCTCGGCCGTCAGCTCGTCGGCCCGCGCGGTCGCCCGCGCCACGACGTTCGTGATCCCCAGCCCGTACGACAGCAACTCCCGCTGCTCGGACGGCTTCAGCAGCCTCGGGGTGAACCCGGACAGGTGCAGCACCGGCCAGAACCGGTTGCCCGGCCGGGCGAAGTGGTGACCCGTCGCGGCCGTCATCAGGCCCGGGTTGATGCCGCAGAAGAGCACGTGAAGGCCGTCCGCGACCACGTCAGGGACGAGACGGTCGCGAGCGGCCTCCAGTTCCGCCTGGGTGAAGCGGGTCAGAGGATCGCCCCCGGCGTGTAGCCCGCGGCCTCCGGGTGCTGCTTGACGATCTCCTCGATACGGCCGACGAGGACACCGACCTGGTCGGCGGCCGCGCCCGTGAAGGACAGCTTGTCGGCCATCAGCGCCGCCAGCTGCTCGCGGTCCAGCGGCAGCCGCTCGTCGGCGGCCAGCTTGTCGAGCAGGTCGTTGCGCTCGGCGCCCCGCTCGCGCATCGCGAGCGCCGTGGCGACGGCGTTCTCCTTGATCGCCTCGTGGGCGACCTCGCGGCCGACACCCGAGCGCACCGCACCCATCAGCACCTTCGTGGTGGCGAGGAACGGCAGGTAGCGGTCCAGCTCGCGCGCGATCACCGCGGGGAAGGCGCCGAACTCGTCCAGCACGGTCAGGAAGGTCTCCAGCAGACCGTCCAGCGCGAAGAACGCGTCGGGCAGGGCCACCCGCCGCACCACCGAGCAGGACACGTCGCCCTCGTTCCACTGGTCGCCCGCCAGCTCACCGGTCATCGACGCGTAGCCGCGCAGGATCACCATCAGGCCGTTGACGCGCTCGCAGGACCGCGTGTTCATCTTGTGCGGCATCGCGGAGGAGCCGACCTGGCCCGGCTTGAAGCCCTCGGTCACCAGCTCGTGCCCCGCCATCAGCCGGATCGTCTTGGCCAGCGACGACGGCGCCGCCGCGACCTGCACCAGCGCGGTGACGACCTCGTAGTCCAGCGAGCGCGGGTAGACCTGGCCGACCGAGGTGAACGCCTGCGAGAAGCCCAGGTGCCGGGCGATCCGGTCCTCCAGATCGGCGAGCTTCGAGGCGTCCCCGCCCAGCAGGTCCAGCATGTCCTGCGCCGTGCCCACCGGGCCCTTGATGCCGCGCAGCGGGTAACGGCCGAGCAGTTCCTCGACCCGGCCGTGCGCGACGAGCAGCTCGTCGGCGGCGGTCGCGAACCGCTTGCCGAGCGTCGTGGCCTGCGCGGCGACGTTGTGCGAGCGGCCGGCCATGACCAGCTCGGCGTACTCGCCCGCCAGCTTGCCGAGCCGCGCCAGCACCGCCACCGTGCGGTCCCGCATCAGCTCCAGCGAGAGCCTGATCTGCAGCTGCTCGACGTTCTCGGTGAGGTCGCGGGAGGTCATGCCCTTGTGCACGTGCTCGTGCCCGGCGAGATCGTTGAACTCCTCGATCCGGGCCTTGACGTCATGCCGCGTGACCTTCTCGCGCTCGGCGATGGAGGCCAGGTCGACGGTGTCGAGGACACGCTCGTAGTCGGCGATCGCCTCGTCCGGCACCTCGATGCCGAGGTCCTTCTGGGACCGCAGCACGGCGAGCCAGAGCTGCCGCTCCAGCTTCACCTTCTGCTCGGGCGACCAGAGCGTGGCGAGCTCGGCGGAGGCGTAGCGTCCGGCGAGGACGTTCGGGATGCGGGGCTTGGCGGGCGCAGAAGTCACGTAGACGGATTCTACTGGCGATTCGTGCAGGCCAGCGCCGCGCCCCCCTTCGTCGGAAGCTACGAGATCTGCGTCACCACGGCTGGGACTCGGCCGGCTCCGCCAGTACGCAGGTGATGGCGATGTACCGGACTCATCTGCTGGAGCGCCCCGAACTGCTGGAACTGCTCCCGGACCTGCGCGGGCGGACTCCGGCCTGCTGGTGCGCGCCCGAGCCGTGCCACCGGGAGCGGCGGCCGACGTAGACGATCCCGGCGGGGGCGGGTTCGAGGCGGGACCCCATTCGTGGATGCGGCCCCGGACGTTGGTCACCCGGGTGGTCACGGCCGGACGCTACGCCGCCGGGCCCTCGTAGGGCAGGAGTTCGGGGCGCTTGGGCGGCAGTCCGTCGCCGGAGGAGCGGCCCGTGAGGCGGCGGCCGATCCAGGGCAGGAGGTGCCGGCGGGCGAAGCGGACGTCCGCCACGCGCCGGCTGGCCCACCCGGGAGGCGGTGTGATCGCCATCGGTGTGTGCCACTCGGCGTCCTCGGGGGAGTAGCCGAGCTTCTGCCACACCGCTTCAGCGACCCTGCGGTGGCCCTCGGCCGTGAGGTGCAGCCGGTCGACGTCCCACAGGCGGGGGTCGCCGAGCGAGGGTGCTCCGTAGAGGTCGACGACCACCGCGCCGTGGCGGGCGCCGAGCTCGTCGACGGTGTCGAACAGTTCCTCCATGCGCGGCCGGAAGCGCTCCAGGACCGGTCCGCGGCGGCCCGGGCTGCGCATCAGCACCAGCTGCTCGCAGGCCGGGGCGAGCCGCTCCACGGCCTCGGTCAGCAGGCCCCTCACGCGCCCCATGTCGCACTTGGGCCGCAGGGTGTCGTTGAGGCCGCCCACCAGGGTGATCACGTCGGGCCGCATGGTCACGGCCACGTCGACCTGCTCGTCGACGATCTGCTGGATCAGCTTGCCGCGGACCGCGAGGTTGGCGTACCGGAAGCCGGGGGTGACGGCCGCCATCCGGCCGGCGAGGAGGTCGGCCCAGCCGCGGTAGGAACCGTCCGGCAGCAGGTCCGACATGCCCTCGGTGAAGGAGTCGCCGACCGCGACCAGGCTGGTGTGAGTGGGGTTCTTCTGCATGGCGAGAGCGATGGTAACCCGGTTCCATACCCGCCGGTCGGTCGGCCCGGAAGCCCTCGCCGTCACGCTCAGGCCCGCTGGCCGAACAGCTCCCGCAGTACGTCCTCCATGGTCACCAGGCCGGCCATCCTGCCGTCGTCGCCGAGGACGGCCGCCAGGTGCGTGCGGCTGCGGCGCATGGCCGTGAGCACGTCGTCCAGGGGCGTGCCCGCGCGGACGCGTGCGATGGGCCGCATGTCGTCCACGGGGAACGGCACGTCCCTGCCGAAGGCGTCGAGCGCGTCCTTGACGTGCAGGTAGCCGACGATGCGGCGCCCCTCGTCCACCACGGGGAAGCGGGAGAAGCCCGAGCGGGCGGACAGCCGTTCCAGTTCGTCCGGTGTGACGCCCACGCGCGCGTGGACGACGCCTTCCAGGGGGAGGACCACGTCGCGCACCGGGCGGCGGCCCAGCTCCAGTGCGTCGTGCAGCCGCTCCCGGGCGCGCTCGTCGATCAGGCCCGCCTCGCCGGAGTCCCGTACGATCCGGGCCAGCTCGGCGTCCGAGAAGGTCGCAGCGACCTCGTCCCTGGTCTCCACCCGCAGCAGTTTCAGCAGTGCGTTCGCGAAGGCGTTGATCGTGAAGATCACGGGGCGCAGGGCGCGGGAGAGGGCGACCAGCGGCGGGCCGAGCAGCAGCGCGGTGCGCACCGGTTCGGCGAGGGCGACGTTCTTGGGCACCATCTCCCCGAGCAGCATGTGCAGATAGGTCGCCAGGGTCAGCGCGATCACGAAGGACACCACGTGCCCCGCGCTCGCGGGCACGCCGACGGCGTGGAAGACCGGCTCCAGCAGATGCGCGATGGCCGGCTCGGCGACCACGCCGAGGACCAGGGTGCACAGCGTGATGCCGAGCTGCGCGGCCGCGAGCAGTGCGGACACGTGCTGGAGGCCCCACAGGACGCTCCTGGCCCGCCGGTCGCCGTCCTCCGCGTGCGGTTCGATCTGCGAGCGGCGTACGGAGATCAGCGCGAACTCGGCGCCGACGAAGAAGGCGTTGACGACGAGGGTGGCAAGACCGATCAGCAGCTGTACGGCGGTCATCGGGCATCCCCCTGCCCGTCCTTGGCCCGGGCTTCGTCGTCGAACGGCGCGTGCAGCAGGACCCGTGCGGCCCGGCGCCCCGAGGCGTCCACGACGTCGAGCCGCCATCCGGCGACCTCCACGCGGTCGCCCACGGCCGGGATCCGGCCCAGCTCGGCCGCGACGAGGCCGGCCAGGGTCTCGTACGGGCCCTCCGGGGCCCTGAGCCCGACGCGCGCGAGCTGGTCCACGCGCGCCGAGCCGTCGGCCGAGTACAGCGCGTGGCCCTCGTCGTCGCTGCCCGCCGGAGCCAGGTCGGGCGTCTCGTGCGGGTCGTGCTCGTCCCGCACCTCGCCGACGACCTCCTCGACGATGTCCTCCAACGTGGCCACACCCGCGGTGCCGCCGTACTCGTCGATGACGACGGCCATCGTGCGCTTGCCGGAGAGCCGGTCGAGGAGCCGGTCGACGGTGAGGGTCTCCGGGACCAGGAGCGGTTCGCGCATCAGCTCGGCGACGAGGGTGCGGGTGCGGCGCTCGGCGGGTATCGCGAGGATGTCCTTGATGTGGGCGGTGCCCACGACGGCGTCGAGCGTGCTGCGGTAGACCGGGAAGCGGGACAGACCGGTGGCCCGGGTCGCGTTCGCCACGTCCTCGCAGGTGGCCTGGACGTCGAGGGCGATGACCTGCACGCGCGGCGTCATCACGTTCTCCGCGGTGAGGTCGGCGAGGTTGAGCGTGCGGACGAACAGCTCGGCGGTGTCGGGCTCCAGGGCGCCCTCCTTGGCGGAGTGCCGGGCCAGTGCCGCCAGTTCCTTGGGGCCGCGCGCGGAGGCCAGCTCCTCGGTCGGCTCCAGGCCGAAGCGGCGCACCACGTGGTTCGCGGTGTTGTTGAGGTGGGAGATGAAGGGGCGGAAGGCGGCGCTGAACCAGCGCTGGGCGTTGCCCACCCGCTTCGCCACCGGCAGCGGTGAGGAGATCGCCCAGTTCTTGGGCACCAGCTCGCCGACCACCATCAGGAACACGCTGGACAGCGCGGTGCCGAGGACCAGGGCGAGGGAGCTCGCCGCCGAGGAGGAGATGCCGAGGGCTTCCAGCGGGCCCGCGATCAGCTTGGCGATCGACGGTTCGGCGAGCATGCCGACGACCAGGTTGGTGACAGTGATGCCGAGCTGGGCGCCGGAGAGCTGGAAGGTCAGGTTGCGGACGGCCTTCAGGGCGCCGGACGCGCCCCGCTCACCGCGCTCCGCGGCTCGTTCGAGCTCGCCGCGATCGACCGTGGTCAGCGAGAACTCGGCCGCGACGAAGGCGCCACAGGCGAGCGAGAGCAGGATCGCCACCAGCAGGAGGAGCACTTCGGTCATCGGGTCACCTCCGTCCCATCGTCGGACAGGGGAGAGAGGAACGCGCGACGTCGTGCGGTGCGCGGACTACTGGGGGGTTCGCCCATGGGCGGACGCTCACACCTTTCATGCAGGACCGGGTGATCCTCGCGGGGAGGACCGGAAGGTCCTCCAATGGTAAAGGATGAGCAAAGTAGGTCAGCAGGTGAGTGGCTTCACCCAGCGCCGCCAGTGCTCCTCGGGCGCGTACCCCGCCGCGCGCCAGGCATGATGCGCGGCCTCGTTGCGCACCAGTACCATCGCGTCCCCGCGCCGTCCGCCGAGTCGTACGAGCCGTTCCTCCGCGGCCGCCAGCAGCGCCGACGCGATCCCCTGTCGCCGCCGCTGCGGGTGGACCGCCAGCCGGTACAGATGGCAGCGCCAGCCGTCGAAGCCGGCGATCACCGTGCCGACGAGCTCGCCGTCCCGCTCGGCGAGGACGAGGGCCTCCGGATCGCGGTCGACCAGGCGCTCCACGCCGTCCCGGTCGTCGCTGATGCTGGTGCCCTCGGCGGCCGTCTTCCAGAAGGCGAGGACGGTGTCGAGGTCGGCGGGCGTGGCGGCGCGTATACGCAGATCGGTCATGCGGGGATCCCATCATGCGGGCCCGGCCCGGTCCCGGAATTCCAGCATCCGGACCGGTGGTCGTCAGCGCCCGCCCAGCTCCGCGACGACCGGCGCGAACGCCTCCATGTACGGCTCCAGGACCGTCAGGTACGTGAAGCCGTACCGCTCGCGCTGCGCCAGCACCTGGGCGACGATCTGCTCGACCGTGCCGATCAGCAGGATGGGCAGGTCCAGAGCCTGCTCGACGGTCGAGCCGACCCGCTCGGCGAGCGGGCCGACCGCGGCCGCGCGGTCCTCGGTCACGGCCACCATCTGCAGGAGCAGGTTCAGTTCGGCTTCCTCCTCGCGGCCCTCGGCCAGCCGCCGGTAGCGAGCCACGCTCTCCTCGAGGTCCCTGGGCGTGACAGGTACCAGCCGCCCGGTCGTGCTCCCGGGCACCGGACGGGCACCGGTGAAGGCCGCGATGTCGGCGTGCTCTGCGGTGAGTTGCATCATCCGGTCGCCGTTGCCGCCGATCATCAGCGGCACGCGCGGCTTCTGCGCCGGCCGCGGCTGATGGTCGTCCGAGCCGAGCAGCCGGTCCAACTCCTCGATCGTGCGCCGCAGATGGTCCACGCGCTCGCGCGGTGACCCGAACGGCAGCCCCGCCGCGTCGTGTTCGGCCTGGACGTAGCCGGCGCCGAGGCCGAGCTCCAGCCGCCCGCCGGTGAGGGCATCCGTGGTGGCCACCTCGCGGGCCAGCAGTGCCGGGTTCCAGAAGCCGGTGTTGAGCACGAAGGTGCCCAGCCGCGGCCGTTCGGTCACGGCGGCCGCGGCGACGAGCGCCGGGAACGGCGCGACCATGCCGAGATGGTCGGGCACATGGATCACGTCGTAGCCGAGCTCCTCGGCCCGGCGGCACTTGGCGTGCCAGTCCCCGGCGGGCGCGGGGCTGGTCAGGCTGACCCCGAAACGGAACGGGCGTGGCATGAACTCTCCTCACCTGCACGTTGCTTGAGCACCAGCCCGAGTTGCTTGAGTACCTGCCCAAGTTGCCTGAGCACCTGCCGCGATTGCGTCACTCGTGCGCGATGGCCGCCAGCACATTCATGCGCGACGCACGCAGCGCGGGCAGCAGCGCCGCCACGATGCCCACCACCGCCGAGCCGATCACCACCGCGACGATCGTGGTCCACGGGATGGCGAGCGCCTTCATGCCCTGCAGCGCCAGCACCTGCTGGGTGCACACGCCCCACACCAGCCCCAGTGCGAGTCCGAGCACCGCGCCGAACACCGCGATCACCACCGACTCCAGCCGGATCATCCGGCGCAGCTGCCGCCGGGCGAGCCCGATGGCCCGCAGCAGCCCGATCTCGCGGGTCCGCTCCACGACCGACAGGGCGAGCGTGTTGACCACGCCGAGCACCGCGATGATGATCGCCAGCCCGAGCAGCGCGTAGACGAGGTAGAGCAGCACCGCGATCTGGTCGTGCACCAGTTTCTTGTAGTCGGCCTGGTCGCGCACCTGGACCTGCGGGTACGGCTTGAGCGTCCGGTCCAGGTTCTTGCGCAGCTGGTCGGCGCCGGTGCCGGAGGACTTGTCGACGTACAGCGCGGAGTCCTGGCCGCCGGGCACGTACTTCTCGACCGTGGAGATCCCGAAGAACAGGCCGCCCTGCATGCCGAATCCGCCGCTGTTGGCCTGGTCGGTGAGGGCGCCGACCTTCAGCCGGGTCCGCTGCCCGCCGGGGAACTCCACCGGCAGCGTGCTGCCGACGCGGACGTGGTGGTCGTTCGCGAAGCCGCGGTCCATGCCGAGGCTGCCGGGCGCCAGCGCGGCCGCCGTGTTCCCGGCCGTGTACGTCACGTGCGCGACCTCGTCCACGCCGTTGTCGTAGCCCGCGGCGGTGGTCTCGACGCGTTTGCCGTCCGGGAGCCGTACGGCGACCGGTGCGAACCGCTGCCGCACCACGACACCCACGCCCTTGGTGCCGCGGACCGCGTCCGTGACCTCCTGCGAGAAGGGCACGAAGTTGCTGTTCTGGATCACGAAGTCGGCGCCCAGCGTCTTGTCGATCTGCTGGTCGAAGGACTTCGACATGGAGGCGCTGGCCACCGACATGCCGCCGACCAGGGCGAGGCCGACCATGAGGGCGGCCGCCGTGGCGCCGGTACGGCGGGGGTTGCGCAGGGCGTTGCGCTGGCTCATCCGGCCGACCGAGCCGAACAACGCCGGGAAGGCACCGCCCAGCACGCGGATGACGGGCCGGACCAGGAGCGGTCCGGCGATCACGGTCGCGATCAGGGTGAGGACCACGCCCAGGCCCAGCAGCGAGGCGGACGAGGCCGTCTTCGTCGCCGTGGCGCAGCCGGCCAGGGCGGCCGCGCCGAGCACGCCGACGACCGAGCCGACGACGGCCCGCGTCCTGAGCGGCTTGCCGACCCCGGCGATCTCGGCGTCCGCGAGGGCGGCCATCGGCGAGACGCCCGCCGCGCGGCGGGCCGGCAGGTACGCCGCGACGAAGGTGACGCCGACCCCGACGACGTAGGCGGCCACGGGAGTGCCCCAACCGACCGCCATCTCCGTGGTCTTGAGGTTCATCCCGAACACGCTCATGAGCTTGATCAGCCCCGCGGCCAGGCCGATGCCGGCCGCAAGGCCCAGCGTCGAGCCGACCAGACCGAGCAGGATCGCCTCGGTGAGCACCGAGCGCCGCACCTGGCGCCGGTCGGCGCCGAGGGCCCTGAGCAGGCCCAGTTCCCGGGTGCGCTGGGCGATCAGCATGGAGAAGGTGTTGACGATCAGGAAGACGCCGACCAGGACGGCGATCCCGGCGAAGCCGAGCATGACGTACTTGATGACGTCGAGGAACCCGCCGAGGTCCGCGGCGGCCGACTTGGCCTGTTCGCCGGCCGTCTTGATGTCGTAGGGGCCGGTGCCGGCCGCGGCGACGACGCGGCGCTTGAGCTGTGTGTCGCTCACGCCCTTCGCCGCGTTCACCTGGATGCTGGTGGCCCTGTCCGCCGAACCGAGCAGCTGGGTCGCCGCGGTCCTCGGGTCGAGGAAGACCAGGGCGGCGCCGGGGTTGGTCGTCTTGAAGGTGGCGATGCCGACGATCCGGACCTTGAAGGTGCCCGGCTGCGCCAGCACGGTCAGCGTGTCCCCGATCTTCACGTGCTTCTTGTCGGCGGTGTCGGCGTCCAGCAGGGCCTCGTCGCCGCTCTGCGGGGTCTGTCCCGAGGTCAGCTCGACGGGGCTGCGGTCGGTGACGTACCAGTCGGAGGCGATGGTGGGCGCCCCGGTGGTCGGCCCCACCGACTTGTTGCTGCTGTCGACGACGGTGATGTTCTGCACGCTCACGTCGGCGTGCACCGAGGCGGCCCCGGGGACCTTCGCCAGGCGCTGCGCGAGCGAGGCGGGGACGGTCTGGGTCTGGCCGGTGGGGACCTGCGACTTGAGGTCCTGTTTCGGCTGCACCGTCACATCGGCGGACGTGGAGGCGAACAGGCGGTCGAAGGTGCGGGTGACCGTGTCCGAGAAGATCAGGCTGCCGGCGACGAACGCCACGGACAGGACGATCGCGAGTGCGGAGAGCAGCAGCCTGCCCTTGTGGGCCAGGAAGCTCCGAAGCGTTGCCTTGAGCACGGCGTCAGCCCTCCTCGGCCGCCGGGGCGCCGTCCTCGAGCTGTCCGCGGATGACGTCGAAGCGCTTCAGGCGCTCCAGCACCGCCTCCGCCGTGGGGTGCTCCATCTCGTCGACGATCCGGCCGTCCCCGAGGAAGAGCACCAGGTCGGAGTGGGCGGCGGCGCCGGGGTCGTGGGTGACCATCACGACGGTCTGCCCCAGCTCGTCCACGGCCTCCCGCAGGAAGCCGAGGACCTCCAGGCCGGCCCGTGAGTCGAGGTTGCCGGTGGGTTCGTCCGCGAAGATCAGCTCCGGCCGGGAGGCCAGTGCCCGCGCGCAGGCCACCCGCTGCTGCTGGCCGCCGGACAGCTGCGCGGGCCGGTGCCCCAGCCGGTCGCGCAGACCCAGTGTGTCGATGACCTGGTCCAGCCACTTCTCGTCGGGCTTCTTGCCCGCGATGTCCATGGGAAGGGTGATGTTCTCGGCCGCGTTCAGCGTCGGGATCAGGTTGAACGACTGGAACATGAACCCGATCCGGTCGCGCCGCAGCCGGGTGAGCTCGCGGTCCTTCAGCCCTGTGATCTCCGTGTCGCCGAGCCAGACCTGGCCGGCCGACACCGTGTCGAGCCCCGCCAGGCAGTGCATCAGCGTGGACTTGCCGGAGCCGGAGGGCCCCATGACCGCGGTGAAGCGGCCGCGCGCGATGTCCACGTCCACCGAGTCCAGGGCGAGCACGGTCGTCTCGCCCGAGCCGTACGCCTTGGTCAGGCCGCGGGCGCGGGCCGCGATCCCGCCGGCCGGCGCATGGCCCGGGACGTGCTCCGCAGCTGATGTGGACAAGGCTGCCTCCTGCTCACGTGGACGTACGACTCCCTCGTTGCGGCCGAGCGTAGTGTGAGCGGGCCCACACCCGGAATCCACCGGGAGTGCTGGTCCCTCTCCACCCCAGGTCGTGCCCCCGATACCGGTGTAAGGGACACGCTCCACCCGCAGGAGGATCGCGTGCCCGTGCTCGGAGGACCACGCACCCGTACAACGGAGGACCACTTGCCCTTGCTAGCACTTCGGCGCTAGCTTCTAGATATGGCGAAGACCCAGTTGAACGTGCGAGTGGACGAGGACACGGCCCGCGCCGCCCGCGAACGCGCCCTGGCCCGCGGGATGAGCGTCAATCGCTACATAGAGGAGCTGGTCAGACAGGACACCGGCGAGGTGGGCCACACCTTCGTGGAGGCCGCCGCCGACTTCATGAAGCAGTACGAGGCCGTGTTCGCCGAGGAGTTCGACGCGGACCGGAAACCCGGACGCAGCGAAGGTCGTCACTGATCCCTTGAGTCATCTCAGCATCGACCTCGCCTGGCTCCTCATGCTCGCCGAACAGAAGACGCCCGGGGATCCCCAGGTCACCGACTGGGGTGCCCTGGTCGCCGCCGTCGCCCGCCATGAGGCGGAGATATTCGACGTCCCCGTCTACGACAGCCCCCACGCGCGCGCCGCCGCGCTGCTCCAGCTCCTCATCCACGTCCCGGCGCTCGAGCGCTCCAACGCGCTGTTCGCCTGCGCCGTGGCGTACGCCTACCTGGTCGCCAGTGGCCTGAAGGTGGCCACCTCGCCCGTGCAGGTCCGCGACCTGGCCCGCCTGGTCAAGAGCGGTGATGCGACGGTCCACGACATCGCCGCCGAGCTGCGCGGCTGGACGACGGTCTGATCACTCCCCGGCGGCCGGATCCTCGGACTCCGGCCGCCAGGCCGTGCCCAGCACGCAGTACGAGGTCGGCAGGACCGGCCCGGTCTCCGGCATCATCGTGCGCCGGTAGGGGCCGAGGACGAACCCTGCCTCGCGCAGGGCGGCGATCGGGTCCCGGCCCACGTGACAGCCGCCGTTGAGCGGCGGCCACACCGTGCGGTCCAGGGCGCGCTGCGTGACATGCATGATCCGGCCGCCGCCCCGGCCGTGCTCGAAGAACCGCACCGTCCCGCCCGGCCGCAGCACCCGCCGTACCTCGGCGAGGGTGCGCCGCACGTCCCGCACGCTGCACAGCACCAGCGAGACGACCGCCGCGTCGTAGCCCTCGCTCTTGACGGGCAGTGCCTCCGCGGCGCCCGGTGCGACGTCGACCGGCACCTCGCAGCGCAGGGCGGCCTCGACGGCCAACTGCCGCAGCCGGCGCTCCGGTTCGATCGCCACGACCTCCGCGACGGTGCTCGGATAGTGCGCGAAGTTCAGGCCGTTGCCCGCGCCGATCTCGATCACCCGCCCGGACAGCCCGGACAGGAGCCGGTCGCGGACGGCGCCCATCCCCATCCGGGTCTCGGCCCGCACGCTGATCCGGGCGTAGCAGCGGGCGAACAGCGGGTGGTGCACGGGATCGCGCGCCACCTTGGTGGCGCCGGGGGACCGCAGCGGCATGGGACCTCCCTCGCAGGACGTTCCTTACCGCGATTCTCCCCCGTGGCGGCCCCGCGCATCCCCGCCGTCGCCTTGTCCCGGCCCGCTCGGCCCGTGGGCTCAGGCGACGAAGCCCCGGACCTGCTCGTAGACGCCGTGGTCGTTGTTCATGTCGGTGTGCGAGATGCAGCCGGCGTCGACGTTCGTGGCGCCGCTCAGCAGAGCCGAGCTGTTCGGGACGACCGCGTCGTCGCAGTCCGACCAGTAGCTCGCGTAGGACACGCTGCCCGGTGTCTCGTCGCCGGAGTTGAGCGAGGTCAGGAACGAACTGCCCGTCTGCATCTCCTTGCAGGACGTGTACAGCCAGGCGCACCACGAGGCGACGGAGGTGCCGTGGTTCACGCCGGCGACCGAGACGAAGTCGTCGACGTACGCCGTTCCGCCGAGGTTCTTCAGGTAGTAACGCGAGCCGAGCACCCCCATCGAGTGAGCGACGATGTCGACCTTGGACGCACCGGTCTGCGCCAGCACGTTCTTGATCTCGGTGGCCAGTTGCTGCGCCGTCGTGGCGTTCGACTGACCCCAGTCGTACGACCACGCGTAGAGCTCGGAGGACGAGTAGCCGTCCGCCTCGAAGTCGGCGATCCAGTCGTTCCAGCTGCTGGAGTCGCTGCTCAGGCCGTGCACGAAGACGATCGGGTCGTGCGCCGCGGCCCGGGCGGGGGCGGCGGACAGGGAGAGGGACAGCAGGAGCGATGCGGCCATGGCCGAGAGTGCCGTGGCGATACGACGCTTGTGGCGCTGCATGGTGCCTCCTGACACGGGTGGTGCTTCCTGACACGGGTGGGTTCGCCAGGAGTGTCGGCCCGGGTCTACGCGCGACGCATCGGTGACATCGCCAGTCTTTACGGTTCAAGTAACTCGCCAGTAACGTCAATTGTGTGGTGACTCCGGTGAACCCCCCACCTCTCGACCGCACTTCGCCACCGCGACGCACGGCGCCCGCTCTCGCCGAGGGCGTCCGCGTACGGGTCCTGCACGCCGTGTACGGCGATCCGCGCGCCGCCGCCGAACTCGTGGCGCGGCTCACCGGCCGCCAGGCGGCCGGGCTCGACCCGCTCCCCGTCGAACCGGCCGAGCAGGCACCGCAGTTGCTGCGCTCGCTCCGCGCCGAGATCCGGTCCCTGCCGGACGGCACCCGCCTCCTGCTGCTCCTCGCCGCCGCAGACCAGTACCCGGTCGCCACCCACGCCTTTCTGCGCGCCGTCGCGGCCGTCCGCCTGGACACCCGCCCGCTGGAGGCAGCCGAGGCGGTCGGAGTCGCACACGCGGGAGCGGGCGGTGTCGTCTTCCGCGACCCCTGGACCAGGATCGCCGCCTACGAGACCGGCTCCCCGGCGGACCGCCGCGACGTCCACCGCCTGCTGGCCCGCGTCCTGCACGGCACCGGTGAGACGCCCCGCCGGTCCTGGCACCGGGCCGCGGGCGCCCTCGGCCCGAGCGGCCGCCTGGCGGCGGAGGCGCGCACGGCCGCGGAACAGGCCCGCACGGCGGGCCAACTCCTTCTGTACCAAGTCCTGTTGGAGCGGGCCGCCACCCTCAGCCCCGACCCGCTCGAACAGTCCCGGTTGCGCACCCGCGCGGCCGCGCACGCCTGGGACGCGGGCGACGCCGACCGTGCCCGCAGGCTTGCGGCCGGCGCGCCGGCCGACGACGCCCTGACGGGCCTGTTCGCGCTCCGCGCGGGGAACGCGACGGAGGCCTTCGACACACTGCTGACGGCTGCCGCCCGGGAGGGCATCCGTGGGCGTTCCGCTGTCGGGGAGTCCGTCGGTGGGGCGTCGGCTGTCGGGGATGGCGTCGGTGCGTCCTCCCCGGCCCGGGAGGGCGTCAGCGGGTCGTCCGCCGTCCGGGAGGGCGTGAGTGGGTCGTCCGCCGTCCGGGAGGGCGTGAGTGGGTCGTCCGCCGTCCGGGAGGGCGTGAGTGGGTCGTCCGCTGTCCGGGAGGGCGTCGGTGTGTCCGTCACCGCCCGGGAGGGCGTCGGTGGGTCCTCCACCGCCCGGCAGGCCGCCCGTGGGGTGTTCGCCGTCAGGGAGGGCGCTCATGGTTCCGCCGCCGCCCACCTCCTCGCCCGCGTCACCGAAGCCGCCATCTACACAGGCGACTTGGGCCGCTGCCGGGAGGCTGCCGTGGTCGCGGGCCGGCTGGGGATCGCGGCGCCCGGCACCCTGAGCGGGCTGGCCGCCGCCTTCGAGGGCCGCTACGAGGACGCGCGGGAGCTGCTGGAGGCGGCGGCCGGCCGGTGCGGGCCCGGAGGGGACCCCACCGATCCCACCCTGCTCGTGCACGCCGGGATTGCGGCGCTGCTGCTCGGCGACGACACCCGAGCCGCCGCCGGCACCGTCAGGGCGGCCGCCGCGGCCCGGGCGCGGGGCGCGACCGCCACCGTGGCCCAGGCCCTTGAGTTCCGTGCCTACGCCGACTTCTGGACGGGGCGCCCGCACGCCGGTGCCGCCACCGCCACGGATGCCCTGCGGCAGGCCCACGCCACCGGCCAGGACAACGGTGCCTGCCATCTGCGGGCCGCCCTCGCCATGTTCGCGGCGGTCACCGGCGACGAGGAGACCTGCCGGGAACGCGCCGCGGCCGCACGGTCGTACGCTCTCGCCCGGGGCCTCGGCCTGCCCGCAGCGCTCGCCCAGTGGGCCCTCGCCTTCCTCGACCTCGTGAGCGGCCGCTACGCCGGCGCCGCGGCCCGCCTGCGCGCCCTCGCCGGCTTCGGCCCGGGCCACGGCCACCGCGCCGTGCGGCACCTCGCCACACCGCACTACGTCGAGGCCGCCGTCCGTACCGGTGACACCCGCGTCGCCCGGGCCGCCCACGCCGACTACCACCGCTGGGCCAGCGCCGTGCGCAGCCCCGACGACCTGGCACTCAGCGCCCGCTGCCGGGCCCTGCTGGCACCCGGCGCGGAGGCCGTCGAGCACTACCGCACGGCGCTCGACCTGCACGCCCGCGGAGCCCGCGACTTCGAACGGGCCCGCACCGAGCTCCTGTTCGGCGGGGCGCTGCGCCGGCTTCGGCACCGTACGGAGGCCCGGGACCGGCTGCACAGCGCCCTGGAGGCGTTCGACAGTTTCGGCGCCCCCCACTGCGCGGCGCAGGCCCGCGCCGAGCTCCGCGCACTCGGGGCGCCCGCCGGCCCCGTGCGCAGCGGCGACGCCCCCACCGCGCGGCTGACGGCCCAGCAGCTCCTGATCGCCCGCATGGCGGCCGACGGCGCCACCAATCGCGAGATCGCCGCCCGGCTCGCCCTCAGCCCCCGCACCATCGACCACCACCTGCGGGGTGTGTTCGCCCGGTTGGGCATCCGCGCGCGGATCGAGCTGGTCCGGCTGCTCGGTGACGGGGACGCGGCCCGATGACGCGGCCCCGCGGCGCCCGGGCCGATCTCAACTCGCCGTGTCCTCCTCGCCGGTTGTCCCCGTCCGGTCGCGCCACCTGCGCCCTCACCCGCCCGGCTCCTCCGAATGGCAGATCAGTCGTTCATCGTCATGATCTCAATACGGAGTATGGTGACAAATCGGAAATAGTCTGCTCTTCGCGAACGTGTGCACACGCCGCACCACGGCTCACACGACGAACGACGAAGGGTGTCGACATGCCAGTGCCCGGCCGCTCGAGGCGGCGTCCGTCCCGGCTCGTCCTCGGCGCCCTCGCCGCGTCGGCCGCGCTGCTCGCGACCACCACCGGCCCGGCCACGGCCGTCGCCACCGAACCCGCCGACGGGGGCGGCCCGTCCGCGATCAGCACGTTCTCGACGGGCTATCAGACGCCCTGGGACATCACGTTCATGCCGGACGGCCGCTCGGCGCTGGTCACCCAGCGCCTCGACCACCAGGTCTTCCGCCTCGGCCTCGACGGAAAGAAGACGCGGGTCGGCGAGGTGCCCAACACCGTCCCCGAGCCCTACGACGACGGCCCCGGCGGCCTGCTCGGCGTCGCCCCGTCGCCGACCTGGGACGGCAAGAAGGACAAGCAGGTCTTCTTCGTGCACACCACGAGGACCGAGACCCGCGTCGTGAGGATGGACTACGACGGCAGGTCGCTCAGCCACTACAAGGTGCTGATCAAGGGCATCAAGCGGATCGGCAACCACAACGGCGGCCAGATCCGCTTCGGCCCCGACGGATACCTCTACGTCACCACCGGCGACGCCTACACGCCGCAGCTCGCCCAGGACCGCAAGTCGCTCAACGGCAAGATCCTGCGGATCACCAAGACCGGCGCCGCGGCTCCGGGCAACCCGTTCGGCGACCGCGTCTACAGCCTCGGCCACCGCAACCCCGAGGGCCTCGCCTGGGACCGCAGCGGCAACCTCTGGGAGACGGAGATCGGCGACCAGACCTGGGACGAGCTCAACCTGATCAAGCCGGGCGGCAACTACGGCTGGCCCACCTGCGAGGGAGGCTGCGACAAGCAGGGCATGACCAACCCCGAGGTCGTCTTCTCCCCGAAGTGGGGCGTGCCCGCCCAGATCGCCGTCGTACGCAACGTCCTGTACGTGTCGTCGCTGCGCGGCAAGCGGCTGTGGCGCATCCCGATCGACGGCGACGGCCGCCTCGGCACGGCGGTCGACTTCTACCCCGGCCAGTACGGCCGCCTGCGCGCCCTCGCCGTGGTGCCCGGCACGGACGACCTGCTGATCGGCACGAGCGACGCCGGGTACGGCAAGGACAAGATCCTGCGCCTGTCCATCAAATGACCCCGGCACGTCAACCACTCCCGCACTCCCGGAAGGACGCCCCACCATGAACGAAGTCACCGAACAGCTCAGGCCCGTCGAGCAGAGTCCCGCGCAGGATCCGGACGGCGCCACCTGGCAGACGCCCTCCTACGAGGTCGTCGACACCGCACTCGAGGTCACCGCCTACTCCCTCAGCTCCCGCTGAACCGGCGCCATGCTGCTGCTGGTACTCGGCACGGCCGCCGGCGGCGGCATCCCGCAGTGGAACTGCGCGTGTCCCAGTTGCTCCGGGGCACGCGCGCATCCGGACCGGCGCCGCCGCCACGCCTCCCTCGCCGTCCGCACCCATGACGGCCGCTGGTACCTCGTCAACGCGACCCCGGACATCGGCGACCAGATCGAGAGCCGGCCCGAACTCCACCCGGGGCCCGGCCCCCGCCGGACGCCGGTCGCCGGACTCGTCCTCACCGACGCCGAACTCGACCACACCCTCGGCATCGCACGGCTGCGGGAGGCCGACGGCATCGAGGTGGTCGCGACGGCCCCGGTGCGCCGGGCGCTCCTGGACCGCCTGCACCTGGGCGACGTACTGGCGCCGTACACCTGCGTGACCTGGCGTGAGCTGCCGCGGCACGGCGCCGGACCACTGGACCCAGGCACACCGGGCCTTCAGATCAGCGGCATCCCCGTGTCGGGCAAGCGCCCGCGCTATGCCGCCGACGCCCCGGACGACGACGCCTGGGTCGTCGCGCTGCGGCTGTACGACCCGGTCTCCGGCGCGAGGGCGCTCTACGCCCCCGCACTGGCCGCCTGGCCCGACCGCCTCCAGCAGGCCGCCGAGGAGGCCGACTGCGTCATCGTGGACGGCACCTTCTGGGACGACGAGGAACCCCGCCGTACGGGCATCTCCGAGCGCACCGCCACCGGCATGGGCCATCTGCCCATCGACGGGGCGGACGGCACCGCCGAACGCCTCGCCCGCCTCTCCGCCCGGTGCCTCTACACGCACCTCAACAACACCAACCCCCTCGTCGACCCGGCCGCGACCGAGCACAAGCGGCTCGCCCGGCTGGGCCTCGAGGTGGCGTCCGACGGTATGGAGATCGAGCTGTGAGCACGGCAACCCTGCTTACGTCCGCCCCGCTCGCGGAGCCCTGGAGCGCCGCGGAGTTCGAGGCGCGACTGCGTGCGGTGGGGGAGGAGCGGTACCACGACCGCCACCCCTTCAACCTCCGTATGCACAGCGGCGATCTGAGCCGGGAGGAGCTGCGCCGCTGGATCGCCAACCGCTTCCACTACCAGCGCCACATCCCCGTCAAGGACGCGCTGATCACCGCCAAGCTGGACACCTGCTCGCTGCGCCGGATGTGGCTGCGGCGCATCCAGGACCACGACGGGCAGCAGGAGGGCGAGGGCGGCATCGAGCGGTGGCTGCGGCTCGGCGAGGCGGCGGGGCTGGACCGCGGGACGCTGCTCGGCGCCGACACCGTGCTTCCGGGTGTACGGCTGGCGGTCGACGGATACGTCAACTTCTGCCGGCTGCGCCCACCCCTCGACGCCGTCGCCGCGTCGCTGACCGAGCTGTCGGCGCCGGACCTGATGCGCACCCGTATCGACGCCTTCGAACGCCACTACACGTGGATCGAACCCGAGGGCCTCGCCTACTTCCGGACCCGGGTCTCCCAGGGGCGGCGCGACAGCCGGGAGGCGCTCGACCTGGTGCTCGGCTGGGCCCGTACCCGGGACGAGCAGGAACGGGCCGTGGCCGCGCTGCGGTTCAAGTGCGACGTCCTGTGGTCGCTGCTCGACGCCGTGGACCATGCGGGCCGCCGGAGCCAGCCGTGAGGGTGGCGGCGGTGTCCGACTGGCGGCCCAGGCTCGCGCCCGCGATCGTCCTGCGGCACGACCGCGCACGCGACACGGACCTGTTGCTGCTTCCCGAACGCGTCGTCGTCCTGCGGGGCGCGGCCGGGGCGGTCGTCGGCCTGTGCGACGGGGCGCACAGCGTGCGCGACATCGTCGACGAACTGGCCGGCCGCTTCCCTGATTCGGCCGTGGCCACCGATGTCCCTCCCTTCCTGGAGGGGATGCGCAAGGAGGGCTGGCTCCGTTGACCGCAGCCGTTGCGGCACCCGCGCCCGCCCGTCCATGGGCCCTGCTGGCCGAACTCACCCACGCCTGCCCGCTGCACTGCGGGTACTGCTCCAACCCGCTGGAGCTGACGCGGCGTTCGCATGAGCTGAGCACGTCCCGGTGGGCGGACGTGATGCGCCAGGCGGGCGAGCTGGGCGTGGTCCACACCCATCTCTCGGGCGGCGAACCGCTGTTGCGCCGCGACCTGGAGGAGATCGTGACCGCGGCCGAGACCGCCGGGATCTACACCCAGCTGGTCACCAGCGGCGTGGGCCTGGACCGTGCCCGGCTGTCCGCGCTCGCCGCCGCCGGGCTGCGCAGCGTCCAACTGTCCGTCCAGCACGCCGATCCGGACGCCTCCGACCGGATCGCCGGGCGCCGGTCCTTCGCCGACAAGGAGAAGGCCGCCGCACTCGTACGGGCCGCGGGCCTCCCCCTCGGCCTCAACGTCGTCCTGCACCGCGAGAACCTCGACGCGATCGACGCCGTCGTCGAACTCGGCCTGTCCTGGGGCGTGGACCGCATCGAACTGGCCAACACCCAGTTCTACGGCTGGGGCCTGCTCAACCGCGCCGCGCTGCTCCCGACACGTGACCAGCTCACCCGCGCGCAGGCCGCCGTGGAGCGATGGCGCGAGCGGCTCGCACCGGGCGGCCCCGCCTTGGTCTGGGTCGTCCCCGACTACTTCGACGGCGTGGCCAAACCGTGCATGGGCGGCTGGGGAGCCGTCTCGCTCACCGTCACCCCGGACGGCACCGTTCTGCCCTGTCCCGCCGCGGTCTCCCTGCCGGACCTGGACCCGCCGAACATCCGCGACCACCCGCTGACGTGGATCTGGGACCACTCCAACGCCTTCACCCGCTACCGCGGGACCGACTGGATGCCCGCCCCCTGCCGCGGCTGCTCCCGCCGCGACGAGGACTTCGGCGGCTGCCGCTGCCAGTCCTACGCCCTCACAGGCGACCCGGCCCGCACGGACCCGGCGTGCCGGCTGTCCCCGGACCACGCGCTGATCCGGACCCTGACGGAAGAGACCCCGGACGCGCGGCCGACGATCGTACGCAGGGCGCCTGCCCGCCCCGAGAGGGCCGGGCAGGCGCCCTGAACGCAACGCCACGTCGGCGCTAGGGCGCTTCCCGCACCTGAAACGCCTCCGCGTCCCAGACCCCGTTCAGCCGTGGCGCCAGCCAACCCGGCGCTGTCGTACGGAAGTCGGCAGGCTCCAGGGCTGCCGCACCCTCCGGCAGGGCGCCCAGCAGAGGTGCGTCCGTGACGGCCGGGAGGTCTGCCAGGTTGCAGCGGGAGGCCAGGTCCGGGGAGGCGGGCCAGCTGCCGATCACCATGCCCAGCAGGTCGAGGCCGCGTGCTCGCAGTTCGCGTGCCGTCAGTTCCGACGTGTTCAGCGTGCCGAGGCCCGGCGACGTGACGACCAGTACCGGGGCGTGCAGCAGCGCGGCCGCGTCCGCCAGGGTGCCGCCCGCCGGGTCGAAGCGGACGAGCAGGCCGCCCGCGCCTTCGACCAGGACCAGGTCGTGCTCGGAGGCCAGCTTGGCGGCGGCCTCGGCGACGTCCTCGGGGTGCACCGGCGTCATCCCGGCGCGCCGCGCGGCCGTCTCCGGCGCCAACGGCTCGGGGTAGCGGGCGAGTTCGGCCGTGGTGACGGGTCCCGCGAGCCGCGCGACCTCGGCGGCGTCGCCGGGCTCGTCCGGCCGTACACCCGTCTGCGCGGCCTTGAGTACGGCCACCGACCGGCCGGCCGCGAGGGCGGTGGCGGCGACCGCGGCGGTCGTGATCGTCTTGCCGACCTCCGTGCCGGTGCCCGTGATCATCAGGATCGGCATGTTCATCCTTCCCGCGCCGCCGCGCACACCGCGCGCGCGATCCGCGCCAGGTCCGCGTCCCCGGTGACGTACGGCGGCATCGTGTAGATCAGGTCGCGGAAGGGCCGCAGCCACACGCCCTCGCGCACGGCCGCCTCCGTCGCGGCCTTCATGTCGACCGCGTGGTCCAGCTGGACGACGCCGATGGCGCCCAGGACCCGTACGTCCCGCACGCCCGGGAGATCCAGGGCCGGTGCCAGCCCCTCCCGCAGGCCCGCCTCGATCCGCTTGACCTCCTCGAGCCAGTCCTGGCCGAGCAGCAGCTCGATCGAGGCGCAGGCGACGGACGCGGCGAGAGGGTTGCCCATGAAGGTCGGGCCGTGCGCCAGAACCGGCACCTCACCCCGCGAGATGCCGTCGGCCACCCTCGGCGTGCACAGCGTCGCCGCCATCGTCAGGTAGCCGCCGGTCAGCGCCTTGCCCACGCACATCACGTCCGGCGTCACGGCCGCGTGCCCGGCCGCGAACAGCGAGCCCGTACGCCCGAAGCCGGTCGCGATCTCGTCGAACACCAGCAGCACGTCGTGCGCGTCGCACGCCTCGCGCAGCACCCGCAGATACGCGGGGGAGTGGAACCGCATGCCGCCCGCGCCCTGCACCACCGGTTCCACGATCACCGCGGCCAGTTCGTCGGCATGCGCGGCGATGGCCGAGCGCAACCGTTCCGCGTACGCCTCCTCGTACTCGGCCGGAGGCGCGTCCACGAACACCTGCTGGGGCAGCACCCCGGTCCACAGCTCGTGCATCCCGCCCTCGGGGTCGCACACCGACATGGGCTGCCAGGTGTCGCCGTGGTAGCCGCCGCGCCAGGTCAGCAGCCGCTGCTTGCCGGGACGGCCCAGCGAACGCCAGTACTGCAGGCACATCTTGACCGCGACCTCGACCGACACCGAACCGGAGTCGGCGAGGAAGACATGCTCCAGGCCGTCGGGCGACATGTCGACAAGGAGCTTCGCGAGCCGGACGGCGGGCTCGTGCGTGAGCCCGCCGAACATCACATGGCTCATCCGGCCCAGCTGCTCGCGCGCGGCCTCGTTGAGCACCGGGTGGTTGTAGCCGTGGATCGCCGACCACCAGGACGACATCCCGTCCACCAGCTCGCCCGAGCCGTCCGCCATCCGCAGCCGCACCCCGCTCGCCGACTCCACGACGAGCGGCTCGGCCCGGCCGGGCATGGGGCCGTAGGGATGCCACACATGCCGCCGGTCCAGCTCCAGCAGCTCGGGGAGGGGCAGGTCAGGCATTGGGCGCGAGGTCCGTTCCGGCACCGCGGCGGCGGACGGCGACCAGGTCGCTGCGCAGCTCGCCCGCAGCGGGCGCGGCAGCGGCCGTACCGCACACACCGCCGCCCTCGTGCGACCCGCACCCGGCGTCCTCGTGGGACCCGCAGCCGCCGCCCTCGTGCGTCCCGCACCCGGCACCGGCGTGCGAACCGCACCCGCCGCCCGCCGTCGCCCGGTGCTCCGGCAGCGTCACCTCGCCGGCGCCCTCCACCTCGAACCCGGCGTCCGCGATCATCTCCAGGTCCGTCTTGCCGGCCTGGCCCTCACTGGTGAGGTAGTCACCGAGGAAGATCGAGTTGGCCAGGTGCAGCGCGAGCGGCTGCATCGTGCGCAGATGCACCTCGCGGCCGCCCGCGATGCGCACCTCGACGTCCGGGCATACGAACCGCACCATCGCGAGGATCCGCAGGCAGCGCTGCGGGGTGAGGTGCCACTCCGTGGCCAGCGGGGTGCCCTCCATCGGGATCAGGAAGTTCACCGGCACCGAGTCCGGGTCCAGCTCGCGCAGCGAGAAGACCACGTCCACCAGGTCCTCGTCGCTCTCGCCCATGCCGGCGATCAGACCCGAGCAGGCGGACAGCCCGGCCGCGTGCGCCTTGGAGACCGTGTCCACCCGGTCGGCGTACGTGTGCGTGGTCGTGATGTCCCCGTACGTCGACTCGGACGTGTTGAGGTTGTGGTTGTAGGCGTCGGCGCCCGCCTCGCGCAGGCGCTCGGCCTGGCCGTCGGAGAGCAGGCCGAGGCAGGCGCACACCTCGACGCTCTCGTTCTCGTCCTTGATCGCCTTGATGGTGCCGGCGACCCGGTCGATGTCCCGGTCGGTCGGACCGCGTCCGGACGCCACCAGGCACACCCGCTTGGCGCCGCCGGCCAGTCCCGCGGCGGCGGCCTGCGAGGCCTGTTCGGGCTTGAGCCAGGTGTACTTGAGGATGTCGGCCTTGGAGCCCAGCCGCTGGGAGCAGTACGAGCAGTCCTCAGGACACAGGCCCGACTTGAGGTTGACGAGATAGTTGAGTTTCACCCGTCGGCCGAACCACTGCCGGCGCACCTTCCCGGCCGCGGCCACCACGTCGAGCACGTCGTCGTCGGAAGTGGCGAGAACGGCCAGAGCTTCCTCGCGGGTCGGCAGTTCGCGCCGAAGCCCCTTGTCCACCAGCGTGTTCAGCAGGTCCATGAGAGCCGATCCTGTCCTACGGACCCGCTCCGGGCCAAGGAGAGAAGGAACAACAGAGTCACTTCGTCGTGTGTGTATTGCCACATCATGGGGTGGCGCTCGTCCGGCTAGTGTCTGTCCACTGCCTACAAAAGCCCCGGAGGAGCCATGGCGTTCGGCTGGATCGACGAACAGGCGGAGCAGCGCCGTCGCGCCGGGCTCGTACGGACCCTGCGGCCGCGTCCGGCCGGCTCCCCGCTCCTCGATCTCGCGAGCAACGACTACCTGGGTCTGGCCCGCCACCCGGAGGTCGCCGAGGGCGCGGCCGGGGCGGCGCGGACCTGGGGCGGCGGCTCGACCGGCTCCCGGCTCGTCACGGGCACGACCGAGCTCCACACCGAGCTGGAGCGCGAGCTGGCCGACTTCTGCGGCTTCGAGGCGGCTCTGGTCTTCTCCTCGGGCTACGCGGCCAACCTCGCCGCGGTCGCCACACTGGCCCCGCACGGTTCGCTGATCGTCTCCGACGCGGGCAACCACGCGTCCCTGATCGACGGCTGCCGGCTGGCCCGGGGCGCCAAGCAGGTGGTCGGGCACGCCGACCCGGAGGCCGTGCGCAAGGCACTGCGGACGCACGAGGGCCCGGCCGTCGTCGTGTCGGACACCGTCTTCTCGGTCGACGGCGACGCCGCCCCGCTGGCCGAACTGGCCGCCGCCTGCCGTGAGCGCGGCGCGGGACTGCTGGTCGACGACGCCCACGGCCTCGGCGTCCTGGGCGAGGGCGGCCGCGGTGCGGCGGACGCCGCGGGACTCGCGGGCGCCGACGACCTCGTCGTCACGGTCACGCTGTCGAAGTCGCTCGGCAGCCAGGGCGGTGCGGTCCTCGGTCCCGCCAAGGTCATCGACCATCTCGTCAACGCGGCCCGTACGTTCATCTTCGACACGGGACTCGCGCCCGCCGCGGCGGGCGCGGCCCTCGCGGCGCTGCGGCTGCTGCGCCGCGAGCCCGAGCGGGCGGCACGGGCGCGCACGGTGGCCGCCGAACTGCATGCACGGCTGACCGCCGCGGGGCACGAGGCGGTACGCCCGGACGCCGCGGTGGTCTCGGTGCGCGCGCCCTCCCCGGAACAGGCCGTGCAATGGGCGGCCGACTGCCGTACGGCCGGCCTCGCCGTGGGGTGCTTCCGTCCTCCTTCCGTGCCCGACGGCATCTCACGGCTGAGGCTGACCGCCCGTGCGGACCTGTCCGGGGCAGAGATCGAACGCGCTGTCCTGGTGATCGGCGAGACGCGACCATGAGTCGGCGTGACACGGCCGTGTGCCGCACGATGCAGGACTGATCAGGACACGAGTGCGGCCATGAAGTCCGTCCAGCTCCCGGGGGAGAAGAGCAGGGCGGGACCGTTCGGGTCCTTGGAGTCGCGCACGGCGAGCAGCCCGGCCAGGGGCCCGGAGCACGGGCGCGCCGTTTCGACGCAGTTGTTCGCTCCGGTGCTGTAGCTGCTGCGCAGCCACCGCACGCCGTGCAGATCGGTACTGGAAGGTACGTTCCGAGGCATTGCGGACATGGTGCCTCCTTACGCGCCGTCACCTATCGCGGCGATGTAATCCAACGAGTCCTCGGGCGAAAGGGCGTGGAACTGGAGGTCCTTGAAGGCCTCTCTGTAAGCCCGGAGGTCTTCTTTCCGTTCGAGGTAGAGGCTACTCGTCAGGTGGTCGAGAACAACCACGTCCAGATCAGAAGTGCTCGAAAACGAGAAGATTACGAAAGGCCCGGTGACGCCGACATGCGCACCGGCGGCGAACGGCAGTACCTGCAGCCGCACTTGAGGCAGATGCGCCGTGTCCAGCAGCCGCCGCAGCTGACGCGCCATGACATCGGGGCCGCCGACCTCCCGGTGCAGCACCGCCTCGTCCAGCACCGCGCTCAGGCTCAGCGGCGGATTCGAGCGCAGCACGTCCTGTCTGGCCAGCCGCACCTCGACCAGGGCGTCGAGCCGTTCGTCGTCCAGTCCGCCGACCGCCGCCCTGGTCACCGCGCGTGCGTAGTCGGGCGTCTGGAGCAGGCCGGGCACGACGGACGTCTCCAGCGTGCTCATCGCGCTCGCCTGGGACTCGAGGCTGATGAAGTCGCGGTAGGTGGGCGGCAGCACCCCGCGATAGGCGTGCCACCAGTGATGCCGGCCGCCGCTCTCGTCGGATCCCGCCAACACCATCAGCAACTCCCGTAGTTGGGCGTCCGCCACGGCGTAGACGTCGAGGAGTAACCGCACATCGGCCGGTTTCACCCCGCTGGCACCCGTTTCGATCCGGCTCACCTTCGACTGGTGCCAGCCCGCGAGCCGGGCCGCCTCACCACTGGTGAGCCCCGCACCCGCGCGCAACTCGCGCAATTCGGCGCCCAGCTTCCGGCGGCGCACCGCGGGACCGTGCTGCATGCGCTACTCCTTACTCCTTCCGGGCCACCCAAATACGGTCTCCCGTCGCAGAGTTCACCGCATCGAGCGACAGATATATGCATATCTTGGTGGATCGCCACCCGTGACAGGCGCAGTAATGGCACTCTGGCGACGAAGCACCAGTCCGGGACCGTACTCGAACCATCCGCTCCGTGTCGGACTCCGGCCCCGTGGGAAAGGGACGACCGCGCCATGGCAGACCATCTGGAAGCATCCGTCACTCTGCCGAGCGAACCCGCCTCGGTCTCCGCGGCCCGCGGCTACGTGGTCGACACACTGGCCGAGTGGGGGCTTCCAGCGACCAGCGACACCGCCGAGACCGTCCGGCTCATCGTCTCCGAACTTGCCACCAACGCCGTACAGCACACCTTCGGGCAGTCACCCACCTTCACGGTGGACATCGAACTCCACCGTGACGAGGAACTGCGCATCGGCGTCACGGACTCCCACCCCCGTTTCCCGAAGCGCCTGCCCGCCGCCGTCCAGCAGGACAACGGCCGGGGCATGGTGATCATCCGCTGGCTGGCCGCCGAGTGCGGCGGGAGAATGCGGGTGCGGCCCACCAGGGAGGGTGGCAAGACGGTCTCCATCGAACTGCCCTGGACCGTCCCGGCGGAGCCCGTGACGGCAGCGGGGCAGCAGGAGCCGTAGCGGATCGGCGGGTGACGGGGCCTTCGCCCCAGGTGCTAGTCGGACGTGACCGCACGGCGCACCAGCCGGGGCAGCAGTCCCCACAGTCCGAGGCACACGCAGAGGGTCGCCGCACCCGCGGCCGCCCCGGCGCCCCGGCTGTGCGTCGTCACGTCGACCACGAGCAGCACCGATCCGGTGAAGGCGAACATCAGCACGCCCATGCCGACCGTGGCGAGCCGCGACGAGACCTGCACGATGTGCGGCTTGGCGCCGCGCCGGAAGAGCGAGCGGTGCAGTGCGGCGGGCGCGGTGAACAGCGCGGCCGCGAGGACCGTGAGCAGCAGCGTGATGACGTATGTCGTGCGCTGGAGCTGGTCGAGCGACGGGAAGCGCTGGGTGAAGGCCAGGCTCAGCAGGAAGGCGAAGAGGATCTGCACCCCGGTCTGGACGACGCGCAGCTCCTGCAGCAGCTCGACGAAGTTGCGGTCGGCGCGCTCGAGCGGCGTCTCGTTGCGCGCGGTGCAGCGACGGTGCTCGGACATGGCATACGTGTATCCAGCCGAGCCCGGATCAGGCCCCGCGGGGGCGACGGCCAGTCAGGTCGCCGCCGCCCCCGCGGGAGAGTCAGCTGACCCGGCCGTACCAGACGCTCCTCGTCCAGATCTTCTGGAGCTTCACGACATCGCCCGTCTTGGGGGCGTGCCAGATCTTCCCCTTCCCGGCGTAGATGCCCACGTGGTAGACGCTGGAGCCCGAGTGGAAGAACACGAGGTCTCCGGCCCTGCGGCTCTTCGCGGAGATGTGGTGGGTCCGGTTGTACTGCTGGGCCGCCGTGCGGGGCAGTTTCTTGCCCGCTTTCTTGAACGAGTACAGCGTGAGCCCGGAGCAGTCGAACCGGCGCGGCCCTATGGCTCCCCACTTGTACGGGGAGCCCTTTTTCGAGGCCGCGATCTGAAGTGCCTTCGTCGCCGGTGTGGCGGCCGCGGCGTCGGAGGCGACGCCCGGGACCACGATGGAGCCGCCCACGGCGGCGATGGTGAGAGCCGAGGCGGTGCCGGCCCGGACCATGAGCGACGGGACACGATTGAGCGCAGTCATGCGCAACCCTTCGTCAGCCGCCTGTGAAGGATGACCTGTCGGATTCGGGCTGGCGAAGTTGCCCGGCCGCTGACGCGGCTTCACCCCAAGGGCTGCTCGACCCGGCCATGGCATGACCGTTCCGGCGACCCGTCGTGCTTGGGTCCTCCACTCCTGCCGATCCACTCCTGTCGACCAGTCATCCGGGCGGCGGCAGGACTCGGCGTCCGCCCGGATCGCCCCGCCGCTGCGGCGGGGGCTTGTCGTCAGACAGGGATCTTCGCCTACGGATGTCCGAAAATCCCAATGGAACCGGGGATTTGTGTTGTTACTCACCACTCGCCCGTTCGGGTGGACACCCCTGTGTTCGAACCGGTGTTGAGGACCCGGGCGAGGCCCGGACCAGCACCGGAACACTCCATTCCGCCCTGGGTCCACGCGTGTTGCGCAACTGGAACCGTCGAAAGATTGGAGCCGTATCTCCTCCAAACGGCGGTACCTCATTTGGTCCGTTTGAAGCCTGGTCCGGACGCCTCGCCGCCGGGGCGGGGTGTCCGGACCGTCCGAGCCCGCGTCAACTGTCGGGATGCGGGGGCACGGTGACCCGGGCCGTGCGCCGCTCGCCGTCCAGGACCAGGAGCGCGCGCCGCAGCGTGGGTGCGTGCAGCTCGGTCTCGCCGCGCTGGTGCATCACCGCCAGGGCGTCGCGCAGCGCGACCGCCTTGCTCACCAGCGCCTGCGCGGCCCGCAGCCCGCGGTAGGTGTCTCCGTGGTGCGCCGGGTTGATGCGTCCGAGCAGGTCGACCACGTCGAGGTAACGGTCGATCAACTCACCCTCGGCGCGCGTGAGGGCGGGCAGCGGAGGCAGTTCGGGTGGGAGCACCTGCGCTCACCGCCCGGTGGGCGGCGCGAGGGTGGCCCTGCGGCTGGTGACGATGCGGTCCACCAGCCCGTACTCCAGCGCTCCTTGGGCGTCCAGGATGTGGTCGCGCTCGATGTCGGCGCTCACCTGCTCGGGGCTGCGCCCGGTGTGCCGGACCAGCATCTCCTCGAGCCGGTCCCGTGTCCGCGTCAGCTCGTCGGCCTGGATGGCGAGGTCGCTGGCCTGGCCCTGCACCGGTTCGTACAGCGCCGGCTGATGGATCACCACGCGTGCGCCCGGCAGCGCGAGCCGCTTGCCCGGCGTGCCGGCCGCGAGCAGCACCGCCGCCGACGAACCCGCCTGCCCCATGCAGATCGTCTCCACGTCGCAGCCGACGAACCGCATGGTGTCGTAGATCGCCGACATGGCCGTGAAGGAGCCGCCGGGGGAGTTGATGTAGAGCGAGATGTCCCGGTCCGGGTCCTGGTACTCGAGGTGCATGAACTGCGCCATCACGTCGTTCGCCGACGTGTCGTCGATCGGTGTGCCGAGGAAGACGATCCGCTCCTCGAGCAGCTTCGAGTACGGATCCATCGTCTTCTGCCCGGCACTCGTGCGCTCGGTGAACTCGGGCAGGACGTAGCGGGCGGACGGTCGGGTCATGGCATACCCCTCCTCGCGGCAGAGCGGTCTCTCGCTGAGCGGTCTCTCGCGGAGCTGTCTCTGTAAAAAATGTACAGGACGTACATGACGTTATGATGGGGGTATGGCCTACGAGATTCCGGTGACGCAAGCCAGGGCTGAGCTCGCCGACCTGATCAACCGGGTGGTGTACGGCAATGAGCGCGTCGTCGTGACGCGCCACGGAAAGCCCCTCGTCGCCCTGGTCTCCGCCGCCGACCTGGAACGACTCGACGCCCTGGACCGGCCCGCCGACGAGCAGGTGATCAGCGCGGTCTCCCGGGTGCGCGAGGCCGGTTCCGCTCCCCGCGAACGGCAGCGGTTCGGCATCGCCGCGGAGCACCGGGGGCCGAACCCCTCGTAGGGGGACCCCTCCCGGCGGCCGGCACCCCGCGCGGAAGACGAGAAGACCGTGCACCCCCGTCCGCTACAGCGGGGGTGCACGGCCGGTCGTTGCGCGGCCGGTTCCGTGCGGTCAGCCGACCGGCGCGAGTTCCCTCTCGGCGGCCTGTTCGGCGGACTTCGGACGGCCCCTCAACGCGCTGCCGAGCAGGACGGCGCCCAGGCCCAGCGCGGCCCACCAGGTGAGCGTCAGGGCGGGGCCGGTCGCCGCGGCGCCGTCGAAGAACGACACCGAGCGCAGCAGGGTCGCGCTCGCGCCCGGCGGCAGCCACTGACCGATCGCGCCGACCGGGTGGGGCAGCATCTGCGGGGCCGAGGAGGCGCCGGAGAACGGGTTGCCGAACAGCATCACCACGCCCGCGGCGATCCCGATGCCCGCAGGGCCGAGGAGCGCGGCCAGCCCGGCGACCGCGGCGCTCACGGCGAGCGTCGCGAGGCCCAGCACGCCCGCCTCCGTCCACCAGGCACCGGTGAGCACCCCGAGCCAGCTGTGCGCGATACCGGCCGCCGCCATGCCGGTCAGGGCCGCGGCACCCACGAGCCCGGCCACGGCGCGCACGCCGCGCAGTCCGAGCAGGGACACCACCGAGCCGGCCGCGATCCCGGCCAGCGCGAGCGGCAGCACGCTCGAGGTCAGGGCGGCGCCACGGGGGTCCTTCGCCGGGGCGGCCACGACGTCGACGGTCCTCACCTGCGTGCCGTGGGCGGACGCCTGCTCCGCCACCGCCTGCTGGAGCATCTGCGCCACCACCGGGCTCGCGGCCGACGCGGTCAGCAGCTCCGGGCCCTGGGCGGTGACGACGACCGCGCCGTATACGGTCCGGTCCTCGATCGCGTCCCGGGCGGCGGCCTCGTCGGCGTAGCGGTGGATCTCGAAGGCCCCCGGGTGCCGCGTCAGCTGCCGCTCCATCTGTGCGGTGGCGGCGGTGGGCCCGGCGACGCCGAGCGGCAGGTCGCGGGGCGCGGTGCGGGCGGCGGGCCAGGCGAAGGCCCACAGGGCGAGCGCGGCGAGGACGGGGACGAGCACGGCGGCCGCGATCAGGCGGCGGGAGTGTGCCCTTGCGGGGGTAGCGGATGCGGTCGGCATGGCTTCCTCTCGGATGGGGGCGTCCGCCGGGCGGGGGAGCCGTAAAAAGAAGGATCGTTCGTTTTAGGTGTGTCACCACCGTCCTGCCGAAGCCCGGCCTTGTCAAGAAGGAATGTTCGTTTTACTTTGGGGCCATGGCCCGCGTATCCCAGGAACACCTCGACGCCCGCCGCCGGCAGATCCTCGACGGCGCCGCCGTGTGCTTCGCCCGCAACGGCTTCCATGCCACGTCCATGCAGGACGTGCTGAAGGAGGTCGACCTGTCGGCCGGGGCGGTGTACCGCTACTTCAGCGGCAAGGACGCGCTCATCGCCGCGATCGTCGGCGAGGTGCTCGGCCAGGTCCACGAGGGCTTCGAGGAAGGGGCGCGCAGCAGCCCGCCCCCGCCGCCGGACGCCCTGCTGGCCTCGGTGCTCAGCCGTGTGCTCGCCACCAAGGAGTCCGTCACCGTGGACGGGCGGCCCGCGTTCCCGCGGCTGATCGTCCAGGTGTGGACGGAGACCCTCCGCAACGACGAGCTCGCCGCGGTCCTGCGCGAGGGCTACGGCGTGGTGCAGCGGACCTGGGCGCGGATCGTCGAGGCGTACCAGGACGCCGGGATGATGCGGCCGGACGTGACCCCGGACTACGTGGCGCGCACCATGATGGCCTCGGCGATGGGGTTCCTCGCGCAGCAGGCCCTGTTCGGCCCCGCGCCGGTCGAGATCCTGCGGGACGGTCTCCGGGGGCTGATGAGCGTGCCGGACCGGGGCGCCGGATCACAGTCCGGTTAACGTGGCCGAAACCCGGCCCAACTAGCCTCCGGTCCACGCCATCAGGGACTTCGGCCCGTGGCTGCGGCAACCGGGGCCCCGCACGGTCCGGGCGAGGACTGTGAGGTGGGACGTGCAACTGACCCCGCACGAGCAAGAGAGGCTGCTGATCCATGTCGCGGCCGACGTCGCCGGGAAGCGCCGGGCCCGTGGGCTGAGGCTCAACCACCCCGAAGCGGTCGCGCTCATCACCTCGCACATCCTCGAAGGCGCACGTGACGGCCGTACGGTCGCCGAACTCATGGCCTCCGGGCGCAAGTTGCTCACGCGCGACGACGTCATGGAGGGCATCCCGGAGATGATCCACGACGTCCAGGTGGAGGCGACCTTCCCCGACGGCACCAAGCTCGTCACCGTCCACGACCCGATCGTCTGAGGTGCCGCGATGATTCCCGGCGAGATCCTGTTCGCGGACGAGCCCGTCGTCTTCAACGAGGGCCGTGAGGTCACCCGGCTGACCGTCCTGAACGCCGCCGACCGGCCCGTCCAGGTCGGCTCCCACTACCACTTCGCCGAGGCCAACCCCGGTCTGGACTTCGACCGCGCCGCCGCGCGCGGCCTGCGGCTCAACGTCGCCGCCGGTACGGCCGTGCGCTTCGAGCCCGGCATCCCCGTCGAGGTGGAACTCGTCCCGCTCACCGGTGCCCGCATGGTGCCCGGGCTGCGCGGGGAGACCGGAGGTGCCCTCGATGCCTGAGATCTCGCGTGCCGCCTACGCCGACCTGTTCGGTCCCACCACCGGCGACCGGATCCGGCTCGCCGACACCGACCTGCTGATCGAGATCGAGGAAGACCGCTGCGGCGGGCCCGGACTCGCCGGTGACGAGGCGGTGTTCGGCGGCGGCAAGGTCATCCGCGAGTCCATGGGCCAGTCCCGTGCCACACGTGCGGAGGGCACCCCGGACACGGTCGTCACCGGTGCGGTGATCGTCGACCACTGGGGGATCGTCAAGGCCGACGTCGGGCTGCGCGACGGCCGGATCACCGGCATCGGCAAGGCCGGCAACCCGGACACCATGGACGGCGTCCACCCGGACCTGGTCATCGGCCCCGAGACCGAAGTCATCGCCGGCAACGGGCGGATCCTGACCGCCGGTGCCATCGACGCGCACGTCCACTTCATCTGCCCGCAGATCGCCGACGAGGCGCTGTCCGCCGGCATCACGACGCTGGTGGGCGGTGGCACCGGCCCGGCCGAGGGGTCGAAGGCGACCACGGTGACGCCCGGTCCCTGGCACCTGGCGCGGATGCTGGAGGCGATGGAGCAGTACCCGCTCAACATCGGCTTCCTCGGCAAGGGCAACACCGTCTCGCACGAGGCGATGCTGTCGCAGATCCGCGGCGGCGCCCTGGGCCTGAAGCTGCACGAGGACTGGGGCTCGACCCCGGCCGTCATCGACGCCTCCCTGACCGTCGCCGAGCAGACCGGCATCCAGGTCGCCATCCACACGGACACGCTCAACGAGGCCGGTTTCGTGGGCGACACGCTCGCCGCGATCGCGGGGCGCGGCATCCACGCGTACCACACCGAGGGTGCGGGCGGCGGGCACGCGCCGGACATCATGACCGTCGTCTCCGAGCCGCACGTCCTGCCGAGCTCGACGAACCCGACGCGCCCGTTCACCGTCAACACCGCCGAGGAGCACCTCGACATGCTGATGGTGTGCCACCACCTCAACCCGGCGGTGCCGGAGGACCTCGCCTTCGCCGAGTCGCGGATCCGGCCGTCCACCATCGGCGCGGAGGACATCCTGCACGACCTGGGCGCCATCTCGATCATCTCCTCCGACTCCCAGGCGATGGGGCGGGTCGGTGAAGTCGTCCTGCGCACCTGGCAGACGGCGCACGTGATGAAGCGGCGACGGGGTGCGCTGCCGGGTGACGGGCGGGCGGACAACCGGCGGGTGCGGCGGTACGTCGCGAAGTACACGATCAACCCCGCGCTAGCGCAGGGGCTCGCGCGGGAGATCGGCTCGGTGGAGACCGGCAAGCTCGCCGACCTCGTGCTGTGGGAACCGGCGTTCTTCGGCGTCAAGCCGCACCTCGTCATCAAGGGCGGGCAGATCGCCTACGCGCAGATGGGCGACGCCAACGCCTCGATCCCGACGCCGCAGCCCGTGCTGCCTCGGCCGATGTACGGGGCGATCGGGCGGGCGCCCGCCGCGAACTCGGTGAACTTCGTGGCGCCGCTCGCGATCGAGGACGGGCTGCCCGAGCGGCTCTCGCTGAGCAAGAAGTTCGTCGCGATCGAGTCGACGCGCGGGGTGACCAAGGCGGACATGCGCGAGAACGACGCGCGGCCGCGGGTGCGGGTCGAACCCGACAGCTTCGCGGTGTACATCGACGGGGAGCTGGTGGAGGCGACGCCCGCCGCCGAACTGCCGATGGCCCAGCGGTACTTCCTCTTCTGAGCCGAGCATGATTCCGAGGTGGTGTGATGTCCAGGGCTGCACTGCTGGTTCTCGCCGACGGGCGATTTCCCGCCGGGGGGCACGCGCACTCCGGCGGGGCCGAGGCGGCGGTCAAGGCCGGGCGGATCACCGGGGGCGCGAGCCTGGAGGAGTTCTGCCGGGGGCGGTTGCACACGGCGGGGCTGGTCGCCGCGTCGGTCGCTGCCGCGGGCGTACTCGGTGCGGACGTGCGGGAGTTGGACGCGGCCCTGGACGCGCGGACTCCCTCGCCGGCCTTGCGTGTCGCCGCGCGGAAGCTGGGGCGGCAGTTGACGCGGGCCGCCCGGGCGACCTGGCCGTCGGAGGAACTCGACGCTGTGGCACTGGAGTTTCCCAAGGGGGTGCATCAGCCGGTGGTGTTGGGGCTGGTGGCCAGGGCAGCGGGCCTTGGCGCCCTGGACGCGGCCTACTGTGCGGCGTACGAGAGCGTGAGCGGGCCGGCGAGCGCGGTGGTGCGGCTGCTGAGCCTTGACCCGTTCGACGCCACGGGAGTGCTGGCCCGGTTGGCGCCAGAGGTGGACCGGGTGGCGGACCGGGCCGTGGAGTCGGCGCGGGCCCTCCTCGACGAGGGGGCCGACGCCCTGCCTGCGGCTTCGGCTCCGTTGCTGGAGATCGGGGCGCAGCTGCATGCCGGTTGGGCCGTGCGGTTGTTCGCCTCGTAGGTGACAGGACCAGAACTCGGCCGAAGAGGCGCCGCAGCAAACTCAGCTGAAGAGGCGCCGCAGCACAACGTATTGGAGCCGTACCCATGCACCTCGACCACTCTCACACCCACGCCGGGCCGTCCGCCCTCAGCGCGGACTCCCGCCGCCCCGACGGATCGCGTCGCGCTCTGCGGATCGGGCTCGGGGGGCCCGTCGGGTCAGGGAAGACCGCGACCGTTGCCGCGCTCTGCCGGGTTCTGCGGGACGAGATCTCCCTCGCCGTCGTCACCAACGACATCTACACCCGCGAGGACGCCGAATTCCTGCTGAGGGAGGCCGTGTTGCCGCCCGAGCGGATCACCGCCGTGGAGACGGGGGCCTGTCCGCACACGGCGATCCGGGACGACATCTCGGCGAACCTGGAGGCGGTGGAGGACCTGGAGGACGAGGTCGGGCCGCTGGATCTGATTCTGGTCGAGTCCGGTGGGGACAATCTCACCGCGACCTTCTCCAAGGGGCTGGTCGACGCGCAGATCTTCGTGATCGACGTGGCGGGGGGTGACGACATTCCGCGCAAGGGCGGGCCCGGGGTGACCACGGCCGATCTGCTCGTCGTCAACAAGACCGACCTCGCGCCGTACGTGGGATCCGATCTCGAGCGGATGGCGGCCGACGCCAAGGCGCAGCGGGCCGAACTGCCCGTCGTCTTCCAGTCGTTGCGCGAAGAGGCCGGCGTGCGGGACGTCGCCGGCTGGGTGCGGGGGCAGCTCGCCGCGTGGACGGCGTGAACGTGAGCGGGGTGCGGGCCGCGGCCCGGATCGTCGCCCGACCGGACGGCAGGGGGGGTACGGCCCTGCCCGTGCTGGAGGGGGACGGGCCGCTCGCGCCGCGGCGGACGCGGGGGAGTGCCGGTGAGGCTCGGGTCGTGCTCGTCGGGGCGATGAGCGGGCCGCTCGGCGGGGACGAGTTCGCGGTGCGGGCGGAGGTGGAGGACGGGGCGCGGCTGCGCGTCGGGTCGGCCGCCGCGACCATCGCGCTGCCGGGGCAGGCCAAGGGGGCGGCGCGGTACGAGGTGCGGCTCCGGGTCGACGGCGGGGGCGAGTTGGAGTGGCTGCCCGAGCAGCTGATCTCCGCGCGGGGGAGTGATCTCCACGTCGGCACCAGGGCCGAACTCGCCGCCGGCGCCCGGCTCGTGCTGCGCGAGGAGCAGGTACTCGGGCGGGCGGGGGAGGAACCCGGACGGCTGACCAGCCGTCTTACGGTGTGCGTCGAGGGACGGGTGGTGCTCGACCAGGAGCTGGCCTGCGGGCCCGGAGCGCCGGGCGGCTGGGACGGTCCCGCCGTGCTGGGCGGCCATCGGGCGGTCGGGCAACTCGTGGTCGTACGGCCTCAGTTCGCGGCGGAACCCGTGGTGGCCCGGGTGCTGGGCGAGGGTGCGGTGGTCATGCCGCTCGCCGGGCCGGCCGCGCTGGTCGGTGCCGTGGCCGCCGACGGACTGCGGTTGCGGCGGGTGCTGGACGACGCGCTGGCCGTGCTTCGGTGACGTTCCGCTGAGCGGGACGGCCGTCTCCGTTTATCGGATTGGTAAAGAACGTAAACGCCCCCTGTTCTCAGGCAGTTCACAGCCGACAGGATCCCTGTACCGCCAAAGTGACGTATGGGGAGGGTCAAACTTGAGGCGAATGAGACCGAACAGGCGGGTGACCGCGCTCGGCTCGGCCGGCGCGCTCGTCACCGCCACACTCATAGCCGGCGCTGTCGCGGCGCCCAGCGCAAGCGCGAGCGCGAGCTCGCGGGGCGGGCAGGACCGCGAGGCCCGCGGTGCCGCCATCGCCGCCCAGCAGGCGGCCAAGACCGGTATCGACTGGGCGGACTGCCCGGCCGACTGGGGGCTTGCCAAGCCCATCCAGTGCGGCTGGGTGAGCGTGCCGGTGGACTACGCCAAGCCGTACGGCAAGAAGATCAAGCTCGCGGTCGACCGCATCGGCAGCACCGGCACGAAGGACGAGCGGCAGGGCTCACTCGTCTACAACCCGGGCGGACCGGGTGGTTCCGGACTGCGCTTCCCGACCCGGGTCACCAGCAAGAACCCGGTGTGGGCGAACGTGGCCAAGGCGTACGACTTCGTGGGCTTCGACCCGCGCGGTGTCGGCCACTCCGCGCCCATCTCCTGCATCGATCCGCAGGAGTTCGTGAAGGCGCCCAAGATGGACCCGGTGCCGGACAGCGAGGCGGACAAGCTCGCCCAGCGCAAGCTGGCCCGCGAGTACGCCGACGGCTGCGCCGAGCGGACCGGCAAGGCGATGCTCTCGCAGATGACCACGCCGAACACCGTGCGCGACCTGGACGTGATCCGTGCCGCGCTCGGCGAGAAGAAGCTCAACTACCTGGGCGTCTCCTACGGCACCTACATCGGCGCCGTCTACGGCACCATGTTCCCCGGCCATCTGCGCCGGATGATCGTGGACAGCGTGGTCAACCCGTCGCGGGAGAAGATCTGGTACCAGGCCAACCTGGACCAGGACGTCGCCTTCGAGGGCCGCTGGAAGGACTGGGAGGACTGGGTCGCCGCCAACGACGCCGCCTTCCACCTCGGCACCACGCGGGCGGCGGTCCAGGCGAAGTGGCTCGAGCTGCGCGCCACCGCCAAGAAGAACCCGATCGGCGGGGTCGTCGGCCCGGCCGAGCTCATCGGCTTCTTCCAGAGCGCTCCGTACTACGACTCCGCATGGGTGCCGATCGCGACGGTGTTCAGCAAGTACGTCGCCGGCGACACCCAGGCGCTGATCGACGCCGCCGCCCCGGACATGTCCGACACCGCGGGCAACATCTCCGCGGAGAACGGCAACGCGGTCTACACGGCGGTCGAGTGCACGGACGCCAAGTGGCCCACCAGCTGGCAGAAGTGGGACCGCGACAACACCGCGCTCAACAAGAACTACCCGTTCATGACCTGGGCCAACGCCTGGCTGAACCTGCCGTGCGCCACCTGGCCGGTGAAGCAGCAGAACCCGGTGAACGTCAAGACGGGCAAGGGCCTGCCGCAGGTCCTGATCGTGCAGTCCACGCGTGACGCCGCCACTCCGTACGACGGCGCCGTCGAACTGCACCACCGCTTCAAGGGCTCCCGCCTGATCACCGAGAAGGACGCGGGCTCGCACGGTGTGACCGGCCTGGTCAACCCGTGCATCAACCAGAAGGTGGACGCCTACCTGGTGGGCGGCAAGCTGGACGCCGCGGACGTGACCTGCACCCCGCACGCCACGCCCAAGCCGTAACCGGCACTCGTACGACGTGAGGGGCGGCCGGAGATCTCCGGCCGCCCCTCATCCGTGGTCGCGCTCGACTCGCCCTATCCCAGCGGCATGCGCGGGAACCGGCGCTCCTTCGCGGCCTTGTCCGCCGCGGTCTGTTCCGCCTTGACGACGGCCGCGTACTGGTCGACGTACTCCTGCTCGGACAGCGTCAGGATGGCGTACATGATCTCGTCGGTGATGGCCCGCAGGATCGCCTTCTCGTTCTCCATGCCGGCGTAGCGGGAGAAGTCCAGGGGCTTGCCGAAGCGGATGACCACGGGGTGGCTGTTCGGGATGACCTTGCCGGGCGGCTGGGCCTCGAAGGTGCCGATCATCGCGCAGGGGATCACCGGGACCTGGGCCCGCAGTGCCATCACCGCGACGCCGACCTTGCCCTTGTAGAGGCGGCCGTCGTGCGAGCGGGTGCCCTCCGGGTAGATGCCGAGCAACTCGCCCTTGCTCAGCACGCCGAGGCCCTCGCGGATCGCGGCCTGGCCCGCCTCCTTGCCGGTGCGGTCGACCGGGATCTGCCCGGCGCTGCGGAAGAAGGCCGCGGTCAGCCGGCCCTTGATGCCGGGTCCCGTGAAGTACTCCTTCTTCGCGAGGAAGGTGATGCGGCGCTTGAGCATCGCCGGCATCAGGAAGTGGTCGGAGAAGGACAGGTGGTTGCCGGCGACGATGGCCGGTCCCTCCGCCGGTACGTTGTCGAGACCTTCGATTCGGGGCCGGAAGAACAGTCTCAGCAGGGGTCCCAACAACACGTATTTGAGTACGTAGTAGAACAAAGGGGTCGCTCCTCACTCCGGCGGATTCGCCAGGGCCGCCTCGTTCCAGCAGGTCAACCGGCGTGTCGTGGGGTTGCCAGTGTATGTGCAGGCGCAGTTCGCCGGAACACGGCTGACGCCGCTTCGGCGCGTGTGGGGACAACTGCCGCACCAGCCTCCAGTTACCGACCGGTAGACAGCAACCCGATGCCGCATCATGGCGCGATCACGCTCAACTGCTGGCGTACGCACGGCTCTTGTGTCCGCACGGACCCTCTGCTCGCTCACAGCCGCACGATGACCAGGGCGGTGTCGTCGGTGGCACCCCCCGGCGGCAGCAGCTCCAGGAGCACCGCGTCGGCGAGGGTCTCGGGGTCCTCGGTGCGGTGGCCGGTGAGAGCGTCGGCCAGGCGGTCCAGGCCGGTGTCGATGTCCTCGCCTCTGCGCTCGATCAGGCCGTCGGTGTACAGCACGAGGATGGCGCCCTCGTCGTAGCGGATGCCGGCCTGGGGCCGGGGTATGGGGTCGAAGCGGGCGTCGAGCGGCGGGTCGGTGGCCTGGTCGAGGAACTCGATGCGGCCGTCGGCGTGGACGAGGACGGGCGGCGGGTGCCCGGCGCTGCTGTAGGTGATGGTGTGCTCGTCGAAGTCGATGAAGGTCGTGACGGCGGTGGCGGACTCGGCGCCGTCGACCACGTGCGCGTACCGGCCCAGGACGTTCAGCGCCTCGGCCGGTCCCGCGGCGACGCGGGAGGCCGCGCTCAGGGCGCTGCGCAGCTGTCCCATGACCCCGGCGGCCGGGAGGCCGTGCCCCACCACGTCGCCCACCGCCACGCCGATGCGGTTGCCGCCCACCAGATCGACGACGTCGTACCAGTCGCCGCAGACGTTGAGCGCGCCGACGGCGGGGCGGTAGCGCACGGCGGCCTGATGGTGGCCGACCTGGCGGCGGGCGGGCAGCATCGCCTCCTGCAGCGCGAGGGCCACCTCCCGCTCGCGGGCGTGGGCCTGACGGAGCCGCTCGTTGAGTTCCTGCAGCTCGCGCGCGCGGGTGTACAGCTCGGCCTCGAGCACCCGGGACCGGCTGCCGGTCGGGCCGCCCCGCGCCTTGATCAGCTCGGTGACCTCCTCGACGCGGTGCACCAGCAGCACCACATTGCCGTCCGGGTCGCACACCGGGGCGTTGACCGGGCTCCAGTAGCGCTCGTCCCACTCCCCGGGCCGGTCCGGGTCCTCGACGTCGTAGCGCTGCAGCGCCATGGCGTCGCGCTCGCCGGTCTTCAGCACCCGCTTCAGTGAGGCCGCCAGGTTGCGCATGCCGGACGCGGCCGCGTCGTTCGGGTTGTCGGGGAAGACGTCGAACAGGTAGCGGCCCACCACCTGCTCGCGGGTGCGCCCCGCCATCAGCAGGAACTCCGCGTTGGCGTCCGCGTACACCAGTCCGGGTGTCAGCAGCGCCACCATTCCGGGCAGGCACTGGAACACCGCCGCATAGTCGATCGCCTCATCGTCCATGGCCACCGCCTTCACCGCCTGGTTCACGCCATTTTCTCGCGTCATGCGACATTTGCACCGCGTGTCCGTCAGTCCGCGGGAGCCTCCAGGGACTGCTCCGCCCAGATGACCTTTCCCTCCGGTACGAAGCGGGTGCCCCAGCGCTGGCTGAACTGGGAGACCAGCAGCAGCCCGCGGCCGCCCTCGTCCGTGGCGCGCGGGTGGCGCAGATGGGGTGCGGTGGCGCCGCCGTCGGAGACCTCGCAGATCAGGGCCGCGTCCTTGATCAGGCGCAGCCGGATGGGGCCGGTGGCGTACCGGATGGCGTTGGTGACCAGCTCACTGACCACGAGCTCGGTGGTGAACGCGAGTTCCTCCAGGCCCCACTCGGCCAGCTGCCGGGCGGCCTCCTTGCGGGCGTCGGCGACCAGGGCCGGGTCCGCGGGCAGGTCCCAGTCCGCGACCTGGTCGACGCCCAGGAGCCGGGTGTGGGCCATCAGCAGGGCCACGTCGTCGTGCGGCCGGGCCGGGACCAGGGCGTCCACCACGGCCCGGCAGCGCAGCTCCAGCGCGCGGGACGGCGGTGCCCCCGCGTGAGGTGGTTCGGTCGTGGGGGGCCGCTCCAAGGCCTCGCGCAGCCGCTCGCGGTCCGCGTCCACGGCCCAGTCGCGGTCCTCGCGGGCCAGCAGCCCGTCGGTGTGCAGGGCGATCGTGCTGCCCTCAGCCAGGGCCAGCTCCACCGCCTCGAAGGGCGGGCCGCCGGCGCCGAGCGGCGAGCCCTGCGGGAGGTCGACGAAGGTGACGGTGCCGTCGGGCAGCACGACGGCGGGCGCGGGATGGCCGGCGGCGGCCATGGTGCACTGCCCGTCGACGGGGTCGTAGACGACGTAGACACACGCGGACCCGGCGACCTCGACGCCCTCGGCCACGTCCGGCTCGACGCCCTCCTCGCGGGCCGTGCGCGCCACCAGGTCGTCGAGGTGCGCGAGCACCTCCTCCGGCGGCAGGTCCAGCGCCGCGAGCGTGCGTACGGCGGTGCGCAGGCGGCCCATGGCCGCGGCGGCGTCGATGCCGTGGCCCGGGACCTCGCCCACGACGAGGGCGACGCGCGCTCCGGACAGCGGGATGAGGTCGTACCAGTCGCCGCCGAGGCCGGTCAGCTCGTCGGCGGGCCGGTAGCAGGCGGCCACCTCCACCGCGTTCTGCTCGGGCAGCCGGCGAGGCAGCAGGCTGCGCTGCAGCACCAGCGCGGCATCGCGCTCGCGGGTGTAGCGGCGGGCGTTGTCCACGCAGACGGCCGCACGCGAGACGAGGTCCTCGGCCAGGCTCAGGTCGTCCGCGTCGAACGGCTCCTGACGCCGGCGCCGGAAGAACGTGGTGATGCCCAGCGTCACGCCCCGCGCGCGGATCGGCACGATCATCACGGAGTGCAGGCCCAGCTCCAGGAAGGTCGCCGCGCGCCCGGCGGCCGGGCCGGCCGCCCAAGCCGTGGCGAGCGGGTCGAGCCGCTCCTCGAGCCAGGAGCTGCCCATGCTCAGACAGCGGATCGGCGGTGACCCGGAGAGGTACCTGGCCACGTCGCCGATCTCCACGACGGCCTCCGGGACGCCCGTGTTCACCGACTGGTGCCCGGCGCGGCGCAGCGGCACGCGGTCCGAGACGCTCAGCGGCCCCGGCGTGAGCTCCGCACCCCGCAGCACCGAGTCCAGCAGGTCCACGGAGACGAAGTCGGCGCACTCCGGCACGGCCACGTCGGCCAGTTCCTGCGCGGTCCGTACGACGTCGAGGGTGCGGCCGATGCGCTCGCCCGCCCGGTCCAGCAGGGCGAGGCGCTGCCGGGCGCGGTGCCGCTCGGTGACGTCGACGACCGTGTAGTACACGCCCATCGGGCGGCCCTGCTCGTCGTCGAGCCGGGCGAAGGACAGCATGTGCGCCGTCTCCCGGTGCGGCGCCGCCCGCACATGGCCCACCTGCTCGTAGTCGAAGACCGGCTCACCCGTCCGCAGCACGTGCCGCATGCGGTCCTCGATGCCCTCGGCGTTCATGCCGGGCTGGATCTCCGCCACGCGCCGCCCGAGCCGGTCCCGGGCGGAGCCGCCGCCGAACTGCTCCAGCGCGTCGTTCGACCACACGCACCGCAGCGTCGTGTCCACGATCGCTATGCCGACCGGTGAGGCCGTGACCATCTGCTCCAGCACCGAGCGGCTCATGTCCCAGCCCGGCGCCCCGGCCATGTCGGAGACGAGTGCGAGCCACCGGGTGGCGCCGCCGGGGTCCGCGGCCGGGGTGACCCGCACCATGACCCGCAGCCGCTGCCCGCTCTTGCGCCGCGCGGTCAGCAGCCCCGCCCAGCCGTCGTCCCTGCGGCAGCGCTCGGCCAGCTCCGGCAGGCGCGCGGCGTCCTCGGCCGCCAGCAGCCCGGTCACCCTGGTGCCCACCACTTCGGCGGGCGCGTAGTGCAGCAGCCGCTCGGCGTCGCGTGTCCAGCTGATCACCACGCCCTGTGCGTCGAGCAGCAAGGGCACGGCATCGGCCACGTCGAACCGCTGCCGGGCGACGTCCTGCTCCTCTTGAGTGCCCACGGCCGACCTCTCTGTCGCTGAGAGTGGTCTACCACTACTTGTCCCAGTCTTCACCCTTCGGGCATCTCGTGGAGGAATCCGCGCGGGAGAAGCGTGGGGGGCGGCACCGGGCCGCCCCCCACGGGGTCACGGGACCAGCACCCGCTCCAGCGCACCCAGCGCCGACTGCAGCTCCTGGGTCGTGATCGTCAGCGGCGGCGCCAGCCGGATCGTCGAGCCGTGGGTGTCCTTGACCAGGACGCCCTCGCGCATCAGCCGCTCGCTGATCTCGCGTCCGGTGCCGATGGCCGGGTCGATGTCGACGCCCGCCCACAGGCCCCGCGCGCGGAAGCCGGTGACGCCCTTGCCGGCGAGGGCGGCGAGGCCGCCGCGCAGCACCACGCCCAGCTCGGCCGCCCGGCGCTGGAACTCGCCGGTCTCCAGCAGCTCGACCACCGCCGTGCCGACCGCGGCGGCCAGCGGGTTGCCGCCGAACGTCGAGCCGTGCTCGCCCGGGCGCAGCACGCCGAGCACGTCCCGGCGGGCGAGAACCGCGGAGACCGGCACGATCCCGCCGCCCAGCGCCTTGCCCAGCAGCAGGACGTCGGGGACGACGCCCTCGTGCTCCACGGCGAGGGTGCGGCCCGTGCGGCCGAGCCCCGACTGGATCTCGTCGGCGATGAACAGGCAGCCGTTCCGGCGGGTCAGCTCGCGTACGCCGGTCAGGTAGCCCTCGTCCGGGATGACGACGCCCGCCTCGCCCTGGATGGGCTCGATGAGCACGGCGGCCGTCGTCTCGTCGACCGCCGCCTCCAGCGCCGCCAGATCGTTGTACGGCACGATCCGGAAGCCCGGCGTGAACGGGCCGAAGCCCGCCCTGGCCGTCTCGTCCGTGGAGAAGCTGACGATCGTCGTCGTACGGCCGTGGAAGTTGTCCGCGGCGACCACGATCGTCGCCCGGTCCGCGGCGACGCCCTTGACGTCGTAGGCCCACTTGCGGGCCACCTTGATGCCGGACTCGACCGCCTCGGCGCCGGTGTTCATCGGCAGCACCATGTCCAGGCCGGTCAGCGCGGCCAGCCGCTCGGCGAACCCGGCCAGCTTGTCGTTGTGGAAGGCGCGCGAGGTGAGGGTGAGCCGGTCCAGCTGGTTGTGGGCCGCCTCGATCAGCGCCGGGTGGCGGTGGCCGAAGTTGAGCGCCGAGTAGCCGGCCAGCATGTCGAGGTAGCGGCGGCCCTCGACGTCCTCCACCCAGGTGCCCTCCGCACGGGCCACCACGACGGGCAGCGGGTGGTAGTTGTGCGCCAGGACCGGCTCCTCGGCACGGATCAGGTCGGCGGACGAACGGGTGGAAACGGGAGCGGTCATGAACGGATCTCCTGGGTGCAGCACTTGATGCCGCCGCCTGCCTTGCGGAACTCGGACAGGTCGACGGGTACGGGGACATAGCCGCGGTCGGCGAGCGTGGAGGTGAGCGCCTCGGCCTGGGGCGCGATGAAGACGTTGCGGCCGTCGGACACGGAGTTCAGGCCGAAGGCCAGCGCGTCGTCGAGGGTGGCGAGCACGGCGTCCGGATACAGCCGCGCCAGCACCTCGCGGCTGCCCGGCGAGAACGCCTCCGGGTAATACGCGACGTTGTTGCCCTCGGCGGAGTCGTCCAGCACGAACAGCGCCGTGTCCAGGTGGTAGAAGCGCGGGTCCACCAGGGTCAGGCTGATCACCGGGTGGCCGAAGAACTCCTGCACCTCGCGGTGCGCCTCGCGGGTCGTGCGGAATCCGGTGCCGGCCAGGACGTAGCGCCCTGTCCAGACCAGGTCGCCCTCGCCCTCGCAGACGGACTCGGGACGGTGGACGGTGAAGCCGGCCGTCTTGAACCACGTGTCGTAGTGCGTGGACTCCGGGCGCCGCTCGGGCGCGTGGAAGAGGGAGCCGAAGACGCGGCCGTCCACGACGACCGCGGAGTTCGCGGCGAAGACCATGTCCGGGAGGCCGGGGGCGGGCTCCAGGGCGTCGACCGTGTGGCCGTGGGCGCGGTAGGCGTTCATGAGCGCCTGCCACTGCGAGCGGGCCAGGTCGACGTCGGGCTGGGTGTCGGGATGCATCCAGGGGTTGATCGCGTACTGCACGGCGAAATGTCTGGGTTCGCAGACGAGGAAGCGCCGCCGGCGCGGCACACGGGAGTCGGACACAGAGGGGTTCCTCCGCTTCCTGAGCGTCACTGAGGGTTGACACCAAGGTAGGAAGTGACGAGGACGCGCGACAAGGAACAAGAATTGCGTGTCTGCGCAGGAATGCTGCGTCTTTGGCCGGTCGCACGCAGCGCTGCTGCGTACTCGGACGCCTATGCGGGCGGCGCCTCGGGCGCGGGCTGGGTGGCGCCCGCCTCGGGGCTCTCCGGCAGCAGGTGGGACAGCACCATCACGCTGATCGTCTTGCGGATGAACGGCTCGGTGCGGATGCGCTCCAGCACCTCCTCGAAGTGCTCCACGTCCCGCGCCCGCACGTGCAGCAGCGCGTCCGCGCCGCCGGTCACCGTCATCGCCGCCGTGATCTCCGGGTGGTTGCGCACCACCTCCGCGAGCCGCCGCGGCGGGGCCGCGCCCTCGCAGTACACCTCGACGTACGCCTCCGTGCGCCAGCCCAGCGCGGACGGTTCGACCGTGGCCGTGAACCCCGTGATCACGCCCGTGTCGCGCAGCCGGTCGACGCGTCGCTTGACTGCCGTGGACGACAGCCCGACGGCCGCGCCGATCTCGGCGAAGCTCGTCCTGGCGTTGCCCATCAGCGCGGTGATGATCTTCCGGTCGAGGTCGTCGAACGGCGCGGGCCTGCTGTTCATGCCCGCACTGTATCCAGCGGGAACGTCCATGCCCGGCACATGTCCAGCCGTCCTGATTCCACCTAGACTCCGGGTTCATGCTGCGCGCCCTCGCCGTCGACGACGAACGCCCCTCGCTGGAGGAACTGCTCTATCTGCTGCACGCCGACCCTCGCGTGGGCAGCGTGGAGGGCGCCGGAGACGCGACCGAGGCGCTGCGCCGCATCAACCGCGCGCTGCAGTCGGGGCCGGGCGGTCCGGAGGCGATCGACGTGGTCTTCCTCGACATCCACATGCCCGGCCTGGACGGGCTCGACCTCGCGCGGCTGCTGAGCGGGTTCGCGAAGCCGCCGCTGGTCGTCTTCGTCACCGCCCACGAGGACTTCGCCGTGCAGGCCTTCGACCTCAAGGCCGTCGACTACGTCCTCAAGCCCGTCCGCAAGGAACGCCTCGCGGAGGCCGTGCGCCGGGCCGCCGAACTCACCGGCGCCGCGCCGCGCATCCCGGTGCACGAGCCCGACCCCGACCACATCCCCGTCGAACTCGGCGGCGTGACCCGTTTCGTGTCCGTCGACGACATCACCCACGTCGAGGCCCAGGGCGACTACGCCCGCCTCCACACCGACAAGGGCAGCCATCTAGTCCGCATCCCGCTGTCCACCCTGGAGGACCGCTGGCGCTCGCGCGGCTTCGTCCGCATCCACCGCCGCCACCTCGTCGCCCTGCGCCACGTCGGCGAACTGCGCCTGGACGCGGGCACGGTGAGCGTCCTGGTCGGCGGCGAGGAGCTCCAGGTCAGCCGCCGCCACACCCGCGAGCTGCGGGACCTGCTGATGAGGAGGCCGTAGCCGTGCCCGGCCAGGACCCCGCCGAGCGGCGCGTCGTCGTCACCGGCCCGCCCCGCCGCGCCCGCAGGGCCTTCGGCTACTACCGCCCGCGCACCGAGATCGACGAGCAGACCACCCTCGGCCACACCTACGTCCGCTCCCTGATGCGCAGCCAACTGCGCGCCGGGCTGGCCGTGTTCGCGTTCCTCGTGCTGCTGATCGGCCCGCTGCCGCTGGTGTTCGCCGCCATGCCGGACGCCCGCCGCCTGGAGTGGGCGGTCCTCGGCTTCTGCCTCTACGCCCCGCTGGTCCTGCTCGGCCTGTGGTACGTACGGCGCGCCGAGCGCAACGAACGGGACTTCGTGCGCCTCGTCGAAGACCGGTGACGCGGTGGGCCGATGAACTCCAGCTACGCCGTCCCCGCAGTCGCCCTCGTCGTCGTGGCCACCGTCCTCGTCGGCGCGTTCGGCCTGCGCATCTCCCGCACCACCTCCGACTTCTACGTCGCCTCCCGCACCGTCGGCCCGCGCCTCAACGCCGCCGCGATCAGCGGTGAATACCTCTCCGCCGCCTCCTTCCTCGGCATCGCCGGCCTGGTCCTGGTGCAGGGCCCCGACATGCTCTGGTACCCGGTCGGCTACACCGCCGGCTATCTGGTCCTGCTGCTGTTCGTCGCCGCCCCGCTGCGCCGCTCCGGCGCCTACACACTGCCCGACTTCGCCGAGGCCCGGCTCGCCTCCTATCCGGTACGGCGGCTGGCCGGAGCGTTCGTCGTCGGGGTCGGCTGGCTGTACCTGCTGCCCCAACTCCAGGGCGCCGGGCTGACGTTGACGGTGCTGACCGGTGCGCCCCAGTCGCTCGGCGGGATCATCGTGGCGTTCGTCGTGGTCGCCACCGTCGCCGCCGGCGGCATGCGCAGCATCACCTTCGTGCAGGCCTTCCAGTACTGGCTCAAGCTCACCGCCCTGCTCGTCCCCGCACTCTTCCTCGTCCTCGCGTGGCAGGGCGACGGCGCGCCCCGCCACGCCTTCGAGGAGCCCGCCACCTTCCGCGAACAGCGCGTCGTGCGCGTCGGCGACAGCGTCGACCTGACCCTGCGCGGCCCGCTGACCGTGACGGCGAGCGGCACCATCGACGGCCGTAACCGTGACGACGAGCAGGTCCAACTCCCCGCCGGTACGCACCACATAGCGGCCGGCACCCGGCTGACCTTCGCCAAGGGCGCCCCCGTCCCGGCGGCGGACCGCGGCACCGGCGGCGGCATGTCCACCTCGCTGGAGTCGAGCCGCGAGGAACGCCCGCTGTACGCCACGTACGGGCTGATCCTCGCCACCTTCCTCGGCACGATGGGGCTGCCGCACGTGGTCGTCCGCTTCTACACCAGCCCGCACGGCGTCGCCGCCCGCCGCACCACGGTGGCCGTGCTCGGCCTGATCGGCGCCTTCTACCTGCTGCCGCCCGTGTACGGCGCCCTCGGCAGGCTCTACACCCCCGAACTCACCCTCACCGGCGACGCGGACGCCGCCGTGCTGCTGCTGCCCGACCGGATGATCGGCGGCGTCGGCGGCGACCTGCTCGGCGCGCTGGTGGCGGGCGGGGCCTTCGCCGCGTTCCTGTCCACGGCCTCGGGGCTGACCATGGCCGTCGCGGGCGTGCTCACCCAGGACGTCCTGCCGACGCGCGGCGTACGGCACTTCAGGCTCGGCACGGTGCTCTCCATGGCCGTGCCGCTCGCCGCCAGCGTCATCGTGGGCGGGCTGCCGGTCGCCGACGCGGTCGGCCTCGCCTTCGCGGTGTCCGCCTCGTCCTTCTGCCCGCTGCTCGTGCTCGGCATCTGGTGGCGCCGGCTGACCCCGCCGGGGGCGGCCGCCGGGATGCTGATCGGCGGCGGCTCCGCGTTCGTGGCGGTCGCCGCCACCATGGCCGGCTTCCCTGCCACGGGCCCGCTGCACGCCCTGCTCGCCTGGCCCGCCCTCTGGTCGGTGCCGCTGGGCTTCCTCACGATGGTGCTGGTGTCCCTGGCCACGCCGGGGCGGGTGCCGACCGGGACGGAGGCGATCCTGGCGCGGTTCCATCTGCCGGAGCAGCTGCGGGCGGAGGTGAAGGCATGAGCGGATTCCTGGCCGGGCTGTGCGTGGCCGTCCTGCCGCTGCTGGCCGCCGGGTTCTGGCTCGGCCGGCGTACGGCCCGCCCGGAGAGCCTCGGGGGTCTCGGCACCCCCGTCGAGCACGCCACCTTCGAGACCCTGCACACCGCCTCGCTCGCGGCGCCCCCGCTGCGGGCGGGCCTGACGGAGGAGACGGCGCGCAAGGCCGCGCGCAGGCTGCGCACCCTGCTCGGCACGGACGCGCTGTGCCTGACCGACCGGAAGGAGGTCCTGGTCTGGGACGGCGTCGGCGGCCACCACCGCACCGAGATCATGGAGCGCCTGGCCGGACCGCTGGAGAGCGGCCGCGGCGAGGCCTTCCGGCTGACCTGCGACACCCCCGACTGCCCGGTGCGCTGGGCGGTCGTCGCCCCGCTCACCGTCGACGACAGCGTGCACGGCGCCCTCGTCGCCTGCGCGCCCCGCGAGTCCGCGGTGCTCGTCCGGGCGGCCGGGGAGGTCGCCCGCTGGGTCTCCGTCCAGCTGGAGCTGGCGGACCTGGACCAGTCCCGGACCCGGCTGATCGAGGCCGAGATCAAGGCCCTGCGCGCGCAGATCTCCCCGCACTTCATCTTCAACTCACTCGCCGTGATCGCCTCGTTCGTCCGCACCGACCCCGAACGCGCCCGTGAACTCCTCCTGGAGTTCGCCGACTTCACCCGCTACTCGTTCCGCAGGCACGGCGACTTCACCACCCTCGCCGACGAACTGCACGCCATAGACCACTACTTGGCACTGGTCCGGGCACGCTTCGGCGACCGCCTCTCCGTCACCCTGCAGATCGCCCCCGAGGTGCTGCCGGTGACCCTGCCCTTCCTGTGCCTCCAGCCGCTCGTCGAGAACGCCGTCAAGCACGGCCTGGAGGGCAAGGCGCTGCCCGCCGGCAAGAGCCGTATCAGCATCACCGCGCAGGACACGGGCGCCGAGGCCCTGGTCGTCATCGAGGACGACGGCGCCGGCATGGACCCCGCCCTGCTGCGCCGCATCCTGGCCGGCGAGGTCAGCCCGTCGGGCGGCATCGGCCTGTCCAACGTCGACGACCGGCTCCGCCAGGTCTACGGCGACGACTACGGGCTCGTCATCGAGACCGCCGTGGGAGCGGGCATGAAGATCACCGCCCGGCTGCCCAAGTACCAGCCGGGCGTGCACCCCGCCGGGCGGATCACCCAGGACCTCGCCGACGACCTTGCCGAGGACCTCCCCGCGGACCTCTCCGGGCAGTGAGCCTCAGGCGCTGCTGCGGGTGGCGATCATCCCGAGGGTGAGCACGCCCAGCACGACCCAGCCGAACCACAGCCAGCCGTTGGAGCCGAGCGCCACCGTGTAGGCGGTCACGACGACGAGACCGCCGACGGTGAGCGCCCCCATCGTCTTCGTGGAACTGTCCGTGGAACCGGGCATCGCAACACCCTCCTCAGGATTCGTTCCCCTCCATGGTGCCCCCGTTCTGCCTCCGCACGGTGCACACGACGAAATGCGTGCCCGACTTCCACGCTCCGGCGCTGGTCCAGGAGCCCGAGGTGTAGAGCGAGGGGTCGAAGCCGTAGTCGCGCGGCGGCACGTCCTTCGCGCACGCCGAGTCCGACTCCGTACGGGCCCGGGCGAGCGTGACGCCCTTGCCCAGCCGGGTGAAACCCAGCACCTGCTCGTCGTGCGGGCCGGAGCAGGACACCAGGTGGGCGTCCCGGTTGGTGCGGGTCTCGAGGCAGTCCCGCCGCTGCATGTTCGCCGTGTCGGCGAAGGCGGCGCCGGCCTTGCGGTGAGCGTCGAGCGGCCCGTACACCGGCCCGTGGGCGCCCAGCACCAGACAGGCGGCGCGCCGCCCCGCGGCCTGGAAACCGCCGTCGCTCGGCACGACGGCGATGCTGCGCACATCCGCCAGCCGCTCCCGGACCTCCTGCGTCCGCTCCTCGCACCGGGCCGGCCCCCGCTTGCGCGCCTCCTCCGCCGAAGCCGCCGTCACGAAGGCCATCACCTGCCCGTCCGGCGGCCCGTCCGAGCAGGCGGTGACCAGGCGCAGCCGGGGCGTGCCCCGGAAACGGGCCGAGTCCGGCCAGTCCGCGAGCACACAGTCCCCGTCCCTGAGCGGCTTGGCGAGCCCGACCGCAGTGCCGTACGGCAGCGCCTTCGCACCGCTCCCGCCCGAGCCCTGGTGCGCCGTGGCGTACCAGACCCCGCCCAGGCCGAGCACCAGGCCGAGCGACGCGGCGAGGGCGGCGCGCAGGGCGCCGGGCAGCTCGCGGCGGCGGTGCGCGGGCGCCTGTCTGCGCACGACGACCGGCCCGGAGCCGTCCGGGACGGGCCCGGGCGGGGGCGGGGGCTGGGCGGACGCCACCGCGGCCCACGGCGGCTGCGAGCCGAGGTCGGTCTGCGTCCTGGCGTAGGAGTCGGCCTGTGGCGTCACGATCCGCGACAGGGCCGCCTCCGCCTCGGTCGCGGTCGGCCGCCGTCCCGGGTCCTTGGCGAGCAGGTTCTGCAGTACGGGGCCCAGCGCGCCGGCGCGCCGGGCCGGCCGGGGCTCCTCCATCACCACCGCGGTGACCTCGGCGAGGTTGGACTCGCGCTCGAAGGGGCCGCGCCCCTCGACGCCGTAGTACAGCGTGCAGCCCAGCGAGAACAGGTCGGCGGCCGGGGTGGGCGACCCGCCCGTGGCGCGCTCCGGCGCCAGATAGCCCGAGGTGCCCACCAGCACGGACGCCATCGTGTACCGGGTCTCGCCGGCGTCCGGCTGCACCGAGATGCCGTAGTCGGTGAGCAGGATGCGGCCGTACGGCGCCCCCGTGCGGTCCGGAGCGAGCAGGATGTTCGCCGGTTTCACGTCCCGGTGCATCACGCCCCGCTCGTGCCCGGCCGTGAGTGCGTCGAGAACGGCGAGCCCGAGGCGGGCGCACTCCGCGGGTGCGAGCGGGCCGCGCGTGGCGACCAGCTCCTTCAGGTCGACGGCGCCCGCGACGTACTCCATCACGATCCACGGCAGCCCGTCGTGCTCCAGTACGTCGTGCACCGTCACCACGTGCGGATGGCCGCGCAGCCCCGCCGCGTGCCGGGCCTCCGCCCGCGCGCGGGCGACCCGGGCCTCCCGCTCCTCGCCGCTGGGCTCCGCGTCCCGGAAGAAGATCTCCTTGAGCGCGACCTCGCAGGCGAGTCTCTGGTCGTGGGCGAGCCACACATGCCCCATGCCGCCGCTGCCGAGCCGGTTCAGCAGCAGATAGCGGCCGGCGATGACCCGGCCCACTCCCGACGTCGGTGATCCTGGATGCATCCGGTGACTCCCGGGTTGTGCGGTGCGCTAGGTGATCGCGGCGGAGGCGGGCCCGGAGGACGCGGGCTCACTCGTGGCGGGGGCGCTGCTCGCCGGCTCGCTGCCGGCGGGCGCGCTCGTGGTGACCGGGACGCTGGGCGGCGGCGCGCTGCTCGTCACCGGGTCGCTCGGTGGCGGCGGCGCACTGCTGGTGACCGGGGCGCTGGAGCTCGTCGTGACCGGCGGAGGTGAACCGACCGGCGGACCCGACGTGGACCCGGAGGACGACGTCCCGGGCCCGCTGCTCGTCGGGTGCGAAGGTGACGACTGCGGTGACGACCGCGGTGGTGTGGACGGCTGGGACGCCGAGGACGACGGGGGAGTGGCCGACCCGCCGGACGGGGTCCCCGACGTGCCGGACGTCCCACTGGACGGGCCGCTCGACGTCCCTCCGGACGGGCTTCCCGGTGTCCCCCCGGACGTGGTTCCCGACGCACCCCCGGTCACGCTCAGCGTGACGTACGCCCCGAACCCCAGGCCCGTCCCGGCCGGCGGATCGGACGCGGTGACCCGTGCGTCGTCGGGCGGCCGCTGCTTCCCGGCGTACCCGACCGCCAGCCCCTCGGCGGCCAGTTGCCGGCTCGCGTCCCCGAACGGGCTCCCCATGACATCGGGCACCGCCCGCCGCTCGGCAGCGTCGAAGGTCCTGTCCCGCGCGCCGGTCGTGCCCACCGGCCGGTCGATGCCCCGGCCGGGACGGCGGACGTCGACCAGAGCGAGTTGCTCCATTTCCCGGGGCGCGGGCCGCACGGCGACGACAGAGGAACGCTCATATCCGTGCCACTTCTTGTTGCCGTCCCCGAACTTGACCGAAATCCGATTCGTGTCATCCGTGAAGGGGCGGAGCGGATTTCCGCACGAGCACTTCACAGCCGGAAGTCCCCGTTCGTCGACGAGTACGGCGATTCCCGTCTGGAGCAAGGAGTTGAAGGGGGTGGCTTTTCCCTTCTTGTAGTCGTGATTCACCACGAGGGTGTCGTGACGCAGGAGAACAGGAGTGAGCCGGTCCAGATATCCCGGAATCCGGGCCGTGCCGATGTCCAGTGCGTCGGCCCACGCCTGCGCCTTTCGGCGGTTGGCGGGGTCCGTGAGAAAGACCTTGAGCCGCTTGACGTCGCAGATCGTCGGCTGCCTCGTGCCCCCGTACAGACCGGGCGTGCCCCCGTACAGACCGGGCGTGTCCCCTTGCTGCAGGCTGCCGTGGACGGCCTGCGACCTGATCCCCTCGGCGTCATGACCCAGGCCGCTCTTCTCGTCGAAGAACGGCGCGAGAGAGGGAACTCCCGCGGCCACCGCCTTCACGAGCAGCAGCGGCGTACTTCGATCACATCCGCTGAGCGCCAGTACGAATACGAGCAGGACGGCGATCTTTCGAATCGCCGATTTCCCCGCTCCTTGCATAAATGCGCGAAGTGTCATCACCGCTCCCCCCGGCGGTTCCCCCGATGCACTTCATGCTACTGAATGGCGCCGAAAGGCGGAGCCTTCACCTGCCGCGTGCGTTCAATGAGGCCAAATAGGCGTTGTATGCCTCGAGTTCCTTGTCGCCGTCGCGGTCGGCCGCCCGGTCCGTGCGCCGGGCCTGCCGCTGCTCGGAGCCGTACCACTGGAACAGCAGGGCGAGCAGCACCAGTACGGAGGGGACCTCGCTGAACGCCCAGGCGATGCCGCCGGCCGCGGTCTGGTCGGAGAGGGCGTCGATGCCGAGCGAGGCGGGCGGGTTCTTGAACGTCTCCACCATCGGCGTCGACGCCATCATCAGCGCGATGCCGAAGAAGGCGTGGAACGGCATGCCCGCGAACAGCTCCAGCATCCGCATGAGGTAACCCGGGCGCTGCGGGCCGGGGTCGACGCCGATGATCGGCCAGAAGAAGACGATTCCGACGGCCAGGAAGTGCACCATCATCGCGACATGCCCGGTCTTCGACCCCATCAGGAAGTCGAACAGCGGGGTGAAGTACAGCGCGTACAGGCTCGCGATGAACAGCGGGATGGTGAACGCCGGGTGCGTGATGATCCGCATGTACCGGCTGTGCAGCAGCATCAGCAGCAGCTCACGCGGTCCCTTGCGGCCCTTGCCTGCGGTCGGCAGCGCGCGCAGGGCCAGCGTGACCGGGGCGCCGAGCAGGATCAGGATCGGCGACAGCATGCTGATGATCATGTGCTGCACCATGTGCACGCTGAACATGACCATGCCGTAGTCGTTGAGCCTGGTGCACATCACGAGGCCGATGGTCAGCACGCCGATGACGAACGAGACCGTCCGCGCCGGGGACCACTTGTCGCCGCGCCGCCGCAGCCGCACCACGCCGTACACGTAGAGGGCGAGCCCCACCAGGCAGGCCACGAGGAAGAACGGGTCCGCCGACCACTGAAGACCCCGCCCCAGCGTGAACGGCGGCAGATCCATGGTCATGCCGTGACCGCTGTGATCCATCCAACGGCTCCTGATTCGTGGGGGTTGTGCAAGTTGTCCGAACCAGGGTATGACCGACCCCGGCCACGTCCGTGACCGGGGTCGGCACTATCTGTTCAGACGGCTAAAGCACGCACTCCGCCTCGTCGTACCGCTCCACCGGCACCGTCTTCAGCGTCTCCACCGCCTCGGCGAGCGGCACCATCACGATGTCCGTCCCCCGCAGCGCGGTCATCCTGCCGAACTCCCCACGGTGCACGGCCTCCACCGCATGCCACCCGAACCGCGTGGCCAGCACACGGTCGTACGCGGTCGGCGTACCGCCCCGCTGGACGTGCCCGAGGATCACCGGCCGCGCCTCCTTCCCCAGCCGCTCCTCCAGCTCGATGGAGAGCTGGCGGGCGATCCCGGCGAAGCGCTCGTGGCCGTAGATGTCCTTGCCGCCCTCGTCGAACTCCATGGACCCGGCCTTGGGCTTGGCGCCCTCCGCCGCCACGACGATGGCGAACCGCTTGCCCGCCTCGAAGCGCTCGCCCACCTTGCGGGCCAGCTCCTCGATGTCGAAGGGCCGTTCCGGTACGACGATGGCGTGGGCGCCGGCCGCCATGCCGGAGTGCAGCGCGATCCAGCCGGTGTGGCGGCCCATGACCTCCACGACCAGGACCCGCTGGTGGGACTCGGCGGTGGTCTTGAGCCGGTCCAGGGCCTCGGTGGCGACACCGACGGCCGTGTCGAAGCCGAAGGTGACGTCGGTCACCGCGATGTCGTTGTCGATGGTCTTGGGGACGCCGACGATCGGCAGCCCGCTGTCGTACATCAGCCGGGCCGCCTTGAGCGTGCCCTCGCCGCCGATGGGGATGATCGCGTCGAGCCCGAGCTCCTCTACATGGCCCTTGGCCCGCTCCACGCCGTCGCGCAGATGCGAGGGCTGGACCCGGGAGGAGCCGAGGATGGTTCCGCCGCGGGCCAGGATGCCGCCCACCGCGTCGAGATCGAGCTTGAGGTAGTCACACTCCAGGAGGCCCTTCCAGCCGTCCCGGAAGCCGATGACCTCGTCGCCGTGGTCGGCCACGGCGCGGTGCACGACGGACCTGATGACGGCGTTCAGGCCGGGGCAGTCGCCGCCGGACGTGAGGACACCAATGCGCATAGCCCGAAAAACCTTCTCCAACGTGGCCGGGACCGGACCACGCTGTCCGGCTCGAACCCCGCCACCCTAACGGCAGAGGGGGGCGGGGCCGCACTGTACGTCCGACTGCTGGACGACCCCGCTCACCTGTGCGGACGCGCCGTCAGACGGGCTGGTTCCGAGTGACTAGGCGGGCTGCTGTGCCGACGCGATGCGTTCGTTGCGCAGCGCCTCGTACCAGCGGTCGTCGGTCGGGGGCAGCGCGTTCACGTCCAGCGCGAGCTTCAGCAGCAGGTCCGCGATCTGCGGGTTCCTGGCCAGCACGGGTCCGTGCATGTACGTGCCGAAGACCGTGTCGTTGTACGCGCCTTCGGTGCCGTCGCCCGTGCCGTTGCCGTTGCCCATGCGCACCTGGGCGAGCGGGCGGGCGGTCGGGCCGAGGTGGGTGACGCCCTGGTGGTTCTCGAAGCCGGTCAGCGGCGGCAGACCGAGGCGCTGGTCGATGTCGCCGAGCACGTCACCGACGCAGCGCTGGCCCTCGCCGCGCACCGAGACCACGTCGAGCAGGCCGAGGCCGGGCTCGCGCTGGCCGAGGTCGTTGATGAACTCGTGGCCGAGGATCTGGTAGCCGGCGCAGACCGAGAACAGGATCGCGCCGTTCTCCGCGGCGCGGGTCAGGCCGCCGTCGCGGCGCAGCCGCTCGGCCGCGAGCCGCTGCGGACGGTCCTCGCCGCCACCGATCAGGTAGATGTCCCCGGAGGTGGGGATCGGCTGGTCGCTGCGCACGTCGAGCCGGGCCACGTCGAGGCCCCGCTGCCGGGCCCGGCGCTCCACGACCAGGACGTTGCCCTGGTCGCCGTAGGTGCTGAGCAGGTCGGGGTAGACCCAGACGACCCGCAGGCTGTTGTCGCTCACTTGTGTCCCCTGAGGTGTCAGTTGCCGACGCGGCGGCGCAGGTCCTGGAACGCGGTGTAGTTGGCGATGACCTCGATACGGCCCGGCGGGCTCGCCTGCACCGCCTGGTCGAGGTCCTCGCAGACCTGGAACTGCTGGTTCGCGACCTCCAGGCGCACCGCGAGGTCCAGCTTCCGGTCGCCGATCACGCAGATCGGGTGGCCGGTCAGGCGCGTGTAGTCGACGTCCCACAGCCAGGAGGTGTCGGTGCCGTCGGCGCCGCGCGCGTTCACGGAGAGGATCACCGGGGTCGGCGGCGGGTCGATCAGGCTGAACGTTTCGAGCCAGCCGGCCGGGTTCTTCGCGAGCAGCAGCCGCAGGTCACGCTGCTGGAACTGCACGACGTCGTAGCGTCCGGCCACGGCCTGCACCTGGTACATGCGCTCCAGGGCGACCTGCGGCGGCACGCCGAAGACGGCGGCCACGGCGGCGGAGCTGGCGGCGTTGGCCTTGTTGGCGCGGCCGGGCAGCTGGAGGTGGATGGGCCAGGCGGACCCGTGCGGGTCGAGGACGTGGTCGCCGGACAGGGCCCAGCTGGGCGTCGGGCGGCGGAAGCCGCACTCGCCGCAGAACCAGTCGTCGCCGGGCCGCTGCATCACGCCGCCGCAGGACGGGCAGGACCAGGCGTCGTCCTTCCACATCTGCCCGGCGGCGACCCAGATGACGTTGGGGGAGGAGGACGCGGCCCACACGACGAGCGGGTCGTCGCAGTTGGCGACGATCACGGCCTTCGATCCGGCGAGCCCCTCACGCCAGTTCTCCGCGAGCATGCGGGTCTCGGCCGCACGGTCGAGCTGGTCGCGCGAGAGGTTCAGCAGGGCGATGCACTTGGGGTCGGTGTCCCGGGCGACGCCGGCGAGGTACTTCTCGTCGACCTCGATCACGCCGTACCGCGCGTCCGAGCTGCCCGCGAGGGCCGAGGTGATGCCGGCGGGCATGTTGGCGCCGAGCGCGTTGGAGACGACCGGGCCCGCTGCCCGCAGCGCCTCGGCGATCAGCCGGGTGGTCGTGGTCTTGCCGTTGGTGGCGGACACCAGGACGACGTCCAGGTTCTGCGCGAGGCGCGCGAGGAGGTCGGGGTCGAGCTTGAGCGCCACCCGGCCGCCGATCACCGATCCGCTGCCGCGCCCCGCGGCGCGCGACGCCGCAGCGACCGCCTTGCCCGCGGTCACGGCGAGCTTGGCCCGCGGCGAGAGCGGGTCCGAGTTGCCTGACATCAGTTCTCGATCCTCCTTGCGTACGCGCCGCGCTCCTGCCTGACGGCAACGTGGTGGTGGTCAGCCTATCGAGATCCATTCGCACTCCCGAATCGCCGTACCCTTGCGGCCATGCGAAACAGCTTCATCCCGGGCACCCGCGGACGCGTGAGACCCCTCGCCCTGCACGGTGACCCGCGGCTTCACGCCCCCTGTGCGGAGGTGACCGACTTCGGACCCGAACTGGCGTCCCTGGTGGAGGACTTGTTCGCGACGATGTACGCGGCGCAGGGAGTGGGCCTCGCCGCCAACCAGGTGGGGCGGTCCCTGCGGGTGTTCGTCTACGACTGCCCCGACGACGATGACGTACGGCACCTCGGCCACGTGGTGAACCCGCGGCTGGTCGAGGCCGACGGAGTGGTGCTGCGGGGGCCGGAGGGCTGCCTGTCCCTGCCAGGTCTCGAGGCGGGGACGGAGCGCTACGACCATGCGGTGGTCGAGGGTGTCACGGTGACCGGGGAGCCGGTCACCGTGCACGGCACGGGGTTCTTCGCCCGCTGTCTCCAGCACGAGTGCGACCACCTGGAGGGGCGGGTCTACGTGGACCGCCTGGAGGGGTGGCGGAAGCGGAAGGTGCTGCGCCAGGTGGCGAAGGCCGCCTGGGGCGAGCGGGGTTAGAAGCCCGGGCCGCCGACCTTGTCGCCCGCCGCGGCCAGTCTGCCCCACAGCAGGTCGGCCAGGATGCGCACCAAGTCCGCGCGCGAGCAGGGGCGTTCGTAGAGCCACCAGTCGCCGGCGGCGTGCATCATGCCGACGATCCCGTGGCCCCACACCCGGGCCAGCTGCTGGCTCTCCGGTCCGAGGTCGAGGCGGTCCTCGATGACCTGGGCCAGCTCCTCGCCCATCCTGCGCAGCAGCGGGGCGGAGTGCTGGCCGACGTCGAAGCCCTGGTCGCTCTGGGAGCCCTCCGCCGGATGCATGAGGAACCGGTAGACCTGCGGACGTGCCTCGATTGCGGCGAGATAGGTGTCCAGCGTGGCCTCGACCCGGTCACGTCTGTCGGCCGGTGCGTCCAGGGCCGCCCGCAGTGAATCCAGCAGAGCGTCCGTGTGGCGCGTGGCCAGCGCGGCGTAGAGTCCGCCCTTGTCACCGAAGTGCCGGTACAGGATGGGCTTGGTGATGCCCGCCTCGGCGGCGATCGCGTTCATCGAGGCCTGCGGCCCGTCACGCAGCACCACCCGGTCCGCGGCCTCCAGCAGTTCACGCCGACGTCGGTCTGCGGACCGCTGTTGCTCGGTCCGCTGCGTGGTGTCCATGAGCTCTCCCCACCCGTGCTGTTTCGGTGACGCCTGCGCAAACTAACACCCAACATGCCCTCTGCATCGAACTGGCTGCCGACCGTCATCGGGAGTTGACTTTTCCTACCCACGGGTAACACATTAGTGTTACCGCTAGTAACACGTATATGTACCGCCGCTGGAGGGGACATGGCCGAGTTCACCATGGAGCTCAACGACGAACAGAAGGAGGTCCGGGACTGGCTGCACGGCTTCGCCGCCGACGTCATACGGCCCGCGGCCGCCGAATGGGACGAGCGTGAGGAGACTCCCTGGCCTGTCATCCAGGAGGCCGCGAAGGTAGGCATCTACTCCCTCGACTTCTACGCCCAGCAGTACTTCGACCCCACCGGGCTCGGTATCCCGATGGCGATGGAGGAGCTGTTCTGGGGCGACGCGGGCATCGCACTGTCGATCGTAGGCACCGGGCTGGCCGCCGTGGGCGTTCTCGCCAACGGAACCGAGGAGCAGATCGGCACCTGGATCCCGCAGATGTACGGCGATGCCAACGATGTAAAGGTAGCCGCCTTCTGCTCCTCCGAGCCCGACGCCGGCTCCGACGTGGCCTCCATGCGCACGCGTGCCGTGTACGACGAGGCCAAGGACGAGTGGGTGCTCAACGGCACGAAGACCTGGGCGACCAACGGCGGCATCGCCAACGTCCACGTCGTGGTCGCGGTCGTCGACCCCGAGCTCGGCTCCAAGGGCCACGCGTCCTTCATCGTCCCGCCCGGCACCCCGGGCCTGTCCCAGGGCCAGAAGTTCAAGAAGCACGGCATCCGTGCCTCGCACACCGCCGAGGTGGTCCTGGAGGACGTGCGCGTCCCCGGGTCCTGCCTGCTCGGCGGCAAGGAGAAGCTCGACGAGCGCTTCGCCCGGGCCCGGGAGCGGGCCAAGGCGGGCGGCGAGCGCGTGAAGAACGCCGCCATGGCGACGTTCGAGGCGTCGCGCCCGGCCGTCGGCGCGATGGCGGTGGGCACCGCCCGCGCCGCGTACGAGGTCGCCCTCGACTACGCCAAGACCCGCGAGCAGTTCGGCCGCCCGATCATCGACAACCAGGGCATCGCCTTCCAGCTGGCCGACATGCGGACGCAGATCGACGCGGCCCGGCTGCTGGTGTGGCGCGCCTCGTGGATGGCGGTCAACGGCAAGCCGTTCACCGCGGCCGAGGGCTCGATGTCCAAGCTCTACGCGAGCGAGACAGCGAAGAAGGTCACCGCACAGGCCATCCAGATCCTCGGCGGCAACGGCTACACCCGCGAGTACCCGGTCGAGCGGATGCACCGCGACAGCGCGATCTACACCATCTTCGAGGGCACCAGCGAGATCCAGCGCCTGGTGATCGCGCGGACGCTCGCCGGGATGCCGATTCGCTGACCGCTCGGGCTTGACGGGACACTGCGCCGCCGCGGTTCGTCTGCGGCGCCGCCGTCCCGTCAGGTGACCGGGCGGCCTCCGCGCGGGACCACCAGGCCGCTGTCGTACGCCAGGATGACGGCCTGGACCCGGTCGCGGAGGCCGTACTTGTCCAGGATGTGGGCGATGTGCGTCTTGACCGTCGTCTCGCCCACGCCGAGCTCGACCGCGATCTCCGCGTTCGACAGGCCGCGGGCGAGCGCGCGGAGCACGTCGAGTTCGCGGCCGGTGAGGGCGTCGAGCCGGCGGGGCACCGGCTCCTCGTCGGGCGCCCCCAGGTGCGCGAACCGGTCGAGCAGCCGGTGGGTGATGCGCGGCGAGAGCACGGCGTCGCCGTCGGCGACCGTGCGGATCGCGCCCACCAGGGAGTCGGCGGGACCGTCCTTCACCAGGAACGCGCTGGCTCCGGCCCGCAGCGCGTCCACCACGTGGGCGTCCAGGTCGAACGTCGTCAGGATCACGACCCGGCTCTTCGACCCGGACCGCACGATGCGGCGCGTGGCCTCGACCCCGTCCATCCCCGGCATGCGGATGTCCATCAGGACGATGTCCGGCTTCAGTGCCTCGGTGCCCGCCACGGCCTCGTCGCCGTCCGACGCCTCGCCCACGACGTCGATGTCCGGCTCCGATTCGAGGATGAGCCGGAACCCCGTCCGGATCATCGGCTGGTCATCGACCAGCAGGACGCGGATGACCTGCATACGCGGAGTGCCCTTCGTGCCGTGGTGCGGAAGCGGTGACGGATGCGGGAACGGATGTGGACGGGGGGAGGGGAATGACGGCGTGCACGCAGTAGCCGCCGCCGGGCCGGGTTCCCGTGTGCAGGGAACCGCCCACGGCCCCGACACGCTCGCGCATGCCGACCAGGCCGTGGCCGGCGCCGTGCGCCGCGACCGGGGTCCGCACCGGCTCGCCGTCGGGCCGGGGCCCGTCGTCGCACAGCCGCACGCTGAGCCGCTCCGGCTCCCAGGCGATCTGGAGCGCGGTCCGGGTGCGGCCCGCGTGCTTGAGGGTGTTGGTGAGCGCCTCCTGCACGACCCGGTACACCGTCAGATGTGACCCCGCGGGCAGTTCGGCGGGCGTGCCGGTGGTGCGGTGGTCGACCTCGAGCCCGGCCGCGCGTACCGATTCCACCAGCGCGGGCAGGGCCTCGATGGTGGGCTGCGGCGGCTCCTTGCTCGGGTCGCCCGCCGGGTCCTCCTCGGTGCGCAGCACGTCGAGCAGGCGGCGCAGTTCGGTGACGGTGGCCCGGCCCGTCTCCTCGATGGTGCCGTGCAGTTCGTGGGCCTTGCCCGCGTCCCGCTCCTGGACCCGGTCGGCGGCGATGGTCTGCACGACCATCAGGCTGACGTTGTGCGCGACGATGTCGTGCAACTCGCGGGCGATCCGGGCCCGTTCCTCCATGACCGCGGCCCGCGCGTTCGCGGCCTGCTCCCGCTCCAGGGCGGCGGCCCGCTCCAGCGCCTGGTCGCGGATGGCCGCGCGCGCCCGGGTGAGCCGCCCCAGCGCCCAGGCGGCGACCAGCAGCACCGTTTCCGTGAACAGCGCGGTGATCCGGTGCCCGGCCCGGGCGAGCACCGCCTCGTTCACGGCCGCCGCGGGGATGAGCACCGCACCGACCAGCGTGGCGACCCTCGGCGTGCAGCGCATCGCGGTCAGGAAGACGGCCGTGGCGACGGCGACGTAGGTGGGCCCGATGGACGTCCCCTGGGGCCCGGACAACTCGGGCACGTAGTGCAGGCTCTGGAGCACGCCCGCGGACACCGCCGCCACCAGCAGCGCGGGCAGCGGGAAGAGCCGGTGCAGGGCCACGGGCAGGGTCGTCAGCAGGACGAGGACGGCGAAGTACGCGTCCGGCGACCGCAGTTCGGGACCGCCCGGCGGCATCGCCACCGGCAGGGCCAGGCATCCGGCGGTCAGCAGCAGGGCCAGGGCCGCGTCGGTGACAGCCCGGGGTATCGGGCGTCCCGCGAGCGACTCCATCCGGTCCATGCCACCACCGTAGACGGATCTCCTGTGCCCGTGATCTCCCCTGGGGTGGAAAGCCCGTGGCCGCTCTCCTCCCAGGAGAGTCCTCCGCAAGGAGGAGACGCCCCGCCACCTCGCCCGACCGGCCGAGACACCGGTTCAGCGGCACGGCCGAGGCCAAGTTCCCTCACCGCCGATGCACTTGAGGCATCACCCACGGACAGTCGCACGAGGAGTCACGGTGCTCGCAAGCCGGTACGCGGTCCAACTCACGGACGTGACGAAGCGGTACGGGGAGGGACCGGACGCCGTCCTGGCCCTCGACAAGGTCAGCGCGGGCATCGAGTCCGGCACCTTCACGGCGGTGATGGGGCCGTCGGGCTCCGGCAAGAGCACGTTCCTGCACTGCGCGGCCGGCCTCGACCGGCCCACGGCGGGCGAGGTGCGCCTCGGCGACCAGGAGCTCTCGGCGCTCAGGGAGCGGCGGCTGACGGAACTGCGCAGGACCCGGATCGGCTTCGTCTTCCAGGCGTTCAACCTGCTCCCGTCGCTGACCGTCGAGCAGAACATCACGCTGCCCCTGCGGCTGGCCGGACGGCAGCCCGAGCAGACCTGGCTGGAGCACATCGTCACCGCCGTCGACCTGGGCGGGCGGCTGAACCGCTTCCCCGCGCAGCTCTCCGGCGGCCAGCAGCAGCGGGTCGCGATCGCCCGCGCCCTGGTCACCCGGCCCGAGGTGATCTTCGCCGACGAGCCCACCGGGGCGCTCGACCCGGAGACGGCACGGGACATCCTGGTCCTGCTGCGCCAGGCCGTGACCGATCTGCACCAGACGGTCGTGATGGTCACGCACGATCCGGTGGCCGCCGCCCACACCGACCAGGCGCTGTTCCTCAGCGCCGGACGCATCGTCGACGGCCTGGTCGCCCCCGGCGCGGACCGGGTCGCGGAGGTCATGTCCGGCCTGCGGAGGGCGGTGTGATGCTGAGCCTCGCACTGAGCACCCTCAAGGCCCGCAAGGGCGGATTCGCCGGCACCTTCGTCGCCCTGCTGCTGGGCGCCGCCGTGCTCGGCGCCTGCGGCGTCCTGCTGGAGTCGGGCATCCGGGCCGGCTCCTCTGCCGAGCGGTACGCGGCGGCCGACGCGGTCGTCACCGGCCGGCAGGAGGTCGAGCTCACGCTCAAGGACCTGGACGGCTCGCCCCTCCACGAATCCCAGCCGCTGCCCGAACGCGTCCCCCTGCACCGCTCCTTGGCCGACCGGCTCCGACGGGCCGACGGCGTCCGTACGGTGATCGAGGACGACGCCGTGGCCGTACGCCTGGCGGACGCCCACGGCAGGCCCGTAACCGGCCGCCACGGCACGGCACTTCAGGCCCACAACTGGTCCGGCCTGCGCCTCGGCGACTTCCGCGTCACCGAAGGCCGCGCACCGCGCACGGCCGGGGAGCTCGTGCTGGACGCCGAACTCGCCGCACGCGCGGGCGTCGGCCCCGGCGACGAGGTCCGGCTGATGACCACGTCCGTGCCGCGCACCTACACCGTCGCCGGACTCGTCGCGCTGAAGGACGGAGGTGCCCCGCGCCGGTCGGTGGCATTCCTGCCGGATGCGGCTGAACGTCAACTCAGGCCCACCATGGACGCGTTCGGCGTCCTCGCCGAGCCGGGCACCTCGCCCGGACAGCTCGCGGACGCGATCCGTTCCGCGCTCGACGACGACCGTATCGCCGTGCACACCGGCGACGGACGCGGCCGCGCGGAGTTCCTCGACGTCGTCGTCAGCGGCTCCAACCTGGTGGTGCTGGCGGCCGCCGTCGGCGGCAACGTCCTGCTCATCGCCGTCTTCGTCCTCTACGCCACCACGTCACTGTCCGTCCGGCACCGCCGCCGCGAGATCGCCCTGCTGCGCGCGATCGGCACCACACCCGGCCAGATCCGGCGCATGCTGGCCGCCGAGGCGGCCGCCACGGGGCTCGTCGCCGGGGTGCTGGGCTGTCCGCTCGGGCTGGCCCTCGTGTACTGGTTGCGCGACCGGTTCGCCGGACACGGCATCGTGCCGCCCGACTTCCCGCTCGCCGTCAGCCCGTTGCCGTTCCTGGCGGCGATCCTGGTGACCGTGCTGACGGCCCTGGCCGCCGTCCAGGTCTCCGCCCTGCGCGCGACCCGGATCCGGCCGACGGAAGCCCTCGGCGAGGCCGCCGTGGAGCGTCCCGATCTGGGCCGGGGGCGCAGGATCACCGGCTGGGTGCTGCTGTCGCTCGCGGCCGGGACCTTCGTCACCGGGCTGGCGCAGCACGCCGACTTCTTCACCCTGGTCGGACTCGCCAACTCCCTCGTGCTCATCCTGGTGATCGCCACCGCCGTCCTCGGCCCGCTGCTCTGCCGGGCGGCCGTACGGCTCCTGGCGCCCCTTCTCGACCGGACCGGCGTCACCGGCTACCTCGCGGCCGCCAACACCCGCGCCAACGTGGGCCGGCTGGCCGGCGCGATCACCCCGCTCGTGCTCGCCGTCTCGTTCGCCTCGACCGTGGTCTTCACCCAGACCACGGCGTTGCGGGAGTCCTCCGACCAGGTGCGCGCCGGCCTCGTCGCCGACCATGTGCTCACGGCGCCCGACGGGGTGTCGCCCGACCTGGCCGCGAGGGCGCGGCAGTTGAAGCAGGTGAAGTCGGCCACCGGACTGGTGAAGTCCAAGGTCGTCGCCGCGGGCCGACTCCTCGGCGCTCAGGAGGCCGTCTCGCTCGGTGCGCAGGGCGTGGACCCCGCCGCGCTCGGCTCCACCCTCGACCTGCACGCCCGCGACGGCGACCTGTCGGCCCTGTCGCCACGCACCCTGGCGATCAGCACCACCGCCGCGTCCTGGCTCGGCGTCGGCGTCGGCGACACCGCTCGGCTCCACCTCGGCGACGGCACCCCCTTCGCAGGCAAGGTGATCGCCGTCTACACACGGGGATTCGGCTTCGCCGACGTCACCCTCGACCACGACCTCCTGCTCGCCCACACCACCCGGAAGACCGACGCGTCCGTCCTCGTCCGCTCCGCCCCCTCGGCGCACGGCCTCACCCGGGCCCTGTCCGGCCTCGCGGCGGCGTACCCCGGCACCGAGCTCCGCGACGGCCTCGCCGTCGACGACCAGTTGGCGGAGCAGCGCGCCAACGCCTGGGTCAACTACCTCGTCGTGGGCCTGATCATCGGTTACACCGCGATCACCGTCGTCAACACCCTCGCGATGGCCACGGCCGCCCGCCGCCGGGAGTTCGCTCTGCTACGCCTCTCCGGCACCGCACGCCGCCAGGTCGTCGGCATGATGCGCAGGGAGAGCGCGGTCGTCGTGCTGGCCGGGGTGGGGCTCGGCACGCTGCTGGCGGCCTTCCCGCTGACCCTCGTCGCCGTCGGCCTGGGCGGCTCCCCGTGGCCGTCCGTACCGGGCCTCGGCTACCTGGCGGTCGCGGGCGTCACCGCGGCCCTGGCCATCGCGGGCACGATGGTGCCGACCCGGGTGCTGCTGCGGATCCGCCCGGTCGAGGCGATCGGTGCCGGGGAGTGAACTCAGCGGTGCCGCAACGGAGTCAGCTGCTCGATGTCGTAGCGGGCCCGGAGTTCCTCGATCGCCGTGTGGTCCGGTGGGCCGTCGTTGCCGAGGATCTCCAGGAGTTCCTCGAAGTAGCGTTCGTGGTCCGGCGGCGGGGAGGCCTGGAAGAACATCTTCGCGGGGGTGTCCGTCGGGTTGGCGAACGCGTGCGGGCAGCCCGGCGGTACGACGATGACCGTGCCCGGGGTCGCGCGCACCACCCGGCCTCCCGAACCGGACTCCCAGGTCTGCCAGTTGTCGGGGGTCCGGATGCGCGGCTCGAAGGCGAGGACGTCCAGCTCGCCGTCGAGGACGTAGAACAACTCCTCGCTGCGGGTGTGCACATGGGCGCCGACGTCGAAGCCGGGCGGGACCTCCACCTCGAAGGTGGAGGCGGTGCGCGAGTGGGTGCCGGTGACCTTGAACGTCACGCGCTGGGCCGGGGTCTGGACGACCCTGCCGTGGCCCGGCGGCACCAGCAGGCCCTCCGTGGCGGTCACCGGAGCGTCACCACGTGACCGGCAGGGCTTCGGGACCGCGGATCAACGCGCCCTTCTTGAAAGGCACCTGGTCCGGCGGCACGGCCAGCCTCAGCCCCGGCACCCGGTCCAGCAGCGCGTCGACCAGCAGCTCGGACTCCAGCCGCGCCAGCATGTTGCCGGGGCAGAAGTGCGGGCCGAAGCCGAAGGACACATGCGGGTTCGGGCTGCGGGCGAAGTCGATCGTCTCCGGGTCGGGGAAGACCTCGGGATCGCGATTGGCGGCCAGGTAGGAGACGTAGACCGGGTCGCCCGCCCGGATCCGCACGCCCCTCACGTCCACGTCCTCCAGGGCGATGCGGGACAGGCCGACCGCGTTGCGGTGCGGGATGTAGCGCAGCATCTCGTCGATGGCCCGCGGGCGGATCTCCGGTTCGGCGCGCAGCCGTTCGGCCAGCTCCGGGCGGGTCAGCAGGAGGTAGAACATCTGGCCGCTGTTGTTGGTGACCGCCTCGCCGCCGATCTGGAGGAGCACGGCGAGACCGACGGCCTCCTGCATGGTGATCTCGCCGCGCCCCACCGCCGCACCGAGCAGGGAGGCGACGTCCTCGCCCGTGGAGCCCTCCCGCAGGCCGATGAGATCGTCGAAGTAGGCGCCCATCGCGTGCTTGGCCTTCTCGCTCACCTGCGCGCCCTGCGAGGAGGACAGGATGAGCTGGGTCCAGGTGTGCATGCTGTGCCGGTCGGCGGCCGGGACACCCATCAGCTCGCAGATCACCGCGATGGGGAAGGGGCTGAGGACCGTCGCGGTGAGATCGGCGGGCGGGCCGTCCTGGAGCAGCTCGTCCACCAGCTCGCCGAGCATGAGCCGCGACCGCTCACGGATCCGCTCCACGCCCTTCGCCGTGAAGGCGGCGGCCACCGAGCGGCGCAGCCGTGTGTGGTCCGGCGGGTCGAGGAAGCCGACCGCCCCCCGCTCGGGGATGAAGTGCGGGGCGAGCCGGGTGACCGGCTGGTCCATGACCGCCTCCCGGCCGAAGCGCGGGTCGTTGGTCACCATGCGTACGTCGTCCAGACGCGTGACCAGCCAGGCCCAGCCCTCGCCGTTGGGCAGCCGGATGCGGGTGACGGGTCCCTCGGCCATCAGCTCGGTCAGCACCGGGTCGAAGTCCAGGCCGGTCAGGTCGAGGGCCGGCCAGTGCCGGACCGGGGGCACGGTCCCGGTGAGGGTCTCTTCGGTCATGTCCGCTCACTCCGTCCCTTCGCCCGGGCGGCGCCAGCGGCCCAGGGACATCTCCGCGGTGATGCCGGGGCCGAACCCGGCCAGCAGCCCGCGCGCCCGGTGCTGGGCGCCGCCCTCGTCGAACAGCCGGCGCAGCGCGTCGAGCACGACGGCGCTCGCGATGTTGCCGTACTCGGTCAGCGTGGCCCGGCTGAACCGGAAGGCGTGCGGGTCCACCTGCAGGAACTTGCTGAGGTCGTCCAGAATCCGGGGACCGCCCGCGTGGATGATGTAGAAGTCCAGGTCGGAGGCGTCCCAGCCGTGTCTCCCGGCCAGTTCCTGGAGCGCCGGCGCCAGCGGCTCCATGGTGCCCGGGACCCGCTTGTCCAGCAGGAAGTGGAAGCCGGTGGCCCGGACGTCGTACATGATCCATTCCTCGGTCTTGGGGATCAGGTACGAGCCGTTGCGCTCCAGCTCGATGCCCTCACCGCCCTGTCCGCGCACCACCGCGGCGGCGATCCCGTCGCCGAACAGGCCGTTGGAGAGCAGGGATCCGATGCCCAGGTCGGTGGGCTGGTAGCACAGCGAGCAGAACTCGCAGGCGACGATCAGCACGTTCGCGTCGGGGTAGGCGCGGCAGAAGTCGTGCGCCCGGTTGATCGCCGCGCCGCCCGCGGCACAGCCCAGCTGGGCTATGGGTATCTGGCGGGTGGTGCTGTCGAAGTCCATCGAGTTGATCAGCCAGGCCGTGAGCGAGGGCATCATGAAGCCCGTGCAGGACACGTAGACGATCACGTCGATGTCGGTGGTCAGGAGCTCGGCCTCGTCGAGCGCCCGCTGGACGACGGCGGGCACCCGCGCCTTCGCCTCGTACTCGTAGACCTTGTTGCGGTCCTCGAAGCCGGGGTGCTTCAGGGTCTCTTCGATGGGCTGCACGATGTGCCGGGTACGCACACCGGTGTTCTCGATCAGCCGGAGGGCCAGCGGCAGTTGTGGATGGTCGGCGTGGCGGGAGCGAGCGAGCTCCAGCGTCTCCTCCATCGTGATCACGTGCTCTGGTACGGACACCGAGGGCCTGCACAAAGTCGCCATGAACCGTGCCTGCTTTCGCCGTCCGGAAGGCCTGCGGCCCCCCGGTCAGAAAGGTGGTTCACCTCTGGGGGTGGTTCACTCACGATCACCCGACGGGGCGACTATCTCGCGTCGGACTACTCCGAATCGGGGACACCGTGCAAGGGTCGGATCAGCAGCCCCGCATCCGAGACCACGGAGGACGCGATGACGCGTACGGCCACGGAACTGCTGGAAACAGCGGCCAGGACACTGGCCCCGGACCCGCACGCCAACCCCCTCGTGCCGTTGATCGCCCGCGGCGAGGCATCCCGCGACGTCCTGGCGACGCTCGCCCTGGAGCAGCAATGGGTGATCCCCGCGGACCGCACCGCGTTCCTGCATCTGGCGCAACGGACGGATGAGCCCGACGTCGCCGCCTTCTTCGAGATGCTCGCCGAGGGCGAGACGCTGGCCGGGCAGCGCCTGGAGTCGTTCGCGGCGGCCTGCGGCGTGGACGAGGCGCGCTCCCGCGCCTACGACCCGCTGCCCGGCTGCCAGGCCTACCCGGCCTGCATCGCTTGGCTGGCCCTCAACGTCTCCCCGGCCGACGCGGTCGTGGCGATCACCGCCAACTTCTCCGCCTGGGGCGGCTATTGCGCCACCATCGCCGAGTCCCTGCGCACCCACTACGGCTTCAAGCCCGACGACTGCGCCTTCTTCGACTTCTTCGCCGAGCCCTCCCCGGAGCTGGACCGCAAGGCCACGGCCGCCGTCCAGGCATCCCTGGACATGCGCGGTATCGACGAGGAACAGGCGTACAGGTACGGCCGCCTGCTGCAGAGCTACGAGTCCCTCTTCTGGACCACCCTGCAGCAGCTCACCTGACGGCTACGGAGCACCCCCGCTGCTGTGCGCGATGCACGCCACATCGATCCGGTCAGCCAGTTTGGCCAGCTCGATGGTCAACGCCGCCACCGTGTCCTCGTCGAGCCCCGCGTCCCCGGCCTCGACGAGATGCAGCCACCTGCCACCGACCGTCCGCAACAACTTGCTCACATCGGCGGCAGCCACCTGCAAGGTCCCGCGGTCGTCGACGATCAGAGGCAGAGTCACTTCGCGGTTCACAGACGGGATGTTAGCCGCGCAGCACTCACGCACCGTGCCAAACCGTGGTGATGTTGCAGAACTCGCGGATTCCGTGCCCGGACAGCTCACGCCCGTACCCGGACCGCTTGACCCCGCCGAACGGGAACGCCGGGTGCGAGGCGGTCATCCCGTTGACGAACACGCCTCCGGCCTCCAGATCCCGTACGAAACGGTCGACCTCGGCGTCGTCCCGCGTCCACACGTTCGAACTCAGGCCGAACGGCGAGTCGTTGGCGATCAGCACCGCCTCGTCCAGGTCGGCCGCCCGGTACAGCGTGGCGACCGGCCCGAAGGCCTCCTCGCGGTGGATGCGCATCTCACGGGTGATGTCGGCGAGCACCGTCGGGGGGTAGTACCAGCCGGGCAGCTCCGGCCGCCGCAGCCGGTGGCCGCCGCACAGCAACGTGGCGCCGCTGCGCGTGGCGTCGTCGACCAGCTCCTCGAGGTCGTCCCGGCCCTGCTCGCTGGAAAGCGGCCCGACCTCGGTGTCCTCCTCCATCGGGTCGCCGACCTTCAGCGCCTTCATGCCCGTCACGAACCGTTCGGCGAAGGCGTCGTAGACGTCGGTGTGGACGATGAACCGCTTGGCGGCGATGCACGACTGCCCGTTGTTCTGCACGCGCGCGGTGATCGCGATCCGGGCGGCCCGGTCGATGTCGGCGGACGGCATGACGATGTACGGGTCGCTGCCGCCCAGCTCCAGCACCGTCTTCTTGACCATGTCCCCGGCGGTGGAGGCGACCGCGCGTCCGGCGGGCTCGCTGCCGGTGAGGGTGGCCGCCTTGACGCGCTCGTCGCGCAGGATCTCGTCGACGGCGGCGGAGCCGATCAGCAGGGTCTGGAAGCAGCCCTCCGGGTGGCCCGCCCGGTGGAAGAGGTCCTCCAGGAACAGGGCGGTCTGCGGGACGTTCGAGGCGTGCTTGAGCAGGCCCACATTGCCCGCCATCAGCGCGGGGGCAGCGAACCGGACGACCTGCCAGAGCGGGAAGTTCCACGGCATCACCGCGAGCACGGGGCCGAGCGGCCGGTAGCGGACCAGGGCCCGGGAGGCGCCGGAGTCCTTGACGTCGGACTCCGCGGGCTCCTCGTCGGCGAGGAGTTCCTCGGCGTGGTCGGCGTACCAGCGCATCGCCTTGGCGCACTTGGCGGCCTCCGCGCGGGCCTGCTTGATCGGCTTGCCCATCTCGGTGGTCATCACCCGGGCGATGTCCTCGCCGCTCTCGTCGAGCAGGTCGGCGGCCTTGTGCATCAGGCGGGCACGCTCGGCGAACGTCGTCGTGCGATACGTGCGGAACGTGGCCTCCGCGAGCTGGAGCCGCCGCTCGAGCTCCTCCTCGCCCATGGCCTCGTACGTCTTGAGCGTCTCGCCGTTCGCCGGGTTCACCGTCGCGATGGGCATGGCTGACCTCCTCAGGGCGGGCTTGAATCGACCTTCCCGCGCGGCGCCGCCGATCGCAACGCGTGGGCGGCTGTGCGGTTACCGCGGACCTTCCGAGTGCTCAGCGAGGCGGTCGAGAAACGCGGCCTGCGCCTTGACGATCACCTCGCGGGCGGCGTCGAGCCCGAACCAGGCCACCCGGTCCAGCTCGGGGAACTCCTGTGTCCGCCCGGAGCGCGGCGGCCACTCCATCTCGAACGTGCCCGGGGTGATCGCCGCCGGATCGAGGTCGGCCCGCAGCGCCCAGGCCGTCACCGTCTTGCCGCCCGACTGCCGGACCTCGCCCAGCTCCAACGCCTCGCCGTCGGGCGGCGGCAGTCCGAGCTCCTCCTGGAACTCGCGCCGGGCCGCGTGCCAGGCGGTCTCCTCCTCGGGCACGTACTCGCCCTTCGGTACGGACCAGGCGCCGGCGTCGCGCTTGGCGAAGAAGGGGCCGCCCATGTGGCCGAGCAGCACCTGGAGCCCGTCGCCGGTGTGCCGGTACAGCAGCAGGCCCGCGCTGTGCCTGCCGCTCACGGCCGCACCTCCGGGTGCGCGGCCAGCAGCGTCTCGACCGTGTCCGCCTCCTCGGGCCGCTTGTCCTCGCGGTAGCGGACCACGCGGGCGAAGCGGAGGGTGACGCCGGCCGGATAGCGGGTGGACTTCTGCAGGCCGTCGTAGGCGATCTCGACGACGAGTTCGGGGCGTACGGTCACCACGTAGCCGCTGCTGTCGACGGCCAGTTCCTGCAGGCGTTCGGTCTGCCAGGTGAGCATCGCGTCGGTCATGCCCTTGAAGGTCTTGCCGAGCATGGCGAAGGAGCCGTCGGCGGTGCGGGCGCCGAGGTGGAGGTTGGAGAGCTTGCCGGTGCGGCGGCCGTGGCCCCACTCGGCGGCCAGGACGACGAGGTCCAGCGTGTGCACGGGCTTGACCTTCAGCCAGGACGCCCCGCGCCGGCCCGCGCTGTAGCCGGCGTCCAGGCCCTTGACGACGACGCCCTCGTGGCCGCGCTCCAGCGTCGCGGCGAGGAAGCCCTCCGCCTCGGCCACGTCGCCGGGGCCGGACACCAGGGCGCGCCGCACCCGCATCGGCTCGGGGACCAGCCGGGCCAGTTCGGCGTGCCGCTCGGCGAAGGGCAGGTCGAGCAGGTCGCGGTCGTCGACGGACAGCGCGTCGAAGAAGACGGGCGAGACGGGCACGGTCTCGGCTGCCGTCGCCACGTCGACGCGTGAGCCGACCCGCCCGGCCGTCTCCTGGAAGGACCGGGGCCGCCCGTCCTCGCCGAAGGAGATCACCTCGCCGTCCAGGATGAACCGCTGCCCGGTCAACTCCATTGCGGCAGACGTGACCTCGGGCAGCCGGTCGGTGATGTCGTCGAGCGTACGCGTGTAGATCCGTACGGCGTCGCCGTCCCGGTGGACCTGGACGCGGATGCCGTCCAGCTTCTCCTCGACCGCGCACGCGCCGAGCTTGCCGACCGCCTCGGCGACCGACGAGGCACTGTGCGCCAGCATCGGCAGGACCGGGCGGCCGACGGTGAGCCGGAAGCGGTCAAGGGCCGCGGGGCCGTCGGCGAGCAGCGCCTGCGCCACCGACTGGAGGGAGCCCGCGAGCATCACCGCCCGGCGCACGTCCGCGGACGGCGCCTCGGTCGCCTGCGCCAGGCCCTCGACGGCGACGGCGTCCAGGGCTCCCTGGCGCACCTCGCCGGTGAGCAGCCCGAACAGGAACCGCTGCTCCTCCTCGGTGGCCGCGCCCAGCAACTCGCCGACCAGCCGGGCCCGTTCGGCCTGGGAGCCGGCGCCCGCCACCTTGCTCAGACCGGAGAGGAGCGCGTCCACCTCGCGCACGGTGAGCGAGGGCTCCGCGGCCGGTTCGACAGGGCGGCCGAGCACCTTCCAGCCGACGCCGATCCTGCCCTGGGGCAGCCGTCCCGCCAGATACGGGATCACGATGGGCACGTCGTCCGCCTCGGCGTCCCGGAACAGCTCGGCGAGCAGAGCGATCTTCCGGGACCGCGCCGAGGTGGCGGCGACCTCCTGGGACACCTGGGCCAGGCGGGCTAGCAGCATGCAGCCATCCTGCAACGCGCTCCGCCGGTATACACCCGGACGAACGGGCCGTGTGTCGTCCGCGGGCCCGTCGCGGCCGGTCGCGCCCGCGATGGGGGTCCCCCGCTCGAGCGAAGCCGAGAGTGGGGGAGGAGCCGCACCGCGGCACAGGCCCGCGCCTAGCCTGCACCGACCACGGCCTGGATCAGGCCCGGGAACCGGCGGTCCAGGTCCTCTTTGCGCAGGCGCATGTACAAGCCGTTCCCGGCGTCGCGCTGATACACCAGGCCCGCCTCGCGGAGCACTCGCCAGTGGCGGGTGCGGCCGGACTTGCCCACCGGCAGATCGAAGGAGGCGCACAGCCGCTCTTCGTCCGGCCGTTCGGCCAGCTCGGCCACGACGCGACGCCGGTTCGCGTCGGCCAGCGCCAAAAGGATGGGCCCGACCTCCAGCTCTTCGGCACGTGGATGCGCCAACTCGCCCGCCGTCATCGCTTCACCCCTACTTCACCCCTCGACAAGGTACGCGCTCACGCGTACCTTACTAAAGGTACGCGCCTCTGCGTACCTTACCGCTCCGGGGGAGTCATGCCTGTACCCGAGTCGCCGCGTCGTGGAGTCCTGTCGCGCATCCGCAGGTCACTGCGCAAGCTCCTGCTCACCGACCACTCACCCTTCATGACCCTTTGAGCCGATGGGAGTCGCCGTCCTGGAGCGCCGCGTCGAGGTCGGCCATCAGCAGCTCCCCGTTGATGGTGGCGCCCGCGCGGTAGCCGCGGCTCGCCGCGTTGACGACCTGCTCGGCGAAGCCGGACGCGTTGCCCGCGGCCCACAGGCCGGGCACGCTCGTCAGGCCGCGCTCGTCGATCACCGGGTACGCGCCGAACGGCGTCTCGTACAGCTCGGCGCCCAGCCGCACCAGCAGGTCGTTCTGCGGGACGGCGCGCGGCGCGACGAACAGCACCGACCGCTCGTGGGTGGCGCCTCCCCCAGAGGGGGTGCCCCCAGCCAGGCGCACCCCGGTCAGCCGGTCGTTCTCGACGGTGAGGCCGGCCACCTCGCCCGGCACGACCTCGACCCCGGCGGCGGCGAGCCTGCGCAGGTCGTCGTCCGACAGCTCCCGCTCGGTGACCTTGTGCAGGAAGAACGTCACGTCCTTGGACCACTGGGACACCATCAGCGCCTGGTGCACGCTCATCGCAGTGGTGGCCAGCACGCCGAAGGGCTGGTCGCGCACCTCCCAGCCGTGGCAGTACGGGCAGTGCAGCACGTCCCGGCCGAAGCGCTCGGCGACTCCGGGAACGTCCGGGAGCTCGTCCTTGAGGCCGGTGGCGATGACGAGCGCGCGGGCGTGGACGGTGCGGCCGCCCGCCAGTGTCACGGCGAAGTCCCCGCCGTCCCCGTCCCGTGTGGCGTCCACCGCCCGGTCCCGGACCAGGTCGACGCCGTAGCGTGCGATCTCCTCGCGGCCGACGGCCAGGAACTCCGCGGGCGCCATGCCGTCCCGGGACAGGAAGCCCTGCATATGGGCGGCGGGCGCGTTGCGCGGTTCACCCGCGTCGACGACCATGGTACGGCGCCGGGCCCGGCCCAGGACCAGGGCGGCGGAGAGCCCCGCCGCCCCGCCTCCGACGACGATCACTTCGTACTTCTCGGTCTTGTCCGTCATGGGTGACCACCTCCTGGCCCCGACCGTCGCGCGACCGCTGCCACATTGACAAATGTGTTTGCCGAAACTGCAATGAAGGGCATGACGGACGACACGGAGACGACGGACGGCACCGAAGAGGTCCTGGCGGAGGTCGGCCCCCGGCTGCGCCGGATCCGCAAGGAGCGGGGTGCGACACTCGCCGGGCTCTCGGCGGCGACCGGGATCTCGGTCAGCACGCTGTCCCGCCTTGAGTCCGGGCTGCGCAAGCCCAGCCTGGAGCTGCTGCTGCCGATCGCGCGGGCGCATCAGGTGCCGCTCGACGAACTGGTCGGGGCCACGTCGCCCGCCGACCCGCGCGTGCGCTCCGAGCCGATCGTCCATTTCGGCCGCACGCACTGGCCGCTGACCCGCCAGCCCGGTGGTCTCCAGGCGTTCAAGGTGCTGGAGCCGCAGCGGCGGCTGGAGCCGGAGCCGCGGACGCACGAGGGCTACGAGTGGCTGTACGTGCTGTCCGGGAAGCTGCGGCTGGTGCTGGGCGACCACGACGTGGTGCTCACGGCGGGGGAGGCGGCCGAGTTCGACACGCGGGTGCCGCACTGGTTCGGCTCGACGGGGGAGGGTCCGGTCGAGTTCCTGAGCCTGTTCGGGCCGCAGGGTGAGCGCATGCACGTGCGGGCGCGGCCGAAGCGCAAGGGTGGCGAAAACGGCTGACGTCGGCTGTTCCCTCCGCGGCAAGCGACCGCTTAGTATGCGAGGGACCCCGGTCATGACTCCGGTCTGACGAAGCAGTCCCGTGGAGGCACCGCATGCAGGCATGGCAAGTGCACGAGAACGGCGAGCCGAGCGAGGTGATGCGGCTCGAGGAGGTGGAGCGGCCCACGCCCGGTGACGGCCAGGTCCTGCTGAAGGTGCGTGCCGCGAACATCAACTTCCCGGACGTGCTGATGTGCCGGGGCCACTATCAGGTGCGCCCGCCGCTGCCGTTCACGCCGGGCGTGGAGATCTGCGGCGAGACCGAGGACGGCCGCCGCGTGCTCGCCAATCCCGCGCTGCCGTACGGCGGTTTCGCCGAGTACGCCGTCGCGGACGCCGCCGCCCTGCTGCCCGCGCCGGACTCGCTGGACGACGCCGAGGCCGCCGCGCTGCACATCGGCTACCAGACGGGCTGGTTCGGCCTGCACCGCCGCGCCCACCTGGAAGCCGGTGAGACGCTGCTCGTCCACGCTGCCGCGGGAGGGGTCGGCAGCGCGGCCGTGCAGCTCGGCAAGGCGGCCGGGGCCACGGTCATCGGCGTCGTCGGCGGGGCGGACAAGGCCGCGGTCGCCCGCGAGCTGGGCTGCGACGTGGTGATCGACCGCAAGAGCGAGGACGTCATCGCCGCCGTGAAGGAGACGACCGGCGGCCGGGGCGCGGACGTGATCTACGACCCCGTGGGCGGCGAGGCCTACACCCAGTCCACCAAGGTCGTCGCCTTCGAGGGCCGGATCGTGGTCGTCGGCTTCGCGAGCGGCACGATCCCCAGCCCGGGACTCAACCACGCCCTGGTGAAGAACTACTCCATCCTCGGCCTGCACTGGGGCCTGTACGGCACCAAGAACCCGAAGCTGATCCTGCACTGCCACGAGCAGCTCACCGAACTGTCCGCCCGCGGCGCGATCAAGCCGCTGGTCAGCGAGCGCGTACCGCTGGACGGTGCCGCCGCCGCGGTGCAGCGCGTCGGCGACGGGGTGACCACCGGCCGGGTGGCCGTCGTACCGTCCCTCGCGAACGGAGCCGCAGCATGACCGACGCCGCCGAACTCAAGCGCCGTACGGCCGAGTTGCTGGCCGCGCACCCGCCGGCCGGCACCGACCGCCTGGACTTCCTCAAGGCGCGCTTCGACGCCGGGCTCTCCTGGGTGCACTACCCCGAGGGCCTCGGCGGACTCGATACTCCCCGCTCCCTCCAGGCCGTCGTGGACGCCGAGTTGGAGGCCGCCGGGGCCCCCGACAACGACCCGCGGCGCAACGGCATCGGGCTCGGCATGGCCGCCCCGACCATCCTCAAGTACGGCACGGAGGAGCAGAAGCAGCGCTATCTGCGGCCGCTTTGGATCGGCGAGGAGGTCTGGTGCCAGCTCTTCAGCGAGCCGGGCGCCGGTTCCGACCTCGCGGCGCTCGGCACCCGGGCCGTCCGTGAGGGCGACGACTGGATCGTCAACGGGCAGAAGGTGTGGACGTCCGGCGCGCACAACGCCCGCTGGGCCATCCTCATCGCCCGCACCGACCCGAACGTGCCCAAGCACGCGGGCATCACGTACTTCATCTGCGACATGACCGACCCCGGTGTCGAGGTCCGCCCGCTGCGGCAGATCACCGGCGAGGCCGAGTTCAACGAGGTCTTCCTGACCGACGTGCGCATCCCCGACTCCCGCCGCCTCGGCGGGATCGGCGACGGCTGGCGGGTCGCGCAGACCACGCTCAACAACGAGCGCGTCGCCATCGGCGGCATGCGGCTGCCCCGCGAGGGGGGCATGATCGGGCCGGTCGCCAAGACCTGGCGCGAACGCCCGGAACTGCGCACCCACGACCTGCACCAGCGGCTGCTGACGCTGTGGGTCGAGGCCGAGGTCGCCCGGCTCACCGGCGAACGCCTGCGCCAGCAGCTCGTCGCCGGGCAGCCCGGCCCGGAGGGCGCCGGCATGAAGCTCGCCTTCGCCCGCCTCAACCAGGAGATCAGCGGCCTGGAGGTCGAACTCCTCGGCGAGGAGGGCCTGTTGTACGACGACTGGACCCTACGCCGCCCCGAACTCGTGGACTTCACCGGCCGCGAGGCCGGCTACCGCTATCTGCGTGCCAAGGGCAACAGCATCGAGGGCGGGACCAGCGAGATCCTGCTGAACATCGTCGCCGAGCGCGTTCTGGGCCTGCCGTCCGAGCCGCGCACCGACAAGGACGTCGCCTGGAAGGACCTGGCCCGATGACCGATCTTCTCTACTCCGAGGAGGAAGAGGCGCTGCGGGCCGCAGTGCGGGACCTGCTCGCCGACCACTGCGACGCGCCCGGTGTCATCGCGCGCACCGAGTCCGACGCCCCGCACGACCTGGCGGCCTGGAAGGCGCTCACCGACGGCATGGGCCTGGCGGGCCTGCTGGTGCCCGAGGCGCAGGGCGGCCAGGGCGCCACGCACCGCGAAGCCGCCGTGGTCCTGGAGGAGTTGGGCCGCGCGGTCGCTCCCGTGCCGTACCTCTCCAGCGCCGTCGTCGCCACCGAGGCCCTGCTGGAGTGCGGGGACGAGGAGCTGCTGGGGCGGCTGGCCTCCGGGCGGACCGTGGGTGTGCTCGCGGTCGGGCTGCACCGGGCCCCCGGCACCGCCTTCCATTCCGTACGCCTGGAGAACGGCGCCCTGCACGGGGAGTTGCGGGGCATCGCCGACGCGGCGGCCGCGGACGTCCTGCTCGTGCCCGCCGAGGACGGCGGGCTGTACGCGGTGGACGCGTCCGACGCCGCCGTCACCCCGCAGGCGTCCCTCGACCTCACCCGGCCGCTCGCGACCGTCACCCTGAACGGGGCGCGGGCGCGCAGGCTCGGTGCCGCCGAACCCGCCGTCCGCCGTGCCCTGCTGGCCGGCGCCGGTCTGCTCACCTCCGAGCAACTCGGCCTCGCCGACTGGGCGTTGACGGAGACCGTGCGCTACCTGAAGGAGCGCAAGCAGTTCAACCGGCCCGTCGGCGGCTTCCAGGCGCTCAAGCACCGGCTCGCCCAGCTGTGGCTGGAGACCGTCAACCTCCGCGCGGCCGCCCGCAACGCGGCCGACGCGCTCGCCACCGGCAAGGACGTCGATGTGGCCGTCGCCGTCGCGCAGTCCTACGCGGCGCCGGTCGCGGTGCACGCCGCCGAGGAGGCGCTCCAGCTGCACGCCGGTATCGGCATGACGTGGGAGCACCCGATCCATCTCTACCTCAAGCGGGCCAAGGCCGACTCGATCGCCTACGGCACGGCCGGCGCCCACCGGTCCGCCGTGGCCGAACTCGTCGGTCTGCAAGCCCCCTGAGCCTCACCCGGTGAAGCCCGCCCCACCTGGGGCGGGCTTCACCGTGCGCCTGCGCGGAAGGAGTGAACAAGGGGCGGCAGTCCGGCCAACTCCTGGCATGTACAGGTTCATTGGGGACACATCCGTCCCATACTCCCTGTGGTTCCGACCCGCCCCACAGGGAGGCAGAACATGGCCCTCACCACCCGTCGCAGAGCCCTCGGCACGCTCGGCGCCGCACTCGCCGCCGTGCTCGCGCCGCCCGCCGGCAGCGCGTTCGCCGAGGGGAACAAGCACCGGCCGCGCCCGCTGTGGCGCGCCCACGCCCACAACGACTACGAGCACCCCCGCCCCCTCTTCGACGCCCTCGACCACCGCTTCGGCAGCGTCGAGGCCGACATCTTCCTCGTCCGCGACCAGCTCCTCATCGGCCACACCCCGGACGACCTGGACCCCACCCGCACCCTGGAGTCCCTCTACCTCGACCCGCTGGCCAGGATCGTCAAGGCCAACCACGGCTCCGTGTACCGCGGTTACCGGGGTCCCCTCCAGCTGCTCATCGACATCAAGACCGAGGGCTCGTCGACGTACCTCGAACTCGACCGCCATCTCCGGCGCTACCGGCACCTGTTCACGACGTACGCCCACGGCCGGGTGCACCGCGGAGCGGTCACCAACGTGATCTCCGGCGACCGCGCCGCCCGTACGCCGATGGAGGCCCAGACCGTACGGCGGGCCTTCTACGACGGCCGGCTCACCGACCTCGGGACCGCGGCGCCCGCCTCCTTCGTCCCGCTGATCAGCGACAACTGGCAGCTCAACTTCACCTGGCTCGGCGAGGGGCCGTTCCCGGACGCCGAGCGGCAGAAGCTGCGCGACATCATCGGCCAGGCGCACGAGCGCGGTCAGAAGGTGCGCTTCTGGAACACGCCCGACCTGGCGGGCCCGGCAAGGGACGCCCTGTGGACCGAGCTCCTCGCGGCCGGCGTCGACTACTTCAACACCGACGACCTGGCCGGTCTCGAAGCGTTCCTGGACGCCCACAAGGCGGCGTAGACACCACACGTTCGGAGGACAGGCCAGCCGCCCGGACGCACCCTCCGCTACGCCACACTTACGGCCGAACGCCGTGAACCGGACATGGCGGCGTGGCGGAGGAGGCCGACGATGGCGATTTCCATCTCTGTGGTGGTGCTGCTGCTGATCCTGGCGGTGGTCTTCGTGCGCAGTGGAGGGCTGAAGTTCTCCCACGCGCTGGTGTGCGCGCTGCTCGGCTTCTATCTCGCCAGCACGAGCATCGCGCCCACCATTCACAGCGGTGTCACCGCGACCGCGGAGATCGTCAGCAGCCTGCGGCCGTGATGGTCACGACCCGCTGAACACCCCGACGCCGTTGGGCACCGGGCGCTCCGCGTCGACGGACGGATGGTTGCGTACGGTCACTGCGGAGGCCCCCGGCGCGCGGGCGACCAGGGTCGTCGACCCGCCGCCGTCCAGGCTGAAGGCGTCGGCCGAACCCAGCGACCGCATGGCGGCGGCCACTTCGGCGATCGTCAGGCCCTTGCGGTACTCGGGCGCCCCGTCCAGCGCGAACAGGAACACACGCTTACCGCCGTCCGCGATTCCGACGGCCGTGCGTACGGCCGCGGTCGCATCGTCGAGCCCGGCCAGGGGCTTTCCGTCCTTGAGGACCGGGTAGCCGCCGAGCGCGAAGCTGTACGGGACGCGGGAGTGGGTGGCGACCAGCCCGTGCGTGACCTTCACCCGCTCGCCCTTGGACAACTTCCGCAGTCTCTGCGCGCCCGCCTCCCGGCCGACCAGGACCGTGGTGCCCTTGGCGATGGCGCCCGCGCCCGGGGCGTCCGACGTGGCGACGACCCGGTTGCCCCGGACCGTCACCTCGTAGGTGTCGGTGCTGCAGGGGGCGGCCCGGTCGGAGTCCGTGCCGCAGGTGGCGCGCACGCGGGAGACACTGCCCCAGTCGGAGGTGAAGGCGCCGATCGAACCCTCCGGCAGCGCGAACTGGTTGAGCCCGCCGAGCGGCAGCCGTCCCGCCGGCGTGCGGATCGCTCCGGTCAGGGTCATGCCGTCCAGCCGGGCCCTGCGGTCGGCGCCCACGCCGAGCACGTCCCGGGTGCTGGTGCCGGGCGGCAGCGCGGGCCCGAAGCGCTGCCCGTCGGGCACCGCCGCCTTGAGCACGTGCCCGTGCGCGATCGCCGGGCCGTCGGTCGAGCCGGTCGCCTCGACGCCCGGGTGCTGGGTCTCGGTGATGTTGAAGAAGTCGCCGTTGACGCCCGCGACGGCTCCCTGGGCGTCGGCCAGTCGGGAGACGGGTGCCCTGGCCGCCACCGCTCCCGGATAGAGCAGGCCCAGGTGTACGTGACGGTTGCGCAGGTCCACGGTGACCACATGGGCGTGGGTCAGGCCCTTGGCACCCTGGATGTCGTACTGCCGGTAGGTGACCCCCGGCGCGATCGCGGTGGAGCTCTGCACGGCGCCGGCCGGTGCCGCCCCCACCAGGGCCGCACCGGCCAGCGCGCCGAGTGCCGTGAGAAACGCCAGTGCGGATCTCACCGGCGTCCGAGCCGTTCTGTCCGACCTGAACGCCGCCGTCCTGTCCGAGCTGACTTCCGCTCTGTCCGATCTGACTGCTGCGGACCGTCCTTGACGATGCGTCACAATTCCCCCTGAGGAATCGTCAACTGTCTGGTGTCTCAGGGGAAGTGCAGCAGATCGGGGCGGGCCGCGGGATGGCTACGCGTCGACGACGCGAGAACGGGTGAGAAAACGCACCCCCTCGGGTGCTTCCAGGGAGAAGCCGCTGCCGCGGCCCGCCACGACGTCCACGATCAGCCGGGTGTGGCTCCAGACCTCGTACTGGCTGCGCGACATCCAGAACGTCACCGGCTCCACCACGCCCTCGACCTGCAGTTCGGCGAGCAGCACGTCCGAGCCTCCGGTGCGGAACTCGCCCTCCGGGTAGCACATGGGCGCGCTGCCGTCGCAGCAGCCGCCGGACTGGTGGAACATCAGCGGGCCATGGGTGGCACGCAGGTGCCGCACCAGATCGGCGGCCGCGGGCGTGAGTTCGACGCGCGGGATCTCCTCGTACTGCGGGGTCTGCTCAGCCATGCCACCAGGGGAGCACGGGCAAGGTTGCGAGAGGGTTGCACCGGCTCACTGGGACGGCCACGACACCGGACGGTCGGCGAAACGGCTTCCGCCGCCGAGGGCCCTGGTCCTATCGTCTGAGCCCGTGATCAGAAACGGCGTTCCCCTGTGGCGGGGGCGCTGGGCCGGTTCGGCTGGAGCGAGATCGCCGCCGTGCGCCTACGCGAGCAGCGGGTGCGCAACACCTCGCAGCGGTTCATCGAGCTGGTGCTGCACGATCCGGACGCCTATCTGGCTCGAGCGCCCAAGCTCGTCCGCAGCACCGCGTCCATGAACGCACGACTCGGCTTCGGTCCGGCCAGCATGGCAACGAACACCTTGACTGTGCCGCCCGAGGCGGTCCTGGACGCGATGCGGCGTCACTGCCCCGACCTCGCAGTACAGCGCTGAGCGCGCACGTCGACCCGCGCTAGCGGGCGTTGTACGCCTCCACCCGCAACGTCGCCGTCGTCGCCGCCTCGGCGGGCCACGACGCCGTGATGGCGCGGGACTCGCCCGGCAGCAGCCACAGGTAGTTGTCGCTGTACAGGGCGGGCAGCACCCGCCGGCCCTTGGCGTCCACGAGTGAGACGCGGACCATCGCCGCCACCGAGGAGCCGCGGTTGCGCAGCCGCGCCGAGAGTTCCCGGCGGGTGCCCGAGCTGCGCGTCCCGGTGGTGTCGACGGACACCCGGGACGGTGCCAGGGCGCTCAGCGCCTGCATGTCCTCCGGCTTGCGGTACCGCCAGTAGGTGTTCTCGGAGAGCAGTCCGCCGTGTGCGTCCGTCAGCCGCAGCCGCAGCAGGTGGAGCGGCGGCAGACCGTCCCCTCCGTCCAGGGTGAACGCGTCCGCGGTCGAGGAGGGCGCGAGGTCAACGGACTTGCGCTGCTCGGCGCCGAGTGCGCGGCCGGCCAGGTCGTAGCGGCGGGCGGAGACCGTGGCGCCCCTGAGCGTGCCGGGTGTGTGGTTGACCGCGATCACCTCGCCGTCCCCGGCGCCCAGTTGCACGTGCACGGGCTCACCGGCCTTGCGGGCGCCGTAGTAGGCGCCGTTGACGTCGAAGTCGTAGTCGTACGTCTGCCACACCGTGCTGTACCAGGCCGGGTGGGACATCCACAGCATCAGCCCGCTCGCGTCGTCCCACAGGTGGGCGTTCCAGGCCTCGAACATGGCGCGGTGGTTCTCGTAGTTGACGAACTGCGCCTTGCGGCAGAAGTCGTCGAGGTCCTTGGCCGTGCCGAGCCGGGTCTCGATGGCCGCGCGGTAGTTCTGCGGGGCCTGGTTCCCCTTGGTGCTCCAGTCGTGGTAGTACCAGGCGCCGCCGACCGGCCACTCGGGCTCGTCGCCGACCAGGTTGCGCATCGACTCCGCGGTCGGCACGACGGGCATGCCGATCTCGGTGTGGAAGCCGAAGCTGCCGCTGCCGTAGGTGCCGGGGGAGTTGTAGCGCTCCGGCTCCACCCAGCCGTACGGGCCTCCGCCGGAGACGATCCCGCCCGCCGAGTTGTTCTGGTACAGCACGTCCGGCGCCTGTCCGCGCACCGCCGCCCGCATGCCGTCGTCGACCGGCCCGGGCGGGTTGCCCTCGTTGGCGCCGCACCACACGACGACGCTCGGGTGGATGCGGTAGCGGCGCACCGTGTCCTCGGCCAGGTCGAGGAAGGTCTTGTGGTCGGGCGGGTCCATGCCCCAGGCGTTGGGGAAGTCGTTCCACACCAGCAGCCCGTGCTCGTCGCAACTGGCGTAGAACTCCTCGCGGTTGGAGCTGCCCACCCAGTTGCGGATCATCGTGAAGTTCATGTCCCGGTGCATCCGCACCGCGGTGTCCGTGCGCGCGGCCGGCATGCGGCGCAGCAGCTCGTCCCAGCCCCAGTTGCCGCCGCGGCAGAAGACCCGCACCCCGTTGACGCTGATCTTCAGCGGGACGGTGTTGTTGTCGACCGACTTCACGTCCGTCCATGTCTCGCCGTCGTCGGAGACCTGGATCGTGTACGTCTTCGGGTACGCGGTCTCCCACAGGATCGCCACGCGGTCGAACCTCACCGAGGAGCCGAGGTCGACCTGGATCCACTGGTCGTCCTCGAAGGCGGAGGACCAGCGGGAGTTCGGATCGCCGTCGGTGGCGTTGCCCGCCTTGTGGTCGTACTCGTCGGCCGTCGACGCCGTGGCCTGCTGGTGCAGGGCCAGGTCCTTGCCGGGCGCGGCGCTGTCCAGGACCGACAGGCTCCATATCGACGAGCCCCAGCTCGTCGCCCGCTGATGGCAGAAGACCCGCAGGTGCCGGGCCGTCCGCGCGGTGAAGTCCACGGTCTGCAGGGCCGCGGACCCGCTGGAGCGGAACGGCAGCGGGACCGCCGTGTTGTCGACGTCCGCCGCGTCCGTCCAGTTGTCGCCGTCGTCGGAGACCTGGACCGTGAAGGTGCGGGCGTAGGCCTGCTCCCAGGTGATGACCACGCGGTCGAAGGCGACGGACGAGCCCAGGTCGACCTGGATCCACTGGTCGTCCTCGAACGATGAGGACCAGCGGGTGCCGTCGTCACCGTCGGTGGCGTTGGCGGCCTTGTTGCCCGGGTCGTCCACGGAGGACGCGGTGGCATCCTTGTGCAGGGCGAGATCGGTGTCGGGCGCGGAGCCGTCGGCCACCGAAAGGGCCCACATGGACGAGCCCCAACTCGTCGCCCGCGTACGGCACATGATGCGGACGTGCCGTGCCGTCCGGCGGGCGAAGGTCACGGTCTGCGCGTACGCGTCGCTGCCGGACTGGAAGGTGAGCGGCACCTCCCACTCGTAGCCGAACTGGCGTATCCCGAAGCGGGTGGTGCGCCGGTCGCTCTGCGTGCCGCCGACCGTGGCGGTGAGGGTGAGGTCGTGCAGGGCCGGGTCGCCGTACCCGTTGGGCCACCACAACGCGGGCTTCTTCAGGCGCAGTTGCGAGTATTCGGCGGGTGTGAAGGTGACGTCCGCCGTCTTGCCGCCGGGGATCGTGACCGTCCGGGTCAGGCGGATGCCGTCGAAGGAGGCGGCGACGGTGACGCTCCGGTCGTCGGCGTCCGCGTTGCGCACCGGGACGACGATCGTCAGCTCGGCGGTGCCGGTACCGGGCAGGTCGGGCAGCCGGGTGTCCACCCGTGGGTCGCCGATGACCGCGGCTCCCGTGGAGCGCAGCCGGACGTGGTTCCAGATGCCGGCCGCGCGGTCACGCACGGCCGGCATCCAGTCCCAGCCCGAAGAGGCAAGGTAGGTGGGCGAGTTGCGGTTCATCATGTTCGCCCCGGCGTCGACCCACGACAGGCCCGCCGGGCCCTTGTCGCCCGGGCTGCCCGGGAAGGGCATGGGAGATATCCGCACGGCCAGAGACTGTTCGCCCATACTGCTGCTGTCGCCGTCGCCGATCAGGCCCGTCACGTCGAACGCGGCACGGGCGAACGGGAAGGTCACATCGCCCACCCGGCTTCCGTTCAGCCACACCTCGGCCTTGTGGTTGACGCCGTCGAACTCGAGCCAGACATGCCGTCCGGCGCCCGTACGCAGCCCCTTGGGGAGGGCGAAGGCACGCCGGTACCACCAGGAGTGCCGCGAAAGCGCCTCCGGTACATGGAGGTTGTTCAGGCCGGCCACCGGGTCGGGCAGCTTGCCCTGGTCCACCAGCGAGGTCAGCACCGTGCCGGGCACGGTGGCGGGCAGCCAGCGGCTGGTGTCCGCCGACGGCTTCGACAGCGCGGCGCCGTCACCGCCGGCCCAGTCGTCCATGGTCAGGTCCCAGCCGGACTCCAGCGGCACGGTGCCGTCCGCGGCGACCGTCAGGACCGGGGGAGTGCGGTGGTGGGTGCCCCAGTCGGTCCAGCCGGTGACGTGCGGGCGGTCGGTCCGGCAAGTGCCGTACACCTGGAAGCCGTTGAGGCCCAGCGGGTTGGCGTTGGACCGCTTGTGCACGGTCATCCGGACCCAGCGTGCGGTGACCGGCCTCGCCAGTCCGATCTCCACCTCCCCGCCCTTGCCCGAGTCGGTCCGGTGGACCTCGGTCCATGTCCTGTGGTCCCGCGACGTCTCGACGACGAAGTCCACCGCGCAACTGGAGAGGATCTCCTGCCCCGTGGTGTCGATGCGCGGGTTGCCGCCGGAGGCGTCGACGTAGGGCGGGTCGTCCGAGGTCGCCTCGAAAGTGAGGCGGACCGACGTGACCTCGCACAGTGCCTGGAGGTCGACGGAGATCCACTGCGGGTCGCCGGCCGCGGCCCGCCAGCCGGTGCCGCGCACGCCCGCCGCGGGGACGCCGTCGACCGAGAACCCGGCCGGTGTGGGCGCGTAGTCCGTGGAGGACGCCGCGACGGGGCGGTAGGCGGCGAGTTCGCCGGGCTGCGTGGGCTGTCCGGAACTGGACGCGAGAGCGTCGGCGGGGAAGGCCGTGCCGAGGCCGAAACCCGCGAGGAGCGTGGACCCGGTGGAGAGCAGGGTGCGACGCGACGGTCTGAAGGACTGGTCCGACATGAACTGCGGCTCCGATCAGGGACATTGACCTCTGACAACGTTGCCAAACAGTGCACCCGGGTCCGGGTGGTGTCAAGGTTCGCGGCAGGCTCCATCGCCTTGTTTGAATAAATTAGGAATTAATATTGACAGGGTTCCGGCCACGGGCCACAGTCTTCGCCGTGACGACTTCACCCCTGCAAGGACTGGCGGCGACCGCCGCCATCGCGACCGTTCTCACCGTGACCGCCGCCCCCGCGGCCACCGCGCAGAGCGCCGTGGACCAGGGCGCTCCCGCGTACTACGACAGCGGTCTCGCACCCAAGCCCTACATGGGCTGGAACACCTACTACGGTCTCGGCGCGCCCACCGAGAAGGAGGTGCGCGCCGTCGCCGACAAGCTGGTCGGCAGCGGGCTGCGCGACGCCGGCTACGACATCGTCTGGCTCGACGGCGGCTGGCAGGCCGACAACCCCCGTGACGCACAAGGGCGGTTGACGGCCAACCCGGAGCGCTTCCCCTCCGGCATCCCGGCGCTGGTCTCCTACTTGCACAAGCGAGGGCTGCGGGCCGGTATCTACACCGACGCGGGTGCCTACGACGGCGGCAAGAGCTGCGGACTCGGCAGCCGCGGCTACTACGACCAGGACGCGCGGCAGTTCGCGGACTGGAAGGTCGACGCGATCAAGGTCGACTTCCTGTGCGGGATCGGCGCGAAGCTCGATCCGGGGCCCGCGTTCAAGGAGTTCAGCGACGCGGTCGCGGGGTCCGGCCGCAAGATGCTGCTGAACCTGTGCAACCCGCTCACCGACGACTGGGGCCTGCCGCACACCCCCGAGCAGGACGCCCACAACACCTACGTCTACGGCCCGACGACCGCCGACTCCTGGCGCACCGGCACCGACATCGCCTGGGGCACCGCGAGCCCCGGCCAGTGGCCCAACATCCTGCGCAACATGGACGCCAACGCCTGGCACCCCGAGGCGCAGGGCCCCGGCCACTACAACGACCCCGACTACCTCATCCCCATGCGGAAGATGACCGACGGGACGTACGAGCTGACGCAGGAGGAGTCCACCAGCCAGTTCGTGATGTGGGCCGAGATGGGCTCGCCGCTGATGCTCGGCTCCGACCCGCGCACCCTGTCCGCCGCGATGCTCGGCACACTGCGCAACCCGGAGATCATCGCGGTCGACCAGGACCCGCTGGCCGTCCAGGGCGTACGGGTGGCGACCGACTCGGTCGGCGACGTCTACAGCAAGGTCCTTCAGGGACACGGCCGGCGGGCGGTCGTCCTGCTCAACCGTTCCGAACAGCCCGCCGAGCGGACCGTGCGGTTCGCCGACGCCGGACTCGGCGGCCAGGTGCGGGTCCGCGACCTGCGGGCACGCGCCGACCGCGGCGCGCACACCGGCTCGTACACCGTCGAGGTCCCGGCGCACGGCACCGCGTTCCTGAAGCTGACCGGCGCGGACGCCGTGCCGGGCGCGAACCTGGGCGCGAAGAGCTCGGCGAGCCCGGCCGTGGTGCGCGACGGCTCGGAACTGACCACCTTCTTCCGGGGGCCGGACGGCGCGCTCGCCGCCCGGACCGGCGACCGGCAGCGGGATCTCGGCGGCCCGACCCACGGCGAGATCCTCGGCCAGCCCGCCGCCTACGCCTCCGCCGGAGGCCGCGTCGACGTCTTCGTCCGCGGCACCGACGACCGCGCCTACCGGCGGGTGTACGCCGACGGACGCTGGGGTCGATGGCAGTCCCTGGGCGGGCAGTTGACCGACGCGCCGTCGGTGGCCTTCACCGACCCGACGCACTGGACGCTCTTCGCGCGCGGCGCCGACGGCGCGGTGGTGCAGCGCGGGCCGGCCACCGACTGGTCCTCCCTCGGACTGCCGGGGGACAGGCAGACCTACGGCCGCCCCTCCGCCGTCGTCGACAGCCAGGGCCGCGTCAATGTCGCCGTACGCACGGCGGCGGACGACATCTGGACCCGGACGCGGGACGCGTCGGGGCAGTGGTCGGCGTGGAGTTCCCTGGGCGGGACCGTCAGCGGCAGCCCGACGCTGGTCGCCGCCGGTGACTCGGTGGTGCTGTACGCGCGGGCCGCCGACTACACGCTCTGGCAGCAGCGGTACGCCGACGGTGCCTGGCAGGGGTGGAGCAAGCGGCAGGAGTTCCCGAGCGCGGCGTTCGACGGCTCGCTCGGCGCGGTCGCCGGACCGGACGGAGCCGTGGACGCGGTCTTCCGCGGCGTCGACGGCTACCTGCACCGGATCCATTTCGCATAAATTAGGAATCAATCATGGACAACCTTCAGCCCAGCCGCCGCCGGGTCCTCGCCGGCCTCGGAGCCGCCGGGACGGCGGCACTGCTCAGCGGCTGCGTCACCTCGACCTCCTCGGGCAAGACGTCCTCCAAGGGCGATGTGACCCTCCAGTCCAACCTCTCCGCCCCGCAGGCCAAGACCGCGATGGAGGACATCGTGGCGGCCTACGCCAAGAAGGGCTCGGGCAGGGCGAGTCTCAACACGGTCGCCGCCGAGACCTTCCGCACCCAGCTGCCGACGTACCTCACCTCGGCCAATCCACCGGACGTCCTCACCTGGTACCCCGGCTCGGTGGCGGACGCGTACGCCAAGAAGAACCTGCTGCTCGACCTCGACGAGGTGTGGAACTCCTCGCCCGACCTCAAGCGCTACTCCAAGGCGCAGAACCGCCTGTGCACCTCCAGCTCGGGCAAGAAGGTCTTCGTGCCCGCCACCTACTACTGGTGGGGCATGTTCTACCGCAAGTCCCACTTCGCCAAGTGGGGCGTGCGCGAACTCCCCAAGAGCTGGGACGACTTCCTCGGCCTGTGCGACAAGCTCAAGAGCAAGGGCATCGCGCCGATCGGGCTCGGCGCCGGCGGCAACACCCCCTGGGTGGCGTCGGCCTGGTTCGACTACCTCGACATACGGATCAACGGCGCCCAGTACCACCGCGAACTCCTCGCTGGGAAGCACCGGTTCGACGACCCCGAGGTCCGCAAGGTCTTCGACCGCTGGCAGGAGGTGCATCCGTACTTCGACCCGAACGGCGTCGCCATCCCCTTCCAGGACGCCACGACCGCGCTGCTCAACGGCCGCACCGGCATGATGCTCATCGGCACCTTCTTCGCCGATGCCGCGCCCAAGAGCGCCCTGGACGACATCGACTTCTTCCGCTTCCCGATCATCGACGCGAAGATCCCGCTCGCCGAAGAGGCCCCCGTCGACGGCTACTTCGCCAGCGCCCGCACCGGCCGCCGCGAGCAGGTCTACGACCTGATGCGCTACCTCGCCACCGCGGAGGCCCAGGAGACCTACATCAAGGGCTCCTCCGGAACCGTCCTGCCCTGCAACCCCGACGCCAAGGACGCCGGGACCGCGCTGGTGAAGAAGGGACGCGAGCACGTCGACTCGGCCGCCGAGATCACCCAGTTCTTCAACCGCGACTCCAGCGACGCGCTCCAGCCCACCGCGGACACCGCGCTGACCAAGTTCCTGGCCAAGCCCAAGTCGATCGGCTCCATCCTGACCGACTGGCAGCGCGACGCCACGAAGATCTGGAACGCCTGAGATGGCCGTCCTGACCGCACCCGAACGGAAGTCCCCGGCCCGCACGCCCGCAGGCGGCAAGCGGGCCCGGGGCTCCCGGCGCACCCCACCCCTCGTCCTCGCCTTCGTCCTGGTCCCGCTGCTCGCCGAGTCCGTGTGGGTCTTCTGGCCCGCCCTGCAGGGCTTCTACCTGGCCCTCACCAAGTGGGACGGCGTCTCGGCGCCCCAGTTCGTCGGCCTGGACAACTTCCGGGAGATGGCCCACGACGACGTCTTCCGCAGCGCGGCCGGCCACACCGTGCTGTGGCTGGTCGTCTTCGGCGGCCTGTCCGCGGTGCTGGGCCTCGCCGCCGCCCTGCTGCTCCAGCAGGAGCGGCGGGGCGTCGGCTTCTACCGGGCCGCGCTGTTCCTGCCCGTCGTCTTCTCGCTGGTCGCCACCGCCCTGGTCTGGCAGGCGATCTACCAGCCCGACGGCGTCCTCAACCGCCTCCTGGACTCGGTCGGCCTCGGCGGCCTCCAGCACCCCTGGCTCGCCGACCAGGACACCGCCCTGTACGCGGTGATCGTGCCCGCGCTGTGGCGGCAGATCGGCTACGTCATGGTCCTGTACCTGGCCGGCCTCAAGGGCATCGACCCGGCGCTGTACGAGGCCGCCAAGGTCGACGGCGCGAGCGCCTGGCAACGCTTCCGCCACGTCACCCTGCCTCAACTGCGCAGCGTCAACGCGGTCGTCGTGTCCGTCATCATCATCGACTCGCTGCGCTCCTTCGACGTCGTGTGGTCCCTGACCCGCGGCGGCCCCTACCACTCGTCCGAGCTGCTGAGCACCTACATGTACTCGACCGCCTTCCAGTCCCTGCGACTTGGCTACGGCTCCGCCCTCGCCGTCGTCATCTTCGTGCTGGCCTTCGGCGTCATCGCCTCCTACCTCGTCCGCGCGTTCAGGGAGGCCGACTGATGTCCGCCAACTCCACGGCGGTGCGCCGCAAGCGGGCCGCGACCGCCGGATTCCACCTCGGCGCGGGCGCCCTGTCCGCCCTGTGGCTGCTGCCCATCGCCCTGGTCCTGGTCACCAGCCTGCGCTCCTTCGACGACATCGCCGCCCATGGCCTGGGCAGTTGGCCACGCTCCTTCACGCTCTCCAACTTCGGCCAGGCGTGGTCCGACGGCGGCCAGCAACGCGCCCTGATCAACAGCCTGATCGTGACCGTGCCCTGCGTCCTGATCACGCTCGCCCTCGCCGCGATGGCCGCGTTCGCCCTCAGCCGCTACGAACTCCCCTTCCGCCGCGCCCTGTTGCTGCTCATGCTCGGCGGCAACCTGCTCCCCCCGCAGATCCTGCTCATCCCGGTGTCCAAGCTCAGCGAGATGATGGGCGTCTACGACACCCTGCCCGCGCTGATCGGCGTGCAGATCGGCTTCGGCGTCGGCTTCTACGTCTTCGTCCTGCACGGCTTCATGCGGTCGATCCCGCCGGAGATCCAGCAGGCCGCGGTCGTCGACGGCGCCGGACCCTGGCAGATCTTCTGGCGGATCATCCTCCCGCTGACCCGTCCGGCCCTGGCGGCGCTGAGCGCCCTGTCCTTCACCTGGATCTTCAACGACCTGCTCTGGGCGATCACCGTCCTGCGCAGCGACACCAAGATGCCGATCACCGCCGCCCTCATCGGACTCCAGGGGCAGTACGTGTCGATGTGGAACGTGATCGCCGCCGGCTCGGTCATCGCCGCCGCACCCACGGTCGCCGTCTTCCTGCGCTTCCAGCGGCACTTCGTGGCCGGCCTCAACCTGGGAGCGGTCAAGTGACGCACCAGCGCTGGACCTTGCGCATGGAGAACACCAGCTACACCGTGCGCCTGTCCCCGGACGGCCCGTGGGCCGAGCTCGACGCCTGGGGCCCGCTCGGCGTCGAGGACGGCCCCTCCGCCCTGGACTGGTCGCACCGCACGCACTTCATCACGCCCGCCGACGCGGCCCCCGCCGAGTATCTCGCGTACGGGCTGCGGCCGTTCACCGGCGCCGACCTCGTGGCGGCCCGCCCGGGCGAGGAGCGGGGCGTGTGGTGGGAGTTCGACGGCGCGGAGGAGGGCGAAGGCACTTTGCGGCTCGCCTTCGCCGACGACCTGCTCGGCCTGCGTACGGTCCTGTGCTACGCGACCGTGCCGGGCACGGACGTGATCCTGCGCTGGACGGAACACACCGCCCGCGGCGAGGAACTGCGGCTGGAGCGGTTCGACTCGGCAGCGGTGTCCGTCCCGGTGACCGGTGCGGCCCGGCTGACGTACCTCTGCGGGCAGTGGTCGCAGGAATTCCGGCGCACCCAACTCGACCTGCCCCGGGGCACGTTCACGATCGGCAGCCACCAGGGCGCGCCCGGACACGCGTACGCGCCCTGGCTCGCCGTGCAGGAGGGGCACGCGGACGCCGCGTACGGCATCGCCCTGGAGTGGCCCGGCAACTGGCACATGACGGCGGAGGCCGAGCCGGGCGGCAGCGTGCGCTTGCGCGCCGGGCGCGTCCCGCATGAGGGCGCCGTACTGCTGGCCCCCGGCGAGACCCTCGTGACGCCCCGCCTGGCCTGCGCCTTCAGCCCGGAGGGGCTCGACGGCCTCTCCCGCGTCTGGCACCGCTACGAGCGCCGGCTCAGCGGAGACCGGCTGCGCCGGCCCCACAAGGTCCTCTACAACTCCTGGGAGGCGACCGGCTTCGACGTCGAAGCGGCCGGACAGCTCGAACTGGCCAAGGTGGCAGCCGACATCGGCGCCGAACTGTTCGTCGTGGACGACGGCTGGTTCACCGGGCGCCGCGACGACGCCGGGGGACTGGGCGACTGGTACCCCGACCCGGCGGCGTTCCCGGACGGCTTCGGCCGGTTCGTGGCGGACGTACGGGCGCTGGGCCTGGACTTCGGCCTGTGGGTCGAGCCCGAGGCGGTCAGCCCGGACAGCCGCCTGTACGCCGAGCACCCCGACTGGGCCTACCGGATCGAGGGCCGCCCCGCCCGTCTGGTCCGCAACCAGCTCCTGCTCGACCTCGGCCGCGGCGACGTCCAGGACTTCGTGATCGGCACGCTCGACCGGCTCCTCGGCACCCACGACATCAGCTACCTGAAGTGGGACATGAACCGCCCGCCGACCGAGCGCGGCCGGCCGGGCGCCGGGCCCGCCGACCGCCTCGACCTCGACGCCGGGCACGTCGCCGGATACCTGCGCGTCCTCGACCACCTGCGCACCGCCCACCCCGGCGTCACCGTCGAGGGCTGCGCGGGCGGCGGAGGACGCATCGAGCACGCGACGATCGCCCGCACCGACGTCGTGTGGCCCAGCGACAACACCGCCCCGCTCGACCGGCTCGCCACCCAGTACGGCTTCCTGCACGCGCACGCCCCGCACGTCATGAGCTCCTGGGTCACCGACGCCCCCGGCGTCCTCGACCCGCGCCCGCGCAGTCTCGCCTTCCGCTTCGTCAACGCCATGTGCGGGGTCCTGGGCATCGGCGCCGACCTCCGCGCCTGGACGCCGGAGCAGCGCACCGAGGCGGCGACGTGGATCGCCCGCTACAAGGAGGTGCGCGACGTGATCCACCAGGGAGAGGCCCGGCTGCTCGGCAGCCCCGAGGACCGCACCTGCGGAGTCCAGTACGACGCCGGCGATCGGACGGTCGTCGCCGCGCTGAGCACCGGCCGCCTGGACGGCGCCCCGCTGCTGCCCGGCCGCCCCGACCGGCTGCGGCTGCGCGGGCTCGACCCGGCGGCCCGCTACCGCGACACGGCGACCGGGACGACGTACGGAGGGGCCCATCTGCTGCACTACGGGCTCCCGTTCGCCTGGAGCGCCGAGCACGACGCCGACCTGGTCGTGCTGATGCGTGAACCTGGCCGTGCCGATACGCGCACCTCGTCGTGGTGACACGTGAGTGAGCCCCTTATGTTTTCGAGCAAGCCCTTTCCCGCGAAGGAGTCGGATTCCACGATGGACCAGCCCGCACGACGGCACGGCACGCGTTTCACCGGCCGCACGGCCGTGGTCACCGGAGCGGCCTCCGGAATCGGAGCCGCGACCGCCGTACGCCTCGCCGAGGAGGGAGCCGCCGTCGTGCTCGCCGACGTCGCCGAGGAGCGGGGTGAGGCGGTGGCGGAGCGGATCGGCAAGGACGGCGGGCGGGCAAGGTTCGTGGCCGCGGACGTCGCCGCCGAGACGGACTGGGCGCGGGTAGCCGCCGCCGCGCGCGCCTTCGGGCCGGTGGGCGTGCTGGTCAGCAACGCCTTCACGGTCGACGTCACGCCCGCCCACGAGATGACCCTGCCGTCCTGGCAGCGGCAGCTCGACGTGAACCTGACCGGCAGCTTCCTCGGGGTCCGGGCTCTCCTGCCAGACCTCCGGGAGCGGCAGGGCGCGGTGGTGCTGACCTCGTCCGTCCACGCGCACCGCGGCATCCCCGGCCACCCCGCCTACGCCGCCTCCAAGGGCGCCCTGCTCTCCCTGTGCGGCCAGCTCGCCGTCGAGTACGGGCCCGAGGTGCGCGTCAACGCCGTCGTGCCGGGCCCGATCCTGACCGGGGCCTGGGACAGGGTGCCCGAGGACGAGCGGGAGCGCAGCGTCGCCGAGACCGCCGCCCGGCGGTTCGGCACGCCCGAGGAGGTGGCCGCGGCCATCGCCTTCCTCGCCGCCGACGAGGCGTCCTACATCACCGGCACGAGTCTGGTCGTGGACGGCGGCTGGAGCGTCGTGAAGGCGTCCGCATGACCAGCATGGGAACCCCGAAGCACAGGACGCAGCAGAAAGGCTGTACGACATGACCCCCTATGCCCGCCGCGGCGTGCACGGCCAGACCGTGGAGGCCCTCGCCCGCCGCATCCTGGGCGGCGAGATCCCCGAGGGGGCCACGCTCGACCTGGTGGCGCTGCAGAGCGAGCTGGACGTGAGCCTGACCGCCCTGCGTGAGTCCCTGAAGGTGCTCGCGGCCAAAGGGATGGTCGACGCCCGCCAGAAGCGCGGCACCTTCGTGCGCTCCCGGGCCGACTGGAACCTGCTCGACGCCGACGTGCTGCGCTGGCAGTTCGAGGGCGGCCGGGCGGGGGAGGCCGACCGGGCGCTGCTGCGCAACCTGGCCGAGGTCCGCGCCATCATCGAGCCCGCGGCCGTCCGCCTCGCCGCCGAGCGCCGCACCGACGCCGACCTGGCCGCCCTGGACGAGGCGATCACGGCGATGGGGGAGGAGGGCGCGGGGGCCGCCCACGCCGTCGAGGCCGACCTCGCCTTCCACCGCGCCCTGCTCACCGCCACCCACAACGAACTCCTCGAACGCATGGAGATCGTGATCGAGTCCGGTCTCGCCCATCGCGACCGCATCGTGCACAGCTCCCCGCACAGCGAGGACCCCATACCGGCCCACCGCGCCGTCCTGGACGCCGTACGCGATCAGGATCCGCTGGCCGCCGAGGCGGCCATGCGGGACCTGCTCGACCAGGCCGGCCGCGACCTGGACCGGATCGGCACCGCCGACGACGACGAGGACGACGAGACGGAAGGCACCAGCCCTCAGTGAAGATCACCCGTATCGAGACGTTCCTGGTCCCGCCGCGCTGGCTGTTCTGCCGCGTCGAGACCGACGACGGCGTGGTCGGCTGGGGAGAGCCCGTCGTCGAGGGCCGCGCCGAGGTGGTCCGGGCCGCCGTGGACGTGCTCGCCGAGTACCTCGTCGGCCAGGACCCGCTGCGTATCCAGGACCACTGGCAGGTCCTCACCAAGGGCGGCTTCTACCGGGGCGGCCCGATCCTCTCCAGCGCCGTCGCCGGGCTCGACCAGGCCCTGTGGGACATCGCCGGCAAAACGTACGGCGCCCCGGTGCACGCCCTGCTGGGCGGCCCCGTGCGCGACCGCGTCCGCGTCTACGCCTGGGTCGGCGGCGACGAACCCGCCGAACTCGGTGAGCAGATCGCCGAACAGGTGGAGGCCGGCTTCACCGCGGTGAAGATGAACGGCGCCGGAGCCACCTCGCCGGTCTCCACCGTCGCCGAGACCGCGGCCGTCGTCGCCCGCGTGACCGCCGCCCGCGAGGCCCTCGGCCCGGACCGTGACGTCGCCGTCGACTTCCACGGCCGCTTCAGCGCCGCCGCCTCGCGCCGGGTTCTGGCCGAACTCGCCCCGCTGCACCCGCTGTTCGTGGAGGAGCCCGTCCTGCCCGAACAGAGCCATCTGCTACCGGGCCTGGTCACCTCCACCTCCGTGCCGCTCGCCACCGGTGAACGCCTCTACTCCCGCTCCGAGTTCCTGCCCGTCCTCGCCGCGGGCGTCGCCGTGGCCCAGCCCGACCTCTCGCACGCGGGCGGCATCTCCGAGGTGCACCGCATCGCCTCACTCGCCGAGACCTACGGCGCCCAGCTCGCCCCGCACTGCCCCCTCGGCCCGATCGCACTGGCGGCCAGCCTCCAAGTCGCCTTCGCCACACCGAACTTCCTCATCCAGGAACAGAGCCGCGGCATCCACTACAACAAGGGCGCGGATCTGCTCTCCTACGTCGTCGACACCGAGCCGTTCCGGTTCGTGGACGGGTACGCACCGCGCGGCGACGCCCCAGGCCTCGGCATCACCGTCGACGAGACCGCCGTACGCGCCGCCGACCGCACCGGACACACCTGGCGCAACCCGGTGTGGCGGCATGCCGACGGCTCGTTCGCGGAGTGGTGAGTGGTGACGATGGGGTCGGTAGAGATCGTCACCGACGCGGTGCACGGCGGGCGCTGGACCTCGCTGAACGCCGGCGGACGCGAGTGGCTGTGGCGGCGGGAGGGGACCGGCCGCGAGGACGTCGTGCCGGGTGACGCGTTCGTGGACGCGGGCGGTCTGGAGGAGTGCGTGCCGACCGTGCGGGGCACGCCCGATCACGGTGACGCATGGCCGCGGGCGTGGACGAGGGACGGGGCGGGCACGGAGAGCGTGAGCTGTGAGCGGTTCTCGCTGAGCCGGACTGTGCAGGACGGGGGCCGGGTGGACTACGTGCTGTCGGCCGACCCCGGCTTCCGGTTCGTGTGGGCCGCGCACGCGTTGCTCGACCTCTCCGAGCGGGCGACTGTACGGCTGCCCGGAGGAGCGAGCACCCGCCTGTACCCCACGGCGAACGACTCATGGGTGCAAGGCAGCTGGCCCGCGCCCCAGGGCGCACGGCTGGACTGCTTCGGTCCGGACGACGGCACCGCGGTCGGAGCGGTCGTCGACGCCTCCCGCGCGTGCGTCCACGACGGTGAGGACCGGCTGTCCTTCGCCCTCGACGTCCTCGAGGCCGAGGAACAGCCGCTGTCGATCGCCCTGTGGCGCAACCTCGGCGGTTTCCCGGACACGGCCCCCTACCGGAGCTGCGGCGTCGAGCCGATGCTCGGCCGCGTCTTCGACCTCGCCGAGGCGGGTCCCGGCGACGCCGCCCGGGTCCCGGCCTCTGGCAAGGTGCGCTGGCGGCTCACCCTCACAACAGCCTGCAACTGCCCCTGAAAACAAGCGCATTGGAGCAACCGTCCGTGGATCTGCGAGCGGCCCTGGCCGCCCACCGCCTCGTCGCCATCGTGCGCGGCGACGACCCCGCCGCCGCCCTGCGCACCGTGCTGGCCCTCGCCGCCGAGGGCATCGAGCTGATCGAGGTGTCGCTGACCGGCAAGGACGCCCTCACCGTGATCGGGCAGGCCCGGCAGGCGCTCGGCCCCGACCGCGCTCTCGGCGCGGGCACGGTCCTGACGGCCGACGACGCGCAGGCCGCCCGCAGGGCGGGAGCGGACTTCGCCGTCACCCCCGCGCTCGGCGAAGGCGTCGCCGCCGCACGGGACTTGGGCATGCCGGTCCTCGCGGGCGTGATGACACCGACCGAGATCGTGACCGCCCGCGGCCTCGGCGCTGCCGCCCTGAAGATCTTCCCGGCCGCGCAGGCAGGCGGCCCCGCCTACGTCAAGGCGCTGCGCGGACCGTTCCCCGATGCGCCGTTCGTGCCGGTGGGCGGTGTGGACGAGGCGGCCGCGCGCGCCTATCTGGCGGCGGGTGCGATCGCGGTCGGCGTCGGTTCGCCGCTGATCGGCGACGCGGCGGACGGCGGCAGCATCACGCAACTGCGGGCGCGCGCCCGCGCGTTCAGGGATGTCGTGGGGGAGTTCGCGCAGTGACGACCGTGGTATTCGACGAAGCCCTCCGCCCCGACCGCCTGGAGCTCGGCGAAGGCATCCGCTGGACCGGTTCCGGCATCGTGCTGGTCGACATCCTCACGGGCCGGCTGCTCGCCGCGCCCGAGGAGCCGACCGCACCCCTGAAGGAACTGGTCCGACTCTCCGTCCCGTTGGGCGCGGTCGCCCCCGTCGCGGACCGCCCCGGCACCTGGATCGCCGCCGCAGGCACGGGCATCTGTCTGCTCACCCCCGACGGAACGCAGAGCTGGCTGGCGCGCCCCGAGGACGGCGCCCCGTCCCCTCTGCGGATGAACGACGCAGCCGCCGACCCCTCCGGCCGGTTCTGGGCGGGCAGCATGGCCTACGACGCCGACGAGGGCGCCGGGTCGCTGTACCGGGTCGACCACGACGGCACGGTGACCCGGGTCCTGGACGGCATCACCGTGCCGAACGGACCCGCGTTCACGGCCGACGGCACCACGATGTACCTGGCCGACAGTGCACGCGGCATCGTCCGCCGCTTCCTCGTGGACGCTGCGACAGGTGAACTCGGCCCACCCGAGCCCTTCGTGACCGTCGACGACGGCAGCCCCGACGGCATGACCGTCGACGTCGAAGGGGCCGTGTGGATCGCGGTCTGGGGCACCGGGACCGTACGCCGGTATCTGCCGGACGGCCGGCTCGACCGCACCCTCCGCCTGCCCGCGAGCCAGCCAGCCGGTGTCTGCCTGCGGGAGGACGTCCTGCACGTCACCACCGCCCGGGTGGGCCTCACCGCACCAGGCCCCCTGGACGGCGCCCTGTTCACCGCCCGGGTCGACGTGCCGGGCGCTCCGGCCGCCGCCTACCGCTCTTCCCCGGAGGTGTCATGAACGGCGCTCCCGGCATCCCGTTCCCGCAGGACGGCCCCGTCGTCTGCATCGGCGAGACCATGGCCGCCCTGGCGCCCACCCCTCACGGCCCCCTGGACACCGCCGAGGACCTGCGGCTGTCGGTGGCCGGAGCCGAGTCGAACGTCGCCATGTACCTCGCCGATCTGGGCCGTGACGTCTCCTGGCTCTCGGCCCTCGGCGACGACGCGTTCGGCCGGCGGGTGCGGGCGGCCGTGGCCGCAGCGGGCGTCGACGTCACGGGCGTACGGACCGATTCGCAGCGCCCCACCGGCCTGCTGGTGAAGGACCCGGGCCGCGACCGCACCCGCGTCCACTACTACCGCAGCGGTTCGGCGGCCTCGGCCCTCGGTCCGGAGGCGCTGGAAGACGAGCGATTGCGCTCGGCGGCCCTGCTGCACCTCACGGGCGTCACGCCCGCGCTGTCCCCGTCCTGCCGGGACCTGGTGGAACGGGCCCTGGCCGCCCCGCCGTCGCCGGAACGCCCGTACGCCATCAGCTTCGACGTCAACCACCGCCCCGCGCTGTGGCCGGACGGCACGGCGGCCACCGTGCTGCGCGACCTGGCCGACCGCGCCGACATCGCCTTCGTCGGCCTCGACGAGGCACAGGACCTGTGGGGCGCGGGCCTCGAACCGGCCGACGTACGACGGCTGTTGAAGGGGCCGCGCATCCTGGTCGTCAAGGACGGCGGGCGGGCCGCCCACGCCTTCACCGAGACCGGGGGGAACGTGTGCACCGTGCCCGCCCTGCCCACGGACGTCGTCGAACCCGTCGGCGCGGGCGACGCCTTCGCCGCCGGTTTCCTGGCGGGCCTGCTGCGCGGCGAGGACCTGCGGCGCGCCCTGCGCCTCGGCCACGTCACCGCCTCGTCCGCGCTCAAGGTGACCGGCGATCACGGCCCGCTCCCGAACGCCGCGACGATCGCGGGGCTCCTCGACCTCGACGAGGAGGACTGGCCGACCGGACGCCGAGCCGTCCGCTGAGGCTCAAGCCGGCTGTGGCGTAAGCCGCTTGTGCCCCCTGTGGTCGTAGTAGCGCGTCATCGCGAAGCCGAAGAGCAGGGCCAGCGTCGCGCCGATCGCGATCATGATCCAGGAGCGCGTCAGGCCGGCGTCGCCGCGGGCGTCGAAGTAGAGGATGGCGCGGACGCCGTCGCTGAGCTGGCGCATGGGCTCGAAGTGGGAGAGGAAGCGGTAGAAGCCGGGGACCGCTTGGAGGGGCACGGTGGCGCCCGAGGAGGGCAGGCCCAGGACGATGAACACGAACATGGAGACCAGCTGGCCGACCCCGCCGAACGCGGCGTTGATGGCCTGCACGCCCAGCCCGACGGCCAGGGCCGCGCAGTAGGAGTAGACCCACAGCAAGGGAATGTGGGTGGCGTCCATGCCCAGGATGGAGATGGTGGCGACCATGATCAGGGAGACGCTGACGACCGTGATGCCCGCGGTCAGCACCATGTTCAGCAGCAGCGTCTGCGTACGGCTGATCGGCACGGTGGGGCGGCGGGTGTGCCAGGGGCCGATCTCGCTGTCGGTGTAGCCGAGGGCCGTGTCGACGGCGTTCGTGATGATGTTCCCGCCCATGAAGCCCGCCAGCACCAGCAGCAGCGTGTAGTAGAAGGCGCTCAGGCCGAGCCCGCTGTGGCTGCCGATCGGGTGGCCCACCTGGGTGACCACGTTCACCGGGTCCGCCAGCAGCAGCTTGGTCGTGGAGTTCGCCTGGCCTCCCGCGGCCGCGGTGAGCTGCTTGCCGATGGTCTGCGAGGCCTGGTGCGCCGCCGCCGTCGTGATCTGACTGGCGAGGGAGGAACCCAGGCTGCCCTTGCCGGGGTTGGTGAGCACCGTCATCGTCGGCCGGGTGGTGGCGTTGGCGGTGGTGAGCGCCGTGAGCGACGCGGTGAAGTCGGGCGGGACGACCAGGGCGCCGTAGACCTTGCCGGAGTCCAGCTGGTCCTGGGCCTGCGCGCGGGTGAGGGTGCGCCACTCGGCCTTCTCGTTGGACGTGCCCGAGGTGATGGCGGCGGCGATCTGCGCGCCCGCGTTCTGCTTCTGCCCGGGCGGCGGCTTGCCGGTGTCGCTGTTGACCAGGGCGATGGGCAGATGGTGCAGGGCGCCCTGCGGGTTGACGATGCCGCCCATGTAGAGCAGCGCCAACAGCAGGGCCAGCAGTCCGGTCAGGACGGTGGGCACGAGCCACAGCTTGGGGTGGCCCAGCAGGGTGGCGGCACGGGCCTGGGGGCTGGCGTCGGCCATGGCTCTCCGTAGGTCGGGGGAGGACGGGCGTCCACCGCGCGGCTCCTCTACGGACGAAGAGCCTACGGAGAAGAGGGGGCGAAGGAGGGCAAGCCGCGCGTGAGAGGCCCGAACTCAACGGCACTGGGTTCTCAGGGAACCCACAGGGCGACTGGTCCCTCATATCGGGTGAGGATGCGGCCGGTTGAGGTGAGTGCACGGCCGGACGGATCGGCGTATGAGCCGGACTAACCCGCTAGGAGCCCGTGTTGGACGGCAAAAATCCCTCCGCCGCAGACACCCGTCCGGCCGTACTGGCCATACAGGACGAGAAGGCCCCGCGCTCCGCCGTCTCGCGCCGCCGCTTCATGGTCTACTCCCTGGCCGCCACCACGCTCACCATCGCCGCCCCCCTCGCGTGCGACACGTCCTCCGCCCAGGGCTCCGAGCCCCACCGGGACGGCCCGGGCGTGCTGGTGACCGGCGCCGACGAGGAGATGCTGGTCCTGGAGGTCACCCGCGCCAACAAGGTCGTCGTACGGCTGCCGCGGGTCGAGGTGGGCCAGGGCATCACCACCGCCGTCGCCATGATGATCGCCGAGGAGCTGGACGCCCGCCTCGCCGACATCGACATCCCGCTCGCCGACGCCCGCACCAAAGGCAACCAGTCCACCGGCGGATCGAGTTCGGTGAGTTCCCTGTACGGGCCCGCCCGGCAGCTCGCCGCCACCGCGCGCGCCCGGCTCGTCACCGCCGCCGCCCGGCGCTGGCACCTGCCCGCCTGGACCCTGCGCACCCGGGACACCATGGTGATCGCCCCGGACGGCCGCACCGCCACCTTCGGGTCGCTGAGCGCGAGCGCCGCCGGAATCCGTCGTACGGCCGTGTCCGCCAAGCCGAAGCCGGCGTCCCGGCACAAGGTGATCGGCCGGCCGACGAACCGTGTCGACGCCCGGGATCTGGTCACCGGCAAGGCGAAGTACACCGGCGACCTGAATGTGGCCGGGGCGAAGCCGACCGTGGTGGCCCGGCCGCCCACGATCGGCGGCAAGGTCCTTTCGGTCGACGACCGGGCCGCGCGTGCGATGCCGGGGGTCCATGCCGTGGTGCGGGTGCCGGGCGGGGTCGCCGTGGTGGCCGAGACCTTCCATCACGCCTTCCAGGCCCGCGACGCCCTGAGGATCAAGTGGGCGCCGGGGCCGCTGGCCGCCCTGTCCGACGACGGCATCCGCGCCCGGCTGCGGGCCGCGGTCCCGCGTCCTGGCATCCCGCCGCGCGGGACGTCGCAGGTCGAGGGCGAGTTCGCCTTCGCGTTCGTCAGCCACGCGCCGATGGAGGTGCTGACGGCGATCGCGGACGTACGCGCGCACAAGGCGGAGGTCTGGTTCTCCTCGCAGACGCCGATGGAGGCCCGCGACACCATCGCCCACGCGGTCGGGCTGCCCGCGTCCGCGGTCACGGTCCATGTGATGCGCGGCGGCGGCTCGTTCGGGCGGCGGCTGACCTTCGACGCGGCGGTCGAGGCGGCACAGATCTCGAAGGCGGCCCGCCGGCCCGTGAAACTGATGTGGAGCCGCAACGACGACACCCGGCACGGCCGGATGCGGCCCGCCAGCCACCACCGCATCCGGGCCAGCCACAAGGACGGCCGGGTGGTCGCCTTCACCCATGCGATGTCCTCGGTGAACGAGTCCTACGGGAAGAACGGGACCGTGAGCCAGGCCGTCTTCACCCGGCCGGCGTCGTCCGCTCCCGCCCCCAGCGACTTCGGGCTCTACAACTTCGGCCGGATCTCCGGCCATTCGGACGGCGTCGACCTCGCGATGCCCCTCGGCGCCTGGCGGTCCGTGGACTCCGGGACGATGCGGACCGCGGAGGAGATCATGGTGGACGAGGTGGCCCGGAGCCTCGGCCAGGACCCGGTCGCCTTCCGCCGTACGACGCTGCGGAACAAGGCTGTCCGGGCTGTGCTCGAGAAAGTCGCGCGGGCCGGGGACTGGGGGCGGGCGATGCCCGAAGGGCACGGGCAGGGTGTGGCCGTGCATGAGGAGTACGGCTCCTGCGTGGCCTGTCTGGCCGAGATCGACGCAAGTGATCCGAAGAAGCCCCGGGTGACCAGGGTGGTGATGGCGGCCGACGTGGGCACCGCCGTCAATCCGCGCGGCCTGGAGGCCCAGCTCATGGGGACCGCGGTCGACGGGATCTCCACCGTGCTGAGCGCCGGGCTGCACATCGACCGCGGCGCCGTGCGCGAGGGCAGCTTCAGTGATTTCCGGTGGGCCCGCCAGCGGGACGCCCCGCTGCATTTCGAGGCGCACATCATGCCGTCCAAAGGGGAGCCGGGCGGCGCCGGCGAGCTCGGGGTGCCGGCCGCGTCCGGGGCCGTCGCCAACGCCTACGCACGCGCGAGCGGCACCAGGCCCCGCCGTTTCCCGCTCACATTCTGAGACCGTTCACATGCTGAGACGCTCCGAGAAGGTTCCGATGCCCTCGTACTCCTTCGTCCTCAACGGCGAGCAGGTCACCGTGGAGGCCCCCGCCGACATGCCGCTGCTGTGGGTGCTGCGCGACCTGCTGCACGTCACCGGGCCCAAGTACGGCTGCGGTGTCGGCGTCTGCCGCGCCTGCACCAGCCATCTCGACGGGGAGGAGATCCAGCCCTGCGTCGTGAAGGTCGCCGACTGTGCGAAACGCCAGGTCACGACCATCGAGGGGCTGGCCGACGGGGACACCCTGCACCCGGTGCAGCAGGCGTGGCTGGAGTGCGACGTGGCGCAGTGCGGGTTCTGCCAGCCCGGCCAGATCATGGCCGCCGCGGCCCTGCTGAAGAAGACGCCCCGGCCGTCCGACCAGGACATCGACCGCATCGAGAACGTATGCCGCTGCGGCAGCTACCCGCGCATACGCGAGGCAATCAGGAGGGCGGCAACCGAGATCACACCTTGATGTGAGTGGCCTGCCTCACATGGCGTGACAGGATCGTGACCGACACCATGGTGCACGTCATCGGCAGGCTGAAGGGAGCGGTGATGTTCCGCAAGGTGCTGGTCGCCAACCGTGGTGAGATCGCGATCAGGGCGTTCCGCGCGGGGTATGAGCTCGGGGCGAGGACCGTCGCCGTCTTCCCGCACGAGGACCGCAACTCGTTGCACCGGCTCAAGGCCGACGAGGCGTACGAGATCGGCCAGCAGGGGCACCCGGTGCGGGCGTATCTCTCCGTCGAGGAGATCGTGCGCGCCGCGCGGCAGGCCGGCGCGGACGCGGTCTACCCGGGCTACGGGTTCCTGTCCGAGAACCCCGAGCTGGCGCGCGCGTGCGAGGAGGCGGGCATCACGTTCGTCGGGCCCAGCGCGCACACCCTGGAACTCACCGGCAACAAGGCGCGCGCCGTGGCCGCCGCCCGAGCGGCCGGCGTCCCCGTGCTCGGCTCCTCGGCGCCCTCCAACGACATCGACGAACTCGTCGCCGCGGCCGAGGAGATCGGCTTCCCGGTGTTCGTGAAGGCCGTGGCGGGCGGCGGCGGGCGCGGCATGCGCCGTGTCGAGGACCCGGCCGCGCTGCGCGAGTCCATCGAGGCGGCGTCCCGCGAGGCGGCCTCCGCCTTCGGCGACCCGACCGTCTTTCTGGAGAAGGCGGTCGTCGACCCCCGCCACATCGAGGTGCAGATCCTCGCCGACGGCGAGGGCAACGTCATCCACCTCTTCGAGCGCGACTGTTCGCTCCAGCGCCGCCACCAGAAGGTCATCGAGATGGCCCCGGCGCCCAATCTCGACCCCGAGCTGCGCGACCGCATCTGCGCCGACGCGGTGCGCTTCGCGCGCGAGATCGGCTACCGCAACGCGGGCACCGTGGAGTTCCTCCTCGACCCCGAGGGCAACCACGTCTTCATCGAGATGAACCCGCGCATCCAGGTCGAGCACACGGTCACCGAGGAGGTCACCGACGTCGACCTCGTCCAGGCCCAGCTGCGCATCGCCTCCGGCCAGACGCTGGCCGACCTCGGCCTGTCGCAGGAGACGGTGACGCTGCACGGCGCGGCCCTGCAGTGCCGTATCACCACCGAGGACCCGGCGAACGGCTTCCGTCCGGACACCGGCCGGATCAGCGCCTACCGCTCGCCCGGCGGCTCGGGCATCCGCCTCGACGGCGGAACGACCCACGCCGGTACGGAGATCAGCGCCCACTTCGACTCGATGCTGGTCAAGCTGACCTGCCGGGGCCGGGACTTCAAGGCCGCCATCGGCCGGGCGCGGCGCGCCGTGGCCGAGTTCCGTATCCGCGGTGTGGCCACGAACATCCCGTTCCTGCAGGCGGTGCTGGACGACCCGGACTTCCGGGCCGGGCGGGTGACGACGTCGTTCATCGAGCAGCGCCCGCACCTGCTGACCTCGCGCTCCTCCGCGGACCGTGGGACCAAGCTGCTCACCTACCTCGCCGACGTCACGGTCAACAAGCCGCACGGCGAGCGCCCTCGCCTGATCCACCCGAGCACGAAGCTGCCCGCGCTGCCCGCGGGCGAGCCGCCGGCCGGTTCCCGGCAGAAGCTGGTCGACCTGGGCCCCGAGGGCTTCGCCCGCTGGCTGCGCGAGTCGCCGACCATCGGCGTCACGGACACCACCTTCCGCGACGCCCACCAGTCCCTGCTCGCCACCCGCGTGCGCAGCAAGGACCTCCTGGCGGTCGCCCCGGTGGTCGCGCGCACGCTGCCGGAGCTGCTGTCGCTGGAGTGCTGGGGCGGGGCCACGTACGACGTGGCACTGCGCTTCCTCGCCGAGGACCCGTGGGAGCGGCTGGCGGCGCTGCGCGAGGCCGTCCCCAACATCTGTCTCCAGATGCTGCTGCGCGGGCGCAACACCGTGGGCTACACCCCGTACCCGACGGAGGTGACCGACGCCTTCGTACACGAGGCCGCCGCCACCGGCATCGACATCTTCCGCATCTTCGACGCCCTCAACGACGTCGGCCAGATGCGGCCCGCCATCGAGGCCGTACGCGAGACGGGCACCGCGATCGCCGAGGTCGCCCTCTGCTACACCGCGGACCTGTCGAACCCGGACGAGCGCCTGTACACGCTGGACTACTACCTGCGCCTCGCCGAGCAGATCGTCGAGGCGGGCGCGCACGTCCTGGCGGTCAAGGACATGGCCGGTGTGCTGCGCGCCCCGGCCGCCGCGACCCTCGTGTCCGCGCTGCGCCGCGAGTTCGACCTGCCGGTGCACCTGCACACCCACGACACCGCGGGCGGCCAGCTCGGCACCTACCTGGCCGCGATCCAGGCGGGCGCGGACGCGGTGGACGGCGCGGTCGCCTCCATGGCCGGTACGACCTCGCAGCCGTCGCTGTCGGCGATCGTCGCCGCGACCGACCACTCCGAGCGGCCGACCGGCCTCGACCTCCAGGCGGTCGGCGACCTGGAGCCGTACTGGGAGAGCGTCCGCAAGATCTACGCCCCCTTCGAGGCGGGCCTCGCCTCCCCGACCGGGCGCGTCTACCACCACGAGATCCCCGGCGGGCAGCTGTCCAACCTGCGCACCCAGGCCGTCGCGCTCGGCCTCGGCGACCGCTTCGAGGACATCGAGGCGATGTACGCCGCAGCCGACCGGATGCTGGGCCGCCTGGTGAAGGTCACCCCGTCCTCCAAGGTGGTCGGCGACCTCGCCCTGCACCTGGTGGGCGCCGGGGTGGATCCGGCCGACTTCGAGGCCACCCCGAACCGCTACGACATCCCCGACTCCGTCATCGGCTTCCTGCGCGGCGAGCTGGGCACCCCGCCCGGCGGCTGGCCGGAGCCCTTCCGCACCAAGGCACTTGAGGGCCGCGCCGACGCCAAGCCGGTGCAGGAGCTGACGCCCGAGGACCGCGAGGGCCTCGCGAAGGAGCCCCGCGCCACGCTCAACCGGCTCCTCTTCCCCGGCCCGACGCGTGACTTCGACGCTCACCGCCAGGCCTACGGCGACACCAGCGTGCTGGACAGCAAGGACTTCTTCTACGGTCTGCGTCCGGGCACGGAGTACGCCGTCGACCTGGAGCCCGGCGTCCGGCTGCTGATCGAGCTGGAGGCCGTCGGTGAGGCCGACGAGCGCGGCATGCGGACCGTGATGTCCACCCTGAACGGCCAGCTCCGGCCGATCCAGGTGCGCGACACCGCCGCCGCCTCCGACGTGCCGGTGACGGAGAAGGCCGACCGGGCCAACCCGGGCCATGTCGCCGCGCCGTTCGCCGGCGTGGTCACGCTCGCGGTGTCCGAGGGCGACGAGGTGGACGCCGGGGCGACGGTGGCCACCATCGAGGCGATGAAGATGGAGGCCGCGATCACGGCCCCGAAGGCGGGCCGGGTGTCCCGGCTTGCCATCAACAAGATCCAGCAGGTCGAGGGCGGTGACCTGCTCGTCGAGATCGGGTGATCCCGGCTCCGGCCCCAGGGCGGCCCCGGTACGGCTTCTGCCGTGCCGGGGCCGCTTCGTGTCGTACGGGATGTCGGGGCGCGCACCTTCCGTGGCGGGTTCCGGAGCCTTGACCCAGGGTCGGCGCTCCATGATGCTGTGTTGCGGCACACGAGATACGTGCCGTATTGAGCAACTCATTGTTTGAGTGGCTTCCGTGCTTCAGTTCTCCACAGCCGAGGAGTGGTCATGACGCATCAGGTCCGCGCTGTCGTCGCGCGGGGCAAGGGTGCCCCCGTCAGCCTGGAAACGATCATCGTGCCCGATCCCGGTCCGGGCGAGGCGCTGGTGAAGATCGAGGCATGCGGGGTGTGCCACACCGATCTGCACTACCGCGAGGGCGGCATCAACGACGACTTCCCGTTCCTGCTGGGGCACGAGGCGGCCGGGGTCGTGGAGTCGGTGGGGGAGGGCGTCACCGATGTGGCTCCCGGCGACTTCGTGATCCTCAACTGGCGTGCCGTGTGCGGGCAGTGCCGGGCCTGTCTGCGCGGCCGCCCGCAGTACTGCTTCAACACCCACAACGCCAAGCAGAAGATGACCCTCGCCTCGACGGGGCAGGAGCTGTCGCCGGCGCTGGGCATCGGCGCGTTCGCGGAGAAGACGCTGGTGGCGGCCGGGCAGTGCACGAAGGTGGACCGGGCGGCGTCCGCGGCCGCCGCCGGCCTGCTCGGCTGCGGCGTCATGGCGGGCATCGGCGCGGCGATCAACACCGGCCAGGTCGGCCGCGGCGACTCGGTCGCCGTCATCGGCTGCGGCGGTGTCGGGGCGGCGGCGATCGCCGGGGCGAGCCTCGCGGGCGCGGCGAAGGTCATCGCGGTGGACATCGACGACCGCAAGCTGGCCACCGCGCAGAAGCTGGGCGCCACCCACACCGTCAACTCACGTGAAGGTGACGCGGTGGAGGCGATCCGTGAGCTGACCGGCGGTTTCGGCGCCGACGTGGTCATCGAGGCGGTCGGCCGCCCGGAGACGTACAAGCAGGCCTTCTACGCCCGCGACCTCGCCGGCACGGTCGTCCTCGTCGGCGTACCCACCCCGGAGATGAAGCTGGAGCTGCCGCTGCTGGACGTCTTCGGCCGCGGTGGCGCCCTGAAGTCGTCCTGGTACGGCGACTGCCTGCCGTCCCGCGACTTCCCGATGCTGATCGACCTCTACCTCCAGGGCCGCCTGGACCTGGACGCCTTCGTCACCGAGACCATCGCCCTGGACGAGGTGGAGAAGGCCTTCGAGCGGATGCACGGCGGGGACGTCCTGCGCTCGGTGGTGGTGTTCTGATGACCCTGGTCCACGTCGAACGGCTTGTCACGTCGGGCACGTTCTCCCTCGACGGCGGCACCTGGGAGGTCGACAACAACGTGTGGATCGTAGGTGACGACCGCGAGGCGATCGTCGTCGACGCGGCCCACGACGCCGGCGCGATCGCCGACGCGGTCGGCGGGCGCACGCTGAAGGCCATCGTGTGCACCCACGCGCACGACGACCACGTCAACGCCGCGCCCGAACTGGCCGCGCGCACCGGCGCCCCGGTCCTGCTGCATCCGGACGACCTGCCGCTGTGGAAGCTCACGCACCCCGACCGGATGCCCGACGCCGACCTGGCCGACGGGCAGCCCCTGACGGTGGCCGGCATCGAGCTGACCGTCCTGCACACGCCCGGCCACGCACCCGGCGCCGTATGCCTGTATGCGCCTGCCCTGGGGGCGCTCTTCAGCGGCGACACGCTCTTCGCGGGCGGACCAGGGGCCACGGGGCGGTCGTACAGCCACTTCCCGACCATCGTCGAGTCGATCCGGGAGAGGCTGCTGACTCTTCCCGCGGACACCGTGGTGCACACGGGCCACGGGGAGACGACCACCGTCGGCGCCGAGGCGCCGCATCTCCAGGAGTGGATCGACCGCGGTTTCTGACCGCCGGGCAGGGTCGCTTCCGCTTGTCGGCCCGCCTTCCCGTCCTGCCCGCGCGGGACGGGAAGGCGGGCTGTCTGCATGGAGTCGGTGTTTCTCATCGTGATGCATGTTGCATATGAAGAAACGTGGAGGAGAGGGCAATCCTGCCTCCTGAACTTCTTGACAGCGGTTCGGGCCGACCCCAGACTGATGTTGCGCTTACCGCAATCCGTTTCGCTATACGCACCGAGGTGTCATGATGATTCCCGCGTGCCGTCTCGTGGATCTTCCGCGAGGTGAGGCTTTCCGGCTCGACATCGATCCGCCGGTCTCGGTGTTCCACACCGACGACGGCGAGGTCTTCGCCATCGACGACACCTGCACCCACCAGGACGCCTCGCTCGCCGACGGCTGGCTGGAGGGCTGCGAGGTGGAATGCCCGCTGCACGCCTCGAAGTTCGACCTGAGGACCGGCGCGGTCGACGCCCCGCCGGCCAAGCTCCCGGTCCGGACGCACGAGGTCGTGGTCGAGGACGGCGTGATCTACGTCCAGGTGTCCACGGACGCCCCCAACCTGCCTCCGTGCATCGCGGCCCGGCTCGCCGGGGGTCTCGCGTGAGGACGGTCGCCGTGGTGGGGGCCTCGCTGGCCGGTCTGTCGGCGGCGCGCTCCTTGCGCAAGCAGGGCTACGACGGACGCCTGGTCCTCATCGGGGACGAGCCCCATCGCCCGTACGACAGGCCGCCGTTGTCCAAGGAGTTCCTGGCCGGCACGATCGGCGAGGCCGATCTCGCCCTGGAGACGGACGGCGAGGACCTGGGGGCCGAGTGGCTGCTCGGCGCCAGAGCCATGGGACTGGACGCCACGCGTCGAGCGGTCCGGCTCGCCGACGGGGCCGAGGTCCGGGCCGACGGGATCGTCATCGCCACCGGCGCCGCCGCGCGCAGCCTGCCGGGCTCCGAGGGCCTGTCCGGAGTGCACACCCTGCGCACGCTGGACGACGCCCGCGCCCTGCGGGCCGAACTGGCCCGCGGCGGACGGCTGGTGGTGATCGGAGGCGGCTTCATCGGCGCCGAGGTCGCCTCCACCGCCTACGCCCTCGGGCTCGACGTGACCGTGATCGAGGCGGCCCCGACGCCGCTGGCCGGACCGCTCGGCGCGACCATGGGCGCCATCGTCTCCGGGCTCCACGCCGACCACGGCGTACGGCTGCTGTGCGGCGTGGGCGTCAAGGGGCTCAGCGGCGAACGGCAGGTGGAAGCCGTGCTGCTGGACGACGGCCGCACGGTGCCCGCGGACACCGTGGTCGTCGGTGTCGGGGCCCGCCCGTGCGTCGAGTGGCTGCACGGCTCCGGCGTCGAACTCGACAACGGCGTCAAGTGCGGTGCCGACGGGCGCACCAGCCTGGCCGGCGTGGTCGCGGTCGGCGACTGCGCCAACTGGTACGACCCGCGGGCCGGCGCCCACCGCCGCGTCGAGCACTGGACCGGCGCACGCGAGCGTCCCGACGCCGCGATCGCCACGCTCCTGGCGGGCGGCGCGGTGGAGCCGGGCGTGCCACGGCCGCCGTACTTCTGGTCGGACCAGTACGGCGTGAAGATCCAGTTCGCCGGTCACATGGCCGGCGCCGACAGCGTGACCGTCGAGGAGGGCGCCGCGGACGACCGCAACGTCCTCGCCGTCTACCGGCGCGCCGGTACCCCGGTCGCCGTGCTCGGAATGAACCAGCCGCGGCCGTTCATGCGGTGGCGTAAACAGCTCGGCGCTTCGCTGTGAGCGGCGAGATGGGTCGTTGTCCTTGTGCGGCGCCGTTGTGGCCGGTCGCGCCCCGCGGCGGAGCCGCATATCGATACTGCCCCGCGCCCCTGTCGGGGCGCTCCCCGAACTCACCTTTCCCGAGGAGTGTCCCGTGACCTCGACCAGCCTGCCGGACAGTCTGATCGCCACCCTCCCCGGCTCCTCCTACACGGATCCGGCGATCTTCGCCCAGGAGCAGGAGCGCATATTCGAGACCATGTGGTTCTGCGCCGTGCGCTCTTCCGAGCTCGCCAAGCCCGGCGCGTTCCGCACCGTCGACGTGGGCCGCGAGAGCATCCTCGTCACCCGCTCACGCGACGGCTCGATCCGCGCGTTCTTCAACGTCTGCCGCCACCGCGGCGCCAAGCTGTGCACCGAGGAGTCCGGCGAGGTCAAGCGCGCGTTCCAATGCCCGTACCACGCCTGGACCTACGGCCTGGACGGCAAGCTGGTCGCGGCGCCCAACCTCACCAAGATGCCCGACATCGGCCGCACCGAGTACGGCCTGGTGAACGTGGCCGTCCGCGAATGGCTCGGCTACGTCTGGGTGTGCCTGGCGGAGAACCCGCCCTCCTTCGAGGAGGAGGTCATCGGGGACGTCGTCTCCCGCCTCGGGGACGTCGAGGCGATCGAGCACTACGACATCGCCAACCTCTCCGTCGGCAAGCGGATCGTCTACGACGTGCAGGCCAACTGGAAGCTCATCATCGAGAACTTCATGGAGTGCTACCACTGCGCGACCATCCACCCCGAACTCACCGAGGTACTCCCGGAGTTCGCGGACGGCTACGCGGCGCAGTACTACGTCGGCCACGGCGCGGAGTTCGGTGAGGAGGTGCAGGGCTTCACGGTCGACGGCTCCGAGGGCCTGGACCGCATCCCGGGTGTCGCGGAGGACCAGGACCGCCGCTACTACGCGATCACGGTGCGGCCGCAGGTCTTCGTCAACCTCGTGCCCGACCACGTCATCTTCCACCGCATGTACCCGGTGGCCGTCGACCGCACGGTCGTCGAGTGCGACTGGCTCTACCTGCCGCACGTCGTCGAGAGCGGCAAGGACGTCAGCCGCTCCGTGGAGCTCTTCGACCGCGTCAACCAGCAGGACTTCGACGCGTGCGAGCGCACCCAGCCCGGCATGAGCTCCCGGCTCTACGCCAAGGGCGGCGTGCTGGTCCCCAGCGAGCACCACATCGGCGCGTTCCACGACTGGGTCAACGAGCGCCTGGGCACCCCCCGGTCCGCATAGCGGGCGTACGGGCCGCTCAGCCCAAGTACCCCATCCGGTGGCTGATTTCCTCCGCACCCTTGAGCAGGTTCGGCGCCAGCTCGTGCATCCGCTCCTCGGTGAAGCGGTACGCAGGGCCGGAGGCGCTCAGCGCGGCGATGACCGCGCCGTCCCGGTTGCGAACGGGCGCGGCCATGGCGTGCAGGCCGATCTCGAACTCCTCGAGGGTCCAGGCGTAGCCCCGCTCGCGCACCTCGGCGAGGTTCTTCTCGAGCTTCGTCTTCGCGGTGATCGTGCGCGGGGTGACCTTCTTCAGGCCGGTCTCGGCCAGCAGCGCGGCGCGCTCCTTGGCCGGCATGTGGGCCAGCAGGACCTTGCCGCTGGAGGTGGCGTGCAACGGGGTCAGCTGGCCGACCCAGTTGTGCGCCGTGATCGCGCCAGGACCGCGCACCTGGTAGAGGTTGATCGCGTAGTGCTCCTGCATGACGGCGATGTTGACGGTCTCGCCGAGCTCCTCGGCGAGCCGCTCGCACACCGGCCGGCCCTGCTGTGTGATGTCGATACGTCCGGTGACCGCGCCGGCGAGGCGCACGATGCCGAAGCCGAGCCGGTACTTGCCCCGCTCACCCGCCTGCTCCACCAGCCCGCGCGCCTCCAGCGCGCCGAGAAGGCGGAAAGCGGTGGACTTGTGGACGTCGATCTCTCCGGCCACCTCACTCACGCCCGCCTCGCCACGCTGCGCGAGAATCTCCAGGACGCTGATGGCGCGGTCGACCGACTGCACTCCGCCGGCCTGCGAATTGCCTGTCTCGGTGTCTTGGCTGTGGTTGCTCACAGCGAAACTATACGCGCAGTAAACAACGCTACTGCAAGTAGCGGGACCGGAAGAAGACCTCAGAAGTTGCGTCGTTCGCAACCTGGTGCGCATAGCGCTACCGGCGCTAGCATGCTCCGCACATCGACGGCGCGAGCGAGACGAGGCACCATGGCTCCCCTGCAATACGACTTCGTCATCGTCGGCGGCGGTTCGGCCGGCAGTGCGCTGGCGAATCGACTCTCCGCCGATCCGGCCAACCGCGTGCTGGTCCTGGAGGCCGGCCGCTCCGACTATCCGTGGGACGTCTTCATCCACATGCCCGCGGCGCTGACCTACCCGATCGGCAGCCGGTTCTACGACTGGAAGTACGAGTCGGAGCCCGAGCCCCACATGGGCGGCCGGCGCGTCTACCACGCGCGCGGCAAGGTCCTGGGCGGCTCCAGCAGCATCAACGGCATGATCTTCCAGCGCGGAAACCCCATGGACTACGAGCGCTGGGCCGCCGACGCCGGGATGGAGAACTGGGACTACGCGCACTGCCTGCCGTACTTCCGGCGGATGGAGAACTGTCTGGCGGCCGACCCGGACGACGAGTTCCGCGGCCACGACGGCCCCCTCGTCCTGGAGCGCGGCCCGGCCACCAACCCGCTCTTCGGCGCCTTCCTCAAGGCCACCGAGGAGGCGGGCTACGCCCCCACCGACGACGTCAACGGCTACCGGCAGGAGGGCTTCGCCAAGTTCGACCGCAACGTCCACCGCGGACGCCGGCTGTCGGCCTCGAAGGCGTACCTCAAGCCCGCCATGAAGCGGCCGAACCTCACCGTGAAGACCCGCGCCCTGGTCACCCGCGTCCTCTTCGAGGGCAAGAAGGCGGTCGGGGTGGAGTACAAGCGGGGCAGGGGCGCCGTGCAGCAGGTCCGCGCCAAGGAGGTCATCCTCTGCGGCGGCGCGATCAACTCCCCGCAGCTGCTGCAGCTCTCCGGCGTCGGCAACGCCGAGGAGCTGCGCGCCCTCGGCATCGACGTCGTGCACGACCTGCCGGGCGTCGGCGAGAACATGCAGGACCACCTGGAGGTGTACATCCAGTACGCCTGCAAGCAGCCCGTCTCCATGCAGCCGTACCTGGCGAAGTGGCGCGCGCCCTTCATCGGCCTGCAGTGGCTGTTCCGCAAGGGCCCGGCGGCGACCAACCACTTCGAGGCCGGCGGCTTCGCCCGCAGCAACGAGGACGTCGAGTACCCCAACCTGATGTTCCACTTCCTGCCGATCGCGGTCCGCTACGACGGCTCCGTGCCCGCCGGCGGACACGGCTACCAGGTCCACGTCGGGCCCATGTACTCCGACGCCATCGGCTCGGTGAAGATCAAGAGCAAGGACCCGAACGAGCACCCGGCGCTGCGCTTCAACTACCTCTCCACCGAGCAGGACCGCCGCGAGTGGGTCGAGGCCATCCGCGTCGCCCGCAAGCTCCTCAACCAGCCCGCGCTCGCCCCCTACAACGACGGCGAGGTCTCGCCCGGCCCCTCCGTCGAGACGGACGAGGAGATCCTCGCCTGGGTCGCCAAGGACGGCGAGACCGCCCTGCACCCCTCCTGCACCTGCAAGATGGGCACCGACGAGATGTCCGTCGTCGACCCCGCCAGCATGCGGGTGCACGGCGTGGAGGGCCTGCGGGTCGTCGACGCGTCGGTGATGCCGTACGTCACCAACGGCAACATCTACGCCCCGGTGATGATGGTCGCCGAGAAGGCCGCCGACCTGATCCTGGGCAAGGAGCCGCTGCCCGCCTCCAAGGCCGCGTACTACCGCCACCGCGACGCCCGCAAGCAGGTGGGGTGAGACCTTGGGCGCCGCAGGATTGAGCGCACTGCTGGACAGCGTCCGCTACGAGGTGCTGCCGGCGAAGGCGACCGAGGACAAGGTCCTCGCCCATGTCCCGCGCGACGTCGTGGTCACGATCACGGCGTCGCCGGTCAAGGGCCTGGAGCCGACCCTCGACCTCACCGGCCGGCTCGCCGCGCACGGCTACCGCGTCGTCCCGCACGTGCCCGCCCGGCTGCTGCGCGACGACGTGCACCTGAAGGAAGTGGTGGAGCGGCTGTCCGCGGCGGGCGTGGACGACGTCTTCGTCCCCGCGGGCGACGCGGACCCGCCGGCCGGGCCCTACGACGGGGCGCTGCCGGTGCTGCGCCGGCTGAGCGAGCTGGGCGGGCCCTTCGCGCGCGTGGGCATCACCGGCTACCCCGAGAGCCACCCGCTCATCCACGACGACCTCACCATCCAGGCCATGTGGGACAAGCACGCCCACGCCACGTACGTCGTGAGCAACCTCTGCTTCGATCCGCGGGTGCTGGGGGAGTGGATCGCCCGGATACGGCGCCGGGGCGTTTCCCTGCCCGTCCATGTGGGCGTCGCCGGTCCCGTGCAGCGGACGAAGCTGCTGGCCATGGCGACGAAGATCGGGGTGGGGGAGTCGGCGCGGTTCCTGACCAGGCACGCGTCCTGGTTCTGGCGCTTCGCCGCGCCCGGCGGCTACGCGCCCGAGAGGCTGCTCTCGCGCACCCAGGAGACGCTGACCGCGCCCTCGGCGGGGGTGGCGGGCCTGCACCTGTTCACCTTCAACCAGATCGCCGAGACGGAACGCTGGCGCCGGGCCCTGCTGGAGCGGCTCGGGGCGGCGGCGTCGTAGGACCGATTCCGTATACGAGAGAGGGCGGGCCGGGGACCCCGGTCCGCCCTCTCTCGCGCGCGATGTCAGCGGAAGACCACCGTGGTCAGCGGAAGACCACCGTGCGGTTGCCGTCGACCATCACCCGGCTCTCGCTGTGCCACTTCACCGCGTGCGCCAGCACCTGCGCCTCCACGTCCCGGCCGACCGTGACCAGCTCGCCGGGGTCGAGGGAGTGGTCCACCCGGACCACGTCCTGCTCGATGATCTGGCCCTCGTCCAGGTCCGGGGTCACGTAGTGCGCCGTGGCGCCGACGAGCTTGACCCCGCGGTCGTAGGCCTGCTCGTAGGGGCGAGCGCCCTTGAAGCTGGGCAGGAAGGAGTGGTGGATGTTGATGGCGCGGCCCTCGAGCTGCTTGCAGAGGTCGTCGGAGAGGATCTGCATGTAGCGGGCCAGCACCACCAGGTCGACGTCCAGCTCCCGCACCAGCTCCAGCAGCCGCGCCTCGGCCTCGGCCTTGGTGTCCCGGGTGACCGGGACGTGGTGGAAGGGGATGCCGTAGGTCTGCGCCAGGCCCTCGAAGTCGCGGTGGTTGGAGACGATCGCGGGGATCTCGATGTTGAGGGCCCCGGTGCGGCGGCGGAAGAGCAGGTCGTTCAGGCAGTGCCCGAACCTGGAGACCATGATCAGTGTCCGCGTCGGGGTCGAGGCGTCCCGCAGGGTCCAGGAGATGCGGTGGGCCTCGGCGACCGGGCCGAAGCGGTAACGCAGCGTTCGCAGATCCGCGTCGGGATCGGAAACGTCGAAGTGGACCCTCATGAAGAAGCGGTCCTGGAGCCGGTCGTCGAACTGCTGGCTCTGCAGGATGTTGCCCGAGTTCCTGACCAGGAAGCCGCTCACGGCGTGGACGAGGCCCGCGCTGTCCGGGCAGGAGAGGGTGAGGACGTACTCGCGTCCGGGTTGCGGTCGAGGGGACATGTGCGGCCTCCGTCGGTGCGTATTGCACAACAAGGTGAGCGATGCGCAACATGGTCGGCTCGCCGCGCGGCTGCGGTCAAGGGGTGGCCGGGTAATGGGCGCCATGGCGAAATCGTCATCCGCCAACTACTTGACGGAGCTCTGAGCTTTCGCCACTGTGTTCCACCACAAGCAATTGGATGCACGATGCGCAACGCATTCCGGCTGAAGGGCTTGGCGCGTGGCAGATCTGTACGTGAACGGACAATGGCGGGAGCCGGTGGCCGGAGGCCATCGCGACATCCGCTGCCCCGCCGACGGCGCACTCGTTTCGACCGTAGCGGAAGCAACGCGTCCTGACACCGAGGCGGCGATCGCCGCCGCCCGGCGGGCCTTCGACGAGGGGCCCTGGCCCCGCACCCCCGAGCGTGAGCGCGGCGCACTGCTGCTGCGCACCGCCGACATCCTCGAGCGCGACACCAAGGAGTTCGCCCGCGCCGAGTCGCTGGACACCGGCAAGCGGCTGGTGGAGAGCGAGTACGACATCGCCGACGTCGTCTCCTGCTTCCGCCACTACGGCGGGATCGCCGGCACCGACGCCGGCCGCGTGATCGACACCGGCCGCGACGACGCCGTAAGCCGCGTCGTGTACGAGCCGGTCGGCGTGTGCGGACTGATCACCCCCTGGAACTACCCGCTGCTGCAGGCCAGTTGGAAGGTCGCCCCGGCGCTGCTGGCCGGCAACACGATCGTCCTGAAGCCCAGCGAGCTGACCCCCTCCACCTCCGTCCTGCTGATGAAGGCACTGGAGGAGGCCGGACTGCCGGCCGGCGCCGCCAACCTCGTCCTGGGCGCCGGCCCCGAGGTGGGCGCCCCGCTCTCCGAGCACCCGGACGTCGACCTGGTCTCCTTCACCGGCGGCCTGGAGACCGGCAAGCGGATCATGGCCACCGCGGCTGCGACGGTGAAGAAGGTGGCGCTGGAGCTCGGCGGCAAGAACCCCAACGTCGTCTTCGCCGACGCCGACTTCGAGGCCGCCGTGGACTTCGCCCTCACGGCCGTCTTCCTGCACTCCGGGCAGGTCTGCTCGGCCGGCGCCCGGCTGATCGTCGAGGACACGCTGCACGACCGCTTCGTCGACGAGGTCGTCCGCCGCGCCCGGCTGATCCGCCTCGGCGGCCCCTTCGACCCCGACGCCGAGACCGGGGCACTGATCTCCGCGCAGCATCTGGAGAAGGTCGAGGCGTACGTCGCGGCCGGCCTCGCCGAGGGCGCGGTACTGCGCTGCGGCGGCACAAGGCCCGACGACCCGGCCCTGGCGAACGGCCACTACTACCCGCCGACCGTGCTCGACGCGTGCACCCAGGACATGCGGGTGGTGCACGAGGAGTCCTTCGGGCCCGTGCTGACCGTCGAGCGCTTCACCGACGAGGACGATGCCGTGCGCATCGCCAACGACACCGAGTACGGGCTGGCCGGCGCCGTCTGGACGCAGGACGCCGGCAAGGCCCAGCGGGTCGCCCGCAGGCTGCGCCACGGCACCGTGTGGATCAACGACTACCACCCCTATGTGCCGCAGGCCGAATGGGGTGGCTTCGGGCATTCGGGCGTCGGCCGGGAACTGGGCGCGAGCGGCCTGGACGAATACCGAGAGCCCAAGCACATCTGGCAGAACATCCAACCCCGGCCGCAGCGCTGGTTTAGCGGCTGAACGCCGAAAAGAGGTCGATCGTGACCCCAACACAGACCGAGGTGGCGCAGCGACGCGGCACGCCCGAGGAGTCGGACGGGACTCCGGTCATATCCGTGCGCAGGCTGTGGAAGGTGTTCGGGCCGAAGGCCGACCGGGTGCCGGAATCGGAGGAGCTGTGCGGGCTGACCCGCCGCGAGCTCATGGACCGCACGGGCTGCACCGCCGCCGTACGCGACGTGAACTTCGACGTCTCGCCCGGTGAGGTCTTCGTCGTCATGGGCCTGTCCGGGTCCGGCAAGTCCACGCTGGTGCGATGTCTGACCCGGCTGATCGAACCCACCGCGGGCGAGATCGTCTTCGAGGGCCAGGACATCCGGCAGGCCGACGACAAGCGGCTGCGCGAACTGCGCCGCAGCAAGTTCTCCATGGTCTTCCAGCACTTCGGGCTGCTGCCGCACCGCCGGGTCGTCGACAACGTCGCCTTCGGCCTGGAGATCCGCGGCATGAGCAGGTCCGAGCGGACCAGGCGGGCCCAGGAGGTCGTGGAACTGGTCGGCCTCGCCGGCTACGAGAACTCCTACCCCGACCAGCTCTCCGGCGGTATGCAGCAGCGCGTCGGCCTCGCCCGCGCGCTCGCCGGAGACCCGGACGTGCTCTTCTTCGACGAGCCGTTCTCCGCCCTCGACCCGCTGATCCGCCGGGACATGCAGAGCGAGGTCATCCGGCTGCACCACGAGGTCGGCAAGACGATGGTGTTCATCACCCACGACCTCTCCGAGGCGCTGAAGCTGGGCGACCGCATCCTGATCATGCGCGACGGCAAGATGGTCCAGTGCGGCACCGGCGACGAACTCGTGGGCGCCCCCGCCGACGACTACGTACGGGACTTCGTCAAGGACGTGGCGCGCGGCGACGTGCTCACCCTGCGCTGGATCATGCGCGCGCCCGAGGACGGAGACGCCCTGGACGGGCCGGAGCTGGGCCCGGACGTCGTCGTACGGGAAGCGACCCGGACCGTGCTGGCCGCCCACAAGCCGGTCAAGGTCGTCGAGAACGGCAAGCTGCTCGGCATCGTCGGCGACGAGGAGATCCTCGCTGTGGTCGCCGGGCAGGAAGGCGGCGCGTGATGACCGTCGCCATCGAGAAACCCGAGACCTCCGGGCCGGTCGAACCCAAGGCGCCCGCCAAGGAGCCGCGCCAGGTCAGCCGGACCATGGTGGTCGCCGGGATCCTGGTGTCGTGGCTGGTGCTGTTCGCCGTGCTGCGCGGCAAGCAGACCCTGTCGCTGGCGACGGCGGACCTCACCGATCTGCACCGGTGGTTCAACGACGTCAACGACTCCGTCGGAGCCAACCGCAACTCCAACCCGCTCTTCCTGTACTTCTTCAACGAGATCCGGCTGGTCATCGACAACCTGGTGACCTTCGTGCAGCACCTGATCTCGCAGCCCCCGCCCGGCCGCCCCCTCCCGCAGATCGGCTGGCTCGGCGTGGTCGGCATCGCCGGCTACGTCTCCTGGGCCGTGGGCAACTGGCGCGTGGCGCTGCTCGCCGTGTGCGGCTTCACCTTCTTCGGGCTGCAGGGCCTGTGGCAGGAGAGCATGGACACCCTGGCCCTGACCGTCTCGGCGGTGCTGGTGGCGCTGCTGTTCGCGATCCCGCTGGGCGTGTGGGCGGGGCTGTCCGACCGGTTCAACCGGATCGTGACGCCCTTCCTGGACTTCATGCAGACGATGCCGACCTTCGTCTACCTGGCCCCGCTGACGCTGATCTTCCTCATCGGCCCGGCCTCTGCGACGATCGCCACCGTCATCTACGCCGCGCCGCCCGCGATCCGCATCACCGCGCACGCCATCCGCTCCGTACCGGAGACCACGGCCGAGGCGGCCGACTCCCTCGGCGCCACCCGGCGGCAGTCGCTCACGAAGGTGCTGCTGCCGATGTCCAAGCGGACCGTGGTGATGGGCGTCAACCAGTCGATCATGGCCGCCCTGGCCATGGTCACCATCGCGGCCCTGATCGACGCGCCCGGCCTCGGCAAGACCGTCGTGCAGGCGCTGCAGTCCCTCGACGTCGGCACGGCCTTCAACGCGGGCCTCGCGATCGTCGTGATGGCGATCGTCCTGGACCGGGTGACGACCGCGGCCAGCACCCGCGAGGAGAACGCCCGCGGGTCCAAGAACCGCTTCCTGAAGTGGCGCAAGCCGCTGCTCGGCGCCGGCGCGGTGGTCACCGCGGTGCTGGTCTACCTGTCCCACACCTATCTGTGGGCGGCGGACTTCCCCGGCGACGGCACCGTCGGCAGCCACATCGCCAGCGCGGCCGACTCGGTGACGACCTGGGCGCAGGACAACCTCTCGGGGCTGACCAACGCGATCCGCGACGTGATCACCAACGTGCTGCTCAACCCGTTCCAGAGCCTGCTCACCGACTCGCCCTGGTGGCTCGTCGGCATGGTGCTCGTGGCGCTGGCCGTGGTGCTCGGCGGCTGGAAGGCGGGCATCACCACGGCCGTGTGCGTGGGCCTGCTGGTCGGCACCGGCGTGTGGTCGGACGCCATGACCACGACCGCGTCCACGCTCGTGGCGACGGTCCTGGTGATGCTGCTCGGCATCGTCTTCGGCGTCTGGATGGGGCGCAGCATGCTCGTCGACAGGCTGGTGCGGCCCACCCTGGACGCGGCGCAGGTCATGCCGCCGTTCGTCTATCTCGTGCCGTTCCTGGCGCTGTTCGGCGCGACCCGCTTCACGGCGATCGTCGCGGCCGTCGTCTACGCGGCACCGGTCGCCATAAAGATCATCGCGGACGGGGTGCGGGCCGTGCCCGAGACCACCGTCGAGGCGGCCACCTCCGCCGGGTGCAGCACCCGGCAGATCATCACCAAGGTCCAGCTGCCGATGTCACGCAGCGCCCTGACTCTCGCGACCAACCAGGGCCTGATCTACGTGCTGTCGATGGTTGTTGTGGGCGGCCTGGTGGGCGCGGGCGCCCTCGGCTACGACGTCGTGGCCGGCTTCTCGCAGGGAGAGCTGTACGGCAAGGGGTTGGCGGCAGGGCTCGCCATCGTACTGCTCGGAGTCATGTTCGACCGGATCACTCAGGCTGCGGCGCGACGCACCGGCGCAGGCGCATAAGGAGCAGGACACCATGGCAAGAACCTGGCGAGCCGGCGCGGCCGGCCTGGCCGTCCTCGGCCTCACCCTCACCGCGTGCGGCGGTGCGAAGGTCGGCGACAGCTCCTCGGGCTCGGGCGGCAGCTCGGGCAAGTGCGGCACCTTCAACCTGGCCGTCAACCCGTGGGTGGGCTACGAGGCGGACGCGGCGGTCGTCGCGTACGTCGCCCAGCACAACCTCGGCTGCACGGTCAGCAAGAAGGACCTCAAGGAGGAGATCGCCTGGCAGGGCTTCGGCACCGGCGAGGTCGACACCGTCCTGGAGAACTGGGGCCACGACGACCTGAAGAAGAAGTACATCACCGGCCAGAAGACGGCCGTCGAGGCCGGCTCGACCGGCAACAAGGGCATCATCGGCTGGTACGTGCCGCCGTGGCTGGCCAAGGCCCACCCCGACATCCTCGACTACAAGAACCTCAACAAGTACGCGGCCAAGTTCAAGACCTCGGAGTCGGGCGGCAAGGGCCAGCTCCTGGACGGCGACCCGTCGTACGTCACCAACGACGCGGCCCTGGTGAAGAACCTGAAGCTCAACTTCAAGGTGGTGTACGCGGGGAGCGAGACCGCGCTCATCCAGGCCTACCGCAAGGCCGAGAAGGACAAGCAGTGGGTGATCGGCTACTTCTACGAGCCGCAGTGGTTCATGTCGGAGGTGCCGCTGAAGAAGGTCAGTCTGCCCCCGTACAAGACGGGCTGCGACGCGGACGCGGCCAAGATCGCCTGTGACTATCCCGTCTACGACCTCGACAAGATCGTCAGTGCCAAGTTCGCCAAGTCCGGCTCTCCCGCCTACGACCTGGTGAAGAAGTTCAACTGGACCAACGACGACCAGAACACCGTGGCCAAGTACATCGCGGTGGACAAGATGACGCCCGACGCGGCGGCGAAGAAATGGGTCGAGGCCAACAAGGACAAGGTGGACGCCTGGCTCAAGTGAGCCCCGTCTGACAACAGTTGTCCCATGCCCGGCGGGCGGTGTGCACAGGTGTGCACCGCCCGCCGGGCATTGCCGTGTTCCGGGCCGTTCCGGGCCGTTTTCCGACGTCACGGACCCCTTGACACCCCTCTTCGCGGAAGGCACATTGAGTTGCGCAACCTGAATCGCGTTGCGCACAAAGCAACTAGCTGGTTTTGATTTCGGAGGTGCGGCGATGGCGGGACCCCGAGTGGTGATCATCGGAGCGGGCGTCGTGGGAGCGGCCCTCGCGGACGAGATCTCCGCGCGAGGCTGGACCGAAGTGACCGTGGTCGACCAGGGCCCGCTGCCCGCCACGGGAGGCTCCAGCTCGCACGCACCGGGCCTGGTCTTCCAGACCAACTCCTCCAAGACCATGACCGAGCTGGCCCGCTACACCGTCGAGAAGTTCTGCTCCCTCGACGTCGACGGCAAGCCCTGCTTCCTGCAGGTCGGCGGCCTCGAGGTGGCGACCAGTCCCGAGCGCCTGGCGGAGATCCGGCGCCGCCACGGCTGGATCACGGCCTGGGGCATCGAGGCACGCCTGCTGACCCCCGACGAGTGCGTCGAGCAGCACCCGCTGGTCAACCGCGACCGCGTCCTCGGCGGCCTCCTCGTGCCCACCGACGGCCTCGCCAAGGCGGTCCTCGCGGTCGAGGCGCAGATCCGCCGGGCCACCGAGCGCGGGGTGCGCTTCCTCCCCCGCCACGAGGTCCTCGACATCCGCCAGGACGACGGCCGCGTCACCGGCGTCGTCACCGACCAAGGCGAGCTCGACGCCGACATCGTCGTGTGCTGCGCCGGCATCTGGGGCCCGAAGATCGCCCGCATGGTCGGCATGAACCTCCCGCTGACCCCCCTCGGCCACCAGCTCGCCTGGACCGGCCCCGTCCCGGCGCTCGCGGGCCAGACCGAGGAGGCCGTCCGCCCGATCCTGCGCCACCAGGACGCCGACCTGTACTACCGCGACCGCTTCGACGGCTTCGGCATCGGCTACTACGGCCACCGCCCGATGCCCACCACCGCCGACGAGATCCTCTCCTTCGACGAGGCGGACGAGATGCCCTCGGTGCTGAAGTTCACCGAGGAGGACTTCGCGCCCGCCTGGGCCGAGACCCAGTCCCTGCTTCCCGCGACGCAGGAGGCGAAGATCGAGGAGGGCATCAACGGCCTGTTCTCCTTCACCACCGACAACTTCCCGCTGCTCGGCGAGTCCCCGGACGTCAAGGGCTTCTGGGTCGCCGAGGCCGTCTGGGTCACCCACTCCGCGGGCGTCGGCAGGGCCGTCGCCGAATGGCTGGTCGACGGCTACTGCTCCTCCTTCGACCTGCACGAGTGCGACGTCAACCGCTTCGAGCCGCACCAGCTCGCCCCGGAGTACGTCCTGGCCCGCGACTGCCAGAACTTCGTCGAGGTCTACGACATCCTGCACCCGCTGCAGCCGTCGGGCGACCCGCGCCCGATCCGCACCAGCCCCTTCCACCCGCGTCAGCAGGAGCACGGCGCCGTCTTCCTGGAGGCGAACGGCTGGGAGCGTCCGCAGTGGTACGAGGCCAACGCACACCTGGTGGAAGGCCGTTCGATCCCGACCCCCAACGACTGGGCGGCGCAGTACTGGTCGCCCATCGTCGGCGCCGAGGCACAGGTCACCCGCGAGACGGTCGCGATGTACGACATGACCGCCCTCAAGCGCCTGGAGGTCAGCGGACCCGGCGCCGCCGGCTTCCTGGAGGGCCTGGTCAGCGGCAAGGTCGCCAAGTCGGTCGGCTCGGTGACGTACACCCTGCTGCTCGACCACGACGGCGGCATCCGCAGCGACATCACCGTCGCCCGCCTGTCCCGCGACGTCTTCCAGGTCGGCGCCAACGGCAACCTCGACCTGGACTGGTTCACCCGCCACCTCCCGGCCGACGGCACGGTCCAGGTCCGCGACATCACCCCCGGCACCTGCTGCATCGGCCTGTGGGGCCCGCTGGCCCGCAAGGTCCTGCAGCCGCTGACGGACGAGGACTTCTCGGGCGACGGCCTGAAGTACTTCCGCGCCAAACGCGCCTACATCGGCAGCGTCCCGGTGACGGCGATGCGTCTGTCCTACGTCGGCGAACTCGGCTGGGAGCTCTACACCACCGCCGACCAGGGCCTGAAGCTGTGGGACACCCTGTGGCAGGCGGCGAAGCCGCTGGGCGGCATCATCGCCGGGCGCGGCGCCTTCAACAGCCTCCGCCTGGAGAAGGGTTACCGCTCCTTCGGCGCCGACATGACCTACGAGCACGACCCCTACGAGGCGGGCGTCGGCTTCGCCGTCAAGCTCGACAAGGGGGACTTCACCGGCAAGGAAGCACTGGAGCGCCGCAAGGCCGACGTACGGCGGAAGCTGACCTGTCTCACCATCGACGACCCGCGGTCGGTCGTGATGGGCAAGGAGCCGGTGTACGACGGCGAGTGCGCGGTCGGCTACGTCACCAGCGCGGCGTACGGCTACACGATCGGCAAGGGGATCGCTTACGCGTGGCTGCCGGCGGAGCTTGCGGCGCCCGGAACCACGCTGCACATCGGCTACTTCGATCGGCGGATCGAGGCGGTCGTGGCGGAGGAGCCGTTGTTCGACCCGAGCATGTCCCGTCTCCGCGGCTGACCCACCGCGTCGAATCCGAGGGAAGGAACACCATCGGTGACCGCACAACTGCTCGACGGCAAGGCGACCGCCGCCGACGTCCGACGTGAACTCGCCGAGCGGGTGGCCAAGTTGGAGGCCACCACCGGCCGTGTGCCGGGGCTCGGCACGGTGCTGGTCGGCGACGACCCCGGCAGCCGCGCCTACGTCGGCGGCAAGCACCGGGACTGCGCGCAGGTGGGCATCGCGTCCATCCGCCGGGATCTGCCCGCCGACGCCTCGCAGAGCCAGGTCGAGGACGTCATCGACGAACTCAACGCCGACCCGGCGTGCACCGGCTACATCGTCCAGCTGCCGCTCCCGCGCCACCTGGACGCCAACGCCGTACTGGAACGGATGGACCCGGCCAAGGACGCCGACGGCCTGCACCCCGTCAACCTCGGCCGGCTCGTCCTCGGCGTCGACGCGCCGCTGCCGTGCACCCCGCGCGGCATCGTCGAACTGCTGCGCCGCTACGACGTGCCCCTCGCGGGCGCCCGCGTGAGCGTCATCGGACGCGGTATCACCGTCGGACGTCCCATCGGCCTGCTGCTGACCCGCCGGTCGGAGAACGCCACCGTGACGCTCTGCCACACCGGGACCAAGGGCCTTGCCTGGCACGTGCGCGAGGCGGACATCGTCATCGCGGCCGCCGGCTCGCCCGGACTGATCACCAAGGACATGCTGCGCCCCGGCGCGGCCGTCCTGGACGTCGGCATCACCCGCACCGAGCAGGGGCTGGTCGGCGACGTGCACCCGGAGGCCGCCTCGGTCGCCGGATGGCTCGCGCCGATGCCCGGGGGAGTGGGCCCCATGACCCGCGCCATGCTGCTCGCCAATGTCGTCGAGGCCGCCGAGAGGAACGCGAACCCCGTATGAACGCGCTGAACACCCCGCTGGCCCAGCTGGACCCGGAGGTCCACGACGCCCTTCGCGCCGAACTGCACCGCCAGCAGTCGACCCTCGAGATGATCGCCTCCGAGAACTTCGCGCCCACCGCCGTGATGGAGGCGCAGGGCTCGGTCGCCACCAACAAGTACGCCGAGGGCTACCCCGGCCGCCGCTACTACGGCGGCTGCGAACACGTCGACGTCACCGAGCGGTTGGCGATCGAGCGCGTGAAGTCCCTGTTCGGGGCGGGCTTCGCCAACGTGCAGCCGCACTCGGGCGCACAGGCCAACACGGCAGTGTTCTTCGCCCTGTTGCAGCCCGGCGACACCGTCCTCGGCCTGGACCTCGCGCACGGCGGCCACCTCACCCACGGCATGCGCATCAACTACAGCGGCAAGATGCTCAACGTCGTGCCGTACCACGTCTCCGAGTCGGACAACCTGGTCGACATCGGCGAGGTGGAGCACCTCGCCAAGGAGCACCGCCCCAAGATGATCATCGCGGGCTGGTCTGCGTACCCGAGGCAGCTGGACTTCGCGGCCTTCCGCCGCATCGCCGACGAGGTCGGCGCCCTCCTCATGGTCGACATGGCGCACTTCGCGGGCCTGGTCGCGGCCGGACTGCACCCCAACCCCGTCCCGCACGCCCACGTCACCACCACGACCACGCACAAGACGCTCGGCGGCCCGCGCGGCGGCGTGATCCTCACCAACGAGGCCGACCTCGCCAAGAAGATCAACTCGGCGGTGTTCCCCGGCATGCAGGGCGGCCCGCTGGAACACGTGATCGCCGCTAAGGCGGTCTCCTTCAAGGTCGCCGCGTCGCAGGAGTTCGCCGAACGCCAGGCCCGGACGCTGGCCGGCGCCCGCATCCTCGCCGAGCGCCTCACCCGGCCGGACGCGGCGGCCGCGGGCGTGAAGGTGCTGACCGGCGGCACGGACGTCCACCTCGTCCTCGTGGACCTGCGCGAGTCGGAACTGGACGGCCGCCAGGCGGAAGACCTCCTCCACGAGATCGGCATCACCGTCAACCGCAACGCCGTGCCCTTCGACCCGCGCCCGCCCATGGTCACCTCGGGCCTGCGCATCGGTACCCCGGCGCTGGCCACCCGCGGCTTCACCGAGGAGGACTTCGCGGAGGTCGCCGACGTGATCGCGCTGGCACTCCAACCGGCCCCCGACACCGCGGCGTTGCGTGCCCGCACGCAGGCCCTGGCCGCCAGACACCCGCTCTACCCGCACCTGTCACAGGCAGCAACAGAAGCCGGAGACACCCCATGAGCCCCCGCACCCCCGGCGCCGAGCTCCCCGAACACCCCGACTTCCTCTGGCGCACACCCGAGCCGAAGCGCTCGTACGACGTCGTGATCGTGGGTGGCGGCGGCCATGGCCTGGCCACCGCCCACTACCTCGCGAAGAACCACGGCATCACCAATGTCGCGGTGCTGGAGAAGGGCTGGCTGGCGGGCGGCAACATGGCCCGCAACACCACGATCATCCGGTCCAACTACCTCTGGGACGAGAGCGCCGGCATCTACGAGCACGCCCTCAAGCTCTGGGAGGGCCTGGCGGACGACCTCGACTACCCGATCCTCTTCTCCCAGCGCGGTGTGCTGAACCTGGCCCACAGCCTTCAGGACGTCCGCGACAGCGTGCGCCGCGTGGAGGCCAACAGGCTCAACGGCGTGGACGCGGAGTACCTGGACGCCGAGCAGGTCAAGGAAGTCTGCCCGATCGTCAACATCAGCCAGGACGTGCGCTATCCGGTCCTCGGCGCCACCTACCAGCCGCGGGCGGGCATCGCCAAGCACGACCATGTGGCCTGGGGCCTGGCCCGCTCCGCCGACGCGGCCGGCATCGACATCATCCAGAACTGCGAGGTCACCGGCCTGGACGTGGTCGGCAACCGCGTGGTCGCTGTCCAGACCGACCTGGGCCCGATCGCGGCGGGAAAGGTGGCCCTGTGCTCGGCGGGCCACACCTCGGTCCTCGCCGCCATGGCGGGCATCGAACTCCCCGTCCAGAGCCACCCGTTGCAGGCCCTGGTCTCCGAACTCCTGGAGCCCGTGCACCCCACGGTGGTCATGTCCAACGCGGTCCATGTGTACGTCAGCCAGGCCCACAAGGGCGAGCTGGTGATGGGCGCGGGCATCGACGCGTACAACTCCTACACCCAGCGCGGCGCCTTCCACATCATCGAGGACCAGATGTCCGCGGCCCTGGAGCTCTTCCCGGTCTTCGCCCGCGCCCACGTCCTGCGCACCTGGGGCGGCATCGTCGACGTCAGCCCCGACGCCTCACCCATCGTCGGCCTCAGCCCGGTCGACAACCTCTACCTCAACTGCGGCTGGGGCACGGGCGGTTTCAAGGCCACCCCGGGCGTCGGCTGGGTCTACGCCCACACCATCGCCCACGACACCCCCCACCCCCTCAACGCCCCCTTCTCGCTCGACCGTTTCACCACCGGCGCGCTCGTCGACGAGCACGGCGCTGCCGCGGTGGCCCACTAGGGAGCCGATCCATGCTGCTGATCCCCTGCCCGTGGTGCGGGCCCCGCGACGAGGCCGAGTTCCACTACGGCGGCCAGGCCCACGTCCCGTATCCCGAGGACCCGTCGGCCCTCACCGACGAGGAGTGGGCCCGCTACCTCTTCTTCCGCGACAACCCGAAGGGCCCCTTCGCCGAACGCTGGAACCACACCTCGGGCTGCCGCCGCTGGTTCAACGCGGTGCGTGACACGTCGACGAACGAGGTCCTGACGGTGTACCGGGTGGGGGAGGCGAGGCCGGAGACGGTACCGAATGAGCCGGGGCCGGCGCTTTCAGCCCGTCTGGGGGCACCCCCTCTGGGGGAGTTTGAGGACGAGGCCCCTTCAGGGCCGGTCGGGGGTCTGGGGGCGAAGCCCCCGGTACGGCGCCAAGGGCGCACCTTGACCTTCACCTTCGACGGCTCCGAATACCAGGGCCGCGAGGGCGACACCCTCGCCTCCGCCCTCCTGGCCAACGGAGTCATCGCGACAGCGACCAGCATCAAACTCGGCCGCCCCCGAGGCATCTTCTCCGCCGGCGTCGAAGAACCCAACGCCGTGATCCAGATCGAGGAACCCTTCCCCGAGCCGATGCTCCCCGCCACGACGGTCGAGCTCTACGACGGACTCGTCGCGACCAGCCTCCCCGGCCAGGGCCGCCTCGCCACCGCCCCCGACCCGGCCCGCTACGACGCCGTGCACGACCACTGCGACGTGCTGATCGTCGGCGCGGGCCCCGCGGGCCTCGCGGCGGCGGCCGCCGCGGCACGCACCGGCGCCCGCGTCATCCTCGCCGACGACCAGCCGGAACTCGGCGGCAGCCTCCTCGGCACCGGCGAACTCCGCGACTGGGTGGGCGAGACAGCCCGGCAGCTGGAGGCGGCGACAGACGTCCGCATCCTCCGCCGCACCACCGTCTTCGGCTACTACGACGACAACCACCTCCTGGCCGTGGAGCGGCGCACCAACCACCTCGGCGCCGCCGCCCCGGCCGGCGTCTCCCGCGAACGCGTCCACCGCATCCGGGCCCGCCGCGTCGTCCTCGCCACCGGCGCCCACGAGCGCTCGCTGGCCTTCGCCGACAACGACCGCCCGGGCGTGATGCTGGCCGCCTCGGCCCGTACCTACGCCAACCGGTACGGAGTCCTCCCCGGCCGCCGCGCCGTCGTGTTCACCACCAACGACAGCGCCTACGCCGCCGCACTGGACCTCGCCGCGGCCGGCGTGGACATCCCGGCGATCGTCGACACCCGTACCGAGCCGGGGGAGTGGGCCGAACGCGCCCGCGCGGCAGGCATCGAAGTGCTCGCCGGACACGCCGTGACCGGGACGGACGGCAAGGCGCGCCTGACCTCCGTCACCGTTGCCCCGTACGGACAGACCGAAGGACAGCGGGAGTTCACCGCCGACCTCCTGCTGGTCTCCGGCGGCTGGAACCCGGTGGCACACCTGTTCAGCCAGGCGGGCGGCAAGCTCCGCCGCGACGAGGTGCTCGGCACCTTCGTGCCCGACACCTGCCGGCAGGCCGTCGAGGTCGCGGGCGGCGCGAGCGGTGTGTTCGAGCTGGCCCGGGTCCTGGCCCAGGGCGCGGCGGCCGGTGTCCGCGCGCTCGAGGCCGAGGGCTACACCGCCGAGGTGCCCGCCCTGCCGGCCGTGCCCGCACAGCCGCGGCCGACGCCGCCCATGCAGGTCTTCACCGTGCCCGGCCGCGCGGGCGCCCCGCGCTTCGTGGACCTCCAACGCGACGTCACCGTGGACGACTTGGCCCGCGCCACCGCGGCCGGCATGCGCTCGGTGGAGCACACCAAGCGCTACACCACGGCCGGCACCGCCAACGACCAGGGCAAGACCTCCGGCGTCCTGGCCGGCGGTGTGGTTGCCGAACTGCTCGGCGTGGACATCTCCGTGCTCGGCACGACCACCTTCCGGCCGCCCTACACGCCGGTCTCCTTCGCCGCGCTCGCCGGCCGCGACCGAGGCCGGCTGAGCGACCCGGTCCGTACGACGGCGCTGCACGAGTGGCATGTCGCGCACGGCGCCCTGTTCGAGAACGTCGGCCAGTGGAAGCGCCCGTGGTACTACCCGCGGGACGGCGAGGACATGGAGACGGCCGTGCTGCGCGAATGCGCCGCCGCCCGCGAGGGCGTCGCCTTCATGGACGCCTCCACGCTCGGCAAGATCGACGTGCAGGGCCCGGACGCGGCGGCCTTCCTGGACCTGCTCTACACCAACATGATGAGCACCCTGAAGACCGGCATGATCCGCTACGGCGTGATGTGCCGCCCGGACGGCATGGTCTTCGACGACGGCACCGTCATCCGCCTCGCCCAGGACCGCTTCCTGGTCACCACGACCACGGGCAACGCGGCCGCCGTACTGGACTGGATGGAGGAGTGGCTCCAGACCGAGTGGCCGGACCTGCGGGTGCACTGCACGTCCGTCACCGAACAGTGGGCCACCGTCGCCCTCGTCGGCCCGAGGTCGCGTGCGGTCCTCGGCTCCCTGGCACCGCAACTGGCCGTGGCCAACGAGGACTTCCCGTTCATGGCGTGGCGGGACACGGCCGTCGCGGGCATCGACGCCCGGGTCTGCCGGATCAGCTTCTCCGGTGAACTCGCCTACGAGATCAACGTGTCGCCGTGGGACGCCCTCGCCCTGTGGGAGGCCCTGTACGAGGCGGGCGCCGGGTACGGCATCACCCCGTACGGCACGGAGACGATGCACGTCCTGCGCGCCGAGAAGGGCTACCCGATCGTCGGCCAGGACACCGACGGCACGGTCACCCCGCAGGACCTCGGCATGAGCTGGGCGGTGTCCAAGAAGAAGCGCGACTTCATCGGCAAGCGCTCCTACGCCCGCGCCGACACCGTCCGCCCCGACCGCAAGCACCTGGTCGGCCTGCTCCCCGAGGAGCCCGGCACCTTCCTGCCCGAGGGCACCCAGCTGGTGGCCGGCAGCGTGCTGCCCGCCCCGCCCGTCCCGATGCTCGGCCACGTCACCTCCAGCTACCGCAGCGCCGCCCTCGGACGGACCTTCGCGCTCGCCCTGATCAAGGGCGGCCGGGATCGCATCGGCGAGTTGCTGTACGCCCCCGTCGGCGACCGGCTGGTCCCGGTGACCGTCACCGGCCCCGTCCTCTACGACCCCGAAGGAGCCCGCCGTGATGGCTGACACCGCTCTTTCCGCCCCGCCCCGCAGCCCCCTGGCGCGTGACGCCGGCCGTCTCGCGGCCGCGACGCGCACCGCCCGGGGCGCGATCCGGCTGGCCGAACTGCCCTTCCTGACCCAGCTGAACATCCGCCTGGACGCCAAGGGCGCGGCGGCGGACGCGGTCGGGCTCGCGCTCGGCCTGCAACTGCCCCTCGAACCCAACACGGTCATACGGGCAGGGGAGTTGACCGCACTGTGGCTCGGCCCGGACGAGTGGCTCGTGGTGGGCCCGCCCGGCAGCCAGGCGGATCTGGAGGCCCGCGTCCGGGAGGCCGCCGGGGACGAGCCCGTCTCCGTCACCGACGTCTCCGCCCAGCGCACCACGCTGCTCGTCGCGGGCCCCCGCGCCCGCGACCTGCTGGCCCACGGCTGCTCGCTCGACCTGCACCCGCGCGCCTTCGGCGCCGGGCGCTGCGCCCAGACGACGCTGGGCCGCACCCAGGTCGTGCTGGTCGCCCGGGACGAGCCGCGGGCCGGGTTCTGGGTGCTGGTCCGCTCGTCCTTCGCCGGCTACCTCGCGGACTGGCTGCTGGACGCCGCGACCGAATATCTGGCGTGACATCGCCGTGGCTGCCGCGTCGTTGAAGAAGTGACCAATGTTTCTTTTGTGGCAGTTTGCATGCTTTGTGCACTTATGGTGACCTGGATCACGAAGGCTCTTCGTACACCCAGAGGAGATGGTCGTATGCCTTCCACGGACAGGACGGTCGAGGAACTCACGGGGATCGAAAGCGTCGACATCGACGCGGCACTGGACCCCGCCGAGCCCGACGGTGTCTACCGTGACAGCCGCGAGTGCGCCGCACTCGCGCTGACCTCCGGCACCACGTCACTGCTGCTCTCCCCGCCGGCCCCCCGCCCCAAGAAGGGCTGAGCGAGCCGACAGGAGCAGCTGAATGGAGCAGTCAGGCACGTCCGCCCTCCTGCAGGGTGTGGTGCAGGACCTCTCGTCGGACGTGGTCTCCGTCCTCCGGGACGGGGGCCACGTCCAGCTGTCCGGCGGCACGGTGAACGGCCCCGAGGCCGGCCTCGCCGCCGCGGCCGTACGCGTGCTGGGCGCGGACCTGCTGTTGCCGCACGTCCTCACCCGCACCCCGCCTCTCCCGGACACGCTCGACGCGTTCCGGCTGGCCGTGGAGAACTTCCCGCCCCGCTCCGACGCGGCGCCCACCGTCGTGTGGAGCCACTGGGCGATGAGACGCACACTGCACCACTTCGGCCAGGGTGAACCGGGTGCGGAACCCGGCGCCGACTGGCTCGGCGCCGCCACCTGGCAACTGCTGACACATCAACTCGCCGTCCTGGCCCCGCTCGCGGTGCCCGGCGAGGACAGCGCGGTGACCCGCGCCGCCCGAAGCCGAACGGTGGACGTCGCCCGCGGCTTCGTGCGCGCGGTGCGCCGCCGGGACTGGCTCCAGGCCGCCGGGGCCGGCCGCTGGCTGACGCTGCTGGACGGCGTGCCGGCCACACTGGGCCTGGAGAGCGGCCTCGACTTCGTGGAGCTGATGGGCGGCAGCGACCCGCGCGTCGCGCTCCAGCTGGAGGCGGCCCGGGCGATGCGCTGGACCGGAGCGTTCGTATGACGATCGCCGTCGACGTCGGGCAGATACGGAACCTGGAGATCGCCGCGCTCGCCTGGATCTCCGCGCACCGCGGCGACTTCGCCCTCGACGACGACGCGTTCACCGCCGACGGCCAGGTCGATCTCACCTGGAAACCGCTCGGCGAACTGGCCCAGACGTGCGTGAGCGTACGCCGCCGCACCCCGCCGTCCGACCCCCTGCACGCCTGTGTCTGCGACCTGCTGGCGTTCGCCTGGCAGCAGACGGGCCGAGGGGAACTGTTCCTGCGCCTCCAGCAGTTGGAGCCCTTCGCGACGTACCCGCTGGAGGTGTACTCGGTCTTCGCCGGCGCCGGGTTCCGGCACGCCGGGTACGAGGCGGCCGCCGCCACGGTGGCCCGCACCCGCGGCTGGCGCCGCACCGAACAGGAGCCGACCCGCCGGCTCGGCCTGCTCAACGCCGAGCGGCGCAGCGGCATCCACCGCCAGGAGCGGCCCGCGCAGGCGCTGAGCCGCACCTGGCTCGGCGGGCTGCCGGAACCGTGGGCCTTCGAGCGCACCGCCGGGTACGCGCTCACCCACGTCGTCTTCCACCTCACCGACTGGGGCCGCACCGCCCAGGACGTCCCCGAAGACCTGGCCGCCTACCTCGCCGACTGGCTGCCGCCGTGGCTCGACACCTGCCTGGACGCCGGACTGTGGGACCTCGCCGGCGAACTCCTGATCGTCGCCGCGAGCCTTCCCCACCCGCCCGACACGGCCATGCTCCAGGATGCCTGGACCCGGCTAGCGCGGGCCCAACTCGACTCGGGCGCCATCCCGTTGACCGCGCCGGACACCACGGACGAGCCCGATCCGGGCTTCGTCCACTGCTACCACTCCACCCTCATGGCAGCCTTCGCCGCGGCCCTGAGCGTCGACCTCCTCACCCGCGAAACCGACGGCCCCGGGCTCCGCACCGAGGACACCCGGAACCGGTACGACGGCCAAGGAGCGCCCCGATGACCGAAACCCGTCTGCTGCACACGGTCGGCGTCCGCGCCCTTCAGTGGCTCTGGGCGCGGCGCGACGGCTTCCGGCTGGAACCCGACGTCGATCCGGAAGTGGGCTTCCTGGAGAGATTCAAGCCGATCGGCGAACTCGCCCTGATCTGCCGGGTGTTGTTCCGCGAGGGCGTGGCCGGATCGGAACAGGCCGAACTGGCCCGCCGGTTGGTGGACCACACCTGGCGCGACACCCTGGACGGCGGCCGCATGCTGGTGCGCGGCCAGCGCATCGAGCCGCTCTCACCCATCCCCTTCGAGGTGTACCTGCCTTACAAGGAACTCGGCTACAGCGAGCCCGAGGTGGAGCGCGCCGCCGCCCTCCACCACCGGCTCGAGAGCTACGCGGCCCTCGAACTCCACCCGACCCGCCGCCTCGGGCTCGCCGCGTTCCAGCGCCGCTACGGCCTCACCTCCCGCCCGCCGGAGACCGACCTCGTCGGCGCGACCTGGCTGGGCCGCACACCCGAGCCCTGGACGGTCGGCGGGCACACCGCCTACGACATCACCCATGCGGTGTTCCACCTCACCGACTGGGGAGAGCGCCCCGAGGGCCTGCCGCCGCACATCGCCGAGTACCTCGCCACCTGGCTGCCGGTCTGGATCGACGACTGGCTCGACCTCGAACGCTGGGACCTGCTCGGCGAACTCCTCGTCGTCGACGCCTGTCTGCCCCGCCCCACCCTCGACGAGCGGGCCTGGCAGGCGTTCGCGGCCGCGCAACAGCCCGACGGCGCCGTGCCCGCCGTCCGCGGCCTGCCCGAGGGCGCGCCCGAGGAGGTCTTCGACGTCGTCTACCACCCCACGCTGGTCGCCGCCTTCGCCTCCGTCCTGGCTACCTCCCGTGCCCTGACCGAGCTGGCGCACGCCCCCTCATGAGCGCCGCCACCGCGCCCTGGCCAGGGGACCCGCACGACGAGAACGACTTCCCGGCGGGCACCTCCGCGACGGCCGAGGACGACGAGGAGCTGCACCTCCGGCTGAAGCAGGCCGTGGAGACGACCGACGCGCCCGACGCCGTCTTCGCCGTCTCCCGGCACGGCCGCCGGACCGTCCACCACGGCGGCTCCGCCCCGCCCCCGCCGACCCCCCGCGAGAACCTGCGCTACGAACTCGGCTCCGCCTCCAAGACGTTCACCGGCCTGCTGCTCGCGCAACTGATCCGGTGCGGCCTGCTGACCGGCGGCGAGCGGGCCACCGCCTGCCTGGACCCGGACCGGCGCACGGAGGCGGCAGCCCCGGTGACGCTCGCGCATCTCCTGACCCACACGTCCGGACTGCCCGCCCTGCCGGCCGACTTCCACCTGCGGGCCCTGCCCGCCTGGCACACCGCGCCCTACGCCCGCTACCCGGCCGCCCGGGTGATCGACGCCTTCCTGCGTCGCGGCCCGCGGCACCGGCCCGGCACGCGGTGGCGGTACTCCAACTTCGGGGTCGCCGTCCTCGGCCACGCCCTCGCGGCGGTCACCGGCACCCCCTGGGAGAACCTGCTCACCGATCAGATCCTGCGCCCGCTCGCCCTGGACGGCACGGCGCTGCGGGCGAGCGGCCCGGACACCGACGCCGTGGGGCACGGCAAGGACGGCCGTACGCCCGTGCCCGGCTTCGACGCCGGCGGCTTCCAGGCGGCAGGTGCCCTGCGGGCCACCCCGCACGACCTGCTCACCTTCCTCGAAGCACACCTCGACCCGGCCGGCACCCCCCTGTCCGGCGCGCTGCGGTCGGTCCGCACGCCGCTGCTGCGCCGGGGCCTGGGACACCGCCACGTGCACACCATGGCGTGGTTCCGGCATCCCACGGACGTAGGGCCCATGTACTTCCATGGCGGGGCCACCCTGGGCCAGCAGGCGTTCCTGGGGTTCCGGCCCGACACCGGCACGGCCCTGGCGGCGGTCTGCACGCGCCGCTTCCGGTCCGGCGACCCCTTCGTCGCCACCGCGTACGGGCTCCTCGCCGAGGGGTAGACCCGGGGGTGGAAACGCGAACGGTGCGGGGGCCGTGGGCCTCCGCACCGTTCGCGCCGTACGACTCCTACAGCCGCTGCCACAGGGCCGGAGTGGCGTCCGGCGACCACACACCCTGCGCCTGGTGGGTCTGCAGGCACTGGTAACGCACGCCGGAGTGTGTGACCGTCTGCCCGGCCTCGTAGACGTGACCGGGGATCCAGGCGTCCGCCGCGTTGTTGTCCTGCGGGGCCTGCGCGCCGGTCTGGGCGGTCTTCAGCGTGAGGCCGAAGTCGCTCAGGACCGGGTTGACCGGCTGGAAGAAGGTGGTCCCGCCGCTCGTGCAGTCGCCCGAGCCGCCCGAGGTGGTGCCCTGGGCCTGGGCGCCGGAGACGAACGGGCCGCCGGAGTCGCCCGGTTCGGAGCACACGTCGGTCCGGGTCAGGCCGTTGACCGTGCCCTCTTCGTACTGGACCGTGGCGCCCAGCTGCCGGATGGTGCCGCAGTGCCAGCCGGAGGTGGAGCCGGAGCGGCAGACCGACGCCCCGACGAGCGCCTGCACGGAGCCGGCGACGGAAGCCCGCTTGCCGGCCTGTCCCTTGTAGTCGGGCGTGGCGGTCCAGTTGCTGTTGACGCCCACCCAGGACATGTCCTTGCCGGGGAACGCGGACGCCTTGAACGTGCCCTGGTCGGTCTTGTCGTAGCCCGCGGTCTTGTCGCCGGGCTTGCCGCAGTGGCCCGCGGAGGCGAAGCCCTGCTGGGAGCCCTTGGTGACGGAGAAGCCGATCGAGCAGCGGGCGCTGTTGTTGATGTAGTAGGCGTCGCCGCCGACGAGGTCCGCCCTCAGCTTGGGACGGTCCGCCGCGATCCGGACGGCCACGCCCCGTCCCTCCAGGCCGGCGGCCTTCACGAAGGACGTGGCCGCCGACTGCTTCGTCGCCTGCACCACGACCCGGTTCGCCGGCACGTCCACGTACCAGACCGGTGTGTCGCGCGAGCGCAGGTGACCGGCGGTCGCGTCCAGCCTCTCCTTGAGCGCCTGAAGGGTGCTCAGCGGCGTGGCGACGACAGCGGCCTTGGCGCCCTGGGCCTGAATGGCGGAGATGTCCGCCGCGTGGGTGGTGGCGACGGTGAGCTGGGAAGAGGTCGCCCCGCTCACCCAGGCACCGGCGAAGTGCCCGCCCAGCGCGTTGCGCAGGCGGCCCGCGCGGGTGCCGGCCTCGGCCTCGTTGACCAGCCGGGCCCTCGCCTGGGACCGCGTCAGACCCAGGTCGCGCTCCATCGCGCGCAGCATCTGGGCCGGCGGCCGGATGGCGCCCAGCGTCCTGGCGGCCAGGTGCGCGGGTCCCGGTGCGGGGGGCGGCGGGGCCGCGGCGGCGGACGGGACCTGGGTGAGTACGAGGGCGCCGAGCGCGGTCAGGGCTGCGCGGCGCGCGCCCACTGCATGTCTGCCGACCATGCGGTGTACCTCCTTCTGAAGAGGGGTGAGACAGTGGCGAATCCGTAGGCGGCCTTGCCGCAAAGGCCCGGAACGATGTCAAAGGCGGGGCTCTTTCGCGCTTTGGGGGACGCACGGGGTGGCATGTGCAGTACTGCGGCGGAATGTGCCGCCCGCCGTCAGCGCGCCGCCCCGGCCATCTCCCGGAAGGGGAAACCTGTTGAGCACAGCCGTCCCGGCCGAGGGCTCCCGGCTCTGGTCGCACCCGGCACTCGCCCTGCACGCCGTCGTGGACGCGGCCGGCTCGGTCGTGCTGGGCGTGCCCGGCCAGGACCGGGCCCGTCTGCTGCCGCTGGTCGAGGTCACCGCCACCGGACACGGCCGCACCTGGTCGGGGGAGCGCTTCATCGACACGGCCGTCGGCGGGCGGCTGATCTACCAAGGCCACGAGTCGGCGAACGGGCCGGGATACGAGTCGGCAGACGGGCAGGGATACGGGTCGGCGATCCGGTCGGGAAACAGGTCGGCGCAGGACGGCGCCTGGGAGCGCACGACGATCCGTCTCGCGGACCCGGAGACGGGCCTGACCGCCGAGGTCGCCCTGAACACCTGCCCGGGCACCGGCTTTCTGCGCACCCAGGTGCGCCTGGTCAACGAGGGCACGGCCCCGCTCCGCCTGGAGAGCGTCTCCACTCTCGCCATCGGCGGCATCGCCGACGCGGCGGGCGGCGTGGACGGCCTGACCGTGCACTGGGCGGACAACGACTGGCTCGCGGAGTGCCGTTGGCTCCAGGGCGCCTTCCGCGAGCACAACGTCGCGCTGAACCGCTCCGCCCACGGTCACGAAGGACGCGGCTGCTTCGAGCGGTGTTCACAGGGCAGCTGGTCGACCGGGCGGCACCTGCCGGTCGCCGCCCTCACCGCCCCCGACGGCCGCGCCTGGCTCTGGCAGATCGAGTCCAGTGCCGGCTGGCGCTACGAGACGGGAGAGCGCGAAGGCGCCGCCTACGTCGCCCTGTTCGGCCCCGGCGACGCCCACCACCAGTGGCACCGCACGCTCGCGCCCGGCGAGGAGTTCACCACCGTGCCGGCCGTCCTCGTGCACGTCCGCGGCGGCGGTCTGGACGCCGCCTTCGGTGAACTCACCGACTACCGCCGCCGGATCCGCCGCAGCCACGCCGACCACCGCACCCTCCCGGTGATCTACAACGACTACATGAACACCCTGATGGGCGACCCCACGACCGGAAAGCTGCTGCCGCTGATCGACGCGGCCGCGACGGCCGGTGCGGAGGTGTTCGTCGTCGACGCGGGCTGGTACGACGACGACGCCCAGGGCTGGTGGGACGCCGTCGGCGCTTGGGAGGCCGCCCCGAACCGCTTCCCCGGCGGCATGGGGGAAGTCCTGGACGCCATCCGCGCACGGGGCATGACGCCGGGGCTGTGGCTGGAACCCGAAGTCGTCGGCGTCCGCAGTCCGCTGGCCCGCACGCTGCCGCCCGAGGCGTTCTTCCGGCGCGGCGGCGTACGGGTCACCGAACACGGACGCCATCACCTGGACCTGCGCCATCCCGCCGCCCGCGGCCATCTGGACCGGGTCGTGGACCGCATCGTCGGCGAGTGGGGCGTGGGCTATCTGAAGCTCGACTACAACGTCAACGTCGGCCCCGGCACCGAGGCGGACGGCGAGAGCCCGGGCGCCGGGCTGCTCGGCCACCACCGCGCCCACCTCGACTGGCTGAACTCACTCCTCGACCGCCACCCCGCCCTGGTCCTGGAGAACTGCGGTTCGGGCGGGCTGCGCATGGACTACGCCCAACTCGCCGTCACCCAGCTGCAGTCCACCAGCGACCAGCAGGACCTCCGGCGCTACCCGCCGATCGCCGCCGCGGCCGCCACCGCCGTCGCCCCCGAGCAGGCCGCGGTGTGGGCCTACCCGCAGCCCGGCCACACGCCCGACGAGATCGCCTTCACCCTCACCGCGCCGCTGCTGGGCCGAGTCCATCTCTCCGGCTTCCTCGACCGCATGAACGACGGTCAGCTCGCCCTCGTACGCGCGGCGATCCGCACGTACAAGAACATCCGGCCGCACATCGCGGAGGCCCGCCCCTTCTGGCCACTCGGACTCCCGGCCTGGGAGGACACCTGGATCGCGCACGGACTACGGTCGCCGGGGGCCACGTACGTGGCGGTGTGGCGAAGGGGTCCCGGCGCTGACCATCACGTGCTGACGATCCCGCATCTGCGCGGCGCCGACGTCGCGGCGGACGTACTCCACCCGGCCGCCTCCGACAGCACGTCGGAGTGGGAGGCGGCCGAGGGAAGACTGACCGTCCGCCTGCCACGCCCCGACTCGGCCGTGCTCGTACGGCTGAGCGCCGCTCCGGCGACCTGAGCCGCGGCACCGCGGCCGAAGGGGGGCGGCGACTCCGCGATGTCACTGTGACGTGGCGCGTTGTCACCCTGTGCCATGCGTGAACGGCCCGAAACGCGGTGACATGGTTGTGTCATGTGCTGGAGCGCGACGGCTGATCTCGTGGTGGGCTCGGCGATCGCCTGTGTCGGTGTGGCCTGTGTGGCGCGGGTGCGGCGCATCGGGGATCTGCCGCTCGCCGCGCTGCCGTTGCTGCTCGGGGCGCATCAGCTGGTCGAGGGCCGGGTGTGGCAGGTCGGCGGCGGCAGCGGATGGGCCACCGTGGCCTGGGCCGTGATCGCGCTCCCGTTGCTGGCGGTGTGGGTGCCGGTGGCCGTGGTGTGCGCCGTTCCGCGGCCGGACCGGCGACGGCTGGCCGTTCCGCTGGTGGCCGGCGTGCTGACCGCCGTCCTGCTGACGTATGCCCTCGCCACCCGCCCGGTCCGGGCCGAGATCCGCGGTCACACCGTCGGCTACGCCATCGGACTGCCGTACGGCGAAGTGCTGATCGCGGGATATCTGCTGGCCACCGTCGGCGCGTTGCTGCTGTCCGGCGACGACTGGCTGCGGGGGCTCGGCCTGCTGGCCGCGGTCGGTGCGCCGGCGTGCTGGGCGCTGTGGCGGCTGGAGTTCGTCTCGACCTGGTGCGCGGTCGCGGCGGTGAGCTCGGTGACGGTGTTCGGGTGGGTGGTCCGGCGCGCGCGTGCGGACAGGCGGTGTCACGCTGAAAGGGTGTGAACGCTGCGAAAGGGCACCTCTGTGATCACCACCGACTTCGCCCCCGGATCCCCTTGCTGGCTCGACCTCGGCGCCCCTGACGTCCCGGCGGCCGCCGCCTTCTACGGCGCCGTGCTCGGCTGGGACTTCGAGTCCATGGGCGAGGGCGTGGAGGGCGGCATGTTCCGCAAGGACGGCAAGATCGTCGCCGGGCTGGGCAGGCTCACCGAGGAAGGCGCGCGCTCCGCCTGGATGATCTACTACGACGTCACCGACGTGGACGCCACGACGCAGGCCGTGGAGCGCGCGGGCGGCTCGGTGCGGGTGGCGCCGAGGGACTTCGGCGCCCAGGGCAGGACGGCGCAGTACAGCGACCCGGCGGGCGGCCGGTTCGCCGTCTGGCAGCCGGGGGAGATCACCGGGTTCGAGCTGGCGGACGCGCCGGGCTCGCTGTCCTGGACCGAGCTGTACACGACCGACGCCACGGCCGCGAAGGAGTTCTACGGCGCCGTCTTCGGCTGGCAGTTCGGCGACATGCCGATGCCGGGCGGGGGAGGGCCGTACACCTTGATCACCCCGGCCGGTCTCCCCGAAGAGCGGATGCACGGCGGTCTGATGCAACTCGCCCCGAAGGACCTCTCGCTGACGAACGGGCGGGCCTACTGGCACCCGGTCTTCGCGGTCGACGACTGCGACGCCGCCGTCGGGCAGGTCACCGGAAACGGCGGCAGCGTGCAGATGGGACCGGACGACGCGGAGGGCGTGGGCAGACTGGCCGTCTGCCTCGACCCGTCGAACGCGGACTTCGTGGTGCTCACGCCGGCCCAAGGCTGAGCGCCTCCTGCGCCGGCCCGGTTGCCCGCACGGCCCGGGCGACGAGGAGGGCGACGTCGTCGTGGTCGTCGGGGTGGCGCAGGCCGTGCAGGAGCAGGTCGCAGGTGTCCTCCAGCGGGCGCCGGGGCTCGTCGAGGAAGCTCAGCATGAGGTTCAGCCGGTCGTCCAGGGAGTGCTGACGGGTCTCGACGAGGCCGTCGGTGTAGAGGACCAGCAGGTCGCCGGGGGCGAGCCGGACCGTGGTCGTCTCGAACGAGATGCCGCCGACGCCGAGCGGGGCGCCGGGCGGCAGGTCGAGCAGCTCGGCGGGGTGGTCCGGGCCGGCCAGGGCGGGAGGCATGTGCCCGGCGTTGGCGATGTGGCACTGCCCGGTGCGCGGGTCGTACACCGCGTAGAGGCAGGTGACGATGTAGTGCTCCAGGTCGCAGGTGATCTTGTCGAGGTGCTGGAGCACGGCGCCGGGCGCGAGGTCGAGGTCCGCGTAGGCGCAGGTGGCGGTGCGCAGCCGGCCCATCGTGGCGGCGGCGTCGATGCCGTTGCCCATGACGTCGCCGACGACCAGGGCGGTCTTGTCGTCGCCGAGCGGGATGACGTCGTACCAGTCGCCGCCGACCTCGCTGGTGGCCTGGGCGGGTTGGTAGCGGGAGGCGAGTTCGAGGCCCGCGTGTCGCGGCGCGTGGTCGGGCAGCAGGCTGCGCTGGAGGGTGAGGGCGGTGTTGCGCACGCTCTGGAACCAGCGGGCGTTGTCGATGGCCACCGCCGCGCGGCCGGCCAGCTCGGTGGCGAGGACGACGTCGTCCTCGTCGAACGGGAGCGGGTTGCGGGTCCGCTTCAGGTCGAGGGCACCGAGCACCTCGCCGTGGGCGATCAGCGGCACGGCGAGGTAGGAGTGCACGCCGGCCCGGGCCAGCAGCGCGCCGGCCTCGGCGTCGCGGGCGATGCGCGGCAGATCCCGGTCGCCGACGTGGCGCACCAGCACCGGCCGCCCGGAGTGCACGCACAGCGTGACCAGGCGGTCCCCGTCGTAGGCGGCGAGGCCGCCGGGCGGGTCGGCGGCGCGCAGGGCCACCGTCGGGTGGGCCGCCTTGAGGGCGAGCGCGCGGAAGAGTTCCGGGCCGTCGTCCGGCCGGCGTGAGCGGCGGCAGGCCAGCGCCGAGTCGAGGACGTCCACGGCGACCACGTCGGCGAGCTGCGGCACCGCGATCTCGGCCAGTTCACGGGCGGTGTCCTCGACCTCCAGCGTGGTGCCGACGCGCACCGAGGCCTCGGCGATGAGGGCGAGCCGGCGCCGGGCCCGGTCGGCCTCGGCGGCGACGCGGTGCCGCTCGGTGACGTCGACGACGGAGGCGGCCGCGCCCAGGACCCGTCCGCCGGGGTCCTCCAGCCGGTAGAAGGACAGCGACCAGGCGTGCTCGTGCTCGGGGTCGGCCTTGGGGCGGCCCACGTGGTACTGGTCGAGCAGCGGGCTGCCGGTGGTGAGCACCTGGCGCAGCGCGGACTCGATGGTGTCGACGTCCGGCAGCGTCAGGATCTCGTGCAGGCTGTGGCCGACGTGGTCCTCGGCGGGGATGCCGTCGATGCGGGCCAGTGCCGGGTTGACCAGGAGGTAGCGCAGATCGGGGTCCAGCAGGGCCAGGCCGATCGGGGACTGGTTGATCAGCCGCTCGCACAGGGCCAGATCGGTCTCGACGCGCTGCAGGAGGTTGTGGTCGGCGGCGATCCCCAGGGCGTAGACGTCCCCGAGGTCGTCCTGGAGGCGCATGTTGCGGAACTCCATCAGCCGGGTGCTGCCGTCCTTGTGCCGGATGGGGAAGGTGCCCGCCCAGCTCCGGCCGGTCTGCAGCACCTCCGTGAACAGCTCGACGACGGCCTGCAGATGTTCGGGGTGGATGAACAGCCGGGCCGCGTAGGTGCCCAGTGCCTCCTCGGCGGTGTACCCGAACAGTTCCTCGGCCTGCGGGGTCCAGAACACGACGCGTCCGCCGGCGTCGACGACCACCGCGGACACGCTCAGGACGTCCAGCAGGCCGGTGGGCCGGGGCTCCCCGAAGCCTCGTGCCTCGCTGCCGGGCCGGAAGGAATCGGCCGTCATCCCGCACCCACCTCCGTCGCTTGCGCGGCATCCGGCGAGGTCTTCCGACGTCGCCCGGGCACCCGGGTTCTGACCAGTGGCCCTTCCATGCTGCCCCCGGCCGGGGCGGGGCGGAAGCGGAGGGCGCTCCGGCGGGCTTTCCGCCAATGCCGTGCACATCCGGTGGAGTAGCAGGAACATGGTGCTGTACGGAACGGAACCGGATGGCACCCATGGATCCTGCGCGACAAGCGTCCGGCGGGCCCCCGCCCGTGGCACCGCGCGATCTCCTCGACGCGTCCAGCGACGCGGCGGCGATCGTGTCCGCCGAAGGTGCCGTGATCGGCTGGACCCGGGGCGCCGAGGTCCTCCTCGGACGCCCGGCCTCCGAGGTGGTCGGCGGCTCTGTCGAGCGCCTGGTGGCGATGGACCGGGACCCCGCGCGCGTGGCCGGCGTGGTGGAGCGGTGCCGCGCGGGCATGGGGTGGAACGGCCTGATCCCCCTGCGGCACGGCGACGGCCGCGTCGTCGACGTCGACCTGCGGGTCTCCGCGGCGTTCCGCGTCGGCGCGGACGAGTGCTTCCTCGTCTCGGCGCGGGAGGAGAAGCCGCAGTGGACGGTGGTCCAGTCCGTGCTCGACGGGTTCCTGACCCGTCTGCCGGTCGGCATGGCCGTGATGGACCTGGAACTGCGCTACGTATGGCTCAACGACACCCTGGAGCGGTTCGGCGGCGTACCCCGTGAGCAGCGGCTGGGGCGCCGCCTGAGCGAGCTGCTGCCCGGTCTGCAGGCGGCCGCCATCGAGGGCCTGATGCGCAAGGTCCTGGAGACCGGCGTACCGGTCACCGACTACGAGTACCTGGGCTGGAGCTGGGCCGATCCCCACCGTCAGCGCGCCTACTCCACGTCCTTCTTCCCCCTGGTGGACGTCGCGGATGTCACCACCGGGGTCTGCTACCTGGTGCAGGACGTCACCGAGCGGTGGACCGCGCGCCGGCTGCTGACGCTGGTCAACGAGGCCGGGGCCGGCGTCGGCACCACCCTGGACGTGATGGGCACGGCGCAGGAACTCGCCGACTTCGCCGTGCCCCGCTTCGCCGACTTCGTCGTCGTGGACCTGCTGGAGCCCGTCCTGAGCACCGAAGGGCACGGCGCGTGGCTCACGGACGCCGGGCCCGCCCCCGTCCGGCCCGTGCTGCGCCGCGCCGGCATGAGCTCGGTGCGCGAGGGCTGCCCGGAGGCCGTGGTGCGCATCGGGGAGAGCCCGGGATTCCTGCCTCCGACGCACGACCTGAACCTGCTCGTCGAAGGCGAGCCGATCCTCATGTCCGTGCTCGATCCGTCCGCCCCCGAGTGGGTCACCGAAGAACCCGAACGAGCCGAACGTCTGAGGAAGTTCGGCCTGCACTCCCTGATCTCCGTGCCGATGCGGGCGCGCCACACCGCCCTGGGCATCACCACGTTCCTGCGCTCCCTCAACCCCGTTTCGTTCCAGCCCGACGACGTTCTGCTGGCCCGGGAGCTGGTGGCGCGCGCGGCGCTGTGCGTCGACAACGCCCGCCGCTACACCCGGGAGCACACGGCGGCCGTCACCCTCCAGCGCAGTCTGCTGCCGCACGTGCTGACCGGTGGAACCGCGCTGGAGGTGGCCTCCGCCTATCTGCCGGCGGACCCGTCGGGCGGGGTGGGCGGCGACTGGTTCGACGTGATCCCGCTGTCCGGGGCGCGGGTGGGCCTGGTCGTCGGCGACGTGGTCGGGCACGGCATCGCCGCCGCGGCGGCGATGGGCCGGCTGCGCACCGCGGTGCAGACCCTCGCCGACATGGAGCTGCCGCCCGACGAGCTGCTGGCCCACCTCGACGACCTGGTGCTCCGGTTGAGCGCGGAGCAGGCCGACGACGAGGAGAGCCGGCGCAGCACGACCGGCTTCCTCGGGGCGACCTGCCTCTACGCCGTCTACGACCCCGTCACCGGGCGGTGCACGATGGCCCGGGCCGGGCACCCGCCCCCGGTCGTCGTCGCACCGGATGGGCAGGTGTCTTTCCCAGAACCCCCGGCCGGGCCCCCGCTGGGGCTGGGAGGAATGGCCTTCGAGGCCACCGAGATCGAGCTCGGCGAGAACAGCCTGCTCGGGCTCTACACCGACGGCCTGATCGAGGGCACCGACGGCGACATGGAGCGCGGCATGTCCCGGCTCGCCGGCCTGCTGGCCGACTCGCACACGGGCCTCTCCGACCTGTGCACGTCCGCGGTGCGGCAGCTCGTACCCGTGCCGCAGGCCGACGACATCGCCCTGCTGCTGACCCGCACGCACATCCTGGGTGACGACCATGTCGCCTCCTGGGACGTGCCCGTGGACCCGTCCGCCGTGGCCGACGTCCGCGCACAGGCGACCCGGCAGGTGGAGGCGTGGGGCCTGGGCGACCTCGCCATGACGACGGAACTCGTCGTCAGCGAGCTCGTCACCAACGCGATCCGCTACGCCGAGCCGCCCATCCGGCTACGGCTCCTCCGTGACGCCCGGCTGACCTGCGAGGTCGCCGACGCCAGCGGCACGGCCCCGCGGCTGCGGCATGCCCGCAGCATGGACGAGGGCGGCCGAGGCCTGTTCCTGGTGGCCCAGCTGACCGACCGCTGGGGCGCCCGCCACACACCCGACGGCAAGATCATCTGGGCCGAGCAGGAGATTCCGGGGCCGGCTCAATAGCCCCTCTGCTGCCCCTGCGCAACGGCCGACCTGGACCGCTGTGGTGCCGCCTCGCCGGCTTCTTGACAGGGGAGGGGTCCGCCTCCAAACTGACGTTGCGCTAAGCGCACATCGTTTCGCATTACGCATCCGCACCGAGGTGGTCATGAAGATTCCCGCGTGCCCTCTTGCCGACCTGCCGCAGGGCGAGGCGTTCCGGATCGAGTCCGAACCGCCGGTCTCCGTCTTCCACACCGAGGACGGCGAGCTCTACGCGATCGACGACACGTGCACCCACCAGGACGCCTCGCTCGCGGACGGGTGGCTGGAGGGGTGCGAGGTCGAATGCCCGCTGCACGCCTCGAAGTTCGACCTGCGCACCGGCAGGGTGGACGCCCCGCCGGCCCGCCTGCCGGTCCGCACCCACCAGGTCCTCGTCGAGGACGGCATGGTCTACGTCGAGCTGTCCGACGCCCGGCCGAACCTCCCGCCGGCCTGCGTCGCGGCCCGGCTCGGGGCGGTGCCCGCCGGAGGAGTGGCGTGAGGGACGCGGCGGCGCGCAAGGCCCGGTCTTGGTGATCGGCATGGCCCACGCCGTCACGGCGACGCCTCCGGGAGCGCCGGAACTCCACCCCTACGGCCTGCCGCGGCCCGGCCGCACGCTCGTCATGGGCGTCGTCAACGTCACCCCCGACTCGTTCTCCGACGGCGGACGGTCCTTCGCCGCCGACGCGGCCGTGGCCCACGGGCTCGCGCTGTTCGAGGACGGGGCGGACATCGTCGACGTGGGCGGGGAGTCGACCCGCCCCGGCGCGGTCCGCCCACCGGTCGAGGAGGAGCTGCGCCGCGTTCTGCCCGTCGTACGAGAACTGGTCGCGGCGGGTGGCGTCGTCAGCGTCGACACCATGCGGGCCGAGGTCGCCGCGCGCGCCCTCGACGCGGGCGCACGGCTGATCAACGACGTCTCGGGCGGCCTCGCCGACCCCGCGATGCTGCCGCTGATGGCGCGGGCGGGGATGCCGTACGTCCTGATGCACTGGCGCGGCCACGCCGCCGGCATGCAGGCGAACGCCGTCTACGGCGATGTCGTCGCCGACGTGCTCGGTGAACTGCGCCTGCGGGTCGAGGCCGCGCTGCGGGCGGGTATCCGGCCGGGCCGCCTGATCGTCGATCCCGGCCTGGGCTTCGCCAAACAGCCCGACCACAACTGGGAGTTGCTGGCCCGCCTCGCCGAGGTCCGGGCGCTCGGCCATCCCGTCCTGGTGGGCGCCTCCCGCAAGTCCTTCCTGGGCCGTCTGCTGGCCGATCCGGCGACGGGGCGGCCGCGCCCGGCGCCGTTGCGCGACGCCGCCACCACCGCCGTCTCCGTCCTCGCCGCGGCCCAGGGCGCCTGGTGCCTGCGCGTGCACGACGTGGCGTCGACGCTGGACGCGGTACGGGTGACGGCGCGCTGGGGGGCCGAGGCGCCGGCCTGACGCCGTCGCGGAGGGCGGTCCGCCGGCCCGCCTGCCAGGGCGGCGGCGGGCTCAGCCCAGATACCCCATCCGGCGGCTGATCTCCTCCGCGCCCTTGACCAGTACGGGCGCCAGCTCGTGCATCCGCGCCTCCGTGAAGCGATAGGCCGGGCCGGAGGCGCTGAGGGCTGCGATGACCTCGCCGTCGCGGGAGCGGATCGGGGCCGCCATGGCGTGCAGGCCGAGCTCGAGCTCCTCCAGCGTGATCGTGTAGCCGCGCTCCCGCGCCTGGGCGAGGTCCTTGTCCAGCTTCGTCCGCGCCGTCAGGGTGTGGGGCGTCAGCCTCTGCAGCCCGGACGTCCCGAGCACTGCCACGCGCCCCTCCTCCGAGAGGTGGGCCAGCAGGATCTTGCCGCTGGACGTGGCGTGCGGCGGGGTCAGCTGGCCGACCCAGTTGTGCGTGCCGACCGCGCCCGGGCCGCGCACCTGGTAGAGGTTGACCGCGTAATGCTCCTGCAGGACCGCGATGTTGACGGTCTCACCGAGCTCCTCGGCGAGCCGCTCGCACACCGACCGGCCCTGCTGGGTGATGTCGAGCCGGCCCGTGACCGCGCCGGCGAGGCGCACGATGCCGAAGCCGAGCCGGTACTTGCCACGCTCCGTCGCCTGTTCCACCAGGCCGCGCGACTCCAGGGCCCCGAGCAGGCGGAACGCCGTCGACTTGTGGACGTCGATCTCGGCGGCCACCTCGCTCACGCCGGCCTCGCCGCGCTGGGCGAGGATCTCCAGGACGCTGACGGCGCGGTCCACGGACTGCACACCGTTCACCGCAGGCCCCGTTGTTTCGCCATCTGCCGCGTGGTTGCTCATAGCGCAACTATACGCGTCCCGGCCGACGGTCCGGGAAGGTCCGGGGCAGCCGTCCCGGCCTTGCGTCAGCCTCGCATCGCCGGCGCTTCAGCGGAAGACCACCGTGCAGCGGCCGTTGACCAGGACGCGGCTCTCCGTGTGCCACGCGATCGCGCGCGCGAGCACCTGTGCCTCGACGTCTCGGCCCATGGCGACCAGTTCGTCCGGGGTGCGGGAGTGGTCCACCCGGACGACCTCCTGCTCGATGATCGGGCCCTCGTCGAGGTCGGAGGTGACGTAGTGCGCCGTGGCCCCGACGAGCTTCACCCCGCGCTGGTGCGCCTGGACGTAGGGGCGCGCCCCCTTGAAGCTTGGCAGGAACGAGTGGTGGATGTTGATGGCCCGCCCGTCGAGCTGCTTGCACAGGTCGTCGGAGAGGATCTGCATGTAGCGGGCGAGCACCACGAGATCGACGTCCAGCTCGTCGACGAGCTCCAGCAGCCGCGCCTCCGCCTCCGCCTTGGTGTCCGCGGTCACCGGGATGTGGTGGAAGGGGATGCCGTAGCTCTCGGCCAGGGCCTCGAACTCGCGGTGGTTGGAGACGATCGCCGGGATCTCGATGTTCAGCGCGCCCGTGGACCTGCGGAACAGCAGGTCGTTCAGGCAGTGGCCGAACTTCGAGACCATGATCAGCGTGCGGGTCGGCGTCGACGCGTCGCGCAGCTGCCAGGTGATCCGGTACGCCTCGGCCACCGGGCCGAAGCCGGAGCGCAGCGCCTCCGGTGACAGGGCCGGATCGGCGACGTCGAAGTGAACCCGCATGAAGAACCGGTCCTGGAGCCGGTCGTCGAACTGCTGGCTCTCCAGGATGTTGCCGGAGTGGCTCACGAGAAAGGTGGTCACGGCGTGGACCAGGCCGGCCTGGTCGGGGCACGACAGGGTCAGGACGAACTCGCGGCCGGGCTGCGGTCGAGGAGACACGGCATCCTCCGTCGGGGGCTTGATCTAGGGTGCGCATTACGCAACTTGATGAGCTATACGCAACATGGTCGGGGGTGGGGCGCGGCTGGTCAAGGGGTTCGGGCAGAACTGCCGGTAGCGTCGCCGTACTCGACCGAGGAGGCCCGCATGGCGACCAGATGGACCGTGACGATCGACTGCGCACGGCCTGTGGAACTGGCCGGATTCTGGGCGCTGGCACTGGGTTACGTGGAGCGGCCCGCGCCCGCCGGATTCGGCAGCTGGGAGGAGTGGTTCGCCCATCACGGAGTCCCGGAGGAGGAGTGGGACGAGGGCGCGTACCTCAGCGATCCGGACCAAGCGGGGCCCGCCATCTCGTTCCTGCGGGTTCCGGAGCCGAAGGTGGCGAAGAACCGGCTGCATCTGGACGTGCAGGTCGGCGGCGGCCGGGAGACGCCCTGGGAGACGCGATGGCCGCGCGTGGTGGCGGCGGTGGAGCGACTGACCGCGGCGGGTGCCTCCGTCATCCGTGAGGAGGCCCTGGACGGCAGGCCCGATCACATGGTGATGGCGGATCCGGAAGGCAACGAATTCTGCCTGCTCTGATATGGACGTTGCGCGATACGGAACGTGGTGCACCATCGGGAACATCTGTCGCGCGCATCCCTTGACAAGCCCGGACTGCGCCGAAACCATGTTGCGCATGGCGACCGTGGTTGTGTGATGCGAGACGGCCGGTCGAGGGCATCGGCCGCCGACGCATGCACCGCCCACTGCGCCCGCACCCAGGAAGACCGTCGATGACCCGCATGCACCCGCTTCAGCCTGGGCTCCAGTTCTCCGACAACTCGCCCGCAGAGGTGTGCCGTCGGCACTCCGGCACACCTCGCCAATCCCACGGAGTGTGGCGTGGCAATCAGCGTCTTCGACCTGTTCTCCATCGGTATCGGGCCGTCCAGCTCGCACACCGTCGGCCCGATACGCGCCGCCGGGATGTTCGTCGCCCGGCTGAAGCAGGACGGCGTGCTCGCCCAGACCACCGCCGTACGGGCGGAGTTGTACGGCTCCCTCGGGGCGACCGGCCACGGCCACGGCACCCCCAAGGCGGTGCTGCTCGGCCTGGAGGGCAACGAGCCGCACACGGTCGACGTCGCCCAGGCCGATCTCGACGTCGAGCGGATCCGCAGCACAGGCCGCATCCGCCTCCTCGGCGCCGAGATCGGCCCGGCCCACGAGATCGACTTCGACGTCTCGGCCCAACTGGTGCTGCACCGACGGCGATCTCTGCCCTTCCACGCCAACGGCATGACCCTGTTCGCGTACGACGCCGACGGTGTACCGCTGCTGGAGAAGACGTACTACTCGGTCGGCGGCGGCTTCGTCGTCGACGAGGACGCGGCCGGCGCGGACCGCATCAAGCTCGACGACACGGAGTTGACGTACCCCTTCAGCACGGGTGACGAACTGCTGCGCCTGACCAAGGAGACGGGTCTGTCGATCTCCGCGCTGATGCTGGAGAACGAGCGCGCCTGGCGCACCGAGGACGAGATCCGCGAGGGCCTGCTGGAGATCTGGCGGGTCATGCAGGCGTGCGTGTCCCGCGGGCTGTCGGCGGAGGGCATCCTCCCCGGTGGTCTGAAGGTACGGCGCCGGGCTGCGGCGGCGGCCCGCCAACTCCGCGGCGAGGGCGATCCGTTGGGCCGTGCGATGGAGTGGGTGACCCTCTACGCGATGGCGGTGAACGAGGAGAACGCGGCGGGCGGCCGGGTGGTCACCGCGCCCACGAACGGCGCGGCCGGCATCATCCCGGCGGTCCTGCATTACTACGTCAATTTCGTGCCGGGTGCCGACGAGGACGGAGTCGTCCGCTTCCTGCTCGCGGCGGGCGCGATCGGCATGCTGTTCAAGGAGAACGCGTCCATCTCCGGCGCCGAGGTCGGCTGCCAGGGCGAGGTCGGCTCGGCCTGCTCGATGGCGGCCGGGGGTTTCGCGGAGGTGCTGGGTGGAAGTCCCGAACAGGTCGAGAACGCCGCCGAGATCGGCATGGAGCACAACCTCGGCCTGACCTGCGACCCGGTCGGCGGCCTGGTGCAGATCCCGTGCATCGAGCGCAACGGCATGGCCGCGGTCAAGGCGGTGACCGCGGCCCGGATGGCGCTGCGCGGCGACGGCCGCCACCACGTCTCCCTCGACAAGGTCATCAAGACCATGAAGGAGACCGGCGCCGACATGAAGGTCAAGTACAAGGAGACCGCCCGCGGCGGACTCGCCGTCAACGTCATCGAGTGCTGACCATGGGACGGGTCACCGAAGGACGCCGCGCATTCCGTTCCAGCCGACCGCCCCTGACGTCCCCATGAACGTGGACGTGGGGAACGTGTACGAGGGCGAACAGTGCCTCGACATGACGGCCGAGGCGGTCGCGTGACCCGGCTCGTAACTCTCCATGGCGGCAAGCTTGTCGGCGGCCCGCGCCGGCCCGAGCGGTCCGGCGCACACGGCCGCCCCCGCCGGGTGGCGATGCTCTCGGTGCACACCTCCCCGCTGCACCAGCCCGGCACCGGCGACGCGGGCGGCATGAACGTCTACATCGTCGAGCTCGCCAAACGCCTGGCCGCCCTCGGCATCGAGGTGGAGATCTTCACCCGGGCCACCTCCACCGCGCTCCCACCGAGCGTCGACCTCGCGCCCGGCGTCCTGGTCCGGCACGTGGCCGCCGGACCCTACGAGGGCCTGGCCAAGGAGAACCTCCCCGCCCAACTCTGCGCCTTCACCCACGGCGTGACCCAGGCGTGGGCCGCCCACCGCCTCGGTCACTACGACCTGGTCCACTCGCACTACTGGCTCTCCGGCCACGTCGGCCGGCTCACCGCCGAGCGCTGGGGCGTCCCGCTCGTCCACACGATGCACACCATGGCCAAGGTCAAGAACGCCAACCTCGCGGACGGCGACACCCCCGAACCCGCGTCCCGCGTCCTCGGCGAGACCCAAGTCGCCCACTCCGCCGACCGGTTGATAGCGAACACCGAGCAGGAGGCCGAGGAACTGCTGCACCACTACGGCGCCGACCGGGGACGGGTCGCGGTCGTCCACCCCGGCGTCAACCTGGACCGCTTCCGCCCCGACCCCGCCGGCATCGAGGCCGGCCGCGCCGCGGCCCGAGCCCGCCTCGGACTGCCCCAGGACGCCCTGATCCCGCTGTTCGCGGGCCGCATCCAGCCGCTCAAGGCGCCCGACGTCCTGCTGCGCGCGGTGGCCCGGCTGCTTCAGCAGCGTCCGTGGCTGCGGGAGCGGATCGTGGTGCCGGTCGTGGGCGGCCCCAGCGGCAGCGGCCTGGCCAGGCCCGAGGGCCTGCAGAAGCTGGCGGCGGGGCTCGGCATCTCGGACGTCGTACGGTTCAGGCCACCGGTCGGCCAGGATCGCCTGGCCGACTGGTACCGGGCCGCCTCCGTCCTGGTCATGCCGTCCCACAGCGAGTCCTTCGGCCTGGTCGCCGTCGAGGCCCAGGCCTGCGGCACCCCCGTGATCGCCGCCGAGGTCGGCGGCCTTCCGGTCGCCGTACGCGACGGTGTGAGCGGCACCCTCGTCCCCGGCCACGACCCGGCGGACTACGCCCGCGCCCTGCGCGCCTTCGCCGACGACCCGCACCTCTCCGCCCGCATGGGCCGCTCCGCCGCCCACCACGCCCGCTCCTTCGGCTGGGACACGGCCGCGACGGCGACGGCGCAGGTGTACGCGGCGGCGGTGCGCGAGCGCCGCCCTCGTGTCCCGTAGGCGCAGGGGGCGTGACCTTCGTCACGGGCGGCACTCCGCGCACCGGTGCACACTCGCCCCGGCAGCCGACGATGAATCGGCATGTCGACAAATTCGGTTAGTGTGCATAGCCGAGTGACGCGCAGGGGGGACTGAGCAGGCGGAGGGCAAGGCAGTGTCGGACGAAGGGCGGCTGGTCGCCGGGCGCTACCGGCTCGTCGAGCGCGTCGGCCAGGGCGGCATGGGCACCGTGTGGCGTGCCGAGGACGAGCAGCTCGCCCGCCAGGTCGCCCTCAAGCGGCTCCACACGCCGCCGCACCTGTCCGCCGCCGAGATCGGCACGCTCTACGAGCGCATCCGCCGCGAGGCACGCAGCGCGGCCCGGGTCGTGCACCCCAACGTGGTCGTCGTCCATGACGTCGCAGACGACGGCGGGCTGCCGTGCATCGTCATGGAGTACGTCCCCGCCGGCACCCTGGGTGACGCCCTCGCAGGCGGCCGCACGCTGCCGCCCGCGGAGGCGGCGCGCGTCGGCCTGGGCGTGATCTCGGCCGTACGGGCGGCGCACGCCGTCGGCGTCCTGCATCGCGACATCAAGCCCGGCAACGTGCTGCTCGGCGCCGAGGGGCGGGTCGTCCTGACCGATTTCGGCATCGCGCAGACCGCCGGGAGCACCACGCTCACGCAGACCGGGGAGATGATCGGCTCCATCGACTTCATGGCCCCGGAGCGGGTCCGCGGCCAGAAGCCCGGCCCGGCCTCGGACCTGTGGTCCCTGGGCGCGACGCTCTACCAGGCGGTGGAGGGGCGCCTGCCGTACCGCCGCGACACCGCCATGGAGACCGCGTACGCCGTCGCCGTCGACCCGCCCGCGCCGATGCGGCAAGCCGGATCCCTGGGGCCGCTCATCGAGGCGCTGCTGTCGAAGGACCCCGCGGACCGGCCCACGGCGGAGCAGACGGAACAGGCGCTGCGGGCGATCGGGGCCGACGTCCGGGCGACGGTGCGGTCGGCCCCGGCAGACCCGGCAGACCCGGCAGCCCCGATAACCCCGGCAGCCCCGATCGCGCCGTCCGCGCCGGTCGCCCTTGAGGAGACGCGCCCGGTGACCTCCGCGCCGCCGCCGAAGAGGGCGCGCAACCGCAAGCGCCGTGTCCTCGTACCGGCCGCGATCGTCCTGGCCGCGGGCGCCGTGGCCGCCACCCTCGCCACGGCGTCGCACCAGGCCGGCCGCGACGGCGCCGGTGCGTCCACCGCGTCCACCACGCCCTCGCCCGTCCCCGCCGGTCACCACCTCGTCCGCGACGCGCAGCTCGGCGTCTCCTTCCCCGTCCCCGACGGCTGGAAGAAGAAGGGGTCGAGCGACGACGAGGTCACCTACGCCGACCCGAGCGGCCTGGCCGGCATCACCGTCGGCATGGTGGACCCCGCCGGCAGGAACCCCACCGGGCACTTCAAGGACACCGAGGCGAACACCAAGGCCAACTACCCGACGTACCGCAGGCTGCGTATGCAGGAGACCGACTTCAGGGGGCGGCCGGCGGTGGTGTGGGAGTTCACCTTCCACGGCCGGGCCCGGCTCTTCCGCGCCGTCGACCTCGGCTACGGCGCGGCGGGCGGCCGCGAGTACGACATCTATCTGTCCGCCCCGGCCGCCCGCTGGGACACGTACCGTCCGGTCTTCGACGCCGTCAGGGGCGGGTTCACCGAGCAGCGGCGGTGAGAGGGCGGCCGTCGGGTCGGCCCGTTCTCACGCCAGCGACAGGAACAGCTTCTCCAGCCGGGCGCGCATCTGGTCCACGTCCTCGCCGTTCTTCCGGCCGGCCTCGACGTCGGTCAGGCACTGCTGGAGGCCGGTGGCGATGATGGCGAAGCCGGCCCGGTCCAGGGCCCGCGAGGCCGCGGCGAGCTGGGTGATGACGTCCTCGCAGTCGCGACCCTCCTCGATCATCCGGATCACTCCGGCGATCTGGCCCTGAGCGCGGCGCAGCCGGTTCAGCACCGCCTTCAGCTCCGCACCCGCGAGCTCCATGTCCACGGCCACTCCTCGATCGACGTATACCCCTAGGGGTACTGTACGTCCCGTTTCGGGAGGTCGTCGAACGCGTTCCGCTCCTCCGTGCCGAACTGCGGTGAGAGTGCTGCCCGCTGCGTTTGGCGGCGCCTCCCGTTGCACAGGACTCACGCATGACTGGTGAGGACTCGGCAGCCGATCTCGATGGCCAAGTCGAACAGGACGCGGGCAAGTTGGGGCAGTCGCCGGAATCCACGACCGTCGTGGTCATCGGTGCGGGCCCGGCCGGGATGACCGTTGCCAATCTGCTGCGGCGCGGTGGCATCGACTGCGTCGTGCTGGAGCGACGCAGCCGTGAGCATGTGGCGCAGCGGCAGCGTGCCGGGATCGTCGAGACCCGCGCGGTGCGGATGTTCGACTCCTGGGGGCTGGCCGACCGGGTCCTCGGTGGTGTCCCGTACGACGGCGTCCTCGAGATCCGGGTGGACGGCGAGAGCCACCTCCTCTCCGACGGCGACGGCACCGAGGGGCTCGCGGCACGCCTCTGCCCGCAGCAGGTGCTGGTCCAGAAGCTCACCGCCGCCTACCTCGCCGACGGCGGCGACCTGCGCTTCGAGGCCGCCGACATCTCGCTGCACGACCTGACCGGGGACCGCCCGACGGTCCGCTACCGCACCGCCGACGGCACCGTCCGCGCCCTCACCTGCGCCTTCGTCGCCGGATGCGACGGCGACCACGGTGTCAGCCGCACGACCGTGCCCGAAGGTGTGCTCACCGCCCACGCCTTCGACCACGGCATCGGCTGGCTCACCGTCCTCGCCGACGCCCCGCCGCCGGCCCGTCCCCTCCTGGCCGTCAGCCCGGACGGCTTCGCCGCGCACTTCCCGCGCGGCCCGCAGACCAGCCGTTACTACGTCCAGTGCCCGCCCGACGATCACCCCGCCGCCTGGCCGGACGCCCGTGTCTGGGACGCACTGCGCACGCGGCTCGGCGACCCCGCCCTCATCTCCGGCCCGATCACCGACCGCGAGATCTTCCGCCTCCGCAGCCTGGTCCACGACCCCATGCAGCACGGCCGCCTCTTCCTGGTCGGCGACGCCGCCCACATCGTTTCCCCGATGGGCGGCAAGGGCATGAACCTCGCCCTCTACGACGCCGACGTCTTCGCCCGCGCCGTGCGGGACTTCGCCCGCGACCAGGACGACACCGGCCTGCGCACGTACTCGCAGCGGTGCCTGCGGCGGGTGTGGAACGACCAGGAGTTCTCCCACTGGCTGACCCGCACGCTGCACGACGCGGGCGACGACACCGGCACCGGCCCCTTCCACCGCGGGCTGGCCCGCGCCCGCCTCGACCGGCTCTTCACCTCCCCGCACGCGTCCCGCGCCTTCGCGGAACTGATGACAGGAATGGATCCGGCGTAGACCGTCACACATTCCTGTCACCCATTCCTGTCACACATTCCTGTCACACATCCCCGCCACGTTCCGTCAGCGAAGTGACCTGCCACCGCTCGGATCGGACATCACGATGCTGACCAACGTCATGTATGTGACCATCTACGTCACCGACCAGGACCGCGCGCTGCGCTTCTACACCGATCAACTCGGCCTGGAGAAGCGCGTCGACGCCGAAGGCCCCGACGGGCGCTTCCTCACGGTGGCCGTCCCCGGCAGCCCGCTGGAGTTCGTCCTGTGGCCGCACCCGGCGGCCGCGGGGCAGCCGGCCGACGTCCGGCCCGGCACCACTCCCGGCGTCGTCTTCCTCGAATCGGACGACCTGCGCAAGGACTTCACGCTCCTCCGCGACCGCGGCGTCCCCTTCGACAAGCCCGAACCGGAGGACTACGCCTTCGGCGTGCGCATCGAGGCCACGGACCCGGACGGCAACCGCATCTCGCTGCGCCAGCGCAGCCGTCCGTAGGACCCAACCTCCGTCCGCGGTACTCGCGTTGCAAACCCCGTCGTAGGGTGACGTACATGAGCCTGAGCTCCGACGACATCGCGCTGCGCCCGGTGGCCGAGGACGACCTGCCGGTCATGGAACGGTTTCTCACCGAACCGGAGACGGCCGCCACCTTCCAGTGGTTCGGTTGGTGGGACACCGGGCGCTGGCGGCGGCAGTGGGCGGAGAACGGGCTGCTCGGCGACGACGGAGGCCATCTGATGGTGGTACGCGGCGCGCGGCGGCTGGGGTTCGTCGCCTGGCGGAAGGTCAGGCCCACCTACACCACGTTCTACTGGAACATGGGGATCGGCCTGCTGGCGGACGCCCGCGGACAGGGCGTCGGGACCGAGGCCCAACGGCAGCTGGTCCGCTACCTCTTCGCGCACACGACGGTCGTGCGGATCGAGGCGGACACGGAACTCGAGAACATCGCCGAGCAACGCGCCCTGGAAAAGGCCGGGTTCAGTCGCGAAGGCGTCCTGCGCAGCGTCGCCTTCCGGGACGGGCAGTGGCGTGACGGCGTGCGATACAGCATCCTGCGCGGCGATCTGGCCTGAGCCTGAGCCCGTCCCCGCAGGCTCCGAGGCTCAGTTCGCGCTTCCTGAGGGGTGTCATGGAGGGGAATTCAGAAATTCCGCGGGTCATTGCTCTGTCGTTCGTGTCGTCACCGGCGGCACGGAGCGCAGCGCGAGGATCAGGTCCAGGCGGGTCTCGGGGTCGTGCAGGGAGTCCCCGAAGAGCTTCTCCAGCTGGCGCAGGCGGTAGCGGACCGTCTGCGGGTGGACGTGGAGGCGGGCGGCGACGTCGGGGACGTTGCTGCCGCTGAGCAGCCATGCCAGCAGTGTCTCGGACAGCCGCGCCCGCTGCCCCTCCGAGGCGGCGCCCAGGGGAGCGAGGACGCGCCCGGCGAGGTGGGCGAGCAGCGGCTCGTCGCTGTGGAGCAGCAGGGTGGAGAGGTGGTCGGCGCAGCGGACCACGCCCTGCCGGGGCAGGACGCCGCGGCCCATCAGGCCCAGCGCCCGCGTGGCCCATTGCAGCGACCGCGCGGCCTCGGCGAGCGGCACCGTCGGGCCTATTGCCGCCGGCCTGCCGCCCAGGCCCAGGACGACCGCCCGTCCGCCGAACCGCCCCGAACCCTCCGGGTCCGGCACCAGCACCCGCGGCGGCCTGGCGTCCATATCCATCAACGCGCCAGGCATGGCGGGTAGTTGGTCATCGAATCGGGCATCCGCGGAGGACGCCAGCGCTACCACGGCAACCTGCGCGGGTACCCGCCACCGCGCGCCGTGCGCCAGATCATGCACCGTCTCCGGGGACACCGGCCCGTCGTCCAGCAGCAGATCGAGCAGCCGTCTGCGGCGCCGTTGCAGCTCGTGCGCACTGCGTGCCTGCGCCTCCGCGTACCCGGCGGCGGCCGCCTCGGCGACCTCGTGCACCGTCCGGAACGCCAGTTCGCCCAGCGCGGCCACGGTCGCGGTGTCCAGGCCGAGTTCGTCCGCCGTACGGCCCATCAGCCGCCAGGCGTGCAGACCTCCCACCCGCAGTGCCGACTGCAGCGCATCCAGGCTGCGGCCCTCCAGGGCCTCGCCGCGCCCGAGTTCGTAGTACGTCGCCGCGATCGAGGCCCCCTGGCCGCACGGATCGGCGATGTGGTCGACGAACAGCGTGAGCGCCTGGACCACCCCGGCCCGCAGGTTGCGGCGGTAGGTGCCGTCGGCGGGCCGCGCGTACTCCGGAACCTGGCGGCGCACCTCCTCCTCCACCTCGTCCGCGACGCGCTCGAGTTGGGTGAACAGCAGCTCGGCCAGCTCGGGCGGGACCGCGCGGGTGCCGGGATCGCCGGGCGTGCCGCGCGGGGTGGGGACGGCCACGACGGACACTCCTTTCCCCCGGAGGCGGCTCACCCATGGGCCGGTGTCCATGGGGCGAGGGGAACGTCCTGTGTTCGACGGGTGTCCCCTGCGCTCCGTTCCGTGCCCCGGCTGCACCGACATCACTCCGGGAGCCCCAATGCACCGGCGAGCATCGGCCACGAGGCGCTGAACTCCCCTTTCCAGTAGGCCCAGCTGTGTCCTCCTCCCGCGTAGTAGTGCGTGGTGACCGGGATGCCGAGCAGGGCCAGGGTGTCGGTGAAGCGGTGCGCGGACGGCCACAGCAGGCTCTCCAGCGCTTCGGGCAGCCAGTCGCCGAGGCCGCCGGCGACACCGCTGCCGCTGGAGACGTACAGCGGTGTGCCGCGCAGTCCCGTCGCGCGGCCCCGCGGATTGAAGTCGTGCCAGACCAGCAGATCGAGGACCGGGCTGCCCCACAGCGAGTGGGGCGCCAGGTTCTCGCGGGCCACGATCGCGTCCACCAGGGCGGGAACGCCGATGGCCGTGGTGTCGAGGATGCCGCTGTAGGAGGCCGCGGCGGCGAACGCCCCCGGATGGCGGGCGGCGTGCGCCATCGCGCCGTAGCCGCCGGTGGACACGCCCGCCACCGCCCGCACTCCCGAGGCCCGGTAGTCGCGAGCGAGCAGCGCCGGCACCTCCTGGACCTGGAAGGTCTCGTAGTCCGGGCCGCTGCGCCAGGCCGTGGGGATGCCGGTCGGGCCGGCGTCAGGCATGGCGACGATCAGATCCCGGCCCTCGGTGAAGGCCTCGATGTCCGTCTCCCGGGTCCACGACGTGTAGTCGTCGTGGGCGCCGTGCAGCAGGTACAGCACGGGGTAGGTGCGGCCGGGCTGCGTGCCGAAGCCGGACGGCAGGATCAGACGTACCGGCGCGCTGCGGCCGAGCGCCGCGGAGGCCACCGACACGTCGAAGGTGCGCGCGCCGACCTGGGTGGCGGCCCGGGCGCGTCCGGCGGCCGTGACGCCGAACAGGGCGGCCAGTCCCGTGACGGCCGCGGCCCTGGTGACGGTACGTCGGGAGATTCCGGCGGTGCTGTACGGCATGGCGGCTCCTCAGTCCGGTGGTGAGTCCGGCCGGGCGGTGGCGTCCGGCGCGGCGAGCACCCGCCGCAGATGTGCGGCGATCTCGTCGACGTGCGGCGGGTCGAGCAGCGACAGGTGGTGCCCCGGAACCGGCACGACGGTCAGGCGCGGACACACCTCGTCCCAGCCGAGGGCGTCGTCGTCCCGCTCGTACGCCGGGTCGCGCACGGTGTGCGGGGCCGGTGCGGTGGCCCGGTACAGCACCACCGGCCCTTCGTAGCGGCCAGGCCGATGCGCCTCGCCGCTTCTCAGGTCCAGGTAGGAGGCCCGCTGGTGCTCCAGCGCGGCGGGCGGCACCTCGACGGCCTTGCGCAGGGCCCGCAGCACGCGGTCGATGCGCTCGCGGTCGTCGTCCGTCGCCACGAGATCGTCGTACGGCAGCCCCAGTTCGACGCCGTAGGTGTCGGCGACGTAGGCGGCGAAGCCCGTGAGGTGCGCGCGGATGCGGTCGGCCTGCGTACGGCCCGGCTGGGGGAGGGGCCGTACGGAGTCGATGAGCACGACCGGCTTCACCTCCCGTCCGGCGGCGCCGAGTTGCCGTGCCGTCTCCTGGGCGAGGAAGCCGCCGAAGGACCAACCGCCCAGCACGCAGGGCCCGTCGGGGTGGGCGGACGCGATCGCCTCGGCGTACCGGCGCGCCTTCTCCGGCACGGTACGGGCGGACTCGATCCGCTCCATGCCGTACACCGGCCGGTCGCCGCCGAGCCGTTCGGCGAGCGCGCGGTAGACGTCGGTGGGCCCGCCCGCCGCGTGGAAGAGGAACAGCGGGGGCTGTGTGCCGCCGGTGCGCAGGGCCCGTAGCGGGGAGGACGTCGCCCGGTCGATCCGATCCGCGACCTCGCCCACCGTGGCCGCGCCGAACAGCTCGCGCAGGGGCAGCTCGACGGTGAACTCCCGCTCCAGGGCGGTGCGGATGCGGACGGCCATCAGGGAGTCGAGGCCGAGGTCGGCCAGTGCCGTCGCGGCGGTGATGCGGGTCGTCGGATGGCCGGTGACGGCGGCGATGTGCCGGCCGACGCGGGCGGCGACCGACGTGTCCGCGACGGCGGGTGCGGCGGGTTCGTCCCAGCGTCGCGTGGACGGCGGAGCGGGTGAGGTGCGGCCGTCCGTCCACCAGTGGCGCGTGTGCCGCCAGCGCGGCGCGGGCAGGTCGACGACCCGACCCGGCGGCAGGGGCAGGCGCAGGCCGGCCGCGTACAGCGTGCCCAACTCGGCCTGGAAAACGGCTGATTCATCGGCTTCGCGGCGCACCGTGCCCACGGTCAGCGCGCCGGGCACCGTGTCGGTGACGGACCGCCCCAGCACCGGGTGCGGCGAGACCTCGACGAAGGCGGTGTGGCCGTCCTCCGCGGCCGCCGCCAGCGCCCGGTCCAGACGCACGGGCCGGCGCAGGTTGGCGGCCCAGTGCGCGGCGTCGAACGCGCAGTCGCCGCGCGGGTCGTCGAGCACGGTGGAGTAGACGGGGATGCGCGGGCTGCCGCCCCGGACATCCGCCAGTGACTCGGTCAGTTCCGGCAGGAGCGACTCCACCTGGGGGCTGTGACCGGCACCGGCCACCCGCATGGCGCGGGCGGTACGGCCCTGCTCCTCCAGCTGTCGCACCATACGCGCGACCGCGGCCTCGTCGCCCGTGACGACCTTCTGCCGGGGCGAGGAGTGGACGGCCACGTGCACGCCGGGGAAGTCCGCGTCCAACGCGGCCAGTTCACCGTCGTCCAGGTCGACGACGGCCATCGCGCCACCCTGCAGTCCGCCGAGCAGCCGGGCCCGTACGGCGACGATCCGCGCCGCGTCCGGCACGTCCAGCGCGCCCGCGCAGACGGCGGCTGCCACCTCGCCCATGGAGTGGCCGATGACGGCGACCGGTTCGACACCGTAGGAGCGCCACAGCTCGGCGAGCGCCAACTGCACACCGAACAACATGGGTTGAGCGACTTCGAGCCGATCGAGCCCATCGCCGGCGGTCAGTTGCTCGTGGAACGAGAATCCGAACTCGTCGGAGACTTGTGCGTCCAGCTTCCCCACGGCGGCGGCGAAAGCCGGTTCCTCGGTCAGCAGCCCGCGTCCCATGCCGGGCCACTGGCTGCCGTAGCCGGAGAACACCCAGACGGGGCCGCGCCCGACCAGATCACGGTCCCCGGTCAGTACCTGCGCGTGCGGGCGACCGTCCGCCAACGCGTGCAGAGCGTCGGCCAGTTCGTCCCCGTCCCGCGCGACGACTGCCGCTCGTACGGGACCACGCCCGGCCCGCCCCGCGAGCGTGCGTGCCACGTCGGCCGCGCGGGCGGTGCTGCCCTCAGGCGTGCGCAGCCACGTCGCGAGGCGTGCAGCGGTGTCGCGGACCCGTGCGGTGTCGATGTCGGAGAGCAGGTGCAGGCGGGCCTCGGGCTCTTCGGCCGGGGGTGGTGGGAGGACTCCAGGTCGCCATTCCTCCAGTACGGCATGGGCGTTGGTGCCGCCGAACCCGAAGCCCGACACCCCGGCGACGGCGGTGCCGCCGTAGCGGGGCCACGGTTCGGGCTCGGTCACCACGCGCAGCCGGGGGTCGTCCAGGGCGCTGCCGTGGGCGCAGTGCAGCGACGACGGGATGCGGTCGTGGTGGAGTGCGAGGACCGTCTTCACCAGGCCGGCGATGCCCGCGGCGGACTCCAGATGACCGAGGTTGCCCTTCACGGAGCCGAGCAGCAGCGGCTGTTCGGGATCGCGGCCCGCCGCGAGCACGGCGCCGAGCGCGCCCGCTTCGATGGGGTCGCCGAGCGGGGTGCCGGTGCCGTGCGCCTCGACGTGGTCGACGTGGGCCGGGGGCAGTCCGGCCCGTACGTAGGCGGTGGTCAACAGGGCTTGCTGGGCAGCTGGGTTGGGGGCGAGGAGGCCGTTGGAGCGTCCGTCGGAGTTGACGGCGGTGGCGCGGACGACGGCGAGGACGCGGTCGCCGTCCCGTTCGGCGTCGGACAGTCGTTTCAGCAGGACGGCCGCGCATCCCTCACCGCGCCCGATGCCGTCCGCCGCCGTCGAGAAGGGCTTGCAGCGACCGTCCGGAGCGAGTGCTCCAGCCCGCCCGAAGGCGACTCCGACGACCGGCGACAGCAGCAGGTTGACCCCGGCGGCGATCGCCGTGTCGCTCTCGCCGGTGCGCAGACTGACGCACGCGTGGTGCAGCGCGACCAGCGAGGAGGAACAGGCGGTGTCGACGGCCATGCTGGGCCCACGGGTGTCGAGGACGTACGCCAGTCGTCCCGCGGTCACGCTGAGGGCCGCGCCCGCCGGGGCCCACGGGTCCACGGCGGCAGGGTCGGCGCCGGTGAGCTGTCCGTACTCCGGGGCCGAGACACCCACGAAGACCCCGGTGGACGTACCGGCGAGCGCGCCGGCCGGGACGGCGGCGTGGTCGAGCGTCTCGCGGACGACCTCCAGGAGGATCCGCTGCTGCGGGTCCATCACGGCGGCCTCGCGCGGGGTGATGCGGAAGAACTCGGCGTCGAAGCCAGCGATGTCGTCGAGATAGCCGCCGTAGGCGGGCGCGCCGACGGGCGGGAAAGGCGTGAAGTCGCCCCATCTGGCTTCGGGTACGCGCGTGATCGCGTCGACTCCGTCGTCCAGCAGCCGCCAGTAGTCGGCCGGGCCGTGAACGCCGCCGGGCAGCCGGCAGCCCACCCCGATGACCGCGACGGGTTCGCCGGGCACGGCCGGGGGAGGGGACGTGACCGGTGCGGGCGCGAGCCGGGCTGCCGTGCCGCACAGGTGCGCCACCAGCGCGTCGCCGGTGGGTGCCTCCCACAGCAGTGTGGCCGGCAGTTCGCGGCCCGTCAGCAGGGACAGCTCCCCGGCCAGCACGACCGCGTCCCGCGAGGACATGCCGAGGTCGGCCAGGGGGCGGTCCATCGGGACATGGCCGGCGGGGGCGCCGTGCCAGGCGGCCACCCGTTCGGCGACCAGGCGGCGCAACGCGTCCTCGTCGACGGCGCTCATCCCGCGCTCTCCGCCCCGTAGGCGCCCTCCAGATACCGGGCGCGGGTCAGCGCCCGCGACACCTTGCCGCTGGACGTGCGCGGTACGGCGCCCGGCGCGACGAGCACGACGTCGGCGAGCCGCAGCCCGTGCCGGACGGAGACGGCCGCGCGCACGGCCCGCACCAGGGCCGGTACGTCGATGTCGGCGAGGCTCAACGCCCGCGCGTGCTCGGCCACGACCACCACCCGCTCGCCCGCACCGTCCGGCACCGCGAAGGCGGCCAGCCGGTCGCGCCGCACCGCCGGATCGGCCTCCTGCACGGTGGCCTCCACGTCCTGCGGATAGTGGTTGCGGCCGTCGACCACGATCAGGTCCTTGAGCCGGCCGGTGACGATCAACTGCCCCTCCAGGACGGTGCCGAGGTCACCTGTGCGCAGCCAACGGTCCGCCGCGCATTCGTCGTGCCCCTCGTCCTCACTGATCGTGGCGCCGAAGACGCGCCGCGTCTGGGGCTCGTTGTTCCAGTAGCCGCGCCCCACGTTGGGCCCCTGCACCCAGATCTCCCCGACCTCCCCCTCGGCCGGCACGGCGAAGGAGAAGGGATCGACGATCCGCACCCGCTGGCCCGCCGGGGTCCCGCAGCCCGCCACCAGCACGGCCCGGGGGTCGTCCGGCCGCGCGGGCAGGGCCTTTCCGGAGGCGAGCGCGTCACGGTCGAGGGCGAACCGGGCGACCGGCTCCCCGGGCCGGGCGGCACTGACGAAGACGGTGGCCTCCGCGAGACCGTACGAGGGACAGTGCGCCCCGGCGGGCAGCCCCTGCGCGGCGAACGCGGCGTGGAAGCGGTCCGCGGTGCCGGGCCGGACGGGCTCGCTGCCGTTGATCAGGGCGGCGACGCCGTCCAGCCGCAGCTCCGCCCGCTGCGCCTCGGTGACGGCGGAGGCGCAGTAGTCGTAGGCGAAGTTGGGCGCGGCGCTGAGGGCCCGCGGATGCGCCCCGAGCAGCCGCAGCCAGCGCGCCGGTTCGTGCAGGAACGCGGCCGGGTCCATGACGACCGACAGCAGACCCCGCACGACAGGAGCCGCGACGCTCAGCACGAGCCCCATGTCGTGGTAAAGCGGCAGCCAGCCCACGCAGGTCACCGGGTGCGTGTCCGCGCCGTAGGCGGCGAGAGCCTGGCGGGCGTTGGCGACGACGTTGGCGTGGGTGATCTCCACGCCCGCCGGGGCGCGGGTGGAGCCGGACGTGTACTGCAGATAGGCGGTCGACGCGGCGTCCGGCGCGGGAGGTTGCCGGCTCTGGGGGGTGGCGTCCGGCACCTGGTCGACCGCGAGGACCGGCACCCCCGTGCGCTCGCAGAGGTCCCGCACCCCCTCCAGGGCCCGGCTCGTGGTCAGTACGGCCGCGGGACGCGCGTCGGCCAGGACCCCGACGAGCCGGTCGCCGTGCCCGGGCAGACCGGGCGGATACAGCGGTACGGCGACCAGTCCCGCGGCCAGGGCGGCGAGGAAGCCGGTGACGTACTCCGTCCCCTGCGGGCACAGCAGCGCGACGCGCGCCCCCGGCTCGGCCTGCTCGGAGAGCCGGGCGGCCAGCGCCCGCACCCGCACGTCCAGGCGCTGCCAGGTCAGGGTGCGATGCACCCCGCGCGAACCCGGGGAGGGGTGGTCGACGAACGTGAACGCCCTGCGGTCGGGGGTGGTTTCGGCCCAGTGCCGCACGTACTCGGGCAGAGTCCGGTACACGGGCGCGAGCGGGGGGCGGCGGCTTTCCATAGGGTCGTGGCTCCTCACATCGCGGTTCGGCTGGCGGGACGTGCGGATCAGAGACGACTGAGGGTGTGGATCAGAGACGACTGGGGGCGTGGATCAGAGATGACGGGGATGTGGATCAGAGCGGGATGTTGCCGTGCCGGCGCTCCGGCATCGGTGCACGCTTGCCGCGCAGGGCGCGCAGCGCGCGGCAGATGTGGGCGCGGGTGTCCCGCGGGGCGATGACGGCGTCGACGTACCCGCGTTCCGCGGCGGGATACGGCGTCCCGTGAGTGCTCTCGTACGCGGCGACGAGACGCGCGCGCAACGCGTCGGGGTCGGCGGCGGCGGCGAGTTCGCGCCGGTGCAGCACACCCACGGCGCCCTCCGCTCCCATGACGGCGATACGGGCGGTGGGCCAGGCGAGGTTGACGTCCGCGCCCAGATGCTTGGAGCCCATCACCGCGTACCCGCCGCCGTAGGCCTTGCGCACGACCACGGTGACCTTCGGGACGGTCGCCTCGGCGTATGCGTAGAGCAGTTTGGCGCCGCGGCGGATGATGCCGGCCCGCTCCTGGCGGACGCCGGAGAGATAGCCGGGGACGTCGGCGAAGGTCAGCAGCGGTATGCCGAACGCGTCGCAGAACCGCACGAACCGCGCCGCCTTCTCGGAGGCGTCGATGTCCAGGACGCCCGCCGCATGCAGCGGCTGGTTGGCGACCACCCCGACGCTGGCCCCCTCTACACGGGCCAGCGCGCAGATGATGTTCGGCGCGAACAGCTCCTGCACGTACAGGAGTTCACCGTCGTCCACGACCGCCTCCAGGACGGCCCGCATGTCGTAGGCGTGCCCGGACCGGTCGGGGACGATCCGGTCCAGCGGCTCCCCGTCGGCGCCGTGTCCGGGTGCGTACTGCGGCGGCCGCTCAAGGTTGTTGGCCGGCAGATACGACAGCAGGTCGCGTACGGAGTCGAGGGCCTCCTCCTCGTCGGCCGCGAGGAAGTGGGCGTTGCCGTTGACGGTGTTGCTGGTGCGGGCGCCGCCCAGGTCCTCGGCGGTGGTGCGCTCCCCGGTGACCGCCTCGATGACGTCGGGGCCGGTGACGAACATGTGCGAGGCGCCGTCCACCATCACCGTGAAGTCGGTGATGGCCGGAGAGTAGGCGGCGCCGCCCGCGCACGGCCCGAGGATGACGGAGATCTGCGGGATCACCCCGGACGCCCGCACGTTGCGGCGTACCAGTTCCGCGTACAGGGCGAGCGATACGACGCCCTCCTGGATGCGGGCGCCGCCGGAGTCGTTGAGCCCGACGACCGGGCAGCCCGTCTTCAGCGCCAGGTCCATCAGGGCCACGGTCTTCTCGCCGAAGGCCTCGCCCATGCTGCCGCCGAAGACGGTGGAGTCCTGTGCGAACACGCAGATCGGCCGCCCGTCGACGGTGCCGTACCCGGTCACGACCCCGTCGCCGTACGGGCGTTGGGAGCCATCCGCCGTGGGCCGGGCCCGTACGAACAACCCGGTCTCGCAGAAGGAGCCCTCGTCGAGCAGCCGCCCGATCCGCTCGCGCGCACCGAGGGCGCCGCGGCGTCTCGGCACTCCCTGGACCATCGCCTGGGCATGGCGGCGTACCAGGTCGGCCATGCGTTCGTCGGTGCCGTCGCCGTCCGGCGCGGTCGTTCCCACGGTCGCCGTCGGCGCCACTGTCGCCGTGTTCCGGGATGTCGTCGCCTCACGCGTCACAGCCACCTCCGAAGTTGCTTTCGAATATGGCAGCGAGGCGGGCGCGCAATTGGTTGATTGCTGCTCTGTTTGCGGGAGTTGAGTCCCGCGGAACGGCGGTTGCTCCGGAGGTGACAAGGGCCGGCGCGTGCCGGGCGGTCTGCGGTCAGGAAGCGGCGGTACGGGCGGCGCGGTGGCGGCGGACCGCGTCACGGTTGGCGCAGCGCTGGGAGCAGTAGCGCCGGCGGCCGGTGCGGGAGGTGTCGGCGAAGATCGCGGTGCACTCGGTGACGGCGCAGCGCCGCAGACGCTGCATGCCGCGCCCCGTCAGGTGCAGGGCGGTGCCCACGGAGATCAGGGACAGCAGCAGCTTGCCGAGCGGCTGACGGTCGTCCCGGTAGTGCACGTGCCAGCCGCTTCCCGCGTGGTTGGTCATCCGCGGGTAGGCGGCGGCCGACGCCAGCATCGCGTTGAGCAGCCCGGCCCGCTCGTGCTCGTCGCTCGCGTCGACGACCTTCTCCCACGCGTCCAGCGCCTCCACGGTGTCGGCGAGGTCCGCCGGAGTGACCGGGCGGTCCAGGACCAGCCCGGCGGACCGGCAGCGGTCTGCGAGGTCCTCGGCATCGGCGGGGCGCCGGTTGGCCAGGTCGGCGGCCAGGTTCACGGCATCCTCGCCGTAAGGGTTGAGATGCATAAGACCATTACAGCAGCCTGGTGTACATGCCACAACGCACCGCAATCACCCCGGCCGTCCGGCAGGCGACGGAGTACGACCTCGTGGAGCTCCTGCGCCTGCGGACCCTGCTCTTCGACGATCTCGGCGGCGAGTTCTTCAACCCCGCCACGGACGACGGTAGTTGGCTGGACGCGCTGGCCGTGGTGCTGAAAGAACAGCTGACGGCGGAGGATGTGCGCATCCTGGTCGTGGACGGCGACGGCGACGGCGACGGCGACCGTGACCGTGACCGTGACCGTGACAGGTACGGCGACGGCGACGGTGGCCTCGCGGCCTGCGGCATCGGCACGATCGAGCAGCGGCTGCCGGGGCCGCACCTCCGCAACGGCCGCATCGGCCACGTGATCGGCGTCATCACCGACCCGGCCCACCGGCGCCGCGGCCACAGCCGGGCGATCATGCGGGGCCTGCTCGACTGGTTCCGCGAACGCGAGGTCGCCCGCGTGGACCTCTACGCCTCTGCCGAGGGCGAGCCCCTCTACCGCGACCTGGGCTTCACGGACCTTCCGGATCCCGCGCTGTACTGGCGCCCGTGCTCTGAATCGCCTCGCCCTTCAGCCGACTACGCCGCCGGTGTATTTCTCCAAGACACAGACGCGTTGTAGTTGACTGCGCTCAATTGCCTGTTCCGGGCCCAGGATTTTGCCATGGGCCGGGCCAACTGGCCTCCCGCGCTACCCCATCCGGTGGCTTATGGCGGCCGAAGCGTTATTCCTCCTTGCGATTTCCTGATTATTCCACTGTCCGGCTCTTGGTACTGACCAGCTGTCACCAAGCTCTGAACCAAGTCGAGGAGAGTGGAATCAATGACGACATCGCCGAGATGGCGATCCGTTCTGGCGTCAGCCACCATGGTCGCCGCGCTCGCCACCACCCCACTAACAACCCCGCTGTTCGCCTACGCCCAGGACGACAACGCCCCGGCGACCCCGCACCCGGAGCAATCGTCCGGTACGGGGCCTCAATCCCAACCGGCGGAGGCGGTACCCCAGGCACACCCGGCACCGCCGGCGCACGAAACGAAGCCGGAGAAGCCGGGCCATGACTCCAAGCCCGAAAAGCCTGGGCATGAGTCGAAGCCTGACAAGCCCGGCCACGAGGGCATGCCTGGGCATGAGGGCATGCCTGGGCATGAGGGCAAGCCCGGGCATGAGGGCAAGCCGGAGAAGCCGGGTCACTGGACCAAGCCGGAGAAGCCGGAGTATCCGTCGCACCCGGCCAAGCCGGAACACCCGTCGAAGCCGGAGTACCCCGCTCACCCGGTGAAGCCCGAATACCCGGCGCATCCCGTCAAGCCGGAATACCCGGCCCATCCGGTGAAGCCGGAGTACCCGGCGTATCCGGTCAAGCCCGAGTACCCGGCCCATCCGGTGAAGCCCGAGTATCCGTCGAAGCCGGTCTATCCGGTCTACCCGGTCAAGCCTGCGTATCCGACGAAGCCTGAGATGCCCGCGTATCCGGTGAAGCCGGCGATGCCTGCCTACCCGGTCAAGCCTGCGTATCCGACGAAGCCTGAGATGCCCGCCTACCCGGCCAAGCCGGTGTACCCGGAGAAGCCGGCGATGCCTGCGTATCCGACGAAGCCCGCCTACCCGGAGAAGCCGGCGATGCCTGCTTACCCGACGAAGCCCGCGATGCCTTCGTACCCGGAGAAGCCTGCGTATCCGACGAAGCCGGCCATGCCGACGTACCCGGAGAAGCCTGCGTATCCGACGAAGCCCGCGATGCCGGCCTACCCGGAGAAGCCCGCGTACCCGACGAGGCCGGCCATGCCTGCCTATCCGGAGAAGCCCGCCTACCCCGCCAAACCGGCCTATCCGTCGCAGCCGGAGCGGCCTGCCTACCCCGCGAAGCCGGAGATGCCCGCGTATCCGTCCAAGCCGGAGAAGCCTGCTTACCCGGAGATGCCCGCGTATCCGTCCAAGCCGGAGAAGCCTGCTTACCCGGAGAAGCCCGCGTACCCGGAGAAGCCCGTTCAGCCCGAGCGGCCCGCGTACCCGGAGAAGCCCGCGTACCCGGAGAAGCCCGCGTACCCGGAGAAGCCCGCGTACCCGGAGAAGCCCGTTCAGCCCGAGCGGCCCGCCTACCCGGAGAAGCCCGCGCAGCCGGAGCGGCCCGCGTACCCGGCCAAGCCGGAGCAGCCTGCCTACCCGGAGCACCCGGCCAAGCCCGACTACCCCGAGCACCCGGCCAAGCCCGACTACCCCGATCACCCCGCGAAGCCGGAGCAGCCCGTCTACCCGGAAAAGCCCGCGCAGCCGGAGCACCCGGCCAGGCCGGACTACCCCTCGCAGCCCATGGCGCCCGACCACCCGGCGATGCCCATGAGGCCCGACCACCCCGCGATGCCCATGAGGCCCGACCACCCGTCGACGCCCGACATCCCGTCAAAGCCGGACTACCCGTCAGGCCCGAACAAGTCCTCGTGGTGACACCGCGCCTCCTACCGCAGGAGATCGCAGTGAGATAACCGCCTCGCCGCACCCGTCGGCACCGGAGACACCGACAAGGCGGCGCGGGGGTGATCACGCGAAGGGCGCCTGACAGGCAGCTGCTCTGTCAGGCGCCCTCGCGTGTCTGCAGCCGTACGACGAGGAGTTCGCCGGGCGCACAGGATGAACAGCACCGCGGCAGGGCACCGGCGATGTTCCAGTCCCTCCGGCCACGGGAGTCGGAGTTGAAGAACCGGGTAATGCTGTTCTCGATGAACACGTACTCCGCCGTGGACGGCGCACCCGGCGACTTCCCCGCGCCCGGTCGCACCGGCGTGCGGAACGACGAGCGGCGCGACTCCTCGCGGCAGTCCGCCGCCGGGCGGCGCGCGCTGCCGACCTCGCCCACCGACGCCGTACGACCACGGCTGTCGCCGCTCCGCCCCGTCCCCGCCGAACAACCCGCCAACCCGCACCGGATTCCGAACCGCGAGCCCGCCCATGCCCGCTGAACTCGCCCGCATCGTGCACCGATCCCGCGTGGAGTGGTCGGACACCGACGCCTCCGGCCATTACCACAACGCGGCGATCGGGCGGTTCGTGGAGGCGGCCGAAGCGGCCCTGGTCCGCGATCGCGGGATCGTCGGCTACTTCGGTGCCGCGCCGCGCGTGCGCTACGAGGCCGACTTCGCGTCTCCGCTGTGGTTCGGGCAGGAGGTGACGACCGTCCTGGCCGTGGAGCGCATCGGCACGACGTCGATGACGTTCGGGTTCGAGGTGTGGGGCGAGGAGCACGAGGGCCGGCCGCGCGGTCTCGCGGCCGCCGGCCACTACACGGTCGTACACGTGCCACCGCGGGACGAGCGGGACGAACGGGCCGGCGAGCCGTGGCCGGCCGAGTGGGTCAAGGCCCTGACCGGGTCTACGGACTCGGGCGGATGACCGTAAGGAAGTGAGATCGCTCATCCCGACGCTGAGGGCGCGGCCACGGGGGACCTGGCCACTTCGCCCCCGTGCTAGCGTTGAACGTTTGCGTCGCTGTGTCGGTGCCCCTTCGGGTTCCTGGCCGGTGGCCGCGTCCTCGCCGCGCCTTCCTCGGTACGGTCCCCTCGGAGGAAGGCTTTCCGTGAGCGAATCAGCAGGTGCCGATGCCCGGCAGCAGGATGTGTCCGAGGCGTCGGGCGCCACTTCGACGCCGCCCCCGGTGGCGTCCTTCGCGCAGCTGGGGCTGCCGGCCGAGGTTCTGCGGGTGCTCGACGAGCACGGTGTGACCGTGCCCTTCCCCGTCCAGGCGGCGGCGCTGCCGAACGCGCTCGCGGGCCGGGACGTCCTGGGCCGGGGCCGCACCGGATCCGGCAAGACGCTCGCCTTCGGCCTGGGGATGCTCGCCCGGACGGCCGGGCGGCGCACACAGCCCAAGGAGCCGCTGGCCCTTGTTCTGGTGCCCACGAGGGAGCTGGCTCAGCAGGTAGGTGAGGCGCTCACCCCGTACGCCGAGGCACTGCGGCTGCGGCTCGCGACCGTGGTGGGCGGAGTGTCGATCGGTCGGCAGGCCGCCGCGCTGCGGGACGGCGCCGAGATCGTCGTCGCCACGCCCGGCCGGCTGCACGACCTCATCGGGCGCAAGGGCTGCCGGCTGGGACGGGTGCGCATCACGGTCCTGGACGAGGCCGACCAGATGTGTGACATGGGCTTCCTGCCGCAGGTCACCGAGATCCTGGACCAGGTGCGTCCCGACGGGCAGCGCATGCTGTTCTCCGCCACCCTCGACCGCGACGTCGACCAGCTGGTGCAGAGCTACCTGCGCGACCCCGCCGTGCACTCCGTGGACCCCTCGTCCAGCGCGGTCTCCGCGATCGAGCACCATGTCTTCGTCGTGCACGGCCCGGACCGGTACGCCGTGACCACGGAGATCGCCGCCCGGGACGGCCGCGTCCTGCTGTTCCTGGACACCAAGCACGGCGTCGACCTGCTCACGCGGCATCTGCGGGCCAACGGCGTGGCCGCAGCCGCCCTGCACAGCGGGAAGGCCCAGCCGCAGCGCACCCGGACCCTGGCCCAGTTCAAGAACGGGCAGGTCACCGCGCTCGTAGCGACGAACGTCGCCGCACGCGGCCTGCACATCGACGACCTCGACCTCGTGGTCAACGTCGACCCGGCCACCGACCCGAAGGACTATCTGCACCGCGCGGGCCGCACGGCCCGGGCGGGACGCTCCGGCACCGTCGTGACACTCGTCCTGTCGGGACAGCGCCGCGAGACGAGCCAGGTCATGGCGGACGCCGACGTCGCCCCCAAGGTCACCACGGTGCGGTCCGGCGAGGCGGAGCTGAGCCGGATCACCGGCGCCAAGGCACCCTCCGGAACGCCGCTCGACGGAGGACCGGCCGCACCGCGCCCCAAGAACCACAACGCGCCGTTCCGCGGTCTGGGCAGCACCAAGGACGTGAAGGCCGGATCCGGAGGCGGTTCCGGCGGCAGGTCGTCGCGCAAGACCAGCGAGGCCCGCAAGCTCGCGGAGGCCCGCAAGGCGGCCCGGGTGCGGCGCGGCGGCTGAGCCCGGCTTCCCGGACTGCCGCGCGGTACGTTCGCCTACGCTGCTGGACGGATACGCGGACCGGAGATCGGCCGGGTGCATCCGACGGCGTCAGCAGCGCGTGGCGTCGGCGCTCCGGGTCGTGCCTCCCGCCGGTCCCGGCCGCCGGTCGTGCCTCCCGCCGGTCCCGGCCGCCGGTCGTGCCTCCCGCCGGTCCCGGCCGAGTCGACGAATCTCTCCGGCCCGCTCCGGCACGACCCTCGCGCAGGCCCCGCGTGATCACCCTGCTGATGGTCGCCGCGGCCGTACGCGTGCTCGTGCGCAGCCTTCTCGCCCCCACACGGCACGGGGACGACAAGCACGGCAACCAGGACCCCGCCTCTAGGACATGGTGGCCGCCGTGCGGTAGAACTCGGCCGCGGTGACGGTGACGGGGACGCCGAGTTCGGCGGCGACCGCTGCGATCGCCCTGTCGCCGACGGCCGGATCGGCTTGGCCGTCGATGGTGAAATGCGGTGCGATGAACGTCTCGTAGTGAGCTCGGGCCTCGTCCGCGGTGTGCCCGCCGAGGAACGTCTGGATGTGCCGCACCGTGGTGTCGGGATCGTTGCGGATCACCTGCAGGGCGCGCCGGTGCGCCCGGAGGACGGCCTGGACCGCCGGGCCGTCCGGGTCGGTGTAGGTGGGGTCGACGGCCAGGCCCACCGTGGGGATCTGGAAGTGGTCCCCCATCCACGCCAGCACCTCCCAGCCGTGCTCGGCGGCCACCGCCTCCGGCGCCATGGTGCTGCCGACCAGCGCGGCGTCGATCTCGCCGTCGCGCAGCCGGCGCAGGTCCATGCCGTAGTCGCCGGGCGGGCGGACGATCGTCTTGATGTCACGGTCCGGGTCGAGGCCCGCCCCGCGCAGCACGATCCGGGTGAAGCACCCCGGTGCGGTGTGAGGGGCGTGCACCGCCAGCCGCCGGTCGGCCAGGTCGGCCAGAGAGGTCAGGCCGGAGCGGGCGAGGAACCAGAACAGCGGCCGGTGGGTGTTGACGTTGAGCCCGACCCAGGGAGTGCCGTCGGTCAGCCGGGACAGCAGTGCCCGGCCGAGCCCGATGGTGGCGCAGCGGCGCAGCCGCTCCTCGTCCCAGGTGCAGCCGTCGCGCAGCGCGACGTGGACGCCCTCGTCGGCGTAGAAGCCCTGCTGGTCGGCGATGTAGGCGGCCAGTTCCTCGTGCAGGCCCCGCCCGACGTACGCAAGATCGATCGTGTGCATGAGTGCTTGTCCTTGATCGTGTCACCGTCGTGCGGCCGGGCCCGTTACGGGCGCCGTGGCATCCGGGCTCGGGTGACGGTGTACCGGATACGGTCCGGCCGTCGGCCGGACCGGGACCGAATGACCCCGGGTGACGGGGCGTCAGCGAGTCGTCAGTACATGGCCATTCCGCCGTTGACGGCGGCCGTGGTGCCCGTCATGAACGCGTTGTCCTCGCCGGCGTAGAAGGCGACCGCCTGGGCGACATCGGCCGGATACGCCAGGCGGCTCAGGGGGGTGGCCGCCACCTGCCGCTGCCTCGTTGCGTCGTCGAGCACGGCATCGGCGGTGCGGGACTCCACCGGGCCGGGTGCGACGACATTGACCGTGATGCCCTGCGGGCCCAGTTCCTGGGCGAGGTACCGGGCGAACTGCTCCAGTGCCGCCTTGGACGTACCCAGCGCGATCATGCCCTCCCGGGGCCGACGGCTGAGGCCGGTACCGAGATAGATGATGCGCCCCCAGCCCTGTTCGGTCATGGCGGGCAGGACGGCTTTGGTCACCGCGAAGGCCGCGCGCATCTCGGCGTCGAGCTTGCCGCCCAGTTCTTCCCACGTCATGTCCCGGAAGGACTTGACCGCGTACGGGATGAGCGCGTTGTGCACGAGCACGTCGATCCCGCCCCAAGCGGCCCCGACCCGCTCCACCATGCTCTCGACCGCCGCCGCCTCGCGCACGTCGGCCTGCACCGCCATGGCCTGGCCGCCGGCCGTCTCGATGTCGGCCACCACTTCCTCGGCCGCCTTGCCGCTGCGGAGGTAGTTCACCACCACGCGCATCCCACGCGCCGCCAGCAGGCGCGCTGTGGCCGCACCGATTCCGCTGCTGGCCCCAGTCACCAATGCCACCCTGCCGGTCGTTACGGTCATGGACCCACCTCCTTTTCATCGTCGGGGGCCGTCGGCATGACCGCCCCGGGTCGTTCGTCTTCGATCGCGGGGCCGCTGGAGCGGATCGCCCCGTACAGCACGGTGTCGACGGTCGCCCGCAGCAGATCCGCCGCGGTCCATTCGAGTTCGTACGGCAGCCGGGACGTGAACAGCCGCTCCAGGGCGCCGCGGGTGATCTCACCGAGCAGTTCGGGCGGTGCCGACAGCAGTCCCCGCCGGTGACCGTCCCGGAACAACTCGTCGATACGCCGGTAGATCAGCGCGTCCACTCGTTGTTCCACGTACTGGCGCAGCATCGCGTCACCGCCGCGTCCCGTGGCGAGCTGCGCCGCGCCGATCCGTCCGAGCTCGGTGCCCGCCGCGATCAGGAACCGCTGGACCCGTACATCGAACGGCTGCCCTTCCGCGCCCTCGGCCGAAGCCTCCAGAGTCCGCTCCACCGCCGCGAACTGCCGGTCGAGCACCGCGGCCAGCAGGCTGCGCCTGTCCGGGAAGTGGCGGTAGATCGTCTTCTTGCTCATCCCGAGCTCACGAGCGAGATCGTCCATGCTCACCCGCGCGGAGTCCGGCGCGAAGAACAACCGCCCGGCTGCCTCCAGGATCGCCTCGGCGCCCTGCCTGTCGCGCTCGGAAACTTTCGAAACGGAATCAGTTTCCATGGTTTCCATCCTGGGTGCCTCCCTGTGCACTGTCAAGGCAACCGCCCGATCAAGCGCGATGCGGCCGGAATCCAACTGGGCGCCGTGGGAGAGGAGTTCGCGCAGCGCGTGCGCGGCGAGGTGTCACAGCGGCGGTCTGCACCGCTTCCGCGAGGCGGTGAACAAGGACTCGACCGGAAGCGCCCACGGTCCAACGCCCCGTCCTGCGCGGGTATCCCGCAGATGAGTGATATCGGAGGCGGCCCGCCGGCGGCCGGCAGGGCACAGGTCGCGTGAACTGGGTATTCCGGGCGCCGGACCGCGTTATCCCCCATGGATTCCGTTGACGCGTCTCGTCCCGGTGAGGCTTCCTTCCACCATCCAAGGAGCCGCAGAACCGAGGAAGTCATCATGAAGTCATTCGTGCACCGGGGACAGATCACCAAGGTGGTCTTCGGCAGCGGTACCCGCAGTCGTATTCCCGAAGAGGCCGATGCTCTCGGATGCCGCCGGGTGCTCGTCCTGTGCACGCCCGACCAGGCGGACCAGGCCGCGCAGACCGGCGAACAGCTCGGCGCGGCAGCCGCGGGAACCTTCGCGGAGGCGGCCCCGCACACCCCCGTCGAGGTCACCGAGAAGGCGGTCGCGTACGCCCGGTCCGTGGGCGCCGACGCGGTGCTCGCCATCGGCGGCGGCTCGACCATCGGCCTGGGCAAGGCGATCACCGCCCGGACCGGCCTTCCGCAGCTGGCACTGCCCACCACGTACGCGGGCTCCGAGATGACGCCGATCCTCGGAGAGACCGAAGGCCGCAGGAAGACGACCCGGCGGCTGCCGGAAGTGCTGCTCAAGACGGTCGTGTACGACGTCGACCTGACGCTCACCCTGCCGGCGGCGACATCGGTGGTCAGCGGCATCAACGCCATGGCGCACGCCGTCGAGGCGCTCTACGCACAGGACCGGGACCCGGTCGCCTTCCTGATGGCGGGTGAAGCACTCGACGCCCTCGCCCGGTCCCTTCCCCTCGTCGCGCGGCATCCGGACGACACGGAGGCACGGGCCGACGCGTTGTACGGGGCGTGGCTGGCCGGCACGTGTCTGGGCACCGTGGGCATGGCCCTGCATCACAAGGTGTGCCATGTGCTGGGCGGCACCTTCGGGCTTCCGCACGCCGAAACCCACGCCGTCGTCCTGCCGCACGTCATCGCCTACAACGCCCCGGCGGCCGGCGAGGCCATGGCGCGCCTCGCGCAGGCACTGCCGGGGGACGACCCCGCGACCGCCCTGTACGACCTCGCCGGGCGGCTCGGCGCGCCCAGGGCACTGCGGAACCTCGGCATGCCCGAAACGGGGATCGACCAGGCGGCCGAACTCGTCGTGCGGGACGGCTACTGGAATCCGCGGCCCGTGGACCGGAGCGCTGTCCGCACCTTCCTGGCCCGGGCCTGGGCCGGCGAGCCGCCGTCGCCGTCACCGGGCCGCCCGCACTCCCGGACCGGCTCCGTCACCGAACACCCACTCACCACAGGAGCACGCCATGCGTGATCTCACCAGCGACACCATCACCGGAGCCGTGATCTCGACCATGCGGGACACCAAGGACCCCCGGCTCGCGGAGATCCTGGAATCACTGGTGCGGCACCTCCACGCCTTCGTCCGCGAGGCCGAACTGACGGAGGAGGAGTGGGCCCGGGGAGTGGACTTTCTGACGCGCACCGGGCAGATGTGCACGCCGACGCGGCAGGAATTCATCCTGCTGTCCGACGTGCTGGGCGTCACGATGCTGGTCGACGCCCTGTGCAATCAGCGCCCCGCCGAAGCCACCCAGAACAGCGTCCTGGGCCCCTACTTCAGGCAGGACAGGCCGCAGCACAAGGACGGCGCCGACATCTCCGAAGGGCTGCCCGGCACCCCCCTGTTCTTCGAGGGGCGGGTCGTGAACGCGGAGGGAGCGCCGGTGGCCGGCGCCGCGGTGGACGTCTGGCACAGCGACGCGGACGGCCACTACGACATGGAGGTGCCCGGGCAGGTCGACCCGGCCATGCGCGCGCTGTTCCGGACCGACGAGACGGGACACTTCAGCTTCCGCTCCATCCGCCCGTCCAGTTACCCGATACCCGGTGACGGCCCGGTCGGCGAACTCATGAGCGCGACCGGCAGGTCACTCATGCGTCCCGCCCATGTGCACCTGCTGATCGAGGCCCCGGGATTCCAGCGCGTGACCACCATGCTGTTCCCCTCCGACGACGCCTACCTGGACGCGGATCCGGTGTTCGGGGTCAAGGAGTCGCTGCTGGAGGACTACGACACGTACGCGCCCGACGAGGGACCCTGCCGCGGGCTGACCGACGTGCCGTACACCCTGCTGCGCCGCACGTTCGTCCTCGAACCGCTTTTCGCGGCCTGAGCCCTGCTCGAACGACACGTCCGCCCACCGCGACCGCGAGACGTTCCCCTTCCCCGCGCGACAGACCGACACCCTTCCCGACTCTCAGGAGGTCCCGATGACTGAAATCCTCGACACGACGGTCGATTTCCGAGCCACGATGGGCCGGCTCGCCACGGGTGTCAGCGTGATCACCACACGCTCCGGAAGCACGCCCATCGGCATGACGGCGAGCGCCGTGTCCGCGCTGTCCCTGGACCCGGTTCAGCTGCTCGTATGCATCGGCAACCACCTGTACACGCGGACCGCGATCGCCGAGCACGGCCGCTTCGCGGTCAACGTGCTCGGCGAGGACGGCGAACCCCTGGCGCGGAACTTCGCGGTCTCCAAAGCGGACAAGTTCGCGAACGTCGAGACCATCGACGACCACGGCGTGCCGGTGTTGAGGGACGCCATCGCGGCCGTCGTGTGCGACGTCGCCGAGGCGCTTCCCGGTGGGGACCACACCATCTTCGTGGGGGACGTCCGCCATTGCTCACACCGGGCGGACAGCCGGCCGCTGCTCCACTTCGCCGGGGGCTTCGGCACGCTCAGGGCTGCGCTCACCGGCAACCTTCCGAAGGGAGCGCTGCGGGCCCGGTGACCGGCCCGTCACCGCCCCCGACGTCAGGTTCGAGCGAGGCGAGCCACGGTCGTCGGGGGCTCCGCCCGTCCCGACCCCACTCCACGGAAGGTGCCATGACCAGCTCCGTGCCGGCCTTCAAGCTCCGTCCTCCGGCCCAGCCCCCGCATCTTCTGTCCCGTCCGCGTCTGCTGCGCCGGCTGGACATGGTGACCGAGCCCGTGGTGGTCGTCTCCGCGCCGGCCGGTGCCGGGAAGACAGTGCTGCTGACCGAGTGGTCGCGGCGCCCGGCGCTTCGCGGCCAGTGCGTCTGGCTCAGCCTGGACGCCCACGACAACACTCCGGACCGGCTGTGGGCGGGCGTCCTGGGTGCCCTGCGACACGCACGGCCCGATCTGCCCGCTCACCTCGAGGGCGGTGAGTGGAGGGTCGACGCATGGCTCGAGGAGCTCCTGCCGAATCTGGTGACCGCACTGGGCGCGGCGGGACCGCTCACGCTGATCCTCGACGGACTGGAATCCATCACGGACGCCGACGCGATGCGTACCCTCGAGGACTTTCTGATCAGACTTCCCCAGGGCTTCCGCATCGTTCTGTCGACGCGGCACATCCCCGGAAGCCCCCTTCCGACGCTGCGTGCCCGGGGCCTGACGGCCGAACTCGACCAGCGCGACCTGGCCTTCACCCCGGAGGAGGCCCGGGCGGTGCTCACCGCTCTGCTCGGGTCCGCCCCGGCCCCAGAGATCTCGGGCGCCCTGTACGAGGCCACCGAGGGCTGGGCGGCGGGGCTGTGCCTCGTGGGGCGCACGCTGGCCCGCTCGGCGAACGAGGCCGACACCGCGGGGTGCATGGCCCGCGGCAGGCAAGCGGTCACCGAGTACCTGGCCACCGAGGTCCTCCATCGGCTCACCACCGAACAGCGCCGGTTCCTGCTGCGTACCAGCGTGCTCGACGAACTGAGCGTCGGGCCGTGCCGGGCCCTCGCCGGGGCCCGGGCGGGCGTCCTGCTGCGCGAGCTCGCACGGACCGTGCAGCTGCTCGTGCCCGTCGCCGTCGAGCCGTCGGCGTACCGGCATCACCGGGCACTGTCGTTGCTGCTGTCCGACGTGCTCGAGGCCGAAGCGTCGCGCACCGTCGAGTCCCTGCACCGGTCCGCGGCCCAGTGGTACTCCCGGCAGGGGCACACGACTGCGGCCGTACGGCACTGGATGCTGGGCGGCGACGAGTCCGCGGCCGTCGCGTCCGTCCTCGACGGCTGGGAGGAGGCGATCTCGGCGGGCCACGGTGCGCAGGTCTCGCACTGGCTGGACCTCTTGCCGTCCCGCACGGTCGCCGCCGACGCGAGATTGTGCGTCGTGGCGGCGATGGCGGCTCTCTCAGAGGGCGCCCCGGAAGCGGCCCGGCGCTGGCTGGACGTGGCCCGGCTGAGGCAGACGGGGCGGCAGACGGTCGGCGAAGGCGGCACGGTGTCCGATGCGGCGGCCGTCGCCCAGGCCGTGGCCTGCTGTCTGAAGGGCGAGGTCCTGACTGCCGACCGTCTCGGCGAGTCCGCCGTCGCCGGCACCCTTCCGCTGACTTCCTGGCGGGCGCTGGCCGGCACGGCCCGCGGTGCCGCTCTGCTGTGGACGTGCAGGTACGAGGAGGCGGAGGCGCTGCTCGGCGAGGCGACCCGTGACGCGCATGCCGCCGGGCACGGCCTGGCGCTCGTCCGCGCGCTGGGTCTGCGGAGCGTGTGCGCGCTGCTGGCCGGACGGCACGAACTGGCGCGCATCCTGAGCGACGAGGCCCTCGAAGAGGTCGCGACGCTCGGCCTGGACCGGCACTTCGTCTCTGTTCCCGCCTACCTCGGCCGGGCCGGGCTCCTCCTGGAAGAAGGACTCGTCGAGGAGGCGGAGCGAGTACTGGCCGACGCGGAAGCGGCGCTCGCGGGCTCGCCCCGGACGGAAGGCGAACCCCACATGCGTGCGTTGTGGCACTTCACGCGGTCACGGCTGGAGAGCGCACGGTCCGACACCGACGCGGCACGCACATTCCGGGAGGCCGCCGAACGGGCGGCGGCCCGGTGCGAGTCGCCCGGAATACTGACGGACCTGCTCGGCCGGGCCTGCGAGGACGCTGTGGTGGCCGGCGAGGACACCGTCGTGCCCCCCGCCGTCCCCCGCCCCCAGGACCTGTCGCTGGGGGAGCGCCGGGTGCTGCGTGCGCTCTGCGGCTCGCTGACACTGCGTGAGATCGCCTCCGAGCTCTACGTGTCCCACAACACCGTCAAGACACAGGTACGCGCGATCTTCCGCAAGCTCGACGCGCACGACAGAGGCGAGGCGGTTGCCAGGGCCCGGCAGTGCGGGGTGCTGTGACCCGGGCCCCGGCGTCCTGCTCCTAGGCGCCCTGGCGTGAGGCGTCCTGGCGTCGGGCGTAGTTCGCCTGAGCCGTGTACGCGGTCTCCCCGGCGTCGTTGCGCACGCTTTCGAGGCCGCAGACCTGGCGCGCGAGGTCGGCCATGGCGCCGTTCGGCGACATCTCGGCGCGCTTCATGGTGAGGGTGCGGATGGCCAGCAGGGGTGTGCCGTTGAAGTTCTCGAAGGTGCTGATGCGGTCGCCCCAGTCGGACAGGAACATGTCGCGGATGACTCGGCTGATCTTCAGCCGGTCGTGCGGCCTTCCGACCGGTCCGGTCTGCAACGCCTCCAGCCACGGCTGCAGTTCGGGCCGCTGCCACTGGCCCTCGGTGGGGAAGATGAGCGCGGCACGACCGGACAGGTCGATGAGCTCGTGGGCCATCTCGGAGATGTGCTCGAGGTAGTACGCCCGACCGAAGTCGAACATCAGGACGTTCGGCTTGTAGATGCCGCCGGGAGTGAAGAACCCTTCGTCCTCCGAAGCGATCAGGTGCGCCTTGAGTGTCTGGTGGAAACCGGCGAACCGGGCGATCCGGGCCTGGACCGGCGGCAACTGGTAGGTGCCGATGTGCTCGGTGATCAGCAGGGCCAGACCGAGCATCAACTCGGCCTTCACCATCGCACGCATCGCCGAGTGGTAGTGCAGCCAGTCGAAGACGCGCTGCGGGTACAGCGACGCGTGCTCGGGGTTGCCGATGTGGAAGACGCGGTTCCAGGGGATGAACACGTCCTCGAAGACGATGATGCTGTCCAGTTCGTCACCCTGCGCGGCGAGCGGGTGCTCCACCTCCTCGCCGTCCCGGACGTTGCTCTCCCGGCAGAGGACGGTGACTCCGGGGGTGCTCGGCTTCACCGCGCCGTAGATGATCTGTTCCGAAACGATTCCGGGGCGGTAGAAGACGCCGATGTGGATCCAGTCCCCGAAGGCCGCCCCGGTGCTGATCGCCTTCACACCCCGCACGGTGATGCCCTCGTCGGAGGTGCCGACCACCTGAAGGGCGGGGGACTCGGCCTGTGCGGAATCGCGCGAGCGGTTCGCCTGCGGGTCGACGAAGGCCGGCGTCGCGTTGAGGTCACCGTCCCGCACCACGTTCCAGAAGTCGAGGATCCCCTCGGTGAGGTCCCTCCCGGCGGTCCCGACGGACTGGCTGCTCCAGGGCTCCGGGTCGTCGACGTAGGTCAGCAGGACGTAGTTGTTGACGTCCGGGGTGCGCGGGATCGCCCCGCCGCCGAGCTCCCGCTGCACCGTCTCCAGGTAGCGCCGCTTGCGCAGCAGGTCCTCCTTGGAACGGTGCTGGAACCATGTCATGGACCGCCGGACGCCCTCCTCGTCCACGAACGTCATGACGTCCTGGAGGTCAGGGCGGTGGTGAAGGTCGTAGAAGTCCGCGATGCTCCGGGCGTACGCCCTGGTCTTGGGGTGCGTGGCCACGTTGTCCACGAGGTCGTCCCCCACCCACACCTTGCGGCCGTCGTCCAGCGCCGCCAGGTACTCCTTGCCTGTACGCATGTCGTGCTCCTCTCCGCCGGAAAGCGATCCGGACGGCACGGAGCATGCGTCGCGACAGGGTGAGCCGACGGCGCCGAAGGGGCTTTCACCCGGGTGAAAGCGGCGATCACGGCGGACGTGACGTTGAGGGCGTATGAGCCCTGCGCCAAGCTGGGCCCCATGCACAGCACAGACCCCACCGGCGACGAGGCCGAGGGGCGCGGGAACCAGGTGACGACGGGGCCTCGCCTGCGGGGACGGGACCGCGAAGTCTCGGCCGCCCGTGAGGCGCTGGACGTGGTGCGCGGCGGACGCGGCGCCTGCGTCGTCGTGGAAGGCGCGCCCGGCGTCGGCAAGAGCCGGTTCCTCGCGGAGCTGGACCGGATGGCGCGGCGGTTCGGGTTCGACGTGGTGTCCGTACGGGCCGACGAGTTCGACCAGTACGCGGCAGGAGCCGCCCTGCAGTCCGCTCTGCACTCCTTGGGCGGTTCCGAACGAGCCCCCGCGGCCACCGACGACCAGCGGCTCCGGCTGCTGGACAGCATCGCGGACGCCCTGGAGGACAAGGCCCAGCGCGCCCCGGTGGCCGTGCTCGTGGACGACGCGCAGTGGGTGGATCCGGCCACGCTCTACGCGCTCCGTACCCTGCCCGGACGACTCGCCGCCTCGCGGATCCTGTGGGTGCTGGCGGTACGGTCGGAGACCGAACGGCCGACCGTGGCCAGGGTGCGGGAGGACCTCGAACGCCTCGGAGCCCGATGGCTGACCCTCGGCCCCCTGCCGCAGCGGGAGCTGCAGCACATCGCGGCCGATGTGCTCGGGGCGAGGCCGTCGCCCGCACTGGCCGGGCTGCTGCGAGGCGTCGCGGGCAATCCGTTCCTGGCGATTGAACTGGTGCGCGCGTTCGCCGACACGGATGCCGTCAAGGAGGCGGGTGTGGCGGGCCTCCTGCACGAGGGCATCCCCGTCGGCTTCCGGCAGAGTGTCGCCGCGCGGCTGGACCGGCTCCCGGAGGATGCCGTGCGCCTGCTCCAGATCGGGTCCGTCCTCGGCCGCGAATTCGACCTCGGCACGGCCGCCCGAATGCTCGGCAGACAGGTCGGCAGCCTGCTGTCGGGCGTCGAGGCCGCCCTGAACTCCGGTCTGCTCTCGGCCGACGGCCCGCGACTCGCGTTCCGCCACGACATCGCACGGCAGGCCGTCCACGACAACCTGCCCCTGGCCGTACGGACCGCCCTGCACCGGGAGGCGGCCGAGAGCCTGCGCGGCACGGGAGCCCGGCCGGCGGAGGTGGCCTGGCACGTCGTCATGTCGGGCGGCCCGGTCGACGACGAGGCCGTGACCACGATGACCACCGCCGTACGGGACATGGCGTCGTCGGCCCCGGACGCGGCGGCGGATCTGGCCCAGCGGATCGCCGGCCTGCTTCCCCCGCACGACCGGCGACGCGTCGCCCTGCTGACCGAAGCCGCCGAGTATCTCGGCCGCACCCGCCGGGTCCACGAGGCGCTCGACCTGGTCGACGCCACTTTGCCAGAGGGTCTTGAGCCCGTGCAGGAGGCCCGTCTGCGCCTGGTGGCCGCCGAGATCCATCAGGCCTCGGGTGACGACGCCGCCGCGATGACGCACCTTCAGAAGGCGCTCGACCTGCCCGGGCTGCCGTCCGACCTGCACGTCCGGCTGCGGAAGACCAAGGCCACGGGCCACGTCTACCTGGGAGACGTCACCGCCGCCGAGCAGACCGGGGCCGGGCTGGTCGAGGCCTCGTACCACAGCGACGATCCGGCCGTCGTCGTCAGCGCCATGGTGTTCCAGTCTCAGGCGGACTTCTACCGCGGGCACCTGGACAGCGCCCTCGAACTCGCCGAGGAGGCCACGCGACGCGCCGGCACCCAGTCCGCCGTGCTCTACCTGCGCCCTCCGCGGATTCCGGCACTGTGGCTGGGCACCGTGCTGACGGTCACCGACCGGCTCGCCGACACCGAGCGGACCCTGCGGGAGGGGCAGCGCGAAGCGGAGGCGCTGGGCCTTGGCTGGTCGCTTCCCCACTGGCACGCCGCCCGTGCCTGCGCACTCCTCGAACAGGGAGCCCTGGACGACGCGGCCGTGGAAGCCGAGGCCGGTCTGATGGTGGCGGACGAACTCGAGGTCACGCCGGTGAATCCGCAGGCCCGTTCCGTGCTGGCACTCGTCGAGATCAGACGCGGTGACCTCGCCAAGGCCAGGGACCACCTCCGCGCCGCCGAAACCGGTGCCGGCAAGAAGGCCCAGCGGTACGGTCCCTGGGTGTCCCTCGCGCGCGCCTGCCTGGCGGACGCCGAGGGCGAGGACGGCGAGGCGGCGGCGGCACTCGAGGCGAGTTTCGCACGGCAGGAGCCGACCCGGCTGCTTGCGCTCGCGCCGTCCCACTGGCCGACGATCGTGCGCATCGCCCTCGCCGGCGAGGACCGTTCGCTCGGCCAGGCCGTGTCCGGCGCACTGCGCGGGCTGACCGTACAGAACGAGACCCGGCAGACCATCGGGGCGGTCCGCGCCCACGTGGACGGCCTGCTCGACCTCGATCCCGGTGCACTGGAGACCGCCATGACGGGCTACCGGAGCACCGGCAGGCCGCTGGCCCTCGCGGCGGCCTGTGAGGACCTCGGCGAGCTCCTGGCAGCGTCGGCCGACACGACACGGGCGATCCCGTACTTCGAAGAAGCGGGCCGGCTGGCGTCGGCCTCGGGAGCCGGCCGCGATCAGGAACGGATCAGGCGACGCCTTCGCCGGCTCGGCGTGCGCACCGCGCCCGTGCGGAGCTCCACGGCCGGCCCCCAGGGGTGGGGGGATCTGACCGAATCCGAGCAGAAACTGATTCCACTCGTCGTCGAGGGACTCACCAACCGGGCCATCGCCGACCGGCTCTACGTGTCCGTGCACACCGTCAACACCCATATGAAGCACATCTTCGCCAAGCTCGGCATCAACTCACGGGTCGAGCTCACCCGGCTGGCGATCGAGGGGGGCATCGGCGCCGCCGACGACGACTGAGCCGTGCACCCCATGGCAGCCCGCGCCGCACTGATCAGCCTGTTGCTGACACGGCGCTACTTGGCGATCAGCAGGAGAGTCGCGCGCCCGTGCAGGCGGTAGACCGTTCCGGCGCCGCCGATACGACTCTCCGCACCCGGCTGGGCGACCTGGTTGGCGCCCTCGGCCCAGGTGGAGGTGTCGGTGACGCTGTACCAGTTCTTTCCGGCCCCGGGTGACGGCAGGGTGAAGTCGACGTCCCCGGACCAGCCGTTGTAGCCGACGTAGAGCGCGCCGGCCGGGTCGCCGAGTTCCGTGCCGTCGATGCGCCAGGCGAGCGCGTGACTGTTGGGGTCGGACCAGTAGGTGCTGTCGGGGGCGTTGCCCGCGGGGGTGAACCACTGCAGCTGGCCCAAGCCGTTGCCGTTGGTGTCGGACGAGGTGTAGAAGCCGGAGGGGCGCAGGGCGGGGTGGGCTTTGCGGAAGGCGATCAGCCGCGCCGCGTACGTGCGGAACGTGCTCTGGTCGGCCGTCCAGTCCGTGCTCAGCCAGTTCGCCGTGGAATCCAGGTTGTAGGGGTTGTTGTTGCAGTTCAGGGACCGCAGGTACTCGTCGCCTCCGGTCATCATGGGCGTACCGGCCGACAGCATCAGGAACGCGAAGCCGTTGCGGGCGGCCTTGCGCTGGTCCGCGGCCGTTCCGCCCTGGTCCCAGGACAGGTTGTAGTCCGAGCCGCCGTCGGAAGGCCCGTACGGCCAGGGCTGCGTGTTGTTCTTGCCGTTGCACCGGTAGAGGTCGGCCAGGGTGAAACCGTCGTGCGCGACCATGAAGTTGACGGAGTTGTAGGGGGCTCTGCCGTCGTCCTGGTAGAGGTCCGAGGAACCGGCGAAGCGGGTGGCGAGCTGGCCGGGGGTGACGTCCTCCAGGCCCATGGCGTTCTGGTCGCGGCGCAGCGTGTCGCGGAACTTGTCGTTCCACTCGGACCAGCCGGCCGGGAAGTTGCCCACCTGGTAGGTGCCGCTGCCCAGGGCCCACGGCTCCGCGATCCAGTCGGTGCCCGTTCCGCCGTTCGCCGGCCTGGGCGGCATCAGGGCCGTGATCCGGTTGAGCGCGGTGTCGGGATCGGTGCGGCTGTACTGGAAGCAGCCGTGCTGGCAGGTGTTCCCGAGGACGGGGGCGAGGTCGAACCGGAAGCCGTCGACGCCCAGGTCGTCCTTCCAGTAGGCGAGGGAATCGGTGATCAGGCTCCGGGTGACCGGGTTGTAGGTGTTGACGTTGCCGCCCACGCCGGTGTTGTCCCAGGGGCTCTGCATGTCGCTTGTCAGCGAGTAGTACGTCGGATTGTCCAGGCCCCGCAGCGAGTAGAGGCTGTAGGTGTTCTTGTCGCCGGAGTTCCACGGGCCGCCCTCGCCGGTGTGGTTGTAGACGACATCGGTGAACACCTTGATACCGGCGTCGTGGTAGGCCTTGACCATCTCCTTGAACTCGCGGGTCGGGCCGCCCGCGCCCTTGTCCGCGGCGTACCGGCGGTCCGGCGCGAAGTAGTCCAGCGTCGCGTAGCCCCAGTAGTCGTCGCCGTTCGTCGACGCCGGGTCGGCGTCGTTGGCGTCGTTCTGCGTCTCCTGGACCGGCAGGAACTCCACGGCCGTGACGCCGAGTGCCGCCAGGTCCGCCGCCTTGAGCGCGGCGCCCTTGTACGTGCCGCGGTAGGCGGCCGGGATGGAGGAGTCCTTCTCGGTCAGGCCGCGGACATGCACCTCGTAGACGATGTCGTCCTTGAGGGCGCGCGTGGGTTTGGTGCCCGTGCTCGTGGTGTCGTCGGGCAGGACGATGCCCTTGGGAGCACGGTCGCCGTCGTCCACGGTGCGGTACTGGGGGCCGGTGCCGTAGGCCGTGCTGTCCGCGCCGCCGGGCGTGACCGGGTCCTGGCTCAGCTCGCGGGCGTAGGGATCGGTCAGGAGTTTGTTGGGGTCGAAGCGGTTGCCCGCCGCGTCGACGTCCGCGACGAATCCCGCGCTCGAGCCTTTGGTCCAGGCCGGGTCGTACGGCCAGTTGGGCCCCCAGGCGCGGTAGCCGTAGTAGAGCGGGCCCGTGATGCCGTACTGGTTCCGGATCGTCGTCACGGGCACGCTCAGCGACCAGACACCGGTCGAGGAGTCCTTGGTGAGGGGGAGGGCGGCGACTTCGGTGGCGCCGGTCGCACTCTGGTACAGGTACAACGCGACCCGGGTGGCGCGGGAAGAGTAGACGCGGAACTCCACGTTCGCTCCGGTCGCGTCGTAGTGGGCGCCGAGCGGCCCCCCTGCTGCCGCCGCGGCGGGGCGCGCGAGGGGCGCGGGGACCGTGAGCCCGGTGAGGGCGGCCGCTACGGCGACGCCGACGGTGGCCGCACGTCGGCGCAGCAGACGTCTTCTCCGATTACGGGCAGGCGTGAGTGGGGACACGGCGACTCCCGGGGGCAGGCAGAAGGAGCCCTCGGCGCCGTCCCTGACGCCGAAGGTTGAAAAGCCTTGCTGAATCTTGCGGAAAAGTAGTGCAACCCCGAACCGTCGTAAAGGCATAACGCAGGATCGGTGACCCGGCCGTCGCCGAACGGCCGTCGCAGTGGGGGACGACGCCTCACGTCACGTGTCGGCGGAGATCAGGTCGTTCGCAGCGGGACGTCGGACGGTTCTGTGGCGTGAAGTTGAGATGCCGTCATGCGGCGGCCTTGAACTGCATCCGCAGATAGGCGTCGAAGATGCGGGCGCCGAGCAGGCGCCGGGTGTGGATGAGGGCCTTCGCGGCGGGGGTGACCACATAGCGTGTCCTGGGCCGGGAGGCGGTGACGGCGTGCTCGATGGCCTTGGCGACGGTCTCGGGCGATGCCGAGAGGATCTTCGAGCCGTAGGACTGGGCCATCTGCCGGTCGGCGGCGACGTTCAGCGCGGCGTAGGGGCCGGCCGGGGCGGCGGAACCGGCCAGGGTGTGGGCCGCGGTGTCACCGAAGGAGGTGCGGATCAGCCCGGGTTCGATCAGGCTGACCTTGACACCGAAGGGTGCGGCCTCGAAGCGCAGGGCGTCGGTGAGGGCCTCCACGGCGTATTTGCTGGCGTGGTAGTAGCCGCCGGCGGGGAAGACGATCCGCCCGCCCATGGAGCCGACGTTGACGATCCGGCCCCGCCCCGCGCGGCGCATGCCCGGCAGGACGAGCTGCGTCATCCGGGAGAGGCCGAAGACGTTGGTCTCGAACTGCCGGCGCACACCGTCCAGTCCGGTCTCCTCGATGGTGCCGTACTCGCCGTACCCGGCGTTGTTGACCAGGACGCCCACCGCGCCGTGCTCGGCCTCCACGGCCGCCACGGCCTTGGCCATGGACGTCTCGTCGGTCACGTCCAGAGGCAGGACGCGGGCTCCCGCACCGGCCAGATCGGCCAGTGTCTCCGGGCGGCGCGCGGTGGCATAGACGGTCAGCTCCGGGCGGCGCGCCAGACGCAGGGCCGTCGCACGGCCGATGCCCGAGGAGGTTCCGGTGATCAGTACGGAGGTGGTCATGACTGTTCCTTGAGGGGGGTGTGCGAGTGGTCCTTCGCGCGGTCCAGGCCGGCTACGAGCAGTGCCACCCCGTGGCGCAGGCGCCGGGCCGGAGCGTCGGCGTCCGAGAGGTCCGCCTCCAGTCCGCGGGTGAAGGCCAGCAGGAGTTCGGCCACTTCGACGGCATCCGCGTCCGGGCGGTCGGTTGCGACGGCCGTGGCGATCAGGTCGCGCATGGCGGTGTTGTAGGCCTCGATCTGCTCGGCCGAGAGGCGGGTGTCGACACCCAGCAGCTCGGCCGCGTGCGCGGGGCTGTCGCGCCACAACCTCACCGCCAGCCCCAGCTTCGCCTCCAGCGCCGCGGTCAGCCGGGCGCACAGGTCCCCTTCGGCGTCGATGGCGCCGCGGGCCTCGGCCAGCGCGTCGCCGAGCAGGCGCGCGGCCAGCCGGCGGAACGCGTCCTCCTTGTTGCGCACGTACTGGTAGACCCCGGGGCGGGACATGCCCGCCTCTCGCGCGATGTCGTCCATGGTCGTGCGCCTGACCCCGTGCCGGGTGAAGCACGTGTACGCCGCGTCCAGGATCAGCTTGAGCCGCTCGTCCTCCAACATTCTGACAATACTTGCATGGAACGTCAGAATGTTCAAACCGCTTCGGGGTGCCCGGATCATTGGGGGTGCCCGGATCACAGGAACGCCCGGCCCGCGTCGACGACGGGGGCGACTACGCCGGGGCGCGATTCCCGCCAGGGGGCGACGGCCGGCATCACACCGTCCAGGCCGTCGCCCCCTTGCACAACCCGGCGCTCTAGAAGAACCCAAGCTTCTTCGGGCTGTAGGAAACGAGAAGGTTCTTCGTCTGCTGATAGTGCTCCAGCATCATCTTGTGGTTCTCACGCCCGATCCCGGACTGCTTGTAGCCGCCGAAGGCCGCGTGGGCCGGGTAGGCGTGGTAGCAGTTCGTCCAGACGCGGCCGGCCTGGATGGCCCGGCCCGCGCGGTAGGCGGTGTTGATGTCGCGGGTCCACACGCCGGCGCCGAGGCCGTACAGCGTGTCGTTGGCGATCTTGATGGCGTCGTCGAAGTCGTCGAAGGACGAAACGGAGACGACCGGGCCGAAGATCTCCTCCTGGAAGATCCGCATCCGGTTATCGCCCTCGAAGATGGTCGGCTGGACGTAGTAGCCGCCCTTCAACTCGCCCTCGTGCTCGATGCGTTCGCCGCCGGTGAGGACCTTCGCGCCTTCCTGGCGGCCGATGTCCAGATAGGAGAGGATCTTCTCCAGCTGGTCGTTGGACGCCTGCGCGCCGATCATCGTGTCGGTGTCCAGCGGGTGGCCCGGCTTGATCAGCTCGGTGCGGGCGACGGCGGCCTCGATGAACTCGGCGTAGTTGCCGCGCTGGACGAGCGCCCGGGACGGGCACGTGCACACCTCGCCCTGGTTGAGCGCGAACATGGTGAAGCCCTCGAGGGCCTTGTCGCGGAAGTCGTCGTTCTGCGCCCAGACGTCGTCGAAGAAGATGTTGGGCGACTTGCCGCCGAGTTCCAGGGTGACCGGCTTGATGTTCTCCGAGGCGTACTGCATGATCAGCCGCCCCGTCGTGGTCTCGCCCGTGAACGCCACCTTCGCCACCCGCGGGCTGGACGCGAGCGGCTTGCCCGCCTCCACGCCGAAGCCGTTGACGATGTTCACCACGCCCGGCGGCAGCAGGTCCGCGATCAGGCTCATCCAGAAGTGGATGGAGGCCGGCGTCTGCTCGGCCGGCTTGATGACGACCGCGTTGCCCGCGGCGAGCGCGGGCGCCAGCTTCCAGGTCGCCATCAGAATGGGGAAGTTCCACGGGATGATCTGCGCGACCACGCCGAGCGGCTCGTGGAAGTGGTACGCCACCGTGTCGTCGTCGACCTCGCTGAGCGAACCCTCCTGCGCGCGGATCGCGCCCGCGAAGTAGCGGAAGTGATCGATCGCGAGCGGGATGTCGGCGGCCAGCGTCTCGCGCACCGGCTTGCCGTTCTCCCAGCTCTCGGCGACCGCCAGCTGCTCGAGGTTCGCCTCCATACGGTCGGCGATCTTCAGCAGGATGTCGGAACGCTCGGTCACCGACGTGCGGCCCCAGCCGGGGGCGGCCGCGTGCGCCGCGTCGAGCGCCCGCTCCACGTCCTCGGCCGTGCCGCGCGCGATCTCCGTGAACGGCTGCCCGTTCACCGGCGACGGGTTCTCGAAGTACAGCCCGCGCTGCGGCGGCACGTACTCGCCGCCGATGAAGTGGTCGTAGCGCGCCTGGTAGGAGACGATTGCGCCGTCGGTGCCGGGCGCCGCGTAACGGGTCATGCTGGTCTGCCTCCTTCGCAGCGCTGCCCGCCGTTGGGCAGCTTCCTCGGGAGGCTAGGGGCGGCGACGTTGCAACCACGTTGCCGTGCGTGCCGGGACGGGTCCCGTGCCGGGGCAGGTCCAGTGCCGGGGCAGGTCCCGTGCCGGTACAGGTCCGTTACGCGGCGCTACACCGTCGCGCCACCCCAGCGGCCCGCGCCGCCCGGCCGGGGGGCCGGGGCCGCCAACTCGCCCTCGAGCGCGGCCAGTCGGGCCCGGACGTTCGCCGTCGGGCGGATGGCGGCGAGCGCCCGCCAGATCTCGAGATCGTCCTCGCCCCAGGGCGCGTGCGCCCAGTCGGTCAGCAGATCGGGGTCGCGGCGGGCGATCAGCGCCGTACGCAGACCGTCGGTGAGGCGCCGCCTGAGCCGCACCACCGCCGGCGCCTGCGAACCCGGCAGCAACGGTCCCGCGTACGCCCTCGCCGCCGCCGTGATCGCTCCGGTCTCCAGCCGCCGCTCCACGACCGCGACATCGCTCTCGACGGGAACCCTCAGCCGGTACGGTCGCGAGTCCAACACGTCCGGGCCCAACACCCGCCGCAGTCTGGCCAGTTCGGCACGCAGCGTCACCGGCGTCACCGACTCGTCCTCGTACAGCGCGCACAACAGCTCGTCGCCGGTCAGACCCTCCGGGTGCCGGGCCAGCAGCACGAGGATCTCGCTGTGCCGCCTGCTGAGCCTGACCTTGCGCCCGCCGGTGAGCAGCTGCGCCTCGTCCCGGCCCAGCACGGTCAGCTCGGGCGTGTCGGAGGCGGGCCGCTCCGGGGTGAGCAGCGCCAGCTGGGACTCGGCGGCCCGGGCGACGGCCTGCACGAAGCCCAGGCTGTGCGGATGCGCGAGCCCGTCCCCGCCGGTGATGTCCACGGCACCGAGCACCCGCCCGGTGCGCGGGTCGTGCACCGGAGCCGCCGCGCATGTCCACGGCTGCACGCGCCGGATGAAGTGCTCCGCCGCGAACACCTGTACGGGCCGGTCGACGGCGACCGCGGTCCCCGGCGCGTTGGTCCCCATCGCCGTCTCCGCCCACCGGGCGCCCGGCACGAAGTTCATCCGCCCCGCCTGCCGCCGGGTCGTCGGATGGCCCTCGACCCACAGCAGCCTGCCGTGTGCGTCGCACACCGCGAGCAGATGCTCCCCGTCCGCCGCGAACGTGCCCATCAGCTCCCGGAACAACGGCATCACCCGCGCCAGCGGATGCTCCGCCCGATAGGCGCCCAGGTCACCGTCCACGAGCTCCACGGTCGCGCTGCCGTCGGGCCCCACGCCGGCCCGCGCGGAACGCCGCCACGAATCCGCCACCACCGAACGCACCGGCCGGGCAACCGTGCCTGCCTCGGTGAACGTCTCGTGCGCGCGACGCAGCATCCGCGTGCGCTCGGCAGGGTCGGTCCCCGGCTCCAGGGCCACCCATGGATCGGTCAACTCACCCTCCCCGGATGCGATACGGCTGGGGACATCGTCACTCCGCGTACGCGCTCGGACAACCGTTTCGACCGCGATCAACCCGAAGGAAGGCCGTGCCGCCGATGTCAGGCGAAGTTGACGAGTCTTATGTAACGCGTCCAGTCCCAGTTGGGCCCGGGGTCGGTGTGGTCCGTCCCGGGCACCTCATAGTGCCCGATGATGTGCGCCCGGTCCTTCGGGAGGCCGTACTTGGTACAGATCGCCGCGGTGAGCCTGGCCGACTGCTCGTAGAGGGCGTCGGTGAAGTAGGCGGGCTGGTCCACCCATCCCTCGTGCTCGATGCCGATGCTGCGTGTGTTGTAGTCCCAGTTGCCCGCGTGCCAGGCGATGTCCTTCTCGCGCACGCACTGCGCCACGTGCCCGTCGGCGGATCGCACCAGATAGTGGATGGACACCTGTTTCGCCGGGTTCTGGAAGATGGACAGGGCGTCCGGGTAGGTCTCCTGGGTGACGTGGATGACGACGTAGTCGAGGGGATAGGACGTGGGGCGGTTCGACACCGTGTAGTTGGAGGTGCTCGCCGGCTGCCACTCGGCGCCGGGGTAGTCGACGGCCTGCGTCTGCGCGCCGGCCCGTGTGTCGGGGAGTAAGGCGTACGGGACGGCGGCCAGGGCGGCGCCCTTGAGGAACCGCCGCCTGCTGGTGGTCGGTCTTGCGCGTTCCATGAGGCGTGCCTCCTTTCGGTGGGGGACGTGACTCGCCCGGTGGGACGACTCACCCGGTGGACGACTCGCGCGCTGGGGCGACTCACCCGGTGGGGCGACTCGCCCACTGGGACGACCCGCCCGCTGGGGTGAGACTGACCCGAGGGCGTTTGGCTGACCTGGCGGGTGCGGCTCAGCCACCGGAGGTGCAGGCTCAGCCCCGCAGGGTGGCCGCGATCTCCCGCAGTTGCGTGTGCATCCCTCGGTGAGTCTCGCGCGCCGGAAGCCACTGTTTGCGGATCTTCGCCACGCACGTGTAGTTGGTGTCGCAGACGTTGGCCAACGGTGACTCGACCGCCTGGGTCGCGAACTGGTACGCGTCCAGCTCGCTGAACCCGTAGTCGCGCACCAGCCACTGCACCAGGTCCAGCTGGGAGATCCGGAACGCGTCCTCCAGCGGGCGTGCCGAACCCGTCGAGACGATGTGCGTGTCCGACTCGATGCGCGGCCACGGTGTGGCGACGCCCTTCAGCAGCTCCACGATCACCACGGCGTTCATCGCGCACTCGACGGCGACCCCGCAGGTTTCGCCCTCACCCTGGCGCGCGTGCCCGTCGCCGAGGCTGAGCAGCGCGCCCTCCACGTTCACCCCGAGGTAGCAGGTGACGCCGGTCCGCATCTCGGGCGTGTCCATGTTGCCGCCGTGCGCGTCGGGCACCAGGGCCGAGCGGACCTCCAGATTGGCGGGGGCCACACCCACGGTGCCGTGCATCGGGTCCATGGGCAGCTCGGCCTCGAGGTCGCTGTCGTGCGCCTTGAACAGCGCCGTGCGCCGGGTCCGGTCGAGCTGCCAGATCCACACGGTCTCCGGCAGCGGAGGCTGCAGGGTGGCCGTGGTGTGTGTGGAGGTGAGCGCGCCGAACAGGGGGACCGTCGTCGACGCGGCCCAGTCACGGGCCGGCTCGATCGACACGAAGTGCACGGCGACGGTGTCGCCCGGTTCGGCGCCCTCGATGTGGAAGGGCCCGGTCTGCGGATTGAGGAAGGGGAACTCGCACACCTCGGACACCAGGTCCTTCTCGGACCGCACCCGCCCGGCGAAGCAGTCCTCCGTGTACAGGTCGAGGACCGTGCCGGGCGCGATGCGCGCCACTGGGGGCGCGCCGCCGAACGTCCAGGCGTACTCGTCCGGTTGGGGCCGGACGGTCAGGATGCGGGGGTCGCTCATGCTTGAGCTGCTCCGTTCTGCGCAGGATCGGTGGGGGCGGGATCTTCGAGGTGGACACGGGCGGTCTCGGCTACGCGCTCGGGATGGCGCCGCATCAGCACGAGCAGTACCACGACTCCGGCAGCCATCCACACGCCGACGATGGGTCCGGCGTACGACACCGGGGCGGTCAGTTCGGTGACGAAGTCGAAGGCGGGCAGTCCCGCGGCGGTCAGCAGTGCGGGCACGAACGCGACGATGCCGAGCACGGGCAGCAGCAGATGCCGCACCGGGCTGAACAACCCCCTTCTGCGGCGCAGGAAGTAGCCGGTGCAGGCGAGGTTCACGACGATGTACACGCCGATCACCACCGTGACGATCACCGTCGCGAGGAGCAGGAAGGCAGTCACCGGGTCGTAGCCCAGCCCCAGGCCCAGCACGGCCCCGACCGCCACGGCGGACTGCACGGCGATCCCGGTGACGGGGGAGCGGTACCGCGGGTGGAGCGTGGCGAAGGGGCGGGGCAGCACGCGGATGCGGGCCAGGGCGAAGGCCGTGCGGGTGGAGACGTTGGAGCATGCGTTGGCGTTGGCGATCGTCGAGTTCACCACGGCCAGGAAGACCAGCACCCAGAACAGTCCGAACGACGCGCGGGCCACGCCGTCCCAGGACGCCGCTCCGGAGGCGCCGAACTTCGCGAACCGGTCCGGCCCGAAGTACACCGTCATGGCGTAGGTCGTGATCACGTAGAAGAGGCCGATGCCGAGGGCCGCGCCGAGGACCGCTCGGTGCATCGTCCGGCGTGGGTTGCGTGTCTCCTCGGCGAGTGGTGCGGCGGCCTCGAAGCCGGCGAAGGCCAGCACCGTGTAGACCGATCCGGCGAAGACGCCGCTGACGCCCTCGTAGCCCTCCGCCGTATGCGAAGTGCCGAACACGGTAAGGGTGTTGTCGTTGCCCGCTTTGGCGATGAGCCAGATGGCGAACACCAGGAAGACGAGGACCTCGAAGATGCCGAGGACCGTGCCGAAGCGGGCCGAGGCGCGTACCCCGAAGTACCCGGCGGCCGCGATGATCGCGGCTCCCGCCAGCGCCCAGGGCCACCACAGGTCCGCCGGATACGAGGACCACTCCTGGTGCAGCGTGCCCGCCGTGGTGAAGCCCAGCTGCAGAAGCAGCAGCGGTGGCACCAGCGCCTCCACGAACACATAGCCCCAGCCGACGAGGAAGCCGACGGCCGGGTGCAGGCCCTGTGCGGCATACGTGGACACCGAGCCCGCGGCCGGGAGTTCGCGTGCCAGCTCGGCCACGCAGGACGCGGTGAAGAGGCAGGCCACCAGCGCGATCAGCACGGCCAGCGGCAGACTTCCACCGGCGAAGGCCGCACCGGACGGGATGGAAGCGGCGACCGCGGCGGCCGGCGCCATCGCCGTGATGCTCTGGAACAGCACCTCGCGCAGCCCGATCGCGTCGCGCCTGAGACCTACGACCGCTTCCCCCGCCATGTGAATCCCCCTCAATTCACGCCGACACGCCCGGCGTCGCCCGTCTCGACGGGTGAGCCTCGCGTGATTCACGGTACGGCGCTTGCGAGTTGGGCAGAAGGGCGCGGAGTGGTTCGGTGGACGGACGGGCCGATGTGGATAACCCGGCCACCCGTTCGGGTGAGACCGGTGCCGGTGCCGGTGCCGGTGCCGGTCACGCGTCGAGCTCGCGTCGAACTCGCGTCGAGTTTGCGGCGGGCACGTGCTGGGCGCGGGCCGGTGCGGCCTAACGGATGCGCTGCAGGTTCGCCGAGAGATGGTGCTGCAACGGCTGGCCGACCGCCGCGAGATCGAAGACGAACGTGAGGGTGTCGCCGTCGGCCAGCGTGTAGCGGCGGCGGGTGGCGTCGACCTGCTTGGCTGTGGGAGTGAGGGCCACCTCGTGGGTGGACAGGTCGATCGTGTCCTCGGCCGCCCGGCCGACCGAGATCTCCGCGATACCGGTGGGCTGGGTGATCAGTGCCTCGACCCGGCCGTCGGGCTGGAGCCGCCACCAGCCGCTCTCCCGGGCCGCCGGACGCATCGGCGCGTCGTCGGCGTCGAGCAGCCAGGCCCGGGCCTCGTAGTGGAGGAAGGGGCGCCCGTCATGGCTGAAGGTGACTTCCTGCCCGTACGTGAAGTCCGCGTCGAGCGTCGGGTACTGGCCCTGACCCCGGCCCTTCCATGTGCCCAGCAGACCGAGCACGGGCATGAGCAGCGCGTGAGGTGCGGGTGCCGCGTCCGGTCGGTGGCTGTCGGGGTAGGGGTGTTCCGCTGCGGAGTCGAACACGGTCATGCTCCTTGAGGGGCGGGGCCAAGCGAGTGGAGGTGGTGCCGGTGTCGGGCGACAGCCTAGGCGCGCCCATGGTCAGGCGCGTGCGCCCACCGCCGCGGGGTCGTCCAGCACCGCCCGCACCACCGAGTGCGCCGCGCCCAGCAGCGGTCCCTCGGGGCCCAGCCGCGACACGGACACCGGACAGGCCGGGCCCGCCGTGCGCCGGTCCAACTCGGCCTCCAGCGACGGCAGTAGCCAGGGCGCGAGCCCGGCCAACGCTCCGCCGAGCACGACGCTCTCCGGGTCCAGCAGGTTGACCGCGCCGGTCAGCGCGATGCCGAGTGCCGTGCCCGCGTCGCGCAGCGCGCCGCGTACGTTTTCGTCGCCCTCCGCCGCCCGGCCGGCCAGCAGCCCGACGCGGTCCTCGCCCGGCTCCAGTCCGGCGGCGCGCAGCACCGCCTCCTCACCGGCGTACTGCTCCAGGCAGCCGCGCCCGCCGCACGGGCACGCGGGCCCCTCCGGCTGCACCGGCACATGACCCAACTCGCCCGCGAAACCGCGCGTGCCGCGCAGCAGCCCGCCGGCCACGACGACCGCCGCGCCGATGCCGATCTCCGCCGACACGTGCAGGAAGTCCTGCGGGGTGCCCTCGCCGAGCCACAGTTCGGCGAGCGCGCCGAAGTTGGCCTCGTTGTCGACGGTCAGCGGTATCTCTCCGGGCAGCAGGGCGCCGATGTCGGTGTCGTGCCATTCGAGGTTGGGGGCACGTACGACGGTGCGGGCGTCGCGCGCCACCAGGCCCGGCACGGCCACGGCGAGCCCCGCGGGCCACAGCCCCTCATCCTGCGCCTCGGCGACGACCCGGCGCACCAGGCCGGTGAGCTCTTCGAGCACCGGCTCGGGAGCGCGCCCGCGGTTCGCGCCGTGCCGCACGGCACGCGCGCGTACCTGACCACGCAGGTCGACCGCGCAGACCGCGAGGTGATCCACGCCGACCTCGGCGCCGATCCCGGCCGGACCGTGCCCGCTGACGGCGAGGGCCGAGCCGGGGCGGCCCACCCGGCCGGGCCGCTCCGGGCCCAGCTCGTCGAGCAGCCCGGAACGGATGAGCTCGTCGACCAGGGTCGAAACCGCCGCCCGGGTCAGCCCGATGCGCGAGGCGACGGCGGCACGGGAAAGCGGACCCTCGGCACTGACGGTGTGCATCACCCGGGCGAGATTGCGGCGGCGCATGCCCTGCTGGGTGTCCGGCAGCACCCTTCCCGGGCCGGCCGGGTGGGCCTCGTGCAGCGGTGCTGTCATGCCCCCGTCCTAACGGCTCTCCGTGCTCCGCTCCAGCAGCGGGGCCGCGTCGGAGAGTACCCCGGCGATCCTCGCCAGCGTCTCCTCGTCCCGCTCCACCGCCTCCAGCACTGGGCCGGCCGCGGTGTTCCAGCGTCGGGCGACCGAGGCCGGGTCCTCGCCCGTCAGCAGTCCCGCCGCCTGCGCGGCGGCGCCCAGCGCGACCAGTTCCTTGGCCTCCGGGACCTGGACCGGGCGGCCCGACAGCCGCCGTACGGTCTGCTGCCAGGCCGTGCCGCGAGCACCGCCGCCGATCAGCAGCAGCGGCACCGAGCGGTCCGCGTCCTCGTCGAGGACCAGGTCGAGCGCGCCGAGCAGGGAGTGGACGGCGCCGTCGTAGGCGGCCTGCAGGAGCTGGCCGCCGGTGGTGTCGTGGCGCAGGCCGTGCAGCAGTCCGGAGGCGTTCGGCAGGTTCGGCGTGCGCTCGCCGTCCAGGTAGGGGAGCAGGGTCACGCCGGTGGTGGGCTCGACGGCCTCACGGTCCAGGTTCAGCAGCGCCGCCACGCGGTCGACGGCGAGCGTGCAGTTCAGGGTGCAGGCCAGCGGCAGCCAGTCCCCGCGGGCGTCGGCGAAGCCCGCCACCGTGCCGGTCGGGTCGGCGGGGCGGCGCTTGGTGACGGCGTACACCGTGCCGGACGTGCCGAGGCTGAGCACGGGGGTGCCGGGACGCAGGCCCAGCCCCATCGCGGCGGCCGCGTTGTCGCCGGTCCCCGGCGCGACCAGGGTGCCCTTGGAGAACGGCAGGTCGTGGCTGTCGCGGACGGTGCCCGCCACCTCGCCGGGCCGCACGACACGGGGCAGCAGCGCGGGATCGAGTCCCACGTGCGCGAGGGTCTCGTGGTCGTAGGACTCCGTCCCCGATGCCCACCAGCCGGTTCCGGACGCGTCTCCGCGGTCGGTCGTACCCTGTCCTGTCAGTCGCTCGGTGAGGTAGTCGTGGGGCAGGCGCACCGCCCTGGTGGCGCGGACCGCCTCCGGCTCGGTCTCGGCGAGCCAGGCCCACTTCGTGACCGTGAAGGACGGGCCGGGCACGCTTCCGGTGCGCTCCGCCCAGGCCTTCGGGCCGCCCAGCTCCTCGACCAGGCGGCGGGCCTGCGAAGCCGAGCGCACGTCGTTCCACAGCAGTGCCGGGCGGACCGGCTCGCCCCGCTCGTCCAGCGTGACCAGGCCGTGCTGCTGGCCGCCGATCGACACGGCGGCCGCTTCGTGCGCCGCGTCGCCGCACTGGTGCAGGGCCTCGCACAGGGCGTCCCACCACTGGCGCGGGTCGCTCTCGCGGCCGGCCCCGGTGGAGACGGTGTGCGGTGCCTGGCCGCTCGCGACGACCTGCCCGGTGGCCGAGTCGACGACGAGCGCCTTGGTGGACTGGGTGGACGTGTCCACGCCGACGACGAGCGGACCCTCGGCAGCTGACATCGGGCTCTCCCTTTTACGCGGCTCTACGGGATGAAGACATGGGTTCTGCGGGGCGGAGACAGGGGCTCTGAGGTGACAAAGACATCTTGTCCCTTCCCAGAGCCGCGTCCGCATACTAATTTGTAAACTGCCATGACGAAATAGTCGGAGCAAGCAAGTCGAAGCAGCAAGGAGTCGCGGCATGAACTACCAGCCCACCCCCGAGGACAGGTTCACCTTCGGCCTGTGGACCGTCGGCTGGCAGGGAAGGGACCCGTTCGGCGACGCCACGCGGCGGGCCCTCGACCCGGTCGAGACGGTGCAGCGCCTGAGCGAGCTCGGCGCTGCCGGCGTGACCTTCCACGATGACGACCTGATCCCGTTCGGGTCCTCGGACACCGAGCGCGAGTCGCACATCAAGCGCTTCCGTCAGGCCCTCGACACGACCGGCATGACCGTGCCGATGGCCACCACCAACCTCTTCACGCACCCCGTCTTCAAGGACGGCGCGTTCACCGCGAACGACCGTGACGTGCGCCGTTACGCGCTGCGCAAGACGATCCGCAACATCGACCTCGCGGTCGAGCTGGGCGCAGAGACCTACGTCGCCTGGGGCGGCCGCGAGGGCGCCGAGTCCGGCGCCGCCAAGGACGTCCGCGCAGCCCTCGACCGCATGAAGGAGGCCTTCGACCTCCTCGGCGAGTACGTGGTCTCCCAGGGCTACGACCTGAAGTTCGCCATCGAGCCCAAGCCGAACGAGCCCCGCGGCGACATCCTGCTGCCCACCGTCGGCCATGCCCTCGCGTTCATCGAGCGCCTGGAGCGCCCGGAGATGTACGGCGTCAACCCCGAGGTCGGCCACGAGCAGATGGCCGGGCTGAACTTCCCGCACGGCATCGCGCAGGCCCTGTGGGCGGGCAAGCTCTTCCATATCGACCTCAACGGCCAGTCCGGCATCAAGTACGACCAGGACCTGCGCTTCGGCGCCGGGGACCTGCGCGCCGCGTTCTGGCTGGTCGACCTCCTGGAGAGCGCCGGCTACGCCGGTCCCCGCCACTTCGACTTCAAGCCGCCGCGGACCGAGGACCTCGACGGCGTGTGGGCGTCGGCCGCGGGCTGCATGCGCAACTACCTGATCCTCAAGGAGCGCGCGGCCGCCTTCCGCGCCGACCCGGAGGTACAGGAGGCCCTGCGCGCCTCGCGCCTGGACCAGCTCGTCCAGCCCACCGCCGCCGACGGTCTGCAGGCCCTGCTCGCCGACCGCGGCGCCTTCGAGGAGTTCGACGTCGAGGCGGCCGCCGCGCGCGGGATGGCCTTCGAGCACCTCGACCAGCTGGCCATGGACCACCTGCTGGGGGCTCGCGGCTGAGTCCACGCGCGCGTGTCCGTGCGCCGCGTGCGCGAGTCCGTCGGCACGTTTTGTGCGAAGGGCACGCGCGCGTGAGCGATCTCCGTGCGGAATGCTCCGGAATCATGCAGTCCATGGCATGGGTCCGTATCAACCTCCGTACGGGGGTCGCCTGCTGCCCGATGTGCGGCGACTCTGGACGGTATGGCCATGCCTCCCGCACCGCCTCCGCCGCCCGGCCCGCCGGGTGGCACGCCGCCTCCGGGCGGCGGTTTCGGACCGCCCTCCGACAACTACGGCTCCGGCTACGGAGCGGGCGGGGGCTATGGGCCCGGAGGAGGGTACGGCCCGCCTCCGGGAGGCAACGAGCCGCCCACCTTGGGGGGTTGGCAACCGTCGCCGGAACCTCCGAGAAGGCGCGGAAGCCGGCTCCACATCCTGCTCGTCCTGTTCGCGGGGTTTGCGGCCGTCGCCGTCGTGATGCTGTTGTCCCACTCCGGGAACGACGGCTCGCCGGACAAGAAGTCGCCCGCGGGGAACAGTACGAGCGCCAAACCGTCGCCCTCGCTGAGCATTCCGACCGAGCTGCCGAGCAAACTGCCCAGCAAGCTCCCGTCGAAGCTGCCCAGCGAAGTCCCGAGCGGCCTGGAATCGCTGATCCCGTCCCTGGGAGACGTCCAACTGCCGTGATCGCCGGATCCGTGATCGCCAGGCCGTTCGGCCGCTTACGGGGTGGTCAGATGCTGTGCGGCAGCCGCAGGTAGGTCAGCGTCGTCCTGATCCCGCTGTCGATCAGCCTGCCCTGCGCGTCGAACGCGCCCGCGCCGTCCGTCATGCCGAAGTCGTTGTCGTTCATGAGGGCGAGCGTGTCGTCGTCCACGCGCGCGATGCCTTCGATCTTCCCCGGCACGCCCGCGACCTGGCCCAGGTCGACGGCCAGTCGCTTGCGCAGCACCGGAACGCCGGAGGCCGCCGGGTCGTCGAGCTGCTCCAGGGACGGGGACGTCCTGTCGTCGTCGTAAGCGCCACCGAGGATGTTCGAGTGCCGGTCCAGCTTCACCAGCTGCAGCCGGGCGGCCTTGTCGGTGCGCTCCTCCACGAGCAGCCGGTCGCCGCCCACGGCGACCACCGAGGAGATCTTCAGCTCGGAGGTGTCGTCCTCGCTGGGGTCCACCACGTTCACGGGATCGAAGCGGTACGCGTACTCGGCGGTGACCGCCTCCTTCTTCGGCGAGAAACGCACCAGGCGCGTGGTGCGCGACGCGTCACCAGCGTCCCCGTCCGGCAGGGACAGCGGGCTCTGCAGGGCCATCACGAGGTCGCCGCCGGGCAGATGGGCGAGTCCCTCGAAGCCGCGGTTGATCTTCCGGTGCAGGAAGATCGCGGGCAGTGCCTCGACCACCGGGTAGTCCGTGCCCGTGAGGTTGAGCCCCTTGGGCACGTAGCGCGCGAGGACCTTCCCGCGCGCGGAGACGTGCACCAGGGAGGGCCCGTACTCGTCGACGAGCCAGAAACTCCCGTCCTCCGCCCGCACGATGCCCTCGGTGTCCAGCCCGTTCGGGTTGTACGACAGGAGCGTCTTGGCGTCGTACGTGTACGGCGCCTCGTCCCGGCCGGCCTGGTTCGGCAGCCCGGTGACGGCCTTGCCGGAGGAGGTGGTGATCGGGATGGCCTCCAGCACCTTCACGGTGTCGCCGCAGGCCCGGACCTTCACGATCGCCGGATCGAAGCCGGGCACCGGGAAGGTGCGGCGCTTCTTGCCGTCCACCTTGATCTGGCCGTTGGGCCCGCGGTCGGTGACCGTCCAGAACTCGCCCTTGCGGCCCGCAGGGTAGATGTCGCTCCCGATGCCGCCGAGGTCGATGCCGCGGTCGTTGTCCACCGTCCCGGGCAGGAGCGCGTTGCTGAAGGCGCCGAGCGGAATCTCGCCGAGCGTCGCGGTCCGCACGACTTGCGCGTCCTGGGACGCCGCGCTCGCGGGCGGGCAGGCCGCCACAAGGGCCGCGATCACGGCAAGCGGAACGCCTGCTGCGACGGAGCGCCGAATGCGGGGCCGGCCGGTGGCGTGCGGGGACATCGAGCCTCCTGAGGAGCAAGTTCGTTGACAGTGGCCAGATTTGGGTCCTGCAGCGAACGTCTCGCTACCGCCGGGTGAACGGGGAGCGTCGGGATTCCGAGCACATGTGCGACCCGTGTGGGAGACACGTGCATTGCAGCGGCACCGCAGCGCGGGGAAAACCGTTCGCGACAGCCGCCGACCGCTGGCTACTTTCACGTGACGTGGACATCAAAGGCCCCAAGTCCGAAGACCCCAAGGACGTCGTCCGACGCGGGTACGACGCCGTCTCCCGGCTCTACGACGACGCGTACGGCGCCGAGACCAAGTACGCGGCCCTGCTCGGCGACCTGGGCCGGCGCATCCCGGTCGCCAGCGCGGTCCTGGACCTCGGGTGCGGAAGCGGGGTGCCGGTCGCGCGGACCCTCGTGGAAGCCGGCCACCAGGTCACCGGCGTCGACATCAGCGAGGTGCAGATCCGCCGGGCTCAAGAGCGCGTGCCGCAGGCGCAGTTCATTCGCGGCGACGCCACGGCCGTCACCTTCGAGGCCGCCTCCTTCGACGCTGTTGTCTTCCTGTACGCGCTCATCCACATCCCGCTGGCCGAACAGCCGCCTCTGCTGCGGCGGATCGCCGGATGGCTGCGACCGAGCGGTTGGTTCGTGGCCACCACCGGACACGGCGCCTGGACCGGAACCGAGCAGAACTGGCTCGGCGGCGGCGTCCCGATGTGGTGGAGCCACGCGGACGCCGCCACCAACCGCGCATGGATCACCCAAGCCGGACTGACCGTGGAACGCGAAGAGTTCCTGCCCGAGGGCGACGCGGGCCACGCCCTGTTCTGGGCCCGGCGCCCCGCACAGGGGGACTGAGTCGCCTGGCGGGGCTCCGTCGCCCGCATTCTGTCTCCCACGGACAAAGGGCGGTGACGCGTAAGCGGTCGACGGGCCGTCAGAAGTTGTACGGCTTCTCGGCGTTCCAGTTGAGCACGTCGGCCTCGTTCCAGCTGAACTGCGGCTTCTGGCCCTTGGTGTCGACGGAGTAGAAGGGGCCGGTGTGACCGTCCGCGCCGCGCAGGGCGATGGCGAACGACTGCGCCGTGTGGTTCTTCGAGCCGTAGTCGAAGAGGTTCACCGCGCTGTATGCCTTGCCCCCGGGCTGGAGCGTGATGTGCTTGTCGCCGCCCGGGTTGTCCTTCTTCGAGTGCGGCAGTGCGGCGCTGTCGGCGTCCCCGCCGAGCTTCACGGCCGGGTACGAGGTGACCCAGCACGGCTTGGTGCCCTCGTTCGTCGCGGTCACCAGCAGGTGGTCGCCCTGCTGACCGGCGAACCGGTGCACCGCGGTGACCAGCATCTCGTCTCCGCGGCACTGCTGGGCGCCGGCCGCCGTGCCCTTGCTTGCGACTTCGTCCGTCGCACCCGAGGCGGTCGCCGGGCGCGCCCCCTCCTTGGTGGTGCCACCGCTGTTGGCCTGCTCCGCGCTGCCCTTGCCGTCCCCGTTGGACGCGGACTGGCTCTGCGCCGCGGTACCAGCGGCGTGGTCGCCACCCGCCGCCTTCGAGCCGCCGTCGGAGCCGCCGCAGGCCGTCAGGCCCAGTGCCAGCGCGGCGGTGACGGCGGCCAGGGTGGCGGAACGGACGGTACGGCGGGTGCGGTGCGTGGTCATGATGAAAGTCCCCCATGGACGGTCAGGACGCGGCACCCTCCCCTGCTGCCGCAGGGCGACCGGCCGCGTCGTCTGTTTCGCTGCACCCCATGAGATGACGCCTGGGCGGGACGTCGTTCACTCGGGTTTGTCCGTATTCGGTAACGGCCAACTGGGCGCAGGCGCACCGGTGTTCACGCCGCGCCCGTCAGGGGTTCGGCGCCTTCGGTTGCAGCGGCGCAGGGTTCGGTTCCCATCCAGAGATGGGCAACGGTGGCTTCATCTGTTCGGACGCCACCGGAACCAGTAGTCGAGTTCCTCGGTCACGCTCGAAGCCGTCGGCGATCAACTGCCCTTCATCCCAGGTCTCCGCCACGTGGGCAGGCTACCGGTGAGCCACCCGCCCCAGAGGCCGAAGTGCGCCTCACGGAGAGCTGACGGCGCACAGTCGGCGTAACTCTCCTTGTGACACCGGTGACAGAACAGCGACACAACAGCCCACAACTGTCGTGAGGGCTTCCTGGTCTCACCATGCGTGGACGGCAACGACCGACCGTCCGCAGCACATTGACCAAGACATCAACAGGGGGAACACCATGAAGCCGCTCCGCCGCAAGGCAGCCACCGCAGGCGCCCTCGCCGTCCTCACCCTGGCCGGCACGCTCGCCGCGACCACCCCGGCCTCGGCCGCCACGCCCACCGTCTACAACGGCGCCTGCGGCAAGGGCTACGACGTCATACGGGCGACGCCGATCCACTCGACCTCCCAGACCGCCATCCCCGCCACCACGTTCGTGACCTACAACAGCACCGCGGGCAAGGTCTGCGCGGTCACCGTCCGCACCAACCCCGGCGCCCGCGTCTTCATGGAGGTCACGCTGGACACCTGGCCCTACGGCAGCGGTGAGGCCAAGGACTCCGGCTCCTACAGCAGCTACGCGGGCCCGGTCTACAAGGACGCACCCGACGACGGCCAGTGCCTGACCTGGAGCGGCACGATCGGCATCTACTACACCTCCGACAACGGCCTCTGCACCTGATCCGAGGCCTCTGCACCTGATCCGGCAGCTGCCGGCGCGGCCGCCCCGCTGCCGGACCGGCCGTGCAACGCCAGGAGTTCCTGCCCGAGGACGGCGCCAGACACGCCCTGAGGGGGCCCGGCGTCCCGCACAGCCGGACTGAGCCTTCGGGCCCGCCGGGACCCCCACAGCCCGCCTCAGGCGATCTCCTGGCCGATCAGGGCCGTCGCCGGGTCCTGGCAGGCCGCTCCGGCGGGCACCCAGCGGCCCCGCTCCTTCCGGTAGGGCCACCAGCGCCCGTCCCGCCCCAGCCGCAACTGGGCCGGGGCGCCGGCGACCGTCCAGCGGTTGCCCTTCGCCCGCAGCAAAGGCCATTGGTCCTCGTCCCAGGCCGACTCCAGCGCGGCACGCGCGCGTGCGAGCGTCGCACCCGTGGGGGTCCACTCCTCCTCCAGGACGGCCAGCGCTGCCGCACCTCCGAGGCTCCACGCGCGCGTCGCCCGCGAAAGCGCCTCCCGGTCCCGTCCCGAGCCGTCCGTCAGCCGGTCCAACACATCCGTCCCCGGCGTTCCCAGGGCGAGTCGGACAGCGTCCTGCGAGGCCGTCAACTCCTCTTCCGCACCCAGCACTTCGGCCTCGACGCCGAGGGCGCGGGCGAGCAGACGCTGTGCCTCTACGGCGGTCCGGGCCGCAAGATGGCGCAGGGCGGCCGGGTCGACGCCAGGTGCCGGCGGTGCCTCGATGTCCAGCGACGGCGGCAGTCCGGGTTCCGCGGGAAGCTCCGGGGGAGCGGGCAGCGGCGGCAGGATGTCGCCGGCCCGGTACGCCTCGGCGGCGTCCACCCCGTGCGGCACGGCGGCGGGCACTTCGGCGGGCCTGGTACTGCGGGCTTGCAGCTCGTCGAGCAAAGCCCGTTCTCCCCGTCCGCGCATCAGCAGCAGTACGAACGGGTCCTGGTCCAGCAGCCGGGCCACCTGGTAGCACAGGGCGGCCGTGTGCCCGCAGTGGTCCCAGGCGTCGCAGTCGCACTCGGGCTCCAGATCGCCCATGTCAGGCAGGAGTTCGATGCCCGCGGTCGCCGCGTCCTCGACCAGGTGCGGCGGCATGTCCCGGTCGAGCAGCGCCGCGACGTGGCCGGCCCGTTCGACGGCCAGGTCCAGGAGGCGGTCCCACTGTTCGCCGTCCAGCTGTTCCAGCAGGACGTCGGCCCGACGCGCGGTGCGATCGCGGTCCTGGACCACGGCGGTGATGCGTCCCGGGCGAACGGACACCGCGCCCACGGCTCCCGCGCGTGCGAGCCTCCGGCCCGCCTTCAGCTGCTGCGAGTCGAGCGCCGTCTCCTCCAGGGCCCTGAGCCAGGCCCGGCCCCACCAGGTTTCGGCGAAGCCCCGCCCGTGCGGGGGCGGCAGTGCGGCGAACGTGCGCTCCGTGTCACGGTCGTTCATCGTGCGCCCCCTCGCAGCTCCACCAGATCGGCCAGCTCCGCGTCCGTCAGTTCCGTGAGTGCTGCCTCGCCCGAGCCCAGGACCGCGTCGGCGAGCTCGCGCTTGCGGCCGAGCATGTCGGCGATGCGGTCCTCGATGGTGCCCTCCGCGATGAGCCGGTGCACCTGCACGGGCCGGTTCTGACCGATGCGGTGGGCGCGGTCGGTGGCCTGTGCCTCGACGGCGGGGTTCCACCAGCGGTCGTAGTGCACGACGTGTTCGGCTTGTGTCAGGTTCAGCCCAGTGCCCGCGGCCTTCAACGACAGGAGGAACACAGGGACTTCGCCGTCCTGGAAGCGCCGCACCATGGCCTCGCGTTCGGCGACGGGTGTTCCGCCGTGCAGGAACTGCGAGCCGACGCCGCGAGCCGTCAGATGGCGTTCGATGATGCGCGCCATGCGCACGTACTGCGTGAAGACCAGAACGCTCGCCCCCTCGGAGAGGATGGTGTCGAGCAGTTCGTCCAGCAGTTCCAGCTTTCCCGAGCGGCCGGAGATCCGTGGCCGTTCCTCCTTGAGGAACTGCGCCGGGTGGTTGCAGATCTGCTTCAGCCCCGTCAGCAACTTCATGATCAGTCCGCGCCTGGCCATGCTGTCGGCACCGGAGATCTCCGCCAGCGTCTCGCGCACCACCGCCTCGTACAGACCGGCCTGTTCCTTGGTCAGGGACACGGCACGGTCGGTCTCGGTCTTGGGCGGCAGCTCCGGCGCGATCCCAGGGTCCGACTTGCGGCGCCGCAGCAGGAACGGCCGTACGAGACGGGCGAGTCGTTCGGCGGCTGCCGGGTCCTGACCGCTCTCGACGGCCTGCGCATAGCGGGCGCGGAAGGAGCCGAGCCCGCCCAGCAGTCCCGGGGTCGTCCAATCGAGGATCGCCCACAGCTCCGACAGGTTGTTCTCCACCGGGGTGCCGGTAAGCGCCACGCGCGCGCGTGCACCGATGGATCGCAGCTCCCGTGCAGTCGCCGCGTACGGATTCTTGACGTGCTGTGCCTCGTCGGCCACGACCATGCCCCACGACACCTCGGCGAGTCCGGGCGCGTCGAGCCGCATCGTCCCGTACGTGGTCAGCACGAACTCCCCGTCGGCCAGGGCGTCCAGGCCGCGGCGTGCCCCGTGGAAGCGGCGCACGGGCGTGCCCGGTGCGAACCGCTCGATCTCGCGCTGCCAGTTGCCCATCAGCGACGTCGGGCACACCACCAGCGTCGGGCCGGCCGTCGACGCGTCGCTCTGCCGGTGCAGATGGAGCGCGATCAGGGTGATCGTCTTGCCGAGGCCCATGTCGTCGGCCAGGCAGCAGCCGAGCCCCAGAGACGTCATCCGGGCCAGCCAGCTCAGTCCGCGCCGCTGGTAGTCGCGCAGCGTGGCCGCGAGAGCATCGGGCTGCGCGACCGGCTCCTGCGCCTCGGGGGACGCGAGCCGCTCTCTGAGGGTCGCCAGCCACCCCGTGGGGTCCACGTCGACCCGGCGGCCGTCGACGTCCGTCGAACCCGTCAGCGCTGCGCTGAGCGCCTCTACGGGGCTGACCTTCCGATCCTGCTGGGATCGGGCACGGTGCAGCTCCTGCGGGTCGATCAGGACCCATTGGCCGCGCAGGCGCACGACGGGGCGACTGGCCTCGGCGAGGTGGTCCAGTTCCTCGCGCGTGAGCTGCTCGTCGCCCAGTGCGAACCGCCAGTTGAAGGCGAGCAGCGCGTCGGCGGACAGGAACGACGGAGTGTCCGCGGCGGTCCCGCCGGCTGCCCGTTCCTCGTCCGGCGGACCGATCACGGCGCGAGCGGTCAGCGAGCGGAACAGCCCCTTCGGCCAGTGCACCTCGACCCCGGCCTCGGCGAGTGCCCGGGCGCCCGGTCCCAGAAGCTCGGTGACCTCCTCGTCGGCGAGGTCGACGGCATCCGGCACGCCGGCCGAGAGCAGAGGCGTCAGCGCCGACCAGCATCGGGCCGCCCGGCGGAGCGCGAGGAGGGCGTCCATGCGCGCGCGTGCACCAAAACCTCCGCCCCCGGAGTCGGCCCAGACCTCGCAGGCGTCCGCCACGAGCGCCGGGTCACTGACGCTGTGCACCTGCAGCACGGCCCGGAACCGTACCGAGGTGTCGTCCTGCGTCACCTCGGCCAGGCCGGGCGTCTCGATCCGCAGCGACAGCCGTACGCCCGCGTCGTGGCCCGCGGCGATGTCGGCGGCCCACGCGCGCTGTTCGGGCATGTGCTGCGGCTCCTGTGCCGCGTAGGCGGGCCCTCCCGTCACGAGGGAGGCCGCGGGAGAGCGGGGGAGGGAGTCGGCCACCGCATCCAGGAAGGCGCGCAGAAGCCGCTCCGGTTCGGGCAGCCGTGACGGCCCAGCCCCGTCGGCCACCGGCACGGCGTGCGCCTCCACCGGCACGGCGTGCGCCTCCACTGGCACGGCGTGCGCCTGCGGCGGCATCGAGGCGGCCAGCCGCCGGACGCGGTCGATGTCCTGCAGGGTCAGTGGGCCCACGCGCCAGGCGTCGTAGTCGCCGGGTGACAGTCCCGGTAGCAGCAGTCCGCGTGCCACGAACTGCAGGGCCAGCAGGGTGGCCGCGCCCCAGAAGGCCGCCCCCGGGTGTCCGTGCGCGTCGGTACGCGCACGCGTGAGGACCGGCAGCGCGGCCCGCACCGGCAGCAGGAGTGCGGGGACCACGACCACCTCGACATCGTCGCCACCGTCGCCGCGGGGCAGGACGACACTCAGTTCCTCGACGGAACCGGCCGCGAGAGGCGCAGGGGCGGTCCCGTCGGGCCGCCAGAACGCGACCCGGCCGGTGCGGGCCGGATCGCCGGGCAGGAAAACGGCGCAGCAGCGGGCCAGTTCGGAGATCTCGGAGGGCGTTGCCGCGGGGATCGTCTGCACAGCGAAGCTGCACTCCTCAAATTTGACTACTGAAGCCGGGGTCGCCGAGAGTACAGCAACTCGGCCTGTTACGGGCGAGAGCGCGGGCCGCCATCCGGAGGGTCGGGCTCCGGGGTGATGTCAGCCCCCCTCCGTGCCACGGGCTGGCCCCCGCCCGTACTCGGGGGGAGGCGTCATGGCCGCGGAGGGGCGTTGATTCGTACGTTTCCTCAGGTCAGCCCGTTGCCCGAAAGAGCCGGAGACCGGATATGCCCGAGCCCACCACTGCCGTCGCCGAACCCCCGCGGAAAATCCGCGACGCTCCGCCCGGCGGAAGCGAGTTCGCACCTCTCCTGCGCACGGTCCGGGGCCAGGGCCTCCTGGAACGGCGCCCCCTCTGGTACGCCCTCCGTATCGCCACCAACGGTCTCGCCCTGGCCGCCGTCGTCACGGGCGTCGTGCTCGTCGGAAACTCCTGGTGGTCGCTTCTGCTGGCCCCGCTCCTGGCCGTGTTCTGCGCCCGCACGGCCTTCATAGGCCACGACGCGGGCCACTCCCAGATCACCGCCGCCAAGCCGGCCGCCCGGGCGATCGGCCTGATCCACGGCAACCTGCTCCTGGGCATGAGCTACGCCTGGTGGAACGACAAGCACAACCGTCACCACGCCAACCCCAACCACATCGACAAGGACCCCGACGTCGTCGCCGACGTCCTGGTCTTCACCGGTGAGCAGGCCAAGGTGCGGTCCGGGTTCAGGCGCTGGCTGACCCGCAACCAGGCCTGGCTGTTCTTCCCCCTCACCCTCCTCGAGGGCGTCGCCCTGAAGGTCCACGGCTTCCAGGATCTGCGCCGGCAGCCTCCCCGGGAGCGTGCCGTGGAGGGCCTGCTCCTGGTGACCCATGTGGCCGCCTACGCCACCGTGCTGCTCACCTCGATGTCTCCGGGCAAGGCACTGGTGTTCGCCGCCCTCCACCACGCGCTGTTCGGCCTGCACCTGGGACTGGCGTTCGCCCCCAACCACAAGGGCATGGAGATGCCCGACCCGAACGGCGAGCGGTGGGGCCATCTGCGCCGTCAGGTACTGACCTCGCGCAACATCCGCGGCGGCATCCTGACCGACTGGTTCCTCGGCGGTCTCAACTACCAGATCGAGCACCACCTCTTCCCCAGCATGCCCCGGCCCCATCTCCGTCTCGCCCGGCCCCTGGTGCGCGCGCACTGCCTGGAGTTGGGTATCTCCTATGCGGAGACCGGGCTCGTCGACTCCTACCGGCAGGCACTGCGTCATCTGCACGAGGTGGGAGAGCCGCTCCGGGCAGAATGAACCGGGCGGGCTCTCAGGGACGAGTCGGGGTCGCGCATCAGGGACGTCTCAGGGTCGCGGTCAGGAACCGCCGGCAGCGCGGGTCCGTTTTCAGGACAGAGAGCGGCAGTGGCCGCGAAGGAGGCGACGCACATGTCGAAGAACGCGAAGATCGCCGCGGGGGGTGTGGCGGTCGGGCTCATCCTGTTGATCTGGCTGCCCTGGTGGGCATCGCTCCTGATCATCCTGGGAGTGCCGGCCGCCGCGTACCTCACGCTGGACCCCTCACAGCGGCGCAGGCTGCGCCGCGCCACCCGCAAGGAGCTCGGTCGCTGACGCCCTGCCGCACGTCCTGCCGCATCGGATCGGCCGGATCGGCCGGATCGGCCGGGTCGGCCGGACCGCAGGGGCCGACGACGTCCCCGCCCGTGGGCCGCGCGACCGTCTGGTCCGCGGGCGGCCGGGTCTCTTGCTCAGCCCAGGGGACGATGTCGGCGAACGCCGAGCGGTAGCAGGTCACGGTCGGCGACCGGCCCCGGGCAGCAGAAGTCCAGGTCGCCATGGACGGTGATCAGCCGTCGGCCGCTGCGGCCCGGTCAGCGATAGCCGGGCCGCGGCCCGGTGCACGGACGCGGGCCGCGCGGCGTAGTCGTACGTCGCGCCGCTCGCGCAGAGCGAAAGGATCTCCTTCGTGGTGCAGCCGGCGGACGGGCCGGGGCAGGCGGAGGAGGGAAATCCGCGAAGGAGACCGGCGATGTCCCGGTGAGCGCGGTGGGGCGGTCCGGGGTTGGCGCGGAAGCCGTTCCGATCCGCGCCGACCCACCACGGGGGGCTCGGAACGGGACTCAGATGGGCCGTACGGCCATCTTTTCGAGCGCGTCCAGGAGTCCGGGCAGCTCCGGTCCGCGGCCGACCGGCAGCACCTCGCCGGGCTCCGCGTCGAGCAGCACGAACGCGATGTCGTCGGTCCTGGCCACCAGCGACCAGCCCGGCCCGTCGGCACGCAGCGTGCGCGCGTCCCCCGGGGCGAACGACGACCGGACGCGGCCGAGCGGGGGCGGCGAATCCACGTATGCGCGTGCTTCGGCGAGCACGCGCCGCACTCCGCCGTGCCCCTTGGACCCGTTCGTCGACCCGGCCTGTTCGGCCTGCTCGTCCTTCACGGCCACAGCCACGGCCTCCACCGTGGCCTCTTCCGCACCCTCGGCAGACGCGGGGGCCTGGTCCGGGCCGGGACCGTCCGGGCCGCCCGGAACCGAGAAGTCCGCGTCGCTGATCTGCTCCCGCCAGATCGCCCACTGCAGCGCGATCTCGTCGGCGCCCAGGCGCCGTTGGGCCGGTCCCCACCTGCTCGTGTCCGGCGGCGCCAGCGGCGGACCGTCCGCGACATCGGGGCCGGGATCGTGCGGCGCGGGCACGTTGGGCGCCGCGACGGCGACCGCGAGGGGCCAGCCCGGCAGCGCGGCGACGACCGACCGCTCGTCGGGCGAGAGGTCGTACTCCATCCCGCAGTCCCAGGAGGCGATGGCGACCGCGACCAGGGAGACGTCGTCGACCACGACGGTCCACCGGGCGCCGTCGCCGTCCTGGCCGAGCACCAGGCCGTATCCGTCGGCGAGCGGCGCGAGTCCGAGGGCCGCGCAGGCCTCCGGATAGTCGTCGCCGAGCACGCTCGGGAACTTCGCCGGCGTCAGAAGTACCGCCGTGAGCACATAAAGTGCCTCGTCCGCGGCGGTGACGGCGTCCTCGTCCGTCCCGGCCATGCCAGCCTCCCCATGGATTCATCCGATCGCGCGCACCCTAATGCGAGCGGAAGCAGCTTGTCACGACTCGGGAGAACACGTGGACCTGCAGTTTTCCGGCTGGACGGGGCGAATCGACCACGCGTGCCCCTGCCCGTGTCAGGCCGCCGGCAGTCCCAGCAGTGTGCGGGCCACCGTCCCCGGTGACTCGTCACGTTCCCGCGCGAGGGCGATGACAGCCCGGCAGGCCAGCTCGTTGACCCCGAACGACAGGGCTTCCGGCGACACCCAGCCCGCCGCCTCGTCGATGCGGTCCTGGTCGTCCTCCGCGCAGGCCGAGACGTACGCGGCGGCGGCTTCGAAAAGATTGTGTGTACGTTTGTCCCGGCCGTTGCTCATATCGGCGCGAACGGCGTTGAAGAATCTTGTACAGAACTTGCGCACCCTGCCCAACATGCTGACCACCTTCCCCCTGCGTGGTTGCCCGCGGCTGTTCGTTCGACCGTTCATCTCCTGCTGTTCAAACTAGAGTTGGAGTTCCCGCGGCAGAAGGGGACGGAACGGTGAAGCGGATATGGATCAGCTGTCCAGCGCCCCGATCGTCTCGCGCAGCCAGCTGAGCTCGGCCCGGGACGTGGCCCGCGCGATGATCAGCAGTCCGCGGCGGAAGGGATCGTCCAGCTCCTCGGCGCGCAGCGGCCGGTCGCCGTCGTAGAAGAAGCTCGCCGGTTCCTCCAGGAAGGCCAGTCTGCGCCGGAGCACGGCCGCCTGCGCCGGGGCGTCGTCGAGGTGGCGCAGGAAGGCGAGCACGGTGAACCACCGGTTCTCGTCGGTGAGGTCGCGCTGAGCGGGCTCCGCCAGCCGTCGGCGCAGCTCGCGCCTGCCCTCCTCGGTGAGCGTCAGGACGTGACGCGGTGCGGCGACGGCGCCGGGTTCGGTGGCGCGTGCCAGCAGGCCGGCCTTCTCCAGGCGCTTGATCGCCGGGTACAGCGTGCTCTCGGCGACCGGCTTCACATGGCCTGTGAGCGCGGCGATGCGCTTGCGCAGCTCGTAGCCGTGCAGTGGGGCGTCGTACAGGAATCCGAGGATGGCCAGCTCCAGCATGCCCGCATTCTCTCCTACTGCCGCTGTACCTCACTTCTTCCTTACCTCGCTTTCGCTATACCTCGGTCGCGATGTATCTTCGTCGGGTGCCTAGATGGCCGTGGGGTCATGAGGGAGGACGCGATGAAGCAGGCCGATTTCGACGGCAAAGGCAGCTGCATCCGGTGGACGGAGACGCCGGGCGACGAGCCCGCGCGCGTGTACGTGCACGGACTGGGGGCGGTCTCGTCCGTGTACCACGCGCACATCGCGGTCCGCCCCGAACTCGCGGGCCGGCGCAGCCTGTTCGTCGATCTCCCCGGGCACGGCATCAGTGACCGCCCCGAGCGCTTCGGCTACACGCTGGAGGAGCACGCGGACGCACTGGCGTCGGCTCTGGACGCGGAGGGCCTCACCGGTTGCGAACTGGTCGCGCACAGCATGGGCGGCTCCGTCGCCGTCGTCCTCGCCCACCGGAGGCCGGAACTGGTCTCCCGGCTGGTCCTCACGGAGGCCAATCTCGACCCCTTGCCGCCGTCCACCGCCGGCAGCAGCACCATCGCCACCTATGAGGAGGAGGAGTTCGTCGACGGCGCCCACGCGCGCGTGCTGGAAAAGGTCGGCCCCCTGTGGGCGGCGACCATGCGGCTGGCCGACCCGCGCGCCCTGCACCGCTCGGCCATCAATCTGCGCCGGGGATCGAACCCACCCATGCGGGAGCTCCTCGAAGGGCTGCCGATCGAGCGCGTGTACCTCCACGGCGAGCTGAGCGGCGAACTCGCGGGCAGCCAGGCACTGGAGGCGTCCGGTGTGCGCGTGGTGACGGTGGCCGGTGCGGGCCACAACATCATGTTCGACAAACCCGACGCCTTCGCGGCGGCCGTCGCGGCCTGCTCCTGAGGCTCGGCCTTCCGCGCGGCCGGTGCGCTGAGACTCAGCCCTCCCGTACGGCCAGCGCCAGGAAGCGGGCGTCCTCGTCGGCGTAGGACGTCATGCGCCAGCCCGAACCGGCCAGCAGCGGGCGGAGGTTGGACTCCGCCCGCAGGTCGTCCGGCGTGATCCGGCGGCCCTGCCGCGCCGCCAGTGCCGCCCGGCCGATGGGGTGGAACAGGGCCAGCTTGCCGCCCGGGCGTACCACCCGGGCCAACTCCCGCAGGTTCTCGTCCGGCTGGGGCAGGTGAGCGATGAGGCCGGCGGCGAACACGGCGTCGAGTGAGTGCGATCGCAGCGGCAGCGCCGCCACGTCGGCGAGCAGCAGTTGCCCGTCGTGGCCCCTCCCGGCGCGTACGGCGGCCTGCAGCATGGCCGGGGTCAGATCGGCCCCCACGACGACTCCCGAGGCCCCCACGGCGGTACGCAGCGGCGTCAGGGCCCTGCCGGTGCCGCAGCCCGCGTCGAGCACCCGGTCGCCCTCGCGCAGTCCCAGATCGGCGACCGCTGCGGCGTACGCCGGGCCGTCGTCGGGGAAGCGGCTGTCCCAGTCGGCGGCACGGGCGCCGAAGAACTCCTGGACATGTGTGTGGTCGTCGCTCATGTGCCACATGCTCCCTCACCGACACGGATGACGCCGCAGTGCACACGTTCGAGCGTGATGCGGTCGTTCCGTTGCACCTCTACGTCATCCAGTTGCACCTCTGCGTCATCTTGCAACAGCTTTCGAAATGAGCCCCCTTGGCGCGCCCCGGGCGGGTCTAGCGTCCCGGGGCCATGGGACACCTGGACCATGCCGCGTTCGGCTGGCTGACCCCCGTACTGTCGTACGCGATGGCGTGCGCAGGCGCCGCACTGGGCCTGCGCTGCACCGTCCGCGCGCTCGGCGCCACCGGACGCTCCCGCCGCAACTGGCTCCTCACCGCGGCCTCGGCGATCGCCACCGGCATCTGGACCATGCACTTCGTGGCCATGCTCGGATTCGGCGTCAGCGGCACCGACATCCGCTACGACGTGCCGCTCACCCTCTTCAGCCTCCTGGTGGCGATGATCGTGGTCTGCGCCGGCGTCTTCGCCGTCGGCTACGGCCGCGACCGCACCCGCGCGCTCCTGCTCGGCGGACTCACCACCGGGCTCGGCGTGGCGAGCATGCACTACCTGGGTATGGCGGCGGTACGCCTGCACGGCCACGTCGGCTACGACCCCGCGCTCGTCACACTCTCCGTAGTCATCGCCGTGATCGCGGCTACGGCGGCCCTGTGGGCGGCCCTCAACATCAAGTCGCCGCTCGCCGTCACCGCAGCCGCGCTGATCATGGGTGCCGCGGTGAGCAGCATGCACTACACCGGCATGCTCGCGGTCAGCGTCCGCGTCACACCGTCCGGCCAGCCCCTGCCCGGGGCCACGGCGATGCAGTTCATCTTTCCGCTCGCCGTCGGCCTCGGTTCCTACCTGTTCCTGACCTCGGCCTTCGTGGCGCTGTCGCCGACGACCGGAAGGCCCGAGGCGCCCGCCTCGGCAGGGCCGCCGGTCGAAAGCACCGCCCACTAGGCCCGCCCTCCCACCATCTGCCCGAGCGAGGAGGCCATGCGTACACCCCGATGGACACCGGGCGCCGAGCCGTCGCCCCCACCTCCCGCGCGCGGCCGTCGCGCCCACGCCGGCCCACCCGCCGACGAGGACCAGGACGAACCCACGGACGTGGTGCCAGGCGTCGCGTCCGCGCCGGAAAGCCGCTGGCGGATACGCCCGCGCACGGTACGGGCGAAGATCGTCTGCCTGCTGATGGTTCCGGTGGTCTCCCTGCTGGCCCTGTGGTCGTACGCCACCGTCACCACCGCCCAGGACATCGCACGCCTGAGGCAGGTGCAGCGCGTCGACTCCCAGATCCGCACTCCGCTCACCGCTGCGGTCGCCGCACTGCAGGCCGAACGCACGGCCGCGATGCGCTGCACGAGCGACCCGGCGGCGGGCCAGTGCGGTGCCTACCGGAAGCTGGCCGGCCGCACCGACAAGGCGCTGGCCCAACTGCGGCTCGGGAACGACCACACCGTCGCCGACAGCGAAGCACTGCCCACCGCAGTGGCCCGGCGGCTCGAGACCTTCGTCGACGGCGGCGACAGGCTGCGCTCCCTGCGCACCTCCGTGCTCGACCGTCGCACGGACTGGAAAACGACGTACGAGCGGTACACCAAGGCCATCGGTGGCGCCTTCGGCGTGGACGGCGCGCTCACCGGCATCCAGGACACAGGTACCGGCTCCGACGCGCGCGTGCTGCTCGAACTCTCCCGCGCGGGAGAGGCGTTGGCCCAGGAGGACGCGGTGCTGACCGGCGTCCACCCCGCCGACGTGCTCAGCGGTGAGCGACTGCGGCTGTTCACCGGGGCCGTCGCCACCCGCCGTGCCCTGACAGAGTCCGCAACCGCCGACCTGAGCGGATCCGAGCGCCACGCCTGGCAGACGCTCGGCGGCAGCAGCGCGTACGCCGCCCTGGGCACCGCGGAGGACGCGGCCGTCGAGGGCACCCCGGGTCCGCTGACCAACGGGCCCGGGACCACGTGGAACGACGCGCACGCGCGCATGCGGGACGGGATGCAGGCGATCGAGGGGAACGCGGCACGCGGCATGGTGGACCGAGCCGCCCCGTTCCGCCGCGCTCTGCTCACCCCGGCCGGCGCGGCCGTACTCTTCGGCCTCCTCGCGATCATCACCTCGTTCGTCATCTCGGTCCGCATCGGACGCGGCCTCGTCGTCGAGTTGGTGAGCCTGCGCGACAGCGCCCTGGACATCGCGCGGCGCAGCCTGCCCGAAGCGATGCGGAAACTGCGCGCGGGCGAGGAGCTCGACGTCCAGGCCGAGGCCCCACCCGGGCGGCCCACCGACGACGAGGCCGGACAGGTCGCCGAGGCCCTGGGCACCGTGCACCGCGCCGCCTTGCGGGCCGCCGCCGAGCGCGCCGAACTCGCCAGCGGCATCTCCGGGGTCTTCGTCAACCTCGCCCGCCGCAGCCAGGTACTCGTCCACCGCCAGCTGAACCTGCTCGACAGCATGGAGCGCCGCTCCGACGATCCGAACGAGCTCGGCGACCTCTTCCGGCTCGACCACCTCACCACCCGCATGCGGCGCCACGCCGAGAGCCTGATCATCCTCTCCGGGGCGGCACCCGGCCGGGCCTGGCGCATGCCGGTCCCGTTGACGAACGTGGTGCGCGCGGCCGTATCCGAAATCGAGGACTACGCGCGCGTGGAGGTGCGGCAGTTCCCCGTGGCGTCCGTCGTCGGCGCCGCCGTCGCCGACCTCACCCACCTGCTGGCCGAACTCATCGAGAACGCGGCACAGTTCTCGCCGCCCCACACGCGCGTGCACGTCACCGGCGAACCCGTCGGCAACGGCTACGTCATCGAGGTCGAGGACCGGGGCCTGGGCATGGGCACGCAGACCCTGGCCGAGGCCAACCGCCGCATCGAACAGTCCGAGGCGCTCGACCTCTTCGACAGCGACCGGCTGGGCCTGTTCGTGGTGAGCAGGCTCGCGGGCCGCCAGGGCATCAAGGTGCACCTGCGCACCTCGCCCTACGGCGGCACCACCGCTGTCGTCCTGCTGCCCACGGCACTGCTGCACGAGGGCGCGGCCGAACGCTCGCCGGACAAGGCCGCGGACGCACAGCCCGCCGTGGCACGCGCGTACGCGCGCACACCCGATGCCGCACCGCACCAGGAGTCCGTCCCGGCGACAAACGAACGGCCCGCGCTGGTGGCGCACTTGCCGGCCGCAGCGGAGACGACGTCCGACACCCAAACTCCCGGAGTCACCACCTTGCGCCTGCACCGTCCCCCGGAGGACAGAGAAGAGTCCGAAAACCTGCCACGCCGCGTACGTCAGGCCAACCTCGCCCCGCAACTGCGCGCACGCCGCGGCGAGGAGCCGAACCGGACGTCGGCCTCCCCGGCCACGCCCCCCGAGGAACGGCGCACCCCCGAGGACGCACGCGAGCGCATCGCGGCCTACCGCGACGGCTGGCGGCGCGGCGGCGGCAGGCAGCCCGGACGCGGAGCCGGACCGGAGCCCACACCGCGCAGCGACAGCAGCGAAGGAGACCGTGCATGATCCAGGACCCGAGCCCGAGAGCCGCCCGGCGATCCGGCGAACTCGACTGGCTGCTGGACGACTTGGTGATGCGCGTGCGCGAGGTACGGCACGCCGTGGTGCTCTCCAACGACGGCCTCGCCGTGGGCGCCTCGACCGACCTGCGTCGCGAGGACGCGGAGCACCTCGCCGCAGTGGCGTCCGGCTTCCACAGCCTCGCCAAGGGCGCGGGACGGCACTTCGGCACGGGCGGGGTGCGCCAGACCCTGGTGGAGATGGACGACGGCTTCCTGTTCGTGGCCGCCGCCGGCGACGGCTCCTGCCTTGCCGTGCTCACCGCCGTGACCGCCGACATCGGCCTGGTGGCGTATGAGATGGCACGGCTGGTCAAACGCGTCGGCGAGCACCTGTACACGCCGACGCGCGCCACTGCGCGGCCGCCCGCCGGCCGGTGAGGCGAGGTGGAGGTGGGGTGGGATGAGGTGGGGCGAGGTGAGGCGCACCCATGAGCCAGGACTGGACCGGCGGCACGCGCGTGCCGGGCAGCCAGTGGTACGACGGCGAGGCCGGGCCGCTCGTCCGCCCGTACGCCATGACGGGCGGACGCACCCGACCCGGCCCCACCGGAGTCCGCCTCGACCTGATCGCTCTCGTCGCCCTGGACACGGGCGCGCCACGCTTCGGCGACGACACGGGGCTCGGGCCGGAGCACCGGACCCTGATCGAACTATGCCGCACGGAGCCCCAGTCGGTCGCGGAACTCGGCGCGGGCGCCGACCTGCCGGTGGGAGTGGTCCGGGTGCTCCTGGGCGACCTCGTGGAGCTCGGCTGCGTCACCGTCAGCCGTCCGACACCGCCCGGGCTGCATGCTGACGAACACATCCTGCGCGAGGTCATCGAAGGGCTGCGCGCGCTGTAGCCCTCCCGGAGGGAACGAAGTTGTGATGTTGCTCAATTGCGCCGGCCCCCGCCGGCCATCCCGAGAGAAGTGATCGATGGTCTTCGAGTACTCCGACGCGGACAGCGGCGAGACGGCCCCGCTGGCGCTGAAGATCCTGGTCGCCGGCGGCTTCGGCGTGGGCAAGACCACCCTGGTGGGCGCGGTGAGCGAGATCAGGCCGCTGCGTACCGAGGAACTGCTCAGCGAGGCCGGCCGGTCGGTGGACCACACCGGCGGCGTGGACCAGAAGGTCACCACGACCGTCGCCATGGACTTCGGCCGCATCACCATCCGATCCGGCCTCTCGCTCTACCTCTTCGGCACACCCGGCCAGGACCGCTTCTGGTTCCTGTGGGACGAGCTCGCGCACGGCGCGCTCGGCGCCGTGGTCATGGCCGACACCCGACGGCTCGCGGACTGCTTCCCCGCGGTGGACTACTTCGAGCACCGGAGCATCCCGTTCGTGGTGGCCGTCAACTGCTTCACGGGCAGCCGCACCTACGAGGCCGAGGACGTCTCCCACGCGCTCGACCTCGACAGCGGGACCCCGGTGGTGCTGTGCGACGCCCGTGACCGCGCGTCCGGGAAGGAGGTGCTCATCAGCCTCGTCGAGTACGCCGGGCGGATGCACACCGCCCGGCTGCTCAACTCGGTCGGCTGACAGGTGATTTCGGTCGGCCGGCGGACTTCCGGTGAGCAGGCACGCTCAATTCGCCACGCCCTTCTCGGACAGGACCTTGTCGATCGCAACCCGGACGAGGAGTTCCCCCGGCACACCGTTGCGGTCCCCGAACTCCTCGGCGCGGTCCTCGCCCATGTACCGCGCGCCGATACGGGCTGCCCAGTGCCTCAACTCACCGGGATCCTCCGAGATCCGGGCACGGCCGTGCAGCACGACGAAAGCGAAGGGCGGCCGGTCGTCGTCGACACACAGGGCGACACGGCCGTCACGGACCAGGTTGCGTCCCTTCAGGCTGCTCCGGGCCGTGTTGAACACCAGATCGTCGCCGTCGAGCACGAACCAGATCGGCGTCACATGCGGGCTGCCGTCCGCCCGGACGGTCGCCAGCTTTGCGGTGCGGGTGCCGTGCGAGAGGAACGCCCGCCACTCTTCCTCGGTCATCTTCTGAGCCATGGACCTATCCTCCTTGCCCGGGGGCTGGTGGTGGTGAAGGCTGGCGGGAGATCCTCCGGCCAGGGAGGAGTCGTCACACGGGGAGACCGGAACATGGCGCAGAACCAGGGACTTGACTGGCTGCTGGACGACCTGACCGAGCGTGTCGAACATGTGCGGCACGCCTTGATCCTGTCCAACGACGGACTGGTCACGGGAGCGAGCACGGGACTGCGGCGCGAGGACGCCGAGCATCTGGCCGCCGTCTCGTCCGGACTGCACAGCCTGGCCAAAGGCTCGGGACGCCACTTCGGCGCGGGCAGAGTACGGCAGACGATGGTCGAGTTCGACGACGCGGTCCTGTTCGTCACCGCCGCGGGCAACAGCAGCTGTCTGTGTGTGCTCGCCGGTGCGGAGGCCGACATCGGCCAGATCGCCTACGAGATGACCCTCCTCGTCAACCGGGTCGGAGAGCGCCTCGACGTAGAAACCCGGCAGCCCGAGGTATTCCCGACGTCAGACTCCTGACCTGCGCTTTTCCCTCTAGCGTGGAGTTATCCACAGGCCTGCCGCAAGATCCGCAGAAGCAGCTACGGTTTTTCCCGAGGCCGCGCGGACGGCGCGGACCACGCACTCCACGGGGGAGATCGACCATGTCAGGCAACACCGTCACGCATGGACACAGCAGGTTTTGCACGCTGGGCCGTGCGGCGCGCGAACTGGGACTCAAGCGAGGAGAGCTCGACCTCGCGGTGAACCTCGGACACATCCGCGCCGTGCCCGACGAAGGGGGCGGGGGCCTACGGGTCGCCCGCACCGAGATCGACCGACTGTGCGCCGAGGAGGGGTATCCCGAGGCGCTGAAGAAGCGCGTCGAGGCCGTGGGGACCAGGGAGGGCGCGGATCTGCTGGTGGTTTCCCACGGCAGGTTCACCAGGCTGGCCCGGCTCGGCATCGTCGTGCCGGTCCGCTTTTATCTCAACCGCTACCGGGCCGTTGTCTGGCTCTATCTGGCCGAAGAACTAAGGCAGTTCGCAGCCGACGAGACCAACGCGCCGCTGCTGGGCGGCCGTACGCCCTCCGAACTCCGGGCGCGGCTGGAGACGGGACTGGATCTGCGGCCCCGGACCTGGCGAGGCCGGTACCTCGGTTTCCTGCGGCGGCAGGCCGGCGACCACCCGTGGGCCTGTGCGGCGGCCGTGGCCTCGCTGCTCGACGCCGTTCAGGTCGCGGAGACCGTGCAGGACCCTTACGAGCGCGCCCACTTGAACCGCTTCCGGCCCAGGCCGTCCGCCGCCCACGGCGCGCCCGGCTCGCCCGCCGCGCAACTGGCCGAGAGCCTGGCCATGGCCCAGGACCCGGACGAGATCAGCTGGCTCCGATCCGATCTCGCCCAGGCAGTGAGCGAGGCGCGCACACTCCAGCCCGCACCGCGCCCGGCTTCCGGATCTGGCCCGACGCCTACCCCTTCCGGATCCGGCCCGACGCCTACCCCGTCGTGCTCGGCTCCCGCGCCACCACGCAAGACGCCCGCCCCCACCCGAGACCGGATCCAGCCGGTCCCCGACGAACCGCCAAGCTCCCGCGGCCTGATGCGGTGGTTGCGGCGCGGCACCGCCTAACGCTTCGGCTTGGCCGTATCCGAGATCCCTGGATCGCATTGGTATGCAAGACCAATGAAATGGCTTGTGCGATCACCATGTGACGTCGATAGCCTGCGCGGATGAAGCGTAGGGAGCGAGCCATCGCGACGGTCGTCGGCTCAGCCGTAGGGGACGCGCTGGGGGCTCCTTTCGAGTTCGGCCCTCCGGGTGCGTTCTCAGCCCGCTTTCCAGAACCCGGGTGCGATGACGAAATGTGTGGAGGCGGCGGTTGGGAACCGGGCGAAGCCACGGACGACACGCAGATGGCCGTTCTTGTTGCGGAGTCGCTCCTGCAGCAACGTGGATTGGACTTGCCGGATATTTTCGACCGATTCCAGCGGTGGGCGGCAGCAGCCCCCAAGGACATCGGCCTGCAGACCGAGGACGTGCTGACAAATGGCATGCCGTGGGATCTGGCCGCTGCAATCCATTTCCAGGTCAACCAGCGAGCAGCCGGTAACGGCTCATTGATGAGGGCGTCGACGTCCGCGGTCTACTTTGCGCGCGCTGGTCAGTCGGCCACGATGTATGCGGCCCGGCGTATCGCCGCCCTTACCCACGGCGACCGCGCCGCCTGGGAAGGTACCGCCATCTTCCACGAACTCGTTCGCCTCAGTCTTGCAGGCGCCGACGCCCTCGCCGCCCTTCCTGACATCCTGGATCTGATCCATCCCGACCATCGTCAGCGATATGCGACTGTCCTTGCCGATGACTGGCATCCCGACCAGGCAACCGAGTTCAACGGAGCAGTCTGGCCCTGCTTGGGGTCGGCGGTCTGGGCTCTGCGCAGCACGGCCAGCTTCGAAGATGCCATCCGCGCGGCGATTGACGTGGGCGGTGATACAGACACGGTCGCCGCAGTCACCGGAGGTCTCGCGGGCGCGCATTACGGAGCAGATGCAATCCCTGCCCGCTGGACTGAGCCCTTGAACGTGCCCCTACCCGGGTTTGGCGGACGGGTGCTGAGTCATGCGAATCTGATCGATCTCGCGCACCGCCTCGGAGCTGGTCTTCATGCCGTTCCGCCAACCCCATGCTGAAGTTGAGGACCTGCTGCTGTCCGGCTCATCGATCCGGTTGTTGAGCGTTTCGACGCCGGCGGGGACAACGAACCCGCTCCCCGGTGGTCCGTCCGAGAGCATTTGTCAGGCGTCGTTCGAGCCGGGTAATGGGGGATGACCCGTCGCCGAACACCTTTCGGCGGTCTTCGAAACCTTCGCTACCGCCCGTCGGCGACGCCTATGAGTGCAGCAGCGCGTGCCGACGGCTGCGTTCGGCACAGCGCCGGCCGGGCTGGGGCTGAACCCGTGAGCTACAGCGCCCGGAACAGCCCCTCCTGGACCACCGACACCAGCAGCCGGCCCTCCACGTCGTAGATCCGGCCGCGTGCGAGGCCCCGGCCGCCTGTGGCGATCGGCGACTCCTGGTCGTAGAGGAACCACTCGTCCGCGCGGAAGGGGCGGTGGAACCACATGGCGTGGTCCAGGGATGCGATGTCGAAGCTGCGTCGGCCCCAGAGGGGTTCGATGGGGAGGCGGACTGCATCCAGGAGGGTCATGTCGCTGGCGTAGGTCAGGGCGCAGGTGTGCACGACCGGGTCGTCGCCGAGGGGCCCGACCGCGCGCATCCATACGGCGCTGCGCGGCTCGGCGTCCTTGGCCCCCTCCACGGTCCAGCGCAGCCGGTCCACGTAGCGGATGTCGAAGGGCTGGCGGCGCGCCATCCGCTCGTACTGCTCGGGCAGGGCGCCCAGATGCTCCCGGATCTCCTCGGTGACCGTCGGCAGCGACTCCGGGTCCGGGACCTTGCGGGCCGGCGGCAGCTGGTGCTCGAAGGGTCCTTCCTCAGGCTGGTGAAAGGAGGCGGTGAGATTGAAGATCGTGCGGCCCTGTTGCACGGCGGTGACCCTGCGGGTCGTGAACGACCTGCCGTCCCGCACCCGTTCCACCTGGTACACGATCGGCACGCCCGGCCGGCCCGGGCGCAGGAAGTACGCGTGCAGCGAGTGCACCGGACGGTCGCCTTCGGTGGTGCGGCCGGCGGCGACCAGTGCCTGGCCCGCCACCTGGCCGCCGAAGACCCGCTGCAGGGATTCCTGCGGGCTGCGGCCACGGAAGATGTTGACCTCGATCTGCTCCAGGTCGAGCAGGTCGACGAGGCGCTCGGCCGGGTTCGTCATGCGGGGATCTCTCCTTGGCTCACAGCCGGCCGACGGCTCACAGCTGGCCGACGTCGGTGATGCGGACGACCGCGCGGCCCTCCGCGTCGGAGGCCGCGAGGTCGATCTCCGCGCTGATGCCCCAGTCGTGGTCGCCGTTGGGGTCGGCGAAGGTCTGGCGTACGCGCCACAGGCCGTGTTCCGCGTCCTCCTCGATGCGCAGCAGCTTGGGGCCGCGGGCGTCGGGGCCGGTGCCCAGGTCCTCGTACTCGTCCCAGTACTTGTCCATCGCCTCGCCCCACGCGTCGGCGTCCCAGCCGGCGTCGGCGTCCATCTCGCCCAGCTCGTCGACGTGGTCGAGGGCGGCGAGTTCGACGCGGCGGAACATGGCGTTGCGGACCAGGACCCGGAAGGCGCGGGCGTTGCTGGTGACGGGCTTGACCTCGTCGGCCTTCTCCTGGGCCTCCTCGGCGGTCATCACCTCGGGGTTGGCGAGCTGCTCCCACTCGTCGAGCAGGCTGGAGTCGACCTGTCGGACCATCTCGCCGAGCCACTCGATGAGGTCCTGGAGGTCCTCGGACTTCAGGTCGTCCGGGATGTTGTGGTCCAGGGTCTTGAACGCGCTGGCGAGGTAGCGCAGCACGATGCCCTCGGTGCGGGCCAGCTCGTAGAAGGACACCAGTTCCGTGAAGGACATGGCCCGTTCGTACATGTCGCGGATCACGGACTTCGGCGACAGCGGGTGGTCGCCCACCCAGGGGTGGCTCTTGCGGTACGTGTTGTACGCGTGGAAGAGCAGCTCCTCCAGGGGCTTGGGGTAGCTGATGTCCTGGAGACGCTCCATGCGCTCCTCGTACTCGACGCCGTCCGCCTTCATCGCGGCCACGGCCTCGCCCTTGGCCTTGTTCAGCTGGGCGACGAGGATCTGCCGCGGATCGTCCAGCGTGGACTCCACGACGGACACCATGTCCAGGGCGTAGGACGGCGAGTCGGGGTCGAGGAGTTCGAACGCGGCGAGCGCGAACGTGGACAGCGGCTGGTTGAGGGCGAAGTCCTGCTGCAGGTCCACGGTGAGGCGGACGATGCGGCCGGTGGCGTCCGGCTCGTCGAGTTTTTCGACGATGCCCCCGTCCAGCAGGGAGCGGTAGATGGCGATCGCCCGCCGGATGTGCCGGAGCTGCTGCTTGCGCGGCTCGTGGTTGTCCTCCAGCAGGTGCCGCATCGCGTAGAAGGCGTTGCCGGGACGCGCGATGACCGACAGCAGCATCGTGTGGGTCACCCGGAAGCGGGAGGTCAGCGGCTCCGGGTCGGAGGCGATGAGCTTCTCGAAGGTGTTCTCCGTCCACCCGACGAAGCCCTCGGGCGCCTTCTTGCGGACGACCTTGCGGCGCTTCTTCGGGTCGTCGCCCGCCTTGGCGAGCGCCTTCTCGTTCTCGATGACGTGCTCCGGCGCCTGGGCGACGACGTAGCCCGCCGTGTCGAAGCCGGCCCGGCCGGCGCGTCCCGCGATCTGGTGGAACTCGCGGGCGCGCAGCGTGCGCACCCGGCTGCCGTCGTACTTGGTCAGTGCCGTGAACAGCACGGTGCGGATGGGGACGTTGACGCCGACGCCGAGCGTGTCCGTGCCGCAGATGACCTTCAGCAGGCCGGCCTGGGCCAGCTTCTCCACCAGGCGCCGGTACTTGGGCAGCATGCCGGCGTGATGGACGCCGATGCCGTGCCGGACGTAGCGCGAGAGGTTGCGGCCGAACTTGGTGGTGAAGCGGAAGTTGCCGATCAGATCGGCGATCTGGTCCTTCTCCTCACGCGTGCACATGTTGATGCTCATCAGCGCCTGCGCCCGCTCCACAGCCTGCGCCTGCGTGAAGTGCACGATGTAGACCGGGGCCTGCTTGGTCGCCAGCAGCTCGGTCAGCGTCTCGGTGAGCGGAGTGAGCTGGTAGGAGTAGGACAGCGGCACCGGACGGGTCGCCGAGCGGACCACCGCGGTGGGGCGGCCGGTGCGCCGGGTGAGGTCCTCCTCGAACATCGAGACGTCACCGAGCGTGGCGGACATCAGGACGAACTGGGCCTGCGGCAGCTCCAGGATCGGGATCTGCCACGCCCAGCCGCGGTCGCCCTCGGCGTAGAAGTGGAACTCGTCCATGACGACCTGGCCCACGTCGGCGTTCTTGCCGTCGCGCAGCGCGATCGAGGCGAGCACCTCGGCGGTGCAGCAGATGACGGGCGCGTCGGCGTTGACGGACGCGTCGCCGGTCAGCATGCCGACGTTCTCGGTGCCGAACATCTTGCACAGCTCGAAGAACTTCTCCGAGACCAGTGCCTTGATCGGAGCCGTGTAGAAGGTGACCTCGTCCCGGGCCAGGGCGGCGAAGTGCGCACCCGCCGCGATCATGCTCTTTCCGGAGCCGGTGGGCGTCGACACGATCACGTTCGCGCCGGAGACCACCTCGATCAGCGCCTCTTCCTGGTGGGGGTAGAGCGTGAGACCGCGCTCCTCGGCCCACGACTCGAAGGCCTCGTAGAGAGCGTCGGGGTCGGCGGTCGGCGGCAGCTGATCGATAAGGGTCACGCACCCATCTTGCCTGGCGTCCTCCCGCATAGGGGAATCGGTTGCCGGTACGAAGATCATGACCAGTACGCTGTGACGCCGACGGAGCGTCAGCGCACCCGGTCAACTGGACAGCGGCACAAGAGGAATGGGGCGGGCAACGGCCATGATGGGACCAGCACACTCACTGTCGGGCGCCGCGGCCTGGCTCGGGGTCGGCGCGGCAGCCGCCGCGACCGGCCACCCCATGCCCTGGCCGGTCCTCCTGGTCGGCGCGCTGATCTGCGCCGGAGCCGCGCTCGCCCCTGACCTGGACCACAAGGCGGCCACCATCTCGAGGGCCTTCGGCCCCCTCTCGCGCGGCCTGTGCGGCATCGTCGACAAGCTCTCCTACGCCGTCTACAAGGCGACGAAGAAGCAGGGCGACCCGCGACGCTCCGGCGGCCACCGCACGCTCACCCACACCTGGCTGTGGGCAGTCCTGATCGGTGGCGGTACGTCGGTCATCGCCATCACCGGTGGCCGCTGGGCGGTGCTGGGCATCCTCTTCGTCCACATGGTGCTGGCCATCGAGGGCCTGCTGTGGCGGGCGGCCCGAGGCTCCAGCAGTGACGTCCTGGTCTGGCTGCTGGCCGCGACCAGCGCCTACATCCTGGCCGGTGTGCTGGACAAGCCGGGCAACGGCTCCGACTGGCTGTTCACGCAACCCGGCCAGCAGTACCTGTGGCTGGGGCTGCCGATCGTGCTGGGCGCGATCGTGCACGACATCGGGGACGCACTGACCGTGTCCGGCTGCCCGATCCTGTGGCCGATCCCGGTGGGCCGCAAGCGCTGGTACCCCATCGGCCCGCCCAAGATCATGCGGTTCCGGGCGGGCAGCTGGGTCGAGCTGAAGGTGCTGATGCCGGTGTTCATGCTGCTCGGCGGGGTGGGCTGCGCGGCGGCGCTGAACTTCATCTGAGGGGCGGACCGGCCCTCACCCGAGGCGGAGCCCGCCGTGCTCCGAGGCGCGTAGCCGGCCGTGCTCCGAAGCGCCTCTCCGGCCGTCCGCCGAGGCCCGGCGCGCCGGCGCGCGGTCGGCCCGGCCCAGGCCGTTCAGCCCGCGCTGCCCGAGCCCTGGCCCGCTCCGCCGCCGTAGCGCCGCTCGAACTGGGCGATGCGGCCCTCGGTGTCCACCGTGCGTGCCTTGCCGGTGTAGAAGGGGTGGCTCTCGGAGGAGATCTCCACGTCCACCACCGGGTAGGTCTTGCCGTCGTCCCAGTCGATGGTCTGGTCGCTGGTGGCGGTGGACCTGGTCAGGAAGGCGTAGCCCGCGGCGCGGTCGCGGAAGACGACCGGGTGGTAGTCGGGTTGCTTGTCCTGCTGCATACGTGCTCCTTCAGTGGTGGGCGCGGGGTCGGCCGGACCGGGTCAGCCGGACATGGCAAACCGGACATGGTCAACCGGAGAGGGAGTCCTCGTCGACGACGTGCATCGCCGCCTCCTCGGCGGACGCCGCGGCGCCGTCGATGCCAACGTCCGTGGCGATGAGCGCGCTCTCGTCGTCCTCGTGCGCGCCCTCGTCGGGGGCGACGAGACGGCCGGAGCGGCTGGCGCCGACCTCGTTGTCCAGGAGTTCGCCGTCGGAGCCGTCGCAGTCGCCGAGGCCGTCGCCGTCGGACTGGACGAGCTCGGGCATCTCCTCGGAGAGCCGTTCCTCCAGCGTCTCTCCGCGTCTGGCCTCGGCGGCGGTCACACCGGCGTGCTCCACCGCCCACGGCCTGTCCGGAGGGGACCAGCCGCGGTCGAGGGGGTCGTCGACACCGTCGTCGATCAGCGTGTCCTCGGCGTCGAGAATGCCCGAGTCTTCCTGGATCTCGGATCCATCGGGCTGGTAGACCTCGTCTCCCCATCCGTCGGCGCTGTTCACGGATACCTCCAGGTGTGGGGCCGGGCCCGGACCGCGCCGGACGCCGGGCCGTCGCCGCGCGGAGCACCCGCCGCGCCCGGGAGGAACCGACGGTCCCAGGGCGCTCCCCGAGCCGGTGCCGATATCCAGCCTTCCACCCCTTTTCGGGACTGCGCAACGGCACGGCCGCAGGAGGTACCAGCAGGGAGGAATCGGCAGCGGTCTCAGTCGGACAGAACGGCCGAGGACCAGACGTGGCCGTTGTCCGTGACCAGATCGACGCGGTGGATGGAGGCCGCCGACCCGTAGGCGATCCAGGTGGCGCGTCCGGACGAGGGCATCCACCACTGGCCGGCGTCGCGGGTGGCGCCGTCCTTGAGCCGGAGCCGGCAGGTGTAGTGGGTGCCGGGACTGCCGGAGGTGATCTGCATGACGACGACGCGTTCGTTGCCGGCGCTGCTCGGTTCCACCGTGCCGACCCGGGCCCCCGAGCCGGTGACCAGGGCGGCGCCGTGCTCGCTCGGGGCGACCTGGACCGGGGCCGACTCGTGGTGCAGGAGAGTCGTGGCGACCGTGCCCAGGCTGAGACCGGCCGCGGCGGCCGCGGCGACCAGCAGCGGGGTGCGGTGGCGCCGCCGGGCGGGGGAGGGGCGGCGCAGTTCGAGTCGGTCGAGGACGCGGGAGTCGAAGCCGGGCGGGGCCGCGACCGCGGGGGCCGCCGGGAGGACGGCGTCGACGGCCGCGGAGAGGTCGTCGTAGGCCGTGCGGCAGGTGTCGCAGGTGGTGAGGTGGCGCAGCAGCTCGGCCGGTTCGCCCGGGAGGGTGCCGAGGGCCAGGGCGGTCAGTTCGTCCTCGTCAGGGTGGCGTTCCCGGTCAGGGTGGCGTTCCATCGTGGCTCCCCTCCTTCAGCGTGTCGCGCAGCCTGCGCAGGCCGGTGCGGATGCGGGTCTTGGCGGTGCCCAGGGGAATGTTCTCGTGCCGGCCCACCTCGGCGGCGGTGCAGCCGCCGAGCACGGCCAGTGCGACCGCGCGGGCCTGCTCGGGCGGCAGGGCTCGCAGGCGGGCGATGGCGCGTTCGCTCTCCAGGGCGAGCAGCGCCTGGCGTTCTGTGTTGTCCGCGTCGGCGCCGGAGCGCAGCGTCGCGTCCAGGAGGCGTTCCAGCGTCTCGGCCAGCACGGGGGTGAGGCGCCGGGCCCGGACGGCGTCGATGGCGGCGTTGCGGGTGATGGTGAGCAGCCAGGTGAGGGCCGACGCTCGCCGGGGGTCGTAGTTGCCCGCCGCCCGCCAGGCCCGTACGAACACCTCCTGGCTCACGTCCTCGGCCAGAGCCGGATCGCGGGTGATGGACACGGCCAGGCCGTACACCGCGTCCTGGAAGCGGCGGACGAAGGCGAGCGCCGCCTGCTCGTCGCCCAGCGCGAGACCGGCGACGAGTGAGGCGTCGTCGACCCGGTTCGCACGCGGGAAGAGCTCCATGTCTCAAGGTACGTACGAAAGGGCCGAAGGGATTGAGTCGGCTTCGGCGCAATCCGGCGGGGCCGCTCGGACGTACAACCTCCGTCGAAACGGACGGAGAGATCATGAGCATCAGCAGGATCACCGTGGCCGGGTTCGCACTCGCGTCGGCACTGGCGCTGGCCGGCTGCGGCAGCAGCAGCGGAGGCGGCGGAAGTCACGCCGGCAGTCAGGCGCCGGCCGCCATGGACGCCTCCACGATCAAGGTGAGCAGCTCGCCGCTCGGCAACATCCTCACCGACGGCAGCGGACGCACGCTGTACCTGTTCACCGCGGACGGCAAGAACACCAACTCGATGCAGTGCAACGGGGCGTGCCTCAAGCTCTGGCCGCACATGGAGGGCAAGCCGCACGCCGGCAAGGGCGTGCAGTCGAGCCTCATCAGCGCCACGAAGGGCGGAAGCAAGGCGCAGGTGACCTACGCCGGACACCCGCTGTACTACTACGCCAACGACCACTCGGCCGGTGACGTGAAGGGACAGGGCATCGACAAGATCTGGTACGTCATGAACGACAAGGGCACGGCGATCAAGACGGCCGCCCCGGCGTCGAGCAGCACGGGCAGCGGCAACAGCAGCGGGGGCAGCGGTGGAGGCTACTGACCCGGCCGGGAGCCGCCGTAGGGCAGCTCCCGACCACTGAATTCGGGCGCCTGGCTCACCCGTGCCAGGACCGCCACAGCGCCGCATACGCGCCGTCCGCCGCCACCAGTTCCTCATGGCTGCCGAGTTCGGCGATGCGGCCGTTCTCGACGACGGCGATCATGTCCGCGTCGTGGGCGGTGTGCAGGCGGTGGGCGATGGCGACCACCGTGCGGCCGTCGAGGACGCGGGCGAGGGACCGCTCGAGGTGGCGTGCCGCTCTCGGATCGAGCAGGGACGTCGCCTCGTCCAGGACCAGCGTGTGCGGGTCCGCCAGCACCAGGCGGGCCAGCGCGATCTGCTGGGCCTGGGCCGGAGTCAGCGCATGTCCGCCCGAGCCGACCTCGGTGTCCAGACCGTCGTCCAGCGAGCGCGCCCAGCCGTCCGCGTCCACCGCGCCCAGTGCCGCCCACAGCTCGGCGTCGACGGCGGAGGTGCGGGCCAGCAGGAGGTTGTCGCGCAGGGAGCCCACGAAGACGTGGTGCTCCTGGTTGACGAGGGCCACGTGCGAGCGGACGCGTTCGGCGGACATCTGCGACAGCTCGGCGCCGCCGAGGGTGATGCGGCCGTCCCGGGGCGCGTAGATGCCGGCGAGCAGCCTGCCCAGGGTGGACTTGCCCGCGCCGGACGGGCCGACCAGCGCCAGCCGGGTGCCGGGCGCGACCTGGAGGGACACCTTGCGCAGCACGTCGACGCCCTCGCGGTAGCCGAAGTGGACCCGGTCCGCGTGCACGTCACGGCCGTCGGGGGCCAGCGTCGGCTCCCCGGCGTGCGGCTCGATGTCGCGCACGCCGACCAGCCGGGCCAGCGACACCTGGGCCACCTGCAGCTCGTCGTACCAGCGCAGGATCAGGTTCACGGGGTCCACGAGCATCTGCGCGATGAGTGCGCCCGTGGTCAGCTGGCCCACGCCGATCCAGCCCTGAAGGACGAACACTCCGCCGATCATCAGCACCGAACCGAGCACCGTCGCATGGGTGAAGTTGATGACCGGGAAGAGCACGGACCGCAGCCACAGCGTGTAGCGCTCCCAGGCCGTCCACTCCTTCACTCGGCGCTCGGACAGTTCGATGCGGCGGTCTCCGAGGCGGTGGGCCTCGACGGTGCGCCCGGCGTCGACGGTCTCGGCGAGGGCGGCGGCCACGGCGGCGTACCCCGCGGCCTCCGAACGGTAGGCGGACGGCGCCCGCTTGAAGTACCAGCGGCAGCCGATCACCAGCAGCGGCACCGCGACCAGCACCGCGGGCGCCAGTGGCGGCACCGTGACGACGAGACCGCCGATCAGCAGCAGCGCCCACACCACGCCGATCGAGAGCTGCGGCACCGCCTCGCGCATCGCGTTGGCGAGCCGGTCGATGTCCGTGGTGATGCGGGAGAGCAGGTCGCCCGTGCCGGCCCGTTCCAGGACGCCCGGCGGCAGCCCGACCGACCGGACGAGGAAGTCCTCGCGCAGGTCGGCCAGCATCCGCTCGCCGAGCATCGCCCCGCGCAGCCGCACCTCCCGTACGAAGACGGCCTGCACGAGCAGCGCGAGCACGAACAGCGAGAGAACGAGGGGCAGATGGAGCTCCCGCGCACCGTCCGACACCCGCTCCACGAGATCGCCCAGCAGCCACGGGCCCGCCATCGAGGCGACCACGGACACGGTGTTGACGGCCATCAGGATCAGGAAGGCGCGGCGGTGGCGCCGGAACAGTTCGGCCACATACGCGCGTACCGTCGCCGGGGCGCCGACGGGCAGGGTGTTCGCCGTCGTCGGGGCCGCCGGGTCGTAGGCCGGTGGCGCCACGCCGATCATGCTGACTCCTCGATCTCTTCTTTGAGTTCGTCCATGTCCAATACGCCGCTCAGGGCGGCCTCTTCGTCCGTCTCCCGGGTCACCACGGCCCGGTAGCGGGGCTCGGTGTGCACCAGTTCGTGGTGCACACCGACCGCCGCGACCTTGCCCTCGTGCACCAGCACGACACGGTCCGCGTGGTCCAGGAGCAGCGGCGAGGAGGTGAACACGACCGTCGTGCGCCCCTCCCGCAGGCCGCGTACGCCGCGCGCGATGCGCGCCTCGGTGTGGGAGTCGACCGCGGAGGTCGGCTCGTCCAGGACGAGCACGTCCGGGTCGGTGATGAGCGACCGGGCCAGCGCGAGCCGCTGCCGCTGCCCGCCGGACAGCGACCGCCCGCGCTCGGTGATCCGTGTGTCCATCGCGTCCTCGGTGTCCAACGAGCCCTGCGCGAGCGCCTCCAGGACGTCGTCGCACTGGGCGGCCGCCAGCGCGTCCCGCGCGCCGACGTCGCCCGAAGCGGGCACGTCCAGCAGGTCGTGCAGCGAACCGGACAGCAGCACCGGGTCCTTGTCCTGCACCAGTACGGCCTGGCGGGCCGTGTCCAGCGGCAGTTCGTCCAGCGGCACACCGCCGAGCAGGACGGACGTGCCCTGCTCGGCCGGATGTCCGCCCAGCCGCTCGGCCAGCCGTCCCGCCGCGTCCGGGTCACCGCACACCACGGCGGTCAGCCGTCCCGCGGGAGCGAGCAGACCGGTGGCGGGGTCGTACAGATCGCCACTGGGTACGCCGTCGAAGCGCACATCACTGGGTACGCCGTCGGAGCGCACATCACCGGATACGGCGTCCGAGTCACTGGACACGGAGTCCGACCGCGCACCACCGGCATCGGTGGCCCGCTCCAGCGACAGCACCCGCGCCGCCCGCCTCGCGGAGGGCCGAGAGAAGGAGTACGCCATGGCGATCTCCTCGAAATGGCGCAGCGGATAGCCGAGGATCATCACCGAGCTGTAGACGGTGACCAGTTCGCCGACCGTGATCCGGCCCTGGCGGGCCAGATGGATGCCGTACCAGACGACCCCGACCATCAGCAGACCCGGCAGCAGCACCTGGATCGCGGAGATCAGGGACCACATGCGGGCGCTGCGCACGGCGGCGCGGCGGACCTCCTGGGAGGCGCTGCGGTAGCGGTCGAGGAAGAGCTCCTCGCCGCCGATGCCGCGCAGCACGCGCAGTCCGGCGACGGTGTCCGAGGCCAGTTCGGTGGCCCGCCCCGCCTTCTCGCGCTGGAAGTCCGCCCGCCGGGTCGCCCGCGGCAGCAGCGGCAGCGCGGCCAGCGCCACCACGGGCAGGCCCGCGGCGACGACCAGACCGAGCGCCGGCTGGTACACGACGAGGGCCACGCAGACCACCACGACGGTGAGCGCCGCCGCGGTGAACCGGGAGACGGCCTCCACGAACCAGCCGATCTTCTCGACGTCGCCGGTGGAGACGGCGACGACCTCACCGGCCGCGACACGCCGCGTCAGGGCCGAGCCCAGCCGGGCGGCCTTGCGGGCGAGCAGTTGCTGCACGCGGGCCGCGGCCGTGATCCAGTTGGTGACCGCCGTGCGGTGCAGGAAGGTGTCGCCCAGAGCGATGCCGACCGCGGCGAGCACCAACAGGCCGCCTGCAAGGGCGAGTTCACCGCCCGAGCGGTCGACCGCTGCCTGGATGGCCATGCCGACGCAGAACGGCAGCGCGGAGACCGACGTGAAGTGCAGCAGGCCCCACGCCATCGCCTTGAACTGGCCGCCCAGTTGATTCCGGCCCAGCCACCACAGGAACCGGGGGCCCGAGCGTGCGTCCGGCACGCCCGGGTCGGGATACGGAAGGTCTTGAATCTGCATGACGGCTGACGTCCCAGTGGCTCGTGTCAGTTGGGTGATGGGGGCCGCGAACGGCGGTAGCAAACCGTGAAAGGTTCGCCTCGCGGCGTGGTCGGAAGCAACAGGTTTTCTGCCCGGCCGTACAGAATGGGGCGATGCGAAAGAACGGTGCATCTCGTACAGCGGTCGCCACGGCGGCCCTTGGAACCCTCCTGACGCTGCTGTCCGCCTGCGGCAGTGAGCACCCAGGAGGCAAGGGCGGCAACGGCGCGAAAGGCGCCGCGGGCAGCGTCACCCTCACACGCCCGCAGACCGCCGACCACACCCGGACCGTCCCCGGTATCGGCGACCGCCTGCACCGCCGCATCCCCGCCAACTCCCGCCAGGTCCTGGCGGTCTACGGCATGGGCAGGAACTCCGCGGACGCCACGGCCGTGCTGTACATCAAGCACGGTTCGACCTGGGACCGAACCCGCAGCTGGCCCGCACACAACGGCAAGAAGGGCTGGACCGCCGACCACCACGAGGGTGACCGGCGCAGCCCCGTCGGCGTGTTCACCCTGTCGGACGCGGGCGGCGTCCTCACCGACCCCGGCACCCGCCTCCCGTACACGCGCGACGCGTCCTTCATGGCCCCGCGCTACTGGGCGAAGTCGCACTGGCACGACTTCGACTACGTCATCGCCATCGATTACAACCGCGTCAAGGGCACCCCGCCCGACGACCCCGAGCGCCCCCAGGGCGACGCGAAGGGCGGCAGCATCTGGCTGCACATGGACCACGGCAGCGGTACGTCCGCGTGCGTCAGCGTGTCCAAGCCGGCCATGCGGTACCTGCTGCGCGCGCTCGACCCCCGCCTGAATCCGGTGGTCGTGATGGGGGACAGGGATGACCTGAAGGCATAGGGCAGATCGGCCCCGTGGGGCCGACCGCTCTCCTTGACGCAGCACAGCGCGGCACAGCACAGCACGGCACGGCACAACACGGCACAGCGCAGCGCGGCTCCGAAGCGCATCCCGTCGCTCCAACGCCCCCTACGCAAGCGGCCGTTGCCCGAGTCGTTGACATGGTCCTGCCTAGTGGCTAGCTTCGCGAAGAGTTCACATCGGTACCCCGGGCGTCGCCCGTCCCGGGCGCCCATCGAAGCGCTCCCATCGTCAGGCACCTCATCTCCGGGGCCCGACAACGTTGTCAAGTTCGGTCATGCCCGTCACCGCTCGGACGGCTCACGCGTTCCCGCGCACGGAGACCCGCCCGGAGACAACGTTGTCGACCCCCCTCGCTCCGAGTAGAGGAGAACCCTCCGTGATGACACGACTGCTGAGACCCAGAGGAACCCTGCTGAGACCCGGAGGAACCGCGGCGATCGGCCTCATCGCGGCGGCGGCACTGTCCGTGGCCGGATTGTGCACACCCGCCTCGGCGGCCAGGAAGGCCGCGTTCGTCGCCTCTCCGGCCACCGTGGTCAACCCGTTCATCGGGACGTCGAACCAGGCCGACGACTTCCCCGGAGCCGACGTGCCGTTCGGCATGGTGCAGTGGAGCCCGGACACGCCGTCGCGTCCCTCCGGTGGGGGCTACGAGTACAACGACTCGTCGATCACCGGCTTCAGCCTGACCCACATCGCCGGTCCCGGCTGCGGCGCGGCCGGTGACGTTCCGGTCCTGCCCACGGTGGGGGCCGTCAACACCGGCGCCATGGACGCGTTCTCGCACGCGAACGAGTCGGCGTCGGCCGGGTCGTACAAGGTCGCGCTCAACAACCAGGTGACCACCGAGCTGACCACCACCACCCGCAGCGGCATGGCGCGCTTCACCTTTCCGTCGACCAGCCAGGCCAACCTGATCTTCAAGTTGACGGGCAGTCAGAACGGCGCGAGCTCGACACAGTTCACGAAGGTCTCGAACACCGAGGTGAGCGGCCAGGTCACCAGTGGCCGCTTCTGCGGCGCGGGCAACACGTACACCGTGTACTTCGACATGGTCTTCGACCAGCCCTTCGCCTCGCAGGGCAGTTCCCTCGCGAAGGCGTCGACCCTCAAGCCCGCCCGCCCGGGCAAGGCGTCCAAGAACGCCGCCGAGAAGCCCAACAAGCCGGTGCTGCACGGCAAGGTCCCGGGCGTGACGACCCCGAAGTCCGCCAGGGGCAGCGCCTCCCCGGACGCCGCCGCCTCGAACGGCTACGTCACCTTCAACACCACGTCCAACCCGGTCGTCCAGGCCAAGGTCGGCGTCTCCTACGTCTCGGTCGCGGGCGCCGTCGCCAACCGGACGGCGGAGAACTCCGGCTGGGACTTCAACGGGACCCGCACCGCCGCGCAGAACGCCTGGAACAGCGCGCTCGGCAAGGTCCAGATCGTCGGCGGGACGGCGGCACAGCAGCAGACCTTCTACACCGCGCTCTACCACTCGCTGCTGCATCCGAACGTGATCAGCGACACCAACGGCCAGTACTACGGCTTCGACGGCAAGACGCACACGGTGGACGCGGGCCACAGCGCCGTGTACGCCAACTACTCCGGCTGGGACATCTACCGTTCGCAGGCCCAACTCGAAGCCCTGCTCGCCCCTCAGGTGGCGTCGGACACCGCGCAGTCGATGGTCGACGACTACACCCAGACCGGGATCTTCCCCAAGTGGTCGGAGAACAACGGGGAGTCGTACGTCATGGTCGGCGACCCGGCGGACGCCATCCTCGCCGACTACTACGCCTTCGGCGCCCGGGACTTCGACACCAAGACGGCGCTGGCCGACATGGTCAAGCAGGCGAGCACCACCAACAACGACCGCCCTGGCCTCAACTACCTGAACTCACCCGGGTACATGCCGCGCGACGGCAGCTACGGCTGCTGCAACTTCTACGGTCCGGTGGCCACCACGCTGGAGTACAACACCGCCGACTTCGCGCTCTCCGCGATGGCCGGGGCCCTCGGCGACACGGCCAACCAGAAGACGTACGCGAACCGTGCGCAGGACTGGCGCAACGTGCTCAACCCGGCCTCCGGCTTCGTCGAGCCGCGCAACGCCGGTGGTGCGTGGACCGGCGGGTTCGACCCCACCAGCGGCACCGACATGGTCGAGGCCGACTCCTGGATCTACACCGGCATGGTTCCCTTCGACATCGGCGGCCTGGCCCACGCCAAGGGCGGCAACACGGCGATGAACCACTACCTGGACACCGTGCTGCGCAGCTTCACCGGCGCCAACGGTTACGCCTGGGTCGGCAACGAGCCCAGCATCGAACTGCCCTGGGAGTACGACTACACCGGGCAGCCCTACAAGACGCAGGGCACCGTGCGGGCGATCCAGGACCAGATCTGGGCGAACACCCCCGGCGGGCTGGCCGACGGCAACGACGACCTCGGCGCGATGAGCGCCTGGTACGTGTGGTCCGCGCTCGGCATGTTCCCCGAGACACCGGGCACCTCCGATCTCGCCCTGGGCTCACCGCTGTTCACCCAGGCCGTCGTCACCCTCCCGTCGGGCAGGACGCTGACGATCAACGGCAACGGAGCGGCGGACGACGCGCCTTACGTGCAGTCCGCGACGTGGAACGGCAGCAACTGGAACAACGCCTACGCCCCCACGACGGCGATCACGGCCGGCGGCACGCTCGACTACACCCTCGGCACCAGCGCCAACACCTCCTGGGCGACAGCTGCTTCCGCGGCGCCGCCCTCCTACGCCGGTGACACCACGGCCCCGGCGTCACCCCGCATCGGCCCCCTGGCCTCCTCGGTCGCCGCGAACCTCTGCGCGGATGACGCCTCCTCCGGCACGGCCGACGGAACCCACGTCCAGATCTACACCTGCAACAACACCTACGCGCAGGACTGGATCATCGCCGGTGACGGAACGATCCGCAGCCTCGGCAAATGTCTGGACGCCGATCACAGCGGGACCACCAACGGCACCCTGGTCCAGCTGTGGACGTGCAACGGCAGCGGCGCCCAGCAGTGGACCCCGGGCTCCAACGGATCGCTCGTCAACCCCCAGTCCAAGCTGTGCCTCGACGACCCCAACTCCTCGACCACGAACGGCACCCAGCTCCAGCTGTACACGTGCAACGCCTCGGCCGCCCAGAACTGGAAACTGCCGAGCTGATCCGAACCAATCCGAACCAATCCAAACGACGGGCACAAAGCCCCTTCACCCAGGACGAGTTGAGTATCCGTACTCAGGCCAGGGGATCTCCGGGGCCGCGAGGATCGGTGGTGCCGGCGCGGACGAGAGCGTCGGCACCACCGGTTGCCCCAGCCCGGGCCAGGACCAGGGCCTCAAGGCCAGTACCAGTTGGCCCCAAGGCCAGTACCAGTGGGCCCGTCACGGCTGAGGCAGCCCCGTCCCTTTCACGGAGAGCTCACCATGTCCCGACGTCGTGTCGCCCTGTCCGTCGCCGCCGGTGTCGTCGTCCTAGGCGGTGCCGGAGCCTTCGCCATCGCCCAGGCCGGTGAGCAGCCCCCGGCCCTCGTGCACAGCAAGGCGCACTACACCGCGCCCACCGGCGACCGCGGCGGCTCGTTCACCTTCACCACCGGCGTCACGGCGTCCTCGGGCGTCAAGAGCCTGAAGGTGCTGGCGTGGCCGGCCGACTCCCAGCTCGGCAAGAAGGAGCCGACCGTCAAGGAGATGGCCGAGGTGGACTCCGCCACCTGCAGGCCCGCCGCCGACGGCACCGCGCGCTGCACCTACACCACCCCGGTCACCAGGGCCGACGCCGCCACGTTCCCGCACGGCACCTGGCACATCGCGGTCCTCGCCACCGCGAAGAACGGGACGACGACTCTGGACACCAAGGCGGCGGACTTCAAGGTCGGCTAGGCAGTCTCGTCCGGATCGCCTCTCTGGCGGACGCCTCATTGCGCCGGTCGGACGATTCGCCGTAGAACACCGGCCATGAAGAGACGGATAGTCATGTCCATGCTCGCTGGGGCAACCCTCCTGGCGAGCACCCTCCTCGGGGCGGGGCCGGCTCAATCGGCCGAACGACTCGCGCGATCCGTTCAACCCGCCGAACGATCCGCTCAACCCGCCCACGTCCCGGCCGAGTTCGGTACCGACTGGCACGACCCCATGACCGCGGCCCCGCCTATCCACAGGCCGTCCGGCAAGTCCTGCCAAGTCACCCTCGCCGACGCCCAGTTCCGCGACTTCACCCCGTACAGGGGCACCTACACCCCGCCGCGCGGCTGCGGCGACCGCTGGAGCAAGGTGGTGCTGCGGCTCGAAGGCAAGGTCAAGGGGCGGCAGTTCGACCGGCTCGGTTATCTTCACGTCGGTGGGGTCGAGATCCTGCGCACCTCCACCCCCGAGCCCTCGCCCGACGGCATCGGGTGGTCCGTCGAGAAGGACGTCACGCGCTACAGCGACACCTTCCGCAGCGGCCAGGATGTCGAGATGCTCATCGGGAACGTCGTCGACGACACCTACACCGGCGTCATCGACGTGAAGGCGACGCTCACCTTCTACGCCGGCAAGCCCGCCGCGACCGCCGCCCCCGACAAGGTCCTGACCCTCGGCGACGGCAACACCCTCACCACCCCGCGCAACAGCGAACGCATCCTCGCCGAGGTGTACGCCACCGGATCGGGCGGCGGCTGCGAGGAGTTCTGGTACCTGGCGGTGCCCGGCAAGGCCCCGTACTCCTGCCAGGCGGACGGCGGTCCCTACCGCGAGGTGCAGATCAAGGTCGACGGCCAACTCGCCGGAATCGCCGCACCGTTCCCGCACGTATGGACCGGCGGGTGGTCGAACCCCTTCCTCTGGTACGTGATTCCGGGCCCGCGCGCCTTCGACGTCAAGCCCATCGAGTACGACCTCACCCCCTTCGCCGGTCTGCTCGACGACGGCCGCCCGCACCGCATCGAGGTCTCCGTCGTCGGCGTGCCCGAAGAGCAGAGCGGCTGGAGCGCGCCGGTCAACGTCCTCGTGTGGCAGGACGCCGGGCGCGCGCAGGTGACCGGCAAACTCACCGTGCACGAGGAGGGCGGCCTCGCCAACTCATCGACGTACACGGCCGGTTCGCCGGAGCGGGTGGACACCGACGCCGCGCACCGGCTGACCGTCGCCGGCTACGTCGGCACCTCGCACGGCCGCGTGACGACCACCGTCAGCCGCTCGCTCTCCAACACCTCCGTGCACCGCTGGACCGACGGCGAGAACACGGACGGGCTCGACGCCACCTGGAGCGACGAGGAGCAGGTCACCGTCGACGGACGCGGCGCTCCGGCCCGTACGACGCGCACCCTGCGGACGTACACGATGAACGGCACCACCACGATCGGCGGCGACGCCCGGCTGCGGACCGTGCTGACCCTGGGCGACCGCGCAGCGGTCGTCGAGACGCGCGGCGGCCGGCGGACCGGCTGGTCACGGCTCGACGACACCGTCACCGGCGACGCCACGTACAAGACGGGCGTCCCGCGCGAGCAGCGGCACGCGGTCGGCACGACGAGCGAGCGCTACCGGCTCTACGGCTCGACCGGCTGCTACGACCACACGCTCACCGCCGTGCAGGGCGTGCTCACGCAGAACCGCAACCACTGCTGAGAAGGCAGGGCGCGGCCGGTCAGCAGCGGTGACCCGGCACCGGCACGCCCCCGTCCACCAGCGTGTCCAGCAGTCCGCCGAGGACCTCGCGCTGCTCGTCCGTGAGCGGTGCGAGGACCTCCGCGGCGGCCGACCGGCGCGCCTCGCGCAGCGCGCGCAGGGCCGTGCGACCGTCCTCGGTGAGCTCGATCCGGATCACCCGGCGGTTGGTCGGGTCGGGGGCGCGGCGCACCTTGCCGCTCGCCTCCAGCCCGTCCACCAGAGTGGTCACGGCGCGGGGGACCACCTCCAGGCGCTCGGCGAGATCCGTCATGCGCGGCGGCTCGTCGTAGTGCGCCAGCGTGCGCAGCAGCCGGGACTGCGCCGGGGTGACGCCCAGACCCGCCAGTTCGATGTGGCGCTTCTGGATGCGGTGCATGCGGCGCGTGAACCGCAGCAGCTGCTCGGCGAGCAGGCTGTCGGTGTCCGGGGTGGTCATGCGGGAACAATATCAGGACCTATTTCATTGTGAGCATAGGTAACAATGAGTTAAGGTCCGTCAGTCGGCGCCAGACCTGCGCCGGCTCTCCGTTCTTCGATCCGGATCCCGTAGGAGCCCATGCACCCCGACCGTGAGCCCCGCTGGACACCGCCGGCCGACTCCAAGGAGCAGCCCCGGCAGGTGCGCCGCATTCTGCGACTCTTCCGCCCCTACCGCGGGCGCCTCGGCGTCGTCGGCCTGCTGGTCGGCGCCTCGTCGCTGGTGTCCGTCGCCACGCCTTTCATGCTGCGGGCGGTTCTCGACGTCGCGATACCCCAGGGCCGCACCGGCCTGCTCAGCCTGCTCGCGCTGGGCATGATCCTCAGCGCCGTCCTCACCAGTGTCTTCGGCGTCCTGCAGACCCTGATCTCGACCACGGTCGGGCAGCGCGTCATGCACGACCTGCGCACCGCCGTCTACGGCCGCCTGCAGCGCATGTCGCTCGCGTTCTTCACGCGCACGCGCACCGGCGAGGTCCAGTCCCGCATCGCCAACGACATCGGCGGCATGCAGGCCACCGTCACCTCCACCGCCACCTCCCTGGTCTCCAACGTGACCAGCGTGGTCGCCACGATCGTCGCGATGATCGCGCTCGACTGGCGCCTGACCGTCGTCTCGCTGCTGCTGCTGCCGATCTTCGTGTGGGTCAGCCGCCGCGTCGGCAACGAACGCAAGAAGATCACCACCCAGCGGCAGAAGCAGATGGCCGCGATGGCCGCCACCGTCACCGAGTCGCTCTCGGTCAGCGGCATCCTGCTCGGTCGCACCATGGGCCGCTCCGACTCCCTCACGCGGTCCTTCGCCGACGAGTCCGAGGGCCTGGTCGACCTCGAGGTCCGCTCGAACATGGCCGGTCGCTGGCGCATGGCCGTCATCACGATCGTCATGGCCGCCATGCCCGCCGTCATCTACTGGACCGCGGGCATCGCCCTCCAGATGGGCGGCCCGGACGTCTCGATCGGCACGATCGTCGCCTTCGTCTCGCTCCAGCAGGGCCTGTTCCGCCCCGCCGTCAGCCTGCTGTCGACCGGCGTGCAGATCCAGACCTCGCTCGCGCTCTTCCAGCGGATCTTCGAATACCTCGACCTGCCGATCGACATCACCGAGCGGGACAATCCCGTCCACCTGGACCAGATCAAGGGCGAAGTCCGTTTCGAGGACGTCGAGTTCCGCTACGACGACAAGGGCGGGCCGATCCTGGACGGGATCGACGTCACCGTCCCCGCCGGAAGCAGCCTCGCGGTCGTCGGCCCGACCGGGGCAGGCAAGTCGACGCTCGGCTATCTCGTCCCGCGTCTCTACGACGTCAGCGGCGGCCGCGTCACCCTCGACGGCGTCGACGTACGCGACCTGGACTTCGACACCCTGGCCCGCGCGGTCGGCGTCGTCTCCCAGGAGACGTACCTCTTCCACGCCTCGGTCGCCGAGAACCTGCGCTTCGCCAAGCCGGACGCCACCGACGAGGAGCTGCGCACGGCCGCGCAGGCGGCCCAGATCCACGACCACATCGCATCCCTGCCGGACGGCTACGACACGGTCGTCGGCGAGCGCGGCCACCGCTTCTCCGGCGGTGAGAAACAGCGCCTGGCCATCGCCCGCACCATCCTGCGCGACCCGCCCGTGCTGATCCTGGACGAGGCGACCAGCGCGCTGGACAACCGCACCGAGGCCGCAGTGCAGGCCGCGATCGACGCCCTGTCGGCCGACCGCACCACGCTCACCATCGCCCACCGCCTGTCCACCATCCGCAGTGCCGACCAGATCGTGGTGCTCGACTCCGGCAGCGTCGCCGAACGGGGCACGCACGAGGAACTGCTGGAAGCGGACGGGCGCTACGCGGCCCTCGTACGCCGGGATGCCCAACTGGAACCGACGAGCTGAAGATATGCCAGGATTGTGACGATATGCGGGTTAACGTGCCCGCATGCAGAAGAACACTCCGCCACGGAGCACGATTCGACTGACGCGGCGGGGCAAGCTCGTCCTCGTCGTGACCGGGGCCGTCGTGGCCGGCACCGCCGTGGCGGTACCGCTGTGGATGATCCGAAGCGGCGAGATCGCCCGGCCAGCGTCCCTCGTGATCCCGGAGGGCTGGCGCGCGAGCCAGATCTACGCCGCCGTCGACAAGACCCTCGCCCTGCCCGCCGGAAGCACCAAGAAGTCACTGGCGAAGGCCCACCTGAAGCTGCCGAAGGACGCCGAGGGCAACCCGGAGGGCTACCTCTTCCCGGCGACCTATCCCGTCCCCGAGAAGGCGACCCCCGAGTCCCTGCTGACGACCATGGCACGGACCGCCGACAAGAAGTTCAACGGCGCCCCGACGGCGGCCGGCGCCCAGCGCAACGCCATGAACGTCTACCAGGCCGTCACCGTCGCGAGCATCGTGCAGGCCGAGGCCGCCTCCAAGGACGACATGGGCAAGGTTGCGCGGGTCATCTTCAACCGGCTCGAACGCGGCATGCCACTGCAGATGGACTCCACCATCAACTACGCCCTGAACCGCGCCACCCTGAAGACCAGCTCCAACGACACGAAGCTGAACAGCCCTTACAACTCGTACCAGCGCATGGGCCTGCCGCCGACGCCGATCGACAATCCGGGCGAGGACGCGATGCGCGCCGTGATCAGCCCCACCCCCGGCGACTGGCTGTACTTCGTCACGGTCAAGCCCGGCGACACCCGCTTCACGGCCGATTTCGCCGAACACCAGCGGAACGTGGCCGAGTTCAACGCGGGACAGAAGAAGGCGTCTCCGTCGAAGTGAGCCCGGGAGGATGTCACGCGACGGCAGGCTCCTCCCGGGTGTGCGCGTTTGTCTCGGCGAGCAGCCGCCGGATGTCCCGTACGGCCGCCCGGCCCGCGCGGTTGGCGCCGATGGTGCTGGCCGACGGGCCGTAGCCGACCAGATGGATCCGCGGGTCGGCGACGGCCCGGGTCCCATCGACGCGGATGCCGCCGCCCGGCTCGCGCAGCCGCAGCGGTGCCAGGTGGTCGATCGCGGCGCGGAAGCCGGTCGCCCACAGGATGACGTCGGCCTCGACGTGCCGACCGTCCGCCCACGCCACACCGTCCGGCGTGATCCGGTCGAACATCGGCTGCCGGTCGAGGACCCCGTCCGCGAGGCCCTGCCGGATCGCGTCGTTGAGCGGAAGCCCGGTCACCGACACGACGCTCTTGGGTGGCAGCCCCTGCCGCACCCGTTCCTCCACCAGCGCGACCGCGGCCCGCCCGAACTCCTCGGTGAACGGGCCCTCGCGAAAGACGGGCGGACGCCGCGTGACCCAGGTGGTCGCGGACGCGTACTGGGCGATCTCCAGCAGGTGCTGCGTACCGGAGGCACCCCCGCCCACCACGACCACCCGCTGCCCGGCGAACGCCTCGGGCCCGGGGTACCGCGCGGTGTGCAACTGCCGCCCCCGGAAGGTCTCCTGACCGGGATAACGCGGCCAGAACGGCCGATCCCACGTCCCGGTCGCATTGATCAGCGCGCGCGTGGACCAGTCACCGACCGAGGTCTCGACGAGCAGCCGCCCACCGGAGCCCTCCCGCACCGCACGCACCTCGACGGGCCGCCGCACCCGCAGATCAAAGGTGCGCTCGTACGTCGCGAAGTACTCGGTGATGACCTCAGACGACGGACGCGCCGGATCGGCGTCTTCCAGCTCCATGCCGGGCAGGGAGTGCATCCCGTGGACCTTGCCGTACGTCAGGGACGGCCAGCGGAACTGCCAGGCGCCGCCCGGTGCGGGGGAGTGGTCCAGCACCACGAAGTCGCGCTCCAGCTCGAAACCGGTGCGCCGCAGGTGATAGGCGCTGGACAGACCGGCCTGACCGGCGCCTATGACGACTACCTCGACCTCGCGCGTGTTGTTCACGTTTCTACTAACTCGGGCGAGGTCGTGGATCTTCCCGTGACGAGTCGTCGCACGCGTGTGGAGCGGCCCGCATGGGTCACGATGGAGGCATGTCAGATGCCTTCACCACCCGAGTCCTGAACGTCTCCACCGGCTCCGCGGAGAGGGTCGCCGACCTGACCCACGACTGCGAGTCCTTCCTCCGGGAGGTGGCCGGCGGCCGTGACGGTCTCCTCAACATCTTTGTCCCACATGCCACGGCCGGCATCGCCATCCTCGAAACGGGCGCGGGCAGCGACGACGACCTCCTCGCCACCCTGCACACCCTCCTCCCCGCCGACGACCGCTGGCAGCACCGCCACGGCAGCCCCGGCCACGGCCGCGACCACGTCCTCCCGGCCATCGTCCCGCCGCACGCCACCCTGCCCGTGGTCGGCGGACGGCTGGAGCTGGGCACGTGGCAGTCGGTCTGCCTGGTGGACACGAACAAGGACAACCCGGATCGCAAGGTGCGGCTGTCGTTCCTGGCGGGGTCCTGATCGCACCGCTCAGTTACGGAGCCGGCCATGGAGCACCTGTGCACGATCTGACACCCGAGGCGCACTTACCGGCCCAACTGCCGGAAGCGCAGGCCTTGATGCGTTTCCTCACCGCGGAACCGGCAGAGTGGCCCCGTGTCGCCCCGCGCGTGGTGGAGGCGGTCGGTGCGGACACCCTGAACCGGATCGTGACCGCCACCACCGCCCGCATCGGCGAACCCGTCACCGTGACGGACAGTCCCGACGGGCTGATCGTGTCCGGCACCGAGGGCCAGGTACGCGCCTGGGCCCAGGCCGGGCCGGACGGCGAACTCACGGCCCTACTCGTCGAGGGCATCCGCTACACGCCCCCACGACGCCGTCGACGCCCGCCCACGCAACTGATCTGGGCGGCTTTTCTCGTCCTGATCGTCCTCTTGAACGTCCTGACCGTCTGGACAGCCGTTGACCGCACCGCCTGGCTCGGCGACATGGCGACGCTCGCCGCCATCTACGTGGTCGTCTGGGGCTGCGGTGCACCGGCGCTGCAGCCCCGGCTACTGCGCCGCACGGTCGACGCGGGCGCCGTCGCAGCCCTCGCCTCCGTGTGGCGACTGCCCGACCTGCCGGCCGGGCACAGCACCCTTCGCCTGGCCGGCGGCGCGGTACTCCTCGCCGGAGCCGTGTGGCTGCTGGCGGCGGGACGCCTGCACCGGTGGAAAGCCCCGCTGTCCCAACCGCTGCTGTTCCCGCTGGAAGGCACGTGGTACGTCGTGCAGGGCGGAGGCCGGCCACTGAATCATCATGCGCGGGTACCTGAGCAGCGCGGGGCCATCGACGTCGTGGCGCTCGGCCCGTACGGCACCCGTAGCCGGCCCGGCCGCGAGTTGACCGCCTACGCCGCCTACGGCCGTCCCGTCCGCTCCCCATGCGACGGACGAGTGATCTCCGCCGCCGACACGATCCAGGATCAGAAGCCCGGCGAGGTCCGCTACCAACCGCGCTACGGCAACCACGTGTTCCTCGACACGGGCCGGGAGATCGTCAAACTGGCCCATCTGTGCCCGGGCTCGGTGACGGTGAAGACGGGGGACATGGTCCGCCAAGGCCAGCGCCTCGGCGAGGTCGGCAACTCCGGCAACACCACTGAGCCCCACCTGCACCTCCACGCCGAACGCGATGGCGTCGGCCTGGACCTGCGGTTCACCGGAGTGAGCGGACGCCTGTTCCGCGGGCGAAAGATCCGCACCTGACCCGACGGGTGCGGCGCTCGCCGGCAGCAGGTTGACAGCACCTCGCTGCCGGCGAGTTCACGACGTCACCTCACGCAGCGAGAGCCTCAGCGACCCGCCAACGTCGTCTGGCGGGCGGCCGAGGTCGCCTCGTGGCGGCCGTCGGCGCCGAGTGCCTGCAGGATGGCGTCGACGCTCTGCTTGGCGTCGCCGAAGAGCATGCTGCTGTTCTCACGGAAGAAGAGCGGGTTCTGCACGCCCGCGTAGCCGGAGGCCATCGAGCGCTTGAAGACGATGACCTGCTCCGACTCCCAGACGCGCAGGACCGGCATGCCGGCGATCGGGCTGCTCGGGTCCTCCGTGGCGGCCGGGTTGACGGTGTCGTTCGCGCCGATGACCAGCACGACGGAGGTGTCGGCGAAGTCGTCGTTGATCTCGTCCATCTCCAGGACGATGTCGTAGGGCACCTTCGCCTCGGCCAGCAGCACGTTCATGTGGCCGGGAAGGCGGCCCGCGACGGGGTGGACGCCGAAACGGACCTCGACGCCCCGCTCGCGCAGCTGCCGCGTGAGCTCCGCGACCGGGTGCTGGGCCTGAGCGACAGCCATGCCGTAACCCGGCGTGATGATCACCGAGCGTGCCTGGGCGAGCATCTCGGCCGCCTCCGCGGCGCGCACCTCACGGTGCTCGCCTTCCTCCTCCTGGCCACCGGTCGGCGCCTCGATGCCGAAGCCGCCCGCGATGACGGAGAGGAAGGAGCGGTTCATCGCCTTGCACATGATGTACGACAGGTAGGCGCCGGAGGAGCCGACCAGTGCGCCGGTGACGATGAGCAGGTTGTTGTCGAGCAGGAAGCCGGCCGCGGCGGCCGCCCAGCCCGAGTAGCTGTTCAGCATGGAGACGACCACGGGCATGTCGCCGCCGCCGATCGAGGCGACCAGGTGCCAGCCCAGCGCCAGCGCCAGCACGGTCACCGCGATCATCAGCGGGAGACCGGGGCTGATCGTGAACCAGACCGTCAGCGCGACGAACGCGGCGAGCGCTCCGACGTTGAGCAGGTTCTTGCCGGGCAGCGTCAGCGGTCGGGACTTGATCCGGGCCGAGAGCTTCAGGAACGCGACGATCGAGCCGGTGAAGGTGACCGCGCCGATGAAGATGCCGATGAACACCTCGGCGTGGTGGATGCCCAGCAGGTCGGCGCCGATCCGGGTCTGCGCGTCGCCGTGCGACTCCACCTCGAGGTAGCTGTTCCAGCCCACCAGCACGGCGGCGAGGCCGACGAAACTGTGCAGCACCGCGATCAGTTCGGGCATCTGCGTCATCTCGACCTTGCGGGCGCGCTGAATGCCGATCGCCGCGCCGAGCGCGGTGGCGACAAGGATCAGCGCCACCGCACCGCCGCTGATGCTCTGCGCCGCCACCACGATGGTGGCGACCAGCGCGAGGGCCATGCCGGCGATGCCGTAGGCGACGCCGGCGCGGGAGGTGCGGTGCTGGGACAGGCCGGCCAGGCTGAGGATGAACAGCAGGGCGGCGACCAGATCGGCGGCATGGGAGGCCGTCATGGAGGTCATCTCGGCTCAGCCTTTCGAGAACATGGACAGCATGCGGCGGGTGACGGCGAAACCTCCGAAGATGTTGACGCTCGTCAGCAGGATCGCCACGCAGGACAGTGCGGTGACGAGGTTGTTCTCGTGCCCGATCTGCAGCAGGGCACCGATCACGACGATTCCGGAGATCGCGTTGGTGACCGACATCAGCGGCGTGTGCAGCGCGTGGTGCACCTTGCCGATGACGTAGTAACCGATCACCACCGCCAGCGCGAACACCGTGAAGTTCTCGGCGAGTTGAGCCGGAGCGAAGGCGACCAGCAGGAACATCGCGAGCATTCCGAGCCCGATCAGGCCGAAGCGGCCCGCAGGTGAGAGCTTGCGCTTCTCGGGCTCGGGCTCGGCCTTGACGGGTGGCGCCGCCTGCGCGGCGGGCGCGGCCGAGACCGAGACGGGCGGCGGCGGCCAGGTGACCTCGCCGCCTCGCACCACGGTCACGGCCCGCTGCACCACGTCGTCGAAGTCGACCGTCAGCCGGCCGTCCTTGCCGGGCGTGAGCAGCTTGATCAGGTTCACCAGGTTGGTGCCGAACAGCTGGGAGGCCTGGGCGGGCAGGCGGGAGGCGAGGTCGGTGTAGCCGATGATGGTCACGCCGTTGTCGGTCACCACCGTGCGGCCCGCCACGGTGCCCTCGACATTGCCGCCCATCGCGGCGGCCATGTCGACGATGACGCTGCCCGGTTTCATCGCCGCCACGTCGGCGGCCGTCAGCAGGCGCGGCGCCGGCCGGCCCGGGATCAGGGCGGTGGTGATGACGATGTCCACGTCCTGGGCCTGCTCGTGGTAGAGCTCGGCGGCGGCGCGGTCGTAGTCGGCGGAGGTCGCCTTGGCGTAGCCGTCGGTGCTGGCCTCCTGGACCACGTTCACCGGCAGGTACTCGCCGCCCAGCGACTTCACCTGGTCCGCGACCTCCGGCCGCGGATCCGTGGCCCGCACGATCGCGCCGAGACTGGACGCGGCGCCGATCGCGGCCAGGCCGGCCACACCCGCGCCGGCCACCAGCACCTTCGCCGGCGGGACCTTGCCCGCCGCGGTGACCTGGCCGGTGAAGAACCTGCCGAAGACGTGCGCGGCCTCGATGACCGCACGGTAGCCGGCGATGTTCGCCATCGAGGACAGCACGTCCATCGACTGGGCCCGCGAGATCCGCGGCACCGCGTCGAGCGCCAGAGCGGTCACCCCGGCACGGGACAACTCCTCAAGCAGTTCGGGATTCTGCGCGGGCGCAAGGAGGCCGGCGATGGTCGCGCCCTCCCGCAGCCGGGTGATCTCCGAGGCGGAGGGGGCGTTGACCTTCAGAACGACATCCGCGTTCCAGGCTTCGCCGATCTCCGCGCCGGCCTCGACGTACGCCTGGTCCTCGAAGCCGGAGGCCTCGCCGGCCCCGGGCTCGACGACGGCTTCGTAGCCGAGCTTCAGTAGCAGGCGCAACGTCGCGGGGGTCGCCGCCACGCGCGTCTCCCCGGACGCGGACTCGGCGACCACGCCGATGAGCTGCGGAGGGTGGTGCGAGGGTGCTTCAGCCGACATGTCCTGTATCTCTCGTCAGAGGAAGGTCCTAGGGAGGACTCGCGCTCGCGAAAGTGATACGACGTCCTTCTCCCTTGATCGCTGGAACCTACCCGCGAGGAGGGTGCGGGCCAACGTGATGTGCTTCACCTTGCGCAACCGGACGACAGCGCTCCGAGGTGCGGTGCGACCAGGGATCAGCCGGACGCGAGCGCCGACAAGCCCTGATCGACGAGGAGTTGGGCGGCCGTCGCCGCCATGACCTCCCGTACGGTGACCCCCGGAGCGGTCTCCATCAGGCGTAGCCCCTCGGGGGTGACATCGATGACGGCCAGATCGGTGATGATCCGGTCCACCACGCGGCGTCCCGTGGCGGGCAGGCTCAGCTCCTCGACCATCTTCGGGCTGCCGTCCTTGGCGACGTGCTCCATCACGACCAGCAGCCGGCGGGCGCCGTGGACCAGGTCCATCGCACCGCCCATGCCCTTGACCATCTTGCCCGGGATCATCCAGTTGGCCAGGTCGCCCTGGGCCGACACCTGCATGGCGCCCAGCACGGAGACGTCGATCCGGCCGGCCCGGATCATGCCGAAGGAGAAGGCCGAGTCGAAGTAGGAGGTGCCGGCGATGGTGGTCACCGTCTCCTTCCCGGCGTTGATCAGATCCGGGTGTTCCTCGCCGTCGTACGGGTAGGGGCCCACACCGAGGATGCCGTTCTCGGAGTGCAGCACCACGTGCACCCCGTCGGGCAGGTAGTTGGGGATCAGGGTGGGCAGGCCGATGCCCAGGTTGACGTACTGGCCGTCGTGCAGCTCCCGGGCGGCGCGTGCGGCGAGCTGGTCGCGGTCGAGCGGCATGGTCACTTCTCCTCGGAGTCGGTGCGCGAGACGGCCGTTTCGGCGCCGGTGTGCGGTACGGCTGCTTCCGCACCGGTGCGCGCGGGGCGCACGGTGCGGCGCTCGATGCGCTTGTCCAGCGAGTCGTCGACGGCGATCACGCGGTCCACGTACACGCCCGGCAGATGGACGGCGTCCGGGGGCAGTTCGCCGGGCTCCACGATGCGTTCGGCCTCGACGACGGTCACCCGTCCCGCCATCGCGCACAGCGGGTTGAAGTTGCGTGCCGCCGCGTGGAAGACGCAGTTGCCGTGCCGGTCGGCGACCTCGGCCCGCACCAGGGCGAAGTCGGCCGTGATGGCCTCCTCCAGCAGGTAGCGGCGGCCGCCGAACTCCCTTGTCTCCTTGGGCGGGGAGGCCAGCGCGACGCCGCCGTCGGCGCTGTGGCGCCAGGGCAGGCCCCCCTCCTCGACCTGGGTGCCCACACCCGCCGGAGTGTAGAAGGCGGGGATGCCTGTGCCGCCGGCCCGCAGCCGCTCGGCGAGGGTGCCCTGCGGTGTCAGCTCCACCTCCAGCTCGCCGGCCAGGTACTGGCGGGCGAACTCCTTGTTCTCACCCACGTAGGAGGAGGTCATCCGGGCGATCCGGCCGGTGCGGAGCAGCAGCCCCAGCCCCCAGTCGTCCACACCGCAGTTGTTGGACACCACCCGCAGGCCCGACGCGCTCGTCCCGGCCAGCGCGGCGATCAGCGTCGACGGTATGCCGCACAGGCCGAACCCGCCGACCGCGAGCGTCGCACCGTCGGGGATGTCCGCCACTGCCTGCGCGGCCGCGGCCATCACTTTGTCCATGCCGTTTCCTCTTCCACCGGGGTGTGTTGCCTCTGCCGGCCCGGACCGCCCACCACGTCGCGACCGGAGCCGGGTGCTGCTCACCTTTGCCTGGAGCGGTCGGCACAGGCCATGTGCGTCGGCGCCATGACGGGGCCTCAAAGAACGGTGATTGGCAACATGCCGCCCGTCGTACGGCGCTCCTAGGGTTCCGGCAATCCAGCACCGCGCTCCCGTCGTCCCGTAGTGAACCCGCCGTCCCGGACAAGGCCGGCGGGCCCCGGCGACGGGCGGGCGACACACCGTCAGGAGCCGTTCGTCATGCGTTCTCACCTCACGGACACCTTCAGAAGCAGATCTGTTCGCGCCCTCACCCTGATCGCGGTCGGCGCCCTCGTCGCGGGCTGCTCCTCGGCCGGTACCGCCGGCACCGCGACCGCCGGTTCGGACGGCAAGTCCGCTCCCGTGAAGGTGGGTCTGGTCTACTCCCGCAGCGGACTGCTGGCCGCGTACGGCAAGCAGTACGAGGAAGGCTTCAAGGCCGGCCTGGCCTACGCCACGCACGGCACGAACAAGGCCGGCGGCCACCCGATCCAGGTCACAGAGCAGGACGACGCCGGCGACCCGGCGAAGGCGGTCGCCGCGGCCAAGACCCTCGTCGGCAAGGGCTACAAGATCCTCGCCGGCACCACCGACTCCGGCGTGGCGCTCCAGATGGCGCCGCTGGCCGCGCAGAACAAGGTGCTCTACGTCAGCGGTCCCGCGGCCACCGACGCGGTGACCGGCATCAACGCCTACACCTTCCGCTCGGGTCGGCAGTCCTACCAGGACATCCTCGCCGCGGGAACCCTGCTCGGTGACGCCAAGGGCAGGAAGGTCACCGTGCTCGCCCAGAACTCCGCTTTCGGACAGGCCAACGTGGCGGCGGTGAAGGCCGTCCTCGGCGCGAAGGGCGCGCACGTCGGCTCCGTGCTCGCTCCGCCGAGCGCCACCGACCTCACGCCCTTCGCCCGCCAGACCAGGGCCGGCAAGCCGGACCTGGTGTTCGTGGCCTGGGCCGGCACCACCGCCCCCGCCCTGTGGACCGCGCTGAACCAGCAGGGCGTGCTGGACGCGAGCAAGGTCGTCACCGGCCTCGCGGGCACCGCCTCGTACCCGATCTTCGGCGCGGCCGGTTCCAAGGTCGCCTTCCTCGCGCACTACTTCCCGGGCGCCGGCGGAGGCAACCCCGTGGAGAAGGCCATGCTCGACGGCATCACCAAGGCCGGCGGCACCCCCGACCTGTTCAGCCCGGACGGCTTCACCGCCGCCCAGATGATCGTGCACGCCATCGAGTCCGGCAGTGCCACCGACAGCGCGGCCATGGCCAAGGCGCTGGAGGGCTGGACCTTCGACGGGCCCAAGGGCAAGGAGCAGATCCGCGCGAAGGACCACGCCCTGCTGCAGCCGATGTTCACCGCCAAACTCAAGGGCAGCGGCAGCGCCGCCCGGCCCGAGCCGATCGACAGCATCCCGATGGCAGCCGTCGCACCACCGGCCGCGAAGCCGGCGGGCTGAGCCGATGTCCTCCTCCGACACGACGTCACCGAGCGTCCCTGAGGCCCCGGGCGCCGGGAAGGCCCGCACCTTCCCGGCCCCGGTGCTCCGGCTGCGCGACATCGGCTGGACGGTCGGCGGCGCCACCATCGTCGACTCCGTCTCCTTCGACGTCCGCGAAGGCGAGTTCCTCGCCTTCATCGGCCCCAACGGCGCGGGCAAGACCTCCCTGTTCAACCTGGTCAGCGGGCTCAACCCGGTCTCGCGGGGCGCGATCGAACTGGACGGCCACGACATCACCGCCGAGGCCGCCTACGCCCGGGCCCGGCGCGGCCTCGGGCGCACCTTCCAGACCTCCAGCCTGTGGCCGGGCATGACGGTCGCCGACCACATCAGGCTCGCCGCCCAGGCCGCCGACGGCGGTTCGTACCGGATCTGGCGCCGTGCCGACACCTCCCCGGAGCGGGTCGGCCGGGTGCTGGCCCGCACCCAGCTCACGCACCGCGCGGACACCTGCGCCGAAGCCCTCTCGCACGGCGAGAAACGCAAGCTCGAACTCGCGGTCCTGCTCGTCGGCGAACCCCGGCTGATGCTGCTGGACGAGCCGATGGCGGGCGTGAGCGCCGAGGAGGTGCCCGCGCTGACCGAACTCGTCCGGTCGCTGCACAAGGAAGAGGGACGCACCGTGCTCATGGTCGAGCACCACATGGATGTGCTGCTGGACCTGGCCGACCGGCTGGCCGTGATGCACCACGGCACGCTGCTGGCGCTGGACAGCCCGCAGTCCGTGATGGCCGACCCCACCGTGCAGCAGGCCTACCTCGGGGAGGAGCTGTGACCCCCGCCGCCCCGCCCCTGCTGGCCGTGCGCGACCTGCGGGTCGTGATCGGGGGCAAGCACATCCTGCACGGCGTCGACCTGGAGGTGGCCGCCTCGGGCACCACCGCCGTGCTGGGCCGCAACGGCGCCGGCAAGACGACCACCGTACGCGGCATCCTCGGACTGGTGCCGAGGACCGGCAGCGTGCTGCTGGCCGGCGAGGAGACGGTGCGCCTGGCCACGCACGCCCTGGTGCGCCGGGGCATCGGCTACGCCCCCGAGGACCGCGGCGTCTTCGCCTCCCTCAGCGTGGCCGAGAACCTGCGCCTGGCCGAGCGCCCCGGCGCCGGCGAACCGGCCTACGACCTGGTCCACGAGCTGTTCCCGGAGCTGAAACGGCGCGCCCGCCAGGCCGCCGGCACCCTGTCCGGCGGCCAGCAGCAGATGGTCGCCATCGCCCGGACACTGCTCAACGGCAACCGGCTGATCATCGCCGACGAACCCACCAAGGGACTTGCGCCCAAGGTGGTCACCGAGGTCGCCCAGGTGCTGGAGCGCGCCGCCGAAGCGGTGCCGGTCCTGCTCGTGGAGCAGAACCTCGCCCTGGTCCGCCGCCTCGCCCGCCACTGCGTCGTCCTCGCCGACGGCCGCACCGCACACCAGGGGCCGGCCGCCGACCTCCTCGCCGACGCCGAGGCGGCCCGCCGGCTGCTCGCCGTCGGCAGCACCGCAAGGCCGGCCGCCGGCGCGCCTGTTCGCACCGCGGCGCGCCCCGCCGCCCGGACCACGGAGGCAGACGCCTGATGTCCACCGTCGTGCTGCTCACCTTCACCGGCCTCGGCCTGGGCGCCCTGTACTTCCTGGTCGCCTCCGGCCTGTCGCTCATCTTCGGGCTGATGGACGTACTCAACTTCGCCCACGGCGCCCTGCTCTCCGTCGGCGCCTACGGCACCTGGTGGGCCGCCTCCGGCCACCTGCCCGGTGCCGGACCCGGAGGGGCCGGATTCGCCCTCGCCGTCGTCTTCGGCACCGCCGTGGGCACCGTCGCCGCCGTACTGCTCGAACTCGCCGTGATCCGCCCGCTCTACACCCGCCCCCGCGAGCAGATCCTCGCCACGGTCGGCGTCGGCCTGGCCGTGCCGGCCCTGCTGTCGGCGATCTGGGGGTCCGACGCCCGCCCCTTCCCCGGACCGAAGTCGCTGTCCGGCACCTTCGCCGTGCTGGGCGCCGAAGTGCCGCTGAACCGCCCGGTGCTGATCGGCGCGGCCCTGGTCGTGCTGAGCGCGCTCAAGCTGTTCCTCGGCCGGACCCGGCACGGACTGGTCGTCCGCGCGGGCGTGGAGGACCGGGCGATGGTCACCGCGCTCGGCATCGACGTGCGCAGGGCCTTCACCCTGGTCTTCGCCATCGGCGGTGCGGCGGCGGCCCTCGGGGGTGCCCTCGGCGGTCTCTACTTCGGCTCCGTCGACCCCGAACAGGGCACGTCGCTGCTCATCTTCGCCTTCGTGGTCGTCGTGACGGGCGGCATGGGCTCGCTCACCGGCGCCGCCCTGGCCTCGGTGGCCGTGGGCCTCGTCCAGCAGTTCGCCAACTACTACACCACCGCCGGGCTCGGCGACCTCGCCGTCGTCGTCCTGCTCGCCGCCCTCCTGCTGGTCAGGCCACGAGGGCTCACCGGGAGGCTCGCATGACCACCGCCACCCAGCCGCGCGGCCGGTCCCGCACGGCGGACCACCCCGTCACCACCCGCTCCCAGCGGCTGCGGCGAGCCACCCGCTGGTGGCCCGCCCTGCTGCTGGTGGCCCTGTTCACCGTGCCCTACAGCGCGCTGCCGCTGCCGGGCCTGCTCGACGGGCCGATCGGCGGCCCCGGCAACCTGCAACTGCTGGCCCTGTGCCTGCTCTTCGGCGGCCTGGCCACCGGCTACGACCTGCTGCTCGGCCGCACCGGGCTGCTGTCCTTCGGACATGCCCTGTACTTCGCCGCGGGCACCTACGTCACCAACACGGTGATGCTTCAGGCGGGCCTGCCGTTCGCCGCGTCGGCGCTGCTCGGACTGCTCGCGGGCACGGCGCTGTCCGCCCTGCTGGGCGCGGTCAGCCTCCGCGTCAGCGGCATCGGATTCTCCATGGTCACCCTGGCCTTCGCGCAGGCCGCGTCGATCCTCGTGCAGCGCGATCCCGGCGGTGTCACCGGCGGCGAGGAGGGCAGGGCCGCGCCCGCGGACAAGCTGCCCGCCTCACTGGTCGGCATCGAGCACACCGCCAACCTGTACTGGATCGCCCTGGCCTACCTCGTGGTGGTGCTGGCCGTCGTGCAGTGGGCGGTCCGCTCACCCATCGGCCGGGTCTGGGAGGGCATCAAGGAGAACGAGCGCCGGGTGGAGGTGCTGGGGCTGCGGCCGTACGGCTTCAAGCTGGTCGCCTTCGTCCTGGCCGGCACCCTGGCCGCGCTCGGCGGCATCGTCTACCTGCTGCTGACCGGCGGCGCCACCCCGCAGACGACCACCTCCGACTTCACCCTGTCCCTGCTGGTGATGGTGGTGCTGGGCGGATCGGGCAGCCGGTGGGGCCCCATGGTCGGCGGCATCCTCTACACCTGGGCCGACCACCGGCTCGCCGACCTGGCCGGCTCGGACACCGTCGCCGGTCTGCCCTCCGTGGTCCGTGTGCCGCTCTCGCAGCCGCTGTTCCTGCTCGGCGCGCTGTTCGTCGCGGTGATATACCTGCTGCCCGGCGGCGTGGCGCGGCTGCCGGCCAGGCTGCGCGCCACCCGCACGTCCCACGCCGCCACCGACCGCGAGGAGGCTCTCGCCTCATGAGTACCGCTCCGCAGAACGGCACGACGGCCCGTCAGCACGGAGCCGCACCGGCGCGCGAGGAGTTTCGGGTGCCGGTGCCCGGCGGGGAGTTGGCCGTGTCACGCTGGCCGGCCGACGACCCGGGCGCGCCGGTGGTCCTGGCGCTGCACGGCATCACGGCCAACGGCCTGAGCTGGGTGCGCGTCGCCCACCACCTGGCCGGCCGGGTCACCCTGGTGGCGCCCGACCTGCGCGGCCGGGGCGGCAGCGGGACAGTGCCCGGCCCGTACGGCATCGCGGCCCACGCCGACGACATGGCGGCCGTGGTGGACGCGCTGGGCGTGGGCCGGGTGGTGCTGACCGGCCACTCCATGGGCGCGTTCACCGCGGCCCTGACCGCGGTACGCCACCCGCACCTGCCGACGGGCCTGCTGCTGGTGGACGGCGGCGTGGGCTTCCCCGTTCCGACCGGACTGGATCCCGACGAGCTGATCACGGCGGTGCTCGGCCCGGCCATGCGTCGGCTGTCCATGACGTTCCCGGACCGAGAGGCATACCGCGCGTTCTGGCAGTCGCATCCGGCCTTCGCCGGCTCCTGGTCGCCGTGGGTGGACGACTACGTCCAGCGCGACCTCGTCGGGCAGGAGCCCGAACTGCGCTCGTCCTGCAGCCTGGAGGCGGTCCGCACCGACGGCGTGGACCAACTCGGTGCGCAGGTGTCGGGCGCGGTGCACCAACTGCCCCTCCCGGCCCTGCTGTTGTGGGCACCTCGCGGTCTGATGGACGAGCCGCAGGGCCTGTACGACGAGCAGCGGCTCGCCGCCGCCGGCCTCGATCCCCACATGGTGCGCACCCAACTGGTGCCGGACACCAACCACTACAGCATCCTCATCGGCGACGAGGGCGCCCGGGTCGTGGCAGAGCACCTGCTGGCTGCGGCCGGTGTGGAGGGCAGCGAGGAACATGGCGGTACGGCGTCACGGTGACCCCGAGCCCTCTGGCGCACATCCGCTCGGGCGTCAGACGTCCGACAGCAGGTGCAGGCGCAGGGCGAGTTGGAGTTCCAGCGTCTGTTCGGGGGTGTTCCAGTCGGGGCCGAGCAGCGCCTGGATGCGGTCCAGGCGCTGCACGACCGTGTTCACGTGCACGTGCAGCGCTTCCTTCGCCCGGGTCAGGCTCCCGCCGCAGTCGAAGTAGGCGCGCAGGGTGCGGACCAGCTGGGTGCCGCGCTGGGCGTCGTAGTCCAGCAGCGGTCCCAAAGTGGCGGTGACGAAGCCGTCCACGTCGTGGATGTCACCCAACAGCACGCCCAGAAAGCCCAGTTCGGCGACGCTCGCCCCGTGCCCGTCGCGGCCGAGCACGTGCAGGGCGCGCAGGCAGCGCAGGGCCTCGGCGTGCCCGTCGGCGATGGCCCGCGGTCCGGCGGCCGGTCCGGCGCCGGCCACCGTGACGGGTGCGCCGGTCAGCTGGCCGAGCTGCCCTGCCGCGGCGCGGGCCGCCTCACCCGGACCGGTGCCGTCGCACGGGAGCAGCAGCAGAACGGCGCCCTCGTGCTCGGCGCTGACACCGCCGCACCCGAACAGGTACTGCACGGCGGCGTCCGCGAGCCGTTCCCGGCCCGCCCCGCCGGTCCGGGCGACGAGCAGCAGGTGGGGCCGGTCGAGGTCGAAGCCGAGACGGCGGCCGCGGGCCACCAGGCCGGCCGGGTCGCGATCGGGCGCGGTGAGCAGATCGGTGATCAGATCGCCGCGTACGCGGTTCTCGGTCTCCGCGACCGAACGCCTCAGCAGGAGCAGCAGCGACGTCACGACGCTGCTCCGCTCGAACAGACGCCGGTCGGGACCGTCGAGATCAGGCCGCCCGAACAGCACCAGACAGCCCAGCAGTTCCTGCCCGGCCAGCACCGCGCAGACCCAGCGCCCGTCACGGAACACCGCGTGGGCGGCCGCGCGCGAGCTCTCCGCCGCCGCGACCAGCGCCGCCGCATCCTCCTCCGTGCCGCCGGAGTCCTCCCGCTCCCCGGCGACCGTGCCGCCGTGCCCGGCGACCGAGGTGAGCGGCCACCCGGAGCCGTCGTGGACCGCGACGTCCCCCTTCAGCAGACCGGCCACGGCGGCGGCCACGTCCCGGAGTTCGCCGCCCCGCAGCACCAGATCGGTGAGCCGGTCATGCGATTCCTCGGCACGCTGCATGGCGGCCGAGTGCTCACGGATCACGGCGTTGGCCTCGGCGAGTTCGGCCATCGCGATCCGCGCGTCGGCCATCGACTTGGCGGTGTCGATGGCGATGGCGGCGTGGTCGGCCAGCGAGCACAGGAGGGCGACCTCGTCCGGCGCGAACGTGCGGGGTGTGCGATCCGCGGCGAAGAGCGCGCCGATGACCTGCCCGCCGCTGCCCGACCCCAGCAGCAGCGGCACGCCGAGGATCGCGACCAGGCCCTCGTCCAGGACCCCGGCGTCGATGCTGCCGGTGTGCAGGAAGCGCTCGTCGGTGCGGTAGTCGGGGGAGGCGTAGGGGCGCGCGGTCTGCGCGACCAGACCGCCGAGGCCCTCCCCGAGTTCGAGGCGCAGGTTCTGGAACAGTTCCGACACCGAGCCGTCGGTGACCCGCATAAAGGTGTCGCCCGCCTCCTCGTCGGGCAGCGTGAGGTAGGCCGTGTCGGTCCCCAGGAGCATCCGGGCGCGCCGGACGATGGAGCGCAGCACGGCGTCGAGGTCGCGCAGGGCCGCGAGGTCGCCGGCGGTGTCGAAGAGCGCGGTCAGCTCCGCCTCCCGGCGCCGGTGCTGCCGGAGCGTGGTCTGGACGCGCAGCGCCGCTTCGGCGGCCTGTTCCACCTCTGCGAGGTCCTCGGCGGCGGCCCCGTTGCTCCGGGCCTCGACGGCTACGGCGCCGAGGTCTTCGGCAGGGGCGCCCGCGGCGAGGAGTTCGAGCAGCCGGCGCAGGTGACGGGTGACGGGCGTGGATTCGTGCGGCATGGGCGGGCAACCGTTGCGTAGTCGATGGGCACGGGAATCGGCACACGGCCGAGGAGGGAACGGCCGAGGAGGGCCAGGGCCCGCCCCGAGAGGGAGGACCCTGGCCCTCCGGCCGGGGAGCGGTGTCGGACGTCAGGCGGACGCGGCCGTCTTCTGGTCCGCGGCGGTCCGCGTCGCCGCGCCGTCCGGCTCGATCGCGGCCAGGTCCCTGCCGCGGGTCTCACGGGAGGCGACGACGGCGATCACGGTGATCACGGCGGCCAGCCCGACGTACACGGAGATCGGGGTGGAGTTGCCGTACGAGCTGAGCAGCGCCGTCGCGATCAGCGGGGCCGGGGCGCCCGCCGCCACCGAGGAGAGCTGGGCCCCGATGGAGGCGCCGGTGTAGCGCATCCGGGTGGCGAACAGCTCGGAGAAGAACGCCGCCTGGGGCGCGTACATCGCGCTGTGGAAGATCAGGCCGACGGTGACGGCCAGGACCAGCGCGGGGAACGACTTGGTGTCGAGCAGGGCGAAGAAGGCCCACGACCACACGCCCACGCCGACCGCACCCACCAGGTACACGGGCTTGCGCCCGACCCGGTCGGAGAGCGCTCCGAACAGCGGGATGAGGCAGAACTGCACGGCCGAGCCGATCAGCACCGCGTTCAGCGCCGTCTGCTTGTCGATCCCCAGGTGCTCGACGCAGTAGGCGAGGACGAACGCGGTGATCACGTAGTACGAGATGTTCTCGGCCATGCGTGCGCCCATCGCGACCAGGATGTCCCGCCAGTGGTTGCGCACGACCGCGACGAACGGCAGCTGCTCGCTGCGCTGTTCCGCCTTGCGCCGCTCGGCCTTGGCCAGCGCCTCCTTGAACAACGGGGACTCGTCGACGGACAGCCGGATCCACAGACCGATCATGACCAGCACGGCGGAGAGCAGGAACGGCACCCGCCAGCCCCAGGAGTTGAACGCGTCGTCGCTGAGCACGGTGGTCATCAGGGAGAGGACGCCGACGGCGATCAGGTTGCCGGCCGGTGCGCCGCCCTGCGGCCAGGACGCCCAGAAGCCGCGTCGCTTCGCGTCGCCGTGTTCGGACACCAGCAGCACCGCGCCGCCCCACTCGCCGCCGAGGGCGAAGCCCTGGACGAGGCGCAGGGTGGTCAGCAGCACGGGAGCCGCGACACCGATCGTGTTGTAGCCGGGGACGCAGCCGATCAGGGCGGTGGAGAGACCCATCATCAGCAGGCTGATGACCAGGAGCTTCTTGCGGCCGAGGCGGTCGCCGTAGTGGCCGAAGACCACGGCGCCGATCGGGCGGGCGGCGAAGCCGATCGCGTAGGTGAGGAAGGACAGCAGGGTGCCGGTCAGCGGGTCCGACTCGGGGAAGAACACGCGGCCGAAGACCAGGGCGGCGGCCGAGCCGTAGAGGAAGTAGTCGTACCACTCGATGGTCGTGCCGATCAGGCTGGCAGCGACGATCTTGCGCAGACCGCCCGGGCTTCTGGAGGTACCTGGGTCGTTCACGGCGTTGTGAGCGCTGGACATGGGTGTCACCGTTTTTCGGAGTGAGGAGTGAGCGGAACCGCCGGACCGGCCGCCGCCGGGGGACGAAGGGCAGGAGTCCGGAGGAGTCGGTGCGGACGGGCGAGCCGGGGCCTCAGTGGGCCGTCCAGCCGCCGTCCAGGGGGATCGAGCTGCCGGTGAGGTAACCGGTGCGTCCGGTGCACAGCCACAGCGCCGCCTCGGCGACCTCGGCCGGTTCGATCAGGCGCTTGATGGCGGTGCGTTCCAGGAACACCTGGTCCATCACATCCGCGGCGGAGATGCCGTGGGCGAGCGCCTGGTTGGCGATCTGCTCCTCGACCAGCGGCGTGCGGACGTAGCCGGGGTTGATGCAGTTGCTGGTCACGCCGTGCGCGGCCCCCTCCAGGGCGACCACCTTGCTCAGGCCCTCCAGCGCGTGCTTCGCGGTGACGTACGCCGACTTGTAGGCGCTGGCCCGCAGGCCGTGCACCGAGGAGATGTTGACGACCCTGCCCCAGCCCTGCGCGTACATGTGGGGCAGGGTGCGGCGCAGGATGCGGAACGGCGCCTCGACCATGACCTTCTGGATCAGGGCGAAGCGCTCCGGGGGGAACTCGTGCACCGGGGCGACGTGCTGCAGACCCGCGTTGTTGACCACGATGTCGGCGTCGTCCGGCAGTGCGTCCACGGCGTCGGCCTGGGAGAGGTCGGCCACGACGGCGATGCCGCCGATCGCCTCGGCGACCTCCTTGGCGGCCTCGGCGGCCCGGTCCACCACGTAGACCTCGGCACCGGCCGCGGCGAAGCCCTCGGCGCAGGCCCGGCCGATCCCGCTGGCCGCACCGGTGACCAGAGCCTTGCGGCCGGCGAGGAACCGGCTGGAGGCCAGGCCGGGCCCGGTGGTGTCACCGGGGCCGGGATGCTGGGGCGAGCCCTCGTGGGGGCTCTTGGTGCTGTCCATGGCCGAACACGGTAGGGAGGACCCATGAGGTGAGACACGTGGGTCGTCGACACATTTTCGAGCCGTGACATAGGTGCCGCCACCATGTGCCGACGGCCGGCGGGTGATCCGACAGGTTCTGTTCGCCGGGAACACCCGAGCTGCGCCGGAGCGCGCCGCCCGTCACGTGTCACAGCGCCACCGCCGACACCATGGGTGCGCGAGCCATGCGGGGCTCCGCAGTCCTGGCTGTCCCTCACATGTCGTGGGCCGGCCGGCCGGTCGTACTGTCCGCTTCCAGCAAGCCGGTACGACGGCGGACCGGGCGCGGCCAGGTGCCGTGCCGGCCGGCCGATGCGACGGGCGCGGGCCGCGCCGGGCGGGGTGGGACCGCCGGGCGGCGCTCCGTGCCCGCGCTTCCCCTCCCCCCTCCACCCCACGGAGTCGCACTATGCATCGCTCCACCTGGCGCAGATTCTTCCGGCGCACCGCACTGGCGGCCGCAGTGGGCGCCTTCATCGCAGGCCTGACCGTCGTCACCCCCCTCGCCCCGAGCGCGGCGGCCGCCGGCACCCTCCAGCAGGTCACCAGCTTCGGCTCGAATCCCGGCAACCTGGCCATGTACGAGTACGCACCGTCCAACCTGCCCGCCGGCGCACCGCTGGTCGTGGCCCTGCACGGGTGCACGCAGTCGGCGAGCGACTACCACGCGAACTCCGGCTGGCAGAAGTTCGCCGACCAGTGGGGCTTCGCCGTGGTCTACCCGCAGACCAGCTCGGCCAACAACAGCCTGTCCTGCTTCAGCTGGTTCGACTCGACCAAGGACACCCGGGGCAGGGGCGAGGCCGCCTCGGTCATGCAGATGGTCGACACCGCCGTCGCGCAGTACGGCTCGGACCGCGGCCGCATCTTCGTCACCGGACTGTCCGCCGGCGGCGGCATGACCGCGGACCTCCTCGCCGACTACCCGGACGTGTTCGCCGGCGGCTCCGTCGACTCGGGCATCCCCGCGCAGTGCGCCACCACCCAGAGCGCCGCCTCCGGCTGCCAGTACAGCAACCAGAACCTCACTCCGAAGGCGTGGGGCGACAAGGTCCGCAACTCCGATCCGGGGTACTCGGGCCCGTGGCCGCGCGTCGCCATCTGGCAGGGCAGCTCCGACACCACCGTCACCCCGGTCAACGGCACCGAACTGCGGGACCAGTGGACCGACGTCTGGGGCATCGGCCAGACGGCCTCCAGCACCCAGAACCTCACCGGCGGCACCACCGAGAGCATCTACAACGACTCCGCAGGCAAGCCCGCGGTCGCCCTGTTCTCGGTCTCCGGCATGGCGCACGGCCTCGCCGTGAACCCCGGCTCGGGCGCGGACCAGTGCGGCACCACCGGCACCTACTACCTCAACTACATCTGCTCCAGCTACCACACCGCGAAGTTCTGGGGTCTGGACGGCAGCGGCGGCCAGGGCGGAACCGGTTCCCTGCCCTCCCCGTCCGGCCTCACGGTGACCGGCACCACCGACACCAGCGCCTCACTGTCCTGGAGCTCCGTCAGCGGCGCCGCCTCGTACAACGTCTACCGCAACGGGACGAAGACCGGCTCCGCGACGGGCACCACGTACACGGACACCGGTCTGACCGTCGGCACCTCGTACAGCTACACCGTCGCCGCGGTCGACTCCTCCGGCGCCGTCGGCACCTCGTCCGCCTCGGTCACGGCGACGACGACAGGCTCCGCACCCAAGTGCTACACCGACAACAACTACAACCAGGTCGTGGCCGGACGCGCCCACCAGAGCGGCGGCTACACCTACGCCAACGGCTCCAACCAGAACATGGGCCTCTACAACGTCGCCATCACCCACACCCTGAAGGAGACTTCCACGGGCTACTTCGTCATCGCCGACTCGGGCTGCTGAGGCGGCGGCAGCCACCACGCCTGCGCCGGGCCGCCCCAGCCGGCGCAGGCGCGCCGGGGCAGGTTCGCCGTTCGCGCATGAATTCGACTGTGCACACCCGTGTGACAAGGGCTTTCCAAGATCGTTCGGCTGCTGGCTTCCGCCTCGTCAGCTTTGACGAAAGCGTGGTCAGCGGAGCGTCAGTCGCCCCCGGAACTTCTCCGGCACCGGTGCGAAGCGCAGAGCCATCGTGATCCGGTCCGGGTGCTGCACGCTCAGGCGGTAGCGGGTGCACAACAGGTGGCACAGGGCCATCAGTTGGAAAGTCCCCATGTTCGCGCCGATGCACTTCTTCGGCGCCCAGCCGAAGGGCACGTAGCAGGTGCGGTCCTTCGGGCCGTGCGGGGCGCCGGCGAGGAAACGGTCCGGGTCGAAGACGTCGGGTTGTTTCCAGACGCGTTCGTCGCGGTGGATCAGGTGGGGGCTCAGCAGGTACCACTGGCCCGGGTCCAGGCGGGTGTTGCCCAGGTCGAAGCCGAATTTCGAGCGCCGGACCAGCAGCAGTGGCGGGCTCCACATGCGCAGCACCTCCTTCACGAAACGGTGCGTCGCCGGGGCCGCGGTGGTGGGCCTGGTGCGGAACTCGACCGGGTCCACGGCGTTCAGCTCTTCGCTCAGCCGCTGCTGCCAGTCGGGGTTGCGGACGAACTCGTAGAGCAGGCTCGCCGCGGCCGTGCCGGGCGGACCTCCGATGGCGGTCAGGACCGCGGTCACCACGTCGAGGGCGCGGTCCATGCCGAGTTCGGGGAGCAGGTCCACGAACGGGTCGGCCAGGTCCGCCTCACGCCTGCGCCGACCGCTCGCGCGCTGCCGCAGCACCCGCCGCACCACGAGTCCCGAGCGCATCTGCACGGAGATGAAGCGCAGGTGGTGCCATGTGCTGCCGGGATCGGGCGACACCAGCCGCAGCAGCTTCATCTCCAGGTCACGGCGCACCAGTTCGGCCTCGGCGGAGGTGAGGCCGGTCAGTGCGACGGGCAGCAGCGACCGTAGCGTCACGTCCTGCATGAGCATCGTCAGGTCGACGTCCTCCCCGACCCGCGCGTCCATGATCCGCTCCATGCGGTCGGCCAGCGCGCCGTGGTGTTCGGCTGTCGCGAGGGCGTGCATCTGGGTCATCCAGGCGGAACGGATCCTGCTCCACCGCATCTCGGCGCTGCGTCGCCGGAGCACCATGTCGACGAGGCGGTCGTGCATGACGAACCGCTGCCAGTTGGTGGCGCTGACCCGGCGCGCGGCCTCCGGCTCGAACACGCCGAGCCGCTGGTCGTCGACCCAGAAGATCCCGTCCTCGCGCGCACTGCGCATCCGCATGAACCGCAGGAAGTCCTCGGGGTGTTGCGGGGTGGTCATCGTTCGCGTTCCCCTCCTGGGGCGCGGGGAGCCGACCGTCCGGCGCCTCCCCGCGCAGGGCCGGTCAGATGTGGTGGTACAGGTACCAGAAGTACTCGTACTGGCCTCGGATGTTGAGGACCGACTTCGCCTTGAGATACAGCGCGCGCATGCGGGTTCACCTCCTTCCGGGGCAGCCGTCGTTCGGGCTCAGCACCGCGGTGAACCGCGGCGGAGCCAGCGCCGGACCCACCTGGGGCCCACCGCCGTCATGGGTGACCGACACACGCCAGGCACGGGAAAGGAGTGCTACGAGGTCCTCCAGCAGGCGTACGGTGACGGTCGCGCCGGCGCAGGTGTGCGGCCCGAGCCCGAACGGCAGGTAGGCGCCGTCGGGCACGCCCTCCGCCCAGCGCTGCGGCACGAACTCGTCCGGCCGCTCCCAGTGGCCGGGGTGCCGGTGCACCAGATAGCTGCACACCATCAGCCGGTCCCGCGGCGTCACCCGCGTCCCGCCCAGCTCCTGCTCCCGGTTCGGCGTGCGGGCGAACAGCCACGCCACCGGCCACAGCCGCAGAGCCTCCCGTACCGTCCAACTCGGCTCGCTGGCAGCGGAGTTCGGGTGAGTTCCCAACAGGTAGAGCGACCAGGCCAGTGCGAAGCCGATCGAGCCGACCGTGGCGAAGAGGAAGGAGAGGTAGACCTCGACGAGATCCCCGGGGTCCGTCGCCGGGTCGCTCTCGTAGACGACGACGTCGACGAGGTCGCGCGGCTCGGAGGGGCCACCGCGCGACCTCTGGTCCTCCCGCCGGGCGCTCATCTCCGTGCGCAGGGCCAGCAGCGCGCGACGGCGGAAGAGCAGTCGGGACGGGAGCGAGTGGCGCCGTCGTGCACCCGCGAGCACCGCGCGGGCGACGATGGCCTCGACGGTCCGGTGCAGGTGGGCGGGCGCGTCCGGGCGCAGCAGCACATCGCGCAGGTGCCGCAGGACGAGCAGGTTGCCGGCGTCCGGCCATTCGCTGCGCGGGGCGAGCCGCTCGGCGACCAGCCGGGGCAAGTCCTCGCGTCGTGCGTCGACATGACGCCATATCAGTCCTCGGGCCGCGCGGCCGATGGCGACCTGCGCGGAACGCGGCCCGAAGACGCCGTGCCGGTTCTGGTAGAAGTCGGACGTGTCCGCGACGGCGTCGTGCCGGTTGCCCATCACCGCCCGGGCCGCCTCGGGATTGGCCACGCACACCCCTCCCATGGCCGAGCGCCACACGTCGCGCGTGCCGTCGAACTCGGCCTGCAGCAGGGCCAATGGGCCGTTCATCGCGTGTGCCCGTGACGACTCCATGAGGCCCTCCGGAGGCGGTTGTCGCGCAGATCGCGGTCCTGGCCAGGATCGCGGGGGAGTCGGCGTCCCGTGCGGTGCGCGTGGCGCTTCGGCCGACGGACCCAGCCTGCTGAGCGGCCGTCGCCCTGTCGCGTGCTGTGCCGCTGAGCGGAACGGCGAAGCGCCGCCGCCGGCCGCGGTGGCGGATCGGCCCTGACGTCACCGTCGGCGCCCCAGCCCCGCCGTGATCGCCGACGCCGCGCGCCGGGCCGTGTCGGCGAGGCGCTCCAGGCGGTGGTCCGGGTCCGTCAGGACGCTCAGGGCCGCGACCGGGGTGCCGTCGGCCGCGTACACGGGTACGGCGGCGCAGCACACCCCCTCCAGGACCTCCTCCCGGTCGTAGGCGGCCCCGCGCTCCCGGATGCACAGGGCCTCGTCCGGCCAGGTCCGGGGCAGTGGGCCGAGGGGCAGACGAGGGTCGGCCCAGGCGGCCAGGAGTTTCCCGGAGGCCGTGTGCCACGGCCAGATCTGCCGGCCGTCGGGCAGCGGGAACGGCTGGTCCGCGGGTGTCGTCCAGTCGAGGATCAGCGTCTGGCCCTGGTGCAGTACGGACAGGGCGACCGTCGTGCCGGTCGCGGCCGCCAGCCGCCGCATGGGCCGCTGTACGGCCGAGCGCAGGCCCGGGTGCGGCTGCCAGCCGTGGCCCAGGCGGAACATGCCCCCTCCGATGCGGTAGTGGCCGGCACTGCGTTCGACGGCCCCCAGTTCCACGAGTTGGTCGAGCAGCCGGTACGCGGTCGTCTTGGGCAGACCGCACGCCGAGGCCAGCGAGGTCACGCCCGCGTGTTCCTCCTGATGCAGGGCGTTCAGCAGGGCGAAGGCGCCCTCCAGGACGCTGCGTCCGGCCGTCGCGGACAGCCCCGCGTCCGGGCCGGTCAACGGTGACGAGTCCAGTGGTCCCCTCTGCTGAGGCGCCGAGGCCGTCGCAGTCGCCGTGTTCGTTCGATGCACGTGTCAACCCCCGTGTTCACGTGTGAGCCGCGTGTGGTCGGTGCGCGGATCGCGGCGCCGCGCCGCGATGACGGCGCGTGCGCTGTTCGCCTCAGCGTGAAGTCCGGGGGTGGGTCGAGATTTTGCCGAAAGCTTGTCGCCCTGCTCGCGCATATGCGACGACTGTGGAGGAGATGTGAACGGGGGATGGGTGCGATGCTACGGCTGTGTCTGTCGGGACCTGTGGAAGTCCTGGTACGGGAAGCGCCGATCGATCTGGGTCCGCCCCAACGTAGAGCCGTACTGGCCGCGTTGGCCGTGGACACCGGCCGGCCCGTGTCGGTCGAGGTACTCATCGACCGGATCTGGGGCGCCGACCCGCCGGAGGGCGCGCGCCGTGCCCTGTACGCGCACATCGCGCGCATCCGGCGCCTCGCCGAGCGCCTGGACGACGGCGGTGACGGACGATTACCGGTGCTGCGCCGCTCCGGCGGCTACCAGCTCGACCTCGACCCCGACCGGGTCGATCTGCACCGCTTCCAGCGCCTGGCGGTCCAGGCCCGCGACAGCGCACGGCCCGACCGCACCCGCGTCGCGCTGCTGCGCGAGGCGCTCGGACTGTGGCGCGGCGAGCCCTTCGCCGGTCTGACCGGGACCTGGCCCGCCCGGATGCGCGAGACCTGGCGCCGCCAGCGCGTCGAAGCCGCCGTACGGCTGGCGGACATGGAGATCAACGGCGGTGATCCGGCCGCCGTCGTCGGTGAGTTGACCGACCTGCTGGGGGAGTACCCGCTGACGGAACCCCTGGCGGAGGCGCTCATGCGGGCCCTGCACGCGACCGGCGACAGCGGTGAGGCCCTGCGCTGCTACGCCCAGACCAGGCGGCGCCTGGTGGAGGAACTCGGCACGGAACCCGGGCGCCGGATGTGGGAGCTGCACCAGGAGATCCTCCGGGAGCGCCCCGCGGAACACGCACACGCACGTGAACACGAGGCTGCCCCCACAACCCCCACGACACCAACGCCCGCCCCGCCGGCGCCCGGCCCCGAGGCTCCCCCTCCGGGCCCACCGATACCGTCAATACCAGGGATACCACCGATACCGCCACCGTCCCTCACCGCACCCGTCACCTCGCACACCACCCCCGCCCAACTCCCAGCAGGCACACCGGGCTTCACCGGCCGCATCGACGAACTCGGCCGCCTGGACGCCTTGCTGGCGGACGTCGCGCAGCGCCCCGCGGCCGTCGTCGTGTCGGCGCTGTCGGGCATGGGCGGCGTGGGCAAGACCGCGGTGGCGGTGCACTGGGCACGCCACAGGCGCTCGGCCTTCCCGGACGGGCAGCTGTATGTGAACCTGCGCGGCTTCGACCCGAGCGGCGCTCCCCTCCCGCCGGACCGCGCCGTACGCGGCTTCCTCGACGCGCTCGGGGTGCCCGCCACCCGCGTACCGGAGTCGCTGGACGCACAAGTGGGCCTGTACCGCAGCCTGTTGAGCGGCCGCCGGGTCCTGGTCGTGCTCGACAACGCCCGTGACGCCGATCAGGTGCGGCCGCTGCTGCCCGCGGCGGCGGGCTGTCTGGCGCTGGTGACCAGCCGCAGCCCGCTGACCGGGCTCGCCGTCGCGGAGGGGGCGCAGCTGCTCGCCCTCGACCTGCTCGGCGCGGAGGAGTGCCGCGACATGCTCGCCGCCCGCCTCGGTGCCGCCCGGGTGGCGGCCGAGGCCGCGGCGGTGGACGAGATCGTGGTGCGCTGTGCCGGGCTGCCGCTCGCGCTCGGTGTGGTCGCCGCCCGCGCAGCCGCCCGCCCCGCCGAGCCGCTGGCCGTCTTCGCGGACGAACTGCGCACCGCCGAGCGCATCCTGGACCCGCTGGACACCGGCGATCCGGCCACGGCGGTACGCACGGTCTTCCACTGGTCGTACCGGACACTCAGCCGCGAGGCGGCACGCCTGTTCCGGTTCCTGGGTCTGCACCCCGGCCCGGACGCCGACCTGGCGTCCCTCGCCGCACTCGCCGGCGTGTGCGTGACCCAAGTGCCGGAGCAGGTGCGGGAACTGACCGCCGCCCACCTTCTGATCGAGCACGTGCCCGGCCGCTACACCTGCCACGACCTGCTGCGCGCCTATGCGGTCGAACTGACCGCCGAGCACGACACCACCGCAGCGGTGCGGGCCGCGACCCGCCGCGTCCTGGACCACTACCTGCACACGGCGTACGCGGCCGACGCCCTGCTGACCCGCCGCCACCACCCGATGCGGCTGGCCCCGGCGGAGCCGGGCGCGCTGCCCCGCCAACTCGGCGACTACGACGCGGCGTTGGCGTGGCTGATCACCGAACAGCCCGTCCTGCTGTCCGCCGTGGAGCGGCCGCCTGCCGGATTCGAGGCGTACACCTGGCAGTTCGCCGCGACTCTGACCACGTTCCTGGAGCGCCAGGGCAACTGGCAGGCCCTCACCGACGTCCACACCGCCGCCCTGCGCGCGGCCTCGCACCAGGGGGACCTGGCCGGGCAGGCGGCCGGCCACCGCGGTCTGGGGCTCGCCCGCTTCCAGCTGCGCGACCCGCAGGGCGCCCGCCATCACTTCACCCGCGCCCTCGACCTGTTCGAACAGCTGGACAACCATGCCGGTCAGGCCCGCACCTGCCAGAACCTGGCCAAGATGGCCTGGGCGCACGGCGCGACCCGCGAGGCACTGCACCACTCGCGCCGCGCACTGGAGCACTTCCTGCTCGCCCACGACCGCGGCGGTCAGGCGGTCGCCCTCAACGACCTCGGCTGGTACCTCGCCGAACTCGGCGAACTGCGGCAGGCGCTCGACTACTGCCAACGCGCCCTGCCACTCGTCCAGGCCACCGGCGACCTCAGCGGCCAGGCGCACACCTGGGACAGCCTCGGCTACATCCACCGCCACCTGGGCCGCCACGCCACCGCCGTGGAGTGTTACGACCGCGCCCTGGCCCTGTTCCGCAAGACGGGCGACCGCCGCAGCGAGGCCATCGGGCTGAGCTACCTCGGCGACACCTACGCGGAGGCGGGCGAGCCCGCCTCCGCGCTCGACACGTGGAAGCAGGCCCTGGACCTCTTCGACGAACTCGGCCTGCCGGAGGCCGACATGCTGCGCAACAAGCTCACAACACACGCAAACTGAGTGACGGCTTTAGGTAATTGTGGTGTGCACTTTGCCGGTCTTTGCATTGTCGGCCGCTCCGCCCGCACCTAGCGTGATCTTCGAACCGCGGGAGGACGTGCATGCTGAAGACCGTCCGGGAACAGGCAACTGGGCTCACCAAGGATCAGCGCAACGCCTTCGTCGCCGCCTATCTGGGCTGGGCGATGGACGCCTTCGACTACTTCCTCGTGGTCCTCGTCTACAGCGAGATCGCCGACGACTTCGACGTCTCCCTGACCGACATGGCCTTCCTGACCACCGCGACGCTCATGATGCGCCCGGTCGGTGCCCTGATCTTCGGCATGTGGGCGGACCGCAAGGGCCGCCGCATCCCGCTGATGGTCGACGTGATGTTCTACTCGATCGTCGGCTTCGCCTGCGCCTTCGCCCCCAACTACGCCGTCCTGCTGGTCCTTCGCCTGCTCTACGGCATCGGCATGGGCGGCGAGTGGGGCCTGGGCGCGGCGCTGGCCATGGAGAAGATCCCCGCCGAGCGGCGCGGCTTCTGGTCCGGTCTGCTGCAGAGCGGCTACTCGCTGGGCTATCTGCTGGCCGCCGTGGCGTTCTTCGGTATCGAGCCCACCTTCGGCTGGCGCGGCCTGTTCGCCTTCAGCCTGGTGCCCGCCCTGGTCGCGCTGTGGGTGCGCAGCCGGGTGGAGGAGAGCGAGGTGTGGGAGAAGAGCGTCAAGGCCAACCGCACCCCCGCCTACCAGGTCTTCAAGAACCCGGCGGTACTCAAGCGGTTCGTCTACCTCGTGGCCCTGATGACCGCCTTCAACTGGATGTCCCACGGCACCCAGGACGTCTACCCGACCTTCGTGAAGAAGGGCCTGGGCCTGTCGCCCGACACCTCCATCGCCATCGCGATCGTCTACAACGTCGGCGCCATGATCGGCGGCGCCTTGCTGGGCGCCGCCTCGGAGAAGCTCGGACGCCGCCGCACGATCATGATCGCCGCGGCCGGCGGTCTGGTGATCGTGCCCTTCTTCGCGCTGTCCACGACCGTGGGCTGGCTGATGCTCTCCTCCTTCCTGATGCAGGTGTGCGTCCAGGGAGCATGGGGCGTGATCCCCGCGCACCTGACGGAGATGAGCCCCGACGCGATCCGCGGCTTCTACCCCGGCGTCACCTACCAACTCGGCAACCTGATCGCGGCCCTCAACCTGCCCATCCAGGAAGCCATCGCCGGCCACCACGGCTATCCGGCGGCGATGGCCTGGACCGTGGTGCCCGCCCTGGTCGCGGTGATCGTGCTCAGTGCCGTCGGCAAGGAGGCCAAGGGCATCCGCTTCGGCACCACGGGCGCGCAGGCACCCAGCACGGCGGCGGCCGACTCCGCCTAGCACCCGACACCGACTAGCACCCGGCACGCCAGCATCCCGTCACGCCGGTACGCCGGCACGCCAGCATCCCGTCACGCCAGCACGCCATCACGGCAGCACCGTAGAAACCGATCCGGTCGAACGGGCCGTCAGGTCGGAGTGTCGATACTTGCCTTGGCCCTCCGCGCCGTACTCACACACCGTCAGCTACGTACTTCGCGCCGCCCACCGGGTGCCAGCCGGGTGAAGCCTGAGGCATCGTCAGCTTTGTGGGGCATGCATGAGGACCCCGGCCCGCGCCGGGCGGCTGCCATGACGACGTGCTGGAGGCGACAGTGACGAACGAACGAGCCGATCGGGCCGACCACCACACCCTCAGGGTTCCGGTGCTCGTCGTCGGCGGTTCCCTGGTCGGCCTGTCGACCTCGCTGTTCCTGGGCCGGCTCGGGGTGCGCCACCTGCTGGTGGAGCGGCACTCCGGCACCTCCATCCACCCGCGCGGCCGCGGCAACAACGTCCGCACGATGGAGCTCTTCCGGGTGGCCGGCGTCGAGCCGGGCATCCACCGGGCCGCCGCCACCCTGGCCGACAACCACGGCATCCTGCAGACGCCCACCCTGGTCGGCGACGCGGGCGAGTGGCTGTTCAAGGAGATCGACCCCGGCGGCGGGATGGCCCGCTTCAGCCCCAGCGGCTGGTGCCTGTGCAGCCAGAACGACCTGGAGCCCGTCCTGCTCGATCACGCCGGCAGACTCTGCGGCGACCTGCGCTTCTCCACCGAGCTGATGTCCTTCGAGAGCGACGCCACCGGTGTCACCGCCGTGGTCAAGAGCCGCGAGACCGGCGAGCACACCACCGTCCACGCGGACTACCTCGTCGCCGCCGACGGCCCCCGCAGCCCCGTCCGCGAACAGCTCGGCATCGGCCAGAGCGGACCCGGCGACCTGTTCCACAACGTCAGCGTCACCTTCCGCTCCCGCGCCCTCGCCGACGTCGTGGGCGAGCGCCGCTTCATCGTGTGCTACCTCACCAGCCCGGACGCCGACGGCGCCCTGCTGCCGGTGGACAACCGCGAGAACTGGGTCTTCCACGCCCCCTGGCACCCCGAACTCGGCGAAACCCTCGAGGAGTTCACCGACGAGCGGTGCGCCGAGCACATCCGCCGCGCGGTCGGGATGGCCGACCTCGACGTGGAGATCACCGGCCGGGCCCCCTGGCACGCCGCCCAGCGCGTCGCCCGCAGCTACCGCGCCGGCCGGGTCTTCCTGGCCGGCGACTCCGCCCACGAGATGTCGCCCACCGGGGCCTTCGGCTCCAACACCGGCATCCAGGACGCCCACAACCTCGCCTGGAAGCTGGCCGCCGTGCTCGGCGGCTGGGCGGGGGAGGGCCTCCTCGACTCCTACGACGCCGAGCGCCGCCCGGTCGCGGAGGCGACCAGCGCCCGCGCCGCCGTCCGTTCGGCCGAACACAGTCACCCCGGATTCACCCCGCCGCCCGGCGCGGGAGGCGGCCGCCAGCGCGGCATCCTCAACGTCGCGCTCGGCTACCGCTACCCGCAGGGTGCGGTCGTCGGCGCCGACCCCGCGGCAGCGGTCGTACCCGAAAATCTCGACCTGAGCGGCGAGCCCGGCAGCCGGGCGCCCCACTTGTGGGTGCGGCGCGGGGAGGAGAGGGTCTCCACCCTCGACCTGTACGAGCGCACCCCGGTGCTGCTCAGCGACGCCGGTGATCCGAGCGGCTGGCACCGCGCCGCCACCCGGCTGGCCCAGCACCTGCCGGTGCCCCTCACCTCCTACCGCGTGGGCACCGGATCCGGAGCCGACCTGGTCACCGACGGTGACGCGGACTGGGCGCAGTTGCACGGCATCACCCGTGGGGGTGCCGTCCTGGTTCGGCCGGACGGGTTCGTCGCCTGGCGGTCGGCCGGCCCCGTCCCGGACGCCGATTCCGTGCTGCGCGAGGCGCTTACGGAGGCCCTGGCACTGTCTTGATCACCCGATGAGCGGAGTCACGGGTGAAGCCTGGCCGCTTCACCCGCCTGATCGTCCCGACTGGTGCCCCTCACGTGACTGGCTGACGGTGGATCACGTCGGGGCCCGGTCAAGTCAGCTGACCAAGTCCCAGCTGCCGGGCCGTGACGGAAGGACCATCAGATGCGCTCTGCTCGCATGATCCTGGCCACAGCGGCGGCCTCCGCCGCCCTGGCCTTCGGTGCACCCGGCGCGTACGCCGCCGGGGGCAATTGGGATCACGACGACTCTTCGTACAGCGACGGATCCTCGTACGGCAAGGAGCACGACAAGGGCAAGGAAGAACCGCACGGCGGCATGCACACCGGTGGAGGTGCGCTGACCGCGGTGAACGACCACGACGACTGGGGCAGCTCGCGGGACCCGAAGACGGACCCCGACACCTACAAGGACGACGGCGGCGGCAAGAGCGACTGGGGCGGCGGCGATCACGACAGCGGCGGCCGCGACAACGACTCCATGGGCGGCGGCGGGCACGAGAAGCCCAGCGGCGGGATGCACACCGGCGGCGGGGCACTGGCCACTCCGACGGCGACCGCCGGCGGCCTGGCCGTGCTGGCGGTGGCGGCCACCGGCCTGTACGCGATCCGTCGCAAGAAGTCGGTCGGAAGCCCGGCCTGATCCATGCCGGATGCGATAGCGCAGCCGCGGCCGCCACCCGTGCCCCGAGTGGCGGCCCGGCGCGCTGTCCCCGCACCCCGTCCGCCGCTGCCGTGCCAGTGAGGTGGTCTCCGATGGCACAACCCCCTTCCTCCACCGATGACGAGCCGGTGCCCGCCGCGCAGGGAGCCTCCCGCTCCGGGGCGCTGATGATGTGCGCGGCGGCCGGCCTGGTCCTGATCGCCGGCCTCATCAACGGCCACGGCGACTCCGCCGGCTCCAGCCCGGCCGGTGCGCCGCGCCCGGCCGCGGCGGCCCCCCAGTCCGCCGCGACCTCCGCCCCGCGGTCCACCGGCACCGACTCCGGTCAGCCGGTCGGCAAACACATGCCCCGATCGGCTCCCGAGCGCCTGCGCATCCCGAAGATCTGGGTCGACGCCCCCTTCACCGACCTCTACCTGAACTCCAGCGGCCAGCTGGAACCCCCGCCCGCGGCCGACACCAACCTCGTCGGCTGGCACGCCAAGGGCGCCGCGCCCGGCGAGACGGGCACCGCGGTCATCGCCGGGCACGTCGACACCAAGACGTCCGCGGCCGTCTTCGCCAACCTCGGCGAACTCAAGAAGGGCGACGTCTTCTACGTCGACCGGGCCGACGGGAGCACGGCGACCTTCCAGGTCGACGACGCGGAGACCTTCGAGAAGTCCGACTTCCCCAGCGACCGCGTCTACGACGACACCCCGCGCGCCGAGGCACGTCTGATCACCTGTGCGGGCGACTACGACCACTCGGCGCACGACTACACCGACAACCTCGTGGTCTTCGCCCATCTCATCTGAGAGATCACCCGCGTAGTGCATCCGAGTCGCGGGCTCGCGGGCACGGGCACACGATCGAACAACGCTGACGCCGCATCACCGCGGCCGAAGAACCACTTCTGCCCCCGAAGGAGATGTGCGCAGGATGACCACCACGTCGGAACGTGTATCCGGTTCCCCGACCAGCCAGGTCTCGCCCCGAGTCTCGCAGTCCGTGTTCGACGGCTCCAGACTCCGCGTCGTGCTGCTGGTGGACGTCTACGACGGCGCCCAGCAGCAGTTCCTGGAGGCGTACGAGCTCCTGTGCAACCAGGTCGCCTCCGTCCCCGGACACGTCAGCGACCAGTTGTGCCAGTCCATCGAGAACCCCTCGCAGTGGCTCATCACCAGCGAGTGGGAGAGCGCCCCGCCCTTCCTCGCCTGGGTCAACAGCGAGGAGCACGTGCGGATGGTGGAGCCGCTGCACAGCTGCGTCCGCGACACCCGGTCGCTGCGCTTCCACGTCGTGCGCGAGACCGGCGACCCGGCGGTGCTCACCGAGCCGGCCGAGCGCCGGCTGCAGTCGGCGCCCCGGATCGGCGACGGCCTGATCCGGCACGCGCTCACCTTCACCGTCAAGCCGGGCAGCGAGGAGAAGGTCGCGAAGATCCTCTCCGACTACGCCTCGCCCGAGCCGAGGGTCGACGACGCCACCCGGCTGTGCCGCACCTCCCTGTTCATGCACGGCAACCGCGTCGTGCGGGCCATCGAGGTGCGCGGCGACCTGCTCGCCGCGCTGCGCCACGTCGCCCGGCAGCCCGAGGTCCGCGCCGTCGAGGAGGCCGTCAACCCCTACCTGGAGCAGGACCGGGACCTCGACGACCCTGAGTCCGCCCGCGTCTTCTTCACCCGCGCCGCGCTGCCCGCCGTCCACCATGTGACCGCCGAGGGGCAGCAGGGGCAGACGGAACGGTACGCCCTGTCCTACCCGGTCAAGGCCGACCGCGGCATGCGCCTGGCCGAGCTGCTGGCCCGCCAGGACGTGGCGGCGGCGGACGACCCGCTGAGCCCGGTCGTGCGCAGCACGATCTTCCAGCGCGACGACGTCGTCGTACGGCTGATCGACGTGCGCGGCGGCATCGACGGCGCCCACCCCGCCCTGATCCTCGGCCTCGCGGACCCGGCGCAGGTGGCCGAGCTGACGACGCTCTCCGCCGACGCGTCCGCCCCGAGGGACGCCGAGCTCGCCCGCCTGGTCCGGCTCGCCCGCATGGATCTCGTCACCGACCGCCGCTCGCCCGAGGCCTGATGCCCCCTCACCCGGCCCCTGGCGGCCACACCCCCCACCTCGATGCAGGACCTGAACGGAGGAACGCCGTGATCACATCCCGTCCCAGAATCGTGGATCTCAGCGAGGTCGAGCCCAACCGCAGGCGCGGCGGCGATCTGCGCGCCATGCTCACCCCCGCCACCGTCGGCTCCACCAGCGGCTTCATGGGCGTCGCCATCATCGAGGCGGGCGACCGCATCGGTGAGCACTACCACCCCTACTCCGAGGAGTTCGTGTACGTGCTCTGCGGCGAGCTGGAGGTGGACCTGGACGGCGTCCCCCACCCGCTGCGGCCCGAGCAGGGGCTGATGATCCCCGCCCACATGCGCCACCGCTTCCGCAACGTCGGCAACGTGGAGGCCCGCATCGTCTTCCACCTCGGCCCGCTGGCCCCGCGCCCGCAGCTGGGCCATGTCGACACCGAGGAGACCGATACCGTCGCAGAGGTCCGTTCATGACACGACGGGTGGCCGTCACCGGCATAGGCATCGTCGCCCCGGGCGGTATCGGCGTACCGGCGTTCTGGGATCTGCTGGCCGCCGGGCGCACCGCGACGCGGGGCATCACGTTCTTCGACCCGGCGGGTCTGCGCTCGCGGATCGCCGCCGAATGCGACTTCGACCCGGCTGCTTCCGGACTGGACGCGGAGCAGACCGCGCGCTGCGACCGCTACATACAGTTCGCGCTGGCCGCGGGCGCGGAAGCGGTACGGGACGCCGGTCTCGACGTCGAGCGGGAGAACCCCTGGCGGATCGGGGTGTCCCTGGGCACCGCGGTCGGCGGCACCACCCGGCTGGAACACGACTACGTGCTGGTCAGCCACCATGGCCGGCGCTGGGACGTGGACCCCGGCCAGGCCGAGCCGTACCTGCACCGCGCCTTCGCCCCCAGCACGCTGGCGGCGACGGTGGCGGAGCAGTTCGGGGCCCGCGGCCCCGTGCAGACCGTCTCCACCGGCTGCACCTCCGGGCTCGACGCGGTCGGCTACGCCTTCCACACCGTCGAGGAGGGCCGGGCCGACATCTGCATCGCCGGCGCCTCGGACTCCCCGATCTCCCCGATCACCATGGCCTGCTTCGACGCCATCAAGGCCACCTCACCCAACAACGACGACCCGGCCCACGCCTCGCGTCCCTTCGACGCCGACCGGAACGGGTTCGTCATGGGCGAGGGCGGCGCGGTGCTCGTCCTCGAGGAGCTCGAACACGCCCGGGCCCGCGGCGCCCACGTGTACTGCGAGCTGGGCGGCTACGCCACCTTCGGCAACGCCTACCACATGACCGGACTGACCCGTGAGGGCGTGGAGATGGCCAAGGCCATCGAGGCCGCCCTCGACCACGCGCGGCTCGACGGCACGGCCATCGACTACGTCAACGCGCACGGCTCGGGCACCCAGCAGAACGACCGGCACGAGACCGCGGCGGTCAAAAGGGCCCTGGGCCCGCACGCCTACGACACTCCCATGAGTTCCATCAAGTCCATGGTGGGCCACTCCCTCGGCGCGATCGGCGCGATCGAACTCGTCGCCTGCGTCCTGGCGTTGGCTCACCAGACCGTCCCGCCGACCGCCAACTACGAGACCCCCGACCCCGAGTGCGACCTGGACTACGTCCCGCGCACCGCCCGTGCCCGGAAACTGAACAGCGTGCTCTCGGTGGGCAGTGGGTTCGGCGGCTTCCAGTCCGCGGTGGTCCTGACCCGGCCGAGGGAGAAGACACGATGAGCGAACCCTATCCACGGCGCGCGGCCGTCACCGGCATGGGCGTGATCGCCCCCAACGGTGTCGGCACGGAGACGTTCTGGAAGGCCACCAGGGAAGGCATCGCCGTCCTGGACCGGGTCACCCGCGAGGGCTGCGAGGACCTGCCGCTGAAGGTGGCGGGCGAGGTCCGCGACTTCGACCCCTCGGCCGCGGTGGAGGAGCGCTTCCTCGTCCAGACCGACCGGTTCACGCACTTCGCCATGGCCGCCGCCGACCTCGCGCTGGAGGACGCCCGCCTGAGCAGGACCCTCACCGACGACGCCCCGTTCTCCGTGGGCGTGGTCACCGCGGCCGGCTCCGGCGGCGGCGAGTTCGGGCAGCGCGAACTGCAGCAACTGTGGGGCAAGGGCAGCCGGTTCGTCGGCCCGTACCAGTCCATCGCCTGGTTCTACGCCGCCAGCACCGGCCAGATATCCATCCGGCGCGGCTTCAAGGGCCCCTGCTCCGTCGTCGCCAGCGACGAGGCCGGCGGCCTGGACGCCCTCGCCCACGCGGCCAGGGCCGTCAGGCGCGGCACCGACGTGATCGTGGCCGGCTCCACCGAGGCGCCGCTCGCCCCCTACTCCGTGGTCTGCCAGCTCGGCTACGACGAGCTCAGCACCACGGCCGACCCCACCCGCGCCTACCGGCCCTTCACCTCCGCAGCCTGCGGATTCGTGCCCGCCGAGGGCGGCGCCATGCTCGTCGTGGAGGACGAGGACACCGCCCTCGAACGCGGCGCGCGCGTCCAGGCGGTCATCGCCGGACACGCCGCCACCTACACCGGCGCCTCCCGCTGGAAGGAGTCCCGGCACGGCCTTGTCCACGCCGTCCGGAGCGCCCTGGACGAAGCCGGCTGCGCCCCCGAGGAGGTCGACGTGGTCTTCGCCGACGCCCTCGGCGTGCCGGCGGCCGACCGCGCCGAGGCCCTCGCGATCGCCGACGTGCTCGGTACCCGCGTGCCGGTCACGGCACCCAAGACCGGGATCGGCCGCGGCTACGGAGCAGCCCCCGTGCTCGACTCCGTCGCCGCGGTGCTCGCCATGCAGCACGGCGTGATCCCCCCCACCCCCAACGTCTTCGACATCTGCCATGACCTCGACCTCGTCACTGGCAGGGCCCGCACCGCAGAACTACGCACGGCGCTGGTCCTGAGCCGGGGACTCATGGGGTCGAACTCGGCGCTCGTGCTGCGGCACGGCGCCACCGGCGCCCCGTAACAGGGCGCCGCGGAGCAGAAAGAGGAGAACAAGCCCATGAACGATCGCATCACCGTCGAAGAGCTGGCCGAACTCATGAAGAAGTCCGCCGGAGTCACCGTCGCCCCGGAGGAACTTCGCGCCGGCAACCCGGGATTCGACACCCTCGGCGTCGACTCGCTCGGCCTGCTGGGCATCGTCGGCGAACTGGAGAACCGGTACGGCACGCCGATGCCGACGGACGCCGAACGCTCCAAGACACCCCGCCAGTTCCTCGACCTCGTCAACACCGCCCTCATGACAGGAGCGTGAAAATGACCGGACACACCCAGAACGAGATCACCGTCGCGGCCCCCCTGGACCTGGTCTGGGACATGACCAACGACCTGGAGAACTGGCCCCAGTTGTTCAGCGAGTACGCCTCCGTCGAGGTCCTCTCCCGCGAGGGGAACAAGACCACCTTCCGGCTGACCATGCACCCGGACGAGAACGGCACCGTGTGGAGCTGGGTCTCCGAGCGCGAGCCCGACCGCGACACCCTCACCGTCCGGGCCCGCCGGGTCGAGACCGGTCCCTTCGCCCACATGAACATCCACTGGCGCTACGAAGAGGTGGCCGGCGGCACGCGGATGATCTGGACGCAGGACTTCGCGATGAAGCCGGAAGCACCGGTCGACGACGCCTGGATGACCGACAACATCAACCGGAACTCCAAGGTTCAGATGGGCCTGATCCGGGACCGCATCGAGAAGGCCGCCGCCGAGCGCGGCACCACGCCGGGCCTGACCGGCTGAGCCGGACGGAGAACAACTCCCATGCACCAAGCCCTGATCGTCGCCCGCATGGCGCCGGGATCGGCGCCCGACATCGCCAAGGTGTTCGCCGAGTCCGACCGCGGAGAACTGCCCCACCTCGTCGGGGTCGTCCGCCGCAGCCTCTTCCAGTTCGGCGACGTCTACATGCACCTGGTCGAGTCCGAGCACGAGCCCGGCCCCGCCATCGCCAAGGTCACGAACCATCCCGAGTTCCGTGACGTCAGCGAACGGCTGTCCTCCTACGTCAGCGCCTACGACCCCGCGACCTGGCGTTCCCCCAAGGACGCCATGGCGCAGCGCTTCTACCTCTGGGAGCGCGACCCGGCCGGCTGACAAGGCCGGACATCACCGGTGGCCGGACCCGCGACACTGCGGGATCCGGCCACCGGTGCTGCCTGTGCGCAGCCGCTCAGTCGGGCACGTGACAGTCGAACGCGTGCAGATACGGGTTGACCGGCCGCATGTCGTCGATGACCAGACCCGCCTCGGTCAGCCGGTCGACCATGCTCTGCGTGGTGTGCTTAGCCCCGCCGACATTGAGGAGCAGCAGCAGGTCCATCGCGGTGCTGAACCGCATGGAGGGTGAGTCGTCGACGAGGTTCTCGATGACCACGACCCGGGTGCCCGGGCCGCCCGCCTCGCGCACGTTGCGCAGCGTCCGCGCGGTGCTCTCGTCGTCCCACTCCAGGATGTTCTTGATGACGTAGACGTCGGCCTTGACCGGCACGGCCACCCGGACGTCACCGGGCACGATGCGCACCCGGTCCGCCAGGTCGCCGCCCTCCCGCAGCCGCGGCACCGCGTTCTCCACCACCCGCGGCAGATCCTGCAAAGTGCCGTGCATCGAGGGGTACTTGTCCAGCAGGCTCGCCACCACATGACCCTGGCCCCCGCCCAGGTCGGCGACCGACGAACACCCCGACAGATCGAGGAACTCGGCGACATCGCGCGCCGACTGCACACTCGAGGTCGTCATGGCGCGGTTGAAGACGTCCGCCGACTCAGGGGCGTCCTCGTTGAGGTAGGGGAAGAACTCCTTGCCGTACAGGTCCTCCACGACGTTGCGCCCGGTGCGCACCGCCTCGTCCAGCCTCGGCCAGGCGTCCCAGGTCCACGGCTCGGTGCACCACAGCGAGATGGCCCGCAGGCTGTTCGGGTCGTCCTCGCGCAGCAGCCGGGAGACGTCACTGTGCGCGAAGGTGCCGTCCGGCAGCTCGGTGAAGACGTCGTGGCAGGCCAGGGTGCGCAACAGCCGCCGTAGCGGCCGGGGTTCGGCCTTCACCGCGGCGGCGAGGTCCTCCACGGTCATGGGGCTGTCGCCGAGGGCGTCGGGGACGCCCAGCCGGGCGGCCGCGCGGACGGCGGCGGCACATGCCGCCGCGAACGCGAGCTCCCTCAGCCGCATGGCCGGCGCGGGCGCGGTCTGTGCGGTCGTCATCTGCCGCTTCCTTCCATCTCCAGGGTTCACAACGGGCTATGACGTGCGAGTCAGCACAGACCCGCGGGCTTGGACGCACGGCAGGAGTTGCCCTGGAAGGTGTTGTCCTTGCCCAGGTCCGTGTTGACCAGGTCCGCCGGGGAGTTGTCCTTGAGCACGTTGCCGGTGATGCGGTTGCGGTCGCTGGTGACGCCCACGAAGCTCTTGAACAGGACGATGCCGCCGGACAGCGACGACTTGCCGGCGTTCTCCTTGACGATGTTGCCCGACACCAGGGTGTCGTCGGCGCCGGTCACCACGATGCCGGAGCCCTGCAGCGCGTCCAGCCGGTCCGTCTTCGGGCACGACTTGTTGTTGCGTACGACGTAGTTGTCGCGCACGGCCAGGTCGCCGGCCTTCGGCTTGTTCTCGTCACCGACCACGAAGACGCCGGCGCAGTTGCCGGTGAGGTGGTTGCGCATCACCACGAGGTTGCGCAGCCGGCGCACGGTGACGCCGATGCGATTGCCCTCCAGGCGGTTGCGGTCGATCACCGTGCCGCCGGTGTCCGAGGCGCCCGCCTCCTCCTTGATCGTGTTGGCCAGGAAAATGCCCGCGTCGCCGTTGTCCTGGGCGGTGTTGTCCCGGAACACCCCGTGCACCGAGCGCTCCTGGGCGATGCCCCACACCCCGTTCTTCACCGAGGTCACGTCCTGGACGGTCAGCCCGTCGGTCGCCATGGAGAACACGCCGCTGCGGGCGAAGCCGGTGACGGTCAGATTGGCGACGGTCACGCCCTGGAGGTCGCGGGACTTCGTCCCGACGACGCAGATGCCGTTGCCGCCCTCGGAGCAGCTCTCGGCGGCCTTCTTCGTGCTCGGCTCGATCACCGTGCTGCGCCCCATGCCGCGCAGGGTCAGCCCCGGCGTGGTGACCTTGACGCTCTCGTGGAAGGTGCCGGGCGCCAGCAGAACGGTGTCCCCGCTCCCGGCGGCGTCCACCGCCTTCTGGATCGACTGGCCCGGCCAGACCACGTGGACCTCATGGTGGGAGGCCGGCGGAGCGGCGCCAAGTCCCGTCCCGACGACCACGGCAGTGCACATCAGGTACGCGATGCGGTATTTCTTCATATTCCGCACGTTATGACCCGATGGGCCGTTTACCGGGAGGATGGGCCATCCGGTGGCGTGTCACACGTCCGCTGTAGTGTTCGGACGATGGCTGACTCCGTACTCCACCAGGGCTCACGATGAGCGTCGTCGCGTCGTCCTTCCCGCTCGGAGCCGCGACCACGCTCGCCGAACTCACCCGCGATCCGCATGCGCGCCTCGCTCTGCTCCGCGCCCATGAGCCGGTGTCCTGGCTGCCCGCGCTGGGCGCCTGGCTGGTGACCCGGCGCGACCTGGCGCTGGACGTGATGCGGGACGCCGCCACCTTCACCGTCGACGACCCCCGCTTCTCCACCGCACAGGTCGTCGGGCCCAGCATGCTGTCCCTGGACGGCGACCAACACGCCCACCACCGCGAGCCCTTCAACCCTCCCTTCCGCCCCCGCCGGGTCCACGACAACTTCGCCGCGTCCATCGAGCAGGAGACCGGCCGGCTCATCGACCAACTGCAGCCGGCCGGTGCCGCCGAGCTGCGACGCGCCTTCGCCGGACCACTCGCGGTCGCCGTCGTCACCGACGCGCTCGGGCTGGTCGGCATCGGCGCGGACACGGTCCTTTCCTGGTACGACGCCATCGTGCGGTCCGTCTCGGACATCACCGCAGGGCGCGACGCGGGGCCCGCCGGTCCCGCCGCGTACGCGCAACTGCGGTCCGCCGTGGAACGCACCGTCGCCGACCGGCACAGCTCCTCGCTCCTGGTCGCCGCCGCGGAACGCCTGAACCTGCCCGAAGTGGCCTCCAACGCCGCGGTCATGATGTTCGGAGGCATCGAGACCACCGAGGCGATGATCACCAACGCGCTGCTGCAACTGCTCCGCCGCCCTGACCAACTAGCCCTCGTACAGGCCGACTTCGACCTCCTGGACGACGCGATCGAGGAATCCCTGCGCCTGGAACCCGGAGCAGTGGTGGTCGACCGCTACGCCACCCGCGACATCGAACTGGGCCCGGCCGCGATCCGTGTGGGCGACCCGGTCACGGTCTCCCTGGCCGGCGCCAACCGCGACCCGGCCGTCTTCCCCGAGCCCGACCGCTTCGACGTCCGCCGCGCCAACGCCCGCCTCCAACTGGCCTTCGCCCACGGCCCGCACCACTGCGTCGCCGCGCACCTGGCCCGCCTGGAGACCCGCATCGCACTGGAGCACCTGCTGCGGCGCCTGCCCGGCCTGCGCCTCGACCCGGACCACCCCGCTGCCCCGGAGGGCCTGGTCTTCCGCAAACCGCCCACGCTGCACGTGCTGTGGGACCGGCCGGTCTGAGGTACGGCGCGCGCCGACGGCGCATGATCCATGCCGCGAATCCGTTGGCGTGGATCACTCCCTGGGTTGGCCGTGGATGTCGTTGAGTCCGCACGGCTGGTGCACCAGTGTTGACTGTCATGGACCGTGACAGGAGCAGCCTCTTCCGTCCGACCCGCCGTCAACTCCTCGCCGCCGCAGGCGCCGTGCCGCTCGTGAGCGCCGCCCCCGCGGCGGGGCGCCCGCGTACTGGCGCCGCGCACCTGACGTTCACCCTGGCCACCAACGGCTCGGCCACCCTCGCCCCCGCCGGCGACCGGCTGATCGCCGAGGTCCAGGGCACCCTGTGGTCCCTGCCCCGCACCGGCGGCACCGCCCGGCGCCTGAGCCCGGTGGACCTCGAACCCAACCGGCCCACCCACTCCCCGGACGGCCGCCTCGTCGCCTTCTGCGCCTACCGGGACGGCGGATTCCACCTGTGGACCCTGCGCCCCGACGGCTCCGGCCTGCACCAGCGCACCGACGGCCCGTGGGACGATCGCGGCCCGGCCTGGTCGCCCGACGGTACCCGGCTCGCCTTCTCCTCCGAACGCGGCGGCGACCCCGTCGACGGCAGTCCGTACCGCATCCACGTCCTCGACCTGCGCACCGGCCACATCACTCGCGTCACCGGCCTCCCCGGCCAGAACGGACCTCTCCAGGACGGCGGCTGGGAGGACTTCGACCCCACCTGGACACCCGACGGCACCCGCATCCTGTTCGTCCGCGCCAAGACGGTCACCACACCGCTCGGCATCAGTGTCGAGGCCCGCACGATCGCGGACGTCGCCGCCGACGGCACCGGACCGGTCGCCGTCCGCCACACCGAGACCGAGGCCGCACAGGTCATGACGCCCGCCGTCGCGCCCGACGGCCGCTTTGCCTATCTGCGCACCACCGCCTCTCCGAACGGCACCTGCACCCTCGTCGTCGACGGCCACCCCGTCCCGGTCACCGGGGACATCGCCCCCGTCCCACCGCGCTGGACACCGGACGGGCAGGTGCTCCTGACGATCGACGGTGCCTTCACCCTCGTACGGCCGGACAACCCCCGACAGCCGGAGACGATCCCCTTCGAGGGGGTGCTGCCCGTGCGGCGGCCGCGATACGCGACCAAGGAGTACGACCTGGGCGAGGCACGCACACGCCCGGTGCGGGGCATCCACCTGCCCGCCCTCTCGCCGGACGGCCGGCACATCGCCTTCGCCGCCCTGAACTCGCTCTTCCTGGGCGGGACTTCGGGCGGACGCGCGCCCCGGCGGCTGCACAGGGCGACTCCCACCCGCTACCTCCTCGCGCCCTCCTGGGCCCCCGACGGACGCTCCCTCGTCTACGCCGACGACCGCGACGGTCTCCTCGGCGTGTACCGGCACGATCTGGCCACCGGCGCGGAGACCGCGCTGGCGACCGGCGGCAGGGTGCACCCCGCGCTGTCGCCCGACGGGCGGCGGCTCGCCTGCCTCGACATGACCGGCAGGCTCCTCGTCCGCGACCTGGAGTCCGGCACGGAACAGGTCCTGGCGGACCCCTTGGGTGGCGGCGGCCTGCCCGGACGCCCGAGCTGGTCACCCGACGGCCGCCGCATCGCCCTGTGCGACCGCAACCGGCTCAACTCCCGCTTCCGGGAGGGCTACAACCTCATCCGGATCGTCGATACCGCGACCGGAGCCACCACCCTGCACCAGGTGGCGCCCCACACATCGATCTCGGACCGCTACGACTCCGGGCCCGTCTGGTCACCCGACGGCCGCTGGATGGCGGTGATCGTCGAGTCGGCGCTGTGCCTGCTGCCCGTCGAAGCCGACGGCACCCCGCGCGGCGACCTGCGCACGCTCACCACCGAGCCGGCCGACCACCCCTCCTGGTCCGGCGACTCCACCACCCTCCTCTACCTCTCCGCCGGTCGGCTGCGGCTCATTCGCATCGACGGCGGCGCGGCCCGCACCGTCCGCGTCCCCCTCGACGCCTCCCGACCCACACCCGCCGACCTGGTCGTCCACGCCGGACGGCTGTGGGACGGCACCGGCGAGACGACCCGCGACGACGCCGACATCGTCGTAACAGGCGGTCGCATCACGGCAGTCGAGCCGCACCGTTCGGGGCGGAGGCCGACCCTACGGCGGATCGACGCCTCCGAACGCACGGTGATCCCCGGCCTCTGGGACACCCACACCCATCCCTGGCAGAGCACCTACGGAGGCCGCCAGACCGCAGGCCAACTCACCTACGGCATCACCACGGCCGTCTCGCTGGGCGGGTTCGCGTACGAACAGGCCCGTATCCGAGAGGCGGTGGCCGCCGGACAGCTGGCCGGGCCGCGGCTGCTCACCACCGGCGAACTTCTGGACGGCCGACGCGTCGCCTACAGCATGGGCCGCGCCCACGGATCTCGGGCGGGGCTGCGCCGCTCGCTGGCGCGGGGCAGGGCACTGGACTGGGACTTCGTCAAAACTTACGTACGGGCCCCTGGTTGGGTGATGCAGGAGGCCGCCCGCTTCGCCCACGAACAGCTCGGGGTGCGCGCCGGAAGCCATCTCCTCTCGCCCGGTGTTCAGCTCGGCCAGGACCTGACGACCCATCTGCAGGCCACGCAGCGCGCCGAGTTCGGGCACGCGATCACCGCCGCGGGCCACGCCTACCAGGACGTACTGGAGATCTACACGGAACACGGCGTGAACTTCGCGCTGATCGCGACCCCCTTCACCGCCGCACCCCTGCTCGGCGCGGATCCCGGCCTCGCCGACGACCCCCGGGTCACGAAGGTGATGCCCCCGTGGGACTCGGCCGCCGTCCGGCAGTCGGCCGGGATCCCGCCCACCGCGGCCCAACTGGCCACCCTGCGCACGGAGACCGACATCTACCGCCGCGTCCTGGCCGCCGGTGGCCTGGTCGCCCTGGGCACGGACCAGCCGCTCGTCCCCGTGGGCCTGTCCCTCCATCTCGGCCTGCGCGCCCTGCACCGGGGCGGCCTCTCCGCGGCGGGCGCCCTGCGCACCGCTACGGTCCTGCCCGCCCGCCTCTTCGGTCTCGACCGCGACCTCGGCACGGTCGAGGAGGGCAGACTCGCGGACCTGACGGTCGTGGACGGCGACCCCTTCACCGACTTCGACACCCTCGTGCGGACCGTCGCGGTCCTCAGGGGCGGGGTGCCGTACACGACCGAGGAACTGACCGCCGCCTTCGAACCCGCGGCGTCGTCGCGGCGGACGGCCGCGAGCGAGGAACACTGGCTGGCAGTGGGGCAGTTGATGCGGAGGGACGGGTGCTGCGACGGCCATCACGCCGCCGAGCCGGGGGGTACTGCTGAAGTCCGGAAGCCGTCCGGCGCGGAGCGATGCGGGGGAGAGTGATGCGGCGGCCCTCCGCTCAGCACGGCGCCATGGCCGGCACGTTCAGGCCGGCGCCGGCATGAAGCCACCTCGCGCGGTGCCTGACGACAGCAAGGCAGGCCAGTCCAGCGCCTCAGGAAGCTGTTCCAGGGACAGAACGACCGCTCCGCCGGCCTGCTCGGCATCAGCGCACCAGTCGTCCATACCGCTCGGTGCCGTGCCAGTGTCCGCCCCTCCGACAACCGGCGCAGCGAGAACGGGGACGACGATTCCGTGGTCGCCAGGTCCGTCCACGACGCACAGGGTGAGTCGAGGGATGATGCTCCAGCCCTCGCACAAGGGCACCGCCCCGTCCGGCGCGGCCAGGAGCGGCAGGGCATCGTGGACGGGTGCGTCCGCCAGCAGGAGCACAGGCATGGCACCACGGATGAACAGGGTGTTCTCAGGATCCAGCAGCACGGGACCACTCTCGCAGGCTGGAGCATCGGGGTGGCAGGCGGGTGCCTGGACGAGCAACGAGCACGCGTCCTTCAGAGCATTGGGGCCAACGCCCGACATTCGCGTTGACATCAACGCCCCTGAACAGCGCCGTACTTGGTGGAGATCCAACGTGCGAGGGGCCGCAGAACGGCGCCGGGTGTGCAGCGCGTTGACCGAACTGCGCACGCGAGGCTCAGGCCGTTGTGCGCCTTGTGGCGCGCGGGCGGTGGGAATGTGCCGCCGGCGGCCGGGACATCCCGCATGCGTGGTCTGGATGTCCCGGCCGTTGACGGGGTCAGCCGATTCCGGTGACCTCCAGGGCCGTGGTCCAGTTGCTCCTTATGGCGCTGCGGGCGGAGGACAGGGTGATGGTGCCGGCGCAGACGGCGTTCTTCAGCTTCGTCTCCACCCCGTCCTTGGAGTGCGCGGTCTGGGAGCCGGAGTAGGGCTCGGGCCAGAGGTTGCCGGGGTCGCGGGGCGAGCCGCCGAGCTCGAGCGGAACGAGGTGGTCTTCCTCGTAGTCGGCCATGTTGGTGTCGGAGTAGCCGTAGTCGATGATGCCCTGGGCCTTGAGGGGGTTGGTGTACGACGTCGGCGGGCGGACGGTGGCGGTCCAGCCGGACACGCATATCGTGCTGTGTATGTCCGACTGGGTGACGTCCGAGTTGTAGGCGCCGGGCGTGCACGAGGAGTCGGGCAGCGGCAGCAGGGAGTGGGAGCAGGTCGAGGCCTGGGCGGTGCCGGCCGTGGCGGCGATCAGGCCCGCGGCTCCGAGGGCCAGGGCGCAGGTTGTGGCGGTGAAACGACGCATTGGGGGTCCTCCCGCAAGGTGGGCCCGGACAGTGGGGTACCGGGCGGCTCACGGCATGACACCACTGTCCGCTCTATGCGAGTAGACCCATGGGGTTAACAAAGAGTGACCTGCGCAATCCTTGCCTGGGCCTGACCAATCCTTTTCGAACTCTCGGGTTTGGCAAGGGAGTTGGGCGTCCCCGCCTGGCCCGCCTGGAACTGTGCCGCGGAGGTCGACGACCACGCATCGCGGCGCGCTGACTGCCTTTCGGCGGCAGCGGTGAGCGCCTGTTGGATCTTGCCGGCCGAGCGTGACCGCCTGCGCGGCGGGGCACGGACCCCCCCGCAAAAAACCTGTTGGCGGACCTCGGCGGCCCTTGCTAGGTTTCCCGAGGCCGTGCGAGAGAACGAGGAGGTGGTACCCGTGAACACAGTATCGACATGGGTGCTCTCCTTCGGGGTCACGGTCGGGCGGTAGGTCGTCCGGGAGCGCCGTTCAAGCGCACTCCCGAAAGGCACGACCATGCAATTCACTTCTGAACAGCGTCTCGACGACGGCGTCCTCGAGCGTGAATTCGTCCTCGGCGAGATCCCCGGCGTCCTGTGGACGCCCGCATCCGCGTCCGCAGCCACACCGGTGCCGCTGATCCTGCTCGGCCACCCTCCGCTCGGACTGCGCAGGATGTACCCCCGGCTGGCCGGGCGGGCCCGGCACGCCGCGGCGGATGGCTTCGCCGGAGCCACGATCGAGCTCCCCGGGAGCGGTGACCGGCCCCGTTGGGCGGCCGTCGAGCAGGCCCGCGCCGACCTGCGCCGGGCCATGGAGGCCGGCGAGCCGGTCGGCGACGAGATCATCGACGCCCTCATCCTCCCGCTCGTCGAGAAGGCGGTCCCGGAATGGCAGGCCACCTTGGACGCTCTCCTGTCACTGCCCGAGATCGGCGGCCCGGTCGGATACTCGGGGGGAGTGATCTCCATCGGCATCCGGCTTGCGGTGGTCGAGCCGCGCATCTCGGCCGCCGCTCTGTTCGCCGGGAGCCTCGTGCCCGCCGCCATGTTCGAGGAGGCCCGCCGGGTCACCATTCCGCTGCACGTCCTGCTGCAGTGGGACGACGAAGGGAACGACCGGCAGGCGGCCCTTGACCTGTTCGACGCCTTCGGCTCCAAGGAGAAGACACTGAACGCCAACATGGGCGGGCACACCGGCGTCCCGCAGTCCGCGGGCGACGCCGCGGCCGGGTTCTTCGCTCGGCATCTGCGCCAGTCGCCGGACGGCCCCGCAGCCAGGCGGTAGGCGGTGGGCGGTGGGCGGTGGGCGGTGCCGGCGACGTCGGGCGCCCCGAGGCGCTCGCGGCATGATCAACCCCGCCCCTTCGGGAATGACCCGACTCCCGCGGTGGGGCGGGGCCGGCACGGCAGGCCGATGAGTTTGCCGAGTGACTGAAGTCTTCCGTGTGACACTCCGCCGCGTCGGCGGATCAGGACGCGGCGGATCACGGTGTCATGGAGGAGAGATGGAGGCCAGGATGAGCAATCCGATTCGGCTGTACATGTCGATGTCGCTGGACGGCTACATCGCAGGTCCGGACGATCGACCGGGCCAGGAGCTCGGACGTGCCGGTGGACGTCTGTTCAACTGGCTCGACGACCGGGAATCCGACGGTCCCAGCGGACAGGTGTATCGCGAGGCGTCGGCAACCGGCGCGGTGATCTCCGGCCGTCGGACCTTCGAACTCGCCGGGCGCTGGCAGGGCGACCATCACGACGGTGTGCCGATCTTCGTGCTCACCCACCACGTGGACGACGGGGATGTGCCACCCGGCCACGCGCGATTCGTCACCGACGTCGAGGACTGCGCCCGTCAGGCTCGCGCGGCCGCCGGGGACCGGCCGATCTTGGTCCATGGGGCGGGCGCGGCCCAAGCGCTCCTCCGAGCCGGGCAGATGGACGAGATGGAGATCCACCTGGTTCAGGTCCTCCTCGGGGAGGGCCGACGACTCTTCGACCACCTCGGTGGCGAGCACATCGAACTCGACCTCGTCCGACGGCTCGAGGACCGAGACGTCACGCACCTCCGCTACCGGGTACGCCGGTCCGAGGAGACCGCATGAAGACGCTCTTCGTCTCCTACCGCGTCACCGACCTGGACCGCTCGCTCGACTTCTACACCGCTTTGGGCTACACCGAGTTGGGCCGGGTCGACGGCGGCGACGGGAATCACCTCGTGATCCTCAAGTTCCCCGGCGAACCGGCGGCCTCGCTCGAACTGGTCCACCGCCCCGCCGGCGGACCGGTCGACGTGGGCAGCGGTTTCGACCACCTCGCCATCCAGGTGGACAAGCTCGCCACCACCCTGGAGACCCTGATCGATGCCGGCCTGGAGCCGGGACCTGTCCAGTACCCGGGCGGCCCCGACGGCCCGAAGACGTCGTGGCTCACCGACCCGGACGGTTACCGGATCGAGTTGGTGGAGTGGCCGTCCGGACATGCCGAGGGCATCACGGCGGCAGACTTCTCCTGAGACGGTCACGTCGAGTGCAGTGAGAACACTTCAGGCGCGCCATCGAATGGTCGTGGTGCGAGGCCGTGGTTCCTTCCACAGTCCTCAGGAGTCCTCAGGAGTCCTCAGGAGTCCTCAGGAGTCCTCAGGTGGTCCGGTCCATCCACCCGCGGACGGCCGTCGCCGTGGTCCGGGCGTGGTCCTGGAGGAGCGAGAAGTGGTTGCCGGGGACATCGAGTTGGGTGTGCGGCAGGGGCCAGGAAGTTCGCCACTCGTCACGTGTCGTGTTCGCCGCCATCTCGGGGGTGGGTTCCGTGGCGCGTACCAGCAGGGTGGGTGTGGCGACCGGCTTCGGGGTCCAGCCGAGGAACATGCGCGTGTACGCGCCCAGGGCTGCAACGCCGGCGTCCTCGTCGCCGGTGAACTCGTGGCCGGCCAGGTGAGGGGCGATGGCCGCCGGGAGGGACAGCAGCCACTCCTTGTCGCTGTTGCCGTCGTCGATGACGTACGTGTCCAGCAGCACCTGCCCGGCGGGAGGAGTGCCCATGGCCTCCAGCTGCCGGGTCACGGCGTGCGCCACGGCGCCTCCGGTGCTCGCGCCGACGAGGAAGAACGGTCGGTTCACTACGTGCTTCATCACCGACTCGGCGTGGGTGACGGCGAGGGTCTCCAGGTTGGCCGGTACGGCCTCACCCGCGCCGATGCCGGGGTGCGGGAACTCGAGCACGTCCAACTCGCCCTGGAGGCAAGCGTGGAAGCGGGCGAATTCTCCGGCCGGGGCGGCGAGAGGCGGGTTGGTGCCCGGGAAGAAGACGAGTACCGGGCCGTCCCCGGAACCCGTTGCGCGCCGCGTCGGTGGGAGCGCGTGCCGTCTGCTGTCGGCCGCGTCGTAGGTCGGTACCGCCCAGGACGCGGTGACCAGCATGTGCATCGCCTCGACCACCCGGCCTGTCTCGCAGACGCGCCGGTAGAGGGAGGCCAGGGTCTGGGCGGGGCGCAGTGCTGATGGTTGCCCGGCCTCCGCTGTCTTTGCGGGTAGCTCGTCCTGGAGCAGGCCGAGTACGTGGCCGGCCAGGTCCTCTGCCGTCGGGTGCTCGAACACCACGGCGGCGGGGAGCCTGAGTCGTAGGGCTGTGCTCAGCCTGTTGCGGATCTGCACTGCCATCAGGGAGTCGAAGCCCAGCTCGATGAAGGACTTGCCGGCCGGGAGTGCGGCGGCGTCCGGGTAGCCGAGTACGGTTGCTACGTCGGTGTTCATCAATTCGACCAGTACGTACTCGCGTTGAGTGGCCGGAGCTTCGGCCAGCAGCTTGCGCCATGCGCCCGGCTGCCACGGCTGCTCCGGGTCGGGGTGTGCGCCCTCAGCAGCGGGCGTCGCGGCACGTACCAGCCCACGCAGGAGCGGCGGCAGATGCCCTCCGGCGGATCGCAGGGCCGCCCGGTCCAGCAGGACGGGCGCCACTACGGGCTCGCCCGCGCGGAGTGCCGCGTCGAACAGGGTCAGGCCCTGGGGCACGGTGAGTGGTCGCAGCCCGTCCGTCTTCACCTGCCGCGTGCCTGCCATCCCCCTCGCGGACTCCCACGGCCCCCACGCCAACGACGCGGCGGGCATCCCCAGTCGGGCGCGGTGGTGGGCCAGCGCATCCAGGAAGGTGTTCGCCGCCGCGTAGTTGCCCTGCCCGGCGCGGCCCAGCAGACCGGACACGGAAGAGAACAGCACGAACGCCGACAGATCCAACTCCCGGGTCAGCTCGTGCAGATGCCAGGCCGCGTCCGCCTTCGGCCGCAGCACCGCGGCCATCCGCTCGGGCGTCAGCGCAGGAAGCACGCCGTCGTCCAGCACACCGGCGGCATGCACGACGGCCGTCAACGGGGGCTCACATCCGTCGATGACCTCGGCCAGTGCGGCCCGGTCGCTCACGTCACAGGCAACGATGCGCACCTGTGCTCCCAACCCCTCCAATGCCAGCCGCAGTTCATCGGCGCCCGGCGCCTTGGGTCCGCTGCGTCCGGTCAGCAGCAGATGTCGTACGCCGTGCGAGGTGACGACGTGGCGGGCCAGTTCCGCACCCAGGGCACCGGTGCCACCGGTGATCAGGACGGTGCCGTCGGGGCGCAGGATGCCGCTCGGAAGTCCTGTGGTTGCCGCCGGGGTCAGTCGCGGTGCCGTCAATTGCCCTTTCTTGGCAGCTAGTTGGCATTCACCCGTGGCCACCGCCTCGGGCAGCCGTCGCGTGGACTCGGGCCGTCCGTCCACGTCGACCAGGACGATGCGTCCCGGCAGCTCCGACTGGGCAGCACGCACCAGGCCCCACACCGCCGCCCCGGCCAGATCCGGCTCCGGCGGGGTTGCGTTCCGAGTGACCACCACCAGCCGCGAGCTCGCCGACTGCGGATCGTCCTGCCAGTCCTGCAGCGTGCGCAGCACCTTGCCGGTCAGCAGGTGTACGGCGGTGAGCGGGGCGGAGTCCGCCGATTCGCTGACGGCCGTGACGACGACCGTGTCCGGCTCCGGCACAGCGGCCTCCGACACGCCGGAGAGGGACTTCCGCAGGTCCAGCCCGTCGTCCAGGAGAACCCAGCGTGCGGTGTCCGCCGAGTGCTCGGCCGCTATGGCGACCCACTCGAGGCGGAACAAAGCCCGGTCGGCCAAGTCCTCATCCTCGGACGGTAGTTCGCGGGTGATCAGGGAATCCAGCCTGGCCAACGGGCGGCCGGAGGCGTCCTCGAGAGTCACTGTGATCTTGTCCGCCCCGCGCACGGTGATCCGCACCCGCGCCTCCACGGACTCCTCTCCGTACAGGCGGAATCCGTTCCACGTGAACGGCATCCGGACGGTGCCGGGCTCGGGTGCGGGGCCCGCGAGCAGGGGAGCGTGCAGGGCCGCGTCCAGCAGGGCCGGATGGATTCCGAAACGGCTGTCGCTCGCCAACTCGGTTTCAGGCAGACGGACTTCCGCGAACAGTTCGTCGCCGCGCCGCCACATCGCCCGTACGCAGCGGAAGGCGGGACCGTAGGCGAGTCCCGTGTCCGCCAGGTTGTCGTACGCGTCGGTGAGGTCGATCTCGGTCGCGTCCTGAGGCGGCCACGCCGTCTCCTGCGTGGGCGCAGTGGCGGGCGCCGGGCCGAGCAGACCCGTGGCGTGCCGGGTCCACGAGCCGTCGCTCTCCACGTCCGGGCGGGCGTGGACGTCCACGGGACGCCGACCCGCATCGTCCGCCGCGCCCACGACGAGCTGGAGGCGTATGTCCGTTGCCGGGGGCAGGGTGAGCGGGGACAGGACCACCAGCTCTTCCAGCCCTTCGCAGCCCACCTCTCGGCCCGCCCGAACGGCCAGCTCCGCAAACACCGTTGAGGGAACGACGACCCTCCCGGCGACCACATGGTCGGCCAGCCAGGGGTGCGCCGCGCCGGAGAGCCGACCGGCGAACACCGTGCGGTCGGAGTCCGGAATCGGGAACGCCGGGCCCAGCAGTGGATGGCCGTGGGCCGATGACGCCCGATCCGTGGAGCGCGGTGCCTCCAGCCAGTACCGCTGCCGCTGGAAGGCGTAGGTCGGGAGGTCCACCCGTCGGGCGCCGGTGCCCGCGAACACGGTTGGCCAGTCGACATGCGCCCCGCGCACATGCAGCCGGGCCACCGCGGACAGGAGGGCCTCCGGCTCGGGTTCGCCGCCACGGGAGGCGGCGACGAAGAGGGCGTCCTCGGTCCCGCAGCCCTCGGTCCCGCCGTCCTCGCTCAGGCAGTCCTCGGCGGCGGCCGTCAGTCCGGCGCCGGGGCCGACCTCCAGGAACGCCGAGACCCCCTGGTCGCCGAGCGAGCGCACGGCGTCGGCGAAGCGCACCGGGCGGCGGGCGTGGCGTACCCAGTACTCCGGGGAGCAGAGCTCCCCCGCCTCGGCCGGGCGGCCCGTCACGGTGGAGACCACCGGAATGCGCGGCGGGTGGAACGTCAGCCCCTCCGCGACCCGGCGGAAGTCGTCGAGCATCGGCTCCACCAGAGGCGAATGGAAGGCGTGGCGGACCCTCAGGCGTACGGTCCTGCGGCCGCGCGCCTCGAACCCTGCCGCGATGGCGAGCACCGTCTCCCGTGCGCCGGAGATCACCACCGAGCGCGGCCCGTTGACCGACGCGATCGCCACCCGCTCGCCGGTGCTCTCAAGCACCGCCCGCACCGCGTCCTCCGTCGCGTGCAGCGCCACCATCGCCCCGCCGGCGGGCAGGGCCTGCATCAACCGGCCCCGAGCCGCGACGAGTTGAGCCGCGCCGGGCAGGTCCAGTATGCCGGCGGCATGGGCCGCCGTGAGTTCCCCGACGGAGTGGCCGGCCAGGAAGTCAGCCCGTACGCCCCAGGATTGCAGCAGCCGGAACAGGGCCACCTCGAAGGCGAAGAGGCCGGCCTGGGTGAAGTCCGTACGGTCGAGCAGGGCGGCCTCGGGCCGACCAGGCTCGGCGGAAAGCACCTCCTCCAGCGGACGGTCGAGGTGGCCTTCCAGCGCCCGGCACACCTCGTCGAAAGCGGTGGCGAAGGCGGGGAACGCCGTGCGCAACTCCATTCCCATCCGGACGCGTTGGGCTCCCTGGCCGGTGAACAGGAAGGCCGTCCGCAGGCCGGGTCTCGCGACGGCCCGCTCCGCGTCGATGCAGTCGTCGCCCTCCGCCAGTGCGCGCAGCGCGGCCGTCATCCGGGCCCGGTCCCCGGGCGGCACCATCGCCCGTTGGGTGAGCGGCGCCCTCGACACGGCCAGGGAGAAGGCGACGTCGGCGGCAGGGAGGCCGGGGTGGGCCGTCAGGTGGTCGGCGAGATGGCGGGCCTGGGCGCGTAGGGCGCGCTCATCGGCGCCGTGGAGCAACCACGGTGCCACTACGGTCCCGGCGTCCGATGGCGCACGCGGGGCCGGTGGTGGTTCCTCCAGGATCACGTGCGCGTTCGTCCCCCCGATGCCGAAGGCAGACACGCTGGCCCGGCGCGGTCGGGAGTCCGTCGCCGGCCAGGGGCGGGACTCGGCCAGCAGCTCCACCCGGCCCGAGGACCAGTCGACATGAGGTGTGGGAGTGGTCGCGTGCAGCGTTCGGGGCAGCTCCCCGTGCCGCATGGCCTGCACCATCTTGATGACCCCGGCGACACCGGCGGCAGCCTGGGTGTGTCCGAGGTTGGACTTGACCGATCCCAGCCACAGCGGCGGTCCGTCCTTGGGACGTCCCTGGCCGTACGTGGCGAGCAGAGCCGCTGCCTCGATGGGATCGCCGAGGGTGGTGCCCGTGCCGTGCGCCTCGACCACGTCCACGTCGCCTGCCCCGAGGCTCGCGTTCGTCAACGCCTGTGTGATCAGGCGCTGTTGGGCCTGACCGTTCGGGGCCGTCAGGCCGTTGGACGCGCCGTCGGAGTTGACGGCGGAGCCGCGCAGCACGGCCAGCACCGGATGGCCCTGGCGGCGGGCGTCGGACAGCCGCTCCAGCAGCAGGAGGCCCACGCCCTCGGCCCAGGCGGTGCCGTCCGCGGCAGCAGAGAACGACTTACAGCGGCCGTCGGGCGCGAGGTTGCGCTGGCGGCTGAACGCAGTGAACGCCTTGGGTGTCGCCATCACGGTGACCCCGCCGGCCACGGCGAGGGCGCACTCGCCGGAGCGCAGCGCCTGCGCCGCCCAATGCAGCGCCACCAGCGAGGAGGAGCAGGCGGTGTCGAGCGTGATGGCGGGTCCGCGCAGGCCGTAGGTGTACGCGAGGCGGCCGGAGGCCACGCTTCCCGTCGCCCCGAGGGCCAGGTGAGCCTCCAGTTCGTGCGGCTCGGTGAGGCGGAAGGAGTAGTCGCCGTGCATCAGGCCCACGAAGACCCCCGTGTCGCTGTCGCGCAGCGCGGTCGGCGCGATGCCGGCCCGCTCCCAGAGCTCCCATGAGGTCTCCAGCAGCAGACGCTGCTGCGGGTCCATGGCCAGCGCCTCGCGCGGGGAGATCCCGAACAGGCCCGCGTCGAACTCCGCTGCCTGGTGCAGGAATCCGCCGCTGCGCGTGTACGAGGTGCCGGTGCGGTCCGGGTCCGGGTCGTAGAGGGCGGGCAGGTCCCAGTCCCGGTCGATGGGGAAGCCGGTGATCGCGTCCCGGCCCTCCGACACCAACTGCCACAGGTCGTCAGGGGAGTTGACGTCGCCGGGGTAGCGGCAGGCCATGGCGACGATCACCACTGGATCGGCCGCTTCCACGTCCGAGGCGGAGTGCGGTGCGGGCGCGGGCTCCGGGACGAAGAGGGTGCCGTGTATCTGCCGGGCGACTGCGGCCGGGGTCGGATGGTCGAAGACCAGCGTCGAGGGCAGCCGCAGTCCGGTGGCCTCGCCGAGCCGGTCGGTCAGCGTGACGGCGGCGACGGACGTGAGGCCGAGGTCGGTGAACGGGCTGTCGGCGTCGAGCCGTTCGTACGGTCCGCCGTCGCAGACGGCGGCCGTCACGGCGAGCACCGCCTCGCGCAGCGCGCGTTCCCGACCCTCCGGCGGCAGTGCCAGCAACCGCTGCCGCAGCGAGCCGTCGCTGTCTGCCGCCGGACGTAGATCCACATCGGATGCCAGATCGGATCCCGCATCGGATGCCAGATCGGATCCCGCATGGGAGCGGGCGTCTGTCACGACCGCCCGGCGGGCGATCTTGCCGGACCCTGTGCGCGGGACGGCGGCGATCTCGTGGATCGCGACGGGCAGCTTGTACGCGGCGAGTTGGGCGCGGCACGCGTCCAGGACACGGCGGGGGTCGATGCCCTCCGGGCCCGGTACGACGTAGGCGACCGGGACCTCGCCGAGGACGTCGTGCGGTACGCCGACCACCACCGCGTCCCGCACTCCGGGAGCGCGCAGCAGGACCTGCTCGATCTCCGTGGGGTGGATGTTCTCCCCGCCACGGATGATCAACTCGCTGACCCGGCCGGTCAGGACGAGATGACCGTGCTCGGCGCGCCGGCCGAGGTCGCCGGTGCGGTACCAGCCGTCCCGCAGCGCGGCCTCGGTCTCCTCGGGCCGGTTGTGGTAGCCGGACATGAGGCTCGGGCCGCGTACCCAGATCTCGCCCTCCCCGCCGTCCGTGACGTCCGTGACGTCCTGGCCGTCGTCCGTCACGTCACCGCCTGAGGCAGGATCGACGATGCGCACCTCCATGCCCGGGACCGGCGGTCCGCAGGAGCCGTCCAGGATTGGCCCCTCCGGGCGGTTCGCCGCGATCATGCCGCAGGTCTCGGTGCTGCCGTACGCGTCGAGGAGGGGAGCGCCCAACAAGGTCTCCACCGAGGTGCGCAGGGCCGGCCCGCTCGGCGCGCCCGCCACGATGCACGTCCGTAGGCCCGGCGGGGGAGCGGCCTCCTGGGCCGAGGCCGTCAGTTGGTGGTAGGTGGCGGGGACCCCGGCCATGAGGGTGTAGGGGCCGTCCAGGGCCGGGTGAGGGTCGCGCAGTTCCCGTAACAGGCCGTCGGGCGGCAGGAGTTCGGCGGTGACTCTCGCGCTCGCGCCTACGGCGGTGACGCCCAGGACGGCGAGGGAGTGCGCGAAGCTGTGGAACAGCGGCAGCGGCCACAGCAGCCGGTCCTGGGGCGAGAGGCCGAACAGCGGGACGTAGCAGGCTGCCGTCGACCACAGCGCGGCGCGCTGCGTGGACAGCACGCCCTTGGGGCGGTGTGTGGTGCCGGAGGTGTAGAGCATCCAGGCCGGCTCATCGAGCCCGAGGTCGTCCAGGGGCGTGCCGGCGGCTTCGGTGCCGGACTCCGTGCCGGACTCCGTGGCGGACTCCGTGGCCGGCTCGGTGGCGGCCGTGCGGAAGAGGACCGTGCCGTCCGGGGTGTTCGCGGGGACGGGGCCCGCACCGGTGAGCAGGACGCGCGGGCCGACGGGGCCGAGGCGGTGCAGCCGGGACAGGTGCGCGGGGTCGGTGACGAGGACCGAGGCGCCGCTGTCCTGAAGGAAGTGGGCGAGTTCGGCGTCGGAGGACCGAGGGTTGAGAGGTACGCCGATCGCGCCCGTCCGCACGACGGCCAGCAGGCTCTCCACCGTCTCCACAGAGTTGCCCAGGCAGATCGCGACCCGGTCACCACGCCGCAGCCCCGTGCCCGCCAGGTGCGCGGCCAGGCGCCCGGTGCGCCGCTCCAGCTCCGCGTAGGTGACGGCACGTACGTCGTCCGCGAACGCCACCCGGGACGGAGAGCTCTCCGCGTGCGCCTTCAGCAGCTCCGGCAGCGGCCGGATCAGCCCCTCGTCCGTCATCTTCCCGCCCCCCCTGTGACGCCTGCCGTGAAACGGCGATCGTCAATCTCCTTGCAGGACAACCGTGTTGAGCCTACGGGGAGGGGTGCCGGGGAACCGTAGGATCCGGCCGCGCGTGGGGCTTGGCGGTCGGTGCCGTAAATCCCACAAGGGTTGTTCACGCTGCCGGTGCGGCAGAGGATTCTTCGTGGTGACCGACGGTGTGCCGGTCGCGGATCGCCCTGACGGGACGGCCGCAGCGTTGACCGTCTTTGAGCCCGGGCAGGCCCGCCCGGGCGAACCGGCCACGCCGGCCGCGCACGGTGTCCAAATGCGGTCCCGTCTCCCGAGCGATGCATGCGCAAAAGCCAGCAAGCCCGGGCCAGGTGCCGGGCGGCTGGTGTCGCGTACCAGCGGGTGCAGCCGCGCGACCGGCGGCGCGTCCAGCCCGGCCGCGGAGTGCCGAGTCAGCTTGACGCTTCCTCCCGTCGCCGGTCATCGCCGGCTGTGGCGGGGATGGCGTTGTCGATGAGGACGGCGGCGATGGCGGCGGCGGTGGGGAAGGCGTCGGCGTTGAGGACCCGGGTGCGGGCCGCGGCGCCGTCGATGAGCAGCGCGAGCTGCTCGCCGAGCTGTTCGGGGTCGGCGGCGCCGGCTTCGCGGGCGGTGTCGGCGAGCCGCGCGGCGACGGCTTTCTTGTAGTCGCGTGCGTACTGGGATGCGGGGTGCTGGGGGTCGTGGAGTTCGACGGCGGCGGCGATGTACGGGCACAGGGGGGTGGTGGGGGGGATGTCGAAGGCGGCGAGGAGCCGTTCGCGGGGCGTGAGGTCGGTGCGGTCGAACACGCCGGACAGAACGGAGGGGTCGAACCGGCGCAGGTACTCGGCGACGAGTTCGTCCTTGCCGGTGAAGTGCTGGTAGGCCGTGCGCTTGGACACCTCGGCCGCCGCGCAGAGCTGGTCCATGCCGGTGCGGTTGATGCCCTGTTCGCGGAACAGCTGCTGGGACGCGCTGAGGATGCGCTCGCGGGCGCCCCGGCCGCGGCGGCGGCCCGTGGGGCCCTTCTCCAACTCCGTCATGGGCCCATGGTACCCCGGCCGGGTAACGACCGGTGTACATAGTTTGCGCCCCGGCCGCCCGCCCCGTACGGTACGTACACAGGACGGTGTACATAACATCGTCGTCCCAGGTGCGCACGGCACCACCGACCCAAGGGAGCAACCATGGGAAAGCTCGACGGCAAGGTAGCGGTCATCACCGGCGGCACCACCGGCATGGCGCTGGCCGGCGCGAAGCTGTTCGTCGACGAGGGAGCGCACGTCTTCATCACCGGCCGTCGCCAGGACGCCCTGGACGAGGCCGTGCAGCAGATCGGCCGCAACGTCACCGGCGTCCAGGGCGACGCCGCCGACCTGGACGACCTGGACCGCCTGTACGACACCGTCAAGCGGGAGAAGGGCAGCCTCGACGTGCTGTGGGCCAGCGCCGGCGGCGGCGAGCCCGCCCCGCTCGGCGAGATCACCGAGGCCCAGTTCGACACCTGGTTCGGGCTCAACGCCCGCGGCACCCTGTTCACCGTCCAGAAGGCCCTTCCGCTCTTCAATGACGGCGGCTCCATCCTCATGACCGGCTCCAACGCTTCTCTCGGCGCCTTCCCCGGATGGAGCGTCTACGCCGGCAGCAAGGCCGTCCAGCAAGCGTGGGCCCGCATCTGGCTCAACGAGCTCAAGGACCGCCGCATCCGCGTCAACGTCCTGAGCCCCGGCCAGGTCGCCACCGCCAAGCAGGAAGAACTCTTCGACGAGGCCACCAAGCGCCAGTTCGAGTCCCTCATCCCCCGCGGCCAGATGGGCCGCCCCGACGAAATCGCCACCGCCGCCCTTTTCCTCGCCTCCGACGACTCCAGCTACGTCAACGGCATGGAACTGGTCGCCGACGGCGGCACCACCGCCATTTGAACCGGACAACACACAACCAGGGCAGGACATCTCATGAGCAACATCAGCATCATCGGCACCGGAAACATGGCCCGCACCATCGGCGCGCGAGCGATAGCCGGCGGCAACACCGTCGAGGTCATGGGCCGCGATCAGTCCAAGGCCGCCGACCTGGTCAAGGCTCTCGGCGACGGCGCCACGACGGGAGAATGGGGCACCGCCCCGGCCGGGGACATCGTCATCGTGGCCCTGCTGTACGACGGTGTCGTGCCGGCCGTCGCCCAGTACGGAGACGCTCTCGCGGGCAAGGTCATCGTCGACATCAGTAATCCCTTCAACTCCACGTTCGACGGGCTGGCCCACCGCGAGGAGACCTCGATCGCGCAGGAAGTCGCCAAGGTGGCCCCGGCCGGCGCCGGCGTGGTGAAGGCGTTCAACACCATCTTCCGCCAGGTCCTGGAGAAGGGTCGGCCCGACGTCTTCATCGCCGGCGATAGCGCGCAGGCCAAGGCAAGCGTGGAGGCGTTCATCGAGACCCTCGGGCTGCGCCCGCTGGACGTCGGCGGCCTGAAAATGGCGCACTGGCTCGAAGGAGCGGGCCTGGTCACGGTGGGCCTCGCCAACCACGGGGTGGGCAACTTGGACTTCGCCCTCGGCATCACCGAACTTCCTGTCTGAGCAAACGGTTGATGGCGCCTTTTCAGAGTGGCCACTGATAGGGGGACGGAGCCGGCGTGAGCCCGGGGCGCAACGGACAGGGCTCCCGTGCTGTTGAGCGAGGTGTTCGAGGTCTCAACTCAGCAGCACAGGAGCCCTGTTGGTTCCCCATCCCGCCGCACTCGACCTCTCACACGCCCTGGTCGAGTGGGTCACGATGCTCGTCGTCACCTACGAGGCTGACCGGCGGCGCAAACTCCCGCCGCATTCCGGTGCGTTGGTCACACTCGTGTACCTGCGCCGCCACGACACCCTCGCGAGGATCGCCACGGCCTTCGGGATATTCGTCGGCACCGCCCACGCCTACGTCACCACCGTCACCGGCTTGCTCGCCGACCGGGCCCGGGGCCTGCTGAAGGCGCTGCGCGACCACGATCCCGAGTTCGTCCTTATGGACGGCACCCTCGCCGAGTGCGACCGCGTCGGCGACAGCCGGGCCGGCTGCTCCGCCAAGCATCGCCGCCACGAGGTGAACGTCCAGCTCATCACCGATCCGACCGGCGAGGTTCTGTGGATCTCGCCCGCACTGCGCCGGGCCGCACCCATGACCTGACCGCAGCCCGCACCCACAAGATCATCCGGATCTGCGAACGCCAGGGCGTCCCCGTCCTCGCCGACCGCGCCCACACCGGTGCCGGCCCGCACGTCACCACTGGCCTGAGATGTCCGCCCGGCGGGGAAAAGCCACCGAACCGGGTCCGGAAGATCAGTCAGCACCCGGGATACCTCGCTCGTGCTGAAGCGGCAGACGGTGACCGGATGGGTTTCCAGGCTGGAGCACCTCCACGAGCTGGAGCACCTCCACGACCACGGCTCCGCGCCGCACGCGACATGGGGTGCACGTGCGCGATGCGTCCCGCAGGGGCAGACAGCGCGGCGTTCGTCCGGCCGCCCCTGCGGGCGCGTCACTGGTGCTGAGAGTGCTGCGGATGCTGAGTGTGCTGAAGCTCCGCCTGATGCTGAGGGTGCTGGGCATAGTGCGGAGCCTGGTCCTGCGGGCGGTGGGCCCCAGAGAAACCTTGCTCGTGGTGGACCGCCGGATGCGGCGCCTGGTCCTGCATGTGTTCGGCCGCCACGCGCGCCTCCGCCACGACGTCACCGCGCTCACGAAGCAGACTCTCGTAGACCGGTAGGTGATCGTTTCCGGCTATTTCGGGTGTCACTGTCTCAGGTCCTCAATCATGTCGCGCGGGCCGATCCGGGAAATACTGTCAGGCACGGCTGAGGCGCGCCGAGAGGCCATGGCCGACTGCCAGATAAATCACAGCCGGCAGACCGAAATTGAGGAGAACGCGAAGGCTTTCTGTGTCCATGGTGAAAATATCCTGTGACCACCAGGCCAGTCCGCCGGCCACCGAGTGCACGAACTCGACAAACACGTTGTCCCGGTTGGCGTCGAGCAGGTACAGGACGATCCACAGGCCCAGGAAGGCGGCCGCGATGTCGGCGATCGTGTGGATGAGCAGGGCGGTTCTGCGGCCCGCCGACTCTCTGCGCTCGTAGCGGCGGGCAGGCTCCTGGTGGGGGACGGGCTCCGGCGGGCGGTCGTAGGTCTGGTGGTACCCGGGCCCGGGGTCGTAATTGCTCACGGGAATTCCAATCTGACGCGTCACTGTGCCTGTATGTCAGCGCGCGTGCCCCGCTGCCGTGTTACACGCTCCCCGGGGAATCCCCGAAATGGTCACTCGTTCTGCAAATTGCTCCAATGCTCGAGCGGTATTCGACGGCTGTTGTTCATGCGGCCGCGGGCTGCTCCCGCGCCTCCTCGTCGATGCCCACGGTGGCATCGCTGTCGCCCTTCCCGCGCAGGGCGACGACGCTCAGGAGGCAGCAGGCCAGTGCGGCGACGCCGCAGACCACGTAGCCGATCGCGTAGCCGTTGCCGAGCGCTTCCAGGGCGATGGGGACCGCGCCGCCGGGCGGGGACGACGGAGGGACCGAGTTGGCGGCGAGGGGGCCGCCCTCCGCGGCCACCTGGCCCGCGGCCGCCTTGGCCGGTGCCGAGAGTGCGGAGGTGGACAGCTTCGACGTGAACTCGTCCGCCGCGCGGCTCAGCGCGATCGCGCCGATGACGGCCGGGCCGAGCGTGAAGCCGAAGTCGCGCAGCAGACTCGTGGAGGCGCTGGCCATACCCGCGTAGTGGACCTCCACCGTGTTCACGGCGGTGGCCGTGATCGAGGAGACCGTGAGTGCGAAGCCGATGCCGACCAGGCCGATCGGGAGGATCAGCGAGGTCAGGGCGCGGTCGTGGACGGACAGGGTTGCGGCGAGGAAGTCACCCGCGGCCATGAGGGCCAGGCCGGCGCCGAGGACCCACCGCGGGCTGACCTTCTCCAGCAGTCGGGAGATCACCGGCATCAGCAGCAGCGCCCAGGCGTTGAGCAGGATGAAGGCGAACGATCCGCGCAGCGGGCTCTGGTGCTGGATGGGGCCCAGGCGGATGCTGGTCGCATACGCGGTGCCGAGGTAGCTGAACATGCCGACCACTGCGACGAACGACGCCACCGCGAACGCCCGGTTCCTGAACAGGTCGAGCCGCAACAGGGGCGCGGCGGCTCGGTGTTCGGCCACGACGAACAGGCCGATGAACACCGCGGCGACCGCGTAGGCGATCACCACCGGTGTCGCGGTCCAGCCGTCCGCCGGGCCCTGGATGACCGCGTACAGGAGGGCGAACATGCCGACACCGACGGTGATCTGGCCGGCCAGGTCGAGTGAACGCCCCTGCGGGGCACTGGAGTTGTGCGCCAGCAGCTGGCTGAGCACGGTGCTGATCAGGGCGAGGCCCGTCACCACGACGAAGGCCCAGCGCCAGGAGCCGTAGTTGCCGGTGATGCCGCCCAGTACGGGGGCGACGAAGCCGCCGCTGGACAGAGCCGCGGCCCAGATCGTGATGGTGCGGGCGCGGTCCTTGGCCGAGTGTGTGCCCGCGGCGATCATCGCGAGCGAGGTCGGGAACAGCGCCGCCGCGCCCAGGCCCGCGATGGCCTGGCCCACCCAGAGGGTGTGGATGCCGGTCGCCGCGGCCGCGAGCGCCTCGCCGACCACGAGCAGTCCACCGCCCCCGACCAGCAGGCGCTTGCGTCCGAAGAGGTCGCCGAGGACGCCGAAGGTCAGCTCCAGGACGGATACCGGCAGCAGGAACGCGTCCGAGATCCAGGTCAGTTGCGAGCCGACGGGGTGCAGGTCCTCCTGGAAGAGCCCGTTCAGCGTGGCCGGCATGGCCAACGCGATCTGCGCGAGGCAGACCGCGAAGCAGCCGGCGACCAGGGTGCCGACGGGTAGGCCCCCTGGCGGCGAGCCGACGGCGGTGGAATCCGGTTGGGTGCGCGCTTCGGTGGACACGTGGGTTCCCCTTTGAGCGGGTTTACGGGGGATGGCGACGCCGGGAATCGCAGCGAATGTAAGGCAGATTTTCTACGGCGGTCAACACCTTGCCCAATATTGGAGCTCCAGGGCTGTTCCACCCGCTGCTCCGAACCGATCGCGAGCAGACCGTGGTTCGACGGGCCCTGGGCACCTACCCGATCTCGACCACCCGTGCCCAGGCGGGCGGCGCGCCGGGTGCGTAGTCCGGGTCGTGCTTGGCCCAGTTCTTCTGTCGGGGGAACAGCCCCACCACCGTCCGGCAGGCCGGCCGCGTGGCCGGCCACGGGGTCTGGCCGTCCGTGAGGACCACGACGACATCGGGGCGGGTGCGCAGCGCCTTCGCGAACCCCGTGCGCAGATCCGTGCCGCCGCCGCCCACCAGCGGTATCCCCTCGGCGCGGCACAACGGGTGTGCGATGCGGGCCGCCGCGTCGCACGGCACCACCGTGACCAGATCCCGACGGCCGCCCACGGCACGGGCGATCGCGGCGACCTCCAGCAGCGCGCTGCCCAGTTCGGTGTCGCTGACCGACCCGGACGTGTCGATGACCACCGACACCCGCGGCGGCCTGCGCCGAAGGCTCGGCAGTACGACACCGGGCAGACCGGCCGCCCGCCGCGACGGCCGGCCGTAGCTGTAGTCCTCGCCCGCGCCGGGAGCCGAGGCCGCCGAACGGACCGCCGCCCCGAGCAACTCCCGCCACGGCTGGGGCGGATGGAACGCCTCCTCCGCCCAGCGACGCCATCCCTGCGGTGCGTCCCCCGGCCGGCCCATGAGCCCCTGCGCCACCCGGAACCGCACCGCGTCCTGTTCCTGCTTGCTCAGGGCGTTCGCACCGTCCGGACCGAGATCCCACCCCCGCCGCCGCCCGTCGGCGCCGCTGCCGCAGTCCAGCCAGGCCATGCTCAGTGTCCGCGTCCCGAGTGTGAACTGGCGCAGGTAGTCCTCCATCAGTTCGCCCTCCGGCAATCCCAACACCATTGGTTCTGCGGCGCCTTCGGGCCGGGCCAGACCGTCGCCGTAGATGTCGTCGTTGATCTCGCAGTCCGCGGCGATGTTCATCCGCAGCCTCTCGCCGGGGCCCGTCAGTCCGCGCTCCCGGGCCACCCGGTCGCTGCGTCCGTGGTGGTCGCGGAGCAGGTGCGCCACCTCGTGCACCCATACGCCCGCGAGCTCCTGCACCGGCATCCGGTCCACGAAAGCGGGCGAGACGTAGCACCGCCAGTGCCGGTCGACGGCCATCGTCGGCACGTGCCGGGACTCGACGGTGTGCAGGGCGAACAACGCGGTCGCCAGGTAGGGGCGGGCCCGGGCGGCGTACAGGCGGGCGGCGAAGAGCTTGTCGCGGTCGAGGCCGGGGTCGGGGTCGAGGTCGGGGTCGGGGTCGGGGTCGGGGTCGGGGTCAAGGGTGCCGGGTGCGGCCGGCGTGCGGGATGCCCCCGGCGCCCCGAGCGTGGCCGATTCCTCCGGTACGTCCGCGCTCATCGGCCGGCCTTCGCGGTGAGTGCGGCCCGCGCCCGGTCCGCCCGCCGGGACACGGACACGACTCCGGCCAGCCGCTCGATCGTCTCCGGTACGTCCCAGTCCTCGCGGCGCAGCGTGGCGAGCGTGGTCGCGGGGACGACCACCAGGTCCGGGGCTCCGGTCTCCAGCGCGCGGACCAGAAGCGCCCACGCCGCGTCCCAGCGGGACCTCTCCGGGCGGTTGCGGACGGCGGCCACCACACCGTCGAGCACGGCCTGTCGCAGGTCGCCGCGGTCGGGCAACTCGGCACTCGCCGGGTCGGCGAGCAGTGTCTCGGGATCCGGGAGGTCCAACCGGTCGATGCTGGTCAGCAGTTCGAGGCCCGGACCGTCGCCCACGGTGCCCCGCACGAGCAGGGCGAGCACCTCCCGGGAAGAGCCGGCCGCGGTCGCGAAGGCGATCAGGCGCAGCGTCATCTCCCAGCTGCGGGGAGACGGCCAAGGTCCGCCCCGGCGGGTCTCGTTGGCGGGCAGCTGGTGCACGAGCCTGGGGCGCGCGGTCAGCAGCCCGCACACCGCGCGGCGGGCGAAGTCCACCGCCTCCGGCAGCTCGGCGGGGGAGAGTTGGGGCAGTGCGGCCCGGGGCCAGGTGCCGCCGAGGCCGCGGACGACGACCTCATGGTCGTGGGTCCACTGCAGATGAACGAACCGGTTGGCCAGCGGCGGGCTCAACTCCCAGCCGTCGGCCGCCGAGGACCGCGGATTGGCGGCGGCCACGATGCGCACTCCGGGTGGCAGCCGCAGGGCCCCGATCCGCCGCTCCAGCACAAGGCGCAGCAGAGCGGCCTGCACCGCGGGCGGCGCCGTGGACAGCTCGTCGAGGAACAGCAGGCCCCGGCCGGTCCGCACCAGGCGTACCGCCCAGTCCGGCGGGGCCATCGGCACACCCTGTTCCGCCGGATCGTCTCCGACCACGGGCAGCCCCGAGAAGTCGGACGGTTCGTGCACGCTGGCGATCACCGTGGTCAGCGGCAGATCCAGGGACTCCGCGAGCTGCGTGAGGGCCGCGGTCTTGCCGATCCCGGGCTCCCCCCACAGCAGCACGGGCAGATCGGCGGCCACGGCCAGCGTCAGGGCTTCGAGCTGGGCGTCGGGGCGGGGTTCGGTGGCGGTGTCGCCCAGCAGCGTCAACAGCTGTGCGGCGACATCGAGTTGGGTGGCAGAAACATGGGTGTGCGCAGGCATGGGTGATCACCTTGGGTACGTAGGAGAAGGGCGGTGGTCGAGGGCAGAGCCGGGTCAGCGCAGGGATGCGTGGCGCGGATGTGCCAGGTGGTCCTGGCTACGGCGGAGATCACCGGGACGCAGGTAGGCGGGTCCGTGCGAGGCGCCGATCAGACCCGCCCGGAACAGGCCGTAGGTGATCCGCCGTTGTGCGGCCGCCTCCAGCTCGTCGCGCAGCGGGCCGTCGCGCAGGTGCGCGCCGGGGCCGAGCAGACCCTCGACGACGGCCAGTGCCCCGGCGATGTCACCGTGGTCCAGGCGTTCGCGCACCCCCGTGAGGCAGTCCGGCCGGCGGTGGGCCTCGTCGATCGCCTGCAGACAGGGCAGCGAGGTGCCGGTCAGGGCGACCAGCAGCTCCTCCCGCCGGACCTCGTCCGGATCGTGGTCCAGCGCCGCCAGCACCCCGTCCAGCAGGCCGATCCGGTGCCGAGCGCCACGGCACTCCACCATCCTTGGCTGGTTCGCCCGTTGGGTGCAACGTGGGACGTCTGAGTGCGGCACATGGCCGGGTACGAGCGCCGCGGCGACCAGCGGATGCAGCCGCTCGGCCGTGATCGAACCGGTGCGCAGCAACTCCAGGTCGGGCGGAATCCAGGTCGCCGCATCGGGAAGGACGGGCAGTGTGGAGGCGTGCCCGTGCGGGGACTTGGCGCGGTCCGCGAGCCGTACGACGGGTGCCTGGCCCGCGCCCGACAGATCCAGAAGCAGCCGATGCCGGCCCCCGAGCCGCACGAGGACGGAACCGGTGGACCCGTGCCGCCGCCGTTCCGCGCGGAGCACAATCCCCGCCTCGGCGGCCCACCGGTCGAGCGCGCAGCCGTGCCAGTGCGGCGGCAAGCGCTCGGGCAACTCCTCATCCAGTACAGGTCTGTTGGCGTCGGACGGCCGGTCGGCCCCGGAGCGGATGCGGAATTCGCCGGCCCTGCTCGCGTCCCACAGATGCCGGTGCAGGTCGAGCCGGAACCGCCGGCTGGGCCGCGGATGCGGGTGACGGCGGGCGCAGTCCTCGGAGCCGGTTTCGTCCCACAGCGCGAGGCTGATCCGCTGCCCGGCGTCCGCCCAGGCCGGCGGCGTACGGACGACGAGGTGCACCGGCCCCGGACCGTCGTGCCCCTGGGCGTAGTACCGGGCCAGAGTGATGGTCAGCCCCGGGCGCAGCAGTCCGTCGGGAGCGATCCTCGGCATGTGCCAGCGCAACAGGTCGGGCGCCAACTGCCGTAGATCCGAACGGACTTGATCGACCATGGCGCGGCCGTGACCGCGTGCCACGGAACGCAGATTCAGGTCGACGTCGATGCCTGCGGCAGCGCACGCCCCGGCCCAGTCGCCGACGCGGCGGCGGGCGGTCGCGGTGTCGATCATGGAGGGCGGCACGGCGAACTCGCGCACGCGCAGCCAGAAGGAGAGGCGGGAATCGCCGTTCGCGGTGTCGGTGAGCATCAGCACTCACCTTGCGCGGACGGGACCCCCAATCTGACAGCAGAGTGGGTAGTCATCGCGGGGATCGTAACCTTCCCCGTTTCCGGCCCGCCAGGGATTTTCGATCCGGCCGGATTCCGCAGGCGGATTCCCCGGGCCGGATTCCGCAGACCGGATTCCCCAGGCCCGATTCGTCGCCCGCCCGGGCGGCTCCCGCAGGGACTGACCGAGGTCACCCGCCCGGCACGCGTGGTTGCCAGGTCCGCCGCTGATCACGCACGATCGTTGCTCCGGCCCGGCACTCACAGGAGCTCTCTCGTGACGTACGACATCACCGCCATCCGCTCCCAGTTCCCCGCCCTGGCCGCCGGAACGGCGCACTTCGACGGCCCGGGCGGTACCCAGACCCCGCAACCCGTCATCCGCGCCATCGCCGACGCCATGTCCCAGCCCCTGTCGAACCGGGGACGGATCGCGCCGGGGGAGCGCAACGCCGACGCCATCGTCACCGGCGCCCGCCGGGCCATGGCCGACCTGCTGGGCGCGGACCCGTCCGGGATCGTGTTCGGCCGCAGCGCGACCCAGCTCACCTACGACTTCTCCCGCACCCTCGCCAAGACGTGGGGGCCCGGCGACGAGGTGGTCGTCACGCGCCTGGACCACGACGCCAACATCCGCCCCTGGGTGCAGGCCGCCGAACAGGTCGGCGCGACCGTACGCTGGGCCGACTTCGATCCCGCGACCGGGGAGCTGACCGCCGACGACATCCGCGCCGTGCTGTCCGAGCGCACCCGGCTGGTCGCCGTCACCGCCGCCTCCAACCTGATCGGCACGCGTCCCGCGGTCGCCGAGATCGCCCGCCTGGCGCACGAGGCGGGAACGCTCTGCTACGTCGACGGCGTCCACCACGCCGCCCACACGCTGGTCGACCTCGAACGCCTCGGCGCGGACTTCTTCGTCTGCTCCGCCTACAAGTTCCTCGGCCCCCATCACGGAGTCCTCGCCGCCCGGCCGGAGTTGCTGGAGACCCTGCGGCCGGACAAGCTCCTGCCGTCCACCGACGCGGTCCCCGAGCGTTTCGAACTGGGCACCCTGCCCTACGAGTTCCTCGCGGGCACCACCGCAGCGGTCGACTTCCTCGCCGGCCTCGACCCGAGCGCCACGGGAACCCGGCGAGAGCGCCTGACCGCGGCGTTCACGGCGCTCGAAGGTCACGAGGACGGCCTGCGCACCCAGATCGACAAGGGCCTGGCCGCGCTCGACGGCCTCACGATCCACTCCCGGGCGGCCGACCGTACGCCCACCCTGCTGCTGACCTTCGAAGGCCGCTCCACGACGGAGGCGTACGCCTTCCTCGCGGAACGCGGCGTGCACGCCCCAGCGGGTTCCTTCTACGCCCTGGAGGCGTCCCGCCACCTCGGTCTCGGCGACACCGGCGGCCTGCGCGTCGGTCTCGCCCCCTACAACGACGCGGAGGACGTCGACCGGCTCCTGGCCGGGCTGTCGGAATTCCTCACACGCTGAGCGTGAGCGGCCACAACGCCCCATTCAGCCCGTATGGTTGACTACGGCCGTGCTGGACGAATCGCTCCTGCGGACCGTGGACCTACCGGTGGGCGACCGGTTCGAGGCATGGACCGAGCGCATGGGCCGCACCCACGCGCCCATGCAACTGGCCAGCGACTGCGCGGCGGACTACCACGGCGAACAGCGCATCGTCGGTCTCGGGGACGTGACCGTGTGGCCGGCGACCTTCGACCACCTGGTCTTCCGGCGCACCCCCAAGCTCGTCCGGCAGTCCGACCCCGAGGTCTACCACCTCTCCCTGCTGCGGCGGGGAGAAGGGGCGGCCAGCTGGGGCAGACAGCAAGTCGCCTACCGCATCGACGACTTCCACACCAACACCTCCTCACGCTCGTACGACATCTCCACCGGCCCCGACCCGGTCACCCTCATCGGGGTCGAGATACCGAGGGCGCTGGTGGCGCTGCCCGCGCAGCGGGCGGACCGGGTGATCGGGAGCCGGGTGTCGAGCCGCGAGGGTGTCGGCGCGCTGCTGGCGCAGTTCCTGATCCAGCTGGTCTCGGACACCGCGCCCTACCAGCCGTCGGACGGGCCCCGGCTGGGCACCGTCGTCGCCGATCTGGTGACCGCGGTCTTCGCCCACGCCCTGGACGCCGAACGGCAGTTGCCGCCCGAGACCCGCGCCCGGACGCTGACCCTGCACATCAAGGCGTTCATCCGCAGGCACCTCGGTGACCCGGAGCTGACCCCGGACCGGATCGCCGCCGCGCACCACATCTCCCGCAGCTACCTGTACCGCCTCTTCCAGGCCGAGGGCACCACCGTCGGCGGCCACATCCGCGAGCAGCGGCTGAAGAACGCGTGCCGCGATCTCGCCGACCCGGCCCTGCGCACGATGCCGATCCATGCCGTAGGCGCCCGGTGGGGTTTCCCGCGGCCGGCGGAGTTCACGCGCGCCTTCCGCAGCGCGTATGGCGTCCCGCCGAGCGAGTACCGCGCTGCGAGTGGACTCCAGGCCAAGTAGCTGTGGACGGTCGGCCAACGACACAAAGGCGACCCGCTGTGCATCCTTGTGATCTCCACGGGGGGAAGTAGGAGCGGACCGTGCGGGGCCAGGACTGCAGGGGAGTCCTGGCCCCGTCGTCACGCCAGGACGGCTTGGTGTTTGAATAGTCAAACATGCCGAGGTGTCATGCGCGGCCAGCACGGTGACCGCTTCCTACGTTCGGATCGAGGCCGGTTCCCATGCATGTCGTCATCAGTGGTTCCTCAGGGTTGATCGGCGGCGCGCTCGCCGCCTCGCTGCTCGCCGACGGTCACCGGGTGACCCGGCTGGTGCGGCGCGAGCCGCGGGCGCGGGCCGACGGAAGCGCCGAGGCGCGGTGGGACCCGCGCGCGGGCGCCGCGGATCCGGCGGTGCTCGACGGGGCGGACGCGGTGGTCGGGCTGGCCGGGGCCGGCGTCGGCGACCGCCGCTGGAGCACCGCGTACAAGAGGGAGATCCGGGAGAGCCGGGTGCGCGGCACCGGCGCCCTCGCGGCGGCGATCGGCGCCTGTGAGAAGGCGCCGGCGGTGTTCGTGTCGGGGTCCGCCGTCGGGTATTACGGCGAGACCGGGACGGACGCGGTCGACGAGTCGGCCGGGGAAGGTGATGACTTCCTGGCCGGCGTGTGCCGGGACTGGGAAGCCGCGGCCGAGGGCGCGCGGGCGGCCGGGACACGCGTCGTCACCCCCCGCTTCGGCATCGTCGTCTCGGCCGAGGGCGGAGCCATGGGCCGCCTGCTGCCGCTCGCCCGCGCCGGGCTCGGAGGACGCCTCGGCAGCGGACGGCAGTACTGGAGCTACATCTCGCTCCCCGACACGGTTCGCGCCCTGCGCCACGTCATCGACACCGACCCGGTCAGCGGCCCGGTCAACCTGACCACCCCGCACCCGGCGACCAACCGGGACATCACCGCCACCGTCGGCAGGACCCTGCACCGTCCCACGCTGCTGGCCGTCCCCGACTTCGCCCTCCGGCTGGCGCTCGGCGAGTTCGCCGACGGCATCCTGATGAGCCAACGCGTGGTGCCCACACGCCTGCTGGAGTCCGGCTTCACCTTCGAGCAGCCGACGTTCGAGGCCGCGCTGGAAGCGGCGCTCGGCTGACACCGGCCGGGCCGGCCCGCTGAGCGATGCCGCCCGGCAGGCTTGTTCCGCAGCGCGGGTCCAACGCAGCGGAAGTTTCGGCCAGTTTGGTGATCTTCCTGCGCGCCCCCCGCCGGCCGTCGACGATGGGCATGCCAATGTGTCCTTGGAGGGTGGAGGGGAATTGACAGTGCGCAGGATCAGAGTCCTCCGGTACGCCGCCGCGATTGCGGGCGCCCTGATGCTGGGTACCGGGCTCGCACCGGCCGCCCACGCCAGAACACCGGCGGCCCTCGCCAAAGCACCGGCCGCCGGCCATTCGACAGCAACCGAGCTCGCGACGTACTGGACCGCGACCCGGTTGACGGCCGCGCTGCCCGACGACGCGGACCAGGGTGGCGAGGCGCGGCCCGCGGCGGACGGGCCCCGGCCCGGCGAGCACATCCCGCCCAGCCGGAGCTTCGACGGCATCCCGCAGGCCGGCACGTTCTTCTGGACCGACGCCGGCGGCACGGGGCGCACGTGCAGCGGTTCCGTGGTGCGCAGCCCCGGCCGCGACCTCGTGCTCAGCGCGGGGCACTGCCTCAAGGGGTACTCCGGCACCTCCCCCAAGCGCCACCTGGGGTTCGTTCCGCAGTACCACGACGGACTGAAGCCGTTCGGCATCTTCCCGGTGAAGGACGACGGCGTCTACGTCGCGCAGGAGTACTACGACCTTGGTGAGCACGCCGGAGCGGCGTACGACGTCGGCTTCGCGGTCACCGAGCCCAACGCGGACGGCAAGCGGCTCGAGGACGTGGCGGGCGGGGTCCAACTCCTCACTGACACCGGCTACTTCCACGCCCCGGTCCGGATGATCGGGTATCCGGCCGGCGCACCGAAGCCCCTGGAGTGCTGGAGCTGGACCACCAAGTGGTCGAGCGACGACCCGGCCGACCCGGGCACCTTCCTGCGCATCGCCTGCGACGCTTTCGTGGGCGGGACGAGCGGCGGGCCCATGCTGGTGCCGTGGCCGGGCGGCTGGGCGGTGATCGGGGTCATCGGTGGCTACCACACCGGTGGCAACACCCCCCAGGTCTCCTACAGCGCCTACTTCAGCAGCGCCACCCGAGCCCTCTACCGCGCTGCGGTCACCGGCGCGCCGCCCGCGGGCCCGGCCACCTGACTCCGCCAGCAGACGGTCATCGTTCATTACGGGCAGTCAGTACGGGCAGTCAGTACGGGCAGTACGGGCTCAGGCCCGGATCCCCCCGTCCACACTGAGCACCGTGCCGTTGACGAAGGAGGCGCGGTCGGAGAGGAGCCAGGCGGCGGCCTCCGCGATCTCCGACGGGTCGGCGGCGCGCCCCAGCGGAGTCTGCGCGGTGAGCTGGGCGACGATGCCGGGGGAGTCCGCCTCCCACGCGTCGATCATCTCGGTGAGCGTGGTGCCGGGGGCGATGGCGTTGACGCGGATGCCCTCGGGCCCGTACGTCGCCGCGGCCGACGCGGTGAGGCTGTTGACCGCCCGCTTCGCCGCGCCGTAGACGGGCAGCCAGGGGTTGGCCATCAGGCTGCCGACGCTGGACGTGTTCACGATCGCCCCGCGGCCGGCGGTGGCCCGGATGGCGGCGACCTCCGCGCGCATCGCCAGCCACGGGCCCTTCAGGTTGACGGCGAGGACATGGTCGAAGTCGGCTTCCGGCAACTGGTCCATCGGACCCGGCTGCTGGATCGTGGCTCCGTTGTTGAAGGCGACGTCGAGGCGGCCGTAGAGCTCCACGGCCCGGTCGACGGCCGCGCGCACGCTCGCCGGGTCGGCCAGGTCGCAGCGCACATGGTCCGCCGTGCCGCCGGCCGCCCGGATCTCCTCCGCCACCGCCTTGAGCTGGGACTCCGTACGCGCCGCGAGCAGCACCCGGGCACCTTCCCGGGCGAACAGCCGCGCCGCGGCGGCGCCGATGCCGCGACCGGCACCGGTGATGAAGGCGACCTTGCCGGCGAGGAGGCCGGCGGCCGTGGTGGACGGGGTCTGTGCAGGGGTCGTAGTCATGACGTCGAGCCTGTGCCCGGCCGCCCGGCCCATCCAGGCACCGGCAGTACCTGGCTCGGGTCCGCGCCGTCCGCGCACACTGGAGGCGTGGACCGACGTGAACTGGCCGACTTCCTGCGCAGCCGGCGCGAGCGCATCACTCCCGCCGACGTGGGCCTGCCCGCCGGGCCGCGCCGCCGCACCCCGGGCCTGCGCCGCGAGGAGGTGGCGCAGCTGGCGTACATCTCGACCGAGTACTACACCCGCCTGGAACAGGCGCGCGGGCCGCACCCCTCGCGCGAGGTGCTGGGTCAGCTCGCCCGCGCCCTGCGCCTGTCGGACACCGAACGCGACCACCTCCACCACCTCGCCGGCGTCCCGCCAGGGCCTCGGCCCGGCCCTTCGCGGGAGGTGCGGCAGAGCGTCGTCGACCTGCTGCACCGGCTGCCGGACGCGGCGGCGATCGTCATCTCCGCGACATACGAGGTCATCGCCTGGAACGCCCTCGCGGCCGCGCTCATGGAGGACTTCTCAGCGCTCTCGCGCCGCGACCGCAATCTCGTACGGCGCGCCTTCCTCGGCCCGCACCAGCCCGGCCGGCGGCTCTACGGCGTCTCGGACGCGGAGGAGTTCGTACGGTCCTCGGCGCAGCACCTGCGCGCCGTCGCGGCCCGCTACCCCGACGACCCCGAAGTGACCGGACTGGTCGGCGAACTGCTCGCGGGCAGCGAGGAGTTCACCCGGCTGTGGTCCGCCCACGAGGTCGCCGCCACACCCACCCTGTGCAAGACCTTCGAGCATCCCCTCGTCGGCCCGGTCACCGTCACCTGCGACGTCCTCGACATCACCGACCGCGATCAGCGCGTGGTCATCTACACCGCCGCGCCCGGCTCGCCGTCGGAGGAGGCGCTGCGGCTGCTGTCGGTGGTCGGCACGCAGCGGATGGACGTGCCCGGCTGACACGGCGGAGAGCAGGGCGGCGGAAAGTGAGATCTCGGACGTAGGGTCACTGAGCCACTCATTCACTGCGCAGGGCGCGCCCCCGAGCCGACGGACCTTCGGCCCCGGCGCCGGCCTTCGGAAGGGACGGCCACTTGTCCTCCTCATCCATCTCCCGCTCCGTTCCGCCGACCGCAGAAGTCGTGATCATCGGCGGTGGCGTGATGGGCGCCAGTGCCGCGTTCCACCTCGCCGAGGCGGGGGTGAGCGACATCGTCGTGGTCGAGCGCGGCGAACTCGCGTGCGGCAGCTCGGGCAAACCGATCGGCGGCGTCCGCGCCCAGTTCTCCGACCCGCTCAACATCGAGCTGGGCAGCCGCAGTCTGCGCGCCTACGAGGACTTCCCGCGCCGCCCCGGCGCCGACATCCGCCTCGACACGGTCGGCTACCTCTTCCTGCTCACCGGTGAACAGCACGTCGCGGAGTTCGAGGCCGGCGTCAGGACCCAGAACGCGCTGGGTGTCCCCGCCCGCATGATCTCCCCGGACGAGGCCCGCCGCCTGTGTCCCTACGTCAGCACCGACGGACTCGTGGCCGCCGCCCACTCGCCCGCCGACGGGCACGCCCGCCCCCGGCTGGTCGTCCAGGGCTACGCCGACGCCGCCACCCGCGCCGGGGTCACCTTCGCCACGCACACGACCGTCACCGGCATCGACACCGCCGGCGACCGCGTCACCGCCGTCCACACCGACCGCGGCCGCGTCGCCTGCGCGACCGTCATCTGCACGGCCGGCGCCTGGTCGGCGCAGATCGGCGACATGGCCGGCCTGCACCTCCCGGTCCGGCCGGTGCGGCGCCAACTCGCCTTCACCGAACCGCTCGTGCCCCCGGCGCCCCGCATCCCCTTCACCATCGACTTCGCCTCGACGGCCTACTTCCACAACAGCGACGACGGCCTGCTGTTCGGCCTCGCCGACCCCCGCCAGCCCGACGGCTTCGACACCACCTGGACCCCGGAATGGCTGGAGCTGTTCCGCGACGCCGTGCGCCGGCGGGCCCCGCAGCTGGCCGAGATGAGGACCGTCGGCGGCTGGGCCGGCCTCTACGAGGTCACCCCCGACCACAACGCCCTCATCGGACGCTCCGGCGAACTCGTCAACTTCCTCTACGCCACCGGGTTCTCCGGCCACGGCTTCCTCCAGGGCCCCGCCGTCGGCGAGATCCTGCGCGATCTGCACCTGGAGCGCGAGCCCTTCGCCGACATCTCCCCGCTCAGCGCCGACCGCTTCCGCTCCGGCGCGGCGACCCGGCCCGAGGCCCACGTGGTGTGAGTCCGGTTTCCTTCAGCGCCAAGCCGGTTGGGGGAGTCGGGACGACCTCACCCGCGCCCCGCGATCGCCGCGAGATACCCCCGCAGCATGACCTTCGCCTCGTCCAGGAGACCCGCGTCGCCCGCCGCGTCGCGCCGGAACGCCTCCTGGGCGAGGGCGTCCGCGGCCAGGATCGCGGCCAGGCAGGACCGGGCGAGCCGTTCGTCGTCGCGGGCGAGGCCGAGGGCGAGGAGAATACGGCGGATGCCGTCGGCCATGCGGCGCTTGTGCGCGCGGTCCGCGGCCCGGGTCCGCTCGGTCAGGCCGCTGCCGAACCACAGGGCGCGGAAGCCGTGTTCGGTGCGGTAGATCGCGGCGAACTCGTCGACGAGCACGCCGACCGGGTCCTCCCAGCGCCCGGCGGACGCCGCCCGCACGAACGCGTCCATGGCGGCCTCGAGCCTGGCGAAGTAGCCGGCCGCGAGGGCGTCGATGATCGCCTCACGGTCGGGCAGATACTGGTACAACGAGCCGACCGAGACCTTCGCCTCCGCGGCGACGCGGGTCGTGGTGAGCGCCTCGACGCCCTCCGCGATCAGGACCCGCTCGGCGGCCTTGAGGACCCGGGCCAACCGGGCCTTGCTGCGCGCCTGTTGGGGGGTGCGGCGCAGGGGTGCGGCGGTCGGCTCGCTCACGAAACGACCTCCGAATCCGAACGTGACTTTGTTTCACCTTTGGGTTAGGTTCCCGCACATGACCGACTCAAGCGCGGTGCTGGGCAAGGAGCGGGCCGCAGTGGCCGATGCCTGCCGCCGGCTGGGAGCCGAGGGCCTGCTCATCGGCACCGCAGGGAACGTCAGCGTGCGCGTGGGGGAGCGGGTCGCGATCACCGCGACCGGAGCGGTGCTGGCCCGGCTCACCCCGGACCAGGTGACGGTGGTCGACCTGGACGGCGAGATCGTCGACGGAAGCCTCGAGCCCACCTCCGAACTGGACCTGCACCTCGGCGTCTACCGGCGCTACGGCACCTGCGCGGTCGTCCACACCCACGCGCCGATGGCCACGGCGCTCTCCTGCGTCCTCGACGAACTGCCGTGCATCCACTATCAGTTGCTCGCGCTGGGCGGTAGCGTCCGGGTCGCACCGTACGCGACCTTCGGCACCCACGAGCTGGCCGGGTCGGTGCTCGCCGCGCTCGAGGGACGCGGCGGCGCCCTGATGGCCAACCACGGCGCGGTCACCCACGCCCCGACCCTGGACAAGGCCGTCGAGCACGCCCTGCTCCTGGAGTGGGCCTGCGGCGTCTACCGGCACGCCGCCGCCCTCGGCACGCCCCGGGTCCTCGACGAGGCCGAGCAACTCGCGGTCGTCGAGGCCGCGATCGCCCGCGACTACGGCACCACCCACCCCGTACCACCCGCGCAGGAGGGAACCCGATGAAGGTCGTCACGATGGGCGTGCACGTACTGGACGTGCTGGTACGGCCGGTGGAGGAGATACCCGAAGGCCAGGGCGCCACCCTCGTGGAGGACATCCGGATGACCGCCGCGGGAACGGCCGCCGGCACCGCGCTCACCCTCGCCAAACTCGGCGCCGCGGTGCGCACCACGGGAGCGATCGGCACCGATCCGACCGGCGACCTGCTCATCCAGCTCCTCGACCGGGCGGGCATCGACACCGAGTTGCTCGTCCGCCGCATCGACACCTCCACCTCCGCGACCGTCCTGCCCATCCGCCCCAACGGCGACCGGCCCACCCTCCACCTGCTGGGCGCCAACGTCACCTACGGCCTCGACGACGTGCCCTGGGACGCCGTCGCCGAGTCCACCCACCTCCACCTCGGCGGACCCGAACTGATCGGCGCCGACGTCGCCGCGCGCATCCTGGCGCACGCCAAGGAGCACGACGTGGTCACCTCCGTCGACCTCCTCGCCCCCGGCGAACTCGGCACCTACGACCAGATCGAGCCGCTGCTGCCGTACGTCGACTTCCTGCTGCCCAACGACGATCAGGTCCTCGGCTTCAGCGAGGAGGAGGACCTCGTCACCGGCGCGAAGAAGTTCCTGGCCGCGGGGGCCGGCCTCGTCGCCGTCACCCGCGGCGGCGACGGCGCGCTCCTGGTCACGGCGGACGGCACCGAGACCGTCCCGGCCTTCGACGTGGAGGTCATCGACACCACCGGCTGCGGTGACGCCTTCTCGGCGGGCTTCCTGCGCGGTATCAGCCTCGGCCGCACCCCACGCGAGGCCGCCGTCCTGGGCAGCGCCGCGGCGGCGCTGGTGGCGCAGGGGCTCGGCAGCGACCATGGGGACTTCGACCTGCCCGAGGCCGACGAGTTCGCGATGACCCACAAGACCCGTACCTGAGCGCGGCCCACAGGACCCGTACCTGACCGCGCCCCCAGGACCCGTACCTGACCGCGCCCCCCAGGACCCGCACCTGACCGCGGCCCACAGGTCCCGCTCGTGACCGCGAGCCCCTTGCGCCGCCGTGAGCGCGGATTCCGCGGTCGAGTGGTGACGGTCACGGGGGGAGCGTACGGTCGGACAGTGGACGGAACCGTTCACTGAGAGCGCACGCACTATGAGCAGCAGCCCGCAGCCCAGCCCCGCAGCACAGGCCACCGCCCGGGAACCGGGCGGCGGCGGAAACGGCATGGCGCTGCTGGTCATCGCCTCGTGTCAGCTGATGGTGGTCCTGGACATCACCATCGTGAACATCGCGCTGCCGCACATCCAGACCGCGCTGAACTTCTCCACCACGAGCCTGTCCTGGGTGGTCAACGCCTACACCCTCACCTTCGGCGGCCTGCTGCTCCTCGGCGGCCGCACCGGCGACATCCTGGGCCGGCGGCGGATGTTCATCTTCGGCGTGCTGCTCTTCGCCCTGGCCTCCCTGCTGGGCGGCTTCGCGCAGAGCTCCGGCCAACTCCTCGCCGCACGCGCCCTGCAGGGCGTGGGCGGTGCCATCGCCTCCCCGACCTCGCTCGCCCTGATCAGCACGACCTTCCGCGAAGGCCCGGAACGCAACCGGGCGTTCGGCGTGTTCGCCGCGGTCTCCTCCGGAGGCGGCGCCATCGGACTGCTCGCGGGCGGAATGATCGTGGAGTGGCTGAACTGGCGCTGGGTGCTGTTCGTCAACGTGCCCATCGGCATCCTCATCGCCCTCGCCGCACCCCGCTTCATCAAGGAGTCCGAACGGCACGCGGGCCACTTCGACATCGCCGGCGCACTGACCTCCACCGTGGGCATGGTCCTGCTGGTGTACGGCTTCATCAGAGCCGCCCAGGAGGGCTGGCGGGACGCCCTCACGGTCGCCTCGTTCGCCGCGGCCGTCGTCGTACTGGCCGCGTTCATCCTGATCGAGCGCCGCTCCCGGCAGCCCATCACGCCGCTGCACATGTTCGCCGACCGCAACCGCGCGGGCACGTACGGGATCATGCTGAGCCTCGCCGCCGCGATCTTCGGCATGTTCTTCTTCCTCACGCTCTTCGTGCAGGACGTACTCGGCTTCAGCCCGCTGGAGGCGGGGCTGGCCTTCCTGCCGGTCAGCGCGGTGATCGCCGTCGGCGCGGCGCTCGCCTCGAAGTTCCTGCCCCGGTTCGGGCCCAAGCCCTTCATGGTGGTGGGCGCCGTCCTCGCGGCGGCGGGCCTGGCCTGGCTCACCCTGACCGACGTCGACTCCACCTACGCGGGCAGCATCCTCGGACCGATCCTCGTCTTCGCCCTGGGCATGGGCATGCAGTTCGTGTCCCTCACGATCATGGCGCTCTCCAACGTCAGCGATGAGGAGACCGGCGCGGCCTCCGGGCTCCTCAACGCCACGCAGCAGGTGGGCGGTTCGCTGGGCCTGTCCATCCTGGTCACGATGTTCGGCACGGCGAGCACGAACGAGGCGCACAAGCAGATCCCCCGCTTCCTGGCCCAGGCGACCCCGGTCGAACGCCTCCGCTTCCGCCGTACCGGCCAGCTCCCGTCCCCCTACTCCGACCACGTCCTCACCGCCGGCGTCTCGGCCGCGTTCGTCATGGCCGCGATCTTCGCCGTGGTCGCCGCGCTGATCGCGGTGGTGGTGATTCAGGTACGCCCGTCGGACCTGGAGCGGCTGCAGGGCGGAGTGGGGCCGGGGACCGGGCAGGGCTGAACCCCCGGATGCCGGAGCCCCCGTGTGAGCGGTTGTGCGTGGCGTCAGCGTGCGAACTTCTCGATGGCCGCCGGGGTGACGGGGGTGAAGAAGTTGACGAGGTTGCCGTCGGGGTCGCGGAACAGCAGCGATCGGTTGCCCCAGGGCATCGTGGTGGGCTCGGTGACGAAGTCGGTCACGAAACCCGTCAGGTTCCGGTGAACGCGGTCCACGTCGTCGACGAGGAACTCGGTGATCACGCTGTGGTTGTCGGCCGGGCGGGCGGAGTCCGGGGCGAACAGCGGGACGGTGCGGGTGCCGGCGATCGCGAGGGTGGCGCCCGCGGTCCTGAGTTCGGCGAAGTCCTCGGTGGCCCACGTGGCCCGCGCCCCTGTGGCCCGCTCGTAGAACTCGACGAGGCGCGCGACGTCGCCGGTGATGATGCGGATCGAGACGAAGTCCATGGAAATCTCCTTGGCGGTGCTGGGTCGTGCTGCATTGCGCCGGGCTGTGCCGGAGGCGCGCACTCCGCAGGCTAGGAGAAATAGAGGACAGAAACGGTCCTGTATTCGGGCTAGGCTGCGCACATGCCTCGACCCACCGGCCGCGTGCTGACACTCCTGGAGCTGCTGCAGTCGGGCGGCACCCGGACGGTGGCCGAACTCGCCGAGCGGCTCGGCGTCGAAGGACGCACCGTGCGGCGGTACGTGGACCATCTGATCGACCTGGACGTGCCCGTGGAATCGGTGCGCGGCCGCTACGGCGGGTACCGCCTCGCCCCCGGGTACCGCCTGCCTCCGCTCATGCTCAGCGACGACGAGGCGCTGGCCGTGCTGCTCGGTCTGGTCGCCGGCCGCCGAGCAGGGTTGGCGACGACGCAGCACACGGCGAGCGAGACGGCATCGGCGAAGATCCGGCGGGTGCTGCCCAGGCACGTCGCCCGCCGGCTCGACACACTCCTGGAGGCTCTCGCCTTCACGGATCAACCCGGTGAGTACGAGACCCCGGACGCCGAGGTCCTGCTCACCCTCGCCGACGCGGTGCACCACCGCCGGCCGGTCTCGATCCGCTACACCGACCGCGACGGCCGGCGCAGCGAACGGACCCTGCACGCGTACGGGATCGTCGCCCATGCGGGCCGGTGGTACGTCACGGGCCAGGACGCCCGGATCGGTGAGGACCGGACCCTCCGGCTCGATCGCATCGCGGACGCGAGGGCCCTGCCCGGCTCGTTCGAAGCGCCCGCCGGCCCCGGTCCGGCCGAGCGGGTGCTCACGGCGTTCGCCACGGCCGAGTACCGGCACCAGGTGATCTTGCGGATCCACGGGACGGTCGGGCAGATCCGCGCCCACCTTCCGGCGAGCGTCGCGACCCTGGAGGAGCACGCGCCCGGGGCGGCCGAGGACCGGGCGGCCGAGGACCGGGTGGCCGAGGAGCAGGGGGCCGAGGACCAGGCGGCCGAGCGCTGGCTGCGTGCCGAGCTTCGGGTGGAGCGGCTCGACTGGCTGCCTCCGGTGCTCGCCGCGCTAGACCGGCCGTTCGTCATCGAGTGCCCCGACGAACTGCGCGACCTCGTCATCGCGCTCGCCGATCGCCTCACGTCCTCAGCCCGCCGAGCCTGACAGCGTCAGTCGCCCGACACCGTCTGCCCGCCCCACTCCTCCGGAGCGACGTCCGCGAGGGTCTCCGAGAAGGTCCACTGGTGACCGGCCGGGTCCTCGGCCGTGTACTGGCGTTCCCCGTACTCGAAGTCGGTCGGCTCCATGACGATCCGCGCACCGTGTTCCCGGGCCCGCGCGCAGTGGGCGCGCACGTCGTCCACCCGTACCGTCACGGAGTGCGTGACCTCGCCGGGACGCGGGGGCCGGCGGTCCCCGTGCGTGTCCCCGACGATCACGGCCCCGTCACCGAAGGCGAGTTGGGCGCGGTGGGCCTCGCCGATCCGCACCCGCTCCGCGAACCCGAAGGCCGCGCCGAGCCACGCGACCGCCGCGCGCACGTCGGGATAGATCAGGACCGGGATCACGGTCGCCGAGGGGATGGAGCGGTTCGGCTTCAGGTTCATGGCCGGCTCCCTGACATCGTTTATCGAGAGGCGGTTCGCCTGCCGGTCGTGCCAGGTTAGCCCGTCGGTTCGCACCGCCGCCGTGCATTCTTCGTACGCCGCCGAGTTCGCCAGGGGAGCCTCAGTGACCACATCTCGCCTCGGGCCGTTGCTGGACCAGTTCGACTTCGCCTGTCAGCGGCTGGCCGCCCGTATGGCCGGGCCGGGGATGGACAGCGGTGACGGGGCGGACACCGAGGCCGGGCCGCTGACCGGCGCGGAGTACCTCTGGGAGCCGGTGCCGGAGTGCTGGTCGGTGCGGCGGCGGGTGGACGGGCCCGGCGCGCGTGCCACGCATCTGGCGGGCAGCGCCGAGGGAGCGTGGGGCCGCGACGCCGCGCCGTACCCGCACCCGTGGCCGCCGCCCTTCACCACCATCGCGTGGCGCCTGAGCCACCTCAGCGAAATGCTGTTCCTCCGCGCCGACCACACCGCGGGAGGCCACCGCCTCACCCGGGACGACTACCTCATCAGCGGCGACGTGGCGGCGGCCGTCGCCGCCTTCGACACCGGCGTCACGGCCTGGCGCACGGCGCTGCAGAGTGCCGGCGACGCGGCGCTCGACACGATCGGCCACTGCACCTATCCGCACGGCAGCGACCCGGAAGAGCCGTTCGTCGACATCGTGTGGTGGGTCAACCAGGAAGTCCTGCACCACGGTGCGGAGATCGCCCTGCTGCGGGACCTGTACCGCTCACGGCGTGGGGATCAGACCCAGCCGCTGGGCCCGTAGCACCGTGCTGATGCGATCCCGTGTGCCGAGCTTGCGGTAGATCTTCTCGACGTGCTTGTGCACCGTCCGGTCCGAGATGCCGAGCCGGCGGCCGATCGCGGCGGCGGTCAGGGCGTCGGCGAGCAGGAGCAGCACGGTCAGTTCGCGGGGTGTGAGGGCGCAGTCCGCGGCCCGTTCCCGGGCGGGGCCCGGGACGGCCGACCGCTGCAAGTGCTCCAGGAGCTGCCGCTGCTGCTCGACCGCCGCCAGCAGCGGCTGCACCTGCTCGGCCGCGCGGACCTGGTCGTCGGTGAAGTCCGTACCGGAGCGGTAGACCATGCACCCCGTGATCGGCGTCGTCGTCCGGGGCAGCGGAATCGCCAGCACATGGCCCGCGTCCAGGACGTCACCGATCAGGCGCGCGGTCGGGCTCGCCGACCAGGCGGCGCCGGCGGCCCGGCGCGCGGTGAGGGGCGTTCTGTCGGGGCCGGCCGCGTAGTGGCGCGCGAACGGATACCCCGCGCGCAGCAGGCCCAGATCCTCGGCCCCGAGCCCGTCGAACGCGGCGGCGACAGCGGGCGGCATGCCCACCGTGCCCTCGCTCTCGTTCCAGTCGTCGAGCTTGTAGATCAGTGTCTCGCCGCCGCACACCCCTGGCAGCGCGCCGGCCAGCAACGGCCAAAGCCGCCCGGGATCACGTTCGTTGAGCGCGTCGACGGCCACCGACAGCATCCGCTCGTGTGCCGAACCCCGCGCCTGTCCCACGTGCCTCTCCACTCGTCCGCCGCCTACGCAGTTGTACCCATACCGGCGGCACCCTGCGCTGCCCGAGACTGCAACGGGCAACCGCGACGATCTCAGATCCTCTCACCGTGCGGGCCGCCGGAGCGGGGGACCGGCGGCCCGCAGCATGTTCTACGCGGGGCGCACGGCGATCCGGATGGCCGCCTCCCCGGCGTTGTGGATGGACTCCTCGCGGATGACCGAACCGGGGCCGGGCGCGTGGATCATCATGCCGTTGCCGGTGTACAGCCCGACGTGGCTGAAGTTGTCGTGGAAGAAGATCAGGTCTCCGGGGCGGCTCTCGGCCAGCGGGATCACCGTGCCGGTGCGCGCCTGCTCGGACGTGCTCCGCGGCAGCGCGACCCCGGCGCCCTTCCACGCGGCCTGGGTGAGGCCCGCGTTGTCGTACGACTCCGGTCCGACCGCACCCCACAGGCACGGCCTGCCGATCTGCGCGCGGGCGAAGGCGACGGCCCGGTCGGCCTTGGTACCGACGGGCGTTTCGACGGCCGGGATGCCGGTGTCCAGGACGGTGGGTTGTTGCATCCGCCATGCCTCGTCGGCCGTGGAGATGCCCGTGTCGAGCACGGTCGGCTGCCGCATCCGCCAGTCCTCCACGGCCGGTACGCCCGTGTCCAGGACGCTGGGCTGCTGCAGCCGTGTTCGCCACGCCTCATCGGCCAGAGGCACGCCGGTGTCGAGGACGGTGGGTTGCTGCATCCGCCACGTCTCGTCGGACGTAGGGATGCCGGTGTCGAGGACGCTGGGCTGCTGCATCCGCCACGTCTCACTGGCCGTGGAGATGCCTGTGTCGAGGACGCTGGGCTGCTGCATCCGCCACGTCTCACTGGCCGTGGAGATGCCCGTGTCGAGCACGGTCGGCTGCCGCATCCGCCAGTCCTCCACGGCCGGTACGCCCGTGTCCAGGACGCTCGGCTGCTGCAACCGCCACGCCTCTTCGGCCGCACGGTGGATCTGCTCGGCCGGGTCCTGCCATGTCGGCAGCGCCTGGGGCTGGGCGGCCGTCAGCGGGGCCACGGACGTCTGCCGGGCGGTGTACCGGTACAGCAGGTCGCTGGCCGCCGCGATCTTGCGCTGGTTCGCCTGCTTGGAGCGGCGCAGCACCACCTGCCTCGGCTCCGGCTGGGCCCCGGGCTGGGCCGCGGTCTCCTGGCGCTGAGCGGGCACGGCGGGCAGCACGGCCGTCGGACCGGCCGTCAGCTCCGCCACGGGGCGCCGGCGGGGCTCTGCGGCGGGCAGTTCGAGCACGGGCCGGGCGGGCGCCTCCAGCTCACGGGCGGCGCCCGCGGCACGCGACTCGGCGGGCCGCTCGGGCCGCTCGGGCCTCTCGGGCCTCTCGGGACGGGGCGACGTGGTGCGCTGGGCGGGCATCCGGTCGGTCGGCAGGGTCGCCGGAACCGTCGGGCCCAGTGACGAGCGCGCGCCCTGGAACCACTGCCGGGCGATGTTGTCCAGGTCCGGATCCGAACTCCGGCCACCGCCCGCCGCGGCGCCGCGGCCCCGGCGCACCGACTGGGCCCGGGTGATGTTGTGGAGGCCGGTGTCGCTCTCGGCCCGGTCGTACAGGCTGCTCACCCGCTGCCGGACGTCCTCGCGGCTGGGGCCCTCGTCCGCCGCCTTCGGCGCGGCGTCGGCGGTCTGTGAGAACAGCGCCACCGAGGTGAGGGCGGCGGTCGCGAGAGCGGAGTTGCGCATTCCGGGGCCGAGGCCTCCGGGGCGCGACGATCGTTCCGGCGCCATGGGTGCCGTACTCCTTCCGTACTCCGCCTACCGAGTTAGCTGTCGGGTTCGGGCGTCGATCCGGAAGGTATGCCCTACGGCCTTTGCCCTGGTGGGCGGTTGGGCCGATTCACCCCATCGTTCGGTCGGGTCCCCGGCTCCGGCTGCCGCGAAGGCGCACCGGACTCGGCGGAGGCCGCACGTCCCGGCGGGGCGCCGGAGGAACTCGTGCGGCCTACTGCCAAACTAGCCAACTTGTGCGGCTCGTGTGAAGGTTGAGGGGCGTAATGTCCGATACGCTTTTGTGACCTTCGTCGTGACGTTCCGTCAGATACGTGCTTCGTGCACACAGCGGGTGCGGAAGGCGACGTTCCGTCGCGGACGGGCGGGGTCAGGACCGGCCGGACTCGCTCCGGGACGCGCGCTCGGCGTTGCGCTTCTTGATCCGCGCGCCCTCCTTGCGGACCTCGGCCTGCGTCGCGCGCTCCTTCTGCAGCCACTCGGGCTGCTCCTGCTTCAGGGCGTCGATCTGCTCGGTGGTGAGCGCCTCGGTGACGCCGCCGCGTGCGAGGCCCGCGATGGAGACGCCCAGCTTCTCCGCGACCACCGGACGGGGGTGCGGGCCGTCGGCCCGCAGCTCGCGCAGCCACTCGGGCGGATCGGCCTGCAACCGGTCGAGCTCGGCCCGCGAGACGTCACCCTCCCGGAACTCGGCGGGGGTGGCCTCGAGGTACACACCCAGCTTCTTCGCCGCGGTCGCGGGCTTCATCGTCTGGGTGCTCTGGTGCGGCTTCATGAGGTCCAGGGTATCGAGCGGCGACGAGGGCTCCGACCACGGCCGGTGATGCGGCTCCGACCACGGCCGGTGATCAGGCACCGGCCGCGGCCGGTAGCCTTGCAGCGTGACAGGCTCGGAGGAATCCCCCACGTTCCGGCTCGCGTACGTTCCGGGGGCGACGCCCGCCAAGTGGGCGCGGATCTGGAACGAGCGACTGCCCGAGATCCCGCTGACCCTCCTGGCCGTACCGGCCGCCGAGGTCTCCGAGGTGCTGCGCGCCGGTGGCGCCGACGCCGCACTCGTACGGCTGCCGGTCGACCGTACGCACTTCAGCGCCATCCCCCTCTACACCGAGACGACGGTCGTCGTGGTCCCCAAGGATCACCTGATCACGGCCGTGGACGAGGTGACCGTGGACGACCTCGCGGAGGAGGTTCTCTTCCACCCGCTGGACGACGTCTTCGAGTGGGACCGGCCGCCGGGCGAGCCCGCCTTCGAGCGCCCCGCCACCACGGAGGACGCCGTCGAGCTCGTCGCCGCCGGGGTCGGCCTCCTGATCGTCCCGCAGTCGCTGGCGCGCCTGCACCACCGCAAGGACCTCGTGTACCGGCCGGTCGTGGACGCCCCCCAGTCCGGCGTCGCCCTGGCATGGCCGGAGGAGGCGACCACGGACATGGTCGAGGACTTCATCGGCATCGTCCGCGGCCGTACGGTCAACAGCTCCCGGGGCCGCAAGGCGGAAGCGCCGGAGCCGAAGGCGAAGACGGGCGCGAAGGCCGGTGACCGGCCCACGCGTAGTGGCGCAAAAACGACGGCACGCAACCCCAGGGGCAAATCCGACGTCTCCAAGGGCGCCAAGCGCAGGAAGCCCCGCCGCCGGGCGTAGCCCTCGGGTGGGGTGGCGTGGCCCTGTGCCGCACGGGTCACCTTCACCCTCTCAGGGGGAGTCTTGCTTCGCATGGGGGAGCGCTGCGAGGACAGCGCCGCGGACGAGCTGCGTACCGACGAGGTACGTGCCGACCAACCGCACGCCGACGAGCCGTCGGGCGCCCCGGCCGACCGCCGGGGACGCGCACGGCTGCGTACCGCACTGTGGCGGTCGGCGTCCTTCGCCGTGCGCACGCTGCGCGGCGAGTGGCACGGCATCGTGGTCGATCCGGTACGCCGGCTCATGCGGCGTGGGCTGTCCGGACTGACGCTGGCGTTCGTGGCCGCCCTCGGAGTGATCTTCTTCCACGCGCTGGCGCAGCATCCCGCCGGTGCGACGGCGGTGCGGATCCTCGGCGGCGTCAACGCCGACCTGCCGCTGTGGCTCGCCCTGCTGCGCACGCCGGTGTCCCTGTACGTCCCGGCCCTCGACCTGCCCGTCTGGGCGGGCATCACACAGCTGTTCCTCGCCTTCGCGCTGGCCGAACTCATCCTCGGCCGGACCAGGACGCTCGTCGTCTCGTATGCGACGACACTGGCCGGCACCCTGATGGTGCGCGTGATGATCGCGCTCGGGGCCGGGTGGGGCGGGCTCGGACTGCCGCCCGGGATCGGGCGGGTGCTGGACACCGGGCCGTCCGCCGCGGTCGTGGGCCTGTTCACCTACGTCGCCGTCGTCCGGCGCGCTCCCGTCCTCTTCGCCCTCACCAGCGGATCCATGGTGTGGGAATCGGTCGCCGTGCCCAACCTGGCCGGCCGTGAGCACCTGATAGCGATAGGCGTCGCCATCGTGCTGGCCCTGCGGGGTCAAACCCGTTCCCGGTCCCGTTCATCGATCGGTCTCCGGCGGCGTGTGCGCTCCGTGAAGTAGTCGGATCTGGCTTATCTTCGCCACGAAATCCGACATCCGGAGTAAATATGCAAAAGACGGATGCGCTGGTTGATGTGGTGGAGGAGACGGCGCTCGTCGCACCTCCCTGCCCGCCGGAGCGCCGCGCCACCGTACGACCCCTGCTCATCGGCATCGCCGTCGTCGGGGCCGCGGGCCTGGCCGCGGCCCTCGCGCTCACCGGCGCCGGCTGGCTGAACCGGCCCGCCGTCGCGGCCTGGCGCACGGTCTGCCTGGCCATCACCGTCCAGGCGCTGCCCTTCCTGCTCCTCGGCACGGTCCTGTCGGGGGCGATCAACGCCTTCGTGCCGGCCGACCTGTTCACCCGGATCCTGCCCCGGCGCCCCGCGCTCGCCGTACCGGTGGCCGGTGTCGCGGGAGCCGTCCTGCCGGGCTGCGAGTGCGCCTCGGTGCCGGTCGCGAACAGTCTGATCCGGCGCGGCGTCACCCCCGCCGCGGCCTTCGCCTTCCTCCTGTCCGCCCCCGCGATCAACCCGATCGTGCTGACCGCCACGGCGGTCGCCTTCCCCGGCAACCCCGCCATGGTCGCCGCCCGCCTGCTCGCGTCCCTCCTCACGGCCGCCGCGATGGGCTGGCTGTGGCTCTGGCTGGGGCGTGCGGAGTGGCTGCGGCAGACCGCCCGGCACACGGGCCACCAGCCGGGGCACAGCCGCTGGACGGAGTTCCGCCTCGGCTTCCGGCACGACTTCCTCCAGGCCGGCGGGTTCCTGGTGCTGGGCGCCATGGCGGCGGCCACGTTCAACGTCGCCGTGCCGCGCTCCGTCCTCGACACCTTCTCCGGCTCGCCCTGGCTGTCGGTGCTCTTCCTGGCCGGGCTCGCCGTCCTGCTCGCCGTCTGCTCGGAGGCCGACGCCTTCGTCGCCGCGTCGCTCACCGGCTTCTCGCCCACCGCGCGGCTGGTGTTCATGGTGGTCGGCCCCATGGTCGACCTGAAGCTGATCGCCCTTCAGGCGGGCACGTTCGGGCGGGGCTTCGCGCTCCGCTTCTCCACCGCGACCACGCTCGTGGCCGTCGTCGCGAGCGCCCTGATCGGAGGCGCACTGCTGTGAGACGCCACGTCCAGGCCGCCCTGCTGGTCCTGACCGGCCTCGGCCTGCTGCACGCCTCCCTCTTCACCGACCTCTGCCTGCGCTACGTCAAGGAGGGCCAGCGCCCCCTCCTGATCGCCTCCGGAGCGCTGCTCGTGCTGCTGGGCCTGGCGGGAGCGGTCCTGGACCGTGCGGAGGCCGTGGACGACGGCCACGCACACGGCCACGACCACTCCGCCGTCCCCCGCGTCGCCTGGCTGCTCTTCCTGCCCGTCCTCAGCCTGCTCTTCCACGCCCCGCCCGCCCTCGGCGCCTACACGGCCTCACGCACGCACGACAAGGCCGTCAAGCGGGAGCAGCACTTCGACCCGCTGCCCGCGACCAGCCCCCTGCCGATGACCCTCTCGGACTTCACGGCCCGGGTCCAGCAGGACCCGAAGCAGGCGATCAGAAGCCGCAGCATCCGGATGACCGGCTTCGTCACCCCGGCCGGCCCGGGCGGCGGCTGGTACCTGACCCGGATCATCTTCACCTGCTGCGCGGCCGACTCCCAGTCGGTCAAGGTCCGCGTCTTCGGCATCCCCGCCCCACCCGCCGACACCTGGCTGGCCGTCGACGGAACCTGGCACCCCGGCGGCACCCTCGGCACGAAGTCCGCCCCGGCGGCCCTGGACGTCCACCACACCGAGCGCATCGCCCCACCGGTCAACGCCTACACGGACGACCTTCCGCTGACGCCGTCCTGACGCGGCCGTACACCGAGGTCACACGTCGTAATACAGCTCGAACTCATGCGGATGGGGCCGCAGTTGCAGCGGTGCGATCTCGTGGGTGCGCTTGAGGCCGATCCAGGTCGCGATATGCCGTCCAGGCCCGCGAGGAGTATCGCCGAGAAGGCCAGGTACGGGTTGCAGGACGGGTCCGGGGCGCGGAACTCCAGACGCTTGGGAGTTCACCGTCGGGTTGGTGAACGCCAGCAGTGACGGGGCGTGCCTGAGCAGGCCGCCGATGTAGTGGCGGGCGGACTCCGACAGGCCGGCGTAGCCCTCCTCGCCGTAGAAGAGCGGGCTGCCGCCCTGAGCCGTTGTCGCCGAAGATCGGCCTGGGCATGAAGGTGGCCGTCCTGCCGCCTCGCCAGGCGACGTTCTTGACGATGTACTTGTAGAGCTGCAGGTCGTCGGCGGCGTGCAGCAGCGTGTTGAACCGGTAGTTGATCTCGGCCCGGCCCGCGGTGCCCACCTCGTGGTGCTGCTTCTCGACGAGGATGCCGCACTTGATGAGTTCGAGGGTCATCTCGGCGCGCAGGTCGGCGAAGTGGTCGACCGGCGGGACGGGGAAGTAGCCGCCCTTGCAGCGGACATTGTAGCCCCGGTTGTCCTGGAGCGCACCGGTGTTCCAGGCGCCCGCCTCGGAGTCGACGTGGTACGACGCCTCGTTCGTCCGTGTCTCGAACCGGGCGCTGTCGAAGACGTAGAACTCCGCCTCCGGGCCGAAGTACGCGAGGTCCGCGATGCCCGTGGACACCAGGTACGTCTCCGCCTTCCTCGCCACGTTGCGCGGGTCGCGGCTGTCGGACTCGTGGATGGCCTGGAAGCCGCGGATCGACGAACCGTCGAACGCCAGTTCCTCGTCCGGGTCGAAGATCTCCACCGGCACCGTGAAGTGCTGCATGATCCCCGGCAGATCGCAGAAGCGGACGTCCACGAGCCTCACGTCCTCGTCCGCGATGAACTTCCGTGTTTCCTCGGCGTTCTGGAACATCCCGATCACCGTCCATGAGGCGGGGGGCCCCGTGCCGTGCTGAGCACTGCAGGCACGGGGTGGGGGCCGTGGAAGCGTGCTGCCACGGACAGAGCGGGCGCCCGATGGCACAATCGGTCACGTGGACCGGGGGATCCTCGAGCGCGAGCCCGAGCTGACACTGCTGGCCACGGCCGCACGGGAGGCGGCGGACGGGGCCGGGTCGGTGGTGCTCGTCTTCGGCGAGGCCGGAATCGGCAAGTCGAGCCTGGTGAGAGCCATGCCCGACCGGCTGCCGCCGCAGGCCCGCGTGCTCGTCGGGCAGTGCGACGACCTCGCCACCCGGCGACCGCTCGGCCCCTTCCGCGACCTCGTCGGCAGCGTCGGCGCCGAGCTGGCCCGGGCGGTCACCGAGGGCGGCGACCGCCAGCGCGTCTACGAGGCCCTGCACGGAGAGCTGGCCGTGACTCCGCACCCCGCAGTACTCGTCGTCGAGGACGTGCACTGGGCCGACGAGGCGTCCCTGGACGCCCTGCGCTTCCTGGTGCGGCGCATGGAGCGGCTGCCCGCCCTGCTCGTGCTCACCTACCGCGACGACGAGCTCAGCCGCGGACACCCCCTGCGCCACCTCCTCGGTCAGGTGTCCCGCGCGCCCCGTGTGCACCGGCTGCCCCTGGCCCGGCTGTCCCTGGACGCGGTCCGCACCCTCAGCAAGGCCGGCGGGCTCGACCCGGCGCAGGTCTACGCGGTCACGTCCGGGAACCCCTTCTTCGTCGCCGAGGTCGTCGCGGCCGGCGGCACCGGGGGAGTGCCCCCGACCGTCGTCGAGGCCGTGCTCGCCCGGCTGCGCGGACTGGACCCGGCCACCGTGGACGCGCTGGAGCAGCTCGCCGTCGTTCCCTCGGCCGTGGAACGCCCGCTGGTCGACGCGCTGCTCCCGCCGGGGGTGGCGGCCCTGGCGGCGGCCGAGCAGCGCGGGCTGCTGGCCGTGACACCGGAGCGGGTGGCGTTCCGGCACGAGCTGATCCGGCGGGCGGTCGTCGACCCCGTGCCCACCGCCCGGCGCATCGAGCTCAACCGCAACGTCCTCGCGGCCCTCGTCGCCCGCCCCGGCGCCGACGCCGCCCGCATCGTCCACCACGCGGCGCAGGCCGGCGACCAGGACGCCATCGCACGCTACGGGCCCGACGCGGCCCGCGACGCCGCCTCGGCCGGCTCCCATCGCGAGGCCGCCGCCCAGCTCGGGCTCGTCCTGCAGCAACGCCACCGCTACGCGCCGCCCGACCTCGCCGACCTGCTCGAACGCTTCGCGGTGGAGAGCTACACGATCGCCGACTCGGCCGCCGCCGTCGCCGCCCAGCGCGAGGCCGTCGCCCTGCGCCGCTCGCTCGGCGACATCCCCGCCCTCGGCGCCGACCTGCGCTGGCTCTCCCGCATCCACTGGTGGGCCGGCGACGCGGACGAGGCCCAGTACGCCGCCCGCGAGGCCGTGACCGTCCTGGAGCACGCCGGCGACGACCGGCTGCTGGCCCTGGCCGTCAGCAACATCGCCCAGCTGCGGATGCTGGCCGACCGCTATCCCGAGGCCGTCGCACACGCCGAGCGCGCGATCACCCTGGCGCGGAAGACCGAGGACACGGCGATCCTCTCGCACGCCCTCAACAACGTCGGCACCGCCCGCTGGCGCGCCGGCGACCCCGAAGGGCGCAAGCAGCTGGAGGAGAGCCTCGACGTCGCGCTCGCGGCCGGCGAGGTCGAGCACGCCTGCCGCGCCTACGCCAACCTCATCTGGACCCTGCTCGACCACCTCGAGTACGCCGAGGCCGACCGCTATCTGCCCCCGGCCATGGACCTCGCCGACCGCGCCGAGCACCTCGGCTTCCTGACCTACCTCCACGTCGAACTGGCCATACGCCGGCTCGCCGCCGCCGACTGGGAGGACGCCGAACGGCACGCCGAGTTCGGCATCCACGACTTCCTGCCCGCGCGCTCCCCGGCGCTGACCGTCCTCGCCCGGGTGCGCACCCGCACCGGCCGCCCCGGCGCCGGCGATCTCCTCGCCGAGGCCCAGGAGATCGCCGTCCGCACCCGCGAGCTCCAGCGGACCGGCCCCGTCGCGGCCGCGCTCGCGGAGGCCGCCTGGCTGCGCGGTGACCACGCCGCCGTCGTAGAGGCCGTCACCCCCGTCCACGCCCAGGCCCGCGACCTGCCCGGCGTCCCCTACCGCGCCGAGCTGGGCTACTGGCTCACCCGAGCCGGCCACCCGGTCCGGCTCGAGGACTGCGACCACCCGTACGCGCTCCAGGTCCGCGGCCACTGGCGGGAGGCGGCCGCGCGCTGGCAGACGGCCGGCTGCCCCTACGAGCACGCCGCCGCCGTCGCGGAGAGCCCGCACCCCGCCGACAAGATCGAGGCGCTCGCCGAGCTCGACGCCCTGGGTGCCGAGCCGCTGGCCCGGCTGATCCGCGCCGAGCTGCGTGAGCTGGGCGTCAAGCGCATCCCGCGCGGCCCCGTCGCCGCGACCCGCGGCAACCCCGCGAACCTCACCGAACGCCAGCTCCAGGTCATGCGGCTGCTCGCGCAGGGCCTGACCAACGCCGAGATCGCCGCCCGGCTCGTCGTCTCCGTGCGTACCGTCGACAACCACGTCCGCGCGGTCCTGGACAAGCTGGACGCGCCCACCCGCCGCCACGTCGCCGACCGCGCCGCGGAGCTCGGACTCCTCCCCTGACCCGAAACGTAGGTAACCGCCGGGCCCGAGCTAGGTGACGGCCACGGATGCCGGTACCCGCGCAACACGAGTAGAACGTGCGGATCGGCCCTTCTCCGAACAAACGGGGGATATCGCATGTCCAGTACACCTGCCCAGGCCGCCCGCAGCGAACTCTCCGGCATCAACGGCGAGTTGATCGGACCCGAGGATCCGGGCTACGACCAGGCCCGCGCCGTCTACAACGCGATGATCGACCGGCGCCCCGCGCTCGTCGCACGCTGCGCCGACGCCGATGCCGTCGCCCGCGTGATCGGCTTCGCCCGCGCCCACGACCTGCCGCTCGCCGTCCGCGGCGGCGGCCACCACGGTGCCGGCATGGGCACCGTCGACGGGGGAGTGGTCGCCGACCTCTCACCCCTGAAGGACATCCAGGTCGACCCCGCCGCCCGCACCGTCCGCGTCGGCGGTGGCTGCGTGTGGGGTGAGGTCGACCGCGCCACCAACCCGCACGGCCTCGCCACGCCCAGCGGCATCGTCTCCACCACCGGCGTCGGGGGCATCGCCACCGGCGGCGGACTCGGCCACCTCACCCGCAAGTGCGGACTGACCATCGACAACATGCTCTCCGCCGACGTCGTCCTCGCCGACGGACGCCAGGTGCGCGCGAGCGCCGACGAGAACACCGACCTGTTCTGGGCGATCCGCGGCGGCGGCGGCAACTTCGGCGTCGCCACCTCCTTCCTGTTCCGCCTGCACGAGATCGGCACGGTCGTCGCCGGACCGACCTTCTGGCCCGTCGAGATCAGCGCCGAAGTCCTCTCCGCCTACCGGGACTTCCTGCCGAACGCGCCCCGCGAACTCAACGCCTTCTTCCTCCACGGCACCGTCCCGCCCGCCCCGCCGTTTCCCGAGGAGATCCAGCTGCGCAAGACGGCCGGCGTCGTCTGGTGCTACGCGGGCAACGACCCCGAGGCGGCCGCACGCGGGATGGCCCCGCTGCTCGACGCCCTGCCGGAGCCGATGCTGCACTTCGTCGCACCGATGCCGCACCCGGACCTGCAGTCCATGTTCGACGGGCTCTACCCGCCCGGCCACCAGTGGTACTGGCGCGCCGACTTCGTCGAGGAGATCCCCGACGAGGCCGTAGAACTCCACGCCAAGTTCGGCTCCGAGGTACCGACCGTGCAGTCGACGATGCACCTCTACCCGATCGACGGAGCCGCCCACGACGTCGGCCCCGACGAGACCCCCTGGGGCTACCGCGGCGCCCGCTGGTCGACCGTCTATGCCGGAGTCGACCCCGACCCGGCCAACGCCGAGCTGATCAAACGGTGGGCGGTCGACTACTCCGAGGCCCTGCACCCCTACTCGGCGGGCGGCGCCTACGTGAACATGATGATGGACGAGGGCCAGGAACGCGTCCGCGCCAGCTACGGCTCCAACTACCAGCGGCTGGCCCGGATCAAGGCCGAACTCGACCCCGACAACGTCTTCCGGCTCAACCAGAACATCCGGCCCAGCTGACGGGCCCGACCGGAAGCAGCCGTAACCACCAAGTGGCCTACGGAGCAGGCGCCTTGCTCACCAGGCGTCGATGAACGGACGATGCCCCGGGCGGGGGACGGGGCATCGCTCCAAAGCCGCGACCACCCAGTCCCGCGACCCGGCCGGGTCGATGACCGCGTCGATCTCCAGCGCGGCCGCCGTGTTGACCGCCTTCCCGCGTTCGTACAACTCGGCGACCCGCTCCTCGAAGACACGAGCACGCTCGGCCGGGTCCGCGATCGCCTCCAGCTCCTTGCGGTAGCCGAGCCGCACCGCGCCCTCCAGGCCCATTCCGCCGAACTCGCCGCTCGGCCAGGCGGCCGTGGCCAGGGGAGTCCGCGTCGAGCCGCCCATCATGGCCATCGCCCCCAGCCCGTACGCCTTGCGCAGCACCAGACTCACCAGCGGCACCCGCAGGTTGGCGCCGGTGACGAAGAGCCGCGCGAAGTGCCGTACGGTGGCGGTCCGTTCGGCCTCGGGGCCGACCATGAACCCCGGGGTGTCGCACAGCGAGACCACCGGCAGCCCGAAGGCGTCGCACAACTGCAGGAAGCGGGCCGCCTTGTCGGCCGCGTCCCGGTCGATCGCCCCGCCCAGATGCGCCGGGTTGCTCGCCAGCAGGCCCAACGGCCGCCCCTCGACGCGCACCAGAAACGTCAGGACGCCGACGCCGAACGCGGGCCGCAGTTCCAGCACCGATCCCGTGTCCGCGAGCCCCGCGACGGCCGTCCGCATGTCGTACGCACGCCGCCGGTTCTCCGGCACGACCTGCCGCAGCAGCCGCCGGTCCGGCGCCTCCCAACTGCCCTGCGTGCCCTGGAAGTACGACAGGTACCGCCGTGCGACCCGCACCGCCTCCGCCTCGTCGTCGACGGCGATGTCCACGACTCCGTTGGGCACCTGCACCGACAGCGGCCCCACCTCCTCGGGCCGGTACACGCCCAGCCCGCCGCCCTCGATCATCGCGGGCCCGCCCATCCCGATCGTCGCGTCCGGCGTGGCGATCACGACGTCGCAGCAGCCGAGCAGCGCAGCATTGCCCGCGAAGCACCGCCCCGAGGCGATGCCGACCAGCGGGACGAGCCCACTGAGCCGCCCCATCCGCTGGAAGGTGGTCACGTCGAGACCCGCCACGGACGTGGTGTCGGTGTCCCCGGGCCGCCCACCGCCGCCCTCCGCGAACAGCACGACGGGCAGCCGCCGTTCCTCGGCGATCTCCAGCATCCGGTCGGTCTTGCGGTGGTTCTGCAGGCCCTGGGTACCGGCCAGGACGGTGTAGTCGTACGACATCGCCACGCACGGCTCACCGCCCACCCGCCCGGTGCCGCAGACCAGGCCGTCCGCGGGCGTAGACCGGATCAGGTCGTCCAGGGAGCGGCGCCTGCGCTGCGCGGCGATCGCGAGGGCGCCGAGCTCGGTGAACGAGCCCGCGTCGCACAGGTCCTCGATGTTCTCGCGGGCGGTGCGCCGGCCGAGCGCATGCCGTTGGGCGACCGCCTCCGGCCGGTTCTCGTCCAGCCCGAAGGAGTGCCGGTGCACCATGTCGGCGAGGTCCGCGCGCACGGCGTCCGGATCGACCGGCTCCACCTCGGGCCCGTCCTCCTGCGCTCCGGTGACGCCGTCCAGGACGGCCAGCGCCGAGCCCTCACCGACCGTCTGGCCCAGGCGCGCGGGCAGCAGCCGTACCACTCCGGAGCCGGGAGCGTGCACCACGTGCTCCATCTTCATGGCCTCCAGGACCAGCAACTGCTGTCCGGCACGCACCTGTTCACCGGGCGAGACGTCGACGGAGACGACGGTGCCGCCGAGTGGCGCGTGAACCGTGCCGTCCGCCGCCGCGGCTTCCGGTGCGCCCTGCTCGATGACCTCCGTACGCCTCCAGAACCCCGGCCGCGCGAGAACGTCCCGCAGCAACGGAATCCCCGTGCGCACCCCCTCCACGCCGAACTCGCCCAGCGCCCGCCTCACCCGTGTGACGGCCGCCTCGACCCCGCCGTTCGGCACGTGCGCGATCACCTTCGCGAGCAGCGGGTCGTACCGCGACCCGACGTCGCTCCCGGCCCGCACGGCGGTGTCGACCCGTACCCCGGGCCCGGTCGGCACGTCGAAGCGCGTGATCCGTCCGGTCGACCCGGCGTTGACCCGTGCCTGCACGGCGAACCCGCGCGGCGGGACGGGCGGCCCCGACAGCCCCAGCTCGTCCAGCGTGGCTCCGGCGGCGAGGCGCAGTTGCACGGCGACCAGGTCCAGTCCCGTCACCTCCTCGGTGACCGTGTGCTCCACCTGGAGGCGCGGGTTGGCCTCGATGAAGTGGAACCGGTCGTCCAGGACGAGGAATTCGAAGGTGACCAGGCTCGAACAGGGAACGGCCCGGGCCAGCCGCAGCGCACTGTCCAGGATCTTCTCCCGTACCGGCTCCGGGAGTTCGGGCGCGGGCGCGATCTCGATCAGCTTCTGATGGCGCCGCTGGGCACTGCAGTCCCGGTCCCACAGATGCGTGACGGCTCCCGTGGCGTCCCCGACGACCTGGACCTCCACATGCCGGGCACCCTCCAGCAGCCGTTCCGCGTACAACTCACTCCGGCCGAAGCCCTGTTGCGCCTCGGAAGCGCACCGCTCCCACGCCTCGTCCAGTTCCTCGGGCCGCCGCACGACCCGCATGCCGCGCCCGCCGCCCCCGCCGACCGCCTTGATCATCACCGGGCCCCGGGCGGCGAACGCGCGCGCCTCCTCCAGCCCGCCGTGCGTCCCGGGCAGCACCGGAACTCCGGTGGCGACGGCGAGTTCACGGGCCCGTGTCTTGTCCCCGAAGGCGTCCAGCACCTCCGGAGCGGGCCCGACGAAGGTGACACCGGCGGCCAGGCACCGTCGCGCGAAGTCCGCGTCCTCGCTCAGGAAGCCGTAACCGGGGTGCAGGAAGGAGCAGCCGGCAGCGGAGGCGGCCTCGATCAGCGCACCCGCGTCGAGGTAACTGCCCAACGGTACGGCCTCGTCGGCCAGTCGGACATGCGCGTCGTCGCCCTCGGCATACACCGCGACCGAGCGCAGCCCCGCCTCCGACGCGGCCCGCAGGACCCGTACGGCGATCTCTCCGCGGTTGGCGACGAGTACGGCACTCATGCGTGGGCCTTTCCAGGACGTCGTCGACCGGCCTCGCCATGTTCATTGACATTGACGTCAACGTCAATACGCTCCCCGCATGGCACGCACGCACAAGGCATGGGCGGTCCGCACCGCCCGCGACCGTACCGAGGCCCCGGCCCGCGCCCGGCTCCTGGACGCGGCCGAGGCCGTCTTCGCGCGGCTCGGGCTCGGCCCGGCCACCGTCGCCGACATCACTGCCCAGGCCGGGGTCTCCCGGGCCGGCTTCTACGTCTACTTCGCCTCCAAGGAGGAGATCTTCCGCGTCCTCGCGGTGCGCGTACGGGACGCCTTCCTCGCCGCGCAGGAGGTGCCGGGCGTCGACAGCGACGACACACTCGCCGTCGCCGAGGCGTCCGTCGGCGCCTTCATCGCCGCCTGCGCCCGCCACCAGCCGCTGCTCGTCCTGCTGGAGCAGCAGGCCCGCACCGACCCGGACGTACGGCAGCTGTGGGAGGAGATCCGCGAACGGCCCGTCCGTCGTCACGCCCGCTACATCCGCCGCCTCGCCGACCGGGGCCAGGCGTCCCCGGTCGCGGAACCGCTCGCCGTGGCGCGCGCGGTGGGTGGCATGTGCGCCGAGTTCGCCCGCCGGGTCGCCGCGCGGCCCGACACATACGACGCCGCCGTACGCGATGTGACCGTCATGTACCTGCACCTGCTCGGAGCCGGAACGTCCCGAACCTCGCGGGATCAGGAGGAACGGGCCGAGCGCACGAGCCAGTCGTAGGCACCGCGCGCCGTGAACTCCACCTGTCCGCCGCGCAGCAGCAGACCCGCGGTGGCGAACTCCGGGGCACCGGCCTGCCCGGCGACGTACGGGATTGCGATGCAGCGCATACCGGCGGCGTGCGCGGCGGCGGCACCGGGCACGGCGTCCTCCAGGACCACGCAGTCGGCCGGGGCCGCCCCGAGGCGGCGGGCCGCCTCCAGGAAGACGTCCGGGGCGGGCTTGCCGCGCGGGACCTCCTCGGCCGAGACGACGGTGCGGAGGTACGCGTTGAGGCCGGTGCCCGCCAGGATCGCCTCGATCGCCTCCGGCGACGAACCGGAGGCCACGGCCATCGGCACGCCGTCCGTCGCGAGCAGCTCCACGAACTTCCGCATCTGCGGGTACGCGCGCGTGGCCGTGCGGGCCAGCTCCAGATAGCGGCGGTCGGTGTCGGCGAGCAGTTCCTCGGCGGAGGCCGCCAGACCGTACTCCCGCTTCCACAGGGCGGCCGTCTCCTGCGTGCTGACGCCGACGTACCGCTCGTGCTCGGCCCAGGTGAAGTCCGGGACGCCATGCTCGGCGAGGGTCCGGCGGCCCGCCTCGTAGTAGTTGGGTTCGCTGTCCACGAGCGTTCCGTCGAGATCGAAGATGACCGCGGTGTCGCCGAGCCTGCTCATGGCCCCAGCATGGCAAAGGTCACTTGCGCGCCGCGCGGCCGATCGACTCGACCAGCGGCAGCAGCCGCTGCGGGACGCGCTCGCGCAGGGCCACCTCGGAGCGGGTGCGGACGACGCCGGGCAGACTGATCAGCTTCTGGATCACGTCCTCCAGATGCTCGTTGTCGCGGGCCACGACCCGGGTCAGCAGATCGCCGCCGCCCGTGATCGAGAAGGCCTCGACGATCTCCGGCACCGCGGCCAGCGCGTCCCCCACGTCGTCCAGATTGCCCTGCGTCACCTCGATGTGCACGAACGCCAGCACCGGATGACCGAGCGCGGCCGGCGAGAGCGTCGGGCCCGTGCCGGTGATCACACCGTCCCGCTCCAGCCGGTCGAGGCGCGCCTGAAGCGTGCCGCGGGCGACCCCGAGGATGCGGGCGTACTCGCGCACGCTGGTGCGCGGCTGCTCCATCAGCAACCGCAGGATGCGGGTGTCCAGCTCGTCGACGGCCATGGCGCCCGGCCCCCTCTCGTGTGGTCCGATGGCTCGCCCGTGGACGCTCCCGGACCGGTATCACTGTGCCAACGGCCCAGCATAATTCAGTCCGCTTGAGCCAGCAGCAGGTCAGATGCTGCAATGTGGGTGTCGATGGCGCTGCGGAACCCCGCGGCGCCTTTTTCATGCCGTGGCTCGAGGGGCGGGAAGCAGTTGCTGAAGAGGGTGTTCGTGGCTCCGGACCCGGGGCGGATGCGGCTGCGCTTCGCCGCCCGTGCCGTCCTCGGCATCGGCCTCGCGGTCGTCGTCTGCGGTCTGGCCGGACTCTCCCTCGTCGGCACCGTCATCGGCGGCCTGGCCGCGCTGCTCGCCCTGTTCACCGTCGCCGACGCCACGGTTCGCGGGCAGGCCGTCACCACCGCGCTGCTGCCCGCCGTCGGCCTCCCGGTGCTCGCCGCCGCGGCCGTCCTGCACGACTTCCCGGTGGCCCGCGACCTCACCTTCCTCGCGATCACCGGCGCCGGTGTGTATGCGCGCCGCTGGGGCCCGCGGGGGCACAGCCTCGGCGTGTTCGCGTTCATGACCTTCTTCATGGCCCAGTTCCTGCACGCGACCACCGACCAGCTGCCCGAGCTGTACGCCGCCGTCGTCCTGTCCCTGCTCACCACCTCGGCCGTGCGCTTCGGCCTGTGGTGCTACGAGGCCCAGCTGCCCCCGGCGCCCGTGCCCGCCCCGGTGGCCGGCAGCGGCCTCGCCCGCGCCACCACGCGCCAGGCCGTCCAGGCCACCGCCGGCGCGGGCTTCGCCCTGGTCGTGGGCCAGCTGGTGTCCGGACAGCGCTGGTACTGGGCCGTCGGCGCCACCTGGTGGGTCTTCGTGAACACCGCCTCGCGCGGCGAGACCCTGGTGCGCGGCTTCCGCCGGGTCCTCGGCACGGTGATCGGCATCGGCCTGGGCGTGCTGATCGCCGTTCCTCTGCAGGGAGCCGGGGCCGCCTCGGCCGCACTCCTCGCCGCCTGCGTCTTCGGCATCTTCTACACGGCAGCGGTGTCCTACACCTGGATGATGCTCTGCGTCACGCTTCTCGCCGAGCTCCTCTACGGCCTGCTGGGGGTGCTCACCCCCGCTCTGCTGGCTCTGCGCATGGCCGAGACCGCCGTCGGCGCGCTCGGCGCCGCGCTCGCCGTGCTCTTCGTGCTGCCCGTCACCACGCACGCCGTCACCCACGCCTGGATCCAGCGCGCGCTGCGTTGCGTCCACGCGACCACGGCCGAGGCCGCCGCGCGGCTGGCCGGCTCCGCGGACGCCGACCCCGCGCGCCGGACCGCGGAACTGGAGCTGCTGCTCGGCCGGGTCCGGGTGTCGGTCGCACCCCTGGTCCACCCGCTCAACCCGATGCTCGGCCGCAAGCGGCGCGCCCGCCAGGTGCTGGCCCTGCTCGACGACTGCGCCCGCGAGACCCGCGGCCTGGTCGCCGTCGCAGCCGACCCGGAGGCATCCCACGACGCGCGCCTGGCTGCCGCCTGCTGGCGCGTGGAGGCGGCCGTCGAGGCCCTCACGGGCGACGGCGACCGCGTCACGCCCACCCCGCAGGTGCCCGCGACGGAGCCCGCCCTGGCCCACCTGCACGGCCTGGAACGAGCCCTCGCGGAGCTGGCCGCCCCCTTGCGGACACCGTCGGGCTCGCCGCTCGTCGGAGCGTGACGCCGTCCGCCGGATCGCGGTCGGGCTGTGGTTACCAGGTCGTCCTCGCGGAGTCGGCGGCCCGATGTGGTCTAGACCGCAGATGATCGACTGCTAACGTCGCCCCGAGGCACAGGACCGAGAGGGGACAGCGGTGACAGATGGCGGCGGGCGGCGACGGCGGGCCTTCATCGGGTCGTTCACGGCGGCCGGCGGGCCCGGGATCGTGACGGCGGCCGTGGCCGCGGACGGCGGCGCGCTGACGGCCCTGAGCCGCGTGGATTCCGTGGCGGACCCGTCCTACCTGGCGCTTGCGCCCGGCGGGCAGATCCTCTACGCGGTCAGCGAGACCGCCGAGGGCGCGGTGGCCGCGTTCCGGGTGACGGGCGAGCGGCCGGTCAAGGCCGGAACGCCGGTCCCGGTCGGCGGCGACAGCCCCACGCATCTGAGCGTCCACGACGGCCACGTCCTGACCGCCAACTACGGCTCCGGCAGCGTCACCACCGTGCCCGTCCGCGCCGACGGCACGCTCGCGGGCGCCGCCTCCGACGTCCTGCGGCACAAGGGCTCCGGTCCGCACACCCTCCGCCAGCAGGGCCCGCACGCCCACCAGGTGCAGCCGGACCCCAGCGGCCGCTGGATCGTCAGCGTCGACCTCGGCACGGACTCGGTCCGCGTGTGCACGCTGGCCGGGAGCCGCCTCGAAGTCCGCCGGGAGGTCGCCCTGCGGCCCGGCTCCGGACCGCGTCACCTGGCCTTCCACCCGGACGGCACGCGCGCGTACGTGCTCGGCGAGCTGACGCCGACCGTCACCGTCTGCCGCTGGGACGCCGCCGCCGGCCTGCTGGAACCGCTGACCGTCGGGCAGGTGCTGTCCGGCGTCCCGTCCGGCGACGCCTTCCCGTCCGGCATCGTCGCCTCCCCGGACGGCCGCTTCGTGTGGACCGCCACCCGCGGCGAGGACGTCCTGTCCACCTTCGCCGTCGAGGGCGACGAGCTGCGGCTGGTCGGCACGGTGCCCTGCGGCGGCAAGTGGCCCCGCGCGATCGCCGAGTCCGCAGGATTCCTCTACGTCGCCAACGAGCGCTCCGGCGAGGTGGCCTGGTTCGCAATCGACCCGGACACGGGCCTGCCGCGCTACGAGGGTGCGCTCGGCGTCCCCGCCGCGTCCTGCGTGATCTTCGGCTGAACGGGGGCGACCGGCGCCGCGCACGCCTGAAGGGCCCGCTCCCGGCCGGGGAGCGGGCCCTTCTGTGGTCGTACGGCGCTGTGTTCGTGCGGTGCCGTCGTCCGCGTCAGCGGACCGGCGTGCCCTGCTGCTGCGGCGGGGTGATGCCCAGAGCCGACGTGTACTTGGCCAGCGCGAGCTTGCCGATCGCCGGGTAGGGGCCGAGCGCCTCGGCGGCGGAGCAGCCCGCCTCCTTGGCCGCCTCGTCGATCAGGCCCGGGCCGATCTCCGGCCCTATGAGGTACGGCGCGAGCGCCAGTTGCTGCGAGCCCGAGTTGCGCAGCTGCTCGGCGACGGCCGCGATCGAGCCGTCCTGGTCGAGCGCCGCCGCCATCACCGGAACCGCGAGCCGCGCGGCGAGCAGCATGCCGGTGATCCCGGCCGCCTGCACGGCCTCGTCGCCGCCCACCGACGCCAGGATGATGCCGTCCGCCGCGGTCGCCACGGTGAACAGGCGGGCGCGGTCGGCGCGGGCCAGACCGGCCTCCGACAGACGCACGTGCAGCGCCTCGGCGAGCAGCGGGTGCGGGCCCAGCACGTCGGTCAGGTCGGCCGCGACACGGCTGTCCATCACGGCCTGGCGGATACGGCGCAGCAGTGCGCCGTCCGGGCCGGCCAGCAGCGGCACGACGACGGCGACGGGGCCGTCGGGCTCCTTGACGTCCAGACCGGCGGCCTTGGCCTGCTCGTAACGGGCCGCGCGCTCCTCGGCGGCGTGCGTGAGTACGGCCTGGAGCGTCGGGAACTCCGTGTCGTCCCCGTCCAGGTACGCGATCCGGGCGTCCAGGCCGGGCAGCTCGGAGCGTGCGATGCTCACTACCTCGTCGGCGAGGCTGCGCGTGGCGGCGGCGGGAGTGCCCGGCACCGCGAGAACGAACGCGGGCGCGCCCTCGGGAGCCGCCAGCGGCTCGGGTCGGCGGTGCCGCCCGGGCTGGCGAGGTCGCGGCATTCGTACTGGCAGGCCGGACGCGGGTCCAGTGGCAGAGCTCATGGCGACGCATGTTACTGGCTTCTTGGGCTCCCCTGTTCGGGGAGGGTGCAGGTGAGCGGTATCCGTCCGGTTTTGTCTGATGAGTTACGTACGCCGGGGAACCGACCACCCTGCCGGGGTTAGTCGCCCGCCCCGGTCACCACGCTCAGCATCGCCGCGTCACCCGGGAGTGTGAGCGTCCCCGCGGCGAGATCGAGGGCGATGCGCACCGAGCCCGCGAGCGGGTCTCCGGCGGCGGGCACCAGCGGTGCGTGCGGCAGCCGCTCGGCGAGCTCTTCCTCCAGCGGGACGAGCAGCGGGTCCCCCATCTTCAGCAGGCCGCCGGTGACGGACACCCGAGGCTCTCCCGCGTCCGGGCAGACCGCGGCGGCCGACTCGGCCATGTGCTGGGCCGCGGTGCGCAGGATGCCCGTGGCGACCGGATCACCGCCGGCGAGGGCGGCCACCTGCGGTGCGAAGGAGGCGAGGACGGCGGGACGGTCCTGACGGGGGTAGAGCAGCCCCGGCAGCCCCGGCATCGGGCCGAAGATCTCCTCGGCGCGGGCCAGCAGCCCGTCCGAACCGCCCGGTCTGCCGTCGTACGCGCGCAGCGCCGCCTCCAGACCGGCCCGCCCGATCCAGGCGCCGCCGCCGCAGTCGCCCAGCAGATGACCCCAGCCGTCCGCGCGGCGCCAGCATGTCAGGTCGGTGCCGACGGCGATCAGCCCGGTGCCGGCGGCGACCACGGCACCGGGATACGGCCCGAGCGCGCCCACATAGCCGGTGACGGCGTCGGCGACGAGGGCCACCGAGCGGATGCCGAACTCCCGCCGCAGCGCACCGGGCAGCTCGGCCCGCAGCGCCTCGCCCAGGCTGGCGAGCCCGGCGGCACCCACGGCGGCCGTGCGCAGCGCGCCGACCCCGGTCTCGGCTCTCAACTCCCGGACCATCGGCACCAGTTGGGCCATGAAATGCCCGGGATCGATACCCCGTGACCCCGTGCGCACCGGCTCCCGCGAATGGCGCTGGCCCAGTGGACCACGCTCCGTGCTGCCGATGACGACCCGCAGTCCGGAGCCTCCCGAGTCGACGGCGAGGACCCCGTCCTCCGGGCCGCTCACGGCAGGCGCCAGTCCACCGGCTGTCCGCCCTGTCCGATCAGCAGGTCGTTGGCCCGGCTGAAGGGACGCGAGCCGAAGAAGCCACGGTCGGCCGACATGGGGGAGGGGTGGGAGGACTCCACCGACGGAAGCGTGCCGAGCAGCGGGCGCAGATTGCGGGCGTCGCGGCCCCACAGGATGGACACCAGGGGCTTCCCGCGCCCGGCGAGCGCCCGGATGGCCTGCTCGGTGACCTCCTCCCAGCCCTTGCCGCGGTGCGCGGCCGGCTTGCGCGGGGCGGTGGTCAGCGCCCTGTTGAGCAACAGCACGCCCTGCTCGGTCCACGGCGTCAGATCGCCGCTGGAGGGTTCCGGCACACCCAGGTCGGTGTGCAGCTCCCGGAAGATGTTGATGAGGCTGCCCGGCAGCGGACGCACCTCGGGCGCCACCGAGAACGACAGCCCCACCGCATGTCCCGGCGTCGGATAGGGGTCCTGACCGACGATCAGGACCCGTACGTCGTCGAAGGGTTGCTGGAAGGCCCGCAGGACATTCGGTCCGGCCGGCAGGTAGGTGCGCCCGGCGGCGATCTCCGCGCGGAGGAAGTCCCCCATCTCGGCGATCCGTCCGGCAACGGGTTCCAGGGCCTTCGCCCAGCCCGCTTCGACGATTTCATGCAACGGTCGTGGTGCCACGGGCGTCACCCTACTGCCGTACGGGCAGCGGAGATCAACCGGTGGCCAAGGCCGTGCGGTCCCCCCGCAGGACTCATCCCACCACCGCGGCCCGTACGCACAGCACGTCCGGCAGGTGCGAGGCCAGCTGCCGCCAGCTGTCGCCGTCGTCGGCGGAGGCGAACACCTCGCCGTTGCGGTTGCCGAAGTACACGCCCGCGGGGTCGTCGCCGTCGGTGCACATCGCGTCCCGCAGCACCGTGCCGTAGTGGTCCTCCTGCGGCAGGCCCGCAGACAGCGGTTCCCAGCTCTTGCCGGCGTCGGCCGTGCGGAAGACCCGGCACCGGTGGTCGGCGGGCACCCGGTCCGCATCCGCGTTGATCGGGAAGACGTAGGCGGTGTCGCCGCGGTGCGGGTGGGCGGCCGCGGCGAAGCCGAAGGTGGACGGCAGCCCCTCGCCGATGTCGGTCCAGTGGGCGCCCGCGTCGTCGCTTCTGTACACCCCCCAGTGGTTCTGCAGATAGAGCCGGTCCGGGGTGGCCGCGTCCTGGGCGACCTTGTGCACGCACTGCCCGAACTCCGGGTTGGGATCCGGCAGGAACACCGCGGACACACCGGAGTTGGAGGGCGTCCAGCTCGCGCCGCCGTCCAACGTCCTGAACACCCCGGCCGTCGACACGGCCACCGTCACCGCCCGCGGGTCCCGCTTGTCGGTGAGCACGGTGTGCAGCCCCTCGCCGCCGCCTCCCGGCACCCACTTCGAGCGCGTGGGGTGCTCCCACAGCGGACGCACCAGCTCGAAGGTCTCCCCGCGGTCCTCCGAGCGGTACAGCGCGGCGGGCTCCGTGCCCGCGTAGACCACGTCGTCCTCCGCGGCCGCCGGGTGCAGCTGCCACACCCGCTCCAGCGAAGCCCCGGTCTCCTTGGGGAACTTGACCGCGGGCCGGGCCGGCTCGGTCCAGGTGCGGCCCAGGTCGTCCGAGTGGAACACGGACGGTCCCCAGTGGGCGCTGTCGCCGCCGGCGAGCAGTCGCGGACGGTCGCCTCGGGTGTCGATCGCCACCGAGTACATCGCCTGCGCGTTGAAATACGGACTCTCGTCGAACTCCCAGGTGCCCCCGCGCCGGCGCCCGATGAACAGGCCTTTGCGCGTGCCGACGGCGAGCAGTACCTCGGCCATGCCGATCACCTCCGTGACGTCTTCGTCCCAGACACCGGCCAGTCTGCACCCCGCCACTGACAGTCACCTCTGGAGTGACGATCCGTGCAGGTCAGGGCGGTGGAGGCGGCCCGGGCGGCGAGAACCGGCCCCGTTCGCGGCAACAGCTGCGCGAGTGGGGGTACTCGTGCGACCGTCGAGTCAGGGGAGTCGGCCTGAGCATCCCATGGCCCTGATTCGTATGGGATGGCGGTTCGGGAAGGTCGTGCGCTCATGAGGAGGATGCCTTCGATGGCGTTCCGTGGTCCCAAGGCGTGGCTGTGGCGCTGGCGGCGCAACCCGCTCAAACGCCGGGTCGACGTGGTCGAGGCGTGGGTCGTGATCGGTGCCTGGCTGATCACCCTCGCGGCCGGGGTGCTCGCCGGTCTGGCGGCCACCGCAGCCGTCGAGCACGGGCTGGCTCGCGAACGGGTCGAGTGGCGGCAGGTCGTGGCACGGCTGACGGAGAAGGCGCCCGGAAAGGCCGCCGACCACCCGGCCGAGGCGACCGGTGAACAGGTGTGGGGCCAGGTGGGCTGGACCGCGCCGGACGGCTCCCGGCACACCGGTCAGGTCCGGGTCGGAGCGGGCAGCTCCGCCGGCACCGCGGTCACCGTCTGGACGGACCCGCACGGCGAGCTGGTCACGGAGCCGCCCACCCCCGCCCAGGCCCATATGCGGTCCTCCCTGATCGGTGTCCTGGTGGGCCTGAGCGCCGCGGCGGTGCCCTTCGTCGGCGGCCGGGTCCTGTGCGGCCGGCTGGAACGCCGGCGCATGGCCCAGTGGGACAGGGAATGGGCCCGTTTCGGGCCGCGGTGGGGCCACAACACGCTCTGACACACGGCCCCGCGGGGACGCCGCCGGGCGGCGGTCGCGCTGCGCGCGCAGGCCCCCCGTGCCATCGTCTTTGGCGAGCCCTTTACCCGTCGCGGGGGAGGCCCGGAGCGGACGTGTGCGGAATTGTGCGCGTCCGCCCAGGGTGTAAGTGGTGGCGGTGACTCCAGTTGATGCTGGGCCTCTGGACGCCTCGCGCCGGACAACTACCCTCGCGAATACAAACATTTCTGGCGGAAGGCGGTGCCTCATGGCGGAGCAGGCTTCCAGAAGAAGACTGGTCGGCGAACTGTCGGCCGAATTCCTGGGCACCATGGTCCTGATCCTGTTCGGATGCGGCGTGGTGGCCCAGGTGGTGGCCGCCGGCATCGGCGACCACGACAGCATCGCCTGGGCCTGGGGCTTCGGTGTCACCCTCGGCGTCTACATCGCCGCCCGTCTCAGCGGTGCCCATCTCAACCCCGCGGTCACCGTGGCCCTGGCCACCTTCGCGGGCTTCTCCTGGAAGAAGGTGCTGCCGTACTGCCTCGCCCAGACCGCGGGAGCGTTCGTCGCGGCGCTGCTGGTGCGCTGGAACTACACCGAGGTCCTGGCCAAGGCCGACCCCGGCCACACCATCAAGACGCAGATCGTCTTCTCCACCCTGCCCGGCAACGGCGCCCTGCCGATCAGTGAACTCGGCGCCCTGCGCGACCAGATCATCGGCACCGCCATCCTGGTCCTGCTCATCTTCGCCATCACCGACCTGCTCAACACCCCGCCCGGCGCCAACCTCGCCCCGCTCATCATCGGCTTCCTGGTCGTGGCGATCGGCATGGCCTGGGGCACCGACGCCGGCTACGCCATCAACCCGGCCCGTGACTTCGGGCCGCGGCTCGCCAGCTACCTCACCGGGTACGGCACCGCCTGGCGCGATCAGTACGGCAACCTCTACTTCTGGGTGCCGATCGTCGGGCCGCTGATCGGCGGCGTGATCGGTGCCGCCGTGTACAGAGTGTTCATCTCCAAGTTCCTGCCGGTCGCCGAGGAGCAGCTCGAACCGGGCCGGGTCCCCGAGCCCCAGACAGGGACGGACAAGCCCTGACAGTCCTGAACGGCCGGTTCTGAACAGTGCGAAGGGGCCGCGGGCACAGTGCCCGCGGCCCCTCTCCTGCGCGTGTGCCGTTACTGCGCGGCCGGCTGCCCGGCCCGCTTGCGGCGGTGCAGGGCGAACGCCGTGCCGGTCGCGCCGGCCGCCAGCAGACCGGCGGCGACGGCGATCGGCACGGCCGGGGAGGCGGGGCTGCTGTCGGCCACGTTCTGCGCCTTGAGGTCCTGCACGTAGGGCGCGTAGGCGCCCTTGGCGGATGTCGAGGCGGCCGTGGAGCCGTGGTGCGGGATTCCCGTCACGGACTTGACCGACCCGTCCGAGTTCAGCAGCACCTGCTTGTTGTTGGGGTGCCGGAAGTCGAACATGCCGCCCAGACTGCCCGCCCGGCGGTCGAACGAGGCGTCACCGATGCGGCCGGTGCCCCAGTTGTTCTCGATGAACTGGGTGATCGACGTCTGCTCGGTGGCGGTGTGGTCGATCGAATTGACCTTGCTGTAGGGGGAGATGACCAGCAGCGGCTGCCGGGGGCCAGGTCCGCAGCGGTCCGCGTAGCCGCCCGCGGCGGCCGGACCGGACTGGCAGGCGGGGCTGTCGGTCGCCTTGCCGTTGGAGCCGACGGTGGAGTCCTTGGAGCCGTTGAGCACCTTCGAGACGACGTGGTCGTACCAGCCGTCGGAGTCGTCGTAGGCGACCACGACCGCGGTGCTCTTCCACTGCGGCGACTTCTGCAGCGCGTTGATCTCGTTCACCAGGAAGTGCTGCTCGTCGATCGGGTCCGAGTAACCCGCGTGGCCGTCCTGGTACTCGGCGGCCTTCAGGAAGCTGACCGCGGGCAGGTTGCCCGCCTGGAGCGCGGCGTCGAAGTCCGTCAGGTCGTAGTTGTGGTTGGCCCGGCCGGCGTGGCCGATCTCCGCGACGCTCTTCGGGGCCAGGTGGTGCGGGTTGGCCGTCGACTTGTAGTACTGGAACGGCGCGTGGTGCGGGCTGTAGTCCTCCGACGCGGCGCCGCCGACGTTGGTGTGGGTGGAGCCGGCGCACTTGGCGTAGTCGCCCTGCTTGCCGTCCCAGGGGGTGCTGGGCCGGAAGCCGCCCTGGAACCAGCCCCAGCTCACACCCTTGGCGTTGAGCAGGTCACCGACGTTCCGGCCCTGCATGACCGCCAGCGCGTTGGCCGAGGTGTGGTCCTTGCCCGCGCAGTCGTCGAAGGCGGGGTCCGGGTCGTTGATCATCGTGCCGACGCCCTTGGCGTCGGGGGAGACGACGGTGTACGGGTCCGGTTTCGACGTCTGCTTGGGGTTCTCCGTGCCACTGGCCGGGTCGACGGAGATCACGCCGTGGGTCTGGCCGGAGACCAGGTTGATCGCCCCGGGGCTGGAGGGCCCGTAGACCGAGCTGAACGACCTGTCGTTGAGCGAGTAGTGCTGCGCGTAGTTCCACAGCGCCGTGACGGTGTTGCCGTCGTAGTAGTCCATCACCAGGCCGGGCTCACCGAAGAGCCCGCTGCACTTGTTGACCTCGGTGTTCTCGACGTACTTGTCGGCCTTGCCGCCGTCGGCCGCGTACTGCTCGGGGCCGTAGGAGTGGTTCTGGTCGCAGGTCATGGCCTGCGAACTGGCCAGCCGCTTGGGCTTGTAGAGGTTCGGGTTCTTCTCCAGCAGCCCGGCGTTGAGGAGGTTGTCCGCCTTCGGCGTGTGCGCCGCGGCCTTGAACTTGGTGCCGTCGGTGTTGGCGGCCTTCGGATACGTCGCGAAGTAGTGGTCGAACGAGTTGTTCTCGTCGTAGATCACCACGATGTGCTTGATCGGCGTCGCGGTGTGTGTGCCGTGGTGGCCGTGACCGCCGTGTGCGGAGGACGCCGAGGCGGGGAGGACTCCGCCCGCGCCCGCCAGGGCTGCCGCACCGAGCAGGGCGCCCGCGCGCGCCAGCCGACGCCGCGCCCTTGATGTTCTGCCTGTGCCGATCATGCTGTCTCGCCTTCCGGGAGAACCGAGTTCCACTGCCACGGTATGGGTGGCCATGACATCGATTGCCGATCCTGGGCAATGGTGGCGGCGGTGTGGGGGAGCGGCAATGACGCCGCAGCGAATCTTCGGTCAGGAAATCCTCATCGTATTTTGATCAGTTCTTGACCGGAATCCGTCAGACGGGTTCAGGCCAGAAGTGTGCGCCCGAGCCAGTCGGAGGCGTCGCGGACACCGGGCAGGGCGAAGAAGTAGCCGCCGCCGAACGGGGTGACGTAGTCGACCAGCGGCTCACCGGCCAGCCGTTTCTGCACGGTCTCGAACTGCCGGGCCAGATCCTGCTGGTAGCAGCAGAACAGCAGGCCCATGTCGAGGTTGCCGTTGGTGTCCGTGCCGCGGTCGTAGTTGTAGGCGCGGCGCAGGATGCGCTGGTCGGCGGTGGCGGCGGTGCGCGGGTTGGCCTTGCGGATGTGGCTGTCCAGGGGGATCACGTCACCCTGGGGATCCTGCGGGTAGTTGGGCGTGTCCTTCTCGTGGCGGCCGTCCAGGGGTGCGCCGGAGTCCCGGGCGCGCCCGAACATCCGCTCCTGCTCGGTGATCGAGACCCGGTCCCAGAACTCCACCAGCATGCGGATGAGCCGTACGACCTGATAGCTGCCGCCCGTCGCCCAGGCCGGCTCTCCCGCCCCGGCGCCCACCCACACCAGGCGGTCCATCGAACGGGCGTCGCGCACGTCGGGGTTGGCGATGCCGTCCTTGAAGCCCATGTGGTTGCGGGGCGTGCCCGAGGGGCGGGACGGGCTGACGAAGCCGTCCATGCGCCAGCGCACCTGCATGCCGCCGCGGGTGTGCCGGGCGATGTCGCGCAGGGCGTGCAGCACCGTGTCCTGGTGGCCGGCACAGAGCTGCACGCTCAGATCGCCGTGGCACCACGCCGCGTCCAGGTCGTCGTCGGGGAACGACGGCATGGCGGTCAACCGGTGGGGCCTGCGGGAGGCCAGACCGTAACGGCCGTCGAAGAGGGAGGCGCCGGCGCCGACGGTGACGGTCAGGCCGTCCGCCGGAACGTCCGGGCCGAGCGTGCCGGAGTCGGCCGGCGGCGCCGTGATGCCCAGCTCCTCGGGGCTGCCGCCCGCGGTGAGGTACCGGGCCCTGTCGGTCAACGTGCGCAGCAGGTCGGTCAGTTCGCCACGGTCGGCGGCGGTGGTGTCGAACGACACGAACGCGGTGGCCCGCTGTGCCGGGGTGAGGATGCCGGCCTGGTGCGGTCCGTGGAAGGCCACGCGCGCACTCCCGCCGGACGGCCCGGCCGCCAGGGCGGCGGCGTGGTCGGCGGCCACCAGGCCCGTTCCGGCCACGGCCGCCGCGCCGGCCAGGAAGCCCCGGCGTCCGACGTTGTTCACCGGGTTCACGCCGTCCTCCGTACGTCCGTCAGGGCGGCCACGTCGGCGAGCCGCTCGACCAGCTCGCCCAGGTCCGCGTCGAGCTTCTCCCGCTGGGCGCGGGTCAGCCGGTCCAGTGGCGTCCAGCGGCCGTCGTGGTCGAAGCCGTCCAGCGTGCGCCGGGTGCGGGCCGTCCAGGAGCCGATCGCGGACAGGCCGGGGGCGCGGGTCTTCAGCAACGGCCGCAGATGGCCGAGCAGTTCACTCGTGCCGTCGAGGTTGGCGCGGGCGGTGGCGAGGTTGGTGCCGCTGCCGTAGTCGGTACGGCCGGTCAGCTCGAACTGCACGGTGTTCTCCAGGATCTCGTGCGCCCGCAGACCTATGTCGGCCGGATCCATGCGCTCGTCGGGCCAGCGGTCGCGCAGATCGTCCACGGCCTTGACGAGCCGGGCGGCCGGAGCGCGCAGGCTGCTCGCCGACTCACCGTGCCACAGCCCGTACTCCACGCGGTGGAAGCCGGTGAAGCCCGCGTCGTGCACCCCGCCGGACAGCCCCGCCGTGGTTCCGTTGATCGCCGAGTCCGCGTCGCCGAAGGTGCCGTAGGCGGCCCCCATCCGCTCGTAGACCTGATGGGCGCCGAGCCAGTCCTCGCGGGCGGCGGTGAGGTCGCCGCGGTCGATCGCCTCGCGCAACACGCCGGTCTTCCGGGCCAGTTCGACCGTGCGGGTCTGGATCCACCTCTGGTACGCGAGCGTCGGCGGGATGAGGTCCTGCTGCGTGACGGGCACGGCGGCCGGGCCGCTCTTCACCTTGCCGCCGGTGATGCGCACCGTGGGGCCGGTGACGGCGTCGGCGTCGTCGGCCACGCACTTGAAGGCGTAACTGCCGTTGCCGAGGGTCACCCGCAGCGGGCGTTCGGTGCCCGGTGCGAGCCCCTCGACCTCGCCGTAGATCGCACCCGTCCCAGGGTCGGTGAGGTAGACCTCCTCCGCGTTGCCGGAGGTGTTGCGCAGGTCGAAGACCTGGTGGCCGGCCGCGGGGTGGGTCCAGCCGTGGCCGCAGCGGGCGGAGGTGATCTCGACGCCGGTGTGCCGCAGGCCGTCGGTCGTGGCCGACGGGTGACGGCGAGGGCCGGAGCCGCCGGACGCCAGAGCCGCTGCCACCACCGCGGCCGCCACGGCCAGCGCGCCGCCCGCGAGCAGGACGGTGCGCCGCCGGGCCGGGCGGGGCGGGGGCGCCGCTGAGCCGGTCTCGGCTGCGGCGCCGACTGCGGCTTCGGGCATGCCGGGCCTCCTGGGGTCGTACGAACGAGGCGGCGTCGATCGATCCTAAGCAGGCCCCACGACCGTGATCGCTCACCTGACCGGTTTCTGACCGGAGCACAAGGCAGAATTCGCCCGCGGTTCACCCGTCGGTACGGTCGGGCTCCACGGCTCTCACGTGCGGTGATGCCCCGTGACCTGCCCGTAGCGGCCGGGCTGTGCCGCCCGGCCGCTCCGTGGCGGGTGACCTGAAATCGCGCGGGCTCAACTCCCGTCCGGGAGCGCCCGCTCCAGGACGGCGTCCAGATCGGCGGTCTCGGGCAGCGTGCCGAAGGCGTGCCCCCAGTCGCCGCCCAGCCGGGTCGCGCAGAAGGCGTCGGCGACGGCGGCCGGGGCGTGCCGGACCAGGAGGGAGGCCTGCAGGGTCAGGGCCATCTGCTCCACCAGCCGGCGCGCGCCGGCCTCGGATCCGGCCGCCAGCTGGTCCTTGACCCGGGTCACGGCACCGTCGAGCCGGGCGTCCGCACCGTGCGCCAGGGCGAGTTCGTCGAAGAGGGCCTGCGCGGTGGCGGGCTCGCGGTGCAGCGCCCGCAGCACGTCGAGGGCGTTGACGTTCCCGGAGCCCTCCCAGATCGACAGCAGCGGGGCCTCGCGGTAGTGGCGGGGCATGCCCGACTCCTCCACGTAGCCGTTGCCGCCGAGGCATTCCAGGGCCTCCGCGGTGAAGGCGGGGCCCCGCTTGGTCACCCAGTACTTGCCGGCGGCGGTCGCGATCCGCCGGAAGGCCGCCTCGCCGGCGTCCCCGCGCACCGCGCGGTCCGCGGCGCCCGCCAGCCGCAGGGTGAGCGTCGTGGCGGCCTCCGACTCCAGGGCGAGGTCCGCCAGGACGTTGCGCATCAGCGGCTGGTCGACCAGCCGCGCCCCGAACGCGCTGCGGTGGCGCACATGATGGCCCGCCTCGACGAGCGTCTTGCGCATCAGCGTGGCCGACATCATCACGCAGTCCAGACGCGTGCAGTTGACCATCTCGATGATCGTCTTGACGCCCCGGCCCTCGGGCCCGACCAGCCAGGCCACGGTCCCGTCGAACTCCGGCTCGGAGGAGGCGTTGGAGCGGTTGCCGAGCTTGTCCTTCAGGCGCTGGATGCGGAAGGTGTTGCGGGTCCCGTCGGGCAGGATCCGCGGCACCAGGAAGCAGGACAGCCCCTCCGGGGCCTGCGCCAGCACCAGGAAGACGTCGCACATGGGCGCCGACGTGAACCACTTGTGCCCGCGCAGCTGGTAGACGCCCGGCTCGGCGGTCGGCCACGCCGTGGTCGTGTTCGTACGGACGTCGGAGCCGCCCTGCTTCTCGGTCATCCCCATACCGGCGAGCAGACCGGGCTTCTCGGTCGGCACCCGCAGCTCCGGCTCGTACTCCCGGCCGGTCAGCAGGGGTTCGTAGACCTTCGCGAGGTCGGGCTGGGCGCGCAGGGCGGGTACGGCAGCGTAGGTCATCGAGGTGGGGCAGCCGTGTCCGGCGTCGGTGTGTCCCCACACCAGTCCGCCCGCGGTCCGGGCGACATGGGCGCCGGGCCGCTCGTCCGCCCACGGCGCTCCCGCCAGGCCCTCGGCGACGGCGGCCCGCATCAGGTGGTGCCAGCTCGGGTGGAAGTCGACCTCGTCGACGCGGTTGCCGTACCGGTCGTGGGTGCGCAGCACGGGCTCGTGGACGTTGGCCTGCTCGGCCCACTCCTGCGCCTCGGCGCTGCCGGCCCGCAGCCCCAGCCGCCGTACGTCCTCCTCGGCCCAGCCGGCCCCCTCGCGGCGCAGCCCCTCCAGCAGGGCCGTGTCCTCGGAGGCGTCGTACGGCGCCAGGTCGGGAGGCTGGTTGGTGACGTCGTGGGTGGCGTACTGGTGCCGCGGCTGCGCGGACGAGGGTGTGGAGGCCATGCCGTCATGTTGCACCCTTTCTACAGCCGTAGCAATGACGCAACAGCGCGGCGCACGTAAAGTACCGGCCCATGAACGTGTCATCGCAGGTGGGCGAGGTCGAGCTGCCGCCGCTGTCCGCGCGGTCGGTCGTGCTGAGCCTGCTGCTGGGCACGCATCCGCCCGAGCTCCCGGTGAAGGAACTCGTCCGTGCGGTGGAGCCCTTCGGCGTCGGCGGCTCCACGCTGCGCGCCGCGCTCAGCCGGATGGTCGCCGCCGGAGACCTGCGGCGCACCGACGCCGTCTACGGCCTCAGCGACCGGCTGCTGGCCCGCCAGCGCCGCCAGGACGAGGCGGTGGAGGCGCGCACGCGCGCGTGGGAAGGCGACTGGGAGATGGTGGTGATCACGGCGACCGGCCGCGGCCCCGCCGAACGCGCGGACCTGCGCATCCGGCTGGCCGCGCTGCGCCTGGCCGAACTCCGCGAGGGGGTGTGGCTGCGCCCCGCCAACCTCCGGCGCGCCCTGCCGGAGGACCTCGCCCAGGTGGCCCAGACCTACACCGCTCGCCCCGGCCGGCCGGCTCGTGAACTGGCCGACCAGCTGTGGCCGTTGGGCACCTGGGCCGCCACGGCCCGCGCGCTGCACGCCCATGTCGCCGCGGCACACCGCCCGGCCGACCGCTTCACCGCCTTCGCCGCGGTCGTACGCCATCTGCTGGCCGACCCCGTGCTGCCGCCCGCACTCCTGCCCGCCGACTGGCCGGGCGCGGAACTGCGCGCCGCGTACGCGGAGTTCCAGCGGGAGATCACCGGGGCGATCGGACGCTGACCCGACGGCGGTGCCGGGCTTTCCTCAGCCGACCTGGGTCAGGCTGCCGTGGCTGATCTCGTGCTGGTTCGTGTCGACGGTGTAACTGCCGGTGTAGGTGGCGGTGTTGCCGTCGTAGCGCTCGGCGTCGACGCGCACGTACACGGTCTCGCCGTCCGTCGAAGTGACCTGGGCCTGCGTGTACATGGTGTCGGCGTAGCCGGAGACGAAGGCGTCGTAGGACGGGCTCATGTTCTGGCCGCCGAGTTCCCAGGCGGCCTGGTATTCCTGCGCGTTGACGGCGGCGTAGTACTGCTCGACCACGGCCTCGGCGGTCGAGCTGTCGCCTCCGGCGCCATCGGCGGGTGCGGCGTAGACCGTCTGCGTCTGAGTGGGTGCCTGCACTGTGGCCGTGGCTGTCACGGTCGGCGGTGAGGGGGCCACCGGCGTCGTGGTGGCGGCTGCCGAGGGCGGGGTGTCGGTGGCTGCGGCCACGGTCTGGGAGGGGTGGTGGCGGCTGCCCAGGCCGAAGGACAGGCCGACCACACTGCCGACGAGGGCGGCCACACCTGCCACCGCCCCCACGGTCCGCCACGGGAAGGTACGTGGCTCCTCGTCCCGGACGACGGGGATGTTGTGGAGGGTGTCGCCGTTGTGGAACCTGAGCAGGTCGTCGTCGTTCATGAGGGCCCCCTGGGTGTTGGTGCAGGCGTGCATGATGCGCAGGTGTGGGTGGTTCGTGAAGGGCGTGTGCCCAAGTCGTGACATCGGGACCCTGGCACCTGGTCGGCACTCCCTGAGAACACCCTGAGGCCGTCGAGGGCCGCCATCCGATGTGAATGGCGGCCCTCTCTCACCGTGGGGGCTTACTTGTAAGTGATGTCGGACGACGAGTACTTGCAGTACGTTCCGTCGGCGTCCGAGCCGTTCTTCGGCGGCTCCGCACCCGTGTTGTTCCCGATGTACTTCTGGCAGGGCACGACCTTCTTGCTGCTGTCCCCGACGATGGTGATCTTCTTCAGGGTCGCGCTGTCACCGTAGTTGGTGTTGATCCCGACCAGCGCGCTGCCCTTGTAGGTCGCCTCGATGGTGTTGAGGTTGATGGTGCGCTTGTACTGCGACTTGCAGTTGCCGCAACTGCGCACCAGCTTGCCGAAGTTCTGCACGGCGAAGTTCGAGACGTTGAGCGTCCCGGCGCCGTTGAACTGGAACACCTTGTCGCTGGCCTCCTTCGCGCCACCGCCGGAGATGGTGTACACGTTGGACGAGGAGGAGCCCAGGAACGTCGCCGCGTCCTCGCCGACGTCCTCCCACCACACGTTCTGCAGGGTGCAGGCACCCAGGCAGTGGATGCCGTCGGCGGCGGGCGCGCCGATGATGACGTTCTTCACGACGGCGCCCGGGGCCAGTTCGAGGATGGGGTCCTGGTCCTCGCTCTGGCCGCCGGTGCCGAGGTCGCCGCTGCCGTAGAGGCGCTTCATCCCGTAGTCCTTGGTGCCGGACACGGAGATGGTGGCGGTGACGGCCTGGCTGCCGTTGGCGGTGGGCCAAGTCGCGGCGCTCGCCGGGGTAAGCCCGCCGCCCGTCATGACCATGACAGACGTGAGGCCGACCGAGGCCAGCGTGGCGCTCAGGGCGCGCCGGCGGGTGTACTCGGGTAAGGGAGAAGTCATGTCTCTTTTGCCTTCTTCCGGTTGGGGGTGGTCAGATCTTTCCGGCGCCCGCGCCGGACGTCACCGAGGTGACGACGGACGAGGCGGGCTCGACGGTGTAGCCGTAGGGCGGACTGGTGAAGGTGCCGACCTGGGAGATCTCGGTGGTGGCAACCGTCGTCGAGCGGAAGACGTTGTTCTCGACGAGCATCTGGGCGCCCATGCGCGAGTGGCAGGCGGTCTCGGCGCCGACGACGTAGTTGTCGTAGAAGTGCCCGGTGCCGAAACGCAGGCTGGGGATGCGGGAGTTGACGTTGTCGAACCAGCTGTGGTGGTACGTCACCCGCAGGCGCTGCCGCTGACGGCGGACTTGAAGGCGTCCAGGGTCGAGACGGTGACCGCCGCCAGGACGGATCTGTGCGGGTGTGCACGTGGGGGGTGTGTGCGCATGGGGGTGCGTCCCTTCAGGGGTCCTTGCTCGATCGTGTACGTGAATGCCGTACTTCGTGCTGAACGCCGTGCGCGAGCGAAGTGGGTCAACGGGTCTACTGTGACGCCCGCTGGTCACATCGCTGAACGGAACGTAGAGGGTAAGCGCTTTCTGGTCAACGCTTTGCGCGGAGGTTTCCAGCAAGGCCAGGTCAGAGGCAAGGGCTGCTGCTCCAGCTCAAGGCCGGATGATGCGGCGCCGAACGGGAACTCGGCCACTCCTGCATGCGGTCTCATACCGACTCGTACAGATACATACAGGCATATAAGACTCATACACACGCACATGGAACGAGGAGTGCCATGGCTCAGCAGGAGCATCGGTTGTCGTCGGTCAGCCTGCCCGGGCCGTTGCGGAACGCGGCTTCGGTGTTGCGGAAGGTGCCCGGTGCGGCAGCGGTGGCCAGGGCGGCGGGACAGGCCCTGGACATGGTCGGGGCGGTGTCGCCACGCGGGCGGCGGCTGGCCGTGTACGCCGGAGCCGGAGTCGTCGGCGTGGCGGGCGCGGTGGAGTGGCCCGTCGCCGTCACCGGAGCTGCCGTGGCCTGGCTGGCCGAGCCGCGGTCCGAGGGGGAGCGGGCCGGGGGTGCGACCGATCCGAGTCATGGCGATGAGGGCGCGGTGCCGGTGGTGGAGGAGGAGGCGGACTCTCCTCTCGGCGTGGTGCCGGTCATGGGTGACGTGTCCTCGCCCCTCGGCACGGAACCGCCGACCGGCCCGGCGGCCCCGGTCCCCGGCGTCCCGCCACCCCCTACGCCTGCCGGGGACATGGAAGTCACCGGGCCGGACAAGCCCGATCCCGACCTCCTCGGCGGGGGCGGCCCCCTCACGGATTCCGAGGACTCGACGGCACCGACCGACCGTACGACCGGCTGAGAGCGCGCCATGGTCCTGCAAGTACTGTCACGCCCGGCCGTCGCGGCGGTGGGCGTCATGGCGGCCGGCCCCCGGCTGCTGGTTCGCGGAGCCGTACCGGTGGTGGGCGCGGCCGCAGGGGCGGCGGCCGGGACGGCCCGCGCCGGGGTGCGCGGCGCGGACGGTGCGGCGCACCTCGTGCGGGTCGCCCGCGCGGCACTGAAGACAGGCCCGCGGCCCTGGCGGTCCGGTGCGCGGGCGCATCTGGCGCTGCGTCCCGAGCGGCCCGACCCGGCCTTGCCCGACGGCGGCCGGGAGCACCGGGTGCGCAAGGTGGCCGCGGCACTCGCCGAACGGCCCGACGTCCTCTACGCCTACTGGGACGGCGGTCTGCGGCGACTCGTGGTCGAAGCCGTCGACGAGGCGGTCGGCGACCAGGTCGTCGACGCGGCCACCGAACTCGCGGCCCGGCACGGACTCGCCTCGACGGACGACGACGTGGAGGAGTTCGGGCACCCGGCCGACCAGGCCGGTGTGCGGGCCGCCATGGAGGCGCTCGCCGCCGACGGGGCGGGCATCGCGATCGCGTTCGCCGGCCACCTGCTGCGGCTGCCGCCCACGCCCCGCCAGCTGACGGCGCTGGTGACGCTGCTGCGCGAGAACCCCGCCGTGCGCGCCCGGCTGCGGGCCCGGATCGGGCGCACCCGCATGGACCTGCTGCTGGCGGCCCTGAACGCGGCCACACACGGCGCGGGCAGGACTCCGGCCGCGCTGGTGCTGGACGGCGCGCTGCGCACCTGCCAGCTCGTCGAGACCCTGGCCCGCGTGACCGCCTTCGAGACCGTGCACGACGAGGTCTGCACGGCCGAGCGGGCGGGCGTGCCCGCGGACCACTGCCCGCGGCCCCCGCTGCGTACCTCCCCGGCGCAGGAGTACGCCGGCAACGCCTCGGCCGGCAGCCTGCTCGGCGCCGCGGCCGCCCTGCTGGTCAAGCGCGACATGAACGAGGCGGCCGAGGCGGTCCTCGCCGGCTCTCCCAAGGCCGCGCGCTACGGGCCCGCCGCCTTCCACGCCGTTCTGAGCACCGCGCTGTCCCGGGCGGGCGTCCTGGTGCGCAACACCGAGCGGCTGCGGGAGATCGAGATGGCCGGCACGGTCGTCCTGCATCCGAGCGCGCTGCTCGGCCCCGGCGGGGAGGCGGACGCGTGGGCCGAGGCCGTGCTGGACGCGGCGCGGCGCGCCCGGCTGAGCGTCGTGGTGGTGGACGACACCGCCTTGTCCGAGATCACGGGTCTCGCCGACCGCGTGGTGTCCGCCGGGCTGCCCCTGAGCGAGGTCGTGGCCGAACTGCGCGAGGAGGGCGGCGCCGTGGTCACGGTCGCCCGGCCGCGTTCGGCCGACGACTCCGACGTGCTGGCGGGGCTGCTCGGCGGCGACGTGGCCGTCTCCCTCGCCGATCACGACTGCGCGGTCGCGTGGGGCGCGGACGTGCTCGCCCTGCACGGTCTGCCCGACGTGTGGCGGCTGCTCACCGCGATCCCCGCCGCGCGCGCCGTGGGCCGCAAGTCGCAGGTCCTGGCCCGGTCCGGTGCCGCGCTGTCCGGTCTGCTCGTGGCCGTCGGCGAGTCGCGTGGGGCCCGCCGGACGCCGTGGCCCGGGCTGCGGCACACCCCGGTCGACGTGGGCGCGGCGGTGTCCCTGTTCCAGGGAGCGCGGGCGGCCTGGCGGGTGGCGACGGTCCCCGCCCCGCATCCCCGCCCGCGTGTGGCCTGGCACGAACTGGAGCCGCAGGACGTACAGGACACGCTGGAACGGATGCCGGACGACGAAGCCGCCTCGGCGCGGGAGGGCGGGAAGACGGGCGCGGCCGCGCCCGTCGGGCACCCCGTCTTCGCGCCGGCGCGCTGGTCCGTCCAGCTCGCCCGGGCCGTGCGCGAGGAGCTGGACGATCCGCTCACGCCCGTCCTCGCGGTCGGCTCGGCCGCCGAGGCGATCCTCGGCTCCGCCATGGACGCTCTGCTGGTCGTCGGCGCCCTCGACCTCAACGCGCTGATGGGCGGCATCCAGCGGCTGCGGGCCGAGCAGGCGCTGTCCCGGCTGCTGGACCAGCAGAAGCAGAAGGCGCGCGTCGCGCCCACGGACGAGGACGCACTGGGCGAACCGCGAACGGTCGACGCCGCCGGGCTGGGGCCGGGCGACGTGATCGAGCTGAAGACGGACGACGTGGTCCCCGCCGACGCCCGGCTGCTGTGGCAGGAGGGCCTGGAGGTCGACGAGTCCGCGCTGACCGGGGAGTCCCTGCCGGCCGAGAAGCAGACGGACCCCACCCCCGACGCCCCCATCGCGGACCGGAGTTGCATGGTCTTCGAGGGCACCACCGTCGTGGCCGGACTGGCCCGGGCCGTCGTGGTCGACATCGGCGAGCGCACCGAGGCAGCCCGCGCCGTCCACCTCGCCGCGCGGACACCCCCGGCCGCCGGCGTGCAGGGCCGGCTGCAGGAACTCATGCGCAAGGCGCTGCCGTTGACGATGGCGGGCGGCGCAGTGGTGACCGGGCTGTCGCTGCTGCGGGGCACCCCCATCCGGCGTTCCGTCAGCGGGGGAGTGGCCGTCGCCGTGGCGGCCGTGCCTGAGGGGCTGCCGCTGGTGGCCACCGTGGCCCAGCTGGCGGCGTCGCGGCGGCTGAGCCGGCGCGGCGTCCTGGTGCGCACCCCTCGCACGCTCGAGGCCCTGGGCCGTATGGACATCATCTGCTTCGACAAGACCGGCACCCTCACCGAGAACCGGCTGCGCCTGGCGCGGGTCTGCGACGACGGCGGCGCGGTTCACGCGAAGGACGACCCGGCCGGAGCCCGCACGCTGCAGGTAGCGGCCCGCGCCTGCCCGCACCTCAACGGCGGCTCCGACCGGCCGGTGCACGCCACCGACGAGGCCGTGCTCGACGCGGCCGGCCCGGACCCCGGCTGGACCCAGCTCGAAGGGCAGCCGTTCGAGGCGGGCCGCGGCTACGCCGCCGCTGTCGGCCGGACCGAGGACGGTGTCCGCGTACTCGTGGTCAAGGGCGCCCCGGAGGTCGTCCTGCCCGCCTGCGCCGCCCGGTCGTCCGCCGCCTCCCAGGTGGCGCACGACCTCGCCCGCGACGGTCTGCGGGTCCTGGCCGTGGCCGAACGGCACCTGATGGAAGGCGAGTTGGAAACCGACGTACTCGACCAGCCGCTCCACGAGCTGGAGTTCGCAGGTCTGGTGGCGCTCGCGGACGCGCCCCGCGAGACCTCGACGGCCCTGGTGCGCGGCCTGGCGGAGGCGGGGGTACGGCCGGTCATGCTCACCGGCGACCATCCGCAGACCGCCCGCGCCATCGCCGCCGACCTCGGCTGGCCCGCCGACCGCGCGGTGGTCACCGGCGACGAGCTGACGGCCGCGGACCGCCCGGCCAGGATCAGGATGCTCCAGGACGTGGGCGTGGTGGCCCGGGTCGCGCCCGAGCAGAAACTCCAGGTGATCGAGGCGCTGCGGGACGCGGGCCGGGTGGTCGCCATGGTCGGCGACGGCGCCAACGACGCTGCCGCGATCCGGGCCGCCGACGTCGGCGTCGGCGTCAGCGCCCGCGGTTCGGCGGCCGCCCGCAACGCCGCCGACCTCGTGCTGACCGGCGACGATCTCTCGGTCCTGATCGAGGCCGTGTATGAGGGCCGCGCGCTGTGGCACAGCGTCGCCGACGCCGTCGCGATCCTGATCGGCGGGAACGCGGGCGAGGTGGGCTTCGGCATCCTGGGCACGCTGCTGTCGGGCGCGGCGCCGCTGACCACCCGCCAGATGATGCTGGTCAACCTGTTCACGGACCTGTTTCCGGCGATGGCGGTGGCCGTCACACCGGACGAGGAGGCGGCCCGGGCGGCCGCCGGACTGCCCGAGGACACGCTGGACGTGCTCGGCGGATCTCTCATCACGCAGATCCGTCATCGCGCCCTGACGACCACTCTGGGTGCCGTCGCGGCCTGGCTGTTCGGCCGCTTCACCCCGGGCACCGCCCGCCGCTCCGGCACCATGGCGCTGTGCGGGGTGGTCGGCACCCAGCTCGCCCAGACCCTCCTCGACCGCCGCGACAGCCCACTGGTCCGGGCCACCTCGATCGGCTCCGCGGTCGCCCTCGTCGCCCTGGTCCAGACACCGGGTGCCAGCCACCTGTTCGGCTGCACCCCGCTGGGCCCGGTCGCCTGGACGGGCGTGGCCGCGGCGATCGCGCTCGCCGTGTGGGGGCAGCGGGCGCTGCCCCGGCTGGAGGGGACGGTGCAGCGGCTCGCGGGACAGTAGGGCTAGACCGAGCGGTGGTACTGGTCCGGGACGTGCACGTCCGCGCCGAGTTCGCGGGCCGCGTGCCGGGCCCACGACGGGTCGCGCAGCAGCTCACGGCCGAGCAGCACCGCGTCCGCGTCGCCGTTGGCCAGGGTCTTCTCGGCCTGCTCGGCCTCGGTGATCATGCCCACGGCGGCGACCGGCAGGGACGTCCCGGCCTTGACCCGCGCCGCGAACGGCACCTGGTAGCCCGGACCGGTCGGGATGCGGACGCCGGAGGCGTTGCCGCCGGTGGAGACGTCGAGCAGGTCGATGCCGTGCGCCTGGAGGTCGGCGGCGAAGCGGACCGTGTCCTCGGCCGTCCAGCCGTTCTCCTCCAGCCAGTCGGTCGCCGAGATACGGAAGAACAGCGGCTTGTCGTCCGGCCACACCTCCCGTACGGCGTCCACGACTTCGAGCGCGAAACGGGTGCGATTCTCGTACGGGCCGCCGTAGGCGTCGGTGCGGTGGTTGGAGTGCGGGGAAAGGAACTCGTTGATCAGGTAGCCGTGGGCGCCGTGGATCTCGGCGACCTCGAAGCCTGCCGCGAGCGCGCGGCGGGCGGCGTCCGCGAACTGCCCGACGATCTGCTGGATCTGATCGGCCGTCAGCTCGGTCGGCACCACGTGCCGCTCGTCGAAGGCGAGCGCGCTCGGTGCGAGCGGCTGCCACCCGCGGTCGTCCGGCCCCAGCGGCCCTCCGCCCGTCCAGGTGCGGTCGGTCGAGGCCTTGCGGCCGGCGTGTGCCAGCTGGATGCCGGGCACCGTGCCCTGGGAGACGAGGAAGCGGGTGATCCGGCGGAAGGCCTCGACCTGCGTGTCGTTCCAGATGCCCAGGTCGTACGGCGAGATCCGGCCCTCGGGCGAGACGGCCGTGGCCTCGGTGAGGATCAGGCCCGTGCCGCCGGCCGCGCGCGCCGCGAGGTGCGTGAAGTGCCAGTCGTTCGGAGTGCCGGTCGCGGGCCCCTCGGGCTCGGCCGAGTACTGGCACATCGGGGCCATCCAGACCCGGTTCGGAATGGTCACGCCACGCAGGGTGAAGGGCTGGAAGAGGGCGCTCATGAGGAGCTGCTCCGTTCTCGCGGGACCGCAGGACGCTTCGTACGATAGCCATCGTAGTACGTGAGATGTCAAACTACGACGTCTCTCGTACAATGGCTCCGTGAGTACCGCCCCCGCCACCAGCAGCCGCGACCTGCCGCACCCCGCGAGCGCGGACATCCGCCTCGAGTCCGTGCTGCACGCGCTCTCCGACCCGATGCGGCTGCAGATCGTGCGTGAGCTCGCCGCCGACCGCGACGAGCTCACGTGTTCGCAGTTCGCCCTGCCGGTGACCAAGTCCACGACCACGCACCACTTCCGGGTGCTGCGCGAGGCGGGGGTGATCCGGCAGTGCTACCGGGGCACGGCCAAGATGAACGGCCTGCGCCGGGACGACCTAGACGACCTCTTCCCGGGGCTCCTCGACGCCCTGCTCTCCGCCGCCACCCGGCAGGCCGTCCGTCTCGGCGGCTGAAGTCGCCTTCGAGGGAAGGTGGTTGAAGAGCAGGTTCAGCACGATCGCCGTCAGGCAGCCCGCGCTGATGCCGCTGTTCATCACCGTCTGGAACCAGTCGGGGAACTTCGCGTAGACGGTCGGCACCCCGACCGGAAGCATGCCCACGGCCACCGACACCGCCACGACCGTGAGGTTGTGGTTGTCCTTGAAGTCCACCTGCGCCAGGGTTCTGAGGCCGCTCGCGGCCACCGTCCCGAACATCACCAGACCCGCACCGCCCAGCACGGGCGCCGGGATCGCCGCGACCACGGCCCCCAGCTTGGGCAGCAGCCCGAGCAGCACGAGGATGCCGCCCGCGGTGGCCACGACCCAGCGGCTGCGCACCCGGGTCATGCCGACGAGGCCGACGTTCTGTGCGTACGCCGTGTACGGGAAGGTGTTGAAGACGCCGCCCAGAACGGTCGACAGGCCGTCCGCGCGCAGGCCGTCCGCGAGCGGGCGCGGCTCGACCTTGCGCCCGGTCATCTCGCCGACGGCGATCAGGTCACCGGTCGTCTCGGTCATCGTCACCAGCGCCACGACCAGCATCGAGACGATCGCCGAGACGTGGAAGGTGGGCGTGCCGAAGTGGAAGGGCGTGCTGATGCCCAGCCAGCCGGCGTCGCCGACCCCGCCGAAGTCCGTGAACCCGAAGGGGACCGCCACCGCAAGTCCGACCGCGATGCCGATCAGCACGGCGATACGGCTCAGGAACGCCGGCGCGAACCGCTGCACGCCCACCACCAGCACCAGCACGAAGGCGGCCAGCGCCAGATTCCTCGGCTCGCCGAAGTCCTTCGAACCGGCCCCGCCCGCAGCCCAGTTGCCCGCGACCGGCAGCAGCGAGAAGCCGATGATCAGGATGACCGTGCCGGTGACCAGCGGCGGGAAGAAGCGCAGCAGCTTGCCGAAGACCGGCGCGAGCAGCATGATCGCGAGCCCCGCGACGATCACCGAGCCGTAGATCGCGGGCAGTCCGCCACCGGTCGTGCCGATGAGCACCATCGGCGACACCGCCGCGAACGTGCAGCCCTGCATGATGGGCAGCCGTACGCCGAACCGCCAGAAGCCCACGCACTGGATGAGCGTCGCGATCCCGCACACCAGCAGGTCGGCGGTGATCAGATACGCCAGGTCCGCAGGCGACAGCTTCATGGCGCCGCCCACGATCAGCGGCACCGCCACCGCGCCCGCGTACATCGCGAGCACGTGCTGCAGACCGAAGGCGGCCAACTGCCGTACGGGTGGGACCTCGTCCACCGGATGGACGGGGGCGGTGGTGGTCATGGGCACTCCAGAGCGACGGGGGAGGGGCATCCGAACGGGGACGTCCGGACAGCACGAGACCGTAGGGGCCTTGAACAGTTTGTTGATGTCCGGACTGTTGCCGATGTGTGTCCTGCCCACCTACCGGTCTCCGACTCCCCTACGGCGCCTGCGGTGCACTCGCCGTCCGCGCCGCCGCCAGCAGCGACTCCCAGTCCGCCAGCTTGACGACACCGCGGCCCAGCGACGCCCCGAGGGCGGCCTCGGCCCGCTCGATCGCCTGCCATCCCGACCACTCGACGGGCTCGGCACCCTCCGCGCGCAGCGCCGCGACCGGATCCGTCGGCGGCCGCTGGCGTGCGAGTGCGGAGGCGTCGTCCAGCAGCGACAGCACCGTCTCCTTGGCGCACGGACGGTTGGTGCCGATCACGCCCGTCGGGCCGCGCTTGATCCAGCCCGCCACGTACTCGCCCGGCGCGACCGCGCCCGCCCGTACGACGCGCCCCGCGACGTGCGGCACGGTGCCGCTCGACGCGTCGAACGGCAGCCCCTCCAGCGGAACTCCGCGATACCCCACCGACCGAAGCACCAACTGCGCCTCGACGTCCTCGAATCGGCCCGTGCCCCGAACACCGCCCCGCCCGTCGGGCTCCGTCCGCTCGAAGCGCACGGCGCCCACGCGCCCTTCCCGACTCCCGGCTCCGTCCGAGCGGGAAGTACCCCCGTCGGCGAGCAGTTCGACCGGGCGAAGGAAGAAGCGCAGCCGGATACGGCGCGGGGCGTCCTCGGGCGGCACCTGGGCCCAGCCGCTCAGCACCTCCACGTTGCGCCGCTGCGCCGCCGGCAGCGCGGAGAGATCCGCGCACCCGGGATCGAGCGCCAACTCCTCGGGATCCACGAGGAGTCCGGCACCCGGGAGGCCACCCAGCTCGCGCAGCTCCTTGGTGGTGAAGCGGGCCTGGGACGGTCCACGCCGGCCCACCATGTGGATGTCGCCCACCCGGCTCGCGGCCAGCGCGCGAAGCGCCGCCTGCGGCATGTCGGTCGGGCTCAGTTCCGCCGGACCCCGGGCCAGCATCCGGGTGACGTCCACCGCGACGTTCCCCACGCCGATCACCACGGCCGACCGTACGTCACGCAGGAAACCGTCGTCCGCGGCGTCCGGATGGGCGCTGTACCAGGACACGAACTGCGTCGCCGACCAACTGCCCCGCAGATCCTCGCCGGGAATGCCGAGATGGCGGTCGGTGGCGGCACCCACGCAGTACACGACCGCGTGGTACAGCTTCTTCAGCCTCGCCGCGGGCAGCCCGCCGCGGCCCACCCGCACCGCGCCGAGGAAGCGCACCCGCTCGTGCTCCAGGACCGTACGCAGGTTGTTCTGCAGTGACTTGATCTTCTCGTGGTCGGGTGCGACGCCGTAGCGCACCAGGCCGTAGGGGCACGGCAGCCGGTCGATCACGTCGACGCGCACGTCGGAGTCGAGCTGGACGAGATTCTGCGCGGTGTAGACCCCGCTCGGCCCGGCGCCGACGACGGCGACACGCAACAAGGCGGAACTCCTTACGAGAGGAGATCGCTGACGTCTCCAGCATCGCACCGCCGCTGCTCCGCTGACAGGGTGCAGGCACGGTATGAACGTGCGTGTCCACCCTTGCGGTATGTGATCAGGTGGTTACGTACCGCGTGTGCTAGAAGCATCCTTTCTTAATCTTTCTGATCGTTGTCCGACGGATGGCACCGTGTCCGTATGGCCCGCGTGGGAAGTGCGGGAGGACGAGCGCACCACGACGTGGTACACCGTCCGGCTGGGCTTCGGCGACGGTGCCCGCATCGACGTGCTCGCCGTGGTCGGCGACGGGGCCGTCTCGCTGGAAGAGGTCCGGGCCCAGCCGCCCCTGTCCCTGGACGACCTCGCGGAACTCGGCGACTGGCTCGAGGAACCGCTCTTCCTGGCCTGCGTCCCCGGACCCGGTCCGGCCGCGGAGCACCTCACGTCCGCGAGCTCCCGCCGGGGCCGCCCCGTCTGGCCCCCGGGCATCGAGGGCCGGCGCCGCATCGCTCAGGAGTACCGCACCGCGCAGCAACAGGGCGCCGACCCCGTTCTCGCGGTGATGTGCGCGACCGGGCACAGCCGTCGCAGGTCGCTACGGCTGATCTCACAGGCGCGCGACTCCGGGTTCCTGACACCCCGTCATGTGCGACGTCGGTCCGCCTCTTAGTGACGGACGCCTACAACTGCCCAGATCGATCAGCGGAGTTGGACGGCTCCGGCAGGTCCGGCCGATCGCCCGGCTCCTCGCCGGTCGCGAAGAACCGTGACAGGTCCGAGTCGCCGCTCCCCGCGGCGGCCGCAGCGCCGCTGCCCGGCGGTGTGCCCATCTCCCAGTCCAGCCGGTAGCGCTTGAACAGCTCGGCCCGCAGCGTCGTGAGCGACATCGGGACGTTCGGCAGCACCATCGCGTAGACGGCGCCCATCAGCAGGGACCGCATCATGGGGTAGTCCCCGTCGACGTCCTGCGACCCGTGCCGGGCGACCGCGTCCCGCAGCAGTTCGGCCAGGCGCTGCTGCTCCGGGCACTGCACGAAGCCCTCCGCCTGGAGCAGCCCCGCCATGTGCTGGCGCATCAGCACGGGCCGGTCCCGGCCCAGACCCAGGATCGCGTCGATCGCCCGCGCCATCCGCTCCCGGCCGTCCTCGCTGCGCGGCTCCCGCTCCACCGCCTCCTCCAGCGTGCGGTGCATCAGCCGGTGCACCGCGGACTGCACGAGCTGGCGCTTTCCCGGGAAGTAGTACGAGACCAGACCGCGCGCCGAGCCGGCTCTGTCGGCGATGTCGGCGAGCGTCGTCGCCTCGTACCCACGCTCACCGACCAGTTCGACGGCCGCCTGCAGAAGCCGCTCGCGGGAACGCCGCCGCAACTCTTCATTGACCGACGCGCTGCGCGGGGACATGCTTGACTCCTGCGTTGACTGGCTGCCAGCCAACTATACTCAGCAGCGTCCACGATCGGTGCTCCGTAGGGGCTGGTCAGGGCTGCCGTCCGTCTGGGGCGACGCGGGGGATCGCCTCAGGCGGGCGGTCACATCGCCCATAAAGTGTCCTCAGGCTACTTCCCGGATCGTGTCCGGACCTCCGCACTCCCGTCGCACAACGGCCCGCCCGTCCCTAAAGTGGGCACGAATGCCGAGCGGAGGAGGCCTGCGGAGATGGAACAGGACCAGCAGATCCTGGCCAGGATCACGGAGATGGTCGAGAACGAGCGCAAGCTGCGTACGTCCCTCTCGGCCGGCGAGATCGACAGCACGACCGAACGTCAGCGCCTCGGCGACCTGGAGCGCGAGCTCGACCAGTGCTGGGATCTCCTGCGCCAGCGGCGTGCGAAGACGGAGTACGGGGGGAACCCCGACGAGGCGGCGGCGCGTCCGTCGTCGCAGGTGGAGGGCTACCTGGAGTGAGCGGGCGGCGGCGGCAGACGGGCGGTCCCGAGCCCGTACCGCCCCGTCCGCCGGCTCCGTCGCCGCTCAGTCCACCAGGTCCAGCACGGCCCGCAGCGCGTCCGGCCGTTCGCTCGCCGGCAGGTGGTCCACCATGTGCACCCGGCACCCGAGGGCCGCGGCGCCGCCGTCGGCCCGCCGGTCGTCCCCGATCATCAGCACGTCCTTCGGCTCGACCTTGAGCGCCTCGCAGGCCACCGCGAACAGCCGGGGGTCGGGCTTCTGGATGCCGTGTTCGTACGACAGGACGTACGTGTCCACGAACCGGTCGAGGTTGTGCTCGCGGAAGATGGGGCGCAGGTCCCAGCCGATGTTGCTGACCACGCCGATGCCGATCCCGCGCTCGCACAGCCCGTACAGCACCTCGGCGGCGTCGGGATACGGCGCCCACGCCGCCGGCGTCATGTGCCGGTCGTACAGCGCGTCGTGCAACGCCGGCTCGGGCAGCGGCACTTGGCGGGAGAGGCCGGTGTACGCGGCCCGATGCAGCTCGGCGCTCCGGTCCCGGATCGGCCACATCTCGGCGAGGCTGTCGGGCAGTTGCGCCGGAGGCGCCCCGCCGGGCAGTGCCCCCGCCACGTGGAGCGCCTTGGCCGCCTGGCTCAACTCGGCCTCGGGCAGCGCGATCTCGGCCTCGTCGAGCACCGCGCGCAGCCAGGACTCGGTGGACTCGATGCGGAACAGGGTGCCGGAGAAGTCGAACAGGACAGCCATCATCATGTGTGGATCTTACGGGTGCGGTCGAGTGCCCAGGAAGATCGCGGGCCAGGAGAGGCCGGAGTCACGGCTGCTGGCGGCGGTGGACCGCCACCGCCAGCGCCACGACCGTCGCTCCCAGCAGCCAGCCGCCCAGCACGTCGGAGGACCAGTGCACGCCCAGCCACACGCGCGTGAGGCCCACCCCGAGGACGGAGACGAGCCCCACCGCCAGCGCCGTACGCCACAGGGCGCGGCCGGGGCCGTAGCGGTGCAGGAGCCAGAGCAGCAGGCCGCAGACGATCGTGGCGGTCATCGCGTGGCCCGAAGGGAAGGACGCGTAATGGGCCGAGTCGACGGGGTCGCGCCAGACCGGGCGCGGGCGGTCGACCGCGGCCTTGAGGCCCTGTTGCAGCAGGGCGCCCACGATGACGGCCGCTGCCAGCCACAGCGCCGTCCACCACGCCGAGCGCCGCCACACCAGCCACACCACGGCGGCCGCAACCACCAGACGCATCGTCAACGGATCCCAGACCCAGTCCGTGAGGATGCGGAACGTGTGGGTGAGGCCGGTCTCGTGGACGGCCCAGTGGTGCGTGGTGCGCGAGATGTCGCCGTCGACGCCGATCAGCGGATGCCAGCGGATCGCGACCAGGACGAGCAGCAGCACCGAGCACACGGCGAGGACGGCTGCGGCACGGCCTGCGACGGAAGGAGCCGGCGCGCGTTCGGGGGATTCGACGGGCGAATGGTGCATAAGGTGGTCCTCGCCGTCCGGTGAGATGCGAAACCAGTACCCGGACGGGCCGCGCCTATCCCAGCGCCCGTAGCCCTGGTACGAACGCCACCAGCACCGGTACCACGGGCACCAGCGCGGCGGTCGCCGTCAGCCCCAGGCGCCGGAGCGCCGGCAGCCGGTCGGGCGCGCCGAGCAGCCGGTGCACCCGCTGCGGAACGTGCGCCCGCGGGCCTGGCGAGGGGCCGAACACGCCCCGGTCCTCGTTGAGCTCGACGAGCGCGAGCGCGGTCGTGAGACGGCCGTGGCGGCGGGAGGCCACGTCGTCGGCGGCGAGCTCGACCAGGCGGTGCATCTCGGCGCGGAACGCCGCGAACACCGGTACCTGCGGGAACCCGCCCGCCAGCGCGTCGGAGCAGTGCAGCAGCCAGTCGTGCCGGGCCCGAGCGTGCCCCTGCTCGTGGGCGAGGACGGCGTCCAGCTGCCGGCCCTTCAGCCGGCGCAACGCGGCGGTGGTGACGACGAGCTGGGGTGCGGCTCCCGGCAGCCACCAGGCGTCGGGCCGTTCGCCCTCCAGCACGACCAGCCGGCCGCCCGCCGGCTCCTCGCCGGGCAACAGCGGGGCACGGAGCTGGAGTTCATCCGCCCGCCGCCGGCGGCGGGCACGCGCTCGCAGGACCTCTCTCACCAGCATGGTTCCGCTCCACAGGCCGGCGGACGCGAGCGTCACCGCGGTCGCCGCGGCCCAGGGGCCGGTGGCGCCGAGCGCGTAGGCGTCCACGACCCCGTGCGGCGCTCCGGCGAACACATGGCCGCGCACCGCCTGCCAGGCGGTCGCGGCGCTGAGGGTCATCGACAGCGCGCAGCACAGCAGGACGGCGGCCACCACGCACTGCCACACCCACAGCGCGACCACCGGTTCACGGTCCTGCCAGTCCGCCCGGGCGAGCAGCCGGGGGGCCACGACGGCGGTCAGCGCGCCGAGCAGCAGCAGTGCCGCGGGGACCATCATGACGATCACCCTAGAAGCGGACGCGGGCCCGGCATACGGTCTGTCGCGCAAAGTGACGCAATCAACGGTTGCCCGAACGGGCGCCTCGGCTCGGCTCGTACGACCTCGCACGAGCTCATGCGACCTCGTACGACCTCGTATGCCTTCGTACGACCTCGCGCGACCTCGCACGAAGGGGCGCGCCGGATCAGAGCGTGATCAGCATCGCCACCATCGCGATCCCCATCGACAGCCGGCACGCCTTGGCCAGCTCCGGACGGTCGCCCCACCCCACGGCCCCGCCGCCCGCCGCCACCGGCACGAGCCGCACGCCCGACAGCAGCACGTATCCCGTGAAGTAGAGCAGGAGCGCCCCGGTCAGCAGGGGCACCCCGGACGTCGTGCCGTGACCCGCGTGGTGGTCGGGGGACAGGGCCATCACGACAGCCATGTAGACCATGGCCGAGGCGCCCACCAGATGGTGCAGATGGTGCGGGCTCGACCGCGCCGACCACAGGGCGCGCAGCGCGGCGGCGCCGAAGACGGCCGCGTAGAGCGGCCAGGTCCAGGCCGGCGGGCTGAACACCGCGGCCGGCACGGCCATCGCGGCCATGCCGAAGCCCATCAGCGCCTCGCCGCCCGCGGACCGTCGCTGCTCCTCGACCGTGCTGCTCATCCGCAAGAGGCAGTAGGCCCCGGTCGCCGCACACAAGGCGACCAGCAGCCAGCCGGGCGAAGCCGGTCCGTGCACGCGTACCTCCCCGCTCGACGGTGTCGACAGTCCGTGGCTGCCCACGCCATGCGGCGCGCACGCAAGCGCAAGGGTGTACACGGGGAGCATTCGAGGGAGCACAGCAGGTGAGCGGTGAGGAGAGATCGGTCGTCGAATTCGTTTACGAGTAAAACACCTGCTAATGTTATGTCACATGACCCCAGCGACCTCCGCCCCCGCCCCGCGCACCCGCCGCCTCCCCCTCGCCGGCGTCCTGGGCCTCGGCAGGCCCGCGGACATCTGGTTCAAGCCCGCGCTGAGCGTGGTCGCCTCGGTCGCCCCGCCCAACCTGCTCCTGTTGGCCCTCGGGCGCCTCGACCTGGCGATGTACACCATGGCCGGGTCGCTGTGCGCGCTGTACGCCCACAACCGCCCCTACGCCGCCCGGGCCCGCGTCCTGGCCTGGGTGGTGCTCGGCATGGTCGGCGGCCTCGCGGTCTCCCTGGTCGCCGCCTCGCTCACGTCCAGCGCCGTCGTGCTCGTCACGGTCGGCGCCCTGCTGGCCGCACTGCAGAAGGCGCTGTGCGACGCGAGCCGCGTCGGGCCGCCCGGCAACGTGGTCCTGACCTTCATCACCTCCGCCTCCCTCTTCGCCCCGCAGACGCTCGGCCAGGTCCCCGGCCACCTCGCGCTGGCCGTTGCCGCGGGCGCGTGGTCCTGGCTCGTCGGCATGGCGCCCGGGCTGCTGCGCCCGCACGGCCCCGAGCGCCGGGCCACCGCGGGAGCCCTGAAGGCCGCGGCCGCCCACGCCGCCACGCGCGGCACCGCGGACGGTCACGCCCGCGCGCGTGCCGTGGCGGCGGCCGCCGTACAGGCCGCCTGGCAGTCGCTCCTGGCGGCCGGCGACACCCGCACCCGGCGCGGCCTCGAACGCCTCGTCGTCCGTGCCGAGGTCGCCCTCGCCGCCCCCGCCGACACCGATGCGGAGCAACTGCGTACCTGGGCGCGCGAGTTGACCGGTACCGGCCCCGTCCCGCAGGTCCATGACCCGGCGGCAGCCGGGGAACTCCTCGGCGTGCAGGCCGAACTCGCCGCCCCGGCCCGCCCGTTGTGGGCGCGGCTCGGCCCGCTCGCCCCGATCGCCGTCCGCACCGCCCTGGGCTGCGCCCTCGCCGGCTACGCCTCCCTCGCCCTCGGCGTCGGCCGCCCCTACTGGGCGCTGGTCACCGCGGCCTCCCTCTACCAGGCCAACCTCGCCCTCACCTGGACCCGGGGCGTCCAGCGCGTCGTCGGCAACCTCCTCGGCGTCCTCCTCTTCGCCGCCGTCGTCCCGCTCGCCCACCTCGGCCCGGCCGCCCTCGTGCTGTGCTGTCTCGCCTTCAACTTCGGCGCCGAGGCGCTGATCGGCCGCAACTACTGGCTCGGCACCGTCTGCGTGACCCCGATGGCGCTGCTCATCACCGAGTTCACCGGATTCCAGGAGCCCGGACTCCTGATCACCGAGCGGGTCGTCGACACCGTCGTCGGCGCCCTGGTCGGCTTCCTCGCCGCGGTCGCCGTCACCAACCGGCGCTCCGGCGACCGTGTCGAGCACGCGCTGAGCGCGGCCGAACGCGCCCGCGAGCACACCGCGCGGCTCCTGGCCGAGGCCGCCCCCGCGCCCACTGCCGTGGAGTCCGCCCGCCGGGCGCTCGCCGCGGCCCTGGCCGAGCTGCGCGCCACCGTCGACGCCGCCTCCGGCGAGTGGTGGCAGCGTGCCCTGCCCCAGGAGCGGGTCGTGCGCGCCGAGCAGGCCGGACACCGTACGCTCGCGGCTACGGTGCGGCACCAGGGGCTGCGCCTGAGCGGCGAAGCGGAGGGCGCACGGCCATGACGGCACCGAACGGACGGAAGGCGGGGGCGAGCAGGGGCGAGGACACCGTCTCCGCGGTCGTGCGGCAGTGGCAGGCCGTCCACCCCGACCTCGACACGGGCCCCATGGAGATCATCGGCCGCATCAACCGCTGCGCCGCACTCCTCCAGCAGGCCGAGGACGCGCCGCTGCGCCGGGCCGGCCTCAGCCGTCCCGAGTTCGACCTGCTGGGCGCGCTGCGCCGCACCGGCCACGAGCTGACCCCGGGCGAACTGGCCCGCGAGACCTTCTCCTCGGGCGCCGCCGTCACCAAGCGCCTGAAGCAGCTGACCGAGCGCGGCCTGGTGGAGCGCCGCGGCGACACCCGTGACCGCCGCGTGGCCCACGTCCGCCTCACGGACGCCGGCCGCGACCTCGTCGACGGCATCCTCCCCGAGCAACTGTCCTACGAGACGGCCGTACTGGCCGTCCTCGACGGGCAGGGACAGGGCGAACTGGCCGGACTCCTCGGCGAGTTGCTGGGCAGGCTCGAGGGGCGCCCCGGCGCGCTGCGGGCCTGAACAGCCGCCGCCTCCGCACTTCTCGGAGGTGGCGGACCGTTGACGTGATCGACGTCCACTCCCTACGTTCGGCCAAGCCGGTTCGGTTCGCCGACTGGCGTACGACATGTCGAACGACAAGGGGATGCCGTGACACCTCGGACGCTGACGGTCGACCTGGACGCCGACACGGGCCCCTTCCACGGCGGCGCGAGCGGCACGCTCTACGGCCTGTACGGCGACGGCGTGCCCAGCCGCACCGTCGTCGAGGGCATGTACGTCCGCACGGTCAGCACCAAGGCCCAGGACGGCATCCAGCATCCCGGCGCCGACGCCTTGGAGATCCTGCCGCCCTTCGTCGCGGCGGGCGGCCGGGACGTCTACGTCTACCTCAGCGACATCCATCGCGGCTTCCCCTACGAGTGGCCGGGCGCCACCGGCGAGGAACGGCTCGGCGCCTACCTGGCGGCCGTCCGCCGCCACGTCGCACAGACGCAGACGCTGGGGACCCTCAAGTCCCATGTCGTGTATGTGCCGTTCAACGAGCCCGAGGGCAACATGTTCGGCGAGGGGGAGTGGAGCTACGACGGCGTCTGCTGGCGTACCGACCCGCGCCACTTCTTCGCGGCCTGGCAGGAGACGTACCACCTGATCAAGGGCCTCGACCCCGAGGCGCGCATCGCCGGCCCCAACACCTGCGTCCTCTACCCCGAGGTGCGCGGTTTCCTGGAGTTCGCGCGCGACCACGGCGTGCTCCCCGACGTGATCACCTGGCACGAACTGTCCGCACCCGACGAGGTGCGCACAAACGTCGCCAAGTACCGTGAGCTGGAGCGGGAGTTGGGCATCGGGCCGCTGCCCGTCAATCTCAACGAGTACGCGCACAACTACCACCTGTCCGTGCCCGGGCAGATGATCCAGTGGATCGCCGCCGTCGAGGAGTCCAAGGTCGACGCCGACATGGCGTACTGGAACATCGCCGGAAACCTCAACGACTCGGCGGTGGAGGCCAACAAGGGCAACGGCCAGTGGTGGCTGTTCAACGCCTACGGCCGGATGAGCGGCGACACGGTCCGTGTCACCCCGCCGCAGCCCAACGTGCAGTACACGCTTCAGGGCGTCGCCACGCTCGACCGGCACAAGAGGCAGGCCCGGCTGCTGTTCGGCGGCGCGAGCGGCGCCGCGGACCTCGTGTTCACGGGTGTCGACGCGGACGTGTTCGGCGGCACCGTCCACCTGAGGCTCGAGGAGATCCCCTGGAGCGGCCAGGTCGGCGCGTGTGAGCGGCCGTTGCGTTTGCTCGACACCGAACTGCCCGTTACGGAAGGCCGGGTGGCGCTGCCCGTGAGCGATCTCGACGAGATGTCCGCCTACCTCCTGACCGTCGCGCCCGGAGGCAACGGCGTCACGCTCCTGCCGCCCCCGGCCGCCCGTCGGCGTACATACTTGGCCGAGGACGCCGTCTACAGCGGCGGCGGCCGCACGAAGAACGGCCCCGAGGGTTCCCCTTCCGCCGTCGACAAGTTCGCGACCTCCGGCCGCCATCACATCGGCGGCCTGCGCACCGGCTCCGACGGCGTGCTCGCCTTCGACGTCGAGGCCCCGCGGGACGGGACGTACGACATCCGGGTGTTCGCGAACTCCCACAACCTGGCCGACCTGGTACGCGAGAACGGCCCCACCAACGTCTTCCTGCGCATCGACGGCGAGGACCCGCGCGAGCTGCGACTGCCGCTCGGCTACAAGTGGGCGGTCTGGGGCCACACCGGCACCGAGGCCCGCTTGACCGCGGGCCCGCACCGCATCACCCTCGCCGCACAGGATCCCGACCTCGGCGCGACCAGGGGAGACGCGGTCGTCGACAAGCTGGACCTGATCCCACGCGAGGAGCGTGAGGAGCGCGAGGACGTGTACGAGGCCGAGTACGCGGAGCTCGGCGCGGGCGCCCGGCCCACGTACGCCCAGCCGGGCGCCTCCGGCCCCGGTGCCGCCGTCGTCCCTCGCGGGGGCACCGTCACCTTCTGGGTGCACGCCGCGGACGACGACGAGGCGACGGTCACCGTCGACCTGCTCGGGCCCGGCGAGGGCCTGCTCACGGTCAACGGCGAGGAGCTCGGGCGCGTGCGACGGGACGCCGTCCCGCTGTTCCTGGCCGGGGGCATCAACAAGGTGACGGTGACCGGGACTTCGGAACGTCTCGTCGTGGGCCGGCTGTGCGTCGCCCCGTCCCGCGGACTGCTGCCCACGTCCGTCGCCGCCGCCGAGGAAGGCACCCTGACCGGCACCGCGCGCGTGACGGGCTACTCGTACGCCACGGGCGGCAAGGCGGTCGACGGCGTCGGAGCCGGTCCCGGCAATGCGCTCACCCTGACGGTGACCGTCCGGCGCGCCGGACGCCACGCGCTCACGATCCGCTACTCCAACGGCGAGCAGGCGCCCGCCACCCACTACAACCCCGACCCGGTCTGCCGCCACGCGGACATCTCCGTCAACGAAGCCGCCCCGCACCGCGCCCTGTTCCCCACCACCTTCCACTTCAACAACTTCTGGAACCTCTCCGTCCCCGTCACCCTGAACCAGGGCACCAACACGATCACCTTCACCGCCGACGAACTCCCCGACTTCGACGGCAGGAGCCGTAACGCGTACGGACAGCGCTCGGCGTACGCCCCGGTGATCGACCAGGTCACGGTGACACCGCTCGTCCCAGGGGCCCTGTCGTGACGGGGGCGGGCCCAAGGAAGGCTGCTGTCCGCGGCCGCTCAAGGCCGGCGTGCGCAGTAGGCTCGCCCCGTACCGCACCGTATGGCGGCCTCCAGCCCATCCCTTCGTGCCCGGAGGTTCCCGCATGCCCGCGTTCACGGTGCGCCCCTTCCGCCGCGACGACCGCGACCAGCTCACCGACCTGGTCAACGCGCACGTCTGCGCCGTCGTGCCCGGCGTCTCCGTCTCGGTCAACACCGTCCTCAGCGACCTGGAGCGGCAGCCCGGCGAGGCCATCACCGACCCCTGGGTCGGCGAACGCGTCACGCTCGTCGCCGAGCAGCGCCGCGCCGTCGTGGCCGCCGCCCACCTGCTGCGCTACCGCGACGGCGAGGAGGTCGGCGAGACCTACCGGGACGCCGGGGAGATCGACTGGTTCGTCCACTGGCCGCCGGCGTCCTTCCGGCCGCACTCCGAGGCCGCCGCGGACGGTCTGATGGCCGCGTGCCTGGCCCAGTTCGCCCGCTGGGGCGTCCGGACCCGATACGCGGACGGCGCCCTCCCGGCACCTGCCGTCTACGGCCTGCCCCGCAACTGGCCCCACGTGCGCGCCCTCTACGAGCGCTCCGGCTTCCGGCACATCGGCGACACGGAGGCCGTCCTGATCGCGCGGGTGGCCGACCTGCCGGCGCCCGAACCCACGGCGGGCCCGAGCTTCACGCGCACGGTGGGGGAGTGCGGCACCCGTTTCACGGCGTGCGACGGCGAGGGCGCCCCCCTCGGCTTCATCGAGGTCGACACAGCGCTGGGCCGTCCCGAGCGTCATGTCCGCGCGACGGGCCCCGCCGACATCGGCAACCTGCACGTCGGCCCCGCCTCGCACGCGGAGGACCTGGAGCGTCACCTTCTCGCCCAGGCCGCCGACTGGCTCCGCCTGTGTGGCGTCGACCGCCTCCTCGCCTACGAATCCGCCGACGACGAGGCGGCGATCGGGCTACTGCTGGGCGCCGGTTTCCGGGAGCTGACCCGTACCGACCGCCGCTGGCAGCATCAGATGCCGGGCCGGTAGCGGATCGGATGGTCCTCCGGCACCTCGACGAGCACGATCCGCGTCCCGTCCGGATCCCTGATCCACATCTCGACCAGCCCCCAGGGCTCCTTGACCGGCGGGCGCACGATCTCGACCCCCTTGGCCAGGAGCTCCTCGTGCGCCGCGGCCGCGTCCACGACCTGCAGCCACAGCCGCACGGCCGGGGAGGGCCCCGCCTGCGACCGTCCGGAGACCTCCAGGAAGCCACCGCCGAGGAAGTACACCGTGCCGCGCTCGGGTCCCGTACCGAACTCGCGGTAGACGGCCAGCCCCAGCTGCTCGCCGTAGAACCGCCGCGAGCGCTCGGGATCGGTGGGCCGGAGCAGGGTCCGGCTGCTCAGAACATGCACCATGCATCCGGAGCCTACTGGCGGCGTTACTCTCTTCGGTGCCCGCGCCGCGCTTGAGATCGGAGAGCCGCACCATGGACACCGCCGCCACCGGACTGACGTTCCGTGACGCCATCGACGCCGATGTGGACGTCCTGGTCGCGCTGATCGAGTCGGCCTACCGCGGGGACTCGAGCCGGACCGGCTGGACCACCGAGGCGGACATCCTGGAGGGGCAGCGCACCGACGCGGAGGGCGTGCTCGACGTCATCAAGTCGCCCGACAGCCGGCTGCTGACGGTCGAGCGGGACGGCGTCGTGATCGCCTGCTGCCAGCTCGAACACCGCGGTGCGTACGCCTACTTCGGGATGTTCGCCGTCAGCCCGCAGCTGCAGGGCACCGGCCTCGGCAAGGTGATCATCGCGGAGGCGGAGCGGGCGGCGCGCGAGACGTGGGGGGTGCGCGAGATGCACATGACCGTGATCTCCGTGCGCGAGGACCTCATCGCCTGGTACGAGCGCCGCGGCTACCGCCGTACGGGAAGGATGACGCCGTTCCCGTACGGCGACGAGCGCTTCGGCATCCCGCAGCGCGACGACCTGCAGTTCGAGCTGCTGGTCAAGGAGCTGGCGTGACGCTCGGGCGGCCGCTCACGCGGTGAAGCGGCCGGTGCGTTTGATCTCCGGGTAGTCGGTGGTCGCGCCGTCCAGCTGCAGGGCCCGTACGAGACGGAGCTGGTCCTGTGTGTTCACCACCCAGCCGATGATCTTCAGGTCCGCCTTGCGGGCCATCTCCACGATCTCCAGCGTCAGGCGGCGGATGTTGAGGCAGACGGTCGAGGCGCCTGCTTCGACGGCGCGGTCCACGATGTCGGTGCCGTAGCGGCTGCCGATCAGCGCGGTCCGTACGCCGGGCACCAGCCGGGCGATCTCGGCGACCGCCTCGTCGTGGAACGAGGACACCTCGACCCGCGAGACGAGGTCCCGGCTGAGCATGACCTCGGCGAGGGCCCTGGCGGCCTGCACGTCCTTGATCTCGGCCTGGAGCGGCGACCTGACCGCCTCCAGGACCTCCTCGAAGACCGGGACGTGCTCCCCGCGGCCCGCGTCCAGGGCGCGCAGCTCGGCGAGGGTCTTCTCGGCGATCGGGCCGGTGCCGTCGGTCGTGCGGTCCACGTCCGTGTCGTGCATGACGACGAGGGCGCCGTCCTTGCTCAGATGCAGATCGAGTTCGATCACGTCGAGCCCGGCGTGCTGGGCGGCGACGAAGGAACGGAGGGTGTTCTCGGGCTCGACACCCATGACTCCGCGGTGACCGATGGTAAGGAAGTTCAAGGTTCAACTCGCTTCCGTCGACGGCGGCTCGGCATGCGCGCGGACCGGAGCGGACGGCCACACGGGCAGAGCCGCAGCCTAACGGCCCCGTCTCGCGATGAACCCGCTCGTACACAGGGGATTGGCGTGGCGTACGGCGGGAATCCGGCCCGTGCCGCCGGGCGCGATCACCCTGGCGTGGGCGAGTCCTGCGGACATTGACCTCAGACTCGTACCCCGCGAGGGGCACGTATACCCGGAACGGCGGCCTTCACCGCATCCGGCAGAAAAAACTTCGGTGACCATGCGGTTGCACAGGATAATCTCCCGAGGCTTCCCTTGCTGGAAGGAAGCTCGTATGTGTACGGTCTCGATACGCGAGCTTCTCCCGTGGAGGATGGGACATGACGGAAATTCTTGTGCAGGCGGCTATGGGGGAACAGGTTTCTCCCGCGACCAGGGTGGTCGAGCACCCGGCGTGGCCGGTGCTCAAGGATGCCGTGGAGCTGATCCGGCCATGGCAGTCCAAGGACGGGTCGATCGACTTCGAGGCCGAGGGCGCCCCCGAGCGCGCGGACGCCGAGGCCGCCGTGCGGCGTGTCGTCGAGGCCGTGCGGGAGCTCTCCCCGCTGCTTCCGCACGACAGCGACTACCACGAGGCCCTGGCCAAGGACCTGTACCGGTGGGCAGAGGGCGGCTTCGAGATACCCGACTTCCTCGACTCGCTGCTGGCCTTCCAGCCCGCCGCGCACCGTGCGGACGGCCTGCAGCACCTGGTCGTCTTCCCGATGTACACGCAGAACGGCAACCCCGACCGCAACCTCGAGGCGGTCGTGCTGCGCATGGTGTGGCCCGAGTGGCTGGCCGAGCTCGAGCGCACCCGCTACGACAACCCGCTGTTCTGCGGCATCACGTTCGAGGACTTCACGGCCGGTTACGACACCAACTCCGCCGTCCTCTTCCCCGAGACCATCGCCGTGCGCGAGGCGCCGGAACGATTCTCCTGGGGCGGCATCTTCTGTGACCGCGAGGCCGCCCGCTTCCGCCGGGTCACCGACGCCGCCGTGGACATCCTGGGCATCGAGCTGCCCGAGGACGTCGCCGCGATGGTCCACGACCAGAAGCGCTGCGAGGAGGCCTTCGTGCTGTGGGACATGGTCCACGACCGCACCCACAGCCACGGCGACCTGCCCTTCGACCCGTTCATGATCAAGCAGCGGCAGCCGTTCTGGATGTACGGCCTGGAGGAGCTGCGCTGCGACCTCACCGCCTTCAAGGAGGCCGTGAAGCTGGAGGCCGACGGCGTCCCGCAGGCCCGTGACGTGCAGTACGCGGTGCTCTTCGACCGCATGTTCCGCTTCCCGGTCACCGGCGAGCGCGTGCGCAACTACGACGGCCTCGGCGGCCAGCTGCTCTTCGCCTACCTGCACAAGCACGACGTCATCCGCTGGACCGACAACAAGCTGCTCATCGACTGGCAGCGCGCCCCGCAGGTCACCAACCAGCTGTGCGCCGAGATCGAGAAGCTCTACCGCGACGGCATCGACCGCCCCAAGCTCGTGCACTGGTTCGCCGGCTACGAGCTGGTCTCGACCTACCTCGCCCCGCACCCCGGCTCCCGCTGGGCCAAGGGCCCCGATGCCCTCGACCTGACGCTGCCGCCGCGAAAGCTCGTCGATGACGTGCTTCCTGACGAGTTTCCGCTGAGCATGTTCTATGAGGTCCTCTCCAAGAAGCTGAAGAACGTGATCGCCTCCACGAAGGGCATCACGGCGGAGAGCGCCGAGCGGGTCGCCGCGTGAGCGACCGCGGTACCCAGAACACTGCTCAGGAGGCGAAGACTATGGCGGGGAACGGAGCTCTCAGCGGTGCGGTGATCGCGGTCGCCGGCGGAGGCGGTCCTGCCGGGCGCGCGGCACTGCTCAGGCTGGCCGAGGCGGGTGCGACCGTGGTCGCCGCGGACAACGATCCCGAGCGGCTCGCGGAGGCCGTGGACGCGGCCCGCTACGCGTCCGGCGGTGCCACCGTCACCGGTGAGACCGTCGACCTGCTGGACCTGGAGGCCACCAAGGAGTGGGCCCAGCACACCGAGAAGGAGTTCGGCCGCGTCGACGGCCTGGTCCACCTCGTCGGCGGCTGGCGCGGCAGCGAGACCTTCATCAAGACCAGCCTCGACGACTGGGACTTCCTGGAGCTGCTCCTCATCCGCACGGTGCAGAACACCTCGCTGGCCTTCTCCGAGGCACTGCTGCGCAGCGACCGCGGACGGTACGTCCTGATCAGTGCGGCCGGCGCCAGCAATCCGACCGCCGGGAACGCCGCGTACGCCGCCGCCAAGGCCGCCGCCGAGGCGTGGACGCTGGCCCTGGCCGACTTCTTCCGCAAGGCGGGAGGCGCCGACGGGCCGACGTCGGCGGCTGCGATCCTGGTGGTGAAGGCGTTGGTGCACGAGGCGATGCGTGCCGACCGCCCCAACGCGAAGTTCGCGGGTTTCACGGACGTCAAGGACCTGGCCGACGCCGTCGTCGGCGTCTGGAGCAAGCCCGCCGCCGAAGTGAACGGAAAGCGTCTGTGGCTGACCGAGAAGCCGTGAACCCCCCGAAGACCGACGCGCGTCGCCATCACGACCCGGAGGTCCGCGGTTTCGCCAGTGACAACTACGCCGGGGCCCACCCGGAGGTGCTCGCCGCGCTGGCCCTGGCCAACGGCGGGCACCAGGTCGCGTACGGCGAGGACGACTACACCGAGAACCTCCAGAACCTCGTGCGCAGCCACTTCGGCTCCACGGCGGAGGCGTTCCCGGTCTTCAACGGCACCGGCGCGAACGTCGTCGCGCTCCAGGCGGTCACCGACCGCTGGGGCGCGGTGATCTGCGCGGAGAGCGCCCACATCAACGTCGACGAGGGCGGGGCGCCGGAGCGCATGGGCGGCCTGAAGCTGCTCACCGTGCCCACCCCCGACGGCAAGCTCACACCGGAGCTGATCGACAAGCAGGCGTACGGCTGGGACGACGAGCACCGCGCCATGCCGCAGGCCGTCTCGATCACCCAGAGCACCGAGCTCGGCACCCTGTACACGCCGGACGAGATCCGGGCGATCTGCGACCACGCCCACGCGCACGGCATGAAGGTGCACCTGGACGGCTCCCGCATAGCCAACGCGGCCGCGTCGCTCGACGTCCCGATGCGGACGTTCACCAACGCGGTCGGCGTCGACATCCTCTCCCTGGGCGGGACGAAGAACGGCGCGATCTTCGGCGAGGCGGTCGTCGTGATCAACCAGGACGCCGTCAGCCACATGAAGCACCTGCGCAAGCTGTCGATGCAGCTGGCCTCCAAGATGCGCTTCGTCTCGGTGCAGTTGGAGGCGCTGCTCGCCAAGGACCTGTGGCTGCGCAACGCCCGCCACGCCAACGAGATGGCCCAGCGGCTGGCCGAGGGCGTGCGCGCCGTGCACGGCGTGGAGATCCTCTACCCGGTGCAGGCCAACGGCGTCTTCGCCAAGCTCCCGCACGACGTGAGCGAGCGTCTGCAGAAGAAGTTCCGGTTCTACTTCTGGGACGAGGCGGCCGGCGTCGTGCGCTGGATGTGCGCCTTCGACACGAGCGAGGACGACGTGGACGCGTTCGTGGCGGCGCTCAAGGAGGAGATGGCGCGGCACTAGGCGGCACTGCATAGGTATGCGATCACTCGAAAAGTCATTGACTGTCGAGTGATCGCATTCTTATGCTCTGCGGGCATGGAGCTGATCCAGCACAACCCCGACCTGTCCGCGTACCTGGCCGCCGACGAGGTCATCGACCACGACCACCCGCTGGTGCGGAAGACGGCCGCAGAGCTGGCCAGTAGTGCGGCGGACTCGTATGTCTATGCACGCCTGGCGTTCGAGTTCGTACGGGACACCATCCCGCACTCGCAGGATTCCGGTGACCCGCGGGTCACTTGGCGCGCCTCCGACGTCCTGGAGCAGCGCACCGGCATCTGCTATGCCAAGGCGCACGCGCTGGCGGCCCTGCTGCGCGCCGAGGACATCCCGACCGCGCTCTGCTACCAGAAGTTCGACGTGCTCCACGGCCTGGTCGCCGTGCGCTTCAACGGCGCCTGGCACCGCCAGGACCCCCGGGGCAACAAGCCGGGTGTGGACGCCCGGTTCTCCCTGGAGGGCGAGCGGCTGGCCTTCACCCCCGACCCGGAGTCCGGCGAGCTGGACCACCCGCTGCTGTACGCCGAACCCCACCCGGCCGTACTCGGCGCACTGCGGGCGGCCCGGGACCGGCAGCACCTCCGGCAGACGCTCCCGAGCGCGCTCTGAGCCGGTCCGGCGTGACGATTCAGCCGGCCTCGGCCGCCTTCACCTGCTCGGGAGTCGGTGCCGTACCGCCGAGGTGGGCCGGCATCCACCAGGTGTCGTCCGGGCCCTTGGGGCGTACGGGATAGGCGCGCTGTGCGGCCTCCAGGAGCTCCTGGACGCGCTCGCGCAGCCGCCGGGTGATGGCGCCCGCGTACTGGTCCTGCGGCGCCTCCACCGGCTCGCCGACCCGGATGGTGATCGGGGTGTGGCTGCGCCTGAAGTTGCGCGGGTGGCCCTTGGTCCACAGCCGCTGCGTGCCCCACAGCGCCATCGGGATGAGCGGGACACCGGCCTCCTGGGCCATGCGCGCGGCACCCGACTTGAAGCTCTTCAGGGTGAAGGACTGCGAGATGGTGGCCTCGGGGAAGACGCCGACGATCTCGCCGGAGCGCAGCGACTGCAGCGCGTGGGCGTACGCCGTCTCGCCCTGCTTGCGGTCCACCGGGATGTGCTTCATGCCGCGCATCAGCGGCCCGGAGATCTTGTGCCGGAAGACGGACTCCTTGGCCATGAAGCGGACCAGACGCTTCTGCGGCAGCGCCGCGAGCCCGTCGAAGATGAAGTCCAGGTAGCTGATGTGGTTGCTCACCAGCACGGCGCCACCCGAGCGGGGGATGTTCTCCGACCCCTTGCAGTCGATCTTGAGATCCCAGGCCTTGAACAGCGTTTTGGCAAGGCCGATGACGGGACTGTAGACAAGCTCAGCCATGGATGGGTCGAACCCCTTCTCTCTGCCTGGGCAGGGTTCCCCCGGCGCGGAAGTTACGCAGCCGTAGGTTTACGGCATTGCGCAGATCGTGCCCCAAGTAACGAGTGGGTGGCCAGTCCTGGTGCCCGAGAGTGGCGAGATACTCATCACGTAATGAGCCTGCGTACCACCAGGTACATCTCGCACCCCAGGCAGTAGCCGAAGGCCGCGTTGAGGAACGCGGCGGCCAGCGCGGCGGCGGTCGCCACGAGCCCCAGCCAGGTCACTCCCAGCGCGAAACCGACCAGCCCCACGCCCGCGAAGACCAGCCCCACCGCCTGCGCGAAGCGCGGCGGCTCCGGCGGCTCGAATTCGGTGGGCGGCCCGATCCGGGGCCGGACGGCCTTGCGGTACAGCCAGCCGTACGGTGAGCGCCCGACCCCGCCCGCCGCGCCCAGCGCGAACGCCAGCGTCTGCCAGGCCAGCAGCCAGGCGCTCCCGGTGATCAGCACGACCGCGAGAACCACGGTCGTCACGGCGGCCCCGAAGCGGGGGCCCCTCACGTCGATGTCCATGAATCAAGCATTCCGCAAAGGAAAAGCTCTGGGGAGGCGGGAATCTTTGCAGTCTCGTGAATGCTTGTGCAGGTGATGACAGGACTTGTGGTGTGCGCGGTGGTGCTCGTGGCGGCGAGCGCCTACGGAATGCTTCATCGGCGGCGGAGCGGGAGGGTACGCGTGCGTGGGCGCGACGACGGGAAGCGGCTCGGGGCGGCCGAGCTGGGCGGCGAGCTCGGTGAGCGGGCCACGCTCGTGCAGTTCTCCAGCGCGTTCTGCGCTCCGTGCCGGGCCACGCGGCGCGTCCTCGGCGAGGTGGCCGGGCTGGTCCAGGGTGTGACCCATGTCGAGATCGACGCGGAGGACCACCTGGATCTCGTACGCGAACTCGACATCCTCAAGACCCCGACCGTGCTGGTCCTCGACGCCGAGGGCCGGGTCGTCCGCCGGGCCACCGGCCAGCCGCGCAAGGCCGACGTCATCGCCGCCCTCGGGGAGGCGGTCTGACGGTCCGCTGCCGCGGGGTGAGGCATCTCCCAGATGCCGGAACGTACTTGACTGTGCGCGCCACGTATCGTCAGCCTGACCGTATGCCTTCGGAACTCCTTCTCTACGGGCGGGCCCACGTCGATCTGGCGCGCACCGCGAGCGCGTGCTGTCCGGGCTGTTGAGCAGCCACGGACCGGTTCGCCCCTCTGCCCAGAAGGACAATTCCATGACGGCCACGCCCGACCTCGCGACCCGAACCCCTCAGCTCGCCTCGCCCGACCTGCTGCGCTCCGTCTTCCGGCGGCACGCCGCGGGCGTCGCCGTGATCACCGCGCGAGGCGACGCCGGGCCGGTCGGCTTCACCGCCACATCCCTCACCTCGGTCTCCGCCGAGCCCCCGCTGGTCTCCTTCGGCATCAGCACCGGCGCCTCCAGCTGGCCGGCGATCTCCTCGGCCGGGCACATAGGCGTCCACATACTCGGCGAGCACCAGCAGGAGCTGGCCGCCACCTTCGCCCGCAGCGGCGCCGACCGCTTCGGGGCGCCCACGAACTGGCGCGAGGGCCCCGAGGGCGTGCCCGTCCTCGACGACGTCCTCGCCTGGCTGGTGTGCCGGGTCGTCGGGCGCGTACCGGCGGCGGACCAGCGCATCGTGGTCGCCGAGGTCGTGCTCGGCGATCCCGCCGGGCCCGGCCGGCCGCTCCTCTACCACCAGGGCAGGTTCAACGGTCTGCGTGACTGATCACGCTCCCGCTCCGCTGCGAAGTGGTCGGATTCCGATTACGCTGCGTTGCAAAGGTCACAGTTCAAAGCGCTTGCTTAGCGGGAACGTTCTGGGTGTACTGACGAGTAATATTTCGCTCGGAGCGCGGGTCGCCCCGATCGGGATCGGCCGCTTGAGGCGCCTATGCTGCCTGAACCTGGACAGCACCGAAATGACGATTGCAGTAGGAGAGCCGGCGTGAGCTTGAGGATCGTTGTCACTGTTAAGTACGTGCCCGACGCCACTGGCGACCGGCACTTCGCCGATGACCTGACCGTCGACCGTGACGACGTGGACGGTCTGCTCTCCGAGCTCGACGAATACGCTGTCGAGCAGGCGCTGCAGATCTCCGAGAACTCGGACGACGACGTCGAGATCACCGTCCTGACCGTGGGTCCCGAGGACGCCAAGGACGCGCTGCGCAAGGCGCTGTCGATGGGCGCGGACAAGGCCATCCACGTCGAGGACGACGACCTGCACGGCACCGACGCCATCGGCACCTCCCTGGTGCTGGCCAAGGCCATCGAGAAGGCCGGCTACGACCTGGTCGTCTCCGGCATGGCCTCCACCGACGGCACCATGGGCGTCGTCCCGGCGCTGGTCGCCGAGCGTCTGGGTGTGCCGCAGGTGACGCTGCTGTCCGAGGTCTCCGTCGAGGACGGCACCGTCAAGGGCCGCCGCGACGGCGACACCGCCACCGAGCAGCTCGAAGCCTCCCTCCCGGCCGTGGTCTCCGTCACCGACCAGTCGGGCGAGGCGCGTTACCCGTCCTTCAAGGGCATCATGGCGGCGAAGAAGAAGCCGGTGGAGTCCTGGGACCTGTCCGACCTGGAGATCGAGGCCGACCAGATCGGTCTCGAGGGCGCCTGGACCAAGGTCGAGGCCGCGAACCAGCGTCCGGCCCGGACCGCGGGCACGATCGTCAAGGACGAGGGCGAGGGCGGCAAGCAGCTCGCCGAGTTCCTCGCGAGCCAGAAGTTCATCTGAGCCGCGCGGCTCAACTCGCTCACCTCCCCTCAGACTTCGCACATCCGCAAGGAGTTCTCTTCCCATGGCTGAAGTTCTCGTCTACGTCGATCACGTGGACGGTGCCGTCCGCAAGCCCACCCTGGAGCTGCTGACGCTGGCCCGCCGCATCGGCGAGCCCGTCGCCGTCGCCCTCGGTGCCGGCGCCGGAGACACCGCCGCCGCCCTCGCCGAGCACGGCGCCGTCAAGGTCCTCACGCACGAGGCGTCGGAGTACGCCGACTACCTGGTCGTGCCGAAGGTCGACGCCCTGCAGGCGGCCGTCGAGGCCGTCTCCCCGGCCGCCGTCCTGATCCCGTCCTCCGCGGAGGGCAAGGAGATCGCCGCCCGCCTGGCCCTGCGCATCGGCTCCGGCATCATCACCGACGCCGTCGACCTGGAGGCCGGCGACGAGGGTCCGGTGGCCACCCAGTCGGTGTTCGCCGCCTCCTTCACCACCAAGTCCCGCATCTCCAAGGGCACCCCGGTCATCACGGTCAAGCCGAACTCGGCCGCCGTGGAGGCCGCCCCGGCCGCCGGCAGCGTCGAGGCCCTGAACGTCTCCTTCTCCGACAAGGCGACCGGCACCAAGGTCACCAGCCGTACGCCGCGTGAGTCGACGGGCCGTCCGGAGCTGACCGAGGCCGCGATCGTGGTCTCCGGTGGCCGTGGCGTCAACGGCGCGGAGAACTTCGCGATCATCGAGGCGCTCGCCGACTCCCTCGGCGCGGCCGTCGGTGCCTCGCGTGCCGCGGTGGACGCCGGCTGGTACCCGCACACCAACCAGGTCGGCCAGACCGGCAAGTCGGTCTCCCCGCAGCTGTACATCGCCTCCGGCATCTCCGGTGCGATCCAGCACCGGGCCGGCATGCAGACCTCGAAGACCATCGTGGCCATCAACAAGGACGCCGAGGCCCCGATCTTCGAGCTGGTCGACTACGGCGTGGTCGGCGACCTCTTCGACGTCGTCCCCGCCCTGACCGAAGAGGTCAAGACCCGCAAGGGCTGATCGCCTCACGGCTCGCCGAGGCCCCCGCGACCGCACGAACGGTCGCGGGGGCCTCGCCGTGTCCGGCCCCGCTCATCCCAGGGTCAGCGAGGCCCGCACGGGCAGGTGGTCGCTGGGGAACTGGCCGTGCTCGGAGAAGGTGTCGATCGAGGCCCGGTGCGTCGTCACCCACGGGGTGGTGAGGATCCAGTCGATGCGCTCGCCGTCCGGCGTGAGCCCCTTGTAGCCGTGGAAGGTCCCGTAGAGGGCGCTCCGTTGCTCCGCCGCGTCCCAGGTGTCGACGAGCCCCGAGCCCACCAGCGTGTCGTAGACCGGGTTCCAGTGCGCGGCCACGTTGAAGTCGCCCGTCACCACCACCGGCAGCGCGCGGTCGAGCTGCCCGATCCGCTCGACGAGCAGCTGGGCGCTGCGCTCGCGCGCGTACTGGCTCCCGTGGTCGAAATGCGTGTTGAGGACGTAGAACTCCCGTCCGCCGTCGGCGAGATCGCGGAAGCGGACCCAGGTGACGATGCGCGGGAAGACGGCGCCCCAGGTGTTGGAGCGGATGACCTCCGGGGTGTCGGAGAGCCAGAAGGTGTAGTGCTCGACCGGGGCGAGGCGCCGGGTGTCGTAGAAGATGGCCGTGGACTCGTCGCGGCTGCCGCCCTCGCGGCCCGTGCCGATCCAGTCGTAGTCCGGTCCGAGGTCGGAGTCGATGTCCCGCAGTTGCTGGTACAGGCCCTCCTGCGTGCCGAGGACATGAGGGTGCGCACGATGCAGTAGGTCCCGCATCACCGGTCTGCGGTCGCGCCAGCTGTTCGGTTCGGCGGCGCTGGCGAAGCGCAGGTTGTAGGTCATGACCTCGAGACGGGGGGCCCGGCTGCCCCGCGTCGAGGTGGAGGCGAACGGGGCCGGCGAGCCCGAGGCCGACGAGGCGGACGAGGCGGAGATCGCGGCACTGGCGAGCGGCACGGTGACCGCCGCGGCCAGCACCGCCTTCAGACCCAGGCGGCGGGTGACTCGGAGGTGGTTCGGCACGGAGACTCCTTGGTGGCGGAGGCCGGACGAGTCCTGAGGGAGGAGAGTCGTGCGTTGGGATGTGTCATACCCAGTGGCGGGAGGAGGGTGAACATGCCGAGATCAGGGCGCCGCTCGCCGTGGACACGGTGTTGACCATCCCGAAGGTGCCCGGATAACTTCATTCTACGGATTGTTGATTCCGTACTGCGGAAAACTTGGAGGGTGTGGGATGGGTCAGGGCCAGCAGGAGAAGGTGGCGACGAGCCTCGCGGGCGCCGTCAGCGAGGAGATCAGCGCCTCCCTCGCCCCGGTCGACGCCGAGTTGGAGCGCCGCTACCCCGGCGACCCCGGCACCCGCCAGCCCGTCCACACCGTGTACGTCCCCGGTGACGCCTTCGCCGCCGACACCATCCGCTCCTGGGGCGACCGGGCCCTCGCGGCCCTGGACGAGCACGCCCCGGACGCCGCCTCCTTCGCGGCCGTCCTCGGCCTCGCCGACGACCTCGCCGAGCCCGTGTACGCGCGCGTGCGGGCCAAGCTGGAGCGCGAGCCCGTCGAGGACCTGCGCGTCGACTTCGAGGACGGCTACGGTCCCCGCCCCGACGCCGAGGAGGACGAGTCCGCCGCCCGCGCGGCACGGCTGATCGCGGAGGCGTACGAGAAGGGCACCGCGGCCCCGTACATGGGCATCCGCATGAAGTGCATGGAGGCTCCCGTACGCGACCGCGGGATCCGCACCCTGGACATCTTCCTCACCGGCCTGATGGAGGCAGGTGGCCTGCCCGGCGGGCTGGTGCTGACCCTGCCCAAGGTGACCTATCCCGAGCAGGTCACCGCGATGGTGCGGCTCCTGGAGGAGTTCGAGAAGGCGCGCGGGCTCGAGCCCGGCAGGATCGGCTTCGAGATCCAGATCGAGACCAGCCAGTCCATCCTCGCCACCGACGGCACCGCCACCGTCGCCCGCATGATCCAGGCCGCCGAGGGACGCGCCACCGGACTGCACTACGGCACCTTCGACTACAGCGCCTGCCTCGGCGTCTCCGCCGCCTACCAGGCGAGCGACCACCCCGCCGCCGACCACGCCAAGGCGGTCATGCAGGTCGCCGCGGCCGGCACGGGCGTCCGGGTGTCGGACGGCTCGACCAACGTGCTGCCCGTGGGCCCCACCGCGAAGGTGCACGACGCCTGGCGCCTGCACTACGGCCTCACCCGCCGCGCGCTCGCCCGCGCCTACTACCAGGGCTGGGACATGCACCCCGGCCACATCCCCACCCGCTACGCGGCCGTCTTCGCCTTCTACCGCGAGGGGTTCGAGCAGGCCGCCGCCCGGCTCGCCCGGTACGCCAACCGGGTCGGCGGCGACGTCATGGACGAGCCCGCCACCGCCAAGGCGCTCAGCGGCTATCTGCTGCGCGGCCTGGACTGCGGCGCCCTCGACATCGCCGAGGTCGCCCGCCTGACCGGTCTGACCCGGGCGGACCTGGAGGGCTTCGCCTCGCCCCGGCGCGGTGACCTGACGGCCTCCGCCAAGTAGCGGGGCTGTCACAGCCGTCACCGACGGCTAGCGCTGTCACCTCCGCCCCGTAGTGTGGAGGGCACGCAGGGACGTGTGACAGAAACGGGGCGGCGGTGTCTTCGGGGGAGACCTCCAACGGGCAAGGCCAGGGCGACGAGACCGGTCGGCTGCTGGCAGGGCGCTATCGGGTCGTGGCCCAACTCGGGCGCGGCGGCATGGGCGTCGTGTGGAGAGCCGTCGACGAGGTCCTGGGCCGCGAGGTCGCGATCAAGGAACTGCGCACCTACACCGACGCGGACGGGCCCGAACTGGCCGATCTGCGGCTGCGGATGCAGCGGGAGGCCCGCGCGGCGGCCCGGGTGCGACATCCCGGAGTCGTCGCCGTGCACGACGTGGCGGAGGTCGACGGCCGCCCGCTGATCGTCATGGAGCTGGTCGACGGGCCGTCCCTGGACGACGTGCTGCGCGAGCGCGGCACCCTCGACGTGCGCGAGGCCGCCGGGCTCGGCGCCAAGGTGATGGACGCGCTGGCGGCCGCCCACCACGCCGGCGTGCTGCACCGCGACGTCAAGCCCGGCAACATCCTGCTGGAGCGCTCGGGTCGCGTCGTGCTGACCGACTTCGGCATCGCCACCATGGACGACCCGGGTGACGGCTCGGCCACCCACCTCACCCGCAGCGGCGAAATCATCGGCTCCCTGGACTACTTGGCCCCGGAGCGTGCGCAGGGCGCCGACCCCGGACCCGCGTCCGACGTCTGGGCCCTGGGCGCCACGCTGTTCGCGGCGGTCGAGGGCTCCTCGCCGTTCCGCCGTACGTCGACGTACTCGACGCTCGCCGCGATCGTGACCGAGCCGCTGCCGGAGCCCCGCCGCGCGGGCGCTCTCGGCCCGGTGCTCCGGCGGCTCCTGGACAAGCGGCCCGAGACCCGCCCGGAGGCCGAGCAGGCGCGCGAACTGCTGCAGGCGGTCGCGGACATGGGCGGCACGGACACACCGACGACGACGTTGCGCCCGGGCGCGGACCCGAGGCCCGGGACGGAACGCAGCCTGCCCGCGGTGCCCCCGGGATTCGGTCCGGCAGGCTCCGAAAATGCGCAGGGGGCCGGATCGGAGTCGCCAGCCTCCGGCCCGGCGCAACGGCCCGCGCCCGTGTTCCCGGTGTTCGGAGCGCCCGAGCAGCCCGCAACTCCCGCCGAACACGCGGCACATGGCGAGGGTCCCGGCGCGTACACCGCGCAGTCGACGCCCGCCGGCTTCGGGCCGCCCGGGCCGATGGGCCCGTACTCCGCGTCGGCGCCCACCGGGCCCGCGTCCACCTCGCGCCCGCCCCGCCGCAGAGGGCGCGTCCTGCTCGCCGCCGCGGCCGTCGTCGCCGTCCTCGCGGCCGCCGGGACCACGGTCGCCGTGCTCAACGGCTCGGGGGACACAGGGAACGACGCCAAGGCGGCCGGGTCCGCCACGAGCGCCCCGGCCTCCGGCGCGACGACCGGCCGCACGGACGCGGACCGCTCCGGCGGTCCAGAGCCCACGAAGCACAAGGGCGGCAAGACGCCGACCGGGTCCGAAGCTCCCCGCGAGAAGGGCGGTTCCGAGCCCACCGGCCGGGCCTCCTCGTCCGCCCCGGCGAAGTCCTCCGGCGGCGGCACGACCGGCGGCTCCTCCTCGGGCGGCTCCTCGGGCGCTACGTCCGGGGGCGGTTCGGGCGGAGGCACCGGCGGCTCCGGCAGCGGCGGCAGCACAGGGGGAGGCGGGTCCACCACCCCGGCCCCGGCCTGCACGTCCACAGGCGGTGGCAAGTACAACTGCACCGTCTGGCGCACCGCCAAGTCCTACACCGCCTCCGGCACCGAGGCCGGCGTGCTCAACGCGGGCACCAACTACTTCTTCTGCCAGCAGAATCTGGGCCGCCGCGAGACGTACGGCCAGTGGACCAACGTCTGGTGGGCGAGGACGGACGACGACAGCGGCAACACGAACGTCTACGTCAGCGACGTCTACATCAAGGGCGGCGACAACGACGAGCCCGTCCCGGGGCTGCCGGTCTGCTGATCGCGTACGAACCGCTCCAGACCGGACGTCGTGACCAGCTTCTCCTCGGCGAGCACCCGGGTGCCCAGCTCGCACAGCCGGGCATCGGCGCTCGCCCGCGCGCAGAACTCCTCGGGCGTGACGCCGAACAGCTGCCGCAACCGCGGTACGGACGTGAGCAGTTCGGTGATCAGCTCCCGCTGTCCGGGATGCCCGCGCGGGACGCCCGCGCCGTTGTGCAGGACCCCGCGCCGGTTGACGTAGCCGTACGCGCCGGGCAGCTGCGTGCCGTCCGCCAGCTCGATCCGCACCTGCGGCGCGGGCAGCCAGGCCCGCCGGAAGTTGCCGTACGGCAGCGGCACGCCCTCGCTCGCGTCGATCACCGCGAGCTGCTCGGCGTCGAGCCAGGTGATGAACAACTCCCGTACGGTGCCGGGAGCTTCGACCGGTGACGCGGAGACGTACCCCAAGCGGCTGACGTGGGCGGAGACACCGACGCCGAGGCCGGTGACCCGGGTGCGCACCATCGGGACGGGCGAGGTGATCCCGGTCTGCCGCATCTTGTGGCGCAGCTGACCCGGGCAGGCGTTGGAGCCGACCGCGAGGACCGGGACACGGTCCTCGTGCACCAGGCGGTCCAGCGGCAGCAGCAGGTCGCCGTCGAGCAGTCCGGACTCCGCGGGCCAGGCGCCCGGGTAGCGCAGCGGATCCGTGGCCGGGGCCTCGTTCAGGCCCAGTGCCTCCAGGGTGCGGTCCGCGTGGCCGTCCATGGGCCGCTCAGTTCGCGGGCGACAGCTCGCCCGAGCCGCGGGTGATGAGCCGGGTCGGCAGCTCGATACGCTCCGGCTGCAGCTGGGCGCCGTCGAGCTGGCGGAAGAGGCGGTCGGCGGCGGTGCGGCCGAGGGCCGCCGCGTCCTGGGCGACGACGGTGACGCCAGGCTGGAGCAGGTCGGCGAGCTCGATGTCGTCGAAGCCGACCAGGGCGACCGGGCGCTTCTGCTCGGCGAGGACGCGGACCACGGTGACCGTCACGCGGTTGTTGCCCGCGAAGATCGCGGTGACGGGGTCGGGCCCGGCGAGCATCTCCTCGGTCGCCCGGCGCACCCGCTGCGGGTCCGTGACGCCCAGCGACATCCAGGAGTCCGCCACCGTGATGCCCGCGTCCTCCATGGCCGCCCGGTAGCCGCGCAGCCGCTCGGCGGCCGTGTGGATACGGGGCATGTCGCCGACGAAGCCGATCCGGCGGTGGCCGTGGGCGATGAGGTGGGCCACGCCGTCGCGGGCCCCGCCGTAGTTGTCCGACAGGACCACGTCGGCGTCGATCTTCCCGGCCGGACGGTCCACGAACACCGTGGCGACACCCGCCCTGATCTCGGGCTCCAGGTAGCGGTGGTCGCCGCCGGCCGGAATGATCACCAGTCCGTCCACCCGCCGCGCGCACAGCGCGAGGGCCAGCTCCTGCTCGCGGTCCGGGTCCTCGGCGCTCGAGCCGTTGATCAGCAGGGCGCCGTGCGCGCGGGCCACCTCCTCGACCGCGCGGCTGAGCGGGCCGTAGAACGGGTCGGCGAGATCCTCCAGGACCAGGCCGATGCTGGCGGTGCGGCCCTTGCGCAGCACGCGCGCGCTGTCGTTGCGGCGGAAGCCCAGCGCGTCGATGGCCTCCTGGACGCGGCGCTCGGTCTCCGGCGTCACACCGGGCTCGCCGTTGACCACGCGGGAGACGGTCTTGAGGCCGACTCCGGCGCGTGCCGCCACGTCCTTCATGGTCGGACGGTTGCCGTAACGCGTTCCTGGTAGGGGTGTTGTGCGGCGTACGGTCTCGGGCACGATGCGCTGTCCTGTCCTGTCTCGTCCACGGGGGATGCGTCGACCATGAGTTTGTATGAGGATGTGGCGTCGAGCATAGGGCCTGGACAACGTTGTCATATGCAAGAGAGACTGTCCATCGCAACATCCGGCCTCCGCCCCCACCGCGAGACCGGCTCAGTCTTCTCCTTGGTTGAAGGGGGAACTTCCCCTGGATGTCCGGAGAACCAATGGTTTGACGGGGAGATCCGACACTGATGCACACCGACCTCGTGGCCGCGCTCGACATCGGCGGCACCAAGATCGCCGGGGCGCTGGTGGACGACCACGGCCAGATCCTGGTGCGTGCGCAGCGTGCCACGCCGGCGCAGCAGGACGGCGAGACCGTGATGGGCGCGGTCGAGGAGGTCCTCGGCGAACTCACCGTCTCGCCCCTCTGGGGACGCGCCACGGCCCTCGGCATCGGCAGCGCCGGCCCGGTGGACGCCTCCGCGGGCACGGTGAGCCCGGTGAACGTGCCCGGCTGGCGCGACTACCCGCTCGTGCGGCGGGTGCAGGCCGCGGCCGGCGGCCTGCCCGTCGAGCTGATCGGCGACGGCGTGGCCATCACGGCGGCCGAGCACTGGCAGGGTGCCGCCCGCGGCCACGACAACGCGCTGTGCATGGTGGTCTCCACGGGGGTCGGCGGCGGCCTGGTCCTCAACGGCCAGTTGCACCCCGGCCCCACCGGCAACGCGGGCCACATCGGTCACATCAGCGTCGATCTGGACGGCGATCTGTGCCCGTGCGGTTCGCGCGGCTGCGTGGAGCGCATCGCGAGCGGCCCCAACATCGCCCGCCGAGCGCTGGACAACGGCTGGCGGCCCGGCTCCGACGGCGACACGTCCGCCGCCGCGGTGGCCGCCGCCGCCCGGGCCGGCGATCCGGTCGCCGTGGCCTCCTTCGAGCGCGCCGCGCAGGCGCTGGCCGCCGGCATCGCGGCCACCGCCACGCTGGTGGAGATAGACATCGCCGTGATCGGCGGGGGAGTGGGCAAGGCCGGCGACGTCCTGTTCACGCCCCTGCGCAAGGCCCTCGGCCACTACGCGACGCTGTCCTTCGTGCAGCGCCTGGAGATCACGCCGGCGCAGATGGGCACGGACGCCGGGCTGGTCGGTGCGGCCGCGGCCGCGCTCGCCCGGCGGACGGACGCGGCTGCGGTCTGAGAGAGCCCTGCGCGGTCGAGGGGCCCGGCGCAGGAACGTTCACCCCTGCTGCCGGGCCCTCGTACGGACTCAGCAGGTCAGCTGTGCGTCCGCCCAGTCCGCGTGGTCGGAGTCGATGCCGTCGCCGCCGTCGGTGACGACCAGGCGGACCACCTGGGCGCCGGTCACGTCCGCGGTGAGCGGCTGGGCCGGCATCGCGTTGGTCAGCACGCCGGTCGAGGCGACCTTGGTGCCGTCGGCCCAGATCTCGAAGGCGACGGTCCCGTTCGCGCCCTTCTCGTCGTCGACGCCGACGTCCGCGGTGACCTTCTCGCACTCCTTGCCGGTGTAGTACTCGACGGCACTCTCCGCGTGGACGCCGAGCCCCTTGCCGTAGACCACCCCGCCGATCGTGAGGGGGTGGCCGTCGCCCGCGGCACTCTCGCCGTTGCTGGTGTTGCGCTCGACCGGCCCGTAGCCGTTGGTGGCCGACAGCCAGGGCAGGTCGCCGAGGCCGGAGGTGCCCGAGGGCGGTGGTACGACGACGGACGCGGTCAACGGCACCGTGCCGTCTGCGCGGGTCCCGGTTGGTGAGCGGTAGTTCGCCTTGAGGGTCAGGTCGTACGAGCCGGTCGGCGTCCCTGCCGGTGCGGTGACCGACCACGCGGTGCGCAAGGAGCGGCCCGTCGGCACGGTGGCGGAGGTGGTCGGCGAGGTCGCCTTGACCGTCCATCCGGCGGGGCCCGTCATCCGCACCGAGACGTGCTCGGCGGGCGTACGGCCGAGATCGGTGACGGCGGACGTCAGCGTCGTCGCCGTGCCGGCCACCATCAACGGGCTGCCGTCGACGCCGAGTTCGACGGCGGGCGGATGTGTGGCCCAGCCCCGGTCGACGGAGACGCGCACCAGCACCGTTCCGTGCGCCGGGACGGTCGCCGAGATCGTGCCCGCGGTGTTGTAGCTCTTGTGCCGCCACAGGTCGCGCAGGGTGTACGCGGGTGCCTGGGGCAGGCCCACGGCCTTGGCGGTCGTGGCGATGCGCTGGGCGGCGCCCGACTCGTTGAAGAGGGCCACCGCGCGGCTGCCGTCCTTCATCTCCTTGGCGACGACCCAGCGCCCGCCCTCGGACGAGACGACCGTGCCCTGCTTGCCCAGCGGGTCCTGGTCGACGGCGATGACCTCCTTGTTGTCGAGGATGTCGAAGGTCGCCTGGGAGGCCGTGCGCAGGTCGGAGCCGATGAGCAGCGGGGCGGCCATGACCGACCACATCGAGAAGTGCGAGCGGTACTCGGTATCCGTCATGCCGCCGTTGCCGACCTCCAGCATGTCCGGATCGTTCCAGTGGCCGGGTCCGGCGTACGGGGCAAGGGGCAGGTTCTGCTTCAGGATTCCCAGCATGGAGCCCCAGCTGTCGCTGATGTCGCCCGTCGTGCGCCACGAGTGCCCTACGCCGGAGGCCCATTCCCAGGGCTTGTTCTCGCCCCATTCGCAGATGCTGTAGACGATCGGGCGGCCCGTCGCCTTCAGGGCGTCGCGCATGGTCGTGTAGCGCTGTTTGGCGTCCACGCCCTGGTTGTTGCAGTTGTCGTACTTGAGGTAGTCGACGCCCCAGTCCGCGAACTGCTGGGCGTCGCTGTACTCATGGCCGAGGGCGCCCGGGAATCCGGCGCTGTTGCAGGTCTTGGTGCCCGCGCTGGTGTAGATGCCGAGCTTGAGGCCCTTGGAGTGCACGTAGTCGGCGACCGCCTTGATCCCGTCGGGGAAGCGGACCGGATCCGGTACGAGTTTGCCGTCCGCGTTCCGGTTCGGCAGGGCCCAGCAGTCGTCGAGGTTGACGTACTGGTATCCGGCGTCCTTGAGGCCCTTCTCGACGAAGAGGTCGGCGATGCCCTTGACCATGGACTCGTTGAACTCGGCGCGGCAGTGCGTGGAGTTCCAGTTGTTGAAGCCCATGGGAGGGGTGAGCGCGAGGCCGTCGGCCAGGGCGGGCGCGGCGGGCTCCGCAGCGGGCGCCGCGACGGCCGGCGCGGCGATCCCCGCCGCGCACAGCAGCCCCGCAGTGAACGCTCCGATGACTCTTCGACGGGGTGTGCGGGTGTGAAGGTGACGCATCGTTACGTTCCTCCGAAACACACGAAAGGTGGGATGACGTCATGTCCGCGTCATCGCTGCGCGTTTACGGTAGGACGTGTCGGAGTCTGTTGGAAGGGGGGCGGAAGTGGTTGTTCGATCGTGTTGGGTGCCGGCGGCGGAGCCGACGCTGAGGGAGAGGTCGATGACGTCGGTGCCGTGGCCGGCGGCCCGGCGGATGCGTGCGTGACCCCCGGACGGGTCCGGCAGTTGAACCGGGCATGAAGAAGCGCAGCATGATGGCCATCGCCTCCCTCGCCACCGGGTTCGTCGTGGCGGCGATCAGCCCCTCGCACGGCGGGGACCACCAGGTCCTGGGTGATCACCAGGCCCAGAGCGACCTCGGGGTCGACGACACGCTCGGCACCGTCACCCACACCGTCGGCGACGGCGCCCTCCCCGGCGCCGACCAGGCTCTCGACTAGACCGGACGGCCGGGCTCCGGAGTATCGGGCGCCGGTGTACCCGCACCCGGCGGGCACCGGCGCCCCCTTTTGTGCGCCCTCAACTGGGCCTGGTTTCCATGGCAGGGTGGAACGGGCAAGCCACAGGGGGCCAACAGAAGAGGGGGAGTCCGTGATCGTCTGGATCAACGGCGCGTTCGGTGCGGGAAAGACCACCACCGCACGGGAACTGATCGAACTGATCCCGAACAGCACGCTCTTCGACCCCGAGGTCATCGGCGCGGCGCTCACGCACCTGCTGCCGCCCAAGCACCTCGCCGAGGTCGGTGACTTCCAGGACCTGCCGATCTGGCGCCGGCTCGTGATCGACACCGCGGCCGCGATGCTGGCCGAGCTCGGCGGGACCCTCGTGATCCCCATGACCCTGCTGCGTCAGGAGTACCGCGACGAGATCTTCGGGGGTCTCGCGGCCCGCCGTATCCCGGTCCGGCATGTCCTGCTCGCCCCGGCGGAAACGATCCTGCGCGAGCGAATAGCGGGCCGGGAGGTACCGCCTGACCTGCCGGACGGGGAGATGCGGGTACGGCAGTGGTCGTACGACCACATCGAGCCGTACCGCACCGCCCTCGCAACCTGGCTGACCGCCGACGCCCACCTCGTCGACACCGGTGCGCTGACGGCGTATCAGGCCGCCATGCGCATCGCAAAGGCCGTCGGCAGTGGTGAGGCCGCGGTGTGTGACATCGTCCAGACGCCCGAGCCCACCGCCGAGACCGTCGCCTCCGGGGTCCTCCTCTTCGACGAACAGGACCGCGTTCTGCTGGTCGATCCCACCTACAAGGCCGGCTGGGAGTTCCCCGGCGGCGTCGTCGAACCCGGTGAGGCCCCCGCCCGCGCCGGCATGCGCGAGGTCGCCGAGGAGACCGGCATCCACCTCGACGACGTGCCACGGCTCCTGGTCGTCGACTGGGAGGCGCCGGCACCGCCCGCCTTCGGCGGTCTGCGTCTCCTCTTCGACGGCGGCCGGCTCGACGCCGCCGAGGCCGCCCGCCTTCTGCTGCCCGGCCCCGAGCTGCGCGACTGGCGGTTCGCCACCGAGCAGGAGGCCGCCGACCTTCTGCCGCCGGTGCGCTACGAGCGGCTGCGCTGGGCCCTGCGGGCGCGTGAGCGCGGGGCGGCGCTGTATCTGGAAGCGGGAGTGCCGGTCGGCTGACCGACCCGCCATCAGGGGACTTTGCCCTACCCAAAAGGTTCCTAGGGGAAAGCGAGGGTGAATTGTCGCCATCCCGGTATGAACAGGAACATGAAGAAGGTACACGCGAGTTCTAGCGTCAGTGCGCAGCTCAGACCTCTCGCGGCCGCTCGGCCGCCACCACAAGGCCGCGGAGTCACCGCGGGCCGGAGGAGGGACATGCGCGCGCAAAAATCGGCCCTCACGAGGGGACTCACACTTGCCGCTGGGCTCGTACTCGCTCTCGCCGCGTGCAGCAGCAACAGCGGCGGTGGCGGCGGTTCGAGCAAGAACAGCTCGGCAGGCCTCTCGTCCTGCAACACCCAGGGCAAGGCCAACACCTGCAACTCCGCGGCCACCAAGTCCGGCGGAACGTTCACCTACGTGCTGGAGAAGAACATCCAGCAGTGGAACGTGCAGGACACCAACGGCAACACCTTCGAGAACGCCGAGGCCCTCGAGGTCGTCCTGCCGCAGGTCTTCGTGCCGCAGCCCGACTTCACCGTGGCCCTCAACAAGGACCTGATGACCTCGGCGACGCAGACCAGCAGCAGCCCGCAGACCATCGTCTACAAGATCAACCCGAAGGCGGCGTGGAACGACGGCACACCGATCAGCGCCGACGACTTCACCTACTACTGGCGCACCAACAACGGCAAGGACTGCCCGCCGCCGCCCGCCAGTGACGCCAGCCAGACCAAGGGCTGCCTGCCGCAGAGCACGGCCGGCTACGACCGCGTCAAGTCCCTCACTGCCTCCGACGGCGGCAGGACCGTCACCATGGTGATGGCCAAGCCCTACTCCGACTGGAAGTCGCTGTTCGGCGGCGGATACCCGTTGTATCCGGCGCACATCGCCGAGAAGGTCTCCGGCGCCAAGGCCGGCGACGCCGCGCACATGACGGCCGCCCAGATGACCCAGGGCTGGCAGTACTTCCAGAAGAACCCGCCCACCAAGTACGCGACGGCGGGCGCCTACAAGATGACGCAGTGGGCGGACAACGACCACGGCACCTTCGAGCCCGACCCCAAGTGGTGGGGCGCGACCAAGCCGACGCTGCAACGTCTGATCTTCAAGGTGATCTCGGACGCCACCCAGGAGCCGACCGCCCTGCGCAACAACGAGGTCCAGGGCATCTACCCGCAGCCCGAGGTGGACCTGGTCAACCAGGTCAAGTCCATCCCCAACGTCACCTACAACATCGGCAACGGGCTGCAGTGGGAGCACTTCGACCTCAACCTGCACAACCCGGTGCTCGGCAAGTACACCGCGCTGCGCCAGGCGATGTTCACCGCGATCAGCATCAAGGACATCGTGTCCAAGACCGTCGGCCAGTTCGACCCCAGCGTGAAGCAGCTCGGCAACCACAACTTCGTGCCGGGGCAGAGCGGTTACCAGGACCTGGTGACCGCCACCGGACAGGGCTCCGGTGACCTCGCCAAGGCGAAGAAGTACCTGACGGACGCCAAGTTCACCGGTGTGGGCACCGCGCTGAAGACGCCGGACGGCAAGGCCGTCGGACCCTTCAACTGCCGCTACACCACCGGCAACCAGATCCGGCAGAGCGAGTGCCAGATCCTGCAGAGCGACCTCGCGAACCTGGGCGTCAAGGTCGACATCAAGCCGATCGGCGCCGCCGACCTCGGCACGGTGCTGGCCGGGCACCAGTACGACATCATCGTCTTCGCCTGGGTCGCAGCGCCCTTCCCGACCTCCGGTGCCCAGCAGAACTGGTCCACCGGTGGCGGAGGCAACTACGGCGGATACAGCGACAAGAAGGTCGACTCCCTGATCTCCGAGGCCATCGGGCAGACGGATCCGTCGAAGGCGGCTTCGCTGCTGAACCAGGCGGACAAGATCATGGTCAACGCCGCCTACGTCCTGCCGCTGTACCAGAAGCCGACGTTCCTCGCGGTCCAGACGCGGTTCGTGAACATGCGGAACAACTCCACGAACGTGGGGCCGCCGTACAACACCGCCGAATGGGGCCTGAAGAAGTAGGCCGCCCCTCCCGTGTCCGGTCCCGGCGACCCCGGGACCGGACACGACCTCGAAGCCAGCCCACCGGCCCGCGAGAGGAGACCGCATGCTCGGCTACACCGTGCGCCGCATCCTCGTCTCGATCCCCGTCCTGATCGCGTCGACGTTCATCGTGTTCCTGGTCGTGGTCAACGCAGGCAACCCGGTCGCCAACTTCGCGACCTCGCGGCAGCCGCCGCCGAGCAAGGCGGCCGTCGCCGCGTTCGCCCGGCACATCCACGCGGACCAGCCGGCAGCGCAGCGCTACTGGAACTGGATCACCGGAGTCCTGCACGGCGACTGGGGCCCGTCCGTGCAGCCCAACCTCGACATCGGGCACGACCTGTTCACCCGCTTCCGGGTGACCATCACCCTGGTCGCCGCCGCGATGATCATCGCCCTCATACTGGCCGTGATCTTCGGTGTGTTCAGCGCGATCCGCCAGTACTCGGCCGCCGACTACACCATCACCTTCTTCGGCTTCCTCTTCCTCGCCATGCCCGTGTTCTGGTTCGCGGTGCTGCTCAAGCAGGCCGGAATCTGGTTCAACGAGCAGACCGGCAGCCAGTTCCTCGGCACGATCGGCGAGAAGTCGCCCTACCTCGAGGTCGACACGACCTGGAACCAGTTCACCGACCACGTCGGCCACCTCGTGCTGCCCACCATCACCCTGGCCCTGGTCTCCTTCGCCTCCTGGACCCGCTACACCCGCGCCTCGATGCTGGAGGTCCTCAACAGCGACTACGTCCGCCTCGCCCGCGCCAAGGGGCTGCGCCGCCGCACGGTGATGGTGCGGCACGCGCTGCGCACCGCGCTCATCCCTCTGACCACGGTCACCGCGCTCGACATCGCGATCATCCTGGGCGGCGCGGTGATCACGGAGACGATCTTCCAGTGGCACGGCATGGGGGAGATGCTCGTCGAGTCGGCCTCCACCGTCGACGTCTACCGGACCATGGCGTGGCTGCTGCTCTCCGCCGTCGTCGTCATCGGGTTCAACCTCGTCGCCGATCTCCTCTACGCCGTACTCGACCCGAGGATCCGCTATGACTGACATCGAGGCGCCCGGATCGGGCACGCAAGTGCCGCGCGCAGACCAGGAGTTCACCGTCAGGCAGCGCAGCCAGACCCAGCTGGTGCTGCGCCGCTTCCTGCGGCACCGGGCCGCGATGGTCAGCCTGATCGTGTTCGTGCTGATCCTGCTGTGGGCGTTCATCGGCCCGCAGCTGTGGCACTACTCGTACCAGAAGTACACGCCGGACAACTCCCAACCCCCCTCCTGGAAGCACCCGTTCGGCACCAACGCCTCCGGCTACGACGCCTACGCCCAGGTCATGCGCGGCACCCAGACCTCGCTGAAGATCGCCCTCCTGATCGCCCTCGGCTCCACCGTCGTCGGTGCCGTCTGGGGCGCGGTCGCCGGCTTCTACCGGGGGACGGTCGACTCGCTCATGATGCGCATCGCCGATCTGGTGCTCACCCTGCCGCTGTTCGCGATCGCCCTGGTCATCTCCTCCCGCAGCGGCGGCGCCTGGTACTGGATCGCCGCCGTCATCGCCGGGCTGACCTGGGCGTACGTGTCCCGCGTGGTGCGCTCCACGGTCCTGTCGCTGCGCGAGAAGGAGTTCGTGGAGGCGGCGAAGGCGCTCGGCGCCTCGGACGCGCGGATCATCTTCCGGCATCTGCTGCCCAACGCGCTCGGCCCCATCATCGTCAACGCGACCATCCTGGTGGCCACCGGCATCCTGACCGAGACGGCGCTGTCCTTCGTCGGCTTCGGCGTCCAACCGCCCGACACCTCACTGGGGTTGCTGGTCTCCCAGGCGCAGACGGCGGTCGACACCCGGCCCTGGCTCTTCTACATCCCCGGCGCGTTCATCATCGCCATCGCCCTGACCATCAACTTCATCGGCGACGGACTGCGCGACGCCTTCGATCCCCGGCAGCAAAGGGTGCGACAGTGACGGTCATGGGCAAGGGCGAGGAGTCGGGCGCGGTCCTCGAAGTGGAGGACCTCGGCGTCGAGTTCCCCACCGAGGACGGTCTCGTACGGGCCGTACGCGGCGTCGGCTACCGCCTCGACCGCGGCGACTCGCTCGGCATCGTCGGCGAGTCCGGCTCCGGCAAGTCGGTCACCGCGCTCGCCGTGATGGGGCTGCTGCCGACCTCGGCCCGCGTGCGCGGCTCGGTCCGCTTCGAGGGGACGGAACTGCTCGGCCTGTCCGACGCGCGCCTGTCGGACCTGCGCGGCAGCGGCATCGCGATGATCTTCCAGGACCCGATGACCTCGCTCAACCCGGTCTACTCCGTGGGCTATCAGATCGCGGAGACGCTGCAACGCCACGACCCCGCCCTGAAGTCCCACGGCGCCCGCGAGCGCGCCGTCGACCTCCTCGGCACCGTCGGCATCCCCAGCCCGGAGCGGCGCGTCGACAACTACCCGCACGAACTCTCCGGCGGTATGCGCCAGCGCGTCGTCATCGCCATCGCCATGGCCAACGACCCCGACGTGATCATCGCCGACGAGCCGACCACCGCCCTCGACGTCACCGTGCAGGCGCAGATCCTCGACGCCCTGGAGACCGCCCGCGCCGAGACCGGCGCCGCCCTCGTGCTCATCACCCACGACCTCGGTGTGGTCGCCGGACACTGCGACCGGGTCTCCGTCATGTACGCGGGCCGGATCGTGGAGGCCGGCTCGGTGGAGGACATCTTCTACACCCCGCGCATGCCCTACACCCTCGGCCTGCTCGGCTCGCTGCCCCGGATGGACCGCGAGGAGGCACGCCTCACCCCGATCGGCGGCTCCCCGCCGTCCCTGCTGAATCTGCCGCCCGGCTGCCCCTTCGCGCCGCGCTGCCCCATGCGCCGCGACGTGTGCGACAGCACGGAACCGGAGTTGCGCAAGGCCGGGCACGACCTGCACCTCAGCGCCTGCCACTTCGCCGACGAACTCGTCGACACCGGCGCCGCGGAGGTCTTCGACGTGGTCGGCGCCGACTCCGAGGCCCTGGCCCGCTTCGCCGACACCGCCGCTTCGCCGGACGCCGAGGAGGACTCCGCATGAGCGCCCCCGCCCAGGCCGCCGCCGCACCGCTGCCCCCGCTGCCCGGGCACGGCGGTACCGGCACGCCGGTCCTCCAGGTACGCGACCTCGTCAAGCACTTCCCGGTCATGTCCCGCGGCCTCGTACGCCGCCGCATCGGCGACGTGCACGCGGTGTGCGGGGTCTCCTTCGACCTGTTCGAGCACGAGACCCTCGGCCTGGTCGGCGAGTCCGGCTCCGGCAAGACGACCACCGCGCGCACCATCCTGGGCCTGCAGACCGCGACCTCCGGCCAGGTCCGCTACGGCGGCCACGAACTCACCGCCCTGACCCGGCGCCGCATGCGGCCGCTGCGCCGCGAGCTCCAGATCGTGTTCCAGGACCCGTACGCCTCCCTCGACCCGCGCATGTCCGTCCACGAGATCGTCGCCGAACCGCTGCGCATCCACGGCCGCTACGACGCCGGCGGCGCCGACGAGGTGCGCGAGCTGCTGCGGCTGGTCGGCCTCAACCCCGAGCACGGCAACCGCTACGCCCACGAGTTCTCCGGCGGCCAGCGCCAGCGCATCGGCATCGCGCGGGCGCTGGCCCTGCGCCCCAAGGTGATCGTGCTGGACGAGCCGGTCTCGGCGCTCGACGTGTCGATCCAGGCGGGCGTCCTGAACCTGCTGATGGACCTGCAGAGCGAGCTGGGTCTGTCGTTCCTGTTCGTCGCCCACGACCTGTCGGTGATGCGACATGTCGCCGGCCGGGTGGCGGTCATGTACCTGGGCAGGCTGGTCGAGATCGCCCCCGCCCGCCGCCTGTTCGCCGCCCCCGCGCACCCGTACACCCAGGCCCTCGTCTCGGCCATCCCGCTCCCGGACCCGCGCAAGGAGCGCGCCCGCAAACGCATCCTCGTCCAGGGCGACGTCCCCAGTCCGGTCCGCCCGCCCAGCGGCTGCCGCTTCCGCACCCGCTGCCCCAAGTTCGCCAACGAGCTGACGGAGAGCGAACGCACCGCCTGCGTCGACGACGTACCCGCGCTGATCGACCGGGGCGGCGGCAACCCGGTCGCCTGCCACTACGCGGAGAGCGTCGAGCTGTTGTAGGCCAACCGCAGTTCCTCGTACGGGTAGGCGGTCTGCCTGCTCTCCTGCCGCAGCCGGGCGAAGAAGCGGTTCAGTACGGCGGTCAGCGGGGCGTCCCGGGTGATGATCGCCGCGGCGGTCCTGGGGACGCCGTCCACGCGCGCGCCGATCGCGCAGGCCCGCACGAAAGCCTCGCGCTCCTGACGGTCGTAGCCGTACAGGGCCGTGACGAGCCAGTTCACCAGGTGCGCCCGCGTGTAGACGAGGTCGTAGTCGCGATGCCGGTCGAAGAAGACGCGCTCCTGCCGGCTGAGCCGGAACCGGGGGCTGAGCGCGAGGCCGTAGTCGGAGAGGCAGAACTCCTCGCCGTCGGTGAGCACGTTCTGGAAGTGAGCGTCGCAGTGCAGGAGTTGACGGTCGTGGAGGAAGGAGGCCAGTGAGCCCAGCCACTTCTCCACCCGTGCGCAGGTCCGTTCCGGGTCACCGGTGCGCAGCTGGGTGTCGAGCCAGTCGTGCAGGGTGTGCGGAAAGTACTCCAGGAAGAGGGTGAGGCTCGCCGAGGCCGTGCGCAGGGCCTCGATGCGCTCGCGCACCTGCGAGGCGCCGCCCCAGTACGCCACCACCTCCTCCACGTCGGCCAGTTCGTCGGGGAGCGGCTGCACGGCGTCCGGCAGGATCCGCCAGTGATGCATCAGCGGGAAGCCCGGGAAACGGTCGGCCAGCACCCAGTTCGTCGTCATCGTGTGCGCGGCCAGCTCGCGCCAGGCCCCGAAGCCCGGGCCCCCGATGCCGTAGTGGCAGAAGGACGGCAGCTCGAAGACGTTCGCCGTGGAGCCCGTGTTCCCGGGTAGCCGCTCGACGTCCGTGAGCGGCACCCTCTTCACGAACACCCGGTGACCGTCCACGTCGATCAGCACCGAGCGCCCCCCGATACCGACGCCGGCGGGCGTCCCCTTCGCCAGGAGGTCCGCCAGTTCGCTGTCGCTGAGGAGCCCCAGGGAGGTGGCGAGGTCGGTGTGGGCGGAGCGGCGCGCGGCGGAGGACATGACCTCCATGGTCAGGGTGACAGCCGGTGCGTGTCTGCCGATCGGCGAAGTGCCGTACCCGCGTGTCCGCACCGGGGCGCCGTGTCGCCTTCCGGCAGGCGCGTCAGGCAACCGGCTCCTGGGCGGCGGCCGGCTTGGTGGCCAGCAGTGCGGTGATCCCCTCGGCGAGGTGCGGGCCGATCTCGCCCCACCCGTCCTTGTAGCCGTAGACGCTGGCCAGGGTGCGGGCGTCGTAGTCGCCGTTCAGGATCTCGATGTCGGTGGCTGTGATCAGTGCCGGGTGGGCGACGCCGAGCGCCGCCGAGACCTTCGTCAGCTCCTTGCGCAGGGTGCGCAGGTAGACAGCGGCACGGGTGGCCTTGGAGGTCGGATCGACGCCCCGGGCCAGCCACTGGTTCTGCGTGGCGATGCCGGTCGGGCACTTGTCGGTGTGGCACTTCTGCGACTGGATGCAGCCGATCGAGAGCATCGCCTCGCGGGCCACGTTGATCATGTCGGCACCCAGGGCGAAGGCGACGGCGGCGTTCTCGGGCAGGCCGAGCTTGCCGGAGCCGATGAAGGTCAGGTCATCGGTCAGACCCAGTTCGGCGAAGGTGCTGTAGACCCGGGAGAAGCCCATCCGGAACGGCAGCGACACCGAGTCGGTGAAGATCAGCGGCGCCGCTCCGGTGCCGCCCTCGCCGCCGTCGACGGTCACGAAGTCGACGCCACGGTCACCACGTGCCATCAGCCTGGCCAGCTCCTGCCAGAAGTCCATCTCTCCCACGGCGCTCTTGACCCCGACCGGAACACCGGTCTCGGTGGCGAGCAGCTCGACGAAGTCGAGCATCGAGTCGACATCACTGAACGCCGTGTGCCGCGAAGGGGAGGCGCAGTCCTGGCCGGCCGGGATGCCGCGGATCTCGGCGATCTCCTGGGTCACCTTCGCGCCCGGCAGCAATCCGCCGAGTCCTGGCTTGGCGCCCTGGGAGAGCTTGATCTCTATCGCCTTGACCGGGGCGCCGGCCACCACGTCCTTGAGCTTGTCGAGGTTGAAGCTGCCGTCCTCGTTGCGGCAGCCGAAGTACGACGTGCCGATCTGAAGAACGAGATCACCGCCGTTGCGGTGGTACGGCGACAGGCCGCCCTCGCCCGTGTTCTGCATCGTGCCCGCCAGCGCCGCCCCCTTGTTGAGCGCCGTGATCGCCGCGCCCGAGAGCGAGCCGAAACTCATCGCGGAGATGTTCACCACGCTCGCCGGCCGGAACGCCTTGGCGCGCCCGCGTGGCCCGCCCAGCACCTTGGCCGACGGCAGCGGGGCCTGCGGGTCGTGCACGTCGGGCAGGGTGCCGGCGAAGGTGCGCTGCTTCAGGTACGCGTGGCCCTGCGTGTGCTCGACGTCGACGTCGGTGCCGAACCCGAAGTAGTTGTTCTCGCCCTTCGCCGACGCGTAGATCCAGGTGCGCTGGTCACGGCTGAACGGGCGCTCCTCCTCGTTGGAGGTCACGATGTACTGCCGCAGCTCCGGCCCGATCGTCTCCAGCAGGTACCGGGCGTGCCCGATCAGCGGAAAATTCCGGAGCAGTGCGTGCTTCTTCTGGACGAGATCGCGGCCGGCCACCACAGCCAGTGCTGCTGCGGTGGCCACGCCGATGCTCCGGGCGCGCATGAACGTTCCTCTTCTCGATGCCTGACTCCATCGCCATGCGGTGGACGTCGTCGTGTCGTGTTGAGTGCTGAGCGTTCGGCGGCGGGCACGGGCGAGAGGTCGATCAGTGTCCGTCGGAGAATGCGAATCGATATTAGGGGCCGTGCGGTGAGGCGTTTCGGCGGGGTCGGTGGTTCACGCGACCGAGGGGTTGCGAGGTGGCCGGCACCGTCAGGCGGCCTGCGAGGTCTCGTGGCGCCAGAAGCCCGAGAACGTGATGCGTTCCTTGGGCAGCCCCAGCCGGTGCAGATGCCTGCGCCCCTCCGCGGCCAGGGTGGACTCTCCGACGACGAAGGCGTACCCGGCGGCGTCGACGGAGGTGAGCCGCAGCAGTTCGGCGAGCGCGGCGGAGCCGGCCACGGACGCGTTGTCGCGTACGACCCAGGTGACGGCGATTCCGGGAGGGACGTCCAGGGCGCGCCGGTCGCCCGCGGTGGGCACCTCCTGGATGAGCCGGCCGACGGAGCCGCGAGGCAGCGAGCGCAGGATGCCCGTGGTGGCGGGCAGTCCGGTCTCGTCGGCGACGATGACGACCTCGGAGGCGTCCGGCGGGCAATCGAAGAGAACACCCTGGTCCAGAACGGCGAGCGCGTCGCCGCGGCGGGCGCGGCAGGCCCAGATCGCCGCTCCGCCCTCGACCTCACCGTCGGGCCCGCGGTGGACGACGAAGTCGATGTCCATCTCCGCCGCCCCGGGCCGGAAGCCGGCCACGGTGTAGTTGGCGCAGTGCGGCCGCTCCGTCTCGGGAATGGCCAGGTACGGCTGCCACCACCGTGCACCGGTGAACTCCGGGAGCCGCAGGCTGTGTTGGTGGGGCAGCTGGAGGAAGAGGCGGAACCAGTGGTCGTAACCCTGCCAGGGGAAGTCGCCGAGCTCCGGTCCGGTGACGGTGACGCGGTGCATGGACGGTGAGACACGTTCGGTGCGCAGGACGTAGGCGCAGAACATCCTGGGCTGCTGCGGCGTGAGCCGGTGGATCTTCGCCATGGCGCGACGGGCTCCTCAGCTAAGAAGTCGAATCCGGAATGATCGACAGTAGCAAGGTTAGGCTACCCTTACTTTCGCGAGCTCCGGTGATGAGGCAGTCGAGGTCCACCCCGTACGCGGTCATGAACTGTGCGCCCGGGACGTGACCGTGGCGTACGACGGAACGGAGGTGGTGCACGATGCGGCGATCACCCTCCGGCCCGGCGATGTCATCGCCCTGGTGGGCCCCAACGGCAGCGGTAAGTCGACCTTGCTGCGCACCCTGGCTCGTCTCCAGCGCCCCCGCGCCGGCACCCTGACGCTCGGCGCCGGGGACGAAACTGGGCGCGGGCGTGGTCACCGCCGTGATCGGAACGCCGTATGGACACCGAGCTCTCCGGCGCCGCACGCGGCTTCCCGTCGGGACGTCTCGTGTGCTGCGGACGGGGCTTGAGCGAGTGTCAGGTCCATCATGCCTGGTCGCAGACGCTTTCGGTAGGACGCAGCGCACGTCCGTTCGGCCTTGCTGCGGGGAGTGCCGTGCCCGCAGACTCGTCGTCATCCACTCTCCGGCCAACGTGCCGGCATCCGTCATCGGCTGCCGGTGCGTTCGCCGTGCTGTCTCGCCGTGTGACATGCGCCGGTCGGGGTGGATGGGACGAAGGGGATCGATGGATCGGGACATGGTTGTGGCGGCGAGGGTCAGGCTGCTCAGTGCAAACCGGCGGGTGGTGCGGGGTGTCGAGGGGCTGTGGATCTACCGTCTTCTGACGCAGGTCGAGCCGGAGGTGTACGGATCGAAGCTGGCGTACGTCCTGGTGGAGGAGAGCGGCTCACCCCTGGTGCGGGAGTTGCCCGAGCGGCGGCTGGCCCTGTTGGACGAGGCCGTGGAAGTGGCGAAGGCCCTCGGCACGGCGAACCCCTACCGGGCGAAGGTGCTGGCGAGGGCGCTGGCCGCCAGACAGCGGGAACTCGAATGATCCCGTAGCTGACGGGCGCCGACTCCCCGGGGAGTTCCGACTGTGCGTCGGGACTCCCCGATGAGTTCCGACTGTGCGTCGGGTAGGGACGGCGACGTTCCTCACGCCCCACCTGCCGGGCCTACCTATCCTGGGAGGCCCTCGCCGCGTGGAACGAAGACGCGGCCGGCGACGCGACTTTCGAGTTTGGACGAGAAGGAGTGTGAGATGACGGTGCGCGTGCTGAGAGCGGACGAGCGCCCGGCCGTGCCATGGAAGAACGGGGGCGGGCTGACCCGCGAGGTCGCCTCGGCCCCCAGCCAGGCGGGGATGTCGGACTTCACGTGGCGGGTCAGTCTCGCCGACGTGGCCGAGCCCGGTCCGTTCTCCCGCTTCGAAGGTGTCGACCGGATCATCACCCTGGTCGACGGCCCCGGCATGGTGCTGACCGTCGACGGCACCTCCCACACCGTGGCCGAGCGGTACGTTCCCTTTCCCTTCCCGGGAGAGGCCACCACCGACTGCCGGCTGCTCGGCGGCCGGCTCGTCGATTTCAACGTGATGGTCCGGCGCGGACGGGCCACCGCGCAGGTCGAGATCGTACGCGACCGGGTGGCGGTCTCCGCTCCGGCCGAGACGACGCTGCTCGCGGTCGTACTGGAGGGCTCCGCCGTCTTCGAGGCGTCCGGACTGGTCCTCGACCTCTTCGACGGGGCCCTGATCACCGACGCCCGTGCCGAGGCTCTCAAGGTGACCGGCGTCGCCGCGCTCGTCACCCTCACCGGAACGGCCGCGGCTCCGGGAAAGCCCCCTGCCTGAGGTGACCGGTCAGCGGCCGGTTGAGAGTGTGATCATGGTGGGTGAGCGGGCCGCGGTCGGGCGCACCGCGTGGGCGGGGGCATTCGGCTGAGGACCTGCCCCCCTCGCCCGGCCGGGGTAGCCGCTGGTGGAGGCGAAGTGTGGGAACTCGGGGGTCGGCGGATGTCGAGAATGCTCCGGCGGCTCCGTCCCTGGTGCGGATCACGACAACGACCCTGGAGGGACGGCTATGCGCGCGAGTGAGATCACCGAGATTCTGGACCGGCCTGTCAGTCGGGACCTGTTGGCCCGCGATGTGGTCCGGCTGGCATACGTGGCCAAGGACGGCACGCCCCGGAACGTTCCGATCGCGTTCACCTGGAACGGTTCCGAGATCGTCATGTGCACCACGAAGAACGCGCCGAAGCTTCCGGCGCTGCGCGAGAACCCGATGGTCGCCCTGACGATCGACACCGAGGTGCACCCGCCCAAGATCCTGCTGATCCGGGGCCGCGCCGAACTGGACGTCGTCGACGGCATCCCGGACGAGTATCTCCAGATCAACGGCTCGTACGAGATGACGCCCGAACAGCGCGTCGACTGGGAGGCCGAGGTCCGCTCGCTCTACGACGGCATGGTCCGGATCGTGGTGACCCCGACGTGGGCGAAGCTGATCGACTTCGAGACGACGCTGCCGAGCGCGGTCGAGGAGCTGATCCGGCAGCGGGCCGAGCGCGAGAACGCCTGATGACGCAGGGGGCGTTGCCCGCGGCGCGGTCTCCTACAGCCGGACGGTCGTGCCGGGCTCGACGCGGCTGATCGGGATACCGGTCAGACCGTTCTCGCCCAGAAGGTGGGCGGTGGAGGTCTGGCCGAGGTCACTGAGCATGAGTTCGTGGATCTGGATGACGCGTTCGGGTTTGACCGCCCGGACGTAGTCGGCGGCTTCGCCGAGCTTGGTCCATGGCCCGCTGGTCGGCAGGAGCAGGGTGTGCACGGGAGCGTCGGGCGCGAAGTAGGCGTCGCCGGGATGGTAGAGGGTTCCGTCGTCGAGGAGGTAGCCGACGTTGTCGGGGCAGGGGATGTCGGCGTGGATCGGGGCGTGGCGGTGGCCGTGCACGGCGACGGCGACGGAGCCGACGGTGAAGGTGTCGCCCGCGGTGACGGCCTGCACGCGGCCGTCATGGCTGCCCAGCGCGGCCGCGACGGCGGCCGTGCCGTAGACGCGCAGTTCGGGCTGGGCCCGCAGAGCGGCGGCGATGAGCTTGTCGTCGAAGTGGTCGAAGTGTTCGTGAGTGATCAGGACGGCCCGAGCCCGGCTGACGGCTTCCGCCGCGTCCGGTGTGAAGGTGCCGGGGTCGATGACCAGGCGGGTGTCGTCCTTCTCGATCGTGACGCAGGCATGGGCGTGCTTGGTGAGCTCCACGGTGGTTCCTTCCCGGACCGAGCGATTCTCTACAACAAAACTGTACACCTAAGTTCCACAGTTCAGGTGTACAGATTGGGTGTGAGAGTGGCTAGGCTGATGTCATGGACGACGACCAGCTGGCCGAAGAACTCCGCCTGACCATCGGACGGCTGGTGCGCACGGTGCGTGCCGCCGACACGCTGCCCTCCGGCGAGGCCGCCGTCCTGGGCTACCTGGACCGCGGCGGCCCGCTGACCACCGCCGACATCGCGCACCAGTGGGGCGTGAGTCACCAGTCGACCGCCAGAGCGGTCAAAGACCTTCTCGCTCAAGGGTTTTTGCGCGCCGAGGCCCACCCCAGTGACGGGCGCAAGCTCCTGCTCCGCCTCACGCCGGACGGAAGCGACCGGCTGGCCGCTGAGCGCCGCAGGCGTGCGGACTGGCTCGGCACCGCGATCGCCGAGGCCCTCGCCCCCGACGAGCGGGAAGCGCTCGCGAAGGCACTGCCTCTGCTGTCACGCCTGGACGCGCATCTGAAGGGGAGGTAGCCCGGCCGAGGTGGTTCACCTCGCCGCGTCCAGGGCCTCACCGGGTCCCATCTGCCCGCTGCCGGAACGGGAGTGCCGCCGACGCCGGTCCCGTACCGGCCAGAGCAGGACATATGCGGTGGAGGCGACGACGAAGCCCAGGCGGATCAGGCCGCGGGCCGCGTCACCGGGAACGACGAAGACCGTGCCGTACAGGGTGATCAGGCCGATCCAGCTCCACCAGGGCACCAGGCGCCGCTGCCCGATCACATCCCACAGCAGTGTGCCCAGCAGGACGGAGGCGGTGTAGTACGTGTAGACGCTGGGGTCCAGGGCGATCCGGGCGTTGGCGCCGAGCAGGACGACGGCGGGCCAGCGGCCTCGCCAGACCGCGACGCACCCCAGCGCCAGTCCCAACGCGGCCTGTGCGGGCCGGTCCCAGGACGGGGTGCGCGGATCGTCGACGCCGAGCCAGTGCAGCGCGGACGCGGGCTGGTTGGGAATGGTGAACTGGGCCGCGGTCAACGACTGCGGGGCGCTGAGGAGGAACGGCAGCCAGGCGAGCGCGACCAGGGCCGTGCACCACAGACCCGCGCGCAGTCTCTGCCCCTTCGGCAGTGCGAGCAGCAGCGGCAGGAAGGCCAGCGCGGTCGGCTTGGAGTCCATGGCCAGGGCCAGGAAGGCGCCCGTCGCGGCAGGACTGCCGCGGGTGAGAGCGCGTACGGCAAGGGCGGTGAAGAAGAGTGCCAGCACGTCGTCGAGGTGGCCGAAACGGACTGCGACCTCGATCCACATCGGGATGAAGGCCAAGCCGGCGATGAGCACCCGCTGCCGCAGTCGCTGGTGGTTGGTGCCGGTCCCCAGCAGATGCCAGGCGGCGCTGCGTCCGGCCACCACCAGGATCAGCAGACCGAGCAGGGACATCACGCCGGCGGCCAGCAACTGCCCGACGGACTCGGGAAAAGGGTTGAACAGGCCCGCCGCGAGGAAGCTGACGGGACCCATCTGGAGTTCGGGGTGGTGGGCATACAGATTCAGGCCGCCGTCCGCCCTGCCCGAGCCCGCGTAGAGCAACTCCCCGCCCGTACGCAGGTAGTGCCAGGAGAACCCCCCGTGCGGCTGGACCACGGCGAACCAGAGGATGGTCCATGCGGTGAGCAGCACCAGGTGTATCCGCTGGCTGATGGCCGACACGCTTTCTCACTTTCGGTTCTTGTCGCCTCGCTCGGTTCCCCCACACGTCATGCGCCCCTCCTTGAGATGGCCGGAAGGCAGGGCAGGTTGTCGGCATAAGGTAAGAAACGGCCCTCGATCCCGGCCATGGCTCCTTGAGGCGGTGCAGTTCAGTGCCCTTCAGCGGGTCCGCAAGGGGGCGCCCCGGTGCAGGACCTGCGTTTCCTGTAACTCGCGGCGAAGGCGGTGTCCGGATGGGCGCCGGAGGTGGAGTTCGGCGGCAGTCCGGACGCTGCTCTCCGAACTACTGGACGCTGCACTGCGATTCATCTCCTGCCGGGCCCAACGGGCCGCGATCATGGCGCCCGTTGAGCTGTGTGATGATGCGCGGAAGAGGACCGGTCCTGGGGAGGGGCCGGATGCGTGAGAAGGGTGGGGTCCCTCGTGGGGAAGGGTGAGCCGTCCATACCGGACGAAGAGTGGGAGCGCTTCCTTCGTGAAGCCGAGGCGGGGACCGCGGGCGCGCCTGAGGAGCCGTCGGCGCGGGCCCGGATGGTGGCGCAGCGGCTGCGGGAGGAGACCGGCCGGCAGGAGCCGTGGCGGAGTGGGCAACCGGCCCGGCGGCAAAGAAGTCTGGTCGCGGTCGCCCTGGCGGTCGTGGCGCTCGATCCGGGGCGGGTGGCCGGATGGTTCGGCGGCGGAGGTGGGGCTGAGGGTGGCGGGAGTGCGCCCCTCGCCGTGGAGTCGAAGCGTCCGAGTCAACCGCCGCCGACGGAAGCGGCAGCCCAACAACCCACTGTGGAGCAGCCGTTCAGGGGGTCGCCCGCGGCTCAGTGGGGCGACGGGACGGCTGGGATCGGCCTTCCCGGGGCACGGGCGACCGGCTGGATGAGCAAGAAGCAGGTCGCACAGGCGCTGGAGAAGAGCCGGGACTTCCTCGCCGCGTCCAGCCTGGATCCTGCTGTGCTGCGTGGCGAACGGCCGGAAAAGGCGATCGCGTTGATCAACCCTCGTCAGTCGGATGTCCAGGACTACCTGACGACAGCGTTCCGTTCGCCCAGCCGCAAGAACGATCCCCTGCTGCTGTTCAGCCGGTTCGAGAAGACGAAGGTCCGGCTCGTCGGGGAGGTGGTCAAGACGCGAGGGCGGATCACGTACCGAGAAGGTGAGCGCGGTGCGGTCGAGGTGACCACCGATGTCACGTACGTGTACCCGGTCCTACGCGCTGCCGCGGGAAGCGACGAGGTCGCGCGCACCATCGTGCGCCGCGAGGTCGTGATGAGTTGGGACGACCCGGCGAAGGTGGTCATCGAGCCGGGTACGTTCTCCCTCGTCTCCTACAAGGTGGACACCACCAACGGCGGCTGCGACACGTTCACCGGCTACCTCACCCCCAAGTTCAGCGCGGAGCGCGCCTCGTCGCCCCCGGGAGACGGAGCGGAGGTCGACCCGTACGACCGGAGTACGCCGATGGAAGCGCGCATGCGGAAGGCCGGCGACGCGGGGTGCGGGACTGCGACGCGGTCCTGAGCGGCAGGTGCGCCTCAGCAAGGAACTCCGTCCCGGCGGGCGGCTACGGCCGGTTCAGGACGATCGAGTTGATCGGTGTGAGGTCGTAGTAGACGTACGCGTTCAGCGCGATGGTGGCCACGCAGTTGACACCGTTGTAGCCGGTGCAGAGTTGGGCGGTGGCGTTGGCGCTGCCGTACTGGTTGTTCAGCACGAAGTGGTTGCCGAACTCGTTGCTCAGGTTGTGGGCGCCGTAACTGTAGAAGATGTCCGTCGGCCGGCTGTTCCAGTAGGGCGTGGCCTCCGGGTAGATGCAGACCGCGCCGCCCGGACAGCCGTAGGCCGGCTTGTCGCTCGCGTGCGCCGAGCCGGTGCCGACCGCTGTCACGGCGGCGGCGGTGATGGCGAGCGCGGCGGCGCCCCGCGTGATCCTGCGCATGGTGGTGTCCCTCCGTCTGCGGCCGCCCCCCGGACGGCCGCACCCCTTGCTGAGAACCCCATCGTGCTGGCGTGCCTGGCGGGCCGACAGGTCACGAACCGTTCACGTGTGACCGGTGGTCCTGATCGCGTGCGATGCCAAGGGCCCCGTCCGAGGACGGGGCCCTTGGCCGGCAGCGGAACGCGGTCAGTTCGCGGCGTAGTTCTGCAGGAACAGCGCCTCGGCGACCGACAGCCGCTCCAGCTCGTCGGGGGAGACGCTCTCGTTCACCGCGTGGATCTGGGCCTCCGGCTCGCTCAGGCCGATCAGGAGGATCTCCGCGCGCGGGTACAGGGCGGCGAGGGTGTTGCACAGCGGGATGGAGCCGCCCTGGCCGGCGTACTGCATCTCCTGGCCGGGGTAGGCGACCGACATCGCCTCGGCCATCGCCGCGTACGCCGGGCTGGTGGTGTCGGCGCTGAACGCCTGGCCCTGGCCGATCTGCTCGGTGTGCACCCGGGCGCCCCACGGGGTGCGGGCCTCCAGGTGGGCCTGGAGCAGCTTGGTCGCCTCGACCGCGTCGACGCCCGGCGGGACGCGCAGGCTGACCAGCGCGCGGGCACCCGCCTGCACGGACGGGGTGGCGCCGACGACGGGCGGGCAGTCGATGCCGAGGACCGTGACGGCGGGACGGGCCCAGATGCGGTCGGCGACCGTGCCCGATCCGATGAGCCCCACGCCGTCGAGGACCTTGGCGTCCTGGCGGAACTGCTCCTCGTCGTACTGCAGGCCCTCCCACCCGGATTCGGGGGTCAGGCCGTCAACGGTCGTCGAGCCGTCCTCCGCGCGCAGCGAGTCGAGTACGCGGATCAGCGCGCCCAGCGCGTCGGGGGCGGCGCCGCCGAACTGGCCGGAGTGCAGGTTTCCTTCGAGGGTGTCGATCTGCACGCGGACCAGGGTCATGCCGCGCAGGGTGGTGGTCACGGTCGGCAGGCCGACGCGGAAGTTGCCCGCGTCGCCGATCACGATGGTGTCGGCGGTGAGCAGCTCCGGGTGCTCCTCGGCGTACCGCTCCAGGCCGCCCGTGCCCATCTCCTCCGAACCCTCGGCGATGACCTTGATGTGCACGGGCACACCGCCGTTGGCCTTGAGGGCGCGCAGCGCCAGCAGGTGCATGATCACGCCGCCCTTGCAGTCGGCGGCCCCGCGCCCGTACCAGCGGCCGTCCCGCTCGGTCAGCTCGAAGGGCGGCGTCGTCCAGGCGGCCTCGTCGAGCGGCGGCTGCACGTCGTAGTGGGCGTAGAGCAGGACGGTCCTGGCGCCCTCCGGTCCGGGCAGGTAGCCGTAGACGGACTGCGTGCCGTCGGGGGTGTCGAGCAGCGCGACGTCCTGGAACCCCTCGGCGGTGAGCGCGTCGGCGACCCAGCGTGCGGCGCCCTCGCTCTCGCTCCTGGGGAACTGGCCGAAGTCCGCCACCGACCTGAAGGCCACCAGTTCGGCGAGCTCCGCCTGCGCTCTCGGCATCAGAGAGGCGACGGTCCCGGCGACCGGATTCGACGACATGGGCACGCTCCTTGTGGGTGCGACGTTGTACGAGTGGATATCGGGATCCTCCCACAGTGGCCTGCGGCGACGTCCGCCGTAGGATGCGGGAGACAGGTGCGGCAGCGGCTTGATCGGGAGCAGTAGACCATCGTGAGCAGCGAGAACTCTTCGGCGGACGACGTGCAGCGGGTGTGGGATGTCGTCGTGGTGGGCGCGGGACCCGCGGGGGCCTCGGCCGCCTACGCGGCGGCGGTCGCGGGACGCAGCGTGCTGCTCCTGGAGAAGGCGGAGCTGCCGCGCTACAAGACGTGCGGCGGCGGGATCATCGGCCCCTCCCGCGACGCCCTGCCGCCCGGCTTCGAACTGCCGCTGCGGGACCGGGTGCACGCGGTGACGTTCTCCCACAACGGCCGCTTCACCCGCACCCGGCGCTCCCGGCAGATGCTGTTCGGGCTGATCAACCGGCCCGAGTTCGACCAGCAGCTGGTCGAGCACGCGCAGAAGGCGGGCGCCGAGCTGCGTACGGGCGCCACCGTGCAGCGCGTCGAGCAGCACGGGGCGGCGGTGCCGGACCGGCGCACCGTCGCGGTCGTCCTGCAGGGCGGCGAGACGCTGCTGGCCCGTGCGGTCGTCGGCGCGGACGGCAGCGCCAGCCGCATAGGAGCGCACGTCGGGGTCAAGCTCGGCCAGGTGGACCTCGGCCTGGAGGCGGAGATCCCGGTGCCGGAGACCGTCGCCGAGGACTGGAAGGGGCGGGTGCTCATCGACTGGGGCCCGATGCCCGGCAGCTACGGCTGGGTGTTCCCCAAGGGCGACACCCTGACGGTCGGCGTGATCTCGGCTCGTGGGGAGGGCGCCGCGACCAAGCGGTACCTGGAGGAGTTCGTCGGGCGGCTCGGCCTCGCCGGCTTCGAACCGAGCATCTCCTCCGGCCACTTGACCCGCTGCCGCGCCGACGACTCGCCGCTCTCGCGCGGACGGGTGCTGGTGTGCGGCGACGCGGCGGGGCTGCTGGAGCCGTGGACTCGCGAGGGCATCTCCTTCGCACTGCGCTCGGGGCGGCTCGCGGGGGAGTGGGCGGTGCGCATCGCCGAAGCGCACGACGCCGTGGACGCCCGGCGCCAGGCGCTGAACTACGCGTTCGCGGTCAAGGCGGGGCTCGGCGTCGAGATGAGCATCGGACGGCGGATGCTGGCGGTGTTCGAGCGCCGTCCCGGCCTGTTCCACGCGGCGCTGACGGGATTCCGGCCCGCGTGGAACGCGTTCAGGGACATCACCCGGGGCTCCACCAACCTCGCCGAGCTCGTACGGTCCCACCCGATGGCCCAGCGCGCTCTGATCGCGCTCGACCGGCGGCAGGTGGCCGACCGGCCTTCGGTGAGCGGTGAGCCTGCGCTGAGCGGTGAGGCCGCGGTGGGCGGCGAGTCCCCGGTGGGCGGCGACGTCACTTCGTGACGGCTACTTCGTGACGGTGATGCGGAAGACGGGGTGGTCGGGGGCGATGCGGCGCAGTTCGGCGTCGGGGGAATCGGGGCCGACGCCGTTGAAGAAGACGCCGACCTCGGCCTTCCACCGCTTGAGGTAGGCCCGCAGCAGCGGCGCCTTGTCGTCGTCGGCGACCTCGGTGGCGGTGAACGCCTCGACGTTCTTGCCGAGGTGCAGCTCGCCGCCGCCCGCGGCCCGCATGTTGTGCGTCCACTGCACGTGACCGCGCGGCGCGATCAGGTACTGCTGGCCGTCCACCGTCAGCAGGTTGACGGGGGTGGTCCGCCACTCGCCGCTCTTGCGCCCGCGGACCGCCAGGACCCGGGAGCCCCAGACGCTGATGCCGCGGCGGGTCATCCAGGCGACGACGCGGTTGAAGACGTTGACGGTGAACCAGCCGGGCTTCTGGACGTGCGTGGACATGGGACCCCCATCGCTTGAGAGAGCTTCGCTCGCTTTTGTGAGCACTGCTCTCGCTTGCTGAAGAGTCTGCACCGGATCGGGATCCAGCGCAAGAGCGGTGCTCTCTTTTTTGTGCGCCGCTCTCCTTTGTGTGCACCGCTCTCGTTTCATGCGACACTGACTTCCATGAGCACCGCACACGGCGCCCGCGCCCGAGCCCGGATCGAGGTCACCGCAGCCATCAAGGACGAGGCACGCAGACAGCTCGCCGCCGAGGGCGCCGCGAAGCTCTCGCTGCGGGCCGTGGCGCGCGAACTCGGCATGGTCTCCTCCGCGCTCTACCGCTACTTCCCCAGCCGCGACGACCTCCTGACCGCACTCATCATCGATGCCTACGACTCGGTGGGCGAGGCGGCCGAGGAGGCCCTCGCCGCCGCGGGCGAGGCCGGCCCCGTCGAGCGCTGGACCACCGTGTGCGAGGCCATCCGCACGTGGGCGCTCGCGCACCCCCACGAGTACGCGCTGATCTACGGATCGCCGGTCCCCGGTTACGTCGCCCCCGAGACCACGGTCCCCGCCGCCGCCCGCGTCGCCCTCGTCCTGATCGGCATCGTCCGCGACGCCCGCCAGGGCCCCGGCCTCGACCTGCCTCCTCTCCCCGCGGACCTGGAGTCCGAGGCGGATCGCATGGCCGGGGACTTCGCCTCCGACCTCCCGCCCGCGGTGGCGCCGGCCCTCGTCGCGGCCTGGGCCCAGCTGTTCGGGCTGATCGGTTTCGAGCTGTTCGGCCAGTTCCACCGGGTCGTGGAGGAACGTGAGGCGTTCTTCCGGCACGCGGCGGCACGGCTCGCCCACGGGGTCGGGCTGAGGTAGGCCCGGTGGGGATGCAGCCCTGGTGGACAAGACGGTCCTGGCTGAGACGACGGTCCTGGTGAGGGGGACGACAGCCCTGCTGAGGGCGTACTTCCCGGGGAGTACGCCTGATCACCACGCCCGGCGGACGCCCCGCCCGCCCGACGGCGTCTAGCGTGGCGGTCATGGACGAGCAGGTTGGGCACGGGGGCGGGCCACCCCGGTGGCGGCGGCACGGGCCGCCGTGGATGAACCGCTGGGGCGATGAGCAGCGGGCGCCCCGGTGGCCGTGGCGTTCCACCGTGCTGGTCACGGTCTTCGTGCTCGTCGGCTCCCACTGGGCGGCGCATCAGCAGGCGGGCCAGCGGGCCGCGCTGGACACCTTCGCGCGCGTGCTGCTGCTGGTGGGCTCCGGCCTGCTGCTGTGGCGGCAGCGGTATCCGGTGGCCGTCGTGTTCGGCACCGCGGCGGCCGCGACGGTCTACCTCGGTGCCGGATATCCGTACGGTCCGGTCTTCCTCACCGTCGCGGTGGCCTGCTTCAGCGCCGTGGTCACGGGACACCGGCGGGCCGCCTGGGGTGCCGTGGCCATGCTGTGGGCCGGGCACATGCTGGTGGCCCACTGGCTGTACCGGTGGCTGCCGCCGTCCGGGGACTCGGCCCCCTCCTGGGGGCAGGAACTCGTGATCGCCGCCTGGGTGGTGGCGATCGTCGCACTGGCGGAGCTGACCCGTGTCCGGCGCGAACAGTGGAGCAGGGAACGGGCCGAACGGGCTCAGGCGGCGCGGCGGCGGGCCGACGAGGAGCGGCTGCGCATCGCCCGCGAGCTGCACGACGTCCTCGCGCACAGCATCTCGGTGATCAATGTTCAGGCGGGCGTCGGCCTCGCCCTGCTCGACTCCGACCCCGAGCAGGCGCGCACCGCGCTCACCACCATCAAGGCCGCCAGCAAGGAGGCGCTCGGCGAGGTCCGCCAGGTCCTCGACACCCTCCGCACGCCGGGAGACGCGCCGCGTGCCCCGGCGCCCGGCCTCGACCGGCTGCCCGAACTGGTGGAGCAGGCCGCGAGCGCGGGCCTGACCGTGGAGGTCGAGGGTGAGCCGCCCCGGCTCGCGCCCGGTACCGACCTCGCCGCATTCCGCATCGTCCAGGAGGCGCTGACCAACGTCGTGCGCCACTCCGGCTCGCGTCAGGCACGCGTGCACCTCGACCACGACGAGCGGGCGCTACGGCTGCGCGTCGACGACGACGGGCCCGCGACCGGTGCCGACGCGGGCGGCAGCGGCAACGGCCTGGCCGGAATGCGGGAGCGGGCCGCCGCGCTGGGTGGCACGATCGAGGCGGGCCCGCGCGCGGACGGCGGTTTCCGGGTGCTCGCCGTACTGCCGTTGCAGGTGAAGGCCAAGGAGGACGACCGGTGATCCGCGTACTGCTCGCCGACGACCAGTCATTGGTGCGGGCCGGCTTCCGTGCGCTGCTCGACGCGCAGCCGGACATCGAGGTGGCCGGCGAGGCCTCCGACGGTGAGGAGGCGGTGGGCAAGGTGCGCGAACTGCGCCCGGACGTCGTCCTGATGGACATCCGCATGCCGACGCTGGACGGGCTGGCGGCGACCCGCCGGATCACCGGCGAGGAGGCGCTGCACAGCGTCAAGGTGGTCATGCTCACCACCTTCGAGCTCGACGAGTACGTCTTCGAGGCGATCCGCTCGGGCGCGTCCGGCTTCCTGGTCAAGGACACCGAACCCGAGGAACTCCTGCGCGCGGTAAGGGCGGTGGTGGAGGGCGACGCGCTGCTCTCACCGGGCGTGACCCGCCGCCTGATCGCCGAGTTCGCGGCCCGCTCCAAGGAGCCCGCGGCCGCCGGCGCCCTCGGCGAACTCACCGAGCGGGAGAGGGAGGTGATGGCCCTCGTCGGCATCGGCCTGTCCAACGAGGAGATCGCCCGGCGCCTGGTCGTCAGCCCCCTCACCGCGAAGACCCACGTCAGCCGCACGATGGTCAAGCTGGGCGCCCGGGACCGGGCCCAACTGGTCGTCCTCGCCTACGAGTCGGGGCTGGTCCGCCCCGGCTGGCTGGGCTGACCGGCCTGTCTGTACCGCACGAGAACGCTCACGAGGCGGACCGCGAACAGCACGGGCGCGAGGACGAGCGCCGCGCGGCGCAGCAAGCTCTCGGCCAGGTGCGGCAGTTGGAAGAGCAGCGCCGGGCCGGCGATCGCCCCGTAGAGGACCAGTGCGGCGAACGCGGCACTGCACAGGGCGTATCCCACCTCGACGGTGAGCGCGTCCCGCTCCGCCTTGTTCCGACGTCCCCCGCTGTCCGCCATGACTTCCCCCCGGCTCTCCGTCCTGCTGCCATCTCACAGCGATACGCCCGGCGGGGCAACCAGCCCCGCCGGGCGCACCGTTGGGAGGCGTCCCCTCAGTCGCGCACCGTGACGCGCTCCGCCTCCAGGGAGGTGGACCTGGCGACGACGACCGATTGCGGCGTACGGCGGGTCCGCAGGCCGGTGAGGGTGATCAGAAGGCCGGCGACGGCGACACCCGTGACCACGATCAGCCCCGGACGGTAGCTGTCCAGCACGGCCTGCGCGGTCGCGTGCTCGGGGGCGTTCGCGGTCACCACCGCCGTCACGACGGCCAGGAAGATCGCGCCGCCCACCTGGACCGACGTGTTGAGCAGACCGGAGACCATGCCCTGCTCGTGGTCCTCGACGCCGTTGGTGGCCTGGATGTTGAGCGAGGGGAAGACCAGCGCGCAGGCCGCGCCGATCAGCAGCATCGACGGCAGGATGACGGCGGCGTAGACCGGATCGAGGTTCACGCGCAGGAACAGCGCGTATCCGGCGACCATCAGCGCGAAGCCCACCGCGATCAGCCGCTGCGTGCCGAACCGGTCGACGATCGAGCCGACCTTGGTCGAGGACACGGCCACCAGCGCACCGGCCGGCAGGAAGGCGAGCGCGGTGTGCAGCGCCGACCACCCCAGCAGGGACTGCATGTAGAGCGTGGTCAGGAACTGGAAGCCGACGTACGACCCGAAGAAGGCCAGTGCGCCGAGCTGCGCGCGGATCTGGTTGCCGGAGCGCAGCACACCGAGCCGGATCAGCGGGCCGGGTGAGCGGCGCTCGACCAGGACGAACACCGACAGCAGCACGGCCACGGCCAGGAAGGACAGCAGCGTGCGGGCCGAGGCCCAGCCGGCCTGCGGCGCCTGGACGACGGTGAAGACCAGCAGCAGCATCGACGCGGTGCCGAGGACGGCGCCCGGGACGTCGTAGCCGTTGTGGTCCTTCTCGCGCTCGCTGCGCGGCAGCAGCTTCAGGCCCGCCAGCAGGGCGATCAGCGCGATGGGCGCGGGCAGCAGCATGGTCAGGCGCCAACTGGCCTCGGTGAGCAGGCCGGAGAGGACCAGGCCCATCGAGAAACCGGTGGCCGCGCAGGTGGTGTAGATGGACAGGGCGCGGTTGCGCAGCGGACCCTCGGCGAAGGTCGTGGTGATGATGGACAGTCCCGCGGGCGCGGTGAAGGCCGCGCTCAGCCCCTTGATGAAACGGCTCGCGATCAGCAGCGGGCCCGAGTCGACCAGACCGCCGAGCAGCGAGGCGACTGCGAATACACCCAGTGCGATCAGGAAGACCTGGCGCCTGCCGAGCAGGTCCGCGGTGCGTCCGCCGAGCAGCAGCAGGCCGCCGTAGCCCAGGATGTATCCGCTGACGATCCATTGCAGCGACGAGGTGGACAGGTCGAGGTCCGAGCCGATGGACGGCAGGGCGACGCCGACCATCGACACGTCGAGCGCGTCCAGGAACATCGCGGCGCAGAGCACCAGCAGGGTGCCCCACAGCCGGGGGGTCCAGCGGACCGCCACGGGCGGGGTCGCGGAGGTGGTGAGCGGAGAGGTCATGCTGGCGACACTACATGCACCTGCATCGAATGCAAGTGCATTTAATTCTGATGCAATGATTTCGCTTCTCTGCTACGGTGCGTTCATGGCGGCGAAGAAGGCCGAGCAGGCACTCGTGGACCAGTGGCGGGACATCCTGGCGGTGCATGCGCGCACCCAGTGCGAACTGGACCGGGAACTGCACCGACACGGCCTGTGCGGCAGCGACTTCGAGGTGCTGGACGTCCTGTCCGGCGGCTCCTGCGCCTACCGCGTCCAGGAGATCTCGGAGCGGGTCCATCTGAGCCAGAGCGCGCTGTCGCGGCTGATCGCCCGGCTCGAGAAGGACGGTCTCGTCGAGCGCACCATGTGCGCCGAGGACCGGCGCGGAGTCCGCGTGGCCCTGACGAAGAAGGGGCGCACGCTGCACGGCGAGGTGCTGCCGGTGCAACGTGCGGTCCTGACCCGGATGCTGGCGGGCGAACTCAGCTCCAAGTAGCCGATCTCTGGCTCAAGTTGGCGGGTTCAGCTCCAGGTGACGGCGGACTTCTCGCGCCACAGATCGGCGACCGCGGCGTCCCCGCTCACGTGCGGGAACGGCTGCCGGTTCCACAGTGCCAGGTACAACTCCTGTGCGGGCCCGGTCACTTCGCAGTCCGCGTCTCCTGCCCCGTCCCGCGTCACTGCCGGCGGCTCCGGGGACAGCCGTACGGTCCACACCATGTCGCCGGCGTCCGCCGCCCGCACCCGCAGCACCCGGGGCTCGACGGAGCGGACCTTGCTCCTGCTCCGGGCGTGGAAGCCGCGCAGCAACTCGTCGATGCCGTCCGCCGCGAAACCGGAGGAGATGTCCGAGCGGACTCCGCCCCGCGCCGACTCCGCGTCGATCCGGTGCACCGTCGTCTCGTGCGCCTGCCGCCGCGCCCAGAAGGCCAGCGGCGACGGCGCGGGCAGGAAGTGCCAGCACTCGACGTCGGGCTCGGCGCCGGCGAGGGTGTCGACGAGACGGCGGTGCCCCTCGCGGAACCAGGCCAGCAACTCCTCGCCGTCCAGGTCGGGCAGCCCGCCGTCGGGCTGGTACGAGGTGTGCCCCTCGGCCACGAAGGCGGCCGCCCACCGGTGCACCATCCCGGTGTGCCGCACCAGGTCGCGCACCTGCCACTCCGGGCACGTCGGCACCTTGGCGTCGGTCCCCGCCGCCTCGGCGGCCGCGGCCAGCAGCCGGCCCTCGCGGTCCAGGGTCTCCACGAACTCGGCAGTCTCCATGGGGTGAAGTCTGCCGGACGGAGCGCGGTCCTGGGGGAGTGCGCGTGCACCATGGGTGCCGCGGCAGCGCGAACGGCATGCGGGCGGGCGCAGAGCGGCCCATGATGGGGTGCATCAGGCGGTCACGCCCTCCGAGCCCAGGAGACCGATGACGTCATGAGCTCCTTCTCACCCGGCTTTCGCGGTCGCGCCCGCACACTGGCGGACCGGCTGCCGCCCGGCCAGTACCCGACCGAGCAGTTCCCGGTGCTGTCCGCCGGACCCACACCGCGCGTGGACACCGAGAACTGGACCTTCACCATCACCACCGAGTCCGGCGCCGCACACAGCTGGACCTGGGCGGAGATGATGGCCCTGCCGCAGCAGGAGACGACCACGGACATCCACTGCGTGACCCGCTGGTCCAAGTTCGACACCCCGTGGCGCGGAGTCCCGCTCGACGCCTTCTTCGAGGACGTCGAGACGGCGGCCGACTTCGTCGTCGCCCACAGCTACGGCGGCTACACCACCAACCTCCCGCTGGAGGACCTCCTCGACGGCAAGGCATGGATCGCCCACACCTACGACGGCTACCCGCTCTCGCCCGAACACGGCGGTCCGGCCCGGCTGCTCGTACCGCACCTCTACCTGTGGAAGTCGGCGAAGTGGGTGCGCGGACTGCGGCTCGGCCACGAGGACGAGCCGGGCTTCTGGGAGTCCGTCGGCTACCACAACTACGGCGATCCATGGCGCGAGCAGCGCAACTGGGGGGACTGACCGTGCCCGTCGCCTGGCACCGGGCCCGCCTCGCCGAGCGCCGCCCGCAGACCGCCACCGCCCGCTCCCTGGTCTTCACCGTGCCCGGCTGGCCCGGTCATCTGCCCGGCCAGCACGTCGACGTACGGCTGACGGCCGACGACGGATACCAGGCCGTACGCAGCTACTCACTGGCCGCGCCCGCCGACGGCGACCGGATCGAGCTCGGCGTGCAGGCCGTGGCCGACGGCGAGGTCTCGCCCTACCTGGCCGACGACCTGCCGGTGGGCGCCGAGGTGGAGATGCGCGGCCCGCTCGGCAACTGGTTCGTGTGGCGGCCGGAGCAGACCGAGCCGGCACTGCTCGTCGCGGGCGGCTCGGGAGTCGTCCCCCTGGCCGCCATGATCCGCGCCCACCGGACGGCAGGCTCGGCCACCGCCTTCCACCTGCTGTATTCCGTCCGTACGCCCGAGGACGTCTGCTATCGAGACGTGCTCGACGCCCACGACCCCCACCTCGACGCCCGCCTCCTGTACACGCGCCAGGCCCCGCCCGGCGCCGCCCGCGCCCCCGGCCGGATCACCCCGGCCGACCTGGAGAAGCCGGCGGCCCGCCTGGAGCCGGACAGCGCGGTCTACGTCTGCGGTCCCACCGGCTTCGTGGAGAGGGCCGCCGACCTGCTCGTCGACCTGGGGCGCGACCCCGCCACCATCCGCACCGAACGCTTCGGCTGACCGGAGGTCCCGATGCCAGACGACATCGCCCGCCTCGACGACATGGCGCATCTCGACGGCAACGCACTCGCCGGCCCGCTCTCGGAGATCCTCTCCGTGGAGGCGACCACCGCCTGGTGGCGCTGCCCGCAGTGCGCGCGCTCGGGGACGCTCGCCCAGCTGCACGTCTACGGCCCCGAGCCGGGCCTGACCGCCCGCTGCCCCGGCTGCGCCCACGTCGCCCTCCGGCTGGTCAGGGAGGGGGAGTACCTCTGGCTCAGCATGGGCGGCAGCACCGGGGCGTTCCGCTTCAGCACGGCCTGACGCGGCGCTACGTGCGCCAGTTGTAGCGGCGCTCCGGGCGCCCGGCGGTGCCGTAGCGCAGGGAGACGCCGGCGTCGCCGGTGGTGTGGAAGTGCTCCAGGTAGCGGCGGGCGCTCACGCGGGAGATGCCGGTGGCGGCCGCGCACTCGGCCGCGGACAGGGTGCCGTCCGTGTCGCGCAGGGCGCGCTCGATCAGCCCGGCCGTCTCCACGCTCAGGCCCTTGGGCAGCGCGCCGCCCGGGGCGGGCGTGAAGGCCCCGGCCAGCACCCGATCGACGTCGGCCTGGCCGCGGACGACCGTGGTGAGCAGGCGCCCGCGCTGCGTGGCGTAGCGCTCCAGACGGGGCTTGAGGTCCTCGTATTCGAAGGGCTTGAGCAGGTAGTCGACCACCCCGTGGCGTATGGCACCGCGCACCGCGTCGGCCTCCCGGGCGGCGCTGATCACCATCACGTCGCAGTCGTGACCGCCGCTGCGCAGCCGGGGGATGACGTCCAGGCCGAAGAGGTCCGGCAGATACAGGTCGAGCAGGACCAGGTCGGGGCGCAGCTCCTCGACCGCCCTGATCGCCTGCTCGCCGGTGCTTGCGGTGCCCACGACACGGAAGGGCTCGACGCGTTCGACGAACGTCCGGTGCACCCGGGCCACCATGAAGTCGTCGTCGACGACGAGTACGTCGATCGTGCCGCTGTCGGCGGGCGGGTTCATCGGGTCGCTCCTTCCGCCACCGCGTCGGCAGGGTGGCTCACGGACAGGCGGGCGGTGAACATCGCGCCCTCGGACGTGTTGGTCACGGCGATCTCGCCGCCGCGGCGCTCGCAGACGAGCCGGGTGAGCGCGAGGCCGATGCCGCGCCCGCCCTCCTTCGCCGCCTTCGTGGTGAAGCCGTGCACGAAGACCTCGTGGGCGACTTCGGGGGCGACGCCGGGACCGGAGTCTTGCACGACGATCTCCACGCTGGCGGCGTCCTGCCGCAGCCCGGCCTCCACCCAGGCCTCGCCGTCGCCGGGCTCGCCCGCGGTGGCGGCGTCGATGGCGTTGTCGACGAGATTGCCCAGCACGGTCGCCACGTCGGCGGCGTCCTCGGGGGCGAGCCGGTCCAGCGAAGTGTCGTCCGAGACGTGCAGGGTGACCCGCCGCTCGGCCGCCTGGGAGGCCTTCGCCATCAGCAGGGCGGCGACGGCGGTGTCGCGTACGCGGCGGCCGACGGTCATGTCGAGGGAGTTGCGGCGCTCGTTCAACGCCCTGATGTAGCCGACGACTTCCTCCTGCTCGCCGATCTGGATCAGGCCGGAGATGGTGTGCAGCTGGTTGGCGAACTCGTGCGCCTGTGCGCGCAGCAGCTCGGAGGTGCTGCGGAAGGACCCGATCTCGCGCTCCAGGCGGGCCAGTTCGGTGCGGTCGCGCAGCGTGGTGACGGAACCGAGCAGGCGGCCGCCCTTGGTGACCGTCATGCGGTTCATGACGAGCACGGTGCCGTGCCGGATGACGACCTCGTCGTGCGGCGCCGTGCCCTCCTGGCGTGCGCCGGTCAGCACGTCCAGCAGCCTTCCCTCGATGCCCAGTTCGGCCAGGCCGCGGCCCACGCAGTCCCCGGGCAGGTCCAGCAGGCGCCGGCCCATGTCGTTGACGAGGGTGACGCGGTGCTGCGGATCCAGCGCGACGACGCCCTCGGCGATGCCGTAGAGCATCGCCTCGCGGTGTTCGGCGAGGCCGGTGATCTGGCGCGGTTCCAGGCCGAGGGTCTGGCGTTTCACGCGCCGGGCCAGCAGCCAGGAGCCGGCGACGCCGAGCGCGCTGGCGATGCCGAGGTAGGCGAGCAGATACGAGGACGCGCCGGACAGCCGCTGCCACGCCGTCGGGGAGGCCTCGCCGATCATGACCGTGCCGAGGCTGCGCCCGAGGGTGCCGCCCGACGTGCCAAGGACGGGCACCTGGGCCACCAGCTCATGACTGCCGTCCCAGGTCAGCGAGCCGGACCAGCCGCGGCCGGCGGAGACGCCCCGGCCGAGCGGCAGCCGGTCGCCGATGACGGTGGGGTTCGTCGAGCTGACGACGCGGCCGCGGGCGTCGGCCACCGTGACGGACGTGACCGAGGACTGGACCAGCGTGGAGTGCACCAGCGGGGCCAGGGTCTCCTCGGGGGCGGGCCGCACGAGACGGCTGCGCACCAGGGGATGGGCCGCGAGCTGCTCGGCGAGCGCGCTCACCCGGCGGCCCTCGACCCGGTTGAAGGTGGCTTCGGACTGCGCCAGCGAGACCGCGGCGACCGCCAGCAGCACCACCACGACGATGGCGAGCTGGAGCACCAGCATCTGACCCGCGAGGGTGTGGCGGCGGAACGTGGTGACCACAACGAACTCAATCTCTACTGCTGACACAACCTGGGCGACCGGTCCGGCCGGGCCGCACAATCATGGCGTCCGTCGCACGGGAAACGAAAGAGAGGTGCCATGAGCGGTCGATCCCGCACCCTGTACGGCACCCTCTGCGTCCTGCTGACGCTCCTCACCGTCAGCGCCTGCGGTGTATGGCCCGGCACCGGGGACAGGCCCGTCGACGGGCTGCGCATCCTGGTGCCCAACACCGCCGGCGGCGGCTACGACACCACGGCCCGCACCGTGGCCCGGGTGCTGGAGGAGACCTCGACCGCCTCCGACGTGCAGGTCTTCAACCTGCCCGGCGCCGGTGGCACGGTGGGCCTGGAGCGCATCGTGGACGAGCAGGGCAACGGCAGGCTCGCCCTGCAGATGGGCCTCGGCGTCGTCGGCGCGAGCCACCTCCTGCACGGGCCGGCCACCGTCGCGCAGACCACCCCGCTCGCCCGTCTGATCGACGAGCCCGGAGCGGTCGTGGTCCGCAGGAACTCGCCGTACCGCACCATCGGCGAACTGATCACCGCCTGGCGGAAGGCCCCCGCACGGCTGCGCGTCGGCGGCGGCTCCTCCCTCGGCGGACCGGACCACCTCCTGCCCATGGAGCTGGCACGGACCATCGGCATCGACCCGAAGAAGGTCGAATACGTCGCTTACGACGGCGGTGGCGGCGACCTGCTCCCCGCCCTGCTGGACGGCAAGGTCGACTTCGCCACCAGCGGCTACGGAGAGTTCCTCGACCAGATCGACGCCGGGCAGCTGCGGGTCCTCGCGGTCACCAGCGATCAGCCGGTGGCGGCGCTCGACGGAGTGCCGACCCTGAAGTCGGCGGGCGTCCCGCTGGTCTTCGACAACTGGCGCGGGCTCGTCGCCCCGCCCGGCATCAGCGCGGCCGACCGGCAGCGCTGGATCGACGCGCTCACCGCCTTGCACGCGTCCCGGCAGTGGCGGGCCGAGCTCGCCCGGCACGGCTGGACCGACGCCTTCGCCACCGGCCACGCCTTCACGTCCTACCTGGCCCGGCAGGACAAGGCCGTCGCCGACCTGGTCGCCGACCTCGGCCTGAACTGACGCACGCCCGCCCCCCGGGACCCCCGACACCGGTCCCGCGCCTCGCCCTGCCCTGCCCGAATCCCCGTACCCGTCCGCCCCTTCGAAAGGCACCCGCATGACCGCGCACACCTGGTGGCTGCTGTTCATCCTCACGGTGGCGATCACGGCCCTGATCTACCTGATCAACTCCCGGTTGCGGATCCATCCGTTCGTCGCGCTGATCGTCGTCACCGTCGGCACCGGGCTGGCCGCCGGCGAACCCGTCGCGAAACTGACCGAGTCGATCGAGGAGGGCGCCGGCGGCACCCTCGGCGACGTCGGCCTCACGCTCGCGCTCGGCGCCATGCTGGGCCGGCTGCTGTCCGACTCGGGCGCCACCGACGCCATCGCCCGCGCGCTCGTCGACCGGTCCGGCACGCGACGGCTGCCGTGGATGGTCACGGCCGCGGCGTTCGTCATCGGCGTCCCGATGTTCTTCGAGGTGGGCCTGATCGTCCTGCTGCCGCTGATCTTCGGGGTGGCCCGCAGGCTGGAGGACCAGGGTGGCACGAAGGGCTCCCCGTACGTGCTGCTCGGGGTGCCCGCGATCGCCGCGCTCTCCACACTGCACGGCATGCTGCCGCCCCACCCCGGACCGCTGACCGCGATGACCGGCCTCCACGCCGATCTCGGCCTCACCCTCGCCGTCGGCCTCGTCTGCGCGATACCGACCGTGATCCTTGCCGGTCCCGTCTACGCCCGCTGGATCGCGCCCCGGCTCCCCGAGGTCCGCCCGGACGCCGCGCTGATGGCCCAGTTCACGGGCACCGGACGGGCGGCGGACTCCCGCCCCGACGGGCCGGGCGCGCAGGTACGCACCGACGCACCGCCCCGTGCCGGTATCTCCATCGGCCTGGCCGTCGCCTCCGTGCTGATCCCCGTCGCGCTGATGCTGCTGCGCACCCTGGCCGAGACGCTGCTCGACGAGTCCAGTGGGCTGCGGGCCGCTCTCACCTTCGTCGGCGAACCGCTCGTGGCGATGCTCGCGGGCTTCCTCTTCGCGCTCGGTGTGACCCTCGTCGGCGCGTCCCGTCCGGGCGAGGAGACGCGCACCTCGCTGACGGACAGCCTCAAGTCGGTCGCCGCGATCCTGCTCATCATCGGCGGCGGCGGAGCGTTCAAGCAGGTCCTCCAGGACTCCGGCATCGGCGACGCCATCGCCTCGGCCGCCATGGGCGCCCATCTCAACGTGATCCTGCTGGGCTGGCTGATCGCGCTGCTGCTGTCCCTGACCACGGGTTCGGCGACCGTCGGCATCGTCTCCGCCACCGGGATCGTCGCCCCGCTGATCGGCAACGGCGGCGGCCTGGAGGCCTCGCTGCTCGTGATCGCCATCGGCGCGGGGTCCCTCGGCCTCAACTACGTCAACCACGCCGGGTTCTGGCTGGTGAAGGAGTCGTTCGGGATGGATCTCGCCCAGGCCGCGAAGACCCAGACCGTCGTGCAGACCCTGGTCAGTGTGCTCGGGCTGGTGATGGCGCTGCTGTTGTCCGTGTTCGCCTGAAAATCTGTTGCCGAGGAGCCGGCGTCCGCCCGACAGCGGACGCCGGCCCGCCGAAGTCGCCTATTCGGGTCGCTGGTCGAGGGCGCTGCCCCGCTTCCAGGTGGCCCAGTCGACGTTCCAGTCGCCGTAGCCGTTGTTGACCGCCACCGTGTCGACGGAGTGCACGACCGTGACCGGGTCGCCGGGGCCCACCTGCTCGTAGAACCACCTGGCGTCACCGGTACTCATGCCGATGCAGCCGTGGCTGCCGTTGACCAGGCCGAACTTGCCCGCGTTCCAGGGCGCGGAGTGCACATAGGTGCCGGACGGGGTGAGCTGGACGTCCCACCTGACACTGCCGAGGTCGTACGCCTCGGGGCCGAAGATGCGGACGGTCGAGGAGTTCATGCGGATGGTCGGCACCTTGCCCAGCACGACCATGGTGCCGTTCCAGGTCTCGTAGCCCTTCTTGCCGCTGGAGACGTTCAGGGTGCGCAGCGTCCTGCCGTTCCTCGCCACGGTCATCGTCTTGCCGGCGGCGTCCATCGTGCTGGTGACCGCGTCCCCGATGCGGAAGTGCACGACGCGCTGCTGGGTGCCGTAGAGGCCACCGCCCGCGTTCACGCCGGCGAGGTCCATGCGCAGGGTGAGCCGGGTGCCCGGTCTCCAGTACTTCTCGGGGCGGTAGTCGACACGGTCCTTGCCGTTGCGGTCCTTGAGCCAGTTCCAGGCGCCCTCGACCGCGGGGGAGGCGGTGACCGTGAGCTTGCGCTCGACCGCGGCCTTGTCCCGGATCGGCTTGTCGAAGGTGATCGAGACCGGCATCGCCACGCCGACCGTGGCGCCCTTGTCGGGGAAGTACTCGCCGACGAAGGAGTTCTCGGGCGCCTCCGTGGTGAAGGAGGCGGTCCTGCCGAGGGCCGATCCGCCGGACGTCCTGCCGTCGGCCTTCACGGTGTAGGTGGCGCCCGGGGCGAGAGGTGTGTCCGAGGTCCAGGCGGACCTGTCCCTGGACCAGGTGCCGTTGAGCCTGCCCGGGCCGGGGGAGGTGACGTCGACGGAGGTCAGGGAGCCGCGCCGGACGCGCACCGTCACCTTCTGCCCGACCGGCACCTTCGTCCCGCCGGAACCGGGACGCACCAGCAGCACGGCGGGGGCGCCCTTGTCGCCGTCGTCGTGACCCGGGCCGCCGTCCGCCTTGCCGCCGCCGCAGGCGACGAGAAGGACGGCCGCCGCCGACGCGAGAGCGAGCGGCGGTGCGCTGCGCCTGCCGGGCCGTGCTGTCAGGCGTTGCCGCATGCGATCCTCCCCTTTCCAAGGTCGGAACTGCTTCGTGGAGTCGGCCGCTTGCCGGGTCCGCGAGGCGCCGGGCGGGCTTCCGCACGCGGCATCCTCACCCCGCGCCGAGGCCGCGCTTCGCAGGCACGGCCCCGCCATACGGCCGACCGGCCCAACGAGTTACGGCATATGGCCGGAGCGACCCGCGCCGTGCGGGGTCCCTCCGGCCGCCGTGCCTCGCCGCGTCAGCCGGGCCCTCGCCTCAGGACGCGGGGACCTCCGGCCGTGCGCCCACCGCCCGCCTGCCGGGGCAGCCAGACCTGGCCTGCCGCCGTGCGGGTGCGGCAGGAGCCGGTCGGGCAGTACGCCACGTACTGGCGTACCGCCTCGTAGACGCGGTACCGGGCCTGGCCGGGGGCGGTGGCCGGGTCGACGTAGATCATCTGGTGGTCCAGGAGTTCGTCGAGGAGATCCGCCGCGAGTCCTCTCGACGGCGTCACACGGGTCACCATGTCCTCGACGCCGAACGCGCCGCGCACCGTCCGCAGGCGCTGCAAGGCGGCCCTGACCGGAGTGGGCAGCGTGCCGAAGCAGGCCGCCACGCTGGCCTGCAGCGACAGGTCCCCGATGTGCAGGAACCGGAGCCGGTCCTGCTCGTGCTCCAGACGGTCCGCCAGGTCGCGCAGTGAGCGGTGCGGTCGCGCCGAGAGCCAGAGGCCGGCGATGTGGAGGGCGAGCGGCAGCCGCGCGCAGGAGCGCACGACACTCAGCGCGGAGGCCCGTTCCGCGCGGGTGCGCGCGGTGCCGAGCAGATCCTCCAGCACCCGGAAGGCGTCCCATTCGCTGAGCGCGTCGATCCGCTGACGTAACTGCCCGGTGAGCGCGGGCAGTTCACGGCGCGCGGCCACCAGCACGGCGCTGCGGGCGCCGTCCACCAGAAGCGGCCGGACCTGCCCCTCACTGTCGGCGTTGTCGAGGACGACGAGGACGCGCCGCCTGCTCAGCGCGTCCCGCAGCTGCGCACCCGCCTCCTCCGGGTGGTCCGCGACGGGCGTGGCGCCCAGGGATCGCAGGACGCGACGCACGAGTTCGTCGGACGTGAAGGGCGCCGCGGAGGCGTCCGGGTGGAGGTCCACGTAGATCTGCCCGTCCGGGAAGCGGCCGCGCACGCCGTGTGCCGCTTCGAGGACCAGAGAGGTCTTCCCGGCGCCCGGCGGCCCGACGACGACGGCCGGCCTTCCGAGGTCGTGAGGCTCCGTCGCCGACAAGTGCGCCCGCAGCGAGTCGACCTGCGCCGCCCGGCCGGCGAGGCGATGGCGAGGGGCGGCGGGGAGTTCCGCGGGTACGGGGCCGGGCGGTTCCCGGTGGCTGTCCGTGTGCGGCCGGCGCATGAGCCGTCCCACTTCGCCGGGTGGCAGTCCGAGGGCCTTGGCGATGAGGACCAGCGACTGCTTGCGGGGGCGGGAGGTGTGGCCGGTCTCCAGATTGCGGATGGCCCGCACACTGACGCCGGACCGCTCCGCGAGGTCCTCCTGGGTGAGGCAGGCCGCCTCGCGTGCGGTGGTGAGAGCGTCCGCGAGCGTCGCCGACGACGTCGTCGTATCGGTCACGGGAGGCCTATCTCTGTCTCCGAACCGGCAGCCCCTGTCCGGTCGGCTGTCCTGTCAGCAGTCCTGTCAGCTGTCCTGTCGGCGTTGCTACGGCGTGCGGGAACACCCTGTTGTGTCACGGCTTTTCCCAGGGTCGACGGGGCGAGGCCGGGCCACGAGGGCGCGGCGGTCATCGGGAGGAGGGGTGAGGAAGGGGTGTCCGGCGAGCCTGGGGGGAGGGCTCACTTCGCCGGCCCCGGACCGCGGCACGGGCAGGCCGTGTCCGCGGTTCGGTCGCGCGATCGTCCGGCCGCGATGACCGCGGCCGCCGTGAACGTGGGGGAGCGCGAGAAGAGGACGGTGGTGATCGGCCCGGGACTCAGTCCACCGTGGGCATCAGGGTCACCACGAACTTGTAGCGCGAGCCCCGGTACACGGAACGGACCCACTCCACCGGTCTGCCCTCCGCGTCGAGCGAGTGGCGGGACAGCAGCATCACCGGTACGCCCACCTCCGTCGCGAGCAGCGCGGCCTGGTGCGGGGTCGCGAGCGAGGTCTCGATGCCCTCCTCCGCCTCCGCGAGGTGCACGCCGTACACCTCGGCGAGCACCGAGTACAGGGATCTGTGCCGGGCCAGCGACTCGCGCAGTCCGGGAAAGCGGAGTGCGGACAGGTGCGTCGTCTCGATCGCCATGGGCTCACCGTTGGCCAGCCGCAACCGCTCGATGCGCAGCACACTCTCCCCGACATCGATGTCGAGCAGGCGCGACAGCTTCCGGTCGGCCTCGACGTGGTCGATGTCCAGGACGCGCGAGGCGGGTTCGAGGCCCTGGGCCTGCATGTCCTCGGTGTGGGACGTGAGTTGGAGTGTGCGGTAGAGCTTCGGCGGCGCAATGAACGTGCCCTTTCCCTGGATCCGGTCCAGCCGGCCTTCCCCCACGAGTTCCTGCAGCGCCTGCCGGACGGTGGTGCGCGAGGTGTCGAGCCGGACCGCGAGCAGTCGCTCGGCGGGCATGCGGGATCCGGGCTTGAGCGCCTGAGCGATGTCGAGGACCTGCTGCTTGACGCGGTAGTACTTCGGCACGCGCGCGAGGCCGCCGGGCAACCGGGTGCCGTACGGGGCGCTGCTGACGTCGGTGGTCATGACCTGCCTTCCGGGCCGCCTGACGCTTTTAAAAGTCTAGGCCAATCACCGTACAGGTCTACACCATTCGAAGCGGCCTGTGGAAGCGGCGCGCTGGACCGGCTCGCCGAGACTCTCGTTGCCTGCTCAACGACCGGCAGCTGACAGGCAGTTGGCGGCAACTTCGGCAGGTTCCGGTTGACATCGCGAATTGGTCCAGTCCAGTTTGAGGGAACCTCAGTTCGACCAAGAGCGACCTGGGGTTCCACTCGGCCACTCGAGCCTTGGAGTGACGCATGCCGACCCCTCCCCGCTACCTGTACCGGGCGCCGACCGAACGCCCGTACTTCAGTGCCGACGGCGAGACCTACCTCGCGCAGACGCAACTGCGAGACATCGAGAAGTCACGACCGCTCCGCGTGCTGTCGGAGCAGGACTTCGCCTTCTGGAAGACGTACGGCTACGTCGTGGTGAGAAACGCCGTCTCACCGGGCGCGGCGAAGAGCCTGTACGAGTTCGCCTGGGAGTTCCAGGGACTTGACCCCGACCGGCCCGAAACCTGGTACCAGGAGCGCGAGTTCCGCTCCGACCTGGACCGCGACCTGCACGTCTACGGCTTCGTCGAGGCGTACCACCACCAGCTCCTGTGGGACAACCGGCAGACCCGGCGGGTCTACGACGCCTTCGCCGACGTGTGGGACTGCGACGAGCTGTGGGTCACGCTCGACCGGCTGAACCTCAACCCGCCCAACCGGGGCAGCCGTTCGCGTTCCCTCATCGAACCGACCGACGAGGGCTTCGACATCGAGCTGCACTGGGACGTCGACACCACGCTCGGCGTGCTGCCGCAGCGGGTCCAGGGCATCCTCGCCCTCAACGACACCCAGCCGGAGCTCGGCGGGTTCCAGTGCGCTCCCGAACTCTTCCGGCAGTTCGAGGAGTGGCGGATCGGGCAGCCGGCCGGCCGCGACCCCATCCGGCCCGCGGTCGACCGCGCGGAGTTCCCGGTCGTACGGCCCGACCTCCAGGCCGGGGACCTGCTGATCTTCAACGGTCTGCTGGCTCACGGCGTCGCGCCCAACGTCTCCGACCGGGGTGTCCGCGCCGTGCAGTACCTGTCGATGATGCCCGCGCTGGAGGAGCACCGGGAACTGCGTGGCTCCCGCGTCGAGTCGTGGCGCACGCTCAGCACTCCGGACTGGAACGGAACCCTGCTCGGCGACTCCGCACGGCCCGAGGCGCTTCGCTACGGCGCCGCCACGCTCAACGACCTCGGCGAGAGGCTCCTGGGGCTCACGCCCTGGAGCGGACAAGAGAGCGCCACGTGAACCGAGCCACCGGCACCGACCGCATCTGCCTGGCCCTCCCGACCAACAGGGCCTGCTCCGCCGCCCTCACCGAGATCGCCGAGGAGGCGGCCTACGCTGCCCGCACCTTCGCGGTCGACGTCCATCTGCTGATACTCGACTCCTGCGACGCCACGACGCGGGCCGAACACGCCCGCGTCGTACGGGACTTGCCCGTCACCCCGCACGTGACGGTGCATCACCTCGACGAGACGCGGCAGCGCGCCTTCCTGCGGCGGGCGATCGAGCGCTCCGGCCTCGCAGCGCCGGAGCGGATGCTCGAGCTCATGCTGCCGTCCGACCTCTCCTACGGGGCCTGCACCAACCGCGCGTTCCTGGTCGCGAGCGCGCTCGGCTGCCGGTCCGTGCACCGCCGGGACTCGGACTGCACGTATCAACTCCACAACGGAGAACGGGTCTTCCCGATCCATCACGAGCTCGCCTCGCTTGGCCGGCCCGCCGCCGAGGCGTCGGCCGTCGTGACGGAGACCGTTCTCGCCGCGGCCCACGCCCACCGCCCGGTGTCCATGGTCGGCTCCTCCTTCATCGGCGAACCGTCCGTGGACATCACCGAGATCGAGCAGCTCGACGCGGGCGTCTACCACGACGTCGTCAGCCTGTGGGGACCCATGGACCGGCCGGAGGAGCAGAAGCGGCAACTCGTCGACGACTCCTTCAAGGGCGCCGGCACGACCACCTTCACCGGCGACCACTCGACGCTGGCCCTGGTCGACCCCATGCGGGTGGACATGAGCAACATCGGCTTCCACCACGAGGTGTACGAGCGGGTCCCGCTGCCACCGGCGACCGACACCATCGGCAGCGACTACTTCCTCATCCATCTCGTCCACGACGCCGCGCTGCCCGGCGTGCTCCACAACCGGAACATCGAGAACTTCTACACCCCGTTCCGGCGCACCGACGCCGGATTCCGCGCGTACCAGATGCGGTTCGTGAAGTTCCTCCTGTCGATGCTCTACTTCAACTTCGTCTACGACAGGATGGGTTCGGCCGGCTCCGCGCTGCTGGACGAGTGGGAGCACGTCCGCGGTGACACCGTCTCCGCACTGCTGCGGGAGAGCGCGCATCTCGACCGGAGCGAGAACATCTGGCGGCTGGACCGCGTCAGCACCGCCTACCGCAAACTCGGCGGCCGCTACGCGGAGTTCGCCGAGCTGATGGACGCGCGCCGTGGGCAGCTGCTCGACGAGGCCCGGCGGGACACCGAGGACTTCGCCCTCCTGATCGACGCCTGGCCCGCACTGGTCCGCGCCGCACGGGGCGCCGGCCTCGGGAGTGCGGACGGGTGAGCACGGACCTGGACACGCGGCTGGCCTCCGCCCTGGCCGCCGCGTCCGCGGACTGCGTCGTCTTCGACCTCACCGGGATCGCGGGCCAGTACGACGACCTGCTGGGTGAACTGCCGGGCGTAGCCGTCCGGTTCGCGATGAAGGCGTGCCCGGTCGACGAGGTGCTGACCTGCCTCGCGGACCGGGGCGCCGGATTCGACGCGGCCAGCCCCGCCGAGATCGCCCAGGCACTGCGGCTGGGCGTGCCCGCGGACCGCATCCACTACGGCAACACCGTGAAGTCCGACGCGAGCATCGCCGAGGCCCATCGGCTCGGCGTGCGGACCTTCGCCACGGACAGCGTCCAGGACGTGGCGGCGATCGCCGCGCACGCGCGCGGCGCCCGGGTCTACTGCCGCCTCGCCACCAGCGGGGACGGTGCGTTGTGGGGTCTCAGCCGGAAGTTCGGCTGCTCGCAGGACGACGCCGTCCGCGTGCTGACCGCGGCCCGGGACGCCGGCCTGACCCCGGCGGGCCTGTCCGTGCACGTCGGCTCGCAGCAGATGACGTACGAGGCATGGCAGCAGGCCGTCGACCTGCTGGCCGACTCCATGGTGGCGCTGCGCGAGCGGGGGATCGTCCTCGACCACGTCAACCTCGGCGGCGGCCTGCCCGCCCTCGGCTATCTCGACCGGCACGGCAGACGGCTCGAACCCCCGCTGGACAAGATGTTCGCCGTCCTGCGCGAGGGCATGGAACACCTGCGGAACCTCAATGCCGCGCCCCTCGACTTCGTCATGGAGCCCGGACGCCACCTGGTGGCCGACCACGGCGCCATCCGGGCCCATGTGTACCGGCTGACCGAGCGGCGGCAGCCCGACGGCGAGCGCGTGCACTGGCTGTACCTGAGCTGCGGCAAGTTCAACGGCCTCTACGAGATGGACGAGCTCTGCCACCGGCTCGTCTTTCCCGGCCACTGCGAGGGCGAGTACGTGGCCGCCGTCGTCGCCGGCCCGACCTGCGACAGCGACGACGCCTACGGGGCCGCGCACCGTCTGGTGCCCAGGGCGCTGGCATCGGGCGACCCGGTCTGGGTCCTGTCCGCCGGTGCCTACGCCACCAGCTACATGACCCAGGGCTTCAACGGCTTCGGACCGCTGCCGCACACCTCGGCCCAAGGCGGAGGCAAACGTGGGGAGGCGGCAGCGTGAAGGCGCGAACAGCGGGCCACGACAACTGCGTTGACGCCGTACGCGACGCCTGCGTACGGCCCGTACGCGAGGGTGACTGGCCGCACATAGCCGCACTGGAGGCCGACGCCTACGCGAGCTGTGCACTGTCCGAAGGACAGGCGGCCCTGGAGTCCAAGGGTCGTGCCTCGCCCGGCACTTGCTTCGTGCTGGACCTGGAGGGGCGCGTCGCGGGCTATCTGCTCGCCCTGCCCTACCCGAGGTTCCGCTACCCGGACCTGGCCCGGACGGACGAGCCGGTGCACCAGGCGCGCAACCTCCATCTGCACGACATCGTCGTGGCCGGGGACCAGCGTGGCAGGGGCTGGGGCGGCAGGCTGCTGTCCCGGCTGACGGTCACCGCGCGCCCGGCGTACGAGCACATCTCCCTGATAGCCGTCGGCGGAATGGCGCCCTTCTGGGTGGCCCGCGGCTTCCGGGCCCACCCGGAGATCCGTCTTCCGCAGAGCTACGGCGACGACGCCGTCTACATGTCCCGCACGGTGCCCGCCAGCGGCACCGGCGCTTCGAAGGAGGTGGCCCGGTTCCCATGCCCCGTGTCCTAGACGAATTCAGACGTACGCAACTGGCGATCGCGGCGCTGTTCTGCTTTCTCGGGTTCCAGTACGCCTCCTGGGCCTCCCGGATCCCCGCCCTCAAGTCCCGCCTCGACCTGAACGCGGGGGAGGTGGGCCTGCTGCTGATGGTCACCGGGGCGGGGGCGGCCGCCTCCTTCCCCCTGGTCGCCTACCTCATGAAGCGCCTGGGCGCGCGACGCCTCGCCCTCGTCTCGGGACTCTGCCTGATCGCGATCCTGCTCGCCCTGTCCGCGGCCCCCGACTACCCGGTGGCCCTGCTGATCCTGTGCGCCGACGGCGTGGCGGTCGGCTGCCTGAACGTGGCCATGAACGCGCAGGGCGCCGCTCTCGAGAAGGCCCATGGCCGTACCGCCATGACCCAGCTGCACGCCACCTTCAGCGGCGGGGCGTTCCTCGCCGCACTGGTGTCCTCCGGCATGACCACCCTGACCTCTGACCTCGCACCGCACTTCGCAGCCGCGTCGGTGGTGCTCCTGCTGCTCCTCGCCTGCGCGCGGCCCCGGCTGCTCCCCGACGACGCGAAGGACGAGCAGCCCGCGCAGCAGGCGGACGAGCAGAAGGGCGCGAAGAAGCGTCGCAGGCTGACCATGCCGTCCCAGGTCATGATCTGGCTCGGCGTCGCGATGGCGTTCGCCGAGGTGGTCGAAGGCTCCATGAACGACTGGTCGGCGCTCTACCTCAAGGACGTCGCCGACGCGTCGTCCCAGGTCGCCCCGCTCGGTATCGCCGTCATCTCGGGCACCATGGTCGTCGCGCGCCTCGTCGGCGACAGCTGGCGCAGCCGCTGGGGCGACGCCCGCGTCGTCCGGATCGGCAGCGCGGTCGCGGGCACGGGGCTGGCCCTCGCGCTGCTCGCCGGAGGCGTGGTGCCCGCGCTCATCGGGTTCGCGTGCGTGGGACTCGGCGTCTCGGCCGTGGCCCCGTGCCTCTACGTCGCCGCGGCGGCCGAAGGCCCGGACGCACTGTCCCTGATCGCCTCGATGGGCACCACCGGCCTGCTGGCCGGCCCCGCGCTCATCGGCTTCGTGGCGAGCGTCGGCAGCCTGGCGTGGGGCATGGGCGTCGTGGCGGCGTCGGCGGTCGTCGTCTCGCTGTGCACCACGCGCCTGCGGTGGAAGGCCGGCCCGGAGCCCGTGGCGCCGGCGGCGGAGCAGGGCGCCGTGTGAATCGGCACCTCATGGATCAGCGGGCTGCCGCGTTGCGCGTCAGGACCGCGATCGCCGCGGCCGTCGCCGCCAGTACCGCCACGCTGGTGAGGGCGGCGGGCAGGGAGAACCAGTCCGCCATGAAGCCGATTGCGGGTGGTCCGAGCAGCATGCCGCCGTAGCCGAGGGTGGAGGCGATCGCCACTCCGTCCGGGCCGGCCAGCGCGCCGGCCCGTTCGACGGCGACCGGGAAGAGGTTGGCGAGCCCGAGCCCCGTGATCACGAAGCCGAGGAACGCCGCCCAGAGGGAGGGAGCGAGCGCGCCGAGCAGCATGCCGGCGGCCGCCGTGCTGCCCCCGAAGGCCATGGTGCGGGTCCGCCCGAGCCGTTCGAGCAGCCGCGTGCCGGTCAGCCGGCCGGTGGTCATGGCCAGCGCGAAGCAGGAGTAGCCGACCGCCGCCGCGCCCGCCGTGGCGCCGAGGTCCTGCGTGAGGTGGAGCGCGCTCCAGTCCGCCAGGGCGCCCTCCCCGTACGCGGTGCACAGGGCGATCAGGCCGAAGGTGATCACCAGCCCCCGCGTGCGGGCGTCGAGCCGGCGGGGCACGACGGTCTCGCCGGGCGCGCTCTCGGGCGGTTCCGGGGGCTGAAGGCGCAGCAGTGCCCGTCCGGCCACGGCGGTGACGAGCAGACCGATCACGGTCAGGCCGAGCAGGTGCCGCGTGGGAGACAGCGACCCGGCGACCAGTCCGCCGAGTCCGGCGCCGGCCATGCCGCCGAGGCTGAAGGCGGCGTGGAAGCTGGGCATGACGGGCCGTTGCATCGCTCTGACCAGGTCGACCGCCGCGCTGTTGAAGGCCACGTTGATGCAGCCGTACGCGCTGCCGAAGACCAGCAGCACCGCGCCGAGGGCCGGTGCCGAATGCGTGAGCGGCGGCAGCGCGACGCTGAGCGAGAGCAGTACGGCGCAGACGACGGTGACCTGATGGCTGCCGTAGCGGCGGCAGAGGCGGCCGGTGATCGTCATGGTCAGGACGGCACCCGCGGAGACGCCGAGCAGGGCGAGTCCGAGGGCGCTGGCGGAGGCGCCGGTCTGCTGCTTGATGGCGGGGATGCGGACGACCCACCCGGCGAAGATGAAGCCGTCGAGAGCGAAGAAGGTCGTGATGACGACGCGCAGCCGCGTGAGGTCGGTGCGCTTGCTGCCCGGCACGACGCTGTGCGTTCGGGATTTGTTTATTGGCGGCACAAACGCAGGCTAGGTGGCCTGGCGAGCTGGGGCAAGGGCAGGGGGTGGGCCGGTGCCCCGGCTGATCGGGGCTCATGCGCTGGGTGCTGGGTGCTGGGTGCTGGGTGCTGGGTGCCGGGTGCCGGGTGCCGGGTGGCGGGTGCCTGTCAGGCGGTGCCGAGTAGCTGAGCGCTCTCCGCCGGGAAGACGATGCCGCACCGCCGGCGGATGTCGTCCATCGCGCGCAAGGTGATCACCGAGTCGTCGGTCGGTGGAGCGGAGTCCGGAGCCGGCCTGCGGCGACGCACCGGGCCACCTCCGCGGCCCCGAAGTGCAGGGCGTCGTGACCGGTCCGCTCCTCGGTGTGCCGCAGCTGTGTACCGTCCCGCCGGGTCAGGACGATGTCGCCGGGCTGGTGGAAGGGGCCGGGCAGGCTCAGCGTCGCGTCGGTGCCGGCGACCACCTGTACGACGGTGCTCGCGATCCTGGTCCTGGGCGGTGTACTGGGTCCTGGAGCAGGTCCTGGAGCAGGTCCTGGAGCAGGTCCTGGAGCAGGTCCTGGAGCAGGTCCTGGAGCAAGTCCTGGACGTGCTCCAGGTCTGATCACGCGCAGCGCCGCCCCGCGTCCCGCCGCCGTCCCGTCCGCACTCACGAGAGCAGAACCGCCGTCATGAGCCAGCCCGTCGTCACCAAGTTCTCCGTATATCCCGTCGCCGGCCGGGACTCCATGCTCCTCAACCTCTCCGGCGCGCACGCCCCGTACTTCACCCGCAACGTCCTCGTCCTGGAGGACTCCGAAGGGCGCACCGGTCTGGGCGAGGTGCCGGGCGGCGAGAGCATCACGCGGACGCTGCGCGACGCCGAGCACCTGGTCACCGGCGCCCGCCTCGGCGACCACAAGCGCGTCCTGCGCACACTCCAGGACGCCTTCGCCGACCGCGACCGGGGCGGACGCGGCGCCCAGACCTTCGACCTGCGCACCACGGTGCACGCGGTCACCGCGGTCGAGTCGGCCCTCCTCGACCTGCTCGGCCAGCACCTGGAGGTCCCCGTCGCGGCGCTGCTCGGCGACGGCCAACAGCGCGACGCCGTACGGGTCCTGGGCTACCTCTTCTACGTCGGCGACCCTGACCGCACGGATCTGGACTACGTCCGCGAACCCGTCGCGGACGTCGACTGGTACCGCGTGCGGCACGAGGAGGCGCTGACCCCCGAGGCGATCGTCCGCCAGGCCGAGGCGTGCTACGACCGGTACGGCTTCCGGGACTTCAAGCTCAAGGGCGGTGTCCTGCCGGGCAACGAGGAGGTCAAGGCGGTCGTCGCGCTCAAGGAGCGCTTCCCCGAGGCCCGCATCACCCTGGACCCCAACGGCGCCTGGTCGCTGCGGGAGGCCGTCGAGCTGTGCAGTCCGCTCGTCGGCACGCTCGCCTACGCCGAGGACCCCTGCGGCGCGGAGGACGGCTACTCCGGCCGGGAGATCCTCGCCGAGTTCCGCCGGGCGACCGGGCTGCCCACGGCGACCAACATGATCGCCACCGACTGGCGTCAGCTGACCCACGCCCTCGCCCTGCAGTCGGTCTCCATCCCGCTCGCCGACCCGCACTTCTGGACGATGCAGGGATCGGTACGGGTCGCGCAGCTGTGCCACGCGACAGGACTGACGTGGGGCTGCCACTCCAACAACCACTTCGACATCTCCCTGGCGATGATGGCGCACTGCGGGGCGGCCGCCCCGGGCGAGTACAACGCCCTCAACACCCACTGGATCTGGCAGGAGGGGCTGGAGCGCCTCACCGTGGAACCCCCGCGGATCACCGGCGGCGAGGTCGCCGTCCGGGACACCCCCGGCCTCGGCGTCCGCCTGGACCGCGACCGGCTCCTCGCGGCCCACCAGCTCTACGAGGAGAAGGCGTTGGGGGGCCGTGACGACGCCGTGGGGATGCGGTACCTGATCGACGACTGGGCCTTCGACGCCAAGCGTCCCTGCCTCGTGCGATGAGCCCGATTCAAGCCCGGGTCACCGAAACTCCGGTGAACCTGCACACCTTTCACAGCCGGGGCGCAGGGAATCCGAAGCATCGTCATGTTTACGCCGGAGCCCGCGGGCAATGCCGGAAAAGCCGTCGATGGGAAAACCGCGGGCAACACCCGCGGGTGCAGTGGAGCGGCGAACCCTGTGAAGGAGTCGGCGTATTCGGACACCGGGCGGTCACGCCGGTGAAGTCCCACGTCGCAGCGGCTTCCGTGAGCACCTCATACGGGTGGCTGCGCGATTGCGGTCATGCTTTGATCCTCCGCGTGGTGCAGATCGCGGGAGAGGTTCTCCTTTTCGGGAATCGGGCGAACTCTGCCATTCCGTAATGGTCATTCGAAAGGAATCGCGCGTCATGAACCTTGTCCCCCAGGTCGAGACGACCGAGATGTCCGACGCCGAGCTGGAGAACGTCTCGGGCGGTCTCGGTCTCGGTGACCTCCCGCTCGGCGGCCTTCCGCTCGGTGCCCTCGCACTCGGCGGCTCCGGCGGTCTCAACCTGCAGACGCCGCTCGGTGAGGTCGCCGGCGGCCTCGTCGCCTCCGGGTCGCCGCAGGGCCTGACGGCGGGTGCGAGCCTGCAGACCCCGCTGTCGGCCTGACACCGGCCTGCTTGACCGTGGGCCCCGGATCACCTGATCCGGGGCCCACGGCCGTCTCCGCTCAGGCACGCCCGTGGGCCTCCTGCGAGCGGCGTGCCAGGGCGTCGATGACCACGGCGGCGAAGAGCACCCCGCCCGTGATGACGAACTGCACGGCCGTGGGGGTGTCGGTGATCGCCATGCCGGAGGAGATCGACTGGATGACCAGCATGCCGAGCACCGCGGACCAGGTCGTCCCCCGGCCCCCGAACAGGCTGGTGCCGCCGATGACGGCTGCCGCGATGGCGTTGAGCAGCAGCAGGCCCGACCCCGAGTTCTGGCTCACCGAGGTGATCCGCGAAGCCAGGAACAGGCCACCGATCGCGGCCATCGTCCCCGACACCGCGAGCACCGCGGTCCGGATGGCCGTCACGTTGAGGCTGGCGCGGCGGGCCGCCTCGACGCCGCCGCCCAGCGCGTAGACCTGCCGGCCGTAGCGCGTGTGGCGCAGCACGACATCGAGGCCGGCCACCACCACGAGGAAGATCAGCAGGGCGAGCGGAAGGCCCTGGAACCGGTTGAGCAGATAGGCCGACACGAACGCGATCACCGCGAGTCCGCCCGTGCGCACCCCGATGTACCGCATCGAGCGGTGCGGCATGCCGGCGGCCACGCGGCGGCGCCGGTCCAGGTACGAGATCGTGAAGACCGCGCCCGCGCCCACCGCCGCCAGGACGTAGGCGACCGCGTCGTTCGTGAAGTAGTAGCTGGTCAGCTCGGCGACCAGGCCGTTCTCGTCGAGGTTGACGGTGCCGCTCGTACCGAGCACCGCGAGCATGAGGCCGTTCCACGTCAGCAGCCCCGCGAGGGTGAGGACGAAGGCCGGCACCCGGGTCTTGGCACACGAGTAGCCCTGGACGGCTCCGGCGGCGGTGCCCGCGAGCACCGCCGCGACGAGGGCGATCCATTCGGGCACGCCGTTGTTCACGTTCAGGACGGCGAAGATCGCCGCGGCGAGCCCGCTGATCGAGCCGACCGACAGGTCGAGCTCACCGAGCAGCAGTACGAAGACGATGCCGACCGCGATCATCCCGGTGCCCACGATGTCGACGCTGATGTTGGACAGGTTCCGCGGCGAGAGGAAGTTCGAGTTGAGGGACTGGAAGGTGATCCAGACCGTGGCGAGCACCAGGACCACGGGGAACGAGCCCAGGTCGCCCGCGCGGAACCTGCGCCGCAGGGCGGCGCCCCCGCTCCGCAGGGCGAGGCCCACGGGGTGCCCGCGCTCCGCCGGGCGGGCCCCGGCGACGGTTTCGGCCCCTTCGGTCTGCGGGTTCTCCGCCGTGTCACGCATCGCGGTCACCACCTCGTCTCGTAGGAGGCCGCCCGGCGCGGCACGTTCTCCGTGGCACCGGTGATGGAGGCGATGATCTGTTCCTGGGACGCGGTGTTCACGTTGAAGAACCCGTTGTTGCGGCCGAGCCGCAGCACGGCGGCCCGGTCCGCGAGCGCCTTGACGTCGCCCATGTTGTGGCTGATGAGGAGGACACCCATGCCGCGCTCCCGCAGCGCGTCGACAAGGTCCAGGACCTCGTTGGTCTGCTCGAAGCCCAGCGCCGCGGTCGGTTCGTCCAGCAGCAGGACCCGGGGGTCCCCGAGGAGCGAACGCGCGATGGCCACCGCCTGGCGCTGGCCGCTGGACAGGGAGACGACGGGGGCACGCAGATCGGGGATGGCCCGGGTCAGGCGCTCCAGCAGGCCGATGGTGCGGCTCTCCATCTCCATCTCGTCGAGGAAGCCGAACCTGCGGATCTCCCGGCCGAGGAAGAGATTGCCGACGACGTCGAGGTTCCCGCACAGCGCGAGGTCCTGGTAGACGGTGGCGATGCCGAGGTCCCGGGCGTCGTGCGGGCGCCTGATCTGCACCGTCCGGCCCTCCCACTCGATGACGCCCTTGTCCGCGGGGGAGACGCCGGAGATCACCTTGACGAGGGTGGACTTGCCGGCGCCGTTGTCGCCGAGGAGGGCGACGACCTGGCCGGCGTGGATCTCCAGCTCGACGTCCTTCAGCACCTCGACGACACCGAAGCGCTTGCACACCCCGCGCAACGCCAGCAAGGGGGCAGCCGGCACAGAAACCATCTCCTTCCCGGGGCCCGGCCCGGCCGAAACGGGCGTGTCAGATCAGTCCGGTCTCGCTGCAGGCGGCCAGCAGCCGGGGAACGCAGATCTGCCGGACGGTGTAGAAGCCGTCCTTCACCAAGGTGTCCTTGATGGTGGCGGCGGTCACGGAGACCGGCGTGAGCAGGACGGCCGGAACCGGCTTCCCCGGGCTGGTGCGCACCTTGTCCTTGCCCACCTCGGCGAGAGGGGTCCGGCGGGCCGCGGCGACGGCCATGGCGGCGCCCGCGGAGGCCTCGGGGCCGAAGGGCTTGTAGACGGTCATGTACTGCTGGCCGGCGACGATGCGCTGCACGGCGTCGAGCTCGGCGTCCTGCCCGGTGACGGGGGGCAGCGGGGCGACCTTGTTGGCCTTCAGGGAGGAGATGCTCCCGGCGGCGAGGCCGTCGTTGGCGGCGTAGACCCCCTGGATCCTGCCGGCGCCGAGAGCGGCGATCGCGCCCGACATGTTCGCGTACGCGATCTCCGTCCGCCAGTCCAGGGTGTCGTACGCCTTGCCGATCTTCACTCTCCCGGTGAGCACGGACAGGGCCCCCTTCTTGAACGACACCGCGTTGGGGTCGCTGGGATCACCGTTCATCATCACGATCTGCTGACTCTTCGCGTTACTGCCCATGGCCTTCAGCAGCGCCCTGCCCTGGAGCCTGCCGACCTGCTCGCCGTCGAAGGAGACGTAGCCGGAGATCGGGCCCTCGGAGAGGCGGTCGTAGGAGATCACCGGGATGCCCGCATCGGCCGCCTTGGTGACCGCGGTGCCCAGCGAGCGGGCGTCGACGGGCACCAGCACGATGGCGTCGACGCCCGAGGTGATCACGGAGTCCATCTGCTCCTGCTGGATCGCCACATCGCCCCGGGCGTTGGCGTGCTGGATGCTGCAGTCGGCGCACAACTGCATGATCTTCTTCTCCAGCAGCGGCCTGTCCTGTGTCTCCCAGCGCGCCGTGGTGGCGTCCGGGAGCAGCACGGCGATCCTCGGTGTGTTCCCGCCGCCGGGCGCGTCGGCGGCGCCCGAACCGCAGGCGGCCACGGCCACGGCCGTCACGAGCGCCGTCATCGCGACCGCCGTGCCCCGTACGCAGACCTTCATGCCGGGGGACCTCCTTCCGGGACGGAGATCCTTCTGGGACGCCCACGTGCGCGTGGCGGGACGACCTGTCGTCAGTGTGGCACCGGCCACGATGATCTGCGAGCGCGCGGCGGCGGCCACCGCGAGGGCCGGGCGCCGCCGGGCGATCGGCCCGTCCACCGGGCCGCCGAACGGTCCAATGCGATACAGCTGGGTATGGGACTCTGGGGAGTAGATGCCCGATCTCAGCCGCTGCGGCGCGGACGGGAGGTAGTTGCCGACATGCCTCACGACGGCCGAGCCCGGGCGGGAGTCTCTCCGCCGCGGGCAGCCGGGGCCGACGCCGCGGTCACCGGTGCGGCGCCTCCGCCGCCCGACGCGGCGGGCGACCAGGTTCTGGCGTTCGCCGGGGTGGCCGCGGCGACCGTCTATGTGCCCGGACCCGGCGAGGCGGAGCTGTGTCCGGCCGAGACGGTCCGCCGGCACGCGTCCGAGGACCGGCCGCCCGAGCGTATGCCCCTGACCGAGGGCTCCCCCGCGGCGCACGCCTTCCGCACCGGCCGGCCCCTGTGGCTGAGCCCCGCGGACCTGGCCACCTACGGGGAGCCGCACGCCGACGCGCCGCTCGGGGCGCTGCCGCTCGCCGCGGACGGCGAACGACTCGGCTGCCTCGTCGTGGTGGGCGTCTCCGGGAGCGGATTCGAGGCCGAGCAGCGGCACTTCCTGGAGCGGTACGCCGACGCCGTCGCCCGCGTGCTCCCGGCCGACACCCGCGGATCCGTGCCGTCGCCGGTACTGCGGCCCGCGCTGCGGAATCTGCACGCGGGCTCCTTCGTCCTGGTGCCCGACACCGGTGTGGTCGAGGCGGACGAAACCCTGCTCGGCCTCCTCGGCATCGCGCCCGCCGACTTCGACGGCAAGGCGGACACCCTGCTCGCGCACGCCCTGCCCGAGGACATGCACGCCCTGGTGTCGGTCCTCGAACCGGCCGCCCAGCCGTCCGCCCGGCGGGAGCTGGAGTTCCGGGTCCGCGGCCCCGCGGGCGAGATGCGCTGGCTGAGCCTGAGCTGCCGGGTCGTGGCGCGCGGCGGCGACGGGCCGGAACGCGTCCTGGGCGTGGTGACGGCGACCCGGGTCCTGCGCCGCGGCTCCGACGACGTCTCCCGGATCCAGTGGCTGACCGCGGCACTCGACGACGCCACGACGGTCCCCGACGTGGGCCGCGTGGTGGTCACCGCCCTGCGTGAGCCGCTGGGCGCCGACCGCGTGGCGCTGGCCGAGTTGCAGGGCGACCGGCTCATGGTCACCGTGCTCGATCCGCCGCAGCCCGGCGCCTGGCCGCAGACCTGGCGCGCCCAGTGGCGCACGGAATGGCCCGATGCGCCGGTCAGTTCCCTGCCCACCCTGCAACTGGCCCTGCGCGACGGCCGGTTGGACCTGTGGCCCGCCGGCTCGGACTTCGAGGTCGGACTCGCGGGCATCGGCGACGGAGGGCTGGCCGTCCTGCCGCTGCCCGCCCGCGGACGGATCGCCGGCGTGTGCCTGGTCGGCTGGGACCGGCCGCACGCGTTCCTGCCCGACGAGCGGTCCCTGCTGACCGCCACCGCGGCGCTGGTCGGGCAGGCCCTCCAGCGCGCCCACGAGCACGACGCCGAGCAGGAGCTCGCCACGATGCTCCAGCGCAGCCTGCTGCCCCGGCGCCTGCCCGAACTGCCCGGCGCGACGGCCGTGGCCCGGTACCTGCCCGCACGGCGGGGACTGCAGGTGGGCGGCGACTGGTACGACGTCATCGCCCTGTCCGAGGACCGGGTGGCGCTGGTCATCGGCGACGTCCAGGGGCACAGCGCGGGAGCCGCGACCATCATGGGCCAGATGCGTACGGCGGTCAGGGCCTACGCGGTGGAGGGCCACCCGCCCGACGTGGTCGTCTCGCACGCCAACCGCCTCCTCGTCGGCATGGAGACCGACCTCTTCGCCACCTGCTGCTACGCCGAACTCGACCTGGAGCAGGGCAACACGCTGTTCGTCCGGGCCGGGCACCTCGCACCGCTGGTGCGCCATCCCGACGGCAGCACGGAGGAGATAGAGGTCGAGGGCGGCCTCCCGCTGGGCATCCTCGCGGAGGCCGAATTCCCCATGACCGCAGTCGAGTTGACCCCGGGCACGGTACTCGCCCTGCTCACCGACGGCCTGGTGGAGGCGGCGGACCTCCCCGTCGACGAGGGAATGGACCGGACGCGCACGGCACTCGCCGCCGCCGAGCCGGGCGATCTGGGGCGCATGGCCGACCGCCTGCTCGGTGAGGACGGCCGCCGCGAGGACGACGTGGCGCTGCTGCTGCTCCGCTACGACGGCATGCAGACCCTGCCGATCCGGGCCGGCTGGGTGGTGTGGCGGTTGCCCGACGCCGTCATGCACGCACGCCGCTTCACCGCCCGCACGCTGCGCGGATGGCAGGTCGGGGAGGTGGCCGACGCCGTGCTGCTGGTGGTGTCGGAACTGGTCACCAACGCGCTGGTGCACACTCAGGGCCCGGTCCGCCTCGACCTCGCGCTGCGCGGGGACCAGGTGCGCGTCTGCGTCACCGACTCCTCGCCGCGTGCGCCGGCCAAGCCGGTGATCGTGGACTGGGAGTCGACCGGCGGCCGGGGCCTGCTGCTGGTCGAGGCGATGTCGGAGGCCTTCGGCTCCATGCCGGTGGCCGGCGGCAAGCAGGTCTGGAGCGAGATCGCCGTGCCGCCGCGGGAAGAGCGGTCGCCGGACGAGTGACCCGGTCCCGAGCCGCCGGCGGGGGAGCGCCCCGCTCCTGGTACGCCGTCTCCTAAATGGTCGGGTCTACATGGATCTTGGGCCCGGGGCCTGCGTCCCGCGGACGTTCACCGGTCAGTGCCGGCCCCACCTCGCCGAGGCCCACGGTGGCGGCGACGAGCGGCCTCGGGTCGACCGAACCGGACGCGTATGCGCGGATGGTGGCGTCGAGGGCGGGGGAGGCGGACAGGATGCCCACCGCGGTCACGTCCTTCAGGACCAGGGCGCGGGTGTCGATCCCGCTGCGCTCGCCCGCCAGCCCGATGTACACGAGGCGGCCGCCCGGCTCGATCAACTCCAGGGCCAGTCCCGGCAGATGGGCGGCGTTCGAGGCGTCCACGACCGCGTCGAACGGCAGGTCCGGCAGGGCGCCCTCCGCCCAGACGTGCTCGAAGCCCAGCTCGCGGGCGAAGGCGAGGGAGCTGTCGGTGCTGCCCATGAGATGGACCTCCGCACCGGCGGCCCGCAGGAACATCGAGGCCAGCAGCCCGATCGTGCCCGGCCCCAGGACCAGGGCACGGTCCCCGGGGCGCGGTGCGGCGGCCCGCGCGGCGCGTAGCGCGTTGCCACCCGGTTCCACCAGCGCGCCCAGTACCGGATCGACGGCGTCCGGCAGCATGTGCAACGACGACGCGGGCACGACGAGTTGCTCCGCCAGGGCGCCCGCCCGGGCCCCGCGGATGCCGACCTCCTGCCGGTCCTCGCACACGTGCTGATGTCCGCGCAGGCAACGGCGGCAGTTACCGCAGCCGAGCATCGTGTCGCCCATGACACGGCGGCCGGGCAGCCCGGGACCGACGCCGTCACCGACCGCCGAGACACGGCCGGACCACTCGTGGCCCGGCCGCATCGGGTAGGCGCAGTGCCCCTGGTGGAGATAGGCCATCTCGCCGGTGAAGAACTCGACATCGGTGCCGCACACGCCGACCCGCTCGACGTCGACGACGACCTCCCCGGGACCCGCCACGGGCACCGGAACCTCCTGGACCGCGTACTCGCCCGGCGCGGTCAGGACGAACGCGCGCATGTGGCCACGCCTCACGGGCGCCCGGGCAGGGGTCGGCGCTGTCGGGATACCGCGGTCCTCGGACGTCTGCGTATGCTCCATGGCGATCCAGACTGTAGACCGCCGTACCCGACGGCCGGAAGGAACCGCATGGCCGGGCTCCGCAGCGCACAGTGGTACGAGGGTCAGGACCGCAACGCCTACATCCACCGGGCGTGGATGCGGCGGGGCGCCCCGGACGACGCCTTCGGCGGGCGGCCGCAGATCGCCATCGCCAACACCGCCTCGGACCTGACCCCTTGCAACGCGCATCTCGGCGAGGTCGCGGCCTCGGTGCGCAACGGCGTGTACGAGGCGGGCGGCATCCCGCTGGAGCTGCCCGTGGTGTCGCTGGGCGAGACCCAGATGCGGCCCACCGCCATGCTCTGGCGCAACATGGCCGCGATGGCCACGGAGGAGATGCTGCGGGCCAACCCCATAGACGGTGTGGTGCTGTTGGGCGGCTGCGACAAGACCATCCCGGCGCTGCTCATGGCCGCCGCGTCGGTGGACCTGCCCGCGGTCGTCGTGCCCGGCGGCCCCATGCTCACCGGCACCTTCCGCGGCAGACCGCTGGGCTGCGGCACCGACGTGTGGCGGCTGTCGGAGGAGGTCCGGGCCGGCACGCTCTCCCAGGAGCAGTTCACCCGCTCCGAGTCGGCGATGATCCGCAGCCGCGGGCACTGCAACACCATGGGCACCGCCTCGACGATGGCCCTGGTCGCCGAGGCACTGGGCACGGTCGTGCCCGGTACGGCCGGAACTCCCGCCCCCGACAGCCGGCTTCTTCAGGCCGCGCACCGCACCGGCCGGCTGGCGGTGGAGATGGTGGCCGCCGACCGCAGGCCGGCGACCTTCCTCACCAAGGCGTCCTTCCACAACGCGATCGTCGCGCTCGCCGCCATCGGCGGCTCGACCAACGCGGTCGTCCATCTCCTCGCCGTCGCGGGCCGTTCGGGCATCGACCTGACGCTCGACGACTTCGACCGCATCGGCTCCCGTGTGCCGGTCCTGGTGGACCTGCTGCCGGCCGGCCGCTTCCTCATGGAGGACTTCCACCGGGCCGGCGGACTGCTCGCCGTCCTGCGCGAGGTGCGCGACCTGCTCGACCCCACCGCCCTGACCGTCACCGGCGAACCCCTCACCGACTTCCTCGACGACGCGCCGATCTGGGACGGCGAGGTCATCCGCACCCGCGCCGAACCGCTGGTCGCCGAGGGCGGCATCGCCGTCCTGCGCGGCAACCTCGCGCCCGACGGCGCCCTGATCAAACCGGCCGCCGCCTCGCCGCACCTGCTGCGGCACCGCGGCCGCGCCGTCGTCTTCGACAGCATCGAGGACTTCCACGCCCGGGTCGACGACCCCCAACTCGACGTCGACGCCGACTCCGTGCTCGTCCTGCGCGGCTGCGGCCCCAAGGGCTACCCGGGCATGCCCGAGGTGTCGAACATGCCGCTGCCGAAGAAGCTGCTCGAACAGGGCGTCCGCGACATGGTCCGCGTCTGCGACGGCCGGATGAGCGGCACCGCCTACGGCACCGTCGTCCTGCACGTGGCCCCGGAGGCCGCGGCGGGCGGCCCCCTCGCCCTGGTGCGCACCGGCGACTTCGTCACCCTCGACGTCGGGGCCCGCCGTATCGACGTCGACGTGCCGGCGGACGAACTCGCCCGCCGCACCCCGGACAAGGCCACCCTCGCCGGCTTCGCCGCCCCCCGCCGAGGCTGGGAGCGCCTCTACGTCGACCACGTCCTCCAGGCCGACACCGGAGCCGACCTGGACTTCCTGGTCGGCTCCAGCGGCTCGGAGGTGACCCGCGAGTCCCACTGACCGCCTGAAGCCGGGGGCGGCACGCGGTGCGCCGGGCGCCCGGGCTCAATGCGTGCTGCACACCGTCTGCAGCGCAGCGTGCCCGTCGTTCAGCGTGGACACGTCCTGCACCCGCTGCACATTCTCCAGAAGAGTGCCGAGGTGAGGGTCCTGTCCCTCGGCGACCCTGGCCATGGTCAGCAGGACCGCCTCGTAGAAGGCGTCCCGTACGGCCGGTGCCATGACGTCCGAGGCGTCCAGGCAGCGGGGACCCTTGAGGAGCCGCTGGGCGATCTGGCGCTCGACCGCCTCGCCCTTTGGGACCACCTGGCGATTCGCCGAGAAGACGCCCGCCACTGTCGCCCACTTCTGCTGGGCCTCCTTCGAGGAGAGCCGGCGGATCAGTTCTCGGGCCTGGGCCCGCTTGCTGAACAGTGCCGCGAAGTCGCCGGTCACCTCGTGGGCGCGGACCCGGGTGCCGCCTCCGGGCAGCAGCGGAGCCGAGTCCATCAGGCGTGCGTGCTCCGTGTCCTTGCTGCCGTAGAAGGAACGCGCGAAGGAGCCCTGGTGCTCCAGGGTGCAGCCGTGCGCTGCGCCGAACAGCAGCCCGTGGCCGCCGGAGGGGCCACGATGGTCGGTGAGCAGGGCCTTCCCGGCCGCCGGCCTGTTCTTCTCCAGCAGAGCGGCCCAGGCCGCCCAGGCGGTGCGCACCTGACCGCTCGTCCACCACTTCTTCTTCGGGCCGCCCGAGTTCAGTGCCCACTGCGCGTAGAAGCCGGGACCCGCCCGTTGCAGCACAAGGTCTTCGATCCAGTCGGTGCCGGGCCAGCCCGAGGCGCCGTCGTCGTCCATGCCCATGCACCAACTCCTCATGGGCGCGGGCGCGTTGGCGGGTCTGTGGCCCTCGCGGTACCAGACGATGCTCTTCAGATCCGCTTTCACCGGGACCCAGTACACGTGGCCGGAGGCCGTGCCGGCCGCGTTCCAGGGTGCGCCGTACTGCTTCGGGTCGTAGAGACGGTCCAGCGGTTTGAGGCGGTTCTGGTCCCGGTATTCGGCGAGTTCACCGATGCCCGGCATGATCACGACGTCCGGGGGCTCGCCCGACTGCACCTTGGAGAGCAGCACCTCGCGCTGGGCCGCGGTGCCCTGGTAGTGGAACGGGATACCGAAGCCCCTCAGCACCGTCTTGAACTGCTCCTCCTGCTGCCCGGTCCACGTGCCGAGGATGGTCACCGGCTCCTCGTCGTCGTGCTGCGTCCAGACCACCACCACGCCGACGGCGGCGATCAGCAGCATGACCATCAACAGGACCAGCATCTTGAACCGGCGGGTCACCGTCGCCTCCAGTAGTCGCCGTCGAGCCGGAGGCCGAGACCCAGTGCGGGCAGGACGACGATCAGCAGGCCGCCGACGGAGGTGCCCAGGTACACCCGGTCGGTCCAGGTGTGGCCGGTGAGTTGCTGCCGGACCTCCTCCGACGTCTGCGTGACCTTCTGCTGTGCGTCGATCAGTTCCGAGTCGCTCCTTCGGGGCACATCGGTGATCTGCCCGGACACATCGGTGATCTGCTGCAGGTCCTTCAGCGCCCCGTCGAGGTCGTGCTCGGTGGTGGACGTCGCCATCAGCGGAATCACCGCGAGCGCCACGGTCAGGATGAAGGCCGCGAGCAGGTACGGGTTCCAGTCGCGGCCGCAGCGGTCGCGCAGCACGAACAGGGCGGAGAGCAGGGTCAACGCGAGGGCGGCCAGGGCCAGTTCGGCGAGCCACCAGCCCGCGCGCTGCCAGGCACCCATGGCGGCCGTGTGCCCGGCGTGCGTCATCTGGTTCCGCTGGAGGCTCTTCAGCCGGGGCGCGAGTCCCACCTTGTCTCGGACGAGCAGCGACCTCGCCTCGTGGAACTTCAGCTCCCGCATGAGGCGTTGGTCCCGGTACATGGAGGTGCCGAGGTTGAGGGAGTTGCCGTAGGTGGCGAGCAGACCGTTGACGGTGCCGAGGTCCTGGTCGGTTCGGTCGGCGATACGGGACAGGCCCTGGTCGGCCGCGGAGAGCTGGGAGCGGTAGGTCTCGCCCGAGCCGGCGACGTCGATGAGTCCGTCCCGCAGCAGGGTGTCCGCCTCCTGGTACGAGCGCAGCGCCGCCAGCCGGGCGCCGGCGAGCCCCTGCACGGCCGGTGCCTCCCGGGAGGAGAGCGCCACGGCGCCGCGCTGGGTCTGCCGGTAGGAGAAGAACAGCGCGGTCGCCGCCACGGCCGCGCACAGGAAAAGGATCAGCAGGTGAGCCTCCAGCAGCCGGCGGGTGCGCCAACGGCTCAGCCGCCGGCGCCATAAGGAGGCCGGCGAGTATCGGCGCCAGGAGAGTGCGCGTCCGGTCGTCACAGCAGCTTCTTTCCGCAGGTGATGCAGTAACGGGCCTCGCTCCCGGCCGGGGTGCTGCACGCGTGGCAGCGCGGGCCCGGCCGCGCCCCGACGGCCTCGGTCAGGGTCCCGCCGGGCCGGGATCCGGCGCGCAGGATCATCGGGGCCAGGGTGTCGGCGTCGACGGTGCGCAGCCGGATCCGGCCCGCGGCCGCGTCCTCGATGTCGGCGACCGTGCGGATCTCGTCCAGCACCCAGTCCTTGCCGAGCTCTGCCGCCAGGCGGGCGGCCTGCCCCAAGCGGGCTTCGGCGGTGTCCCGTTGGCGCGCCTCCAGAGCGACGAGCCCTTGGCGAAGGGCGCTTCGCATCCGGGCGGTGACGTCGAGGTTGCGCACGCTGTCGCCGCCCGCCGGGGCGTGCTGCGGGGACCGGTCGGGCAGGTGCCAGCGGGCGAGGACGGGGGCGTGGACCTCGCCGATGGAGACCATGGCGAACTGCAGCTCCGTCTCCAGCGGGTCGGCGTCGGCGTCGGTGACCAGGGTGAGCAGGTAGTCACGGCGGCCCTGCTCCCACTGGTAGGTCGGGAAGCTCCAGCGGTGCGGGCGGCCGGGCTGGGGCAGCCCGCCGAGGCGGTGCGCCCGGGGTGCCTTCTCGGACAGCGAGACCTGGCGGACGGAGGGCCGCACGGTCACCTCGATGGGCAGCTGGGGGGTGTGCACCCGGCGCAGCCGCTGGATGGCACCGGTGATCGCCTGGGCGAGGCCGTCGTCAACGAACTCGGCGGTGCCGTGCAGCCGTTCGGCCAGGGTCAGCAGCGGGTCGGGGGACCAGTCCGTGCCCACGGCGAACACCTCGCAGGTGAACTGCCCGGCGCATGCGTCCAGTTCCTCCTCCAGACGGGTCTCGCCGGCGGCGCTGCTGCCGTCGGTGATCAGCACCAGATGCTGGACGGACAGCGGGCGGCCGGCGAGCAGGGCACGTGAGGCGGAGGCCCAGGAGGCGTAGCCGGCGGGACGCGGCCCGTCCTGGTGCAGCGGGAGTGAGCCGGCGACGAAGGCGGCCCGGCGCCGCTCGTACTGGTTGGCGACGGCCCACTCGTCGTCGCCCAGCGGATAGCAACGCCTCGGCTCGGGGCCGCCGCCGAGCAGGGTGAAGGAGATGCCGTCGGGCAGGGCGCGCAGGGCGGCCGCCAGGGCATGCACCGCCGCCCGGTTGGACTCGGCGACGTCCACGGCGATGATCACCGCGAGCTCGACCGCGGGCAGATCGGTGGGAGCCCCGTCGGCGGCCACGTCGACCTGAAGATGGGCCTCGATCTTCACGTTGCGGTGCGGACGCAGATCGCCGTCGAGATCGACGTGCAGTCGGATGCCCGGCTGCGGCCGGGTGTGGCTGCTCATCTCCTACGTCACCGCTCCTTCCCCTTCGTCGCCGTACCGCGCGCCGGTGCCGCGCGGTCTGTCGTGCCGCGCGCTCAGAACACGGTCTGCGGCCGTACCGCGTGCAGCAGGTCCACGAGATGCTCATGGGCGGCGGCCGACTCCCGGTGGCGTACGGCCAGTTGCCGGTAGCGGGACTCCAACTGCCTGCGCAGTTCGCGCTCCGGGCCGCTCAGGCGTCTGAGCCGGCGGGCGTCGAGCCGTCCGGCCCCTCCCGCCGGGCCGGGCCGGTCGCCGAGGCTGTGCAGCGCGTCCAGCTTCCACTCGTGCAGTTCGGTGCCCAGGCGCAACGCCTCGTCCTCGGACAGGCTCGGCTCGCCGGCGCCCGGACTCCTGCCGACCAGGCCGCGCAGTTCGTCCAGCGCCGCGTCGACCTCGCCGGGTGCGGGCAGCGGATCACCGTCCCCGGGCAGCCGGGCGGCGCGGATGCGCACCGAGGCGATGCGGGCGACGGTGTGGTCCAGCGTGCCGGGGCCGACCCGGGCGAGCACGTCGAGGGCCGCCCGGCGGTCGCCCGCGCGCAGCGCGAGCCTGGCCAGTCCGAGCGCGGCTCCGCCGTGCGCGGGATTGCGGGCGAACACGGCCTCGTACAGCTCCTTGGCGCTGGGCCCGGCCGTGTCGTCGCCCAGGAGCTCCCCGCAGTAGGCGAGAGCCAGCTTGGGGGCGTACTCGCCGGGCAGTTCGAAGTGGACCTGAAGGAAGTGGTTCCTGGCCTGGATGAGATGGCTCCGGGCCTGGGCGGCCTGGCGCGGGTTGTCGGCGAGTCCGGCGCCGCGCAGCGCGAGCAGGGCGCGGTGCCACTCGAGCCGCCAGCGCCGTACGGCGGACGGGCCCGGGATGGAGTCCGCGATGTCCAGCTCCTCCTGGGCCCGTTCCAGGTCCGCGAGGGTGTTCCGGCCCAGCAGGACCCGTACGTTGTGGAGGCAGATCTCCACCGAGCGCGGCTTCTCGTCCTGCTGGTCGAGGAGTTGGCCGGGGTCGTAGCCGCTGCTCACCTCGAACCGCGCGGTCTGCGGGTCGCCCGGGAACCGTCTCGGCTCCGGCAGGCACCCGGCGATCTCGGCGGGCGTGGGGGCGCCGAGATCGAGGGCGGGCGCCACGGGCGGCTCGTACCGGTCGCGGCGCGGGCGCGCCAGCCAGTGCTCGATGCCCGGCACGGTGCCGAGCCGGGCGCCGAGCAGTTGCGGAGAGGGCCGGAAGTAGTCGGAGGGCTCGGGCGGGTCGCTCTTGCCGCGAAGGGCACGGATCTCCCGTAGCGCGCCCCGCAGTTGACCGGCCATCTCCCGGGCGTCGGCGAAGCGCCGGCCCGGGTCGGTCCGGACGGCGCGCTCGACGACCCACCAGAAGGAGGTGGTGCCCAGGCCGGGTACCCCGTCGACGGCCCAGCGGGCGAGTTCGCGCAGAGTGACGCCCACGGTGTGCAGGTCGTGGGCGACGGTGGGCATCTCCAAGGAGCCGGTCTCGGGCGCCATGTAGTCGGGCGTGACGTGGGCGGGCGGCTGGTTCTGCCCCTTCTCGCGCATGCCGCCGAGGTCGATGACCTTGACGCCGTCGCCGTGCTGCACGACGTTCGACGGCTTCATGTCCCCGTACACGAAGACCCGTTCACCGCCGGCGTGCAGATGGACGAATGCCTCCAGGATCTGGCAGCCGTACGCCGCGACGTGCTCGATGTCGAGGACGGACTCGCCGCGCCGGGTCTCCTCGACGACCTTCGCGAGGGTGCCGTCGCCTACGTCGTCCATGACGATGTAGCCGCCGGTGACCTCGCCGTGGTCGTCGCGCCGGGCGACGAAGTCGCGGATCTGGACGATGCGGGGGTGCCGGATGGCGACGAGGTTGCGGCGCTCGACGTCGGCGAGCCGGGCGCCGTCGTGCTCGTAGCGGTTGAGCAGTCCCTTGACGGCGACGACGTCGCCGAGATGGGTGTCCTCGGCGAGGTAGACCCAGCCCTGGCCGCCGTGCGCGATGGGACCCATGATCTTGTACTGGTCGCGCAGCAGGTCGCCCTCGGCGAGTTCGGGCTCGTACGAGTAGCGCTCGCCGCAGGCCGGGCAGAAGCCCTTGATCGGCACGGGGCCCTCGGTGTAGGGCGGGGCGAAGGTGATACCGCAGGTGGCGGACGAGCAGGCCATACGGATGCGCAGCGGCCCCTCGGCGCGGATGAGGCGTTCCCCGGCGGGGCGCGGCGCGCGCTCGGGGAGGTCGAGCAGGTCGTGGGGGCCGTGTTCGCGTGGGTCCTCGGGCAGGCCGGGCAGCCCGGTTCCGTCCTCCGCGCGGCCGCACACGGCGCAGTGGCCGGTGGGCAGCACGGTGCCGGCGCAGGCGGCTCCGTCGAAGTGCCGGTGTGGGCAGGTGGTCATCCTCCGGTCGTCCTCCTTCCTCGCCCGGGCCCCACCGGGCACCTCGTCACAGCTCGCCGTGGCGGCTCAGGTCGGTGCGCAAGGTCCTCAGCAGCTTGCGCAGTCGGGTGAGTTGCTGGTGGGGATCCTTCTCGCCGTCGATCCGGCGGCGCTCGGCCCGGCGCAGGTCGGCCGTCTCGGTCACGGAGCCGAGGGAGGCGCTGTCGACGACGTCGCGGCGGACCGCGGCGCCGAACTCCGCGCGCTCCAGCAGGTCGATCAGGCTGTCGGCGTGAGCGAGCAGCGCGGGCCGCAGCAGTTCGTCCCGGGCCGCGCTCCAGCCGGTGCCGCCCTCATGGCGGAAGACGAGCAGCAGGCGGAGGTGCAACACCCTCAATCTGAGGAGGAGTTCGATCAGTCCTCTGGGCTCGGGTTCCTCGTCGAGGCCGTCGACGACCACCGTGACCGGACGCGCGGGCGCGCGCTCGGCCGCCCGCTCGGGCCGGGGTTTGGTGCCGCGCAACCAGTCCCAGTACGCCAGGTATTCACCGGCCGTACGGTCGATGTGGTCCAGCGCGTGGTCGGCGAGGTCAGGTCTGCTGCCGCCGCCGCGGTGGACGACGTGCGCACGGTGCAGCAGATGGCGCAGCGAGCGGTCCTTGCCGCTGTCCGGTGGCACCACGGTGATCTTCACCGGGTCCTCGTCCGGGTCGTCGAACCACCGGATCAACCGCTCCTCGAAGGCGTGATCCCAGGCATGCGGGCTGCTCAACTCCTTCACGACCGGCGAGAGTTCCGCGATGCGGTCGAGGGGGAGCAGATACGAGAAGGCCACCCGGTTGTCCTCGGGCAGGGGCTGGCTCATGTCGCCGCGCCAGCTGACGACGATGCCGACCACACGGGTGGGGGAGCCTTCCCGCGGCGGGGTGCACACGGCGGCGCCGCTGAAGCCCGCGCGCACCACCTCGGTCTTGGTGACGGCGTCGAGCTGCACCCTTTCGCCGCTCGCGCCGCCGATGCGGCCCCACAGGGTCATGCCCTCGTCGAAGCCCTCCGCATAGCCGGTCGTGCAGACCTCCATGCCGCCCCACAGCTCGGTGTCGAGCGGAGCGGGGCGTGCCTGCGGGCGCGGGTCGGCCAGGCGCAGCACCGCGACGTCCTGGCCGCTCCCGCCCTCCCTCAGCCAGCCGCCGGGCATCACGCGCGCGGCCACCGGCGGGAGGCGGCCGTTCTCCGCGAACTCCAGCCACATGACGGTGCCGGGGTCGTCGCCCACCACGTGTGCGCAGGTCAGCGCCGTGTGCTGGTCGATGAGCACGCCCGCGCCGCAGATGGGACCATCAGCCCCCCCGCGCCGCAGCCTGAGCCTCCAGTCCGCACGCAGTTCCCCCATGTCGCCTCACCCTACGCGCGGGGCATGGTGGGTCCCTAGACTTATGACCAGGTTTGATCGGCCAATTTACGGAAGTCGGCGGTGTGTTGACATGGGGGATACGGAACCTGTCGGTCTCGCGGAGGCCATCGGCACGGTGCGTGCGGAGTTGGCGCGGGCCCAGGCCGAAGGGGCCGAGAGCGACTGGCGGTTCAGCGTGGAGCAGGTCAGCCTGGAGTTCTCGGTGCAGTTCCACCGGGCCGGCGAGGGCGGGGCGGGGCTGCGGCTGGGCGTGGTCGAGGCCCGGCTGGGCGGCTCGGTGAGCCGCGACAACACGCACCGCATCCAGGTCGACCTCAAGCCGCTGCCGGGCCCCGACGGCCGGCACCACGAGGTGAGCCGCGAGAGTGGCACCGCCCGCAGGGGACCGGGCCCGAACGACCAGGCCGTCTCGCGCTAGTGCTGTGACCGGAAAGGTTCACCGGCTCGCGACGCCCGGCACGGCACCTCGCCGCGTTGTCGCATCACCCGAGTACATCCAGTACGCGGGCGATGCTCCGCCTTGCGATGCACCGCACCGGACGCCGCGAGCCTTCCGGCAAACCTTTCCGGTCACAGCACTAGGCAGGCGAGCGGCGGCGACCGCGGGGCCGTTCGTCCGGTGTCGGAGGCGCCCGTGCCGTAGGCATGGCGGGGACCTCCGGAAAGGCGGCACCTCATGAGCACAGCGACCGTCGTGGGGGCCGGGCCCAACGGCCTGGCGGCCGCCGTCGCGCTGGCCCGGGCCGGCGTGCGGGTCACGGTGCTGGAGGCGGCCGACCGGATCGGCGGTGGCACCCGCTCCGGCGAGGCGATCCTGCCGGGCCTGCTGCACGACCACTGCTCGGCCATCCACCCCATGGCCGTGGGCTCGTCGTTCCTGAACGAGCTCGGCCTCGACCGTCACGGTCTGCGCTGGGCGTGGCCGGAGATCGACTGCGCGCATCCGCTGGACGGCGGCACGGCCGGGGCGCTGCACCGCTCGGTGACCGCCACCGCCTCCGGTCTCGGCCCCGACGGCGAGGTCTGGCGGCGGCTGTTCGAGGGCCCCTCGGCGGCGTTCGGCACCTTCGCCGACGACATCATGGGCCCGCTCCTGCGCCTTCCCCGGCACCCCGTTCAGCTCGCCCGCTTCGGCCTTCCCGCGCTCGCCCCCGCGTCCCTGCCGGCGCGGGCGTTCAGGACCAAACAGGCCAGAGCTCTGTGGGCCGGCGTCGCGGCGCACGCGTTCCATCCCCTGGAGCGGCTGCTGACCGCGAGCGTCGGGCTGGGCATCGTCACCGCGGGACACCACTACGGCTGGGCGGTCGCCGTGGGCGGCTCGCGCCGTATCACCGACGCACTGGCGGCGTGCGTCATCGAGTTGGGAGGGACGATCGAGACCGGGGTCCGGGTGCGCTCGGCGGCGCGGCTCCCGCGCGCGGACGTCACCCTCTGGGACGTCGCGCCCACGGCCCTGGCCGACATCCTCGGCGATCTGCTGCCGCCCCGGATCGCCCGCGCCTACCGTCGCTACCGCTTCGGTCCGGGCGCTTTCAAGGTCGACTTCGCGGTCGAGGGCGGTGTCCCCTGGCGGGCCGAGTCGGCGCGCAGGGCCGGCACGGTGCACGTCGGCGGCACCTACGCCGAGATCGCGGCCACGGAGCGGGACATCCACGCCGGGCGGATGCCCGAGCGGCCGTTCGTCCTGGTCGGGCAGCAGTACCTGGCCGACCCGTCCCGGTCGGCCGGCGACGTCCACCCCGTGTGGTCCTACGCCCACGTCCCGAACGGCTACACCGGCGACGCCACCGAGGCGATCACCGCGCAGATCGAGCGGTTCGCACCGGGGTTCCGGGACCGGATCGTCGGGACCGCGGTGCGTACCACGCCCGGATTCGCCGAGTACAACCCCAACCACGTCGGCGGCGACATCATGACCGGCGCCACGAGCACCGGCCGCCTCGTCTTCGGCCCCCGCCCCACCCTCCAGCCCTACGACACCGGGGTGCCCGGCCACTACCTGTGCTCGGCGGCCACCCCGCCCGGCGCCGGCGCCCACGGCATGTGCGGCGCGCATGCCGCCGCCCGCGCCTTGCGCTTCCTGCGTGCCTGAGACACCGATGACAACCACGAACTCCTACGGTCCTGGCGCGAGTTGGTCCGCCGCCTGTGCGAGGGCGGATCCGCAGGCCAGGACTGCGGGGTGCCTGCTGCCGCCGCGGCGGACGACGGTGACGATGCGGCGCGTGCGCTGACCCCGGGGCGCGCTGACTGTGGCCGGCCTCGCGGCTGTGCTGGCCGCCGCACCGGCGGCCTACCTGGCCGTCAAGCTCGCTGGCGCCTGCCACCTGGTGTTCCTCGGCACGCAGTCCCTGTGGCACAGCCGCCGGACCGCTCCCGCTCCGGTCGGCACACACCCCCGGCCCACCGGCGGAAGCCCGTGGCGGACCGGCCTGGTCGGCAACGTCCTCAACCCGAAGAACGCCGTCTTCTTCCGGGCACCTCCTCGACCGGCCGCGGACCCGGCGCATGCTCGGCCGGGTCACGGGCGTCGTACTGATCGGCTTCGGCCTCGTGGTCGCGACCGCGGCCGGCTGACCGGACCGGCGCGCCCTCAGCCGCGCAGCGCGGCGGCCTCGCCCGCGCCGACGGCGCGCAACGCCCGCCCGACCGTCTCCTCGTTCTCGCCGACCGGAGCGACGTAGTCGAGCACAGCGCGGGCGGCGGTCTCGCCCAGAGCCCGGGTGATCACCCAGGTGGCGAGGTACTGCGAGGACAGGCAGCCGCCCGCGGTGGCGATGTTGCCCTCGGCGTGGAACGGCGCGTCCAGCACGGTGACGCCGCAAGCCTCGACGTAGGGCCGGCTCTTGACGTCCGTGCAGGCGGGCATGGTGCCCAGCAGACCGAGCCGGGCCAGCACCAGCGCGCCGGAGCACTGCGCGCCGATCAACTGCCGCGTGGGGTCGAGCGGCAGCCTGGAGATCAGCCTCTCGTCGGCGACCACGTCACGCGTCCGCACGCCGCTGCCGATGAGCACGACTTCGGCCTCGGTCGCGAACTCCAGCGGGCGTTGCCCGGTCACCTCGACGCCGTTCATCGACGTCACCACCGCGGCGGGCGTCGTGATGAAGGCCTCCAGGCCGTCCTTGCGGCACCGGTTGATCAGCGCGGAGGCGATGAAGCTGTCGAGCTCGTTGAATCCGTCGAAGGTGACGACGGCTACCTGCATGGCGACTCCTCACGACCCGGGGAGCCGCAGCCTGTCAGGTGGGCCAAGTCCCCGTCGCGGGCCAATCCGTGGCCGGTGGCCCGCTCACGGGGAGGTCAGCCGGAAGCGGAGGACACCGCCCCTGGCCACGAAGGAGGACGGCAGGAAAGGACTGCCGACGGGGCGGCCGTCCAGGTTCAGCGAGCGTACGCGCGAACGTGCCGCGGAGGCGTCCGGGGCGAGGACTTTGAGGGTGACGCCGTTGCCGCGGTGCACCGTGACCGTGGGGAACAGCGGGCTGGCCAGGGCGAGTTGAGGACTTCCCGGGACCTGGGGGTACATGCCCAGACTGGCCCAGACCGCCCAGGAGGACATCGCTCCCAGGTCGTCGTTGCCGACCAGGCCGTCGGGGCGGTCGGCGAACAGGGTGGTGAGGGCGCGGCGCACGGTGTCCTGGGTGCGGTCGGGGCGCCCCGCGTAGTCGTACGCCCAAGGGGTCCCGAAGGACGGCTCGTTGCCGAGATAGGCGTACGGCTTGTCGGCGCCCGCGTTGAGTTCGGTGAAGAAGGTGTCCAGGCGTGAGGCGACCGCGGTGTCGCCGCCCATGGCGGTGAACAGCGCGGGCAGCTCCTGCGGGACCATCCACGTGTACTGGGCCGCGTTGCCCTCGACGTAGTCGGTGCGCTGGGCGGGAGTGAAGGCCGGCCAGCTCCCGTCGGCGGAGCGGGGCTGGAGGTAGCCGCTGGCGGGGTTGAACAGATGGCGCCAGTTGCCGGCGGCGCGGGCGAGGGCCGCCTGGGTGCCCGTGTCACCGAGGCGGCCGGCCAGGCGGGCGAGCGCGCCGTCGGCGACCGCGTACTCCAGCGTGGTGGACGCGGTGCCCCAGACGCCCTTGGTGCCGGCCGGGATGTAGCCCAGGGTGTCGTAGAGCTCGTGCCCCGGCCGCTGCCGGTCGTCGGTGCGGCCCGCAACCGCCGTACGCAGCAGCGCCGCGGCGTCGAAGTCCGTGCCGCCGAAGGCGTGGATGGCGGCGGCCATCGCCGGCAGCGGGTCGCCGACCATGACGCGGGTGCCGCCGTTCGCCAGCGTCCACCGGTCGAAGTACCCCGCCTGAAGGCCCTGTTCGAGAATCGACCGGGCGACGTCGGAGGCCTCGTGCGGGGCGAGCAGGGCGAGCAGCTGGACCTGGGAGCGGTAGACGTCCCAGCCGGAGAAGTTCGCGTACTGCACATGCCCGGCCCGGGTGTGGTGGACCTGGCCGTCCATTCCCCGGTAGCGGCCGTCGGTGTCGCTGAAGGCACTGGGGTGCAGCAGCGCGTGGTAGAGCGCGGTGTAGAAGACCCGGCGCTGGGTCTCGGTGCCGCCGGTGACGGCGATCCGGCCCAGCCACTCGTTCCAGCGGTCGCGGGTGGCCTGTTGGACGGAGTCGTAGGAACTGCTGCCCTGTTCCGCGGTGGCGTTGCGGCGGGCGCCGTCGAGGTCGACGAAGGACACCCCCACCCGGGCGGTGACCGTATGGGTGCCGGGCGCGAAGGAGACGTACGCGCCGGACGCCTTGCCGTCCAGGTGCTCGGCGTGGGCGAAGGGCTGGTCGAAGACGGCGTGGAAGTAGAGGCGGTAGCGGTTCGTGGAGCCGCAGAAGGCGCCGCTGTCGGTGTAGCCGGACAGGGTGCGCGTGCTGATGGTGATGTCTCCGGTGGCCTTGTTGAACGCCCGTCCGGCGTCCACCGTCAGGCCGGCGGGCCGCGCGTCGTCGGCGGGATAGGTGAAGCGTGCGATGCCGGAGCGCTGGGTGGCGGCGATCTGCGTACGGATGCCGTTGTCGAAGGTGACGCCGTAACTGCCGGGCGACGCCTGCTCGTTGGCGTGGGAGAAGGTGGCGTGCCGGGCCGCGGGGTCCGGGTCAGGGCGGCCGGTGAGCGGCATGAACGGCACGTTGCCGTAGTCGTCGCAGCCCGCACCGGAGATGTGCGTGAGGCTGAAGCCGCGGATGCGGTTGTCCTTGTACGCGTAGCCGCCGTGCTGGTGCGTGACGGTGTCGGGGCTCCACTGGACCCCGCCCAGCGCCGCCGAAGCCCCGGGGAAGGTGTTCCCGGCCCCTCCGCCGTGACCGAAGTCGGTGCCGCCCGGGGCCGTACCGACGAACGGATTGACGTAGGCGGCGGGATCGGCCACGGCACGCGCGGCCTCGGCCACGGAGGGGGTGGAGGACTCCGCCCGGACCGGCGAGGCCAGCAGGACGGACGAGGCCAGGGCAGCCGCGACGGGGTGCAGGCGCACGAAGCTCTCCTCGAGACGGTGGGCCGTCGCCCTGTCGTACGGCGACGGACTGCCCACCTTCTCGACCGGACCGCCTGCGCGTGCGGCGCCGTGCCGTGGGACGGGCCGCGGATCAGGCTCACGGCGGAACGCAGGGCAGCGCCTGGAGGGCCTCGGCGCCGCCCGGCGCGATGTGAGGCTCGCGTCGGGCTCGCTCACACCTCCCGGTGGTCGATCCCGAGCAGGCTCGCCGCGGCCCGGAAGTCGGCCGCGTGCCTGCCGACCGCGAGGGACCAGTGGTGGCCCACGCCCGTCGCGCTCCACGCGTCCACCCACTCGCCGGGGTCCCGGCCGAAGTCGACCCGGCTCGTGGTGTTGCCGATCTCCAGCAGGGGGCCGGGCACGACGGTGCCCTCCGACGTGACGAAGGACAGGCTGCCGTCGGCGTCCTGGCCGAGCCCCAGCAGGGTGACGGGGCCGTGCTGGACGTCGAACTCCACGCTGACGCCCCAGCCGCGCTTGCCGTGGTAGACGCCCAGCCCGCGCAGCAGCGGGTCGCGGGCGCTCACGGCCAGATGAGCCGGGCCGTCGTGGCCCATCTCCACCACGCCGTCCTCGAAGTTCAGGGCCTGGATCTCGGTGAACGAGCCTCCGGCGCCCACGCTCTGCGAGGCCAACTGGGCGACACTGGTCCGTAGTTCGTACTCGCCGGCCGCGGGCACGCCCCGCGCGGTGAGCAGCGAGGCGCCCAGGATCATGCCGGCGCCGAGCCGCTCGTGCAGCTCGCCGTCGAGCCCGCGGTGGTAGTAGGCGAGCGTGTCGAGCCCGAAGTCCTCCACCAGCCGGTCGAGGGCGACGGAGACGGTCGATCCCCACGCGAAGTCCTCGTCGGCCACGCTGTCGTCGAGGGTGAAGACCTGCCGCGCGAGCTGCACGCGGTCGCGGGTCTCCGCCTCGGTCACCTGCTCCACCCGGTGTCGCAGGTCGTCGAACTCCAGCACCTCCACGTGCGAGCCGAACGTCGTGGGCAGCAGCGTCAGGTCGGTCGAGACGTCGAGCATGCCGGGATACAGGTGCCCCATCAGGCCGTGCCGGGCGTGCCTGAGCGCGGCGCGGACGTGCGCCGCGCGGATCCACTGCTCGATGCGCCGCCAGGCCGTCTCCTGGCGCAGCCAGCCCGAGACCGACCGGAAGGGGATGCCGGCCCGGCGGAAGACGTTGCCGACCTCGGGCACCGGGCACTGCCCGCAGTAGGCCAGCCAGGCCCCGGTGTCGAAGGAGGCGTGATCCATCCGCTCGGACGGCTGGAGGTCGATGACCAGCACGGGCGTGTGCGAGCGGCGGGCGATCGGCAGCACCATCGAGGAGGTGAGATACGTCGTCAGGAACAGCACGATCAGATCGCAGTCGGCCTTGCGCAGCTCCTCGGCGGCGGCCGCCCCTTCCTCGGCGTCGGAGATGAAGCCGACGTCCGTCACCTCCGTGTCCATGCCCCCGAGCCGCTCGGCGACGTACCGGGCCGACTCCCGCAACTGCGGCAGCAGTCCGGGAAATTGGGGCCAGTACGTGCCGAGTCCGCCGGCCACCAGGCCGATCCGGGTCCGGCGGCGGCGTACCGGGGGCAGCAACTTTGCGACGGACGTGGGGTGTTCGGCGGTGGTCATGGTCGGTGCTCCTCGTGGGTCGCGGGGTCTGCTGCGCTTCAGGTCGGGGCCACGCGCAGGTCCGTCGGGGTGTGCGGGACGCCGAGGGTGCGCCGGATCAGGACCCGGACGATGTAGACGCCCGCGACCGCGGACGCCGCCATGCAGGCGGTGATCGACCAGAGCAGGACGGAGGCGCTGTACTCCATCAGGGCCGGCGTGACGAAGGCGACGCCCGCGAAGACCCCGCGCGACAGGGCGTAGGTGAGGCCCTGCGTGGTGCCGCGGGTGTCCGGGGGCAGCGTGAGCTGCGACCACACCTTGTAACTCGCCTCCCCCGCGAAGGGGTTGGAGATCTGGTAGAGCACGAAGAAGACGAGCATGCCGGCCAGGGCGCCGGCCGTGAGGGAGGCGATGCAGAAGGCGAGGATCTGCACGACCGTGAAGACGTAGAACAGCCGGTCGCGCCAGGGGGTGTCGGCGAGCCGGACGAAGACGAACGTCAGCACCAGCGCGATGGGCAGGAAGGCCAGGTTGATCCCGGTGGCCAGGCTCTGCGAGGCGCCGCTCACCGTGACGAGCAGGTAGGTGCCGAACTGGCCGAAGGTGTTCGCGCCGATGCCCCAGGTGACGTAGTAGGCGAACGTCGCGGCCATCGGCAGCAGCGCGGCACGGTTCAGCACGTTCTTCAGCTCGATGCCGCGCGGGGCGTCCAGCGCGGCCGCCTCCTGGGCCACCTCCGTGTCCGAGGGCTCGTCGGCCAGTTCGAGGCGGGAGCGGAGCTGCCAGGTGACCAGTGCGGCGACGGCCAGATGGCCGGTGATGATCCGCGCGCCGGTCATGCCCGAGTCCGACAGCAGGTAGCCGAGGAAGATGACGACGACGATGCCCGCCACCCACATGACCTGCGTGAACGACACAAGACGCGCCCTGCCTTCGGCGGGTGCGGCGTCCGAGACCACGGCCAGGGAGGTCGGCAGGTCGGCACCGGCCGCGAGTCCCGCCACGAGCACGCCGATGAACAGCACGATGTCGTTCGGCGCCAGGGTGATGACGACCGCGCCCACCGCGTAGCAGAAGATGTCCCAGTTGTAGACGCGGCGGCGCCCGAACATGTCGGCCAGCCGGCCGCCGACCAGGGAGCCTACGGCGATGCAGCCCGTGACGATCGCGCTGATCGCGCCCGCCATCCACACGCCCATGTCGTAGTGGTCGCGGTAGATGGCCAGGTTGACGGCGATGCTGACGATGAGGGCGGCGTCGAGATAGGAGGCCATGCCCGACAGGGCCGCGACCTTCCACAACCGCCAGGGGATGGGTTGTTCCGAGCGTGCTGGAGCAGTCGGGTTCTGGACCATGATGCGACTCCGTCGTCTGGGGAGGGGCCGAGCGGAGGGGGACGTCGCGGCGCTGAGGCCGATGCGCAGTGAATATAGGGTCAGAAAAACGTTCCAACAACCCCTCATGCACCCATTTGCAGGAAGACGCGACAGCCTCCTTCCCGCTCTTCGGATCCGGTGCCAACATTCCAGGTGGTCGATGACGCGACCCGTGTAAAACGTTTTTGATCCGTGAGGGTGCCTCAGCCGTACTCGGAAGGACCGTATTCGTGATCTCCTCCGCGCTGCAGCAGCTGTTCGACGACCCGCCCCGGGACTTCGGCCCCACCCCGCTGTGGTGGTGGTCGGGCGCGAGGGTCACCCGCGAGCGGCTCGCCTGGCAGATGCGCCGGTTCGCCGAGGGCGGCATCCACAACCTCGTCGTGATCAACCTGGCGCCCGCCGGGCCGAGTTTCGGCGCCCGGGCCGACGAACCGGCCTGGTTCGGCGAGGAGTGGTGGGCCCGCTTCACCGACGCCTGCGAGATCGCCGGTGACCTGGGCACACGCCTGTGGTTCTACGACCAGATCGGCTTCTCCGGTGCCAACGTCCAGGGCGGCGTCACCCGTTGGCACCCCGAAGCCACCGGACTGGCCCTGCGCTCTTGCAGGGTGACCGTCGCCAACGGCGCGGTTCTGCTGGGAAGTTCGGAGACCCTCGTGGGCGCCTACTCCACGGAGGGCCGGCGCCTGCCCGCGGACGGGACGCGGATCGAGACGGCCGACGGCAGCGAGGTCGAGCTCGTCACCGCCGTCCCCACGGCCTTCGACTACCTGGACCCACGGGCCGTCGGCCTGCTGATGGACGCCGTGCACCACGAGTTCGACCGCCGCGTCCCCGCCTACCTGGGCAACGTGATCGCGGGCAGCTTCCAGGACGAACTGCCCGGCACCAACGCCTTCGGCCGCGGCTTCCCCGAAGCCTTCCGCGCCCGCCGCGGCTACGATCTGCTGGACCACCTGCCGGCCCTGTTCCACGGGACCACCGAGGCCACCGAAGCCACCGGGGCCACCGACAGCGCGGTCGGCGCCCGCGCGGCGAAGGTCCGTGCCGACTACTACGCGGTCCGCGCCGAACTCACCGAAGAGGCCCTGTTCAAGCCCCTCGCCGCCTGGCACGAAGAGCGCGGCATGCTCCTGGGCTGCGACCAGAGCCACCCCGCGCGCTCCGGCTTCCCGGCCCAGTCCACACAGATCTACTCGGACTACTTCCGCACGCACCGCTGGTACGGCGCCGCGGGCAGCGACCATCACGGAGACTCCAAGGTCCACTCCTCCATGGCCCACCTCTACGGACACGAGCGGGTCTGGATCGAGGCGTTCCACTCCTCCGGCTGGGGCGGCACCCTGGAGGACACCTACGACTGGCTGCTGCCGTTCCTGCGCAGCGGCGCCAACCTCTACAACCCGCACGCCAGTTACTTCGGCACCGCGGGCGGCTGGTTCGAGTGGGCGCCGCCCTCCACCGACTGGCGTCAGCCCTACTGGCAGCAGTACCCGGCCTTCTCCCGCGCCGTCGCCCGGATCTGCTCCCTGATGTCCTGGGGCACCTACAGCGCCGACGTGGCGGTCCTGCACCCCACCGCCACCATGCAGGCCCTCATCCCGCTGGACGCCCCCGTCAAGCACTTCGGCGACGGCCGCCTCGGTGACGCCCACGCCGACGTCGACGAGACGCAGCGGCACTACCTGGACCTGTGCGGCACCAACAACTGGCTGCGGCCGCACGTCGGTTCGCTGGACCGGCACCGCGTCTCCTTCGACGTCGTCGACGACGCCTCGGTGCAGCGGGCCACGGCCGCGGGGGGCGCCCTGCGGATCGGCGACCTGGCCTACACCGCCGTACTGCTGCCCTCGGCGAGCGTCATGGAGGAGGGCACGGCGCGCCGGCTGACCGAACTGCTCGACACCGGCGGCCGGGTGGTGGCGGTGGGCCGTCCGCCCGCGACGGCGGCGGGACTCGCCGGCGACGACTCCGCCGTGGCGGCGCTGAGCGCTCATCCCGGGCTGGAGCGGGCGAGCGACGCCGAGGCCGCGGCGCTCACCGTGGCCGGCACCGCCGGACACGCGACCGGCGACGTGCCGCTCCTCGTCAGGCGGCAGGGTGAGACCGGCATCGCCCTGGTGACGGGCGCCTTCCCCGACGCCCGTACGCACCCGCCCAGGGGAAGCCACGACATCGACCCCGCACGCTACGCCCGCGCCAGGTCCGTCACCGTGCGCGCTCCGGTGGCCGAGGCCGAGATCTGGAACCCGGCGACCGGCACCCGGCGCCCCGCCCGCGTCACCGTCGCCGACGGCACCTCGACCGTGGAGGTGCCGCTGGACGGCGCCCCCGCCGCCCTCCTCGTATGGCGCGAAGGCACCTCGCCACCACCCCAGGCACCCCTGCAACAGGCCGAACCTGCCGAACCGGTCGTCACGGTCGACTTGTCGACCGGCTGGCAGGGCCGGCTGGTCCCCACCATGGACAACACCTGGGGCGACCTCGCGCTGCCCGCCGGGACGTCCCTCGACGAACCGCAGATCTGGACCATGCAGTGGACCGAGTCCGCTGCCCCCGACGCGAACTGGCAGCGGACGCGGGCGACCTACGGCAACCGGGTGCGCGTCCTGGCGCCGGTGCCCGCCGCGAAGGCCCCCGAACCGCTCGACCGCGCGTCCGCCGCGCGCGTCCTGGCCGGGGAACTGCCCCTGGCCCCCTGGGACGAGAGCTGGACCGTGGCGCTGTTCTCGTCGAGCCGCGGCACCCCGGACCCCGAAGGACTGCTGGGCAACAAGGGGTTGGTGACCGAGGAGTTCGTACGGGTCCCGGTGCCGGGGCCCGGAACCGTCGCCCGGGTCCGCGCCGTCGTCGAGACCCGCCACCGCGGATCGGCCGACCTGCACGTCGGCGCGGAGGCGGCCAAGCACGTGTGGTGGAACGGCGAGCGGCAGGCCACCGGCACCGGCTACCTGGCGACCGCCCGGGTGGAGGTGGAGCGGCGGTACAACGTCTTGGAGTACGAGCTGTCCGACACCGAGGACCGCCCGTCCGCGATCTCGGCCAAGGCCCATGCTCCGCTGGGCAGTTACTTCTGCCTTACCCTCCCGGACGCGTTCGTGCCGCGTCCCCGCTTCATGTGTCTGCCCGACGGGGTACGGCCGGACGGCGGCGTCACCTACCGGGGCCGGCTGAGCGTGGCCGGTGACGATGCGCCGGCGGTACTCGTGGTCGGTGCCGCGGCCGGGGTCACCGTGCTGCTCGACGGCGCCGTCGTGGCACGGCAGGAGAAGGTCGAGTACTACGAGTCCGACTGGGGCGCGGTGCCGATGTTCTTCCGGCACGAACTGGCCCTGACGGCGGGCGAGCACGTGCTCGACGTCGTGTCCGACAGCGTCCGCGCACGGGACGCGGTGTACGTAGACCTCGTGGCCGCCACGGGACCCGAGGCGACCGCGCTCGTCAGCGGCCCCGGCTGGGAGGCCCGGACGGGGGAGTGGCGCGGACACACCGTCGAACACGAGGGCCGGTGGGGGGAGTTGCAGCACTGCCACGCCGCCGTACGGCCGCACCCGCTGCCGGACACCTCATGGCTCACCGGCGCCCCGGTGCTCGGCGGTCCCGTCCTGCCGCTGCGCTCCACCGACGACGTCCGCGCGAGCGCACAGCACTTCCGCTTCACCGTCCCGCCCGGCACCGTCGCCCTCGACCTGCCGCTGGAGCTGCCCGCGCGGGTGCGGGTCGCGGACGGCGCCGAACGACCGCTCGACGCACAGGTGCTGACGCTCGGTCAACCCCTGCCGGAGCCGACGGAGATCGAGGTGGTCACCGAGCCCACGGCCGTCCTGCGAGGCGGCTCCGCCTGGCGCGGACCGGTGCGCGTCCGCACCGCGCCTGCCCCTCTGCCGCTGGGGGAGTGGCGGTCACTGGGACTGGGCAGCTGGAGCGGTGGTGTCACCTACGCGCGCGACGTGGAGGTGCCCGACGGGCCGGACCCGGTGCTCGACCTCGGGCAGGTGCGTGGCAGCGTCGCGGTCGTCGTCGACGGCGCTCCGGTCGGCGAGGCGTTCTGCGCTCCGTACCGCTTCGAACTGCCGGGTGCCGCCGGGCGCACCGTGCGGATCGAGGTCACCGTCCACAACACCCTGGCCCCGTATCTCGCCGAAGCCACCCCGACCGCCTGGGCGTTCCCCTCCCAGCGGCCGTCCGGACTGCTGGGACCGGTGACGCTGCACGTGCGCACATCAGACGCCGGGCAGTGACCTGGTGGAGTCCCGCAGGACCAGATCGGGCGCGAACACCCTTGTCTCATGGGTGTGTTCGGCGCGGGCCTCCACCTCGTCGAGCAGCATCTCCACGGCGGCCCTGCCGAGGTCCTCGACGGGCTGGCGGACCGTGGTGAGGGTCGTACCGACGAAGCTCGCGATGTCGAGGTCGCCGTAGCCCACCACCTGCACGTCCTCGGGGACCTTCACATCGCGCTCGGCCAGGCCGCGGCACAGCCCGGCGGCGAGGAAGTCGTTGGTACAGAACACCCCGTCGGGCAGTTCGGTCAGACCGCGGGCGACCTCCAGGCCGTACGCCACCGTCATCTCCTCGGCGACCAGTTGGCCCAGCCGCGCCGTACGCCGGCTGCGCACGGCCTGACGGGCGCCCTGATAGCGGTCGGCGCACTGCCGTATCGAACGCTCGCCGTTCACCACGAGGATGTCGCGGGCCCCGCAGTCCAGCAGGTGCTGCACGGCGGTCCGGCCGCCGCCGATGTCGTCGACCGAGACGGAGCAGCCCTCCTGGGCCGGCATCGCACGGTCCGCCAGGACCAGCGGGATGCCGCGCTCACGCAGCCGTGTCAGCCGGGTGGGGTCGGCGCTGAGCGGGACGACCACGGCGCCCACGGCCCGCTGCTCGACCAGCATGGTGAAGTAGCCCTGCTCGCGCTCCGGCGCGTCCCCGCTGTGGCACAGCACGAGTGAGTAGCCGTGGTCGTACGCGGCGTCGGCGGCACCCCTCGCGATGCGCGCGTAGAAGGAGTTGGTGATGTCGGGCAGCACCAGGCCGATCGAGGACGAGTGGCCGGTGCGCAGCCCGGCGGCCCCCGGGTGGGGCACGTAGTCGAGCGCCGCAACGGCGTCGCGGACCCGCTCGGCGGTGCTCGCGTTGACGCGCTCGGGACGGTTGAGCACGTTCGAGACCGTCGACACCGAGACGCCGGCGGCGGCTGCGACGTCCTGGATGCGGGCGGGGCGAGCCGGAATGGCGTCCACCCCCCTCGCTGTGGCAGCCGTGCGACCAGGCACGACGTGGTCCTCAAAGGCGACGTCAGTCTACCCCGGCTGCGCCTGTAACGTTTTTCGCGGTCGGGCCCCTGGGCGGATTCAGCGCGTGAGCAGTTCCCGGAGTTCGCCGGCGACCCGCTCGGGTGCCTCCTCGGCCATGAAGTGGCCGAACCCGACGGTCCGGTGGGCCAGTTGCGCCGCCCAGGACGACCACAGGTCACGGGCGTCGAAGCCGAGGGCCGCGCCCCAGTCCTGCTGGAGCACGGTCACCGGCATCTCCAGCACCCTGCCCGCCTCCCGGTCGGCCCGGTCGTGCTCCAGGTCGACGCGGGCGGAGGCCCGGTAGTCGGCCACGATCGACGGCACCGCCGCGCGGCAGGCGTCCAGGTACGCGGCGCGCACGGCGGCCGGAATCGTCTCGGGGCCACCGCCCCACAGGTCCAGGAAGTGGCCGAAGAAGAGATCCGGCTCGGCGGCGATCATCCGCTCGGGCAGGCCAGGCGGCTGGGCCATCAGATAGAGGTGGAAGCCCACCGCGGCGTCCACGCCGTGCATCACCTGCCACATGTCCGGCGTCGGGAGCACGTCCAGGCAGGCCAGGTGCGTGACGGCGGCCGGGTGGTCGAGCCCGGCGCGGAAGGCGACCAGGGCGCCGCGGTCGTGCCCGGCCAGCGCGAACCGCTCGTGGCCGAGCGCGCGGGCCAGCTCCACCACGTCGGCGGCCATGGTGCGCTTGCTGTAGGCAGCCCCGTCGGTGTCGGCGGGCTTGTCGCTGGCGCCGTAGCCGCGCAGGTCGGGGCAGATCACGGTGTGGTCCGCCGCGAGGTCGGCGGCGACGTGCCGCCACATCAGGTGGGTCTGCGGGAAGCCGTGCAGCAGCAGGACCGGGCTGCCCGAGCCGCCGACGGCGGCGTGGAGCGCGACCCCGTCGGCGACCGGGACCCGGTGGTGCTCGAAGCCGGGAATGGTGGGGCGCGCGAGGGCGGGGGAGGCGGCGTGCCCGGCGGAGGTCACGCCGCTCCGGGCCGTGGTCGGGGAGTGCATGCTGGACGTCACGGTGCGCTGCTTTCGTCGGTGCGGCAGGCATCCGCCTTCGGGCGGACACGACGAGCGTCCCGCGCGCGAATCAGCATCCGGTCAGCACGTACTGTGGCCGGTGAGGCAGGCGCGGGAGGCAAGGATGGAACCGGTCACCTTCGGTGTGCTCGGTCCGGTGGTGGCCTGGGACGGCGCCGGTGACGCGCTGCCGCTGAAGGGCCCGCGGCACCGGGCGGTGCTGGCCCGGCTGATCTCGGCGCGCCGGCGGGTGGTCCCGGTCGCCCGCCTCGTCGCGGACCTGTGGGACGAGCCCGGGACAGGCTCCGCCGGGGCCGTGCAGACCTTCGTCGCCGACCTGCGCCGCGCCCTGGAGCCGGACCGCCCGGCCCGCGCACCGGCCCGGCTGCTGGTGACGGAGGGCCCCGGATACGCGCTGCGCGCCGCGCCGGACGCCGTGGACGCCTGGCGGTTCGAGGCGGCCGTCACCGACGCGGCCAAGGTGCCGTCCGCGAAGGCACTCCAACAGCTCGACGGGGCACTGGAGTTGTGGCGCGGCCCCGCCTACGCCGAGTTCGCGCAGGAGGACTGGGCCCGGGGCGAGCGCGCCCGCCTGGCCGAGCTGCGGCTGGGTGCGGTGGAGCAACGAGCGCGGGTCCGGCTGGACCTGGGCCGGGCGGCCGAGGCCGTACCCGACCTCCACGCCCATGTGAGCGAGCACCCCTGGCGTGAGGAGGGCTGGCGGCTGCTGGCCCTCGCGCTGTACCGCGCCGGCCGCCAGGCGGACGCGCTCGCCGTGCTGCGCCGGGCCCGGACCATGCTGGCCGAGGAGTTGGGCGTGGACCCCGGGCCCGGGCTGCGGCGCCTGGAGACGGACGTCCTCACGCAGAACCCACGCCTCACCCTCCCGGCCGGGCCGTCGAGCGCGGCAGCCCGCCTGTGGACCCAGGTGGCCACGGACTACGACCGCACGGTCGCGGCAGGCGCCCGGGCCCGGCTGGAGTCCACCGTCCAGCTGGTCCGCAACCTGGCGGTGACCGGAGGCGGCGGCCTGCGGGCGGCCCAGGAGCACCGCCTCGCCGCCGTCACCGCGGCGGAGGAGTTCGGTGACCCGGTCCTGACCGCCCGGGTGATCGGTGCCTACGACGTCCCCGCCGTCTGGACCCGCGGCGACGACCCCGACCAGGCGCGGCAGATCGTCGCGGCCGCCGAGCGCGCCCTGGCCGCGCTGCCGCAGGACGGCACGCACACGGTGGCGCGCGGCCGGCTGCTGGCCGCCGTCGCCCTGGAGATGCGCGGCACCCGCTCCCCGCGCGGTCCGCAGGCCGCACGCGAGGCGGAGGACATCGCCCGCCGCCTGGACGACCCCACCCTGCTGGCGTTCGCCCTCAACGGCGCGTTCATGCAGTCCTGCACCCGCGCGGGGCTCGCGGCGCGGCGGGACGCCATCGGCGCGCAACTGGTCGAACTGGCCGCACGCCACGGCCTGGAGAACTTCGAGGTGCTCGGCCGTCTCATCCGCATGCAGGCCCGCAGCGCGCTCGGCGACTTCCCGGCGGCCGACGGGCATGCCGCCGCGGCGGACCGGCTGGCCGAGCGCCACGAGCGACCGCTGGTCGGCGTCTTCACCCAGTGGTACGGCGCACTGCGACTGGCCGCCGCCGGACGGACGCCCGAGGCCGAGGCCGCCTACGAGGCCGCCGCGGAGCGACTGCGCGGCTGCGGCATGCCCGGCCTCGAGCACGGTCTCGTCCCCCTCGCCCGGCTCTGCCTGCGCCTGGCGGACGGCCACACGTCGGCGCGACAGGCCGCCGAACACGTCGACCCGGCCGACGACTGGGGCCCGTACCGCCCGTGGATCGAGCCCTACGTCCACCTGAGTGCCGGCGCCCGCGAGAACGCGGCGGACCTGCTGCGCGCCGCACCGGAACCGCCCGCGGACCTGCTCTACGAGGCACTGTGCTGCGTCCAGGCCGCGGTCGCGCTGGAACTCGGCGACCGCGCGACGCTGGCCCGGCTGCACGCCCGCCTGTCCCCGGCCGCGGGTGAACTCGCGGGAGCGGGCAGCGGATTGATCAGCCTCGGCCCGGTGGACCGCTGGCTCACCGCCATGAGCGAGGGATCTCACTCCGTGTAGCGGAAGGTGTCACTTTCCGTCACTGTGATGCCGTCTCGCCCGTGACCGCAGGACCACGGCCGTTCGACAACTGTGCGGGAACCGTACGAGGTGCGACTCTGGGACGAGAGGTATCCGCCGAGGGGACTCGGGAGGGCCCATGGGACGTGACGTACCCGCCCTGGTGTTCACGCGCGAGGACCGCCGTCGGTACCGGGACAAGATGCACACGTGTCTCGACGTGCTGGCGCAGATGCTGCGCGAGTCCGGCTTCGAGAGCGAGCGCCCCCAGGTGGGGCTGGAGATCGAGCTCAACCTGGTCGACGGCGACGGACGGCCGGCGATGCGGAACACCGAGGTCCTCCAGGCGATCGCCGATCCCGCCTGGTCCAGCGAACTCGGCCGCTTCAACCTGGAGATCAACATCCCGCCGCGGCAGCTGACCGCGGGCGGCCCCGGCGCCTGGGAGCAGGCGATCCGCGACGCCCTCAACCACGCCGAGGAACGTGCGGCCGCCCTGGGCGCGCACATGATCATGATCGGGATCCTGCCGACCCTCGGCGAGGACGACGTGGGGGAGACGGCCCTGTCCGGCGATCCGCGCTACCGCCTGCTCAACGAGCAGATCTTCGCGGCGCGCGGCGAGGACCTGCGGATCCGGGTCGACGGCGTGGAGCACCTGTCGATGTACGCCGACGCCATCACCCCGGAGGCCGCCTGCACCAGCACCCAGTTCCATCTCCAGGTCGCGCCGAAGGAGTTCGCGGACTACTGGAACGCGGCCCAGGCCGTCGCAGGCGTCCAGATCGCCCTGGCCGCCAACTCCCCGTTCCTCTTCGGCAGGGAACTGTGGCGGGAGACCCGCGTCCCCCTCTTCGAGCAGGCCACCGACACCCGCCCCCAGGAGATCAAGGCCCAAGGCGTACGGCCCCGCGTGTGGTTCGGGGAGCGGTGGATCACCAGCGTCTTCGACCTGTTCGAGGAGAACGTGCGCTACTTCCCGGCGCTGCTGCCGCTGTGCGACGACGAGGACCCGCAGCAAAGGCTGGACGCGGGCGGCGTTCCGGAGCTGGGCGAACTGACCCTGCACAACGGCACGATCTACCGCTGGAACCGGCCCGTCTACGCCGTCACCGACAGCGGTCCGCACCTGCGCATCGAGAACCGGGTGCTGCCCGCCGGTCCCACCGTGGCCGACATCATCGCCAACGGCGCCTTCTACTACGGCCTGACGCGCGCCCTGGTCGACGACGACCGGCCGGTGTGGACGCGGATGTCCTTCGCGGTCGCCGAGGAGAACCTGCACGCGGCGGCCCGCGACGGCATCGACGCCCGGCTGTACTGGCCCGGCAGCGGCGAAGTGCCGGTCACCGAGCTGGTGTTGCGGCGTCTGCTGCCCGAGGCCCACCGGGGCCTCGAGCTGGCCGGCATGGACGCGGCCTGGCGCGAACCCCTCCTGGGCATCATCGAGCAGCGCTGCGTCACGGCCCGCAACGGTGCCCTGTGGCAGGCGGAGACCGTCCACCACCTGGAGAAGTCCACCCCCTGCGACCGCCGGGAGGCCCTGCGGCGGATGACCACGACGTACATGGACTACATGCATCTGAACGCACCCGCGCACACGTGGCCCGTGGACTGACCGACCGGCTCCGGATGTAACCCGGATCACAGGGGCGAAGTGCATCGTGACGGGGTGCCCAACGTCTTTTTCTGGGTGTAGGGGGCTGGTCGACCAGGGACGGTGCGTGTGGAACAGAGTCGAGCCGAAGGGTTCGACGGGTTCGTGGCGGCTCGCTGGTCGGCGCTGTTCCACCTCGCCCGTCTGCTCGTGGGAGGCGATCGGCACCGGGCCGAGGACCTGCTCCAGGAAGCCCTGGTCAAGCTCTGGTTCGTCTGGCCCAAGATCGCCGACGAGGCTCCCGAGGCGTATGTGCGCAAGGTGCTGGCGCGGGCGGCGGCGCGCTCGGCGCGGCGGCGCTGGTGGGGTGAGCGCCCGGTCGAGCAGCTGCCGGACCTGCCCGCGGCCGGTGACGTGTCCGCCGCCGTGGCGGAACGCTCGCGGCTGGAGTCCGCGCTGGCCCAACTGCCGCCGCGGCAACGGGCCGCGGTGGTGCTGCGCTACTACCAGGACCTGCCCGAGAAGCAGGTCGCGGAGGTGCTGGGGTGCCCGGTGGGCACCGCCCGCTCGCACGCCTCGCGTGGTGTGGCCCGGCTGCGCCGCATCCTGTCCGACGTCATCGAGCCGGTGGGGTGAAGGGGAGCCGATGGATCACTTCGAGCGGGAGTTGACGCGGATGATGCGCGACACCCAGGAGTACACCCCCTTCGAGGCGGAGGACCGGGTGCGGCTGCGGGCGGGGGTGCAGGCCCGTCGCCGGATCCGCATGGCGCAGAAGGCGGCCGGTTCGGTCCTGGCCGTCGCCGGACTCGGCATCGGCTTCTTCCTGCTGCCCCACGACCCGGGTGAGAACAGGCCGCAGGCACCGCATCCGCGGCCCGCGACGAGCCCGATGTCCCCGAGCCCGAGTCCGACGGGGACGTCGGCGCCTCCGAGCGCGACGGCGACCGCGACCGAGAGCGCCACCGGGGCCGCCGGGCTGCCGTCCGCTCCGGCCACCACGCCGACCTCGACCGGCACTTCGGTTACGACGACCTCCGCGCCGCCCCCGACCGGGACGGCGCTCCCGAACGACACCGGTACGCCCACCGCACCCGCGACACCGTCGGGCACGCCGTCGACGGTGCGGGCGTCCGCGACGGGCTCGGCGGGCTCCGGGTAGCGCGCCGCACCGCACCTGTCCGACTCTCCTCTTTCGACCTCCACTTCGTCAGCCGCATCGCACATCCGCCGTGCGTGCCTTCGGCATGCCCAGCGCCAGTACCCGAACGGGATGGAACGTGACAAACCTGATGGACCAACTGCCGCTCCGCACGCCGCTCCCGGCGCACCAGCGTGAACCCGTCCTGGACGTGGTCGTGCCGGTGTTCAACGAGCAGGCGGACCTGGAGCGGTGCGTACGGCGGTTGCACGCACACCTGCGCGAGACGTTCCCCTACCCGTTCCGGATCACCGTCGCGGACAACGCCAGCACCGACGCGACGCCGCGGATCGCGGCCCGCCTGGCCGCCGAACTGCCCGAGACGCAGTGGCTGCGGCTGGCCGAGAAGGGGCGGGGCCGGGCGCTGCACGCCGCCTGGTCGGGTTCGCGGGCGCCGGTGCTCGCCTACCTCGACGTCGACCTGTCGACCGACCTGGCCGCGCTGCTGCCGCTGGTCGCCCCGCTGATCTCCGGGCACTCCGACATCGCCATCGGCACCCGCCTGGCCCGCGGCTCCCGGGTGGTGCGCGGACCCCGGCGGGAGGTCATCTCCCGTTGCTACAACGCCCTGTTGCGCTCCACGCTCGCGGTGGGCTTCTCCGACGCGCAGTGCGGGTTCAAGGCGGTGCGGCGCGACGTCGCCGAACGGCTGCTGCCCCTGGTGCAGGACTCCGGGTGGTTCTTCGACACGGAGCTGCTGGTCATCGCCGAGCGGGCCGGACTGCGCATCCACGAGGTGCCGGTCGACTGGGTCGACGACCCCGACAGCCGCGTCGACATCCTGTCCACCGCCCTGGCCGACCTGCGCGGCATCGCCAGGATCGGCCGCGCCCTGGCCCGCGGCGCACTCCCGACGGCCGGACTGCGCCGCGGCGACGACGGGCCGTCGAGCGGTCTGGCCGGCCAGTTGCTGCGCTTCTGCGCGGTGGGAGCCGTCAGCACGCTCGGCTACGTACTGCTGTACGGGGCGCTGCGCCCCGCGACGGGACCGCAGGCCGCCAACGCGGCTGCGCTGCTGCTGTGCGCCCTCGCCAACACGGCCGCGAACCGGCGCCTCACCTTCGGACTGCGCGGCCGCGGCGGGGCGCTGCGCCACCACGCCAAGGGCCTGCTGGTCTTCGGGGTCGGACTGGCCCTCACCAGCGGATCGCTCGCCGCGCTGCACCACCTGACGCCCGGGGCGGCACGCTCGACCGAGATCGGCGTGCTCGTCGCCGCCAACCTGGCCGCCACCCTCCTGCGCTTTCTGCTGCTGCGCGCCTGGGTGTTCCCCGCCCGCCGCCGGAAGACGGGATCCCCGGCCGCATGAACGACACCCTGAACCCGGTCGCCCGCCCCGACGCCCGCTCACTCCCGCGTACCGTCAGGGACCGCCTCCCGGGCCTCCTCACGACGGCCCGGCGCAACCTCCGGCACTACGCCCCGGTCCTTGCCATGTACGGCGTACCGAAGCTCATCGGCTTCACCGTCTTCATGCAACTGCTCGACTCCACCGGGGAGTTCCGCAGGAAGGACCCGCGCTTCGGCGGCGGCGCCCACGCCTGGGACGTCCTGGCCAGCTGGGACGGCTGGTGGTACCAGCGGATCGCCGACCACGGCTACGACCCCGCACTCGTCCGGATCCCCGGCGCCTCCGGCCTGATCACCCTGGAAGGCAACTCGGCCGCGTTCTTCCCGCTCTACCCGGCGGCGATGCGGCTGGTCTCCGACGGCACGGGACTCGGCCTCTACGGCGCCGGACTGCTCGTGTCGATCCTCGCGTCGTTCGCCGCCGCACTCGGCATCTACGCCGTCACCGCCCGCTTCGGCGGGCGGCGCGCCGGGCTCGCCGCGGCCGGGCTGTGGGCGGTCTGGCCCGGCTCCGGCACCGAGTGGTCCGGGTACTCGGAGTCCCTCTACGTCGCCCTCGCCGTCTGGGCCTGCCACGCCGTCCTGACCGACCGCTGGCTGATCGCGGGCGTACTCACCTTCGCCGCCGGGCTGAGCCGCCCCACCGCGCTCGCCCTCGTCGCCGCCCTCACCGTCGCCGCGCTGCGCACGCTGCACCGCAGGCAGGAGGACGTCGCCCGTCCGATGACCGCGATCCTCGTCGCGCCGCTCGGCCTCGCGGGCTACCTGCTCTGGGTCGGCGACCGGATGGGCGACCTCACCGGCTACTTCAGACTCCAGAAGGGCGCCTGGGCCCACACCTTCGACTACGGCAGGCAGACGCTCGACGTCTTCACGTCCCTCGCCGTGGGCCGCACCGACTACCTCTTCCCGTGCCTGATCGAGGACCTCATCGGCGTCCTGACCATCCTGCTGGGCCTGCTGCTGATCCCGCTCCTGATCAGGCTGCGCCCGCCCTCCGTGCTGACCGTCTACACGGTCCTCACCTTCGCCCTGGTCCTCGGCAGCCAGCAGATCTTCGGCAACGTCTCCCGCTACCTGCTCCCCGCCTTCCCCCTCTTCATCCCGCTCGCCGTCCGCCTGCGCACCGTGGGGCTTCCGCTGCTGTGCGGACTGCTCGCCGTCACCGCGGTGGCGTCGGGCTCGTACGCGGGATACGTGCTCTTCGAACTGGGCGTCCCCTAGCCCGAGTAGTCCGTCCTGTAACCGAAGTGGTCGGTCCCGCGTCCCGCACGGGAGTTCACGATCCCGCCGGTTCGTCGAGCACGTCGGCACCCCACGCCGCCACCGGCATGAACCGGTGCTCGGCCGCGTACGCCGCCATGCGGGCGTTGCGCCGCTGGGCCTCGGGCCCGTCAGGCAGGTGGAACTCCGCCCCTGCCTGAGCGGATCTGCTCGGGCGGCACGCGGCCAGGGCGTCGCGCAGTTCGGCCCGGTGGACCTGCAGATAGGGTGCCCCGAACTTCCCCTCGACCTCGCGGTCCAGCGCGTAGCCGCAGATCTCGGCCCCGTCGGACCGACCTCACTTCGACGGACTCGCGGACCCCGCACGGTGGGGACCAGCCATCGAGGGCAACTCCGGTGCCGCACAGCGACGTTCCGGCCAACTTTGCCCCTGGCTTCACCCCCTTGCGCCGACGTGGTGCCGCGGTGGCCGACCGGCGTCTTGTGCGCGCCCCGGCCCGCTGGAACGCTTCCCTTCCGTCGGCCGTGACCAGGGCCGCGGAGCGACTCGGGCTCGGCGTGGAGCGCGACGGCGGTGGGGGAGCGGACGGATGGAGCTGGAGCTCCGGCATCTGCGGGTGCTGTGCGCGATCGCGGACGCGGGGAGCGTGGGCCGGGCCGCGGCGGACCTGGGGTACTCGCAACCCGCCGTCAGCGGCCAACTCGGCCGGATCGAGCGGTACTTCGGCGAGCCGCTCTTCGAGCGCGGCGCGACGGGAGTGAGGCCGACGCCGTACTGCGTCGAGGTCGTGGCCCAGTCGCGCGACGTCCTGACCCGCGCCGCCGCGATCGGCTGCCGTCCGGCCGCCGAAGGCGCAAGAGTTCGCAGAACCGTGCGGGTAGCGGCCACCAACTCCCCGGTGCTGTCCGGCATGGTCTCGCGGGTCCGGGCCCGGCTTCCGGACGTCGCGCTCTCCGTGAGCAGCGTCTACGCCTCATCGCGGATCGTCGAACTCCTGGAGGACGGCGCGGTGGACGCGGCCGTCGCCGCCGACTACCCGGGGAGGGAACTGACGCACTCCGACGCGGTGACGCACCGCGGGATCGTCACCGAACCCACCTTCGTGGCGCTGCCCTCCCGCCATCGCCTGGCCCACCGCCCGCAGATCGAGCTGGCCGAACTGGTCGGGGAGTCGTGGTTCCTGACGCCGGACGACGGAGCGGGCTGGCCGGGTGTCTTCCACACGGCCTGCGCGGCGGCCGGCTTCGCACCCGTCGCCGTACACGAATTCCTGGGTGACCAGCAGCAGTTGCAAGGGATGATCGCCGAAGGGCTGGGAGTGTCCGTCGTGCAGGCGACGCTGCGGCCGATCCCGGAGGTGGTGATCAGACCGCTGGCCGGCACACCGCTGTGGTGCCGGTACGTGCTGGCCTGGAGGCGTGACGCGCTGGCCGGGGAGGTGGCGGAGACGCTGTTCCAGTGCGCCACCGCCGCGTATCGCGAACTCGCCGGACGCTCACCGCACTTGAGGGACTGGGTGACACGGACCTGGCGCGGGGGCGGCGGGGCGTAGGCGGGTTCCGGGCTGTGGTGGGCGCGGTGGGCGCGGTGGGCGTGGTGGTGTGGTGGGTTTGGTGGGCGCGGGTGTTATGGCCCGCCGCCGCACAGTGCTATGTCACATTCCATTGTTGACGCGGGCCGCCGCTGAGAAGGTGCCTCACGCGCCTCACCCCTCGCGTCGAGGCGCATCCCTCCGTGAAGGAGCCAGAGATGCGCTACCGCTTCACGCTGCCCGGACGCACATCCGTCACCCTCGCCGTCTGCGTCACCCTCACCGGCCTGCTGTCGACGCCGGCACTCGCGGCACCCCCACCACGGCACGTCATCACCGCCACCGCCACCGCCACCGCCCCCGCCACGACCGCGTCCCGGCCGGCGACACCCCCGCCGGCCGGCCCGGCCGCCGACACCACCGACCACCCCGCCTTACAGAACCGCCCGCTCGCCGCGGCCCAGCTGCCGCCCTTGCAGTCGGCAACCCCAACTACCAGGCCCGGCAAGGAGAATGGACGTAGAGCGACTCCCAAATCGGCCTCCTGCAGTCCGGCCGACTTCGCGGGTCGGACCGGCTCCGCCCTCGTCACCTTCGTCGAAGCCTCGACCACCGGCTGCGTCAACAGCCTGTTCGCCGTGACCGGCACCGACGCCGGCGGCGTCTTCCGGCAGGCGCAGATGGTCACCGTGGCGCGCGCCTTCAGGCAGGAGGCGCGGCGCTACCAGGGCGACAACTCCGGTGGCGTGTGGCAGCTCGTCCTGTTCCTGCGGGCCGGCTACTACGTGCAGTTCAACCACCCGGACGACGTCGGCCCGTACGGCACACCCCTCGCCCGGGCCATCACCTCCGGCCTGGACGCCTTCTTCGCCAACCAGCGCTCCCAGGACGTCACCCCGGCCAACGGCGACGTTCTGGGCGAGGCCGTCGTCCTCACCGACAGCGCCGACCAGCAGGCCCGTTACCTGACCGAGTACCAGCGGCTGCTCGACGCCTACGACAGCTCCTACGACGCCGTCGACAGCATGGTCGCGGCCGTCAACGACGTCTACACCCCGCTCTGGCGCGGCAATTGGAACCCCGCCTACGTCGACGCGGTCACCGCCGACCCGGGTGTCGTGCAAACCCTGCGCGCCTTCGCGCTCGCGCACCTGGACCTGCTCGGCACCGACCGCGCGTATCTGGACTCCAACGCCGGTATGAACGTGGCCCGTTACGTGGAGCACGCAGCCCTGCGCGACACGGTCCGGCCCCTCGCCAAAGACCTGCTCGACGCCTCGCAGATCACCGGCCCCACCGCCGGTCTCTGGGTCGCGGTGGCCACCCAGGCCGACGCCTACGACCGCGCCGACTGCGCGTACTACGGCATCTGCGACCTGCCCGCCCGGCTGACCGACGCCGCCCTGCCGATCACGCACACCTGCGACGCGACCCACACCGTACGGGCCCAGGCGCTCACACCCGCCGACCTCGACGCGGTCTGCGCCCAACTGCGCGCCCAGGACCCGTACTTCGAGGACGTCGTCAAGGGCGACGGCCCCATACCGGGCCAGTACCTGTCGACGGTCGAACTCGTCGTCTTCGGCAGCCGCGCGGACTACCGGACCTACGCCGGGGCGATCTACGGCGTCAGCACCGACAACGGCGGCATCACGCTGACGGGAGACCCGTCCGACCCCGCCAACCAGCCGCTGTCGATCATGTACCAGAAGGAGACCGACGACGGCTTCCCGGCCCGGGTCTGGAACCTCAACCACGAGTACACGCACGTCCTCGACGCCCGCTACGACATGAAGGGCGACTTCGCCCAGCAGACGTCGGTGCCGGACGTGTGGTGGATCGAGGGCCTGGCCGAGTACGTCTCCTACGGCTACCGCGGCCGCACCGACGAGCAGGCGGTCGCGGAGGCGGGCAGACACACCTACCGGCTGAGCACGCTGTTCCAGAACACGTACGCCAACAGCGACGTGACGCGCACCTACCCCTGGGGCTATCTGGCGGTCCGGTACATGGCCGAGCGGCACCCCGCGGACATCCAGCGCATGCTCGCCCGCTTCCGCGTCGGTGACTACCCGGGCGGACACGCCGTCTACGCCACCGGCGTCGGCACCCGCTACGACGCCGACTTCGACCAGTGGCTCACGGCGTGCGCCGCGGGCGCCTGTGTCGAACCCGGCCACTCCCACTCCGGGGCCCGTACATCCTGACCGGTGCACCGCCCCGCTCACGTTGCCCCCTCCGGGCGCCTGCCGCACCCTTGAGGCATGGGTGCGGACGACGGCCCCACGCTGATCACCTCCGTCCAGCGGGCCTTGCGGCTGCTGGAGGCGGTGAGCGCGCACGAGAACGGCGCACCGGCGAAACAGTTGGCGCGTGAGACGGGGCTGCCCCTGGCCACCGCCTACCACCTGCTGCGGACCCTCGTCCACGACGGCTACCTGCGCAAACTCGGCGACGGCAGGTTCGTCCTCGGGGACCGGATGCAGACACTGCAGACCATGGGCCGCGCCCAGGCGCTGCTCAGCCGGGTCCGCCCCACGCTGGCCGCGCTGCGGGACGAACTCGCGACCGCCGCGTACCTCACCTTCTACGAGGACGGCGAGATCCGGGTCGCCGAGATCGTCGACAGCCCCCGGGCGCCCCGCGTCGACCTCTGGGTGGGTTTCGAGGACGCGGGGCACGCCACCGCCCTCGGCAAGGCCGTCCTGCGGGAACTCGACGAGGACGCCCGCATGGACTACCTCTCCCGGCACCACCTCGCCGACCTCACCCCGCGAACGATCACCAGCCTGCCCGAACTGCTGCGGCGACTGGACTCCCCGCCCGAGGCCCCGGCCGTCACGGACCTGGAGGAGTACACCCTGGGCACGGTCTGCGTCGCGGTGCCCGTCTACAGCGGGGAGACTCTCGGCTCCCTCGGCGTCTCGCTGCCGGTGGAGCGCCTCCACCGGGTGCCGGACATCCGGGAGCGGCTGCTCCCGGCCGCGAGCCGCGTGACCAGGGGGCTGTCGCTCACTATCTGAAAATCCGCTTCTTGTGAAGGCCCGAGGCGAGGCCGTTTCCTGGATGAAGCAGGCATTTCGCCATCGCGCCCCGATCCCCCGTGCGCCCACACAGAAGAGGACAGCGAAAGACACATGAGGCAGGTCCGCCAGCGTGACGACGGCCGTCGGCCCCTTTGGTCGCTGAGGTACCGAGCGGACGGCCGGGGGGCCTCGGCCCGCAGGCGCGCCTTCGCGCTGCTGGCGGCGCCCGCGCCCGTCCTGCCCGCTCTGATCGTCGCCGTGATCGTGCTCGCCGACCTGGCCGGCGGAGCGCGGACGTGCTGGCTGCCGCTGCTCGCGGCCGGGCCCGCCCTGGCCGCGTGCACCAACGGGCCGCGCGGTGTCCTGTGCGTCGGACTGCTCGCCGTGGTGCTGGGCGCGAGCCTCGGCGCCTGGGACGGCAATCCGCACCAGGGACTGGCGGCCGTGCTGTCCGCCCTGGTGGCCGTCACGCTGGCGAGCGCCCTGGCCAGCAGGCTGCGCGCCGGACGCGAACGGGTGCTCGCGGCGGTGCGCTCGGTCGCGGAGACCGCCCAGCACGCACTGCTCAAACCCGTGCCGCAGACCGTCGGCCCCTTCCAGGTGGCCGTCCGCTACAGCGCGGCGGCGGCCGAGGCCCGCATCGGCGGCGACCTGTACGCGCTGATACCCACGCCGTACGGGGTGCGAATGATCGTCGGCGACGTTCGCGGCAAGGGGCTGCCCGCCGTGGGGACCGCCGCGCTGGTGCTCGGTGTGTTCCGCGAGGCCGCCTGGGACGAGCCCGATCTGCTCGCCGTCGTCGACCGGATCGAGCGGAGCCTCGCGCGCAACCTCGGCAGCGACGACTTCGTCACCGCCGTGGTCGCCGGTCACCCGGGGCCGGGGCAGCTGGAGATGGTCAACTGCGGGCACGCGCCGCCGCTGCTGGTGCGCGCCTCCGGCGACGTCGAGGCCATGGAGCCCACCCAGCCTGCCCCGCCCCTCGGGCTGCGCGCCCTCACCGATCACGCCCCCGGCCTTCAGGTGCTGCCCTTCGCCGACGGGGACCAGCTGCTGCTCTACACGGACGGGGTCACCGAGGCACGCGACGGCGGCCGCGAGTTCTACCCGCTCGACGAGGGGCTGGCCCGCCACGTCTGCGACGACCCGGCCCGCACTCTCGACGCACTCCACGGCGAGCTGCTGGACCACGTGGGGGGCCGCCTCCACGACGACGCGGCACTGCTCCTGCTCCGCAAGCCGGCGGCCACCGAGCCGGCGACGGCGGCCGGAGCCGGCGGCAGGGACGCGCCCGCCGCGGCGGCGTGACGCTCGTCGTCCAGGGTGTCCGCCCCGCCGCCGTGCTCAGCGTGCCGCGGGCCGGCCCTCCCCTCTCCACTGCGCGGCGGCCGTGAGTGGAACCGGGGCGGGCGGCGGTGTCGCCGTCGTCAGCTCGATCCGCCGTCCCTCGGCCGACGAGCGCAGCAGGGCGGTCATCGTCTCCAGCACGTGCAGGGCGAGATCACCACTGGCCCGCGGCCCCCGCGAGGCGTCGGCGGCGATGAAGTCGAGCAGACCGACGCCCCGTGCGCCCTCGGCGTAGCCCGCCGACGGCGGCAGCGTGCGCCACTGCGTGCCGCCGAGACCGAAGAGGCGGACCTCGCCGTCGAAGCAGTTCGGATCCGGCACCGACAGGGTCCCCCTCTCGCCGTGGACCTCGATCGGCGCGGCCGTGGTGGCGACGCCGTCGAAGCTCGTGGTGATCGTCGTCAGGGCCCCGCTCGTGTGCTCCAGCACTCCGGAGACATGGCTGTCCACCTCCACCGGGATCCGCTCGCCCGCGCGCGGGCCGGAACCGATGACCCGCTCGCTGCGCAACCGGCTGGACGCTCCGGTCACGGACCGCACCGGACCCAGCAGGTGGACCAGGGACGCCAGGTAGTACGGCCCCATGTCGAGCAGCGGACCGCCGCCGGGGGCGTAGTAGAAGTCGGGCTGAGGATGCCAGCGCTCGTGGCCCGGTGTCACCATCACCGCCGTGGCGAACAGCGGGCGCCCGACGGCCCCCGCCTCCACGGCCGCCCGCGCCGTCTGTATCCCGGTGCCCAGGACGGTGTCCGGCGCGCACCCCACACCGACGCCCGCCTTCGCGGCCGCCTCCAGGACGGCCCGCGCGTCGTCCAGCGTCGCGGCCAGCGGCTTCTCCCCGTAGACGTGCTTGCCGCGGGCGACGGCGCCGAGGGCGATCCCGGCGTGGGCGGCCGGGACGGTGAGGTTCAGCACCGTGTCCACGTCCGGGCTGCTCAGCAGCTCCTCGACGGTGAGCGCCGCCGCAGCGGGCAGCTCGGCGGCGACGGAGACCGAGCGCGCGGCGTCGAGATCGGCGACCGCGGTGACGCGTACGGCGGGATGGCCGGCCAGGGTGTCCAGGTACGCGCGCGAGATGACGCCGAGCCCTACGACGCCGATGCGGTGCGCGTCGCCCACAGCATGCCCCTCTCGATGACGGTGCGGACGTTCGGGTCCTCCAGGACGTCCAGGCTGTGCCCCGGGGTCGTCACGACGATCCGCCCGGCACCCCACCTGCGGGTCCAGATCGCGGGAACGGTCACGGGCCGGTGCCACGGCTGCCACGAGCGGGCCGGGTGCGTGGTGGTGGCCAGGACGTCGATCAGGTCGTCGTGCAGCACCCAGTACTGCTCGGTGCACAGCTCGAAGTCCTCGATGCCCGCGGTCACGGGGTGCTCGCGGCCGAGCTCGGTGATGCCGACGACATGCGGCAGGAAGTTGTCCTCCGCCTCGCCCCGGCGCTCGCACGGCTCCTTGCCCGGGTGCGTCGCGAACTGCCCGCCCACCAGGTGGAGATAGTCGGAGGAGGCGCGGAAGGAGTCGACGATGCCGCCGTGCCAGCCGGTGAACCCGGTGCCGGCCTCGACCGCCGAGGTCAGCCCCGACAGCTGCTCGGCCGTGATCTCCGACATCGAGACGCACTGCACCACGAGGTCCGTGCCGGCCATCTCGGTGGCGTCGGCGTAGACCTCGGTCGACTCCTCGATCCGGACGGTGAAACCGTTCTTGTCGAGGAAGGGCAGGAACAACTCCGTCGCCTCGACCGGGCGGTGTCCCTCCCATCCGCCGCGAACGATCAGGGCCTTCTTGCGCGTCATCTTGTTCCTCACCCCGGACAGCGGAGTCCTCACTATGCGCCAGTCGCCGGTGCCGGGGGAAGGGTGCTTGGATCAACGAAAAGTTTCGCGGCCGGGCCCCGCCCGCGGCCGTACGTGACGTCGCCGCTCAGCCGCTCAACTGCTCAGTGGGCGACGGAGTCGGAGGACACCCGGGCGTCCACGACCCAGACGGCCGCGGTGAAACGGACGTCGGAGCCCTGCACAAAGGTCTCGAAGGCGGCGCGGACCGTCTCGACGACCTGTCGGCGCGTCCGCGCGTCCAGTTCGTCCATGACCTGGCTCAGGGGGCCCAGCCGGGTGAAGTAGCGCTCCAGCTCCGGCTCCGGCAGGACACACTCCACGTCGGCCGGCCGGACGTCGATCCCGGACCAGCCGCTCTCCGCCAGGATGTGGCGGACCTTGTCCGCGTCGGCGAACGCGAACTGCCCCGGCTGCCCCGGGCTGCGGACCGGGAGGTCGAGCAGCGGCGCGGCGGCACGTTCGGCCGTCGTCATGAACGGATTCTCCTCTGAGCCGCGCCACACGACGAGCCGGAGCCGGGCGTCGTCCGTCGCGGCCCGGCGCAGATTCGCGAACGCCTTGACGGAGTCACCGAAGAACATGACACCGAAGCGCGAGACGACGGCGTCGAAGACGGCGGGCTCGAACGGGTGGTCCTGTGCGTCGCCGTGGATGAACGACGCCGGTGTGCCCTCCCGTTCGGAGCGCTCGCGGGCGGCCGTCACCAGCGGTTCGGAGATGTCGACGCCGACACAGTGTCCGGCGGGGCCGAGCCGTCTGGCGACGGCCAGCGTGACGCCGCCGGTGCCGCAGCCGACGTCGAGCACACGACGGCGTTGTCCGGCGGGCACGGCATCGGTGAGCAGGGGCTCGATGTTCCGGAACATCCCGTCGAGTACCGGCTGCAACTCGACCCACGCATGGCCGCCGGGCCCGTTCCAGCGGTCGCCATAGGTCCCAGGTGTGGCATCCATGATCGTCTCCTTCTCGTTGCGTCCGTCCGGCCGGGATGACACCGTGCCACTTCAAGTCGACTTGAGGTAAAGAGAATGACAGAGCTGGACATAGCCGACGTGGCGCAGCGCGCCGGGGTTCCCGCCTCGACGCTGCGTTTCTACGAGGAGAAGGGCCTGATCACCGCTAGCGGCAGACGGGGCCTGCGCCGGCAGTACGACCCCGCCGTACTGGACCGCCTGGCGCTGATCGCGCTGGGGCGCACCGCAGGTTTCTCGCTCGACGAGATCGCACGCATGCTCGCGCCGGACGGGCAGCCGGCGCTCGACCGGGAGATGCTCGCGGCCAAGGCGGAGGAGTTGGACAGGACGATCCGCGAACTCGGCGTCCTGCGCGACTCCCTGCGTCACGCCGCGGCCTGCCCCGCGCCGAGCCACGCGGAGTGCCCCACCTTCCGCCGCCTCCTCGAAGCGGCCGCGTCCGGGGCGGTCGCCGTACCGAGAAGACGCACCGGCCTCGGACCGCGAACGACCGGACACGCCGGCTGATCTCCACGGGCGTACCGGCGTATCGGGGCACCCGTGTTCGCCGCTGCCTCGGACGGTCCCCGTGCGCGCGAGCGCGTGCCCGGCGGCTAACGGTCCCCGTGAGCCGGCTCCACCGAATTGCCCTTGTCTGCAGGGGTGTTGACGAGATGGCGGCAGACAAAGTCCCGCCAGAGGGTTACGGCGCCGGCCTTGGTCTCGGCGTGTGGGCCGCTGTAGCCGATCAGTTCCTTGTCCGGCGATCCCAGTGCGTCGAAGAGGGCGAGTTGGCCGTCCCTGGGGAAGACTTCGTCGTGCCACTGGACGTGAAACAGGGCCGGGGCGGTGATCGCCGCGGCGTCCGCCGCCATGCGCCTCGAGGCGTCCAACCCCCGGTGCATGCGCGGTGTCTGCCGCAGCCCGAACTTTCCGAGGACGACGCAACGCAGCCGACGGCCCAGGGCTGCCGCGAGAGGAACACCGAACCGCGCTCCCATCGACATCCCGAGATACGCGAGGCGATCACCGTCCGCGAGCCCCGCGGCATCAAGAGCGTTCACGGATTCCCGCCAGTCGTCCACCATCCGATCGAGGACGACCTCGATCCCCTCGTCGGCGATCCGGGCCTGGTATTCCGCCGCGGGCAACGGACTTGGGACGCGATCGCCGTGATAGGGCCCGTCGATCGCGAGCACGGCACAACCGGCCCGAGACGCGAACCACCGGCCCAGACCGATGTTCCGCTCACTTCGCTTGTGGCCGCTGCCACCGTGCCCCAGCAGGACCAGGGGAGGCGGCGGCGAGTCGGCCGGGGGAGGCAGCCACACCGCGCCCGGAACGGTCCGGGCTTCCGAGTTCAGGCGCAGGCGAAACGTGCGCTCCACACAACCGGCCTCCAGGCCACGGCGGTCGGCCCACTCGATCGCGTCGTTCCCGGACGCGGACGCGGACACAGATGCGGACACGGACGCGGACACGGAATCACGCCGAGCCGTCGTCGTAGGTCTGCCGGGCCTGTTCGACACTGCCGAGATGGTCGGCGGCCCATTCGGAGAGATGCGCGAACAACGGGGCGAGGCTGCGGCCGAGTTCGCTGATCTCGTACTCGACGCGCGGAGGCACCTCCGGGTGATACGTGCGCACGACGAGGCCGTCACGCTCCAACTGCCGCAGCCGCTGCGTGAGTACCTTGGGCGTGATCTTCGTGATGCGCCGTTCCAGCTCGACGAAGCGCTGCCGGCCGTAGGTGTGCAGGCTCCACAGGATCGGTGTGGTCCAGCGGCTGAACACGATGTCGACGACCGGGCTGATCGGGCAGGCAACCTCCGGATCGGCCGCGGCGGTTGCCGTCCGTATCCCCTTGTCGGCCATGCGCATCCCTTCGGGGTAGCCACTTTCCTGTAGGTACCTACTATACCGGCGGTGTTAGCGTCCCCAAGGCGCCCGGACGACAGGTCCACGCGGCGCCGACGCCCGCTCGGGCTTCAGCAACCACGCGTCAAGACAAAGGAGTTGGTCATGATCGTAGTGACGGGGGCGACTGGCAACGTGGGCCGATCGCTCGTGCGGAGTCTGGCGGCAGCCGGCCGGCAGGTATCCGCCACATCCCGCAGCATCGCGGCCGCCGACGTACCGCAAGGAGTGCGTCACCACCCGGCGGACCTCACCGACCCGGAGACCCTCCGGCCCGCCTTCGAGGGAGCCGACGCGCTGTTCCTGCAGAACGGCGGCCCCAGCGCCCACCTGCTCGACCCGCACGCCATCCTCGGCGTCGCCAAGGCCGCCGGCATCACACGTGTCGTGCTGCTGTCCTCCCAAGGAGCCGCCACCCGGCCCGAGTCCGCCTCCCACGGGGGCACGGCCCGCGCCATCGAGGACGCCGTGACGCGGTCGGCGCTGGACTGGACGATCCTGCGCCCGGGCGGATTCGACTCCAACGCCCATGCCTGGGCCGAGTCCGTCCGCACCCGACGCGTCGTGGCCGCACCCTTCGCCGACATCGGGCTGCCCTTGATCGACCCGTCCGACATCGCCGAGATCGGCGCGGCGACGCTGTGCGAGGACGGTCACGCCGGACGGACCTACGAACTCACCGGTCCCGCCCTCGTCACGCCCCGCCAAGCGGCCCGGGCCCTCGGCGCCGCCCTCGGTGAACCGGTCCGCTTCGACGAGCTGACCCGCGCCGAAGCGCGCGCCGGGATGCTGCAGTTCATGCCCGGGCCCGTGGTCGACACCACGCTCGACATCCTCGGCGCACCGACCCCCGCCGAGCAGCGGGTCAGCCCCGACGTCGAACAGCTCCTCGGCCGCAGGCCGCGCACGTTCGCCGACTGGGCGCACGACCACGTCGCCGCCTTCCGGTAGACGAGGCAGCGGCGCCCCCGTGCAGGACGGGCTTCGCCGGCCCTTGCCCGGCGAAGCCCGTTCAGCCGCAGCGGTGCGGGATCACGCGGTGTGCAGCGTCAGCCCGTAGCGGTTGAGGATCTCGTTGATGGGCTGGTACCAGGTCTCGCCGCCGGAGCTGCAGTCGCCCCAGCCGCCGGAGGTGACGCCCTGGGCCTGGTCGCCGCTGATGAAGGAGCCGCCGGAGTCGCCGGGCTCGGCGCAGACGTTGGTCTTCGTCATCTCATGGACGGCGCCCTGGCTGTAGTTGACCGTCTCGTTCTTGGCCAGGACGGTGCCGCAGTGCCAGTGCGAGGTGGAGCCGGAGCGGCAGATCGACGCACCGACGGGGGCTTCGGCGGAGCCGCGGACGAGCTGGTCGGAGACCGTGCCCCAGCCGAGCACGACCGGTACGGTCCACCAGCCGCTGCCCACGTTCACCCAGGAGTAGTCGTTGTCCGGGAACGACGAGCCCTGGAAGTTGCCGATGTACGAGTGGTCCCAGCCGTACACCGCGCCGGTGTGCTGGTCGCAGTGCCCGGCGGAGACGAAGCCGCCGTACACCGAGAAGCCGATGGAGCAGCGGACGTTGCCGGTGTAGTACGGGTCGCCGCCGACGGTGCCGGCCGAGAGGGTCCGCGGCGCCTTGTCCGTGTGCTGCACGGTGACCGGGCCGGCCTTGCGCGCCCGCGTCAGGAACGCACGGACATCGTTGTCATCGCGGTGTGCGGTGACGACGTCCACGACGACCTTGTTCGCCTTGGTGTCGACGTACCAGTTGCTGACGCCGGCGGGCGCGGGCAGGGCGTCGATACGGGCCTTCGCCGCGTCGAGCTGCCGTGCGCTGTGCTGGACGAGGCGTACGGACGCGCCGGTCGCGCGCACGGCGTCGGTGTCCGCGCCGCGAGTGACGGCCACGGTCAGCCTGCCGCTCGCGGCGTCGAACCAGGAGCCGCCGTAGGAGGACCCGGCGGCGTGCTTCGCCTTCCGTTCGACGGCCGTCGCCGTCTTCTCCGCGGCCAGACGCGCCTCGGCCTGGCTCTTGGTCAGGCCGAAGTCGTGCTGCATCGCGGACAGGAGCGAGGCGGAGGCGGGTGCTTCGGCGGAGGGTGCGGGGGAGCCGGCGGCGGAGGCCGGCTGGGTGTTCGCGGTCGCCCAGGTGCCCAGCAGGAGAAGTGCGGGCAGGGCTGTGCGCATCGCTGTTGTGCGTCTCAAGGCAGTGGCCCCTTCGTTGTTCCAGCAGACGTGGGGGTGGAACAGCAGAACGGTGAGAGCGCTCTCAGGCGTGCGTGGCCGAGCATAGCGGGGGATCATGGGCAGGTCCATGCCAATGCCATGGGCGGCCACTCGGGATTCTTCGGGCTCGGAGTCACCGGTCTGCGTCCCCGGGAGCCGCCGGTCGCGCCCCCGGGAGTCGCCGGTCTGCGCCCCCGGAGTCGTCGGACAGCGCCCCCTAGGGTGGCCTGTTCACGCCCGCGACCTGCCCCTCCAGGTGCGGGAACTTCCCGCAGGGGGGTTGTCCAGACATGCCTCCGCACCTAGGGTCGCTCCGAGTGCAAGCGCTTTCTGCTTGTCTTGTTCCGCCGTACGTCCGAGGAGCGCCGTATGCCCCCACGCCCCCACCGTCGCTCAGTCGCCGTCGTCGGCACCGGCGCCATCGTCAGTGACAGTCATCTGCCCGCGCTGAGAGCCCACGCGGACCGGGTGGAACTGGTCGCCGCCGTCGATGTGGACGAGGGCCGGCTGGCGGCCTTCCGGGAGCTGGCGGGCGGCGAGGTCGCCGGGTACACCTCGATGGACGCGATGCTGGACGCCGTACGGCCTGACCTGGTCCTCATCGGCACGCCGCCCTCCCTGCACCGGGAGCAGACGACCGCCGCGCTCAGGTCGGGTGCCTGGGTGCTGTGCGAGAAGCCGCTGTGTCTGTCTCTCGCCGAGTACGACGAGATCGCGGCGGCCGAGGAGTCGTCGGGGGCCTACGCCTCGGTGGTCTTCCAGCACCGGTACGGCTCCGGCGCCGTGCACGCGCGCGAGTTGATCGCCGGCGGCCGGGTGGGCGCCCCGCTGGTCGCGCACTGCCAGACCACCTGGCACCGCGACGCCGCCTACTACGCCGTACCGTGGCGCGGGCGCTGGGCCACCGAGGGCGGCGGACCGACCATGGGCCACGGCATCCACCAGTACGACCTGCTGCTGCACCTGCTCGGCCCGTGGGCCGAGGTGCGGGCCATGGCGGCGCGGCTGGTTCACGACACCGAGAGCGAGGACGTCTCGACGGCCCTGGTGCGGTTCGAGAGCGGCGCCCTCGCGACCGTCGTCAACAGCGTGCTCTCGCCGGACGAGGTGAGCCGGATCCGCATCGACTGCGCCGACGCGACGATCGAGCTCACCCACCTGTACGGCCACCGCAACGACGACTGGGTCTACACCCCCGCGCCGCACGTCGCCGCCGAGCGTGCCACGGCCTGGCGCACGCCCGCCGCGGACGTCCCCAGCTCGCACGCCGCCCAGCTCGGCGCCCTGCTCGACGCGTACGACAGCGGCGTACGGCCGCCGGGCAGCGGCCCGGACGCGCGCGCCACGCTGGAGTTCGCGGCCGCCCTCTACAAGTCCGCGTTCACCGGACGGCCCGTGCTCGCGGGCGAGATCGGCCCGGGGGACCCGTTCTACCCGGCCATGCACGGCGACCACCCCGACTGGGCCCCCAAGGAGCGCGCATGAGCATCCGCGTCACTCACGCGTACGGCGACCACATCGCGGTGGCGGCGCCGGACGGCACCGAGATCCTCCGCTACGTCTACCGTCCCGACCCCGACGCCTTCGAGTCGCGCAAGCCCTACGCCCACCCCGTGCGCACCCTCGGCGGGCGCACCGTGACCGGGTACCGCCCGAACGACCACCGCTGGCACAAGGGCCTGCAGATGACGGCGAGCCACCTGTCCGGGCAGAACTTCTGGGGCGGCAACTGCTATGTCCACGGCGAGGGTTATCTGCGGCTGCCCGAGCGCGTCGGCTCGATGCGGCACGACGGCTTCCCCGCGTTCACGGTCGAGGACGACCGGCTCGCCTTCACCGAGGCGCTGACCTGGGTGGAGAACGGCGGCGCGGAATGGGCCCGCGAGGTACGCGGGATCACCGTCCACTCCGTCGACGAGGAGGCCGGCTCCTGGGCCCTGGACTGGACGATCGAGCTCACCAACCTCCGTGACCTGCCGCTGGCCTTCGGCTCGCCCACCACGCACGGGCGCGAGCTGGCCGGCTACACCGGACTGCAGTGGCGCGGCCCCCGCGACTTCACCGGCGGCACCGCCTTCGGCCCCGACGTCGACGGGGGAGCGGGCGCGGACGCGGGCAAGCTGATGGGCACCCAGGGCCCCTGGCTGGCCTTCACCACCGAGCACGACGACGTCGACGCGCACTCCACGCTCGTCTTCGCGCACGCGCCCGAGAACCTCGACGAGTCCGCCGCGATCCACGCGTCGCACTGGTTCGTGCGCTCCGAGCCGATCCCGACGGTCGCCTTCTCCTGGGCGTTCTTCGAGGAGTTCGAGCTGCCGCCCGGCGCGTCCTTCAGCTACCGCTACCGGGTCGTCGTCGCCGACGGCGCCTGGGACCGCGACCGCGTCGGCGCCCACCTGGCGGGCCTGCCGTGGTGAGCGACCCGAGGCCGGTCCTTCCGCACCCGCTGCCCGGCGCGGTCGGCCTGTCCCACCTCAGCGCCTACGACTGGGAGGCCGCCGACGGCGTGTGCGGCGGGAGCCCCCATCTGCATCTGGTGTGCACGGAGGCGTACATCGTCACCGGCGGCCGCGGGGCGGTGCAGACACTGAGCCCCGACGGCTACCGGGACATCCCGCTGGAGCCGGGATCGGTCGCCTGGTTCACGCCGGGCACCGTGCACCGCATGGTGCAGGGCGGCGATCTGCGCATCACCGTGCTGATGCAGAACAGTGGTCTTCCCGAGGCCGGGGACGCCGTCTTCACCTTCCCGCCCGAGGTGCTCGCCGACCCCGGGAAGTACGCCGCCGCGGCAACGCTGCCGCCGGGCAAGGGAGTCGGGACGGAGAAGGCGGCGCGCCGCCGCAGGGACCTCGCCGTCGAGGGCTACCTCGCCCTGCGTGAGGCACTGGTCGCGGGGGACGAGGGACCGTATCTGGAGTTCCAGCGGGCAGCCGCCCGGCTGGTTCGCGAAAAGGTGCCGCACTGGCGGGAGTTGTGGCGGGCCGGTGCGCTCGCCGCCGCCGAACGCACCGGCGCCCAGCTCGACGCGCTCGCGGCGGGCGACGAGGACTACCTCGCCGACGCGACCGCGCACCGGACCGAACCCACGCGGCTGGGCGGCTTCGGCATGTGCGGCCGCCGCGACGAGTACGCGCTGCCGGGCACGACGCTGCCGTACGAGGGTAAGTAGCGCAAAAAGCACGGTAGTTGATAGGGCGTCAGGGGAGGCGTCCGGGGGGTTTTCCACCGAAGACCGAAGACCGAGGAGAGAAAGAGGTGACCTCGGCATGCCCGGACACAGGACAAAGGGGTTCTGCGCGTCGGCCGCCGCACTCGCGCTGTGCGCGGTGCTGGCCGGCTGCGGGGGATCCGGGGAGAGCGCCGGCGGCGGCAAGGTGGTGCTGCGCTACACGTGGTGGGGCAACCCCGACCGCGCGGCACGCACCGAGCAGGCCGTCGCCCTGTTCGAGAAACTGCACCCCGGCGTGCGGGTACAGACGTCGTTCTCCGGCTACGACGCCTACAAGCAGAAGCTCGCCATCCAGGCCACCGGCGGCGACGCGCCCGATGTGATGCAGCTCGACTACCGCCAGATCGACCAGTACGCCTCCGGGCACGTGCTGCTCGACCTCGGCAAGGTCAAGGACGCCCTGCACACGGATGAGATCGACGCGGGGCTGCTGGCCACCGGCCGGGTGCGCGGCACGCTCTACGCCGTCCCGCAGGGCCGGGGCACCGAGACCGCCGTCTACGACGTCGCGACCTGGAAGGCGTCCGGGGTGCCCCTGCCGAAACAGGGCTGGACCTGGAGCGGCTGGGCGGACGCCATGCGTGCCCTCGCGAAGAGGACCGGTAAGCCAGGCGCCACCGACCCGGGCCAGAGCGAGGACGCCTTCGAGGTGTGGCTGCGCGGCCAGGGCAAGGCGCTCTACACCAAGGACGGCCGACTCGGCTTCACCGTAGCGGACCTGGCCCGCTGGTGGACCTTCGCCGACCGGCTCCGCAAGGAGGGCGCCGTCTCCCCGGCCGAGCAGACCACCCAGCTCGACGGCACCGTGGAGAACACCCCGCTCGGCCGCGGCAAGGCGCTCAGCGACTTCAACTGGGACGCCCCGTCCAGCGGTTACCTCGCCATTGTCAAGGGCGGGGTGGCGCTCGGGCCGATGCCGTCGGGCGGGAACGGCACACCCGGCCAGTACTTCAAGCCGTCGATGTTCCTCGGCGCGGGGGCCCACACCTCCCACCCGAAGCAGGCGGCGCAACTGATCGACTTCCTGCTCAACGACCGGCAGGCGGCGAAGATCCTCGGTGCGACACGGGGCATCCCCGTCAACGAGACCATCCGCAAGCAGACGGCCTCGCAGCTGAAGGACTTCGACAGGACGGTCGCCGACTACCAGGACTCGCTCGAAGGCACCCTCAAGGACCCGCCGCAGGCCCCGCCCTCCGGCGACAACGCCCTGCAGACCACCTTCGCGCGCGACTACGACCAGGTGTCGTACGGGCGCATGTCGCCGCGCGAGGCGGCCGAGAACTACGTCACCGAGGCGAAGGCGGAGCTGAGGTCATGACCACCACCGACATCCCCGCGTCCACCGCCCGCCCACCCCGCTCCGCCGCCGCCCCCGGACGGCGCCCCAGGCGCGAACGCGAGGGCGCCGCCTGGGTGTTCCTCTCGCCCTGGGTGCTCGGCGCGATCGTGCTGACCCTGCTGCCGATGGCCGTCTCGCTGTACCTGTCGTTCACCGACTACGACCTGTTCAACGCCCCGCACTGGGTGGGCCTGCGCAACTACACGCAGATGTTCACCGAGGACCCGAGGTACTGGCGCTCGGTCGAGACGACCCTGACCTACGTCGTCGTCGCCGTGCCCCTCCAACTCGCCCTGGCCCTCGGCGTCGCGCTCGCCCTGAAGACCATGAAGCGCGGAAAGGGCTTCTACCGCTCCGCCTTCTACGCGCCCTCGCTGCTCGGCGCCTCCATGTCCGTCGCCCTGGTCTGGCGCGCGGTCTTCAACGACGGCGGCACGGTCGACAACCTCTTCGGCACCGGCGGCTGGATCAACAAGCCCGGCTGGTCGCTGCTGGCCGTAGCACTCCTGACGGTCTGGCAGTTCGGCGCGCCGATGGTCATCTTCCTCGCCGGTCTGCAGCAGATCCCCATGGAGCTCTACGAGGCCGCGGCCGTCGACGGGGCAGGGAAATGGCGGCAGTTCGTGTCCATCACCGTGCCGATGCTGTCGCCGGTGCTGTTCTTCAACCTCGTCCTGCAGACCATCCAGGCGTTCCAGGTGTTCACACCCGCCTTCGCGGTCAGCGGCGGCAAGGGCGGACCCGCCGACTCGACACTCGTCTACACCCTCTACCTCTACGACCGCGGCTTCGTCGCCTCCCACATGGGCTACGCCTCCGCCATGGCCTGGGTGCTGCTGCTCGTCATCGGCGCCGTCACCGCGGTGCTCTTCCGCACATCGCGCTCCTGGGTCTTCTACGCCTCCGAGGGGGACCGATGACAGCCACCGCCCCAACCAGCTTGCCGCGCAAGCCCGTTCGCCGAAGCCGGATCGCCGTGCACATCGGCTGCCTGGCCGCACTGCTGGTGATGCTGTATCCGCTGGCCTGGCTCCTCGCCACCTCGCTCAAGCCGGCCGACGAGGTCATCGCGAGCCTGGACCTGCTGCCCAGCCACCTGGAGTGGTCCAACTACAGGACGGCCCTGGACGGCGTGAACGACGTGTCCGTCTGGCGGCTGCTCGGCAACTCGCTGCTGATCGCGGGCGGGGCGGTGGTCGGCAACGTCGTCAGCTGTTCGCTCGCCGCGTATGCCTTCGCGCGGCTGCGGTTCCGGTTCCGCGGGCCGATGTTCGCGTTCATGATCGCGACGATCATGCTGCCGCACCACGCGGTGCTGATCCCGCAGTACATCATCTTCAACAAGCTCGGCCTGGTGAACACGTACTGGCCGCTGATCCTGCCCAAGTTCCTCGCCACGGAGGCGTTCTTCGTGTTCCTGATCGTCCAGTTCATGCGCGGGCTGCCGCGGGAGCTGGAGGAGGCGGCGCGGATCGACGGCTGCGGGCCGTTCCGGAGCTTCTTCCAGGTGATCCTGCCGCTCACGCGGCCCGCGCTGATCACCACGGCGATCTTCACGTTCATCTGGACCTGGAACGACTTCTTCACGCAGCTGATCTACCTCTTCGACCCGGACAAGTTCACGCTCACGCTGGCCCTGCGGTCGTTCGTGGACGCCTCCAGCCAGTCGGCGTTCGGGCCGATGTTCGCGATGTCGGTCATCGCGCTGCTGCCGATCGTGCTGTTCTTCCTCGCCTTCCAGCGGTTCCTGGTGGAGGGCATGGCCAGCTCCGGGCTGAAGGGGTGAGCCCGATGAGCACACCTCGGACGACGCGGACGACACGGACCCGGGAGCCGGGCGAGGTCTTCGGCCCCCGCATGACCCTGTTCGCCGACATGCTGAGCGTCGGCCTCGCCACGGCGGCGGCCTGTCTGCCCCTCCTGACCGCGCCGGCCGCCCTCTCGACGGCCTGCGCGGTCCTGCGGGGCGCCCGGGAGGCCCAACCGGCCACCGCCGGGCGCTACTTCGCCCTGCTGCGGCGGCGCCTGCGGCCGGGCGACCTGCTGGCGGGCGCCGTGGCCCTGGCGGGCGCGCTGCTGCTCGCCGCTGACCTGGCCCTGGCGCGGGCGGGACTGCCCGGAGCTCCCCTCTTCGCCGCGACGGCCGCCGCGATCGGCGCCTGCGCCACGGTGCTCGGCCTCCGCGCGTGCGCGCGTCCCGAGTCCCTCACGGACTGGCCCGCAGCCGTGCGCGAGGCCGCCCAGGACGCCGTACAGGACGTCGGCGGAAGTGCCCTGGTCCTCCTCGCGGTCGCGACCTCCGCCGTGTGCGCCTGGATGCTGGTGCCGCTCGCGTTCCTGGCACCGGGTCCCCTGGCGCTGGCGCTCACGGCGGTCGATGTACGCCCGGCGAGCGGCTCTGGGCGGGAGGCCGGACTGTCTGGCGGGTGAGGCCGGGCGGGGCGGGCGGTGACGCAGGGCGTTCGGGCGGGCGTACGGGTGCGGCCGGCCGGGCCGGTGGCGGACCGTCGCGCGGTGGCAGCCCGTGCCGCACGCCTCTCCCGGCGGAGCTCAGCGCGGCTCTCCCGCATACGTGCCGAAGTACCACCGGTTGCCCTCCGGGTCCCGGGCCGCGAAGTCCCGGGAGCCGTAGTCGGTGACGTGGAGGTCCGTGGTGATGTCGGCGCCCGCCGCTTTGGCGCGGGCGTGGACGGCGTCCGGGTCGGCGGTGACGACGTAGGCGCTGAAGGCACCGGGCGGTGTCGGTCCGGTGAGGGGGTCCGCTTCCTCGCGTACGGAGCCCAGCATGACGCCGCCGCCCTCGGGCCAGCTGAGCTGGGCGTGATCGACCCGGTCGCCGTCGCCGTGGACCACGGTCTCCTCGAAGCCGAGAGCTTCGACGAGGAAGCGGATCAGGGCCCGGGCGTCGTGGGCGCGCAGGGTGGGCCAGACCTGCGGGGCGGGCGGCTGCTTGGCGGGGTCGGGCGTGGTGGTCATGGTGGTGAGCCTCCGTGTCGCGGGCTTGGGCCCGGCTCGGCCGGTTGACCTGACCAGCTTCAGGCGGGCGGATGGTGCCCGGATTGGATGTTTCGGAACTCCTGCGCCAGCCAGTCGCTGGGCGTGCAGGCGGCCAGCGCGCCGAACTCGCGGTCCAGGTGGGACTGGTCCGCGTAGCCGCAGTCGGCGGCCAGGCTCGCGAGGTCGAAGGCGCCGGGGCGGCCCGCCAGGCGGCGCCGTGCCAGGTCGAAGCGGATGACCCGGGCGGCGGCCTTGGGGGTGAGGCCGATCTCCGCCCGGAAGCGGTTGCGCAGGTGCCGTTCGCTGAGGGCGGTCTCGGCGGCGAGCCGGTCGACGCGCAGGCGCCCGCCGGCCGACAGCAGCCGCTGCCAAGCACCGGCCACCGGCGCGGCGGAGGCCGCCCGTACGCCGTCGTGGCGCGTCGTACGGCGCAGCAGCCAGTCGTCGACGGCGGCGAACCGGGCGGCCCAGCCGGACGCCTCGCGCACCCGGTCGTGGACCTCGTGCACGTCCGCGCCCAGTACGTCGTCCGCGTGGACGTCCGTCCCCGCCAGCTCGCCCGCGGGCAGTCCCAGCAGCACGCGCGCGCCGAGCGGGCTGATCGCGACCTGGATGCCGGACTGCCGCCCGGGGATCTCGATCAGCGCGGGCGTGAGGTGCAGGCCGCCGAGGAGGGTCGGGTAGTCGCCGGGGTCCGCGCCCGGATCGGGATGGGCGGCGATGCTCAGCGGCTCGTCGAGGGTGATGATCAGCGTCAGCCAGGGGGACGGCAGCCCCCGGTGCCGGGCGGGTGGCACGCCGCGCTGGCGATAGCCGGAGTACCAGCCGACCAGTCCGCGCAGAGGCGGCGCGGGCGCCACCCGCACCGCCTCGTCCACGATGTCGCCTGCCATACGGTCATTGTCCCGCGCACAGGCCGGACGGCACCACGGCACCAGCCCCGTGCCGCCCCGGTCAGGCGCCGATGTACTCCGACAGGTGCCGGGCCGTGAGCGTGGTGCGGGCGGCGACGAGGTCGGCCGGGCTGCCCTCGAAGACGACGCGGCCGCCGTCGTGGCCGGCGCCGGGGCCGAGGTCGATGATCCAGTCGGCGTGCGCCATGACGGCCTGGTGGTGCTCGATGACGATCACGGACTTGCCGGAGTCGACCAACCGGTCGAGCAGGCCGAGGAGTTGCTGCACGTCGGCGAGGTGGAGGCCGGTGGTCGGCTCGTCGAGGACGTAGACGCCGCCCTTCTCCGCCATGTGCGTGGCCAGCTTCAGGCGCTGGCGCTCACCGCCGGAGAGGGTGGTCAGCGGCTGGCCGAGGGTGAGGTAGCCGAGGCCGACGTCCGCGAGGCGTTCGAGGACCTTGTGCGCGGCCGGCGTGCGGGCCTCGCCCTCGGCGAAGAACTCCAGGGCCTCCGAGACCGGCATCGCCAGCACCTCGGAGATGTCCCGGCCGCCGAGCCGGTACTCCAGCACCGCGGCGTCGAACCGCTTGCCCTCGCAGTCCTCGCAGGTGCTGGCCACCCCGGCCATCATCGCCAGGTCGGTGTAGATGACGCCGGCGCCGTTGCAGGTGGGGCAGGCGCCCTCGGAATTGGCGCTGAAGAGCGCCGGCTTGACGCCGTTGGCCTTGGCGAAGGCCTTCCGGATGGGCTCGAGAAGACCGGTGTACGTCGCCGGGTTGCTGCGCCGCGAACCCCGGATCGGGCTCTGGTCGACCGAGACGACCCCGAGGTCATCCGGGATCGACCCGTGCACCAGCGAGCTCTTGCCGGAACCCGCGACGCCGGTGATCACCGTGAGCACGCCGAGCGGTACGTCCACGTCGACGTCCCGCAGGTTGTTCTCCGAGGCGCCGCGGATCTCCAGTACCTCGCTGAACGGGCGCACCTCGTCCTTGAGCGAGGCGCGGTCGTCGAGGTGGCGCCCCGTCACGGTGTCGCTGCCGCGCAGCTTGCCGACGGTGCCCTCGAAGCAGACGGTGCCGCCCGCCGTACCGGCGCCGGGTCCGAGGTCGACGACGTGGTCGGCGATCTCGATGACCTCCGGCTTGTGCTCCACGACGAGCACCGTGTTGCCCTTGTCCCGCAGCCGCAGAAGCAGGTCGTTCATGCGCTGGATGTCGTGCGGGTGCAGGCCGGCGGTCGGCTCGTCGAAGACGTACGTGACGTCGGTGAGCGAGGAGCCGAGGTGGCGGATCATCTTGACGCGCTGCGCCTCCCCGCCGGAGAGCGTGCCCGCGGGCCGGTCGAGGGAGAGATAGCCGAGGCCGATCTCCACGAAGGAGTCGAGGGTCTGCTGCAGCGCGCCGAGCAGCGGCGCCACCGACGGTTCCGCCAGTGCCCGCACCCAGTCGGCCAGGTCCCGGATCTCCATCCGGCAGGCGTCCGCGATGGAGATCTTCTTGATCTTCGAGGTGCGGGCGTGCTCGGCGAGCCGGGTGCCGTCGCAGTCGGGACAGGTGGCGAAGGTGACCGCACGTTCCACGAACGCCCGCACGTGCGGCTGCATCGCCTCCTTGTCCTTGGACAGCATCGACTTCTGGATGCGCGGGATCAGACCCTCGTAGGTCATGTTGATGCCCGCGATCTTCATCCGGGTCGGCTCACGGTGCAGGAGGTCGTCCAGTTCCTTCTTGGTGAACTTGCTGATCGGCTTGTCCGGGTCGAAGAAGCCGGACTCCGCGTACAGCCGGGAGTTCCAGCCGCCGCCGGTGTAGCCGGGGATGGTGAAGGCGCCGTCGTTGATCGACTTGCTGTCGTCGTAGAGCTGGGCCAGGTCGAGGTCGGAGATCGCGCCGCGGCCCTCGCAGCGCGGGCACATGCCGCCCACCTTGTTGAAGGTGACCTTCTGCTTGGCGCCTCCGCCCACCGAGATCGCACCGGCCGCCGAGACCGAGGGCACGTTGAAGGCGAAGGCCCCGGGCGGGCCGACGTAGGGCTTGCCGAGGCGGCTGAACAGGATGCGCAGCATCGCGTTGGCGTCGGTGGCCGTGCCGACCGTGGAGCGCGGGTCGGCGCCCATCCGCTGCTGGTCGACGCTGATCGCGGTGGTCAGGCCGTCGAGGACGTCGACCTCGGGCCGCGACAGGTTGGGCATGAAGCCCTGCACGAAGGAGCTGTAGGTCTCGTTGATCAGGCGCTGCGACTCCGCGGCGATCGTGTCGAACACCAGGGAGCTCTTGCCCGAGCCGGAGACGCCGGTGAACACCGTCAGCCGGCGCTTCGGGATCTCGATGCTGACGTCCTTGAGGTTGTTCTCGCGCGCGCCGTGCACGCGGATCAGGTCGTGGCTGTCGGCGGCGTGCAGTGCGGGCGACGGCGAGTCCGTCCTCTTGGCCGTGGTCATCGTCTCTCCATCTGTCGGGCCGGGGCGGGCGCGTGGCGTCTGTGGTCGGCGGGTGGTGCTGCGGTCACGTTAACCGTGGCTCGCGGACCGGCGCTTCTCGATTCCTGACGGGTTACGGCGCCGGTCGCCGCGCCGGGCCGCCAGCAGCACGCAGGCGAGGGTGCCGAGCACCACGGTGGCCAGTCCCGAGCCGCCGATCGTCACCCGGGGGCCCAGCGTCGCGGTGAGCGGGCCGCCGAGTGCCGTGCCGAGCGGTGACGCCGTGAGCAGCACCGCGTTGTTGGCGGCGAGCATCGCGGACAGGTGCCGGGGTGGCGACTTCGCCTGGATCAGCGTCACCGAGAGCGCGACGAACGGGCCGTAGATCACGCCGCCGAGCGTGAAGCACACGACGGTGGCGGCCGTCGGCGCACCGAGTCCGAACGGCAGCAGCGAGAGCCCCCAGGCGATCACGATGGTGACCGTCACGGGCCACAGCGGGAGCCGGCGCAGGGCTCCGATCGCCAGCGAGCCGACGACCGCGCCGACGCCGAACAGCATCCAGTACAGGCCCAGCAGGGTGCCCGGTGCGCGCAGGTCGTCGGTCACGTGCAGCGGCAGGGCGACCTCGACGGGGCCGTAGAGGAAGTTGAAGAACCAGGTGAGCGTGAGCAGGCCGAGGAGCTCGGGGCGGGACCGCAGCAGGGCGAGCCCGCCGCGGGCGGCCGCCTGGTCGACCGGGTCCACGGGGTCGGCGGGGGAGAGGTCCCCCGGCTCCGGCAGGCGGGTGCGTGCGACGAGCACGGCGAGGAACACGAAGGTGAGGGCGTCCAGGGCGAGGACCAGAGCGGAGCTCGCGTACGTCACCAGCACTCCGGCGACGGCGGGTCCGGCGATCGTGGCGGCGAAGTTGAGTGAGCTGACGAAGGTGTTCGCGGCCAGCCGCTGCTCCTCGGACAGCAGTTCGGCGAGCAGGGTGTACTTGCCCGCACTGCCCCACGCGTGCAGCAGCGAGGAGACGGCGAGCAGCACGACGTACAACGGCGGCGTCAGCAGCCCGGCGAGCCACGCCAGCGGCACGGCGCCGATGAACACGCCGCGCACCACGCTGTCCGCCATCAGCAGCCGCCTGGCCGGCACCCGGCGCAGCCGGCGCCCGAACGCGAGAGCGCCGACCACACCCGGCAAGGTGTACGCGGCGACCGCGCCGCCGACCCACAGCCCCTGCGTCGTCTGCGGTGCGAGCTCGATGGCGAGCCACGCCACCGCGACGAAGCTCATGCCGTCCCCGAGGCCGGAGACCCCGAAGCCCACGATGAGCCGCCGGAACACCCGGTTGGCGAGGACGGGCCGGTAGGCGGAGGGCAGGAGACGTCGGATCACGCGGTCACGCTACGGGCGGCGCGGGGCCCGGCGCTTCTCCATTACTGACCGCTCCGGCTGCGGCGTTCCTGATCGCGGACGTATGAGGGACGGCGCCCCGAACCGGACCGGGACACCCGGCGAGTACAGCACGCTGACCGGCGCGCCCCGCATCTGCGGCAGACCGGCCGCGGCGACCAACTCGTCGTCCAGGTCGAGGAGTTCGGCCCGGTGCAGCGGCCACGGCGGGTGGTCGTTCGGCAGGTGCAGCGTGCGGCCGTGCCAGGGGACGTGCATGCCCCAGCGGGCGGTGAGGAAGTGTTCCAGGGGCGTGGGCCGCGCGATGGGTGCGCCGGGCCGCACCACCACCCGGCTCCTGGGCCCGCGTCCCGCCGCCCGCCTGCGACAGGAGGTGTAGGTGAGCACGCCGCCCTCGCGGAGCAGGCGCATCGCGGACCAGACGTAGGGCAGCCGTACGCCCCATCGCCCCACCAGCACGGGCAGGAGGCGGTTCGCGTCCAGGGAGCGGAACACCACGCCGCGGCGGCCCTGCTCGTCCACCGAGTACAGCCGTACGTTCGTCTCGCAGAACGTGCCGAGGTACGGCAGTCCGGGCCCCGGGCCGAGGCCCACCCCGCGCATCAGGAACGGCACCAGACCGACGTAGGTGACTCCGTCGAGGGTGTCGGGGCGGGTCCCGGCGGGCAGCAGCGCGGCCACCCGCTCCGGCTCGACCGGCCAGTGCAGGAAGGTCAGTTCGTGCCAGCCCTGCACCAGCGACGGGCGGCGCACGGGTCGCGGCGTGGACGGGGTGACCGGCTCGGTCTCGCCGTGGGTCACCGGCGGCCGCCCCGTGGCGCGGCGGTGCTGTGCCGGACCACGAGTCCGGCCGGGACGAGGTCGGTGCCGGCCCGTGCGCCGCCATGGGCGCGCATCTGCTCCAGGACGCCCTCGACGCAGCGGCGGCCGACCTCGGCGAAGTCCTGGTGGACGGTGGTGAGGGGAGGCACGAAGTACTCGGCGTCGGGGATGTCGTCGAAGCCGACGACGCTGATGTCCGCGGGCACGTGCAGGCCGCGCTCGTGGAAGGCGCGCAGCAGGCCCAGGGCCATCTGGTCGTTGGAGGCGAACACGGCCGTGCAGTCCGCCTGTTCGGCGAGCGCGAGGCCGGCCGCGTAGCCGGACTCGGCCGACCAGTCGCCGCGCAGGGGCGGCGGCACCGGGCGGCCCGCCTCCTCCAGGACGGTGCGCCAGGCCAGGGTGCGGCGCTGGCCGGCGAAGGACGTCTCGGGCCCGGCCACGTGCCAGACGGTGCGGTGGCCCAGGTCGAGCAGATGGGTCACGGCCTTGCGGGCGCCGTCGGCCTGGTCGGTGTCGACCACGCTGTAGCGGTCCCCGGCGTCGGAGTCCACGACGACGACGTGCACCCCGGGCGGCAGCTGCACCGTGCCGGTGTCGAGCAGGTGGATCTCCATGATGACGATGACGGCGTCGACGGCCAGCTCGCCCATGCGCGTGAAGGCGCCCAGCACGTTGTCCTGGGTCGGGACGTCGATGGGGATCAGTGTGATCGCGTAGCCCTCGGCCGCGGCATGCGTGGCGATCGCCTCCACGGTGCGGCTGTTGCCCGTCGAGGCGAGGCTGAAGAGGATCACGCCGATGGTGTTGAACTGGCCGTAACGCAGGGCGCGCGCCGCGCTGTTGGGCCGGTACCCCAGCTCCCGCATGGCCGCGAGGACCTGCTCCCGGGTCGAACCGATCACGCCGGGATGGCCGTTGGAGACCCGCGAGACCGTCTGCGAGGACACGCCCGCGAGCTTGGCGACGTCGGCCATGGACACGCGCTGTTTGCGGCGCCCGCCGGGCACGCCGGAGCCGCCCCGCTGCGCGCCGCCCGGGGAGGCGGGCACCCGTTGCTCCCGGTCGCTCTGATCCATCGCTGCACCACTTCCGCCCGGCTCCCCGACGCACCGGATGGTACGCGTGAGGCATCTTGACGGCCGCTGGGCCGGATGCCACGATTCCGGCGCCGCCGAGTTTACGTAAACATCGCTTGTCGAGCCAGGTCATGTTTACGTAAACATGCGGGCGCCGAGCCGCCGTCTCCCGAAAGGCACGTCGATGCGCAAGCCCACTGCCACGAACCGCCTCACCCCCCGGCTGCGTGCCGCCTGCGCGGCGGTCGCGATCGCCGCGCTGAGCGGCACCGCCCTCGCCGGCGGCCCCGCCTCCGCCGCGCCAGGCACCGGCACCACCCAGTTCAAGGGCGTCAACTGGGCGGACCCGCGCGACAATTACGCCGACGACCCGGTCGTACTGTCCGGCCTGTCGCTCTCCGACAGCTACGCGCAGACGTACGCCAAGGCGAGCCGGGTGATCTCGGCGTTCCGCGCCAACCTCGGCGCCAACACCGTGCGGCTGCCGATCAACCCGTACACCGTCAACGGCTCGTACTGGAAGTCGTACCGGGGCGTCATCGACGCGGCCTCCGACAAGGGCTTCAAGGTGATCGTCTCCTACTGGGAGGGCACCGGCGCCCAGAAGGACGGCTTCATCGACGACGAGACCACCTACTGGCCCATGTGGAACACGGTCGTGGGCACCTACCGGCACGACCCGCACGTCTACTTCGAGCCGATGAACGAACCCCACGGCTACACCGACGCCCAGTGGGCCGACCTCGCCGCGAAGTGGCTCGCGACCTACCCGTCCGTCCCGCGCAGCCGGGTCTTCGTCAGTGGCGCGGGCTACAACGACCACGTCACCTCGGTCTGCGCCGACCCGCGGCTGAAGGGCACCTACCTCTCGCTGCACCACTACGGCTTCTGGAAGAGCTACGCCACCTACGACCAGTGGGTGTCCGACCTCAAGGAGCGCATCGGCGACTGCGCGGGCCGTACGGTCGCCGACGAGTTCGGCGCGCCGATGACCACCGGCCTCGACTACGACAAGCCGGACGCCGCCGACAACTCGGTCAACTTCATCCAGGCCGACACCGACACCTTCCGCAAGCTCGGCATGGGGTCGGTCTACTGGCCCGGCCTGCGCACCGACGACACCTACTCGATCCAGAAGCTGACCGGCGACGCCGCCCGCCCCTGGCTGGCCACCACCAACCCGTCCGGCGCCGACCGCCTCGCCTGGGCGTGGGGCCGGGGCAGGCCCGTGCAGAACTGAGGCACCTGCCTCGGACCGGCAGGCGTACGGCCCCGGCCCCGCGTGGGACCGGGGCCGTACGACACCCCCAACTGCCGCACCCCTACGGCTTGATGCCCACTCCGGTCCACAGGCTGACCTCGGCGTCCGTGGCCGTGGCCTCGCCGTCCGGGCGCCAGCGGTGACCTACCGAGATCCCGGGCTCGAGCAGTTCGAGCCCGCTGAAGAACCGGGCCACGTCCTGCTGCGAGCGGAACTGCACCGGCGTACCGGCGTTGTTGTAGATGTCGGTGACCTTCTGCCAGGTCGCCGGGTCGAAGTCTGGCGTGCAGTGGCTCAGCGCCAGCGCGCTGCCCGAAGGCAGGACGGCCAGCAGACGCTCCACGATGCCGTACGGGTCCTGCGCGTCCGTCACGAAGTGCATCAGGGCGTTCAGCGACAGGGCCACGGGCCGGCCCATGTCCAGGACCTCGGCGAGTTCCGGGGAGGTCAGCAGCGCGGCCGGGTCGTTGACGTCCGCCTCGATGTACGTGGTGCGGCCCTGGGCGGTGCTGCGCATCAGGCGCTCGGCGTACTTGAGGACGAGCGGGTCGTTGTCGGCGTAGACCACCCGCGCCTCGGGCACCACGGACTGCGCCACCTGGTGCAGGTTCGGCTCGGTGGGGATGCCGGTGCCGATGTCCAGCCACTGGCGGATGCCGTGCTCCCGGGCCAGGACCCGGGTGGCGCGGTGCATGAACGCCCGGTTCTCGCGAGCGCACACGAAGATGGCCGGGTAGGCCTCGGCGACGGTCTCCGCGGCCAGCTTGTCGACCTCGAAGTGGTCCTTGCCGCCGAGGTAGTAGTCGTACATCCGGGCGGAGTGCGGCCTGCTGGTGTCGATGTCCCGCGCGGCGTGCGAGTTGGTCATCCTGTCCCTTTCGGTGGTGTGCGTGTGGGGGTGTCGGGCGGATGGTGGCCGGGGTGGGCCCGGGTCCTTCCCGCCGGTCCGGTGGGGTCAGCCGGCCGTCAGATGATCGGCGAGGCCTCGTTTGACTCCCGCGACGAACGCGGTGATCTCCTCGGGGGTGTAGATCAGCGCGGGTCCGGCGGGATCGGTCGACTGCCTCAGTGCCACACGGCCGTCGGCGAGCTGCTTGGTCTGCACGCACTGGCCCCCGTTGGGACCGCTCCACGGAGACTCCCAGCCATGATCACCGAGGTCCGACGCCGGCATCCCGTTGTAGACATGGCAGACACGGCCGCCGGTAACAGTCATGAGTACTCCTTTCGCATGCGATTCAGGAGCGCCTTGCTGTCCGCGTCCGAGGTCAGCAGGGACATGCGGTTGTGCGCTTCCAGATGGGCCGCCACGTCCGAACGCTGGTCCAGGTACATGGAGCCGGTGAGGACCTCGCTGTAGACGATGTCGGGCAGCTCCGGCTCCTCGAACCGGAAGTAGGTGAAGGGCGCGCACGCGCCGACGTGGGCGCCCGCCGCGAACGGCACGACGTCGACGCTGACATGCTCCAGTTCGGACACCTCCAGCAGCCGGTCGATCTGCTCCCGCATCACCTCGGGGCCGCCCACCACCCGGTGCAGCACGGCTTCTTCCAGCACCGCCCACAGCGTGGGCGCGTCCTTCTTCTCCAGCAGGCTCTGGCGGCGCAGCCGCACGTCCACCCGGCGTTCCAGCTCCTCCTCGCTGCCGTTGGGCAGGCCGCCGCGGAGCACGGCGCGCGCATAGCGAGGGGTCTGTAAAAGACCGGTCACGTAGTGCGGCTCGTAGGTCCGCAGCGTCGTCGCGCCGGTCTCGAGGCTGACGTAGCCGCTGAACCAACTGGGCAGCACATCGCGGTACATGTGCCACCAACCGGGCTCGTTGGCCCGCTCGGCGAGGGGGACGAACTCGTCGATCTCCTGCCGGTCGGCCCCGTAGGTCTCGAGCAGCTTCTCCACGTAGAGGGGCTTGAGCGCGACCTCCGCCTTCTCCAGCCGGCGGATGGTCAGGGACGTCACCCGCAGCGCCTTGGCCGCGTCGTCCAGGGAGACGCCCGCGTCCTGGCGCCGCTCCTGAAGCCGTCGGCCGAGGATCATGCGGAGAACGGTGGGAGCACTGGGGCTGTTGCTGCCAGCGCCCGACCGGCCTTCGTTCACGCCCTACCTCCTGAGGAACCGTCACGAACGCGTCAGCGCAAGCGACTTGATGAAGCCACCAGAACGATACCGGCTAGATGAAAATAACAGGCAGCTGGTTGCAGGTTGAACTGGCCTGTGAGCATAGTTACTTGCGCGAATCTTTGCGACGATCACGCGCACCAGCTCTCCCCCCGGAAGGCAACTGCCGTGTCCCCCCACATGACTTCCTCACCGCAGCTGTTAGACGCCGCTAGCCAGGAACGAACGCACTGGCTCGAACTGCCGCCACACCGCTCCAGCATCAAGGTCGCCCGCCGCTCCGTGAACGCGCGGCTGAGCGCCTGGCGGGTGCCCGCCGACCTGTGTGCCGACGCCGTCCTGCTCGTCTCCGAGCTGGCCACCAACGCCCTGCGCCACACCCTCAGCGCGCGGATCCTGTGCGGCATCGGGCTCGTCACCGACGACTGCCTGCGCCTCGAGGTGCACGACCACGACCACACGGGCCGCGGACTGCCCCGGTGCGAACCCGGCCCCGACGACGAGGGCGGCCGCGGGCTGGTGCTGGTGGAGGCGATCGCGGACATCTGGGGGGTCGACCGGTCCAGACTCACCGGCGGCAACGCCGTCTGGGCCAACCTGACGGTCTGAGCCCGCCCGGCAGGGGAGTTCAGTCCTTCCCGGGCGTCAGTTCGGCCAGCAGCAGCGTGCGGTCGTCCGCGCCCGCGGCGGCGCTGGGGGAGCGCAGCAGCCGCCGGCACAGGGACTGGAGCCGCTGGTGGTCGTCGGCCGGGGCGGGCTCCAGCACGGCCGTGTCCAGGGTGTGTGCGAGGCGGGTGATCTCCTGGTCGATGTCGGCGTCGCGGGACTCGACCAGGCCGTCGCTGTAGAGCACCAGCAGAGACGGTTCGTCCACGGTGAGCACGGTGGCCTCGTAGCTGCCCGTGCCCAGCCCGAGGGGCAGGCCCGGGCTGGCCAGCGCCACCGGCGCGGTCCGGCCGTCCGGGCCGCGCAGCAGTGGGGGAGGGTGGCCCGCGCCGACGAGGGTGCAGGTGTGCGCGCGTGCGTCCCACTCGGCGTAGATGCAGGTCGCGAAGGAGGCGCCCGGGGTGTCGTAGGCGAGGGCGTCGAGACGCCGTACGAGATCCGCGGCGGGGATGTCGAACCCCGCCAACGTGCGGACCGCAGTGCGCAGTTGGATCATCGCCACGGCGGACTCCGGGCCGTGTCCCATGGCGTCGCCGACGACCAGGCTGACCCGGTCGCCCGGCCGTCTCAGCACGTCGAACCAGTCGCCGCCGATGATGTTGCCCTGCCCGGCCGGCAGACAGCCGTGCGCGATGCGGCAGCCCTCGGTCTCGTGGGCGGAGCCGGGCAGCAGGCTGTTGCGGATGGCCAGGGCGGTGCGGCGCTCGCGTTCGTAGCGGCGCGCGTTGTCCAGGGCCGTCGCGGCCCGCGCGGCCAGTGCGGCGACGGCCGTGACCTCCGCCGTCCGGAACGGGGCCCGGTCCGGGCCGCGGGTGCACGCGACGAAGCCGACCGGGGTGCCGCGCAGCCGCAGCGGGACGACGAGGAAGGACGACGCGCGCAGCAGGGCGTCCACTCGCGCGTCGCCGTTGCCGGAGGCGATCAGCCGTTCGGAGGTGTGGGAGTCGACCGCGTCGAGCAACTGCGCCTGTCCGTCGGCGAGAGCGCGCGCGTACGGCGTCGCGCGCGGGAAGACGATCACCTCGCCGTCCGGCAGCAGGCCCGCCCAGTCCTCCGCCGCGTCCGTGCCCACGCGCAGCGCCAGCCGCCGCGCCTCTATCTGGGGCGGATCCGCGGCCGGGTAGGCGTTCTCCTCGCGCAGCCAGCGCTCCAGCAGATAGACCGAGGCCGCGTCGCAGAATCCGGGCGTGAGCGCGTGCACGACATGACTGCCGGTCAGCCGCAGATCCAGCTCCGAGCCGATGACGTCGGCGGCGGGTGAGAAGGCCGAACGCCTGGGTGGGGGCTGGGCGGTGGGGAAGTCGTCGGTGCGGCTGCGCGGTTCGTTCCGCAGGGGTCGTGCCTTTCCGGGTGGGGTCCGGGCGCACGGCGATGAGGGTGGCTCGTCGGGCGCCGTCGGCAACTATATGATGACGCGTCAAGGCCCCTGGTCATAGAGGGAGTTGCAGTGCCGGACAACGCTGGAATGCCACCGGGGACCGATCCCGTCAAGGCGAGTGTCGCCCGCATGTACGACGCCATGCTGGGCGGTGACCACAACTTCGCCATCGACCGGGAGGCCCTCGCCGCCTTCACCGCCATCGACCCCCAGGTGCGCACCCTGGCCCGGGCCAACCGCGCCTTCCTCGGCCGCGCGGTGCGGTTCCTGGTCGAGTCGGGGGTACGGCAGTTCATCGACCTCGGCTCGGGCATCCCCACCCAGGGCAACGTCCACGAGGTGGCGCAGGCCGCCAGCCCCGGCGCCCGCATCGTCTACGTCGACAACGACCCCGTGGCCGTGGCCCACAGCGCCTCCCTGCTCGCCGACAACCCGGACGCGGACATCGTCGACGGCGACATCCGGCGGCCGGCCGACGTCCTGGCCTCCCCGCAGGTGCGCAAGCTGATCGACTTCGACCAGCCCGTCGCCGTACTGATGATCACGATCCTGCACTTCGTCTCGCCCGAGGAGAACCCGGCCGCCATCGTGGCCGCCTTCCGCGACGCCCTGCCCGACGGCGGCTGGCTGGCCCTGACCCACGCCACCAACGAGGACCGCCCGGACACGGCCGACGCCGTCGGCAAGCTGTACCGCTCCCGCGCCACCTCACCCGTCACCGCCCGCTCCCACGACGAGATCCTCGATCTCTTCAGCGGCTTCGACCTGGTGCAGCCTGGCCTGGTCCACGTCCCCGTGTGGCGCCCGGACCCGGGCGACCCGATCCCCGACAACCCCTCGGAGTACTGGGTGTACGCGGGAGTCGGCCGCAAGGCTCCGTGACCGTACGCCGTGCTTCAGCAGTGCTGGATCTGCGACTTCCAGGTGTTCGGGCCGCCCGTGTCCAGATACCAGTCGTTGACGTAGCCGTCCCCGATGCCGTTGTCGACGCGCATCCAGTAGCGGTATCCGTGGCCGTCCGCGTCGGGGTCGCCGGTGGTCCAGCACAGCAGGCCGAGCTGGTCCCCGTTGTGGTACTGGCCGAACACGGGCGACTTCGCCGCGCCGTAGCCCGGCCCGGTGCGCACCGCCAGGTACGAACCGGCGTCGATGCCGGTGACGTTCGCGCACACGGCCGGGTCGCCGGAGATGCTGCACGAGTGGATGGCGGCGCCGGCCGGCCCGGCGCCGGCGAGGACGGCCGCGGCCGCGGCGGTGAGAGCGACTCCCGTCGCGGTGAGGGCACGCAGGTGCTTCATGAGGGTTCCATCCCTTTCTCTTCTTCGACGGGGATCAGGCGCACCGGGGGATCTGCGACTTCCAGGTGCCCGAGCCGCCGCTGTCCAGGTACCAGTCGTTGACGAAGCCGCTGCGGCTGCCGGTGGAGACCTGCATCCAGTAGCGGTATCCGTGGCCGTCCGCGTCCGGATCGCCGGTGGTCCAGCAGTCCAGCTCCAGCCACTGGCCGTTGCCGAACCGGGCCACCTGCGCCGCGCCGTAGCGCGGTTCGGCCCGCATCGCCAGGGACGAGCCCGCCTTGATGCCGATCACCTGCGCGCAGCGCACCGGGTCGCCGGCCCCGGCACCCGGGCAGGGGCGCGGGTCGGCCTGTGCGGGTGTGGCCGTGAGCAGACCGGCTGCGGCGAGCAGGGCCGCGGCCGCCCCCGCGGCGGCCGCCGGCACCGGCCGGGGCCGGGTCGGTCGTGACTTCATCATCGGTTCCTCCGTTCGACTGCCGACGATCAAGACCATGGCATCGAACGGCGAAGCGGACATCCTGTGATGTCTCAGGGTCCGGCGGGCCGCGGCCGTTTCCCGGTCACCGCGTGCGGATGTCGATTCGCCCGGCCCCTGTTCGTATGAAGGGTGGGAGACCGGCACGGTGCCGGTCGAGCGAAAGGGTGTGAGGGCGATGACCCAGGTGTCCGTACTGCTCACCGGCCGGGGCCTGGTGGAGTCACCCCGCTGGCACGGCGACCGGCTGTACTTCTCCGACTGGTCCGCAGGCGAGGTCGTCGCCGTGGACCTGACCGGCCGCAGCGAGGTCGTCGCCCGGGTGCCGTCACTGCCGCTGTGCACCGCCTGGCTCCCCGACGGCCGGCTGCTGGTCGTCTCGTCCAAGGACGGCCGGCTGCTGCGCCGCGAGCCCGACGGCGGCCTGGTCCTGTACGCGGATCTCGGCGTCCCGGGCTGGAACGACATCGTGGCGGACGGCCGCGGCAACACCTATGTCAACCGCGCCCACTTCGACCCGATGGCGGGGGAGGACCCCGAACCCGGTTCCGTGCACCTGGCCGCCGCGGACGGCTCGGTGCGCGAGGTGGCCGACGACATCGCCTTCCCCAACGGCATGGCGGTCACCGCCGACGGCTCCACGCTGATCGTCGCCGACTCCTACCGTCACCAACTGGTCGCCTTCGACATCGGAGCCGACGGCGCACTGTCCCGGCGGCGCATCTGGGCCGACCTCGGGGAGGGCACCCCGGACGGGATCTGCCTCGACGTGGAGAACGCCGTCTGGTACGCCGACGTCCCACACCGGCGCTGCGTACGCGTCGCCGAGGGCGGCACCGTGCTGCGGACGGTGCCGCTGGACCGCGGGGCGTTCGCCTGCGTGCTCGGCGGCCCCGACGGCAGGACGCTGTTCGTCACCGCGGCCCGCTGGCAGGGCATGACGGAGAGCGAGATGGTGGCCCCCGGAAGCGGCCAGGTCCTCACCGTCCCGGTCGAGGTGCCGGGAGCGGGGCGGCCGTAACACCTCCCCGGCCTCACCGCGGCTGCGGGGCCGCCCCGGCTCACAGGAAGGGCGTGCCCCGCGTCGAGCCGTTCAACCTCAACGGCAGCACCCGCACCACCACGGACCACCAGCCCCGCCTTTGGTCATCTTGCCCTTCCGCAGGGGGGATTGGGGGAACAATGGTGGGATTGGGGCTCCCGTTCCATGCGATCCCGCCCACCTGGCAGTTTCCCTTCGGCTTCCCTTCAACCGCAGGGCAGGACATCGATCCGGCCTGATCCCGGCCACTCGTCACAGTGCGGTCTTTGTTGCGGCAGGCACTCTTGACAACATGCGTACTGTTTGGCGAGGTTTGATCCACGGCGGAGACTGCGCCGTGGGGGGACGTCACGGGGGGAGCGGTCGCCGATGCGATCGATGAACAGGGGTCCACATGCTCTGCCGGCCTGTGCCGCGGTCGGGACGTTCCTCGCGGAGCCTGCGGAAGGGCGGATGATCTGACGTGGACGTCACGATCCACAGAGCCGACGAGCTGACCGCCGCACTGCGGGCGGCATGGCACACGGCGATGGACGAGTCTCCGGAATACGCCAATCCTTTCCTGGCGCCGGAGTTCGCGACCGGGATCGGCAGGTACCGCGCCGGGACACGGATCGCCGTCCTCCGTGAGAACGGCGAACCCGTCGGCTTCTTTCCCTACGAGCGCAACGCCTTCGGTGTAGGCCGCGCCATCGGCCTCGGCCTCTCCGACTGCCAGGCGCTCGTGCACCGCCCGGGATTCACCTGGAACTCCCAGGAACTGCTGAAGGCATGCCGGCTGTCCGTCTTCGAGTTCGACCATCTCGTCGAGGAGCAGAAGCCGTTCGGCCGGCACGTCACGGGCCTGTTCGCCTCCCCGGTGGTCGACCTCAAACCCGACGAGAGCGGGTACGCGCCGTGGCTGCGCGGCGCCTACCCCGGCCTCGCCAAGACCACGCTGAAGAAGGAGCGCCGTCTCGGGCGCGACGTGGGCGAGGTGCGCTTCGAGTTCGACGAGCGCGATCCGCGCATGCTGCGCCGGCTCATGCAGTGGAAGTCCGCCCAGTACCGCAGGACGGGCCGCATGGACCGGTTCGCCCGGCCGTGGATCGTGGACCTCGTGCACCATCTCCACCAGGTCCGCGAGGAGCATTTCACCGGCGTCCTGTCGGTGCTCTACGCCGGTGACCGCCCCGTGGCGGCGCACTTCGGGCCCCGCTCGCGCACGGTGCTGGCCGCCTGGTTCACCGCCTACGACCCCGAGTTCCACCGCTACTCGCCCGGGCTGATGATGCATCTGCGCACCGCCGAGGCGGCGGCCCGGCACGGCGTGACACTGCTTGACCTGGGACGCGGCGACAAGGAGTACAAGGACTGGCTGAAGACCCGGGAGCTGCGCGTGGCGGAAGGATTCGCCACCCGGCCCCACCCGGTCGCGGCGGCCCACCAGCTGTGGCGCAGACCGGTGCGGGGCCTGCGGAACACGGTGAACGCCCATCCCGAGCTGCGCACACCCGCCGACCGTCTGCTGAGGACGGTCGGCACACTGCGTACGTCGAGACGGCCGGACCCCGGCACCGAGGGACCTGCCGCCCGCTGAGCGTGCGCGGGTGTCAGCCCGCAGCGAAGTCCTCTCCGCCTGTCCTAGCAAGGGTGTAAGCATGTAATGCACGCCCTTGGGCAAGCGGAAAGGTCGACTTGTGGCCACCACATTTTCCGGGCCCGACCGCTCCGGCAGGGAGCAGGCCGCCCTCGACGCCTACTCGCAGATCGTCACGTCGGTCGCCGCCGAACTCACGCCGAAGGTGGCTGCGCTGAACGTCGCGCACCGCCGCTCCAGAGGGCGATTCGTCAGGGGAACCGGCTCTGCGGTGGTCTTCACCGACGACGGCTTCCTGCTCACGAACGCCCATGTCGTCGGGCACTCCGACGCCGGTACGGTGTCCTTCGCCGACGGCACCACCACCCCCTTCCACGTCATCGGCGCCGACCCGCTCTCCGATCTCGCGGTGGTCCGCGCCGACGGGCCGACGCCGCCCCCGGCCAGGCTCGGTGAGGCCGACTCGCTGCGGGTGGGGCAGCTGGTCGTGGCGGTCGGCAACCCGCTCGGGCTGGCCGGCAGCGTCACCGCCGGTGTCGTCAGCGCGCTGGGCCGGTCGCTGCCGGCCGGCGAGGGCCGGGCGACGCGCGTCATCGACGACGTCGTCCAGACCGACGCCACCCTCCACCCGGGCAGCTCGGGCGGGGCGCTCGCCACGGCCGACGGCAGGGTCGTCGGCATCAACACGGCCATCGCCGACGTCGGCCTGGGCCTGGCCGTCCCGGTGAACGGCACCAGCCGGCACATCATCGCGACCCTGCTCTCCGAGGGCCGGGTCCGCCGCGCCTATCTCGGTCTCGCCGGTATCCCCGCACCGCTGCCACCACCGCTCCGGGCCCGCACCGGCCGAACCACGGGGCTCAGGATCGTCGAGGTCGTGCCCGCCTCGCCCGCCGCCCGCGCGGGCCTGCGGGACGGCGACCTGCTGCTCACCGCCGACGGCGACCCGGTGACCGGCGCGCAGGCACTGCAGCGGCTGATGCTCGAGGACGCCATAGGGCGGCCGCTGTCCCTGACGGCCCTGCGCTCCGGCGCGCTCGTGGACGTCGTCGCGGTGCCGGTGGAGCTGGTCGCGGACGAGTGAGACCGCAGAGGGCGCGCGAGTGGGCGGGACGGCCGTCGACCGTCCCGCCCACTCCGTGATCCGCATCCGGGCTACGCGCCGGCCGGCACGCGGCGGCGGCTCGCGCTGCGGTACGTCGAGATGCCCACGGCCAGCAGCCAGTAGCTGAGGATCGCGCCCATCAGGGCCGTGGTCCCCCAGCCGTTCGCCGCGTAGAAGTGCGCGGGGGTGTTGCCGAAGAACAGGGACGGCACGAACACGAGGTTGACGGCCGCGAGCGCGTAGGCGGACCGTCCGACCCAGCGCGGCAGCAGGTTCGTGCGGGTGACGGCGACGCCCACCGCCGTGAGGAAGATCGCCAGCATCAGGCGGGAGATCGACCCGTAGAGGATGTAGGTGCCGTTGACGGTGATGGTCGGGTCGATCCGGTGGTCGGTGGCGATGACCGCGCCCGCCTCCAGACCGGAGGAGACGAGGGTGACCGTGGCGTAGACGAGTCCGGTGGCGAAGGCGATCGAACCGGCCCACTCGTAGGCGGGATGCGTGTGCTTGACCAGTTCACGGAAGGCCGTCACGAACACCACCAGGAAGGCGAGGGCGACGATGCCGATCAGCAGCCGGGCGAGCACGTTCGCGTCCGTCGGCGGGCCCGAGTAGACGAAGTACAACGGCACTTCGACGATGAACGCGGCCGCGGTGGCGATGCCCGCGGCGCCCGTCAGCCGCCGGGCGAAGATCTCGTTCATGGGTGGTCCCCCGAGTCCGGTGAGGTGGATTTCCGTGCCGGCCGTTCGCCGACATCTGGAATCCTTCCTGTTCAGGGGGCCGCCGTCGCTGGGCCTGGACACCGGATGCCGGGTGTACCCGGCAACACCCCCTCAGCCCAGGGCCTTGTCCAGATTGAAGGCCGCGCTGATGAGCGCGAGATGGGTGAACGCCTGCGGGAAGTTGCCCTGTTGCTCGCCGGTGTGGCTGATCTCCTCGGCGTACAGGCCGAGATGGTTGGCGTAAGTGAGCATCTTCTCGAAGGCGAGCCGTGCCTCGTCGACGCGTCCGGCGTGCACCATGGCCTCGACGTACCAGAACGAGCAGATGGAGAAGGTGCCTTCGTCGCCGCGCAGCCCGTCGGGGCTGGTGAGTGGGTCGTAGCGGTAGACCAGGGAGTCGGACACCAGGTCGTGGGTGAGGGCGTCGAGGGTGGACAGCCACTTGGGGTCGGTGGGCGCGATGAACTTCGTCAGCGGCATCATCAGCACGGCCGCGTCCAGTACGTCGCCGTCCTCGTGCTGGACGAACGCCTGCCGGGTCTCGGACCACCCGTTCTTCATGATCCGCCGGTAGATCGTGTCGCGGCACTCGCGCCAGTGGCGCAGATCGGCGGGCAGGCCGCGCCGGTTGGCCATGCGGATGGCGCGCTCGATCGCCACCCAGCACATCAGCCGCGAGTACAGGAAGTTCTTGCGCCCGCCGCGGGTCTCCCAGATCCCTTCGTCGGGCTGGTCCCAGTGGGCGCACACCCAGTCCACCAGAGCGCACACGTCGTCCCACTGGGCGCTGGAGACGGGCTTGGCCCACTTGTCGTAGAGGTAGATCGAGTCGATGAGCGCGCCGTAGATGTCGAGCTGGAGCTGGTCGGCGGCGGCGTTGCCGACCCGGACCGGCGCGGAGCCCTGATGCCCTTCCAGATGGCCGAGTTCGGTCTCCGTGAGGTCGGTGCGGCCGTCGATGCCGTACATGATCTGCAGGGGCCCGGAGGGCAGGCCGTCGCCCGGGCTGATGTGCCGGGTCACGAACTTCATGAACGCCTCGGCCTCGTCGGAGAACCCGAGCCGCAGCAGCGCGTACACGCAGAAGGCCGCGTCGCGCACCCACACGTACCGGTAGTCCCAGTTGCGTTCGCCGCCCAGCTGCTCGGGCAGGCTGGTGGTCGGCGCGGCCACGATCGCGCCGGTGGGAGCGTAGGTGAGCAGTTTCAGGGTGAGGGCGGAGCGGTGCACCATCTCCCGCCAGCGGCCACGGTACTTGGAGGCGGACAGCCAGCGCCGCCAGTACGCCACCGTGGTGCCGAACTGCTCCTCGGCCTCGGCCTTCGCGCACCGGCGCGGCTGCACGTCGCCGCCGACCTGATCCAGCGCGAACACCGCCGTCTCGCCCTCGGAGAGCTTGAAGTCGGCCCGTACGTCCGGCCCTTGGGCCTCCAGGGGCACGGTCGAGGTCAGCGCGACGGCCAGCCCTTCGGCCTCGAAGAAGGCCGCCTCTCCGGCCATGCGCACGGTGTGCGTCCGGGTGCCGTAGTCGAACCGCGGGGCGACCCGGGTGCGGAACGGGATGGAGCCGCGCACGCACACCACCCGCCGGATCAGCCGGTGCCGCTCCACTTCCACGTCCCCGTCGGCGACCGGCATGAAGTCCTGCACCTCCCCGACGCCGTCCTCGGTGAAGAACCGGGTGATCAGCACGTTCGTGTCGGGGAAGTAGAACTGCTTGGTCCGCGCCGGGACGGCCGCCGCCAGTTCGAAGCAGCCGCCGCGCTCCGCGTCCAGGATCGCCGCGAAGATGCTCGGCGCGTCGAAGGCCGGGCAGCAGTACCAGTCGATCGTGCCGTCGGTGCCCACGAGGGCCACGCTGCGCAGATCACCGATCAGCCCGTGCTCCGCGATCGGCAGATAGCGCGGACCGGTCCCGGGGACGTCGTGGTCGATCGCTCGTGCATCCATCGCAGCCTCCCTGACCCGCCAGGCACCCGTCCTCAGCCTAGGCGGATTCGGGCCGGGGAGCGCGGGGATCGCGGCAGGGAGGGCGGCCCGTGCCCGGATCGCTGAGACAGGGGCGTCAGACCGTGAGTACGGTCAGGCCCGTCTCCTCGAAGCGGCGTACCTCGTCCGCGCTCGCCGCCGTGTCGGTCACGAGCGTGTCCACTTCGTCGGCCCCGCAGATCCGCGCGAACGCCCGCTGTCCCAGCTTGCTGGAGTCCGCGGCGACGATCACGCGCTCGGCGCGCTCGCACAGCAGCCGGTTGATCGCGGCCTCCGCCTCGTCGTGCGCGGCGGCGCCGTGCGTGGCGTCGAAGGCGACCACGCCGAGCACGGCCACGTCGATGGTGATCTGGCCGAGCACGCCGTCCGCGAGCGGCCCGATGAGCTCGTACGACTGAGGGCGGGCCACCCCGCCGGTCACCACGATCTTGAACTGGGGCCGCACGGCGAGCTCGTTGGCGATGTTGAGCGCGTTCGTGACGACGGTGAGGGCCGGCGAGCCGGCGGCGAGATCGCTGCGCACGGCCAGGGCGCGGGCCACCTCGGTGGTGGTCGTGCCGCCGGTCAGGCCCACCGCCTCGCCCGGCGTGACGAGGTCGGCCACCGCCTTGGCGATCCGCTGCTTCTCGGACGGGTGCCGCGCGGTCTTGTAGCGCAGCGGCAGCTCGTACGACACCCCGTGCACGACCGCGCCGCCCCGGGTGCGGACCAGCATCTGCTGCTCCGCGAGCTGGTCGAAGTCGCGCCGGATGGTCGCGGACGAGACCTCCAGCTCGGCGGCGGCCTCCTCGACGTCCAGCCGGCCGCGCTCGACGAGCAGTTCCAGCAGCGCCTTCCAGCGGGCGTCCCGCGACATGACCACGCTCCCGTTCCTCGATCTCCCGGCGACCCTAGCGCACACGGTCCTCGCTCGAATGCTTGATTATGCTCGAAATAGCGCTGTATCTTGCAGAAACAAGCAAACAGCAAAGACTGCGTCGAGCGGAAACCACATCAGGGGAGGGCCCGGCATGACCCATGTCGAGGACGAGCTGACCAGCCAGCCCGAGTGCTGGATACGCGCCGCGGGCGAGGCGGAACGGCACTGCGAGGCGCTCCCGGCGCCGGGCGAGCGGGTCGCGATCGTCGGATGCGGCACCTCGTACTTCATGGCGCAGGCGGCCGCCGTCCTGCGTGAGGGCGCGGGGCAGGGCGAAACGGACGCCTTCGCCGCCTCCGAGTTCCCGTACGGCCGCCCGTACGACCGCGTGGTGGCCCTCACCCGCTCCGGCACCACCACCGAAGTCCTCGACCTGCTCGGGCAGTTGAAGGGCCGCACCCGCACGGTCGCGATCACCGCCGACCCGGACACGCCCGTCATGCGGACGGCCGACGACATCGTCGTGCTCGACTTCGCGGACGAACGCTCCGTCGTGCAGACGCGGTTCGCCACCACCGCCCTCACCCTGCTCCGCGCCCACCTCGGCCTGCACACCGACGCCGTCGTCGACGACGGCCGCACCGCCCTCGCGACCCCGCTGCCCGAAGGGCTCGTCGCCTGCACGCAGTTCACCTTCCTGGGCCGGGGCTGGACGGTGGGCCTGGCCAACGAGGCCGGCCTGAAGATGCGCGAGGCCTCACTCGCCTGGACGGAGTCCTACCCGGCGATGGAGTACCGGCACGGCCCGATCAGCATCACCACCGAGGGCACCGCGACCTGGATGCTCGGCGACGCCCCCGAGGGCCTGTCCGAGCAGGTGCGCGCCACCGGCGGGCTGTGGATCGCGGGCGGGCTCGACCCGCTCGCCGAACTGGTCCGCGTCCACCGCCTCGCGGTCGCCGTCGCCGCGGCCCGCGGTCTCGACCCCGACCAGCCCCGCCACCTCACCCGCTCGGTGATCCTCACGCCCTGACGCGCCCCGACGCGCCTCTTCGAAGGAGTAGCCGTGCCCCTCGTCACCACCGGTGAACTCGTCACCCGCGCCGCCGCCGCGCGCTCCGCCGTCGCCGCCTTCAACGTCATCACCCTGGAGCACGTCGAGGCGGTCGTCGCCGGCGCCGAGTCCGCGCAGGCCGCCGTCGTCCTCCAAGTCAGCGAGAACGCGGTCAAGTTCCGCCAGGGACGAGTGCTGCCGCTCGCCCGAGCGGCCGTCGCCGCCGCCGAACGCGCCGCCGTCCCCATCGCGTTGCACCTCGACCACGTCCAGAGCGACGACCTGCTGCGGCAGACCGCGGACGCCGGATTCAGTTCCTTGATGTACGACGCGGCCCGGCTGCCCTACGAGCAGAACCTCGCCGCCACCCGTGCCGCCGCCGACTGGGCCCACTCCCACAACCTCTGGATCGAGGCCGAGTTGGGGCAGGTCGGCGGCAAGACCGGCGAGCCCCCGCTCGACGCCCACGCGCCCGGCGCCCGCACCGCCCCCGCCGAGGCCCGCGCCTTCGTCACCGACTCCGGCGTGGACGCCCTGGCGGTCGCCATCGGCAGCACGCACGCCATGACCACCCGCACCGCCACCCTCGACCACGACCTCCTCAAACGGCTGGCCTCCACCCTGGACGTGCCGCTCGTCCTGCACGGCTCCTCCGGAGTGCCCGACGGCGAACTCGCCGCGGCGGTGGCGGGCGGCATCGCCAAGGTGAACGTCGGTACCGCCCTCAACATGGCCATGACCGGCGCGATCCGGGACTTCCTGGCCGAGCATCCCGAGGCCGTCGACTCGCGGAAGTACCTGAGCGTGGCGAGGGAGGCGATGGCACAGGCGGTGACCGGGATCATCAGGACACTCGCCACGCCGCCCGCCGCCGTCTAACGCCTGACGGCCTTCAGCACCACGAACTTCGGGTCACCGGCGACCAGTTGACTGTTGCCAAACACCTTGCGCAGCTTCACGTGGTACCCCAGGTGCCGGTTGCCGATGACCCACAGCTCACCGCCGGGGCGCAGCACGCGCCGCGCCCCGGTGAACATCCGCCACGCCGTCGCGTCGGTCGTCGCCTGGTGCGAGTGGAACGGCGGATTGTTGAGCACCAGGTCGACGCTCCCGGCCGGCACCCCCGCCAGTCCGTCGCCGACCCGGAACTCGGCGTGCCCCGGCACCCCGTTCGCCTTGTACGTCGCCTCCGCCGAGGCCACCGCCTGGAACGACTCGTCCACGAACAGCACCTCGGCGGCCGGGTCGGCCAGCGCCACCGCCGTACCGACCACGCCGTTGCCGCAGCCGAGGTCCACCACCCGCAGGCCGGTACGCCCGGCCGGCAGGTGCTGGAGGAGGAAGCGGGTGCCGATGTCGAGCCGGTCGGCACAGAAGACGCCCGCGTGGTTGACGACCGTGCGCCCCGAGACCGTGCCGATGCCGTCGGGCAGCGTGTAGGAGTACGGCCACGGATTGGCGGGCCGGTCGGGCGAGGGCCGCGGCGTGCAGAAGATCAGCCGCGCCTTCTTCTCGGCGAGCGAGGTGCGGGTCGGCCCCAGCATCCGCTCGAAGAGCCGGAGTGTGGAGGTGTGGATCTCCTTCACCATCCCGGCGCCCACGACGATCGTGCCCTCGTGCACCGCGGGCGCCAGCCGCAGCAGCTGGTCCTCCAGCAGCGCCAGGCTCTTCGGCACCCGGACCAGGAGGACGTCGACCCGCTCGGGCGGCGGGTCCTGCGTGGTCAGCAGGTGTACGGCACCGGTCTCGACCCCGGCCCGGTCCAGGTTCGCCCGGGTCGCCTCCTGCGCGAGGAACGAGTCGGTGATCTGCACCGGCCGGTGCGGCGCGAGCGCGGTGGCCAGGGCGCCCCAGCGGTCGCCGAGGACCACGACCGTGCCGGACAGCGGGACCTTCTCCTCCGCGAGGTGCCGCAGCAGGTACTCGTCGGAGGCGTCCCAGGCACGCAGCCGGTCGCGCGGGTCCTCGGGGAAACGGGTGAGCGCGAGCTCGCCCCACGGCGTCGTCATACGGTCGTTCATCGTGTGCCAAGGCTAGCCGAGCCGCAGCTCACGGCTGGTGGGGGAGGATGGCAGACATGGACGCCGAGCTGTTTCCCCGCGAGCGTACGGAGGTCGCGCCGGGCGCGGTGCACGTTCCCGGCTGGCTGGACGCGGCTGGGCAGCGTGACCTGCTCCGGGCCTGCCGGTCGTGGGCCCGCCCACCGGCCGGCCTGCGCACGGTCCGCACCCCCGGCGGCGGCACGATGACCGCCCGGCAGGTCTGCCTGGGCTGGCACTGGTACCCGTACGCCTACGCCCGCACGGTCGCCGACGGCGACGGCGCCCCCGTGAAGCCGTTTCCCGGATGGCTGGGCGAGCTGGGCCGCCACGCGGTGCGGGACGCGCTGGGCGAGCCCGGGGAGACACCGGCGTACGACATCGCGCTGATCAACTTCTACGACGCCGGCGCCCGCATGGGCATGCACCGTGACAGCGACGAGAAGTCGGACGCCCCGGTGGTGTCCCTCAGCCTCGGCGACACCTGCGTCTTCCGCTTCGGCAACCCCGAGACGCGTACCCGGCCGTACACCGACGTGGAGCTGCGCAGCGGCGACCTGTTCGTGTTCGGCGGACCGTCGCGGCTCGCGCACCATGGCGTGCCCAAGGTGCAGCCGGGCACCGCCCCGCCCGAGTTGGGGCTGACAGGACGTCTGAACATCACGCTCAGAGTCAGCGGCCTGTAGCCGGTGCGCCTGCGGATCATGGGAGACTCGCCCTCATGAGCGGCAAGGCGGACCCCCGGGCGGCGGGGGAAGGGACCACCTCGAGGGCGCGGCTGGACCGGGGGCGCGGTGCGCTCGGGCCCGCTTTGGAGCTGGTGCACACCGGACGCGCGCCCACCCGTGCCGTGCTCACCGCGGAACTCGGGGTGACCCGGGCGACCGCCGGTGCGGTCGCCGCCGAACTGGAGGCGCTCGGGCTGATCCAGGTGGACGCCCGGCCCGGCGCGGCGGCCGGTTCGCAGGGCCGGCCCTCGCACCGGCTCGCGGTCGCCGAGGACGGGCCGGTCGTGCTGGCGGCCCAGGTGCACGCCGACGGCTTCCGTGCCGCGCTGGTCGGCCTCGGCGGCCGGATCGTCGCCACCGCGCCGGGCTGCGAGACCGTCGACGCCGACCCGGCGAAGGTTCTCGTCTCGGTCGTGGAGGCGGGCGCGGAGCTGCTGCACTCGACCGGACGGCGCTGTGTGGGCGCCGGACTCGCCGTGCCGTCCGCGGTCGCCGAGCCCGAGGGCCTGGCCCTCAACCCCCTGCACCTGGCGTGGCCGGTGGGCGCGCCGGTCCGCCGGCTCTTCGCGGAGTGCGTGCGCACGGCCGGGATCGACGGACCCGCCTTCGCGGGCAACGACGTCAACCTCGCCGCCCTCGCCGAACACCGGCACGGGGCCGGCCGCGGCGCCCGGGACCTGTTGTGCGTGGCCACCGGACACCGGGGCGTGGGTGGCGCGCTCGTGCTGGACGGCCGCCTGCACACGGGCAGTTCGGGCCTGGCCCTTGAGGTCGGCCACCTCACCGTCAACCCCGAGGGCCGGCCCTGCCACTGCGGCAGCCGCGGCTGCCTCGACGTCGAGGCCGACCCGCTGGCCTTCCTCACGGCGGCCGGCCGCGACCCCGGCCCCGAGGTCTCGCTCCTGCAGCAGGCCATCGACCTGATCCGCAACCACTACGGCGATCCGGCCATCCGTACCGCGACCGAGGCCCTCATCGACCGCCTCGGCCTCGGTCTCGCGGGCCTGGTCAACATCCTCAATCCCGACCGCATCATCCTCGGCGGCCTCCACCGCACGCTCCTGGACGCCGACCCCGAGCGCCTGCGCGCCGTCGTCGCCGACCGCAGCCTGTGGGGGCAGAGCGGCGGCGTCCCCATCCTGCCCTGCACCCTCGACCACAACAGCCTGGTGGGCGCGGCCGAGTTGGCGTGGCAGCCGGTGCTGGACGATCCGCTGAGGGCGCTGACGTAACGGCCTGCCGCGCACTGGGAGCGGGCGTCGCACGGGGTTAGTCTCCGAGACATGCGGATCTCCGTCTCCTCGGACATGGACGAACCCGTGGCGCATCTGCTCGTCGCGGAGCTGCGAAGGCGCGGCCACCAGGTCGTGCCCCACGGCGCGCTGAGCCCCGGCGACGACCCCCAGTGGGCCGCGTGCTCGGAGGCGGCGGCCCGCGAGGTCGCCGAGGGCGCCGCGGACCAGGCGGTCGTGTGCTGCTGGACCGGTACGGGTGCGTCCATCGCGGCGAACAAGGTGCCTGGCGTACGCGCCGCCCTCTGCACGGACGCCTACACGGCGGACGGCGCCCGCCGCTGGAACGACGCCAACGCGCTGGCGCTGAGCCTGCGCCTGACGTCCGAGCCACTGCTGAAGGAGATCCTCGACGCGTGGTTCGCCGCTTCGGCGAGCGAGGACGCCGAGGACCGGGAGAACGTGGAGCGGGTGGGGCGGCTGGACGCCGGCAGGGGTGTGGGCTGACGGCGGGCGTCACGGCCCTGAACCCTCCGAGCCCACCTCTTGCTTACTCCGATAAAGGTCCTTTAGTTTGGTCAGCATGATGCTGACCCAGCGGGAGCGCGAGATCATCGCCTTGCTGCGCCGCGACCCGCTGGCGGGCCCGCAGGCGATCGCGGACGCCCTCGGCAGCACCCGGGCCGCGGTGAACGTGCACCTGTCCAACCTGGGCAAGAAGGGCGCCATCCTCGGCCGCGGCTACATCCTCCGCGAGGAGAACGCCGTCGTGGTCGTCGGCGGTGCCAACACCGACGTCAAGGTGCGCAGCCTCGCGCCCGTACGGCAGCGGACGAGCAACCCGGGCCGGGCCGGCACCACGGCGGGCGGCGTCGGGCGCAACATCGCGGAGAACCTGGCGCGGCTCGGCACCCCGACGCACCTCGTCGCCGCCGTCGGCCGGGACGCCGCGGGCGAGCGGCTGCTCGCGGAGACCGCGGCGGCGGGCGTGCGCCTCGACCACGTGCACCGCAGCGCGCATCCGACGGGGACGTACACGGCCGTCCTGGACGCCGACGGAGACCTGGTCGTGGCGGTCGCCGACATGGCCGCCACCGAAGCGCTGGCCCCGGAGGACCTGCACCCGGCCCGCGAACTCATCGCCCACGCCGACATGTTGGTCCTGGACGGCAACCTGCCGGCCGCCGTGCTGGCCCATGCGATGGACGTCGCGCACCCCGCCGAGGTACCGGTGGTGATCGACCCGGTGAGCGCCCCCAAGGCGGCCTTCCTCGCGCCGCTGCTCACCACCCGGCGCCCGGTCTTCGCGCTGACGCCCAATCTCGACGAACTCCGCTCCCTGCTCGGCGATTTCGTCGGCGACAGCGAGGCCGAAGTCGCGGCGGCGGCCGACGCCCTGCACGCCCGCGGGGTGCGGCACGTGTGGGTCCGGCTCGGTGCTCGCGGCAGCGTGCTGAGTTCCGTGGGCGAGGACGCCCGCTTCCTGGCCGCTCCGCCCGCCGAAGTCGCCGACGTCACCGGAGCCGGCGACGCGATGCTCGCCGCGTTCGTCCACGCCCTGCTGGCCGGCGGCGATCCGGTGGACGCCGCCCGCTTCGGGCACGCCGCCGCGGCTCTGACGGTCGCTAGCGCGGCGACCGTCAGACCGGACCTGACGCCGCGCCTGATCGAGGACCTACTCGACGGCAGCACGGCCCCGACGCATGCCTGAACGACCGATCGCCTGCCCAATTGGCCCGAACAACCCGATCCGGAGCCCGAGATGATCACGCCCGCCCCCGCCCCGACCCCCGCGACCCCTGTCCCGCACCCGCGCCTGGCGCTGACCGACGAGGTCCGCGAGGCGCTGCGCGACGGGCGGCCCGTCGTGGCGCTGGAGTCGACGATCATCAGCCACGGCATGCCGTATCCGCAGAACGTGGAGATGGCCGTGGAGGTCGAGCAGATCATCCGCGACGGCGGCGCCGTCCCCGCGACGATCGCCGTCCTGCACGGCCGCCCCCGCATCGGGCTGACCCCCGAGGACCTGGAGCTTCTCGCGACCGCGCCGGACGTCACCAAGGCCAGCGTCCGCGATCTCGCGTACGTGATCGCGCGCGGCGCCCACGGCGCGACGACCGTCGCGGCGACCATGCGGCTGGCCGCCCTCGCCGGCGTCCGCACGTTCGTCACCGGTGGCATCGGCGGCGTGCACCGGGGCGCGCCGACGACGTTCGACATCAGCGCCGACCTGACCGAACTGGCCACCACCGGCGTCGCGGTGATCAGTGCGGGCGTCAAGAGCATCCTCGACATCGGCCTCACCCTGGAGACCCTGGAGACCCTCGGCGTCCCGGTCCTCACCTACGGCACGGAGGAGTTCCCGGCCTTCTACTCGCGCCGCAGCGGCTTCACCTCGCCCATGCGCGTGGACTCGCCCGCCGAGATCGCCGCCGTGATGCACGCCCGCTGGGACCTCGGCATCCCCGGAGGGGTCAGCATCGCCAACCCCGTACCCGAGGACGAGGAGGTCCCTGCCGAGCGCATGGACGGCGTCATCGCGCAGGCCTTGGCCGAGATGGACAAGGCCGGCATCACCGGCAAGGACACCACGCCGTACCTCCTCGGCCGGATCGTGGAACTCACCGGGGGCGAGAGCCTGCAGACCAACATCGCCCTGGTCAAGAACAACGCCCGCCTCGGCGCGCAGATCGCGGTCGAGTACGCCAAGCTCGGCTGACCACCCCTTCACGGCGACGGCGCCTCACCGGCTCCACAGCGCCGCCACCAACGGCCGCCGCAGATCGGCCCGTCGCACGCACAGCCCGATCGGGAACGGCTCCGGCGACGGATCGGCGGGGACCACCGCGAGCCGGTCACGTACCGCGCTGTGATCGAGCACGAGGCGGGGGACCACTCCGGTGCCACAGCCCAGTGCGACAAGCGTCAACAGCCCTTCGTGACCGTCCGGTTCGCATGCCACGTCCGGCCGTGTGCCGCGGGCTCGGAACCAGCGATCGGCGGCCTCCCGGACCAGCCCGCGGTGGGGGAGGACGAACGGCCCGGCCAGATCGGGGTCCGGGCGGTCCCGCGCGGTGACGAGGACCAGCTCCGTGACCGCCACCGTGCGGCTCACCAGTCCCTCCGGCAGCCGCGCAGGAATCCCGGCCACGGCCACGTCGACCTCGCCCTCGTCCAACCGGGCCAGCGCGGCGGCCGCGTCACCGGTGCGCAGGTCGAGCTGTACCTGGGGGTGGGCGGCACGGAAGGGGGCCAGCAGGTCGGGCAGCAGTGCCTGGCAGGCGGTCACCGTGGCGAACAGGCCGAGACGGCCCGTGAGTTGCGCGGGGTCCGGGTGCTCGTCACGGTACGAGCGCCACAACTCCATTGCCTGGGTGGCGTATTCGCGGAAGCGGTGTCCTTCCGCCGTCAGCGACACCCCGCGCGGCCCGCGCTCGAACAGCCGGTGCCCGAGGTCCGTCTCCAGCCGCTGCACCGTTCGCGTCAGCGTCGCCGGGCTGACATGGCAGTCGAGACTGGTCCGCCCGAAGTTCAGCGTATGCGCCAGATGGAGAAAGAGACGCAGCTCCCGATGGTCGTCGCGCATGGCCTGACCTCTATCTTTCGTTCCATGCAACGCTCCGCTGCACAGGTTGCGCTTGCTGCAAGACTCTCCGCGAGCATACAACTCGAACATGACCTCGACGACGTACAGCTCGCGCGTCTTCTCCCTCGAGACGATGGACGTGCCCGGCGGCACCGAGACGATCCTGCGTGGCGGCCGGAACCTCTTCCCGCTGCTGCCGCAGGCTTTCGAGGGTGTCCGCCGCATCGGTGTCCTCGGCTGGGGCCCGCAGGGCCGCGCCCAGGCCCTCAACCTGCGGGACTCGCTGGCCGGCACGGACATCCGGGTTGCCGTCGGACTGCGCCCGGGGTCCGCGTCGGCCGCCGGCGCCCGGGCCCACGGCTTCACCGAAGAGGACGGCACGCTCGGCGACTGGATTGCCGTCGCCTCCGAGAGCGACCTCCTGATCCTGCTGATCGCCGACGCCGCACTCGCCGCCCACCACCAGGAGGTCTTCGCCGCGCTCAAGCCCGGCGCCGTGATCGGCCTCTCGCACGGCTTCCTGCTCGGCCATCTCCGGGAGAGGGGAGGGGACTTCCCGCCCGGACACGGCGTGATCGCCGTCTGCCCGAAGGGCATGGGCGACTCCGTGCGGCGCCTGTACCAGCAGGGCGAGCAGATCAACGGCGCCGGGATCAACAGCAGTTACGCCGTTCACGCCGACCCCGACGGCCGCGCCACCGACCTCGCGCTCGGCTGGTCGGTCGCGCTCGGATCGCCGTACACCTTCCGGACCACCCTCGACAGCGAGTACCTCTCCGACATCGTCGGCGAACGCGCCATCCTGCTCGGCGCGGTGCATGGAATCGTCGAGAGCCTGTTCACCCGTGCCCGCCTCGCCGGCGACGATCCCGTGACCGCTTACGAGAGGGCCTGCGAGAACATCACCGGGCCCATCGCCAGGACCATCTCGCGCACCGGACTCCGGTCCGTACGCGAGGAGTTGGACCTCGTCGGCCGGGACGTCTTCGACCGCGCCTACACGGCGACGTACGGTCCCGCCCGGGAAATCGTCGCCGAGATCTACGACGAGGTCGCCGACGGCACGGAACTGCGCAGCGTGATCCTCGCCGAACAGCGGCTCGGCAACCGTCCGATGAGCGAGATCGGCGGCTCACCCATGTGGTCGGTGAGCGACGAGGTGCACGCCCGGCGCGGCGAACGAGACCTGCCCGTCGACCCGTTCACCGCCGGTGTCTTCGTCGCCACCATGACCGCCCAGGTGGACGAGTTCGCCGAGCGCGGCCATCCCTGGTCGGAGATCGTCAACGAGTCCGTCATCGAGGCGGTCGACTCGCTGCTGCCCTACATGCACGCGCGCAACGTCGCCTACATGGTCGACAACTGCTCACGCACGGCCCGCCTCGGCACCCGCCGCTGGGGCCCCCGCTTCCAGGCGGCGTACGAGCAGATCGCCTACCCGGCCGCGGAACACCCGGCGGACCGGATCCTGCTGACGGCCTTCGACACCCACCCCGTGCACGAGGCCCTGGCCGCGGCGGCGAAACTGCGCCCGTCCGTGGACATCTCGGTCTCCTAGGCGGCGTTGTCAGTGGCGGCGGCCAGCCTGCGGGCATGATCGAGACGACCGGCGAGGACCGCCGTTTTCCGCCCGCCCTGGCCGACGTGGCCAAGGTCGAGTTCGACTACGACGACGGCGAGGGCGTCGACTTCGAGCCGTACGGCGCCCTCGACCCCGCCGAGGAGACCACCGACTGGCCGCGCCACTGGACGGTGTTCCAGGGCTCGGAGGGCGAGCGCGGAGTGGTGGCGGGGAATCTGTCCGGCTTCCTGTGGGTACTGGCCGACGGCGTGGGGCCGCTGGAGGTCGTGGAGTTCCAGCAGTACGAGGGGCACCCGGGTCCGGCTCTGACCGAACTCGCCGCCCGGCACGCGACCACTCCGCGCCGGGCCGCCCGCGAGATCGTCACCGAAGCCCAGGCCGAGTTCCCGGCCTTCTCGGACGGCATCGACGCCCTGTGCCGCTGACCCGGCTCGGGCCACTCCAGTCTCAACGCCAGTCCACGGCGAAGGCCCGGCCGGGATTCGCGGTGAGGATGCGGGCCACCGCCTCCTTGCCCACTGCGGCCTCAAGCCGCGGCCGCAACCGCCGCAGCAGGTACGGCATCCCGGGCCCGCCGTCGACCGACCGCGCGCCGGCGACGACGGTGTCGCCCCCGAGCAGCAGCCGGTGGCCGAATCCGGCCTCCGCCAGGGCGCGTACGGCGTCGGGCATGCGCCAGTCGGTGGCGTGATGTGCGCGTGAGGGGCCGTCGAAGGCCAGCCAGCAGCCGGCCTCCGCGGCCTGGCGCTGCACCGTGAAGTCGGGGGAGCGGTTGAGGTGTCCGAGGATCACGCGGTGCGGTGGGACGCCCAACTCGCCGCACAGCAGGTCCAGTACGTCGAGTGCGCCCGTACCCATCTCCAGGTGGACGGCGATCGGCGCGCCGGTCGCGTGGTGGGCCTCGGCAGCGGCGGTCATGGTCCAGCGGGCGTGCGCGTCCAGGGCGTGGAAGCCGCCCGCGACCTTGACGAGCCCCGCGCGGACAGCCGACGTGCCGATCCCCTCGGTGAGTTCGGAGACGAACACCTCGGCGAGCGTGCCGCGCACCTCCTTGAGCAACTCCGGTGCGTAGTGCGCAGCTTGGTGCAGTCCGGTCGCGCACACAACGTGGACACCCGTCGACCGCGACAGCGCGGGCAGGTCCGCGGCCCGCCGCCCCATCCCGTAGGGGGTCCACTGCACGACCGCCGTCCCGCCCGCCGCGCCGAAAACCTCCAGCTCGGCCCGCGCGGCGCGGGCGTCGTTCAGCTCCTGGCCGGGCAACTGCGGGCTGCTGATGAAGAGATGGTCGTGCGCGTCGCACACGCCCAGCTCCTCGGGCCGGATGTCGCCCAGCACCGTACGGACGCCGCTCACCACTGCCTCCCGCGCGGCAGCCGGTCGCGCCCCGGCGCCGACATGTGCAGCACCTCGAAGACGTCGCCGTCGGCCTTGGGCGTGTCCTGCTCCCAGAGCGAGAAGTGGACGAGCTCCCAGCGGCTCGTGTCCACGGCGGCGGCCGACAGCACGGCCCCGTCCTCACCGGCCAGCCGCGCGACCTCGGCCACCGCCTCCGCCATCACCCCGGCCAACTGCACGCCGTCCGGGACCCGTTGTCGGCGCCGTACCGCGAACCGCGCCGGTGCGCCCGCGGCGCCGCCCTCCTCGTAGGCAAGACCGCTCCACTGCCGGACCGCGGGCCGTCCGAAGTCGTCGCTGAGGCTCTGGAAGGCGCCGCCCCACAGGAAGGCGTTCATGCCCTCCATGGTGTTCCAGAGGTAGAAGGGCGCGTACTGGTTGACCGGCGAGCCGTTCACCCCGCGCTCGCGCAGCAGGTAGGTCTTGAAGCCGAGACCCTCCCAGTCGTCGAGCAGATGCCCGATGCGGGCGACGCGGCCGCGGACGATGCCCGTGTCGTAGTCGGCGGGCAGAGTCAGCTCGTACTGCATTGCGTGCATCGATGCCTCCTCAGGCGGGGGTGTCGGGCGAGCAGCCAGCGAGGTACTCCTCGGGGCCGACCTGTGCGTCCCACTCCGTGGTGGTGCCGTCCTCGGCGGCCTCGACGACCGCGAGATGCGTCATGAAGGTGCGCGGCCCGGCGCCGTGCCAGTGCCACTCGTCCGGCTCGATCCACACCGTGTCGCCCGCGCGGATCGCCTCGACGTCACCGCCCTTGCGCTGTACCAGCCCTTCGCCCTCCAGGACGTGCAGCACCTGGCCGTGCGGATGGCGGTGCCAGGCGGTGTGCGCGCCGGGCGCGAAGTGGACGTTGAACATGCGCAGTCGGGACGGTGCCGGGGGCGCGGCGATCTCGTCGAGCCACACCGAACCGGTGAAGTTCCTGGCCGGACCCTGCTGGGTGTCGGGACGGTGCCTCGTGATGTGCACGTGCGTGTGCTCCTGTCGGGTGTGAGACCTATCGGGGGGCGAGAAGGGACAACAGGCCCCGGACGGCGGCGTCGAAGGCGGTGGGGGAGCCGGAGGCGCGGGCGAGGACGTAGCCGCCCTGGACGGTCGCGAGGACGGTCGCGGCGATCTCCTCGCCGTCCAGCGAGGGCGCGAACTGCCCCTGCTCCTTGCCCTCTTCGACGATCCCGGCGATCAGCTCGCGGATGGCGTCGAGCGTCTCGTCGACCGGCGCCCGGAGTTCGTCGCTGGCGATCACGTCCGGATCCATCGTCAGCCGCCCGACCGGGCAGCCGCGCAGCACGTCGCGCTCGCGCCGCAGATACGCCTCGATGCGCTCGTACGGCGTCCCCGGCCCGCGCAGTACTCCCTCGGCGGTGGCCCGCAGTTCCGCCGCGGTCCGCCGGATCGCCGCCAGCGCGAGATCCGGCTTTCCCTTGAAGTGGTGGTACATGCTGCCCTGCCCCGCGCCCGAGCGCTCCAGGATCGCCTTGGGGCTGGTGCCCACGTAACCGCGCTCCCACAGCAGCTCACGGGTGGACTCGATCAACCGCTCCGATGTGGTCTCCGAGGTGCTCATACGGCCACTGTACATACTAGTAGTTACAGAAGTCGAGACATCGGGAAGCAGCGGAAACAGCCCCGCGTACTCCCGGGGAGGTACGCGCAGTGCCGCTGGCCGTACGACGACCAGGGGCCCTCTCCGGCGAGAGTCTCGAGACACACCCCAACGGCCATCCGGGAGATGACTCGAGATGCAGACACTTGCGAACTGGAACGGCGGCCCCGGCCCCTGGATCCTCTTCTTCCCGCTGATCTGGGCAGCCGTCGTGGTCGGCGCCGTGACGCTGCTGCGCCGCACCGTGTGGCGCGGCCGAGGAGGCCCGTGGCGCGCCATGGCGGACGGCCGCCCCACCGGCGACTCGCCGATCGCCGTGCTCGGACGCCGCTTCGCCTCCGGCGAGATCGACGAGGACGAGTACTGGCGCCGGCTGTCCGTCCTGGACGAGCAGTTCGGCCGCACGAAGGGCGGTGCGGCGTGACCACCACGACCGCGATCCGCACGGCCGCCCGGGTCGTCGACGCCGTGAAGGTCTACGGCCGTGGCGACACCGAGGTGAGGGCCCTGGACGGGGTGAGCGTCGACTTCCCGGTCGGCCGCTTCACCGCGATCATGGGGCCCTCGGGCTCCGGCAAATCCACCCTGATGCACTGCGCGGCCGGCCTCGACACGCTCACCTCGGGCGCCTGCTACGTCGGCGACACCGATCTGGGCGGCCTCGACGACCGCCGCCTCACCCTCCTGCGCCGCGACCGCGTCGGTTTCGTCTTCCAGTCCTTCAACCTGGTGCCCACCCTCACGGTCGCGGAGAACATCACGCTGCCGCTGGACCTGGCGGGCGGGAAGGGCGACCGGGAGTGGATCGACGCGCTGATCGACGTCGTCGGCCTGCGTGACCGCCTGCACCACCGGCCCACCGAACTCTCCGGCGGCCAGCAGCAACGCGTCGCCGTGGCACGGGCGTTCGCGGGACAGCCCGACGTCGTCTTCGCAGACGAGCCGACCGGCAACCTCGACTCCCGCTCCGGCGGGGAAGTCCTGGGACTGCTCGGCCGGGCCGTGCGCCAGACCTCCCGCACGGTGGTCATGGTCACGCACGATCCCGGGGCCGCCGCCCACGCCGACGAGGTCGTCTTCCTCGCCGACGGACGTCTGGTCGACCGTATGGAATCCCCGACCGCCGACAAGGTCCTGGACCGCATGAAAGCCTTCGAGGTGCCCTCATGAACGCCGCCGTACGTCTGAGCGCGTCCTCCCTGCGCGCCCACAAGCGGCGCTTCGCAGGGACCTTCCTCGCCGTGTTCCTGGGCGTCGCCTTCCTCGCCGGCACGCTGGTCATGGGCGACACGCTGCGCGCCAGCTTCGACTCGATGTTCGGCAGCGCGACCAGCGGCACGGACGCCGTGGTGCGCGGCGCCGACGCCATCACGACACCCGGCGACAGCCAGGGCGTACGCCGCCCCGTGAACACCGGCCTGGTGAACACCCTCGACAAGGTGCCGGGCGCGGCGGCCGCCGCGCCCGACATCGAGGGCGCCGGCCAGCTCGTCGGCAAGAACGGCAAACCCGTCGGCGGACAGGGCCCGCCCACCCTCGCCGGCAACTGGATCACCGACCCCGAGCTCAACCCGTACCAGCTCGCCGTGGGCCGCGCCCCGCAGAAGACCGGCGAGGTCGTCGTCAACCGCGGCGCCGCGAAGAAGGGAGACCTGAAGATCGGCGACACGACGACGCTGCGCACGCCCGATCCGGTCGAGGTGACCGTCGTCGGCCTCGCGACCTTCGGCGGCGAGGACGGCATGGCGCAGGTGACCTTCACCGGCATGACCCGCGCCGACGCCGAGAAGTACCTCACGGCCAGGTCCGGTGAGGCGGCGAGCATCAAGGTGCGCGCCGGACCCGGTGTGAGCGAGAAGGACCTCGTCGGCCGGTTGACTCCCGTACTGCCCAAGGGGGTTGAGGCCATCACCGGTCAGGCGGCGGCCCAGGAGAACACCGACATGATCTCCAGCCAGTTCCTGACCGTCTTCACCACCTTCCTGCTGGTGTTCTCGGGCATCGCCCTGCTGGTCGCGACGTTCTCCATCCACAACACCTTCGCGATCGTCGTCGCCCAGCGCACCCGCGAGAACGCCCTGCTGCGGGCCCTGGGCGCCTCCCGCCGCCAGGTCACCGTCACCACCCTGGCCGAGGCCGCGGTCGTCGCCGTGACCGCCTCCGCGGCCGGTCTGGCGGGTGGCGTCGGCATCGCCGCCGGCCTTCAGGCTCTCTTCCCGGCCATCGGATTCCCCTTCCCCGACGGCAACTTGGTGATCAGCGCCCTGTCCATGGTGCTGCCGCTCGCGGTCGGCATCCTGGTCTGCCTCGGCTCCGCGATGCTGCCCGCCGCACGGGCCGGCCGCACCGCCCCGCTGGCCGCACTGCGCGAGACGGCCGTCGACGCCTCCGGCGCCTCCCGTACGCGTGCCGTCACCGGCTCGGGCCTCGCCGCCCTGGCCGTCGCCGCCACGCTCAGCGGTGTTCTGGTGTCACCGTCCCTGTGGATGGCGGGACTTGGCGCCGTGCTGGCCCTGGTGTCCTTCGTGGTCCTCGGCCCGGTCGCCTCCAGCACGGTCGTCCGCATCCTCGGCGGCCCCCTCGACAGGCTCCGCGGCGTCACCGGCGGCCTCGCCCGGCGCAACGCCCTGCGCAGCCCCAGGCGGACCGCCGCCACCGCGAGCGCCCTGATGATCGGAGTCGCGGTCGTCTCGCTGTTCACCGTCTTCGGTGCCTCGCTGAAGGCGACCATGGACCAGACCGTGTCCCGGTCCTTCGCCGGCGACGTCGCCGTCAGCACCCCGTCGTTCGGCGCGGGCGGCAGCGGCCTGAGCCCGCGCCTCGCCGGAGCGATCCAGCGGCTTCCGGAGGTCGACACGGCCGTAGGACTGGGCCGGGGAGTCGCCCAAGTGGACGGCAAGGGAAGGGCATTGACCGTTACCGATCCCGTGGCCCTGGAGCGCACCTTCGACCTCGGCAAGGTCAACGGGACACTTCGCGACCTCGGCACCGACGGCATCGCCGTCACCAGGGCGGAGGCCGGCAAACAGCACCTGGCCACCGGCGGGAAGGCCCAACTCACCTTCACCGACGGCAAGAAGCAGACCTTCATCGTCCGCGCGGTCTACGGTCAGTCCGAACTCGCCGGCGACTACGTCATCACCCGCGCCGCCTGGGCCCCGCACCGCACCCAGGACTCCGACACCCTCGTCGCCGTCTCCTTCAAGGACGGCGTGAGCACGGACGCGGGCAAGGCCGCCGTACAGAAGGTCGCCGTGCACTACGGCAGCCCCGAGGTGCAGACACGCGCCGACTACGCGCAGTCCTCGGCCGGCGGCATCGACATGATGCTCACCCTCGTCTACGCCCTGCTCGCCCTCGCGGTCCTCATCGCCCTGCTGGGCATCGCCAACACCCTGACCCTGGCGATCCACGAGCGCACCCGCGAGCTGGGCCTGCTCAGGGCGGTCGGCCAGACCCGTTCGCAGCTACGGGCCATGGTGCGCTGGGAGTCGGTGCTCGTCGCCGCCTTCGGCACGGCCGGCGGCCTCGGCCTCGGTGCCTTCCTGGGCTGGGTACTGGTCAGGGCGTCCGACGGCGCGAGCGACAGTTCCTTCGCCTTCGCCATCCCGCCCGTGCAGCTCGTGATCGTGGCGCTGGTGGGTCTCCTGGCAGGTGCCCTCGCGGGCTGGCGCCCGGCCCGGCGGGCGGCTCGGCTGGACGTGTTGCGCGCCATCGCCACCGAGTGACTCCCGGCCGCGGAGCGGAGGTCGAGGTCCGCGGCCGCTCACGCCCACGGCAAGGGCCGTCCGGCCTGACGTGCAGCCGACGCGCCGGCCTGAGGCGCCCCCGAGGGCGAACGGCCGTCCAATACAGTCACCGCCCGGTCAACCGGCAACGGCGGACCGGGCGGGAGCGTGTGCGGACCTGTGGGCGTCGACGGCGTGCTCGACCTCCGCGAACCGGCGGGCAGGCTTCTCGGCCGTACGGCGCGGAGGGCGGGCCGGCGGTGCGACCGGTGCCGGGGCGGTGGGCAGCGTGAACCAGACGACCTTGCCCGAATCGCCGTCCGGGCGGACGCCCCAGCTCTCGCTCACCGCGGCCACCATGGCGAGCCCGCGCCCGGTGGTGGCGGACGTCTCCACGTCCCGGACCTCGGGCAGCCGTGGGTCGTGGTCGCGCACCGAGACCATGAGCCGGTCCAGCAGCAGCTCTATCTCCACGGTGCACAGCTTGTCGGGCTGGGCGTGCAGGTGGACGTTGGTCAGCAGCTCCGTCACACCGAGCGCGGCGCGGTCGATGAGCGAATCCATATGCCAGTAGCGCAACTGCGCAGAGACGATTCTGCGGACCTGGCCGATCCGCGACGGCAGGGCTTGCAGCTCTACCGTGCAGTGCCTGCTTGGGTGACTGATCACGGCTGCGACTCCCCGACTGAAGAGGTCCGGAAGAACACGGAAGACGGATCCAGCAGGGCCTGAGTGGAACGGCTGCCTGCTGTCGTGCCCGGCGGCTGGTTCGCAGCGTTATCGCCGGTAAACCCAGAGTGACGTGGGACCAGCGTGACGCAGGGGGCGCGGTAGCGCAACTCGCCGTCGGCTGGGCCGATCGGAGGGCGCGCTCCGCCACCGCGACTGCGGGCCGTGGTCCCCAGGGGCCCTTTCAGGCGCTGCGCCCCGCCGCCTTGCGCACGGCCTCGATGAACCGGCGTGCCGCGGGCGGCCCCACCTCGCCGGGTGCCGGGTCATGGTCGCCCAGGGTCAGCAGATAACGCTTGCCGTTGAGGTCCGCCAGTGCCCGGTCCTCCGCGGCGAACCAGGGTTTGGAGGCGCGCACCGCCTGCACCGGAGCACTGTCGATCTCGGTGCCGTAGCTGGTGAGCAACGCGAGCCTGCCGTCGCTGATCCGGACCTGCCCGGCCCGGGTGAGCGAACGCAGCCGTTTGCCGATCCGCACGCCCGTGGCCGTGAACTCCGGCTCCGCCATGCCGCCGCCCCCTTGTGCGCGTCCGGTGCGCTGGACCGTGCTCCTGCGTGGGTCATGATCCAGCTCGTGTCGAGTTCCAGTGTGCGCCCCCGTTCGGTGCGGTTTGCCCGCACCTGCGGTGCAGTCTGCACGCACCCGGCGTCGAGCACCAGTACGCAGGGCGCCCTCGGACGGAGCGCGCGGAGCATTCGCGCGAATGCGCCCCCACGCCCGCCCGCCCCGCACCCCAGGTGGTCCTTTGAGCCGCCCAAAGTTGCGTTTATGCAGGTGAGAAGCGTGCGGAAGGTGCTTATGATCGGTGCGCCGGCCGCGCGACGCGCCGTCGGCGCCCAGCGTAAGGAGCACCCCGTCGTGAGCACCCCCCAGCAGACACGGTCCGCCGAAACCCTCGACGTCGACCACAGCGACGCGGCCTACCGCGCCTGGCTGAAAGAGGCCGTCCGCAAGGTCCAGGCCGATGCCAACCGCTCGGCCGACACCCACCTCCTGCGCTTCCCGCTGCCCGAGAAATGGGGGATCGACCTGTACCTCAAGGACGAGTCGACGCACCCGACCGGCAGCCTCAAACACCGGCTCGCCCGCTCGCTCTTCCTCTACGGCCTGTGCAACGGCTGGATCCGGCCGGGCCGTCCGGTGATCGAGGCCTCCAGCGGCTCGACGGCCGTCTCCGAGGCGTACTTCGCGGGGCTGATCGGCGTCCCCTTCATCGCCGTCATGCCGCGCACGACGAGCGCCGAGAAGATCCGTCTGATCGAGTTCCACGGCGGGCAGTGCCACTTCGTGGACGACTCGCGCAGGATGTACGAGGAGTCGGCCCGACTCGCGGTGGAGAGCGGCGGCCACTACATGGACCAGTTCACCTACGCGGAACGGGCCACGGACTGGCGCGGCAACAACAACATCGCCGAGTCCATCTTCCGCCAGCTGGAGCTCGAACGATTCCCCGAGCCCGCGTGGATCGTGGCGACGGCCGGCACCGGCGGCACCTCGGCGACCATCGCGCGCTACGTCCACTACACCCAGCGCGACACCCGGATCTGTGTGGCCGATCCCGAGAACTCCTGTTTCTTCGAGGGCTGGACCACCGGAGATCCGGACGTCACCTGCGACTGCGGCTCCCGTATCGAGGGCATCGGCCGTCCCCGTATGGAACCGAGCTTCGTGCCGGGCGCCGTCGACCGGATGATGAAGGTGCCTGACGGGGCGAGCGTGGCCGCCGTACGGGCGCTGGAGCGGGCCATCGGGCGCAAGGCGGGCGGCTCGACGGGCACCGGACTGTGGAGCGCGCTGAAGATCGTCGCCGAGATGGTGGCGCAGGGGCGGCAGGGGAGCGTGGTGACGCTGCTGTGCGACCCGGGCGACCGGTATCTGGACAAGTACTACTCGGACGCATGGCTCGCCGAGCAGGGCCTGGACATCGAGCCGTACACGGCGGCGATCCGGTCCCTGCTGGAGACGGGCGTCTGGCCCGGCTGAGGGCCTGCGGCTTGGTGCCGGCGTCGAGTCGCTAGGAGGCGAGGCGCCGGTCCAGCGAGGTCGTCGCGTCCCGGAACGCCCGGCCCAGGCCCGCGCGGGCCGCCTTCAGGACGAGACGGAACGGTGCCGTCCCGTCGGCGGCGAAGGTCCAGCGCACGCGCGTGCCGGTGCCGGCCGGGGTGAGGTGCCACTCCTCGGCCAGGGCCCGCATGCCGGGTGCGTTGGTCACGTCGACGCGGTAGGCGTACAGCTCCGCCTCCTTCGCCGCGAGCACCGTCTCCTCGAAGCGCGTGCCGCCCTTGAGCCGCACCTCGCGCCGGGCGCCGTCGTCGAGGGGCCGGGCCAGCGTCACCGCCGCGAACCACTCCGTCCAGCCGGGCACATCCTCGGCCAGCGCGCGGAACACCGCCTCCGGCGCGGCCTCGATCTCCCGTGTGAAGACGAGACGTACGGGCGCGGTCTCGACGAAATCGAGCCCGACGGGGCGCAGACGGTGAGCCATGGACACGAACTCCTCGGCGCAAGAAGGCGGTTGACCGGGCCCCATCACGATATTTGACGGGCCGTCAGTTGTCTGCCCCGCGGCGGGGATCAGTTCTCCGGCTCTCCCGCCACCACCAGCTGGGGCAGGTGCTCGGAGATCTCCTCGCGGGCGTCCCCCGGCAGCCCCGCGTCCGTCACCAGCGTGTCGACCTGCTCCAGCGCCGCGAACGAACTCAGGCCCACCACACCCCACTTGGTGTGGTCGGCGACGACCACGACCCGCCGCGCCGACTGCACCAGGCGCCGGTTGGTCTCGGCCTCCGCGAGGTTCGGCGTCGACAGACCGGCCTCGACCGATATGCCGTGCACACCGAGGAACAGCACGTCGAAGTGGAGCGCGGCGATCGCCTGGTCGGCCACCGGCCCCACCAGCGAGTCGGAGGGCGTGCGCACCCCGCCCGTCAGCACGACGGTGGCCGCGCCCTGCCGGGGTCCCGAGGTGCGCTGCGCCGCGTGGAAGACATCGGCCACCCGCACCGAGTTGGTCACAACCGTCAGATCCGGCACGTCCAGCAGCTGATGCGCCAGCGCGTACGTCGTCGTACCGCCCGACAGTGCGATCGCCGTGCCCGGCGCGACCAGCTGGGCCGCCGAGCGCGCGATGTCCTCCTTGGCCGTCAGTTCCAGGCCCGACTTGGCCTCGAAGCCCGGCTCGTGCGTGCTCGCCTCCACGACCGGGACCGCGCCGCCGTGCACCTTCTCCAGGACGCCCTGGCGGGCCAGCGCGTCGAGGTCGCGGCGCACGGTCATGTCCGACACGCCGAGCTTGCGGGTCAGCTCGTTGACCCGGACCCCGCCCCGGCGCCGGACCTCCTCCAGGATCAGGGAGCGCCGCTGCTCCGCGAGGAGGTTCTGATTCTCACTCACGTACGCTCCGGTCCTTTCGCCTCAAGCCGTCCGACACGCCGCGCACACCTGCTCCGACAAGGACATTCTCCCAAGCCCCGGTGTGCGGGTGTCCCATCCTCGCACGGGTGGGCACCCACCACGCCACTGACCCGACGCGCGCATGTCACCGTGGCCACATCTGTTCCCCGCATGTCACCCGGATCGGGGAGATTCCGTGGTCGCCGGTGTAATCCCTGCTCAAAGCGGAGATCCTTGTGCCCGCACGGACACAAGCCGACGGCGCGTCACGGGGGAAGTGCGAACAGTGGAACGTGCGCAGGAACGGGTCTCGACCGACGGCCCCGACCAGGGAGCCGAAGCATCCACGACCGCCCTGGAACTCCTGGTCCACGGCGTGGGCGGCACCACGCCCCAGGAGATGCTCAACGATCCGAGCACGGTGCGGATCACCGGTGACGACACGGCGGCCGTCTTCCGGCGTGCCGAGGACGTCGACGCCGAGAGCCGGCCCGAGGACTACCGGGGCAGGCCGGTGCCGGAGGCGTACGTCTGGTGCAACCTCACCTCCGGCAACAGCGCACGCGCCCTGTGGCTGTTGCTGCTGCCGTTCATGGTCGTCAACCTCGCCCACTGGATGCGCCCCAACACCCGCGGCCGCAGACGGACGGTGCGGTTGTACGGGCTGCTGGTGCGGCTCGCCGGGCTGACCCTGACGGTGCTGTTCGTCGCGGCCGCCTGCGAGGTGGCCCTGGACCTGGCGGCCTGGCAGTGCGCGGGCACGCACGCGTGCGCCGATCGGCACACCTGGCTGGGCTTCCTGTCGCCCGATGTGTCGCACGACGGCTGGTGGAGCATGCCGGGCCGCCGCCTCGCCCTCGCGGCCGTGGTGCCCGCCGCGCTCACCGGCCTGCTGTGGTACCTGTCCCGCCGTACCTGGAGCGCCTACGAGTCGGTGCGGCCGATGCCCCACCGGGCCGAGCCGGACGAGGACACCGGCCGCAGCGGCCTGGGCAGTCCCGGCTTCTGGTACGGCCGCCGGCTGGTCGCCCGGCTGCGCGCCGCCCACACCGCGGCGGGCCTGCTCACGGTCGCCGCGGCGGTCGGCTCGTCCGCGGCGCGTCACGACCGCGCGCCCGGCGGACCCGCCCTCCTCGACACCCTCGGCTGGCTCCTCCTCGCGGCGATCCTCGCCGCCGCCGCCGTCGTGCTGGGGGTGATCTGCCGCCGCGGCCGCAGCGAGAACCGCCTCGACCAGGAGCTCGACAAGCACCTCGTACGACGACTGCCGCTCGCCGCGCTCGTCCTGCTGCTGCTCGCCGCGCTCTACGCCGGATGGGAGCGGCCGGGGTGGCACTCGACGGGCCGGCTGCTCGGCGGCGGCATCACCTTCGGCGGTATCGCCCTGGTCCAGGGCGCCCTCGTCATCGCCCTCGCCGTGGTCGCCCGCGTGCTGTACCGCACCCGCCCCGACCGGCGCGCCGCCCTGAACGGCCTGGCCGGTCCGGCCGTCGCCACGCTCGCCTGCGCGCTGGGCGGCGTGATGTCGGGCGGTGTCGCCCAGCGGGTGTCGGACTGGCTGGACGGCACGGGCACCTTCCTCGCCGGCCCGCCGGTGCTGCTGACCTGGCAGGCCTCCGTGATCCCCGTGCTGCTCCTCGTGCTGTTCGTGTTCTGCGGCTGGCTGGGCCGGCGGGCCTGGCTGCTGCGCCGCGTCGAGCTGGGCGAGGTGCAGCTGGACTACCCCTCGGAGCCCAGGGACGCCGCCCGCACCAGCAGTATCGCCTCCACGCGCGCGCTGGCCACGCTCACCGACCGGGCCCCGCTGCTGATCGCCGTCGTGGCCGGCACGACCCTGCTGCTCGGTGCCGGAGCCATCGTCGGCGCGAAGATGACCGACGAGGCCCCCGCACCGGCCGCCCGGAGCGCGTACGCCTTCGTGCACGGAACAGCGCAGACCGCGCAGGCCCTGGGGTCCTGGCTGATCGGCCTGGGCTTCATACTCTTCGTCACCTGGGGCAGGCGCGCCTACAAGGACGCCTCCGCCCGGCGCACCATCGGCATCCTGTGGGACGTCGGCACCTTCTGGCCGCGCGCCGCCCACCCCTTCGCCCCGCCCTGCTACGCCGAACGTGCGGTCCCCGACCTCACCTGGCGGATGGCGACCTGGACGCGGGCCACCGGCGGCCGCCTCGTCATCTCCGGCCACTCACAGGGCAGCGTGCTCGCGGCGGCCGCGGCGTGGCAGCTCGAGCCCTCCGACCGCAAGCGAGTCGCCCTGCTCACCTACGGCTCCCCGCTCGAACGCCTCTACGGCCGCTGGTTCCCGGCTCATTTCGGCCCCGCCGCGCTCACCTCGCTGCATCATGAGGTCGACTGCTGGCGCAACCTGCACCGGCTCACCGACCCGATCGGCGGCCCGGTCCGCCTGCCCGGCGACTGCGGGCCCGAGGTGGACCGACCGCCGCTGAAGGACCCCCTCGCCTACGGCCGCACCGCGGCGCACCCGCTGCCCGCGCCGATCCTGGGCCACTCCGACTACCAGGCCGACCCGGCCTTCGCCGAGGAGCGGGAGCGGCTGCTGGCCCGGCTGCGGCCGGAGGTACCGACCCCGCGCCCCGCGGCGGGTGCTCAGGAGGATTCGGGCAGATCCTCGGCGTAGAGAAGGGTCAGGTCGTCGGTGGTGGGCTCCTCGAACTGGGCGACCCGGCTCGCGTGCCGCTCCACCATCGCCTCGAAGGTCTGGCGGGCGGTGCGGCCGTTGCCGAACGCCGGGCCCTTCGGGATCGCCGTGAAGTACTTCAGCAACGCCTCGGCGGTGCCCGCCGCCAGCCGGTACTCGTGCTCGTCGGCCTGCTGCTGGACGATCCGCAGCAATTCCTCCGGGTCGTAGTCGCTGAAGGTGATGGTCCGTGAGAAACGGGACGCCACACCGGGGTTGACCGAAAGGAAGCGCTCCATCTCGGCCGTGTAGCCCGCGACGATCACCACGACCGCGTCGCGGTGGTCCTCCATCAGCTTCACCAGGGTGTCGATGGCCTCCCGGCCGAAGTCGCGGCCCGAGTCCTCGGGCGAGAGCGCGTACGCCTCGTCGACGAACAGCACACCACCGCGCGCCCGGTCGAAGGCCTCCTGGGTGCGGATCGCCGTCGAGCCGATGTGCTCGCCGACCAGGTCGACGCGGGAGACCTCGACGAGATGGCCCTTCTCCAGCACGCCGAGCGAGGCGAGGATCTCGCCGTAGAGCCGGGCCACGGTGGTCTTGCCGGTGCCGGGGGAGCCCGTGAAGACCAGATGCCGCTTGACCGAGGCCGCCTTCAGGCCTGCCTGCTGGCGGCGCCGGCCCACCTCGATCATGTCGGTCAGCGCCCGCACCTCGCGTTTGACGCTCTCCAGGCCCACCAGCGCGTCGAGTTCACCGAGCACGGCCTTCGACGTCCGCGCCGGCGGCTCGGGCTGGGCGGCGGAGAGCAGCGGTTCCTGCTCGGTGGTGCGCTGGCCGGGGATGGCTCCCAGCAGGCCGGGAGTCTGGACGGCCGTCTGCACCGCGGTCTCGTGGGCCGCGGGCGGCGTGAGGCCCGCACTCTCGTCGCTGGTGCACTCCTCGACGACGGGGCCGGTGCCGGGCGCCGCGTCGCCGGCCTCCGCGAACTCGTAACCGCCGCGCGCGCACCGCTCCGTACGGCACTTCCTCAGCGTCGTACGGCTGCCGTCGATCACATGGAAGCCGTAACCGCCGCTGCCCGTCACGCGGCAGCCGAGGAAGCTGCCGCGGCCGCCCGCCGACACGTAGAACCCGGCCTCCGCGGGGGAGTCGACCGTGCAGCGCTCGATGGTGGGGTCGGCGCCCTTGGTGACGATCACGCCGGTCTGGGTGCCGTCGATGGTGCAGCTGTTGAGGGTGCCGCCGCTGCCGTGGTCGCGGAACCAGGCGCCCGTCGCGGCGTCCCGGATACGGCAGTCGTCGAGCTGCGCGGTGGCGCCGTCGCTCACCGACACGGCGGTGTTGCGCACCTGGGACAGGTCGGTGTCGACGACGTCCGCGCGCGAGCCGCGGTCGAGCACGAACAGGGCGTCGGGCACGTCGTGCACCCGACAGGATTCGAGCACGGCCGTGGCGCCGTCGCTGACCCACACCGCCGGGTAGTCACCGGTGCTGTCGAAGATCTCGCACTGGTTGGCGTCCACGCGCGTGCCCGGATCCCACACCGACAGGCCGTTGCGCCCGAACTGACGCACCGTCGTGCGGGTCAGGGTGAGCACCGAGCGCGAGCGCAGGTCGACGGCGTTCTCCGGGATGTCGTGGATACGGCAGTCGGCCAGGGTGAGCACCGCGTCCGTGTCGAGCGTGACACCGTCCGCCGTCGTGCGGTGCACGTCGCAGTCCGTCAGGTGCGCGGTGGCCCGGCCGGTGATCTGGAGGCCGCTGCCCCGGACCTCGTAGATCTCACAACCCAGCGCTTCCACAGCGGTGTTCTCGCCGGTCGCGGACAGGCCCGCGCCCGAGGCGTGGTGGATCCGGCAGCGTTCCAGGCGCGGATGGGCACCGCCGCGGACCGCGAAGCCCGCCTGACCGGCGGCCACGATCTCGCACTCCTCGAACACCCCGCCCCCGCCGTCGAGTACGGCCACACCGATGCCCGCCGGGTTGTCGACGGTGCACCGCCGCACGGTGGGCCGCGCGCCCGCGCGCACCTCGATCCCCGCCGCGGACCGGGTGACGACGCGGATGTCCAGCAGCTCCGGCGTGCCCTCCTCGACCAGCAGGGCGGGCGCCGCCCCGTCCTGGCCCTCCACGTGCAGGTCCTGGACCACGGCCGAGGCACACACGGTCAGCGGCACCCCGTCCACGGGCGCGATCCGCACCGAACCGGGGGACCCCTCGGGCCCGCGCAGTGTCACCGACCGCTGCACCACGAGGTTCTCCCGGTAGGTGCCGGGGGCGACGGTGAGGACGTCACCGTCCGCGGCGGCCTCCAGGGCGGCGGCGAGCGACGTGTACTCACCCGTACGGCGCCGCCACCTCGATGTGCCGGTGTGCGTCACCTGGACCGTGCCCTGTGCCATGGCGCTGCTGTGCCCCCCACCTCGTGATACGCGGGTTGATGCCGAAGGGATCGGCCCGCTCCACCGTAGCGTGCGCGCGGGTGGTGGGTTGACCAGAGCCGGAAGGCCGTCAGCTGCCGGCGCCGGTCCTGCCCCAGTCCGGGCCCGCCTTGTCCCAGGCCTGGTCCCAACGGGCGTACCGGCGACGGGTCATGCGCCAGACGATCAGCCGGCGGCCCCCCTCGATGGCGCCCGCGGTGAGCATGGCGGCACCGAACCCGGCGAGCACCGCATGCGTCGTCGCCGTCGCGGGGTCCAGCGGCCGGGCCACTATCCGGCCGTGCGGGTCCGTCCATATGCCGAAGTGGTCGCCGCGGTGCGGGGACTTGAGCTCCGCCATGGCGGCGCCGTGGTGACCGGAGCCGTCCGGCGCGGTCCAGTCGGCGATCACACGGCTGCGCAGGTCGCGCGCCGACGACGTCTCGGGGTCGGTGTCCAGCGGGGATCGGTCCAGCTTGCGCACCACCGTGGCCGTCACCAAATGGCGGGCCGCGCGCTGGTCCCGGACGGACTGCTGGAGGGCGTCCTGGGCGATGCCGCCGACGAAGGAGCCGATCACGGGTGCGGCGACGAGGATCAGCAGCAGCGCCACCAAGGCCAGCCAGGCCTCTGCCAGATCGCTCGTGCGGCGCAGCGGATTGTGCCGCCAGCGCCAGAGTCCGCTGATTGTGCGCACCGTCCCGCACCCCCTTCCCCGCTCCGTCTTAACCCCCGGGTGAGCAGTTCAGGTGCCGGCCTGGTCGAAGAGAGAGCGAAATCACCCGCTCCTGGCCTCTCATGAACTTCTCACGAAACCCAACGCGCGGGCCCCCGGCCCTGGTTCCCGCCCGCGGGGCCGGGTTCCGATCTTTTCGCGCGGGCCGCCGCGGAGTGGACCGGGGGCCGTACGGCAAGGCCGGTGGGGCGTGGCCGCTAGTCGAGGACCGTCACCGCGTCGCCGACCCGGATCGTCCCGGTGGTCACGGGCACCAGGTTCTGGCCGAAGGCCAGCTTGCCGTCGACGCGGCGGTGGCGGCCCAGCGTGGCGAGCGGCTCCTTGCCGCGTACGGCCGTGTCCTGGTCGGTGGTGGTCACCACGCACCGTCCGCACATCTTGGTGACACGGAAGACGACCTCGCCGATGGCCACGCGGGACCAGTCGTCCTCCGCCCAGGCGGCGGTGCCCTCCACCACCACGTTCGGCCGGAACCGGTTCATGGGCAGCGGGCCCTCGGTCGCGCGCGAGCCCTGCGCGATCAGGGAGTTGAGGGCGTCGAGGGAGGCTGCGGTGGTGAGCAGCAACGGGTACCCGTCGGCGAAGCTGACGGTCTCGCCCGGCCGTGCGTACTCGGGGTCGACGGGCCGGCGCGTGGCCGGATCGTCCATGTGCACCAGGCGCACGTCGGCGCCGAGGTAGTCGCCGCACCAGGTGTGGGCGGCCGCGTCCTCGGCGAGCACGCCTTCGACCTTTTCGCCGAAGATCTCCACCGGGACGGTTCCGGCCGGCCGGGGAACCGGCACGGTCAGCGGATCCATGCCCGGTGCGGACAGGCGTACGCCGCCGCCGGGCACCAACTCGGCGGCGGCAAGCGCGAGGCGCGGCTGCTGACGTTGTGTGACGACCTTTCCCCCGTCGTCGATCAGCGTCCAGCGCCGGTCCCCGGCGAGCCCCCAGGGCTCCACGACGGCTTCCCGGGGCGCGAGGCCCCGGAACGCCTTCACCGGGTGGATGTGTATCGACTGCAGCAGTGGGTTCCCCATGAGGCCATCGTGCCAGGTGACAACGATGGCCAAGAGGGGACCGCGGACGGCTCAGTAGCCGCCGCGGTACTGCTGCTGGCCGTTGTACGGGTCCTGGTACTGGGCCGGGGCGGGCCGGGGAGCCGCGGGACGCATGGCTTCGTAGCCCATGCCGGACGCCATCGGCCGTTGCGGCTGTGGCTGCTGCTGGCCGGGGTATCCGCGCGGTGCGGTGGCCTGTTGCGGGATGTAGGCCGCGGGCGCCTGCTGCAGCGGTGCCGGCTGCTGCGCGTGCGGATAGCCGTAGGTGGGCTGGGAGGAGGGACCCGCCGGAAGGGCGGGAAGGGCCGACGGCAGGGCCGGCAGATAGCTGCCCGGTGCGTCGTACGCGGCGGGGACCCGGATCGGAGCGATCTGAGGGGTGCCCCGCTCGGCGACCAGCCGGTCGTAGATCGGGGTGTCCGGGAAGGCGGAGTAGTAACCGCCGCCGAAGGTGGAGCGGGGGGAGGTCATGGCTCATAAGTTAAGCCCTCGATGTGCTAGTTGGGGAGACCGATAAGAGGGTTGTTTTCAGTGTCCGCAGTGACGCGGGATCCCCAATGCGAGCGAACTTGGCAAAAAGGGGCACCGATCGGCGCCCGAATCCTGTAAAGGCCAGCTCGCGGAGGGTTACCGGCGGGTCGGGCACAGGTGTTCCTGCGCCGCTCGTGGGAGTTCGCCGTCCCACCGAATAGGTTGTGCGGGTAGACAACCCGGAGGGCTGCCGGGACACCGACTGGCGCGCTGAGACGCGATGGGGGCGGACATGTCAATGTCGAAAGGTTCGAATACGCCGGTGCCGACGGCGGCGCTGCGGGTGGAATTGGGCTGGCGTTCCGGACCCGGCGTGCCGGACGCGGACGCCTCGGCGCTTCTGCTGGTGAGCGGCAAGGTCCGTTCCGACGGCGACTTCGTCTTCTACAACCAGGCGGTGCACTCCTCCGGCGCGGTCCGGCACGAGGGCAAGCGCGACGACGGCGGCCGTATCGTCGACACCCTCCTGGTCGACCTCGCGCGCGTGGAGCCCGCGATCGAGACCGTCGTGCTCGCGGCCTCCTCGGACGGCGGCAATTTCGGCCAGGTCCCCGACCTCTACATCGAGGTGCGCGACGCCGCCCAGAACGGCGTGGTGGCCCGCTTCGACAGCACGGGCGCGACCGTCGAGACCGCTTTCGTGCTCGGCGAGTTCTACCGCCGCCAGGGCGCCTGGAAGTTCCGTGCGGTCGGCCAGGGCTACAGCAGCGGACTCGCGGGCCTGGCCACGGACTTCGGCATCGCGGTGGACGAACCGCAGCACGCCGCGCCCTCGGCTCCGCCCCCGGCCGCACCGCCGGTGACCATGCCGCCACCCGTCGCACCTCCGGTGACGATGCCGCCGCCGGTCGCGCCGCCCGTGAACATGCCCCCGCCGGTCGCGCCCCCGGCCGCCGTGCAGCCGCCTCCGCCGCAGGCGCCTGCCGCGCAGCCGGTGCGGTTGACCAAGGTGACGCTCACCAAGGCGGCCCCCGCGGTGTCGCTGGCCAAACAGGGCGGCACCTCGGGCGCCATGCGCGTGAACCTCAACTGGCAGGTGCGCAAGCAGTTCTCCGGCTGGGGCAGCAAGCGCGGCCGCGCGGTCGCCAATCACCGGGACCTCGACCTGGACCTGTGCGCCCTGTACGAGCTCAGCGACGGCAGGAAGGGCGTGATCCAGGCCCTCGGCAACGCCTTCGGGGCGCTGCACCAGCCGCCGTACATCCACCTCGACGGCGACGACCGCACCGGTGCCGTCGAGAGCGGTGAGAACCTCACCGTCAACCTCGACCACAAGCAGGACTTCCGCCGGATCCTCGTCTTCGTGACCATCTACGAGGGTGCGCGCTCCTTCGCGGACCTGCACGCGACGGTCACTCTCATGCCGCAGTTCGGCGCCCCGATCGACTTCTCGCTCGACGAGTGCACCGTCCCCTCGACGGTGTGCGCCCTCGCCCTGATCACCAACACCGGCGGTGACCTGATGGTCCAGCGCGAGGCCCGCTACCTGGTGCCCGAGCGCGGGGTGAGCCCCCAGCGGACCATCGACTACGCCTACGGGTGGGGCATGAACTGGACCCCCGGCAGGAAGTGAACACCCCGGGGTGGGTGCTCGTCCCTAGAGCGGGTGCTCGTCAGTGACGGTGTCCGGGCGCGCGTAGGTGCGACCCTTCCAGGCCGCACCGCGCCCCCGGTAGTGCTGCACCGCGGAGTCGACCGTCATCAGGAGATAGAGGAATGCGGTGAACGGCAACAGGGGAGCGAGCCACAACGGCTGGCGGTAGTAGCGCAGCATCGGCACGTACGTCCCCGTCATCACCAGCCACGCCAGACCGCCGGCGACCCAGGCCGCCGTCTCCCCGGTGACCAGACCCACGACCAGGGCAGCGGGCGGCACCAGATACACCATGGCCAGGCCGATCACCGTCCCGAGCAGCACCAGCGGGTTGTGCCGCAGCTGCGCGTACGCGCTGCGGGACACCATCCGCCACAGGTCGTGCAGCCGCGGATAGGGGCGCACGCTGTCCACCCGCTCGGCCAGCCCCAGCCAGATGCGCCCGCCACCGGCCTTGACCGCGCGCGCCAGCGCCACGTCGTCGATGACGGCGTGACGGATGGCGTCCGGAATCCGCGCCCGCTCGGCGGCCTCGGTGCGCAGCAGCACGCAGCCGCCCGCCGCGGCCGCCGTCCGCGTGCCCTTCCCGCCGATCCGGCGGAACGGGTACAACTGCGCGAAGAAATAGACGAAGGCCGGCACCACGAGCCGTTCCCACAGGCTCTCCACCCGCAGCCGGGCCATCTGCGAGACGACGTCGAAGCCGCCGCCGTGCGCGGCGGCGACCAACTCCCACAGGCTGTCCGGCGCGTGCGCGATGTCCGCGTCCGTCAGCAGCAGATATCCGGGCTCACGCGCGCGTGCCAGAGCGATGCCGTGCCGTACGGCCCACAGCTTGCCCGTCCAGCCGGCGGGCGGCTCGCCGGGGGAGCCGACGGTCAGGGGCAGCCCGCCGTGCGTGTCCGCCAGTTCGCGGGCGAGCGTCCCGGTGCCGTCCGAGCTGCCGTCGTCGACGAGGAAGATCTCCGCCCGGCCCGGATACTCCTGGGCGAGCAGGGACGGCAGGCTCGCCGGCAGCACCTCGGCCTCGTCACGCGCGGGCACGACCACGCAGACCGTTGGCCATACGGCCGGCTCCGCCCGGGGCGGCAGCCGGATGTCCGTACGCCAGAAGAAGCCCTGACAGAGCAGCAGCCACAGCCAGGCGGCGAGTGATACGGCGGCGATCCACACGATGGCGCTCACCCGCGCAGTGTGCCCCACTCCACCGGCCCATCAGGGGCCATCGTCTATCGTGGCCGGGTGAAGATCGCGCTCATGGACTCCGGAATCGGTCTGCTCGCGGCCACCGCCGCGGTGCGGCGGCTGCGGCCCGACGCAGATCTGGTGCTCTCCCTGGACCCCGACGGCATGCCCTGGGGGCCCAGGACCCCCGAGGACCTGACCGCGCGCGCCCTCTTGGTGGCCGAGGCTGCTGCCGTGCTGCGGCCCGACGCTCTGATCGTCGGCTGCAACACGGCGAGCGTGCACGCCCTGCCCGCCCTGCGCGCCCGCCTCGAACCCGCTGTGCCGGTCATCGGCACGGTCCCGGCGATCAAGCCGGCCGCGGCGGGCGGCGGTCCGCTCGCGATCTGGGCGACGCCCGCCACCACCGGCAGCCCCTACCAGCGCAATCTGATCGCGGAGTTCGCGGACGGCGTGACGGTCGCCGAGGTGCCGTGCCACGGTCTCGCCGAGGCGGTGGAGCACGCGGACGAGGCGGCCATCGACGCCGCCGTCGCCGCGGCCGCGGCACTGACCCCGGCCGATGTAACGACCGTCGTCCTGGGCTGCACCCATTACGAGCTCGTCGCCGAGCGCATCCGCGCCGCCGTGCAGCAGCCAGGCTCTCCGCCGCTCGTGCTGCACGGTTCCGCGGGCGCCGTCGCCGCCCAGGCGCTGCGCCGCATCGGTGCGCAGCCGGCGCCCGAGGCGCCGGCCACAGGAACGCTCACGGTGCTGCTGAGCGGGCGCGAGGGCGCTCTCGTGGCGCCTGCCCTGGCCTACGCGGAAGGCCGTCTCCTCCAGGCGGTCAGCCCCGCGCGCTGACCGAAAGCCGCGTAACGGACGGATCGGGTCCAGGGTCGTTCGGTCGGCGGAGTCACGCTGCGCGACTCGGTGCCCGCGCAGCGGAACATGAGTAATCTCGTATTCATGAGGGACCACCCCCACGGCGAGAACGCCAAGCATCCCGAGGTCTGGACCGGACGCGCCACCAACAAGGTCCAGTGGCTGCTGGCGCTGGGCGGGGCGGCCTTCATGGCGCTCGGCGTCGAGCTGGCGGTCGACTCCGCCTGGACGTCCGGCGTCGCGCCGCTCGTCATGTCCGTGGTCGGCTGCATCGCCGCCGGACTGCTGGTCCTGTTCGGCACGCTCGCCTTCGTGCACGTCGACATGAAGCTCGACAAGGAGTGCGTCGAGGTGCGCTGCGGCCACATCGGTGTGCCGCGCCGCCGCATTCCCCTCTCGCATGTCGCGGGCGCGGAGTTCGCCGAGCACGTCACTCCGCGTCAGTGGGGCGGCTGGGGCTACCGCTGGCGTCCCGAGAAGGGCACCGCGGTCGTCGTGCGGCGCGGTGAGGGCGTGGTCCTGCGTCTGTGGGACGGCCATACGTTCACGATCACCGTGGACGACGCCGAGGCCGCCGTACGCGTCATCAGGGCCCGGCTGCGGTCGGGCTCGTCCCCCTGATCCGCAGCTTCACGGCCTGACCGGCGGCTCACGGCGTCAGCCGGTCACCACGCGCGCGTGCGCCGGCCTCCGGCTGCGGTGACCCGCCGGGAAGCGGCCGGGCTGTGGCCACGCCCGCCAGCAGTCCCGCCCCCACCGATACGGCGGTGAAGCTCAGCGCGTTGCCGACCGAGGAGATCGCCGCGAGCGCCGTCAGGGCCGCTCCCGCGGTGAGCACGACCGGTGTGGGGCGCGGTGAGCGCCACAGCGCGTGCAGCATCCAGCAGAACGACGCCCCGAGCAGGGCCACACCGATGACACCCTGTTCGGCCGCCTGCTGAAGCACCGCCGAGTGCGGTTTGCCGTCCGACAGCAGGGTCCGGCTCGCCGTCGAGCTCAGTTCACCGAAGCGCTCCGGTCCGGCCCCGAGGGCGGTGTTGCGGTGCGCCAGGTGCAGGGCGTCCCGCCACAGCTCGATCCGGTGCGGGGTGAGCTGGCCCTCCAGCGACGCCGTCAGCCCGTCGGGCAGGGCGTTCCCGGCGACGGCCCAGGTCATGCCGGTCACCAGGAGCGCGGCCAGGGCGAGCCCGGCGATGCCCAGGCCGCGACTGGTCATCCGGCCGGCGGCCAGGGCGCTCAGCAGGACTGCGGTGCAGGTCACGAACCCGCTGGTCGAGCCCAGTAGGGCCGCGGACACCGTGATGGCGACCGCCAGCGCGGCCAGGACGTGGCGCACGGTCGGCGACTCGGCGGACCAGGCCGCACAGCATGCCGCGCCGACGCACAGGGTCAGCAGCGCGGCCGTGGCACCCGAGTGCCCGAGCGGCGCGACGATCTGGGGTCCCGGCGCGAGGTGCGGAACGGCCACGGCCAGGCCGAGCCCGGCCAGCGCCCCGGCACAAGGGGTCGCCACCGGCAGCAGCGCCCCGCAGATCCGGCCGGCCGCATAGCCGGCGGCCACGGCGAGCACCGCGAGCAGCACGCCCTCAGGACGGCCGTCCTGCACGGTCGCCGTGATCAGCGACCAGGTGGCACAAGCCCCGAGCACCACCACGCCCGCCGCGTCCGAAACGTTTCGTCTTTCGCTGATCTCCCCAGGACCCGCGTCAGACGTCATCCCCGTGGAACCCACCCCGCCCCCAGACCCCGACCGAAAGGCCCCCCGACCTCGTACGACCCAGGCCGCCGAGGCCGTGACCGGCCGGGCGACTTGCTGGGCACACCGTAACGGCTGATGGCCGGTTTGTGGATGAGTTGGGCCGAGTTACGCAGGAACGATGCGGCACCTGGGCCGCCCGTGACGTGGGTGCCTGCCATCCGGACCGAGCTGTCCGTGCCAAGGTCACCCGCCGTACACTCCCGGGGTGACCGTCACCGCAACCTCCGTGGACGAGTCGGACCAGCTGCAGCCGCAGTCCGCGCCCGCATCGCGCGCGGCGCGTCTCGTACGCCTCGTTCCGGCCCTCGCCGCCGCGCTCTCCGGAGTGCTGCTCTACGTCAGTTTCCCGCCACGCACCCTGTGGTGGCTGGCCCTGCCGGCCTTCGCCGGCTTCGGCTGGGTGCTGCGCGGCCGCAGCTGGAAGGCGGGCCTGGGTCTCGGCTATCTCTTCGGCCTCGGCTTCCTGCTGCCGCTGCTGGTGTGGACCGGTGTCGAGGTCGGCTCCGGACCCTGGCTGGCGCTTGTCGCGATCGAGGCGATCTTCATCGCGCTGGTCGGCGCGGGCGTCGCGGTGGTCTCGAAGCTTCCGGGGTGGCCCCTGTGGGCCGCCGCGGTGTGGATCGCGGGCGAGGCGGCACGCGCGCGCGTGCCGTTCAGCGGCTTCCCCTGGGGCAAGGTCGCCTTCGGCCAGGCCGACGGGGTCTTCCTGCCGCTGGCGGCGGTGGGCGGCACCCCGGTGCTCGGCTTCGCGGTCGCGCTGTGCGGCTTCGGCCTCTACGAGGTCGTACGCCTCGTCCTCGAAGGGCGCCGCACCCGGGCCGTGCGGCGCTCGGCGGCGGCCGCCGCGCTGCTCGGCGTGGTCGTGCCGGTGGTGGGCGCGGTGGCCGCCCGGCCGCTGGTGAGCGACAAGGCTGAGAACGGCTACGCCACCGTCGCGGTCATCCAGGGCAACGTGCCCCGCTCCGGGCTGGAGTTCAACGCCCAGCGGAGGGCCGTTCTCGACTACCACGCGCGCGAGACGCTGCGGCTGGCCGCCGAGGTCAAGGCGGGTAAGACGCCCCGGCCCGACTTCGTGCTGTGGCCGGAGAACTCCTCTGACGTCGACCCCTTCGCCAACGCCGACGCGTACGCCGTCATCGACGGCGCGGCCAAGGCGATCGGCGTGCCGATCTCGGTCGGCGGAGTCGTCGAGCGGCACGGCAAGCTCTACAACGAGCAGATCCTGTGGGACCCGAAGAAGGGCCCCACCGACACCTACGACAAGCGGCAGATCCAGCCCTTCGGCGAGTACCTGCCGCTGCGCTCGCTCATCGGCGCCATCAACAGCAACTGGACCTCGATGGTCCGCCAGGACTTCAGCCGGGGCACCGAGCCGGGCGTGTTCAGCATGGACCGCGCCAAGGTCGGCCTGGTCACCTGCTACGAGGCCGCCTTCGACTGGGCGGTGCGCTCCGAGGTCACCGACGGCGCGCAGATGATCTCCGTGCCGAGCAACAACGCGACCTTCGACCGCAGCGAGATGACCTACCAGCAGCTCGCCATGTCCCGGGTGCGCGCCGTCGAGCACAGCCGGACCGTCACGGTGCCGGTGACCAGCGGCGTCAGCGCGATCATCATGCCGGACGGGAAGATCACCCGGAGGACCGGCATGTTCGTGGCCGACCACCTGGTGCAGAAGGTGCCGCTGCGGTCGTCCGAGACGCCCGCCACCCGGCTGGGCACCCTGCCGGAGATGGCCCTGGTGCTCATCGCGGCGGGCGGCCTCGGCTGGGCGATCGGCGCCGGTGTGCGCGGGCGGCGCGCCCAGGGTGTGTAGCCGTACGCCGTGCGTACGCCCGGCGGCTAGCGTCGGGACCTGAGCCCCGGCCGTTTAGGGTCGGTGTCATGCCGACTCCTGATTTCATCCATGACATCCGGGCCGCCGCCGGCCACCAGTTGCTCTGGCTCCCCGGTGTCAGCGCCGTCGTCTTCGACGACGAGGGCAGAGTCCTGCTGGGGCAGCGGGCGGACAATCTCAAGTGGGCGTTGATCTCCGGCATCCCGGACCCGGGCGAGCAGCCCGCCGCCGCGGTCGTGCGGGAGGTGCAGGAGGAGACGGGCGTCGAGTGCGTCGTCGAGCGCCTGGTCGCGGTGCGGTCCGGGAGGCAGGTCACCTACCCCAACGGTGACGTCTGCCAGTTCATGGACATCTGCTTCCGCGCCCGGGCCGTGGGCGGCGAGGCATGCGTGAACGACGACGAGTCCCTGGAGGTCGGCTGGTTCGCGCTGGACGCGCTGCCCGTCATGACCGAGTACCACCACTTTCGGATCAAGCAGGCGCTGTCCGACGACCCCACATGGTTCGAGCCCATGACTTCTGACTGAGCATGGGCCGCATGCACCTGCTGGTGGGCGGGAGCGCTGCTCAGGGTCGACGCATGACTCCGCCCAGCGACTTCCCGGCCCCCGCGCCCCCTGGCTCGGTCGACCGGGACGCCAAGGGATCCCCCGCCGAGCGCGTCCTGACGGACGTGCTGCTGCAGGACAGCGCCGTGAAGCGGCTCATCGAACCGGAGGAGGTCGCCGAGGCCGTGGCCTCTCTGTGCAGCCCGGCGGCCTTCGTCACCGGTACGTCGCTCGTGCTCGACGGCGGCTGGACCGCGCACTGACGCGTCCGGGGCCGGTGTGCACGCGTGTTGTCCACAGGGCTGACGGGGCGGCCGTGCGATGAGGAATCCTGTGAGCATGTCTCGTGATCACGCGCAGTCCGCCGAGCATGCCGGCGCCGAAGTGGCCGGTGCGGCGCTCACCGGCGGCCCGGCGGCGGATTCGGCGCCCACCGGCGCCGAGACGCCGTTCCTGGAGCTGCTGGCCAGAGGCGCGTCCGCCGACGCCTACGAACAGCCGGTGCTCGTGGCCCGCGCCGAGGGGCGTCCGGCCGAGGCGATCGCCGCGCTCGAGCACGCCAAGCTGCTCGCGCTGCGCGTGCGCGCGGAGCTCGAGGGACGGCGCCGCCGGGAGGCCGAGCTGTCCGCGCTCTTCGAGACGGCCCACGACCTCGCGGGCCTGCGCGACCTCGACTCCGTGCTGCAGGCGATCGTGCAGCGCGCCCGGTCCCTGCTGGGCACGGACGTCGCCTACCTCAGCCTGAACGATCCGGACCGGGGCGACACCTACATGCGGGTGACCGAGGGCTCGGTCGCCGCCCGCTTCCAGCAACTGCGGCTCGGCATGGGGGAGGGGCTGGGCGGCCTCGTCGCCCAGACCGCCCGCCCGTACGTCACCGACGACTACTTCAAGGACGGCCGCTTCCAGCACACGAACACCATCGACACCGGTGTGCGGGACGAGGGCCTGGTCGCCATCCTCGGCGTGCCGCTGATGCTGGGCCACCACGTCATCGGCGTCCTCTTCGCGGCCGACCGGCGCGCCCGCGTCTTCGAGCGGGAGCAGATCGCGCTGCTCGGCTCGTTCGCCGCGCTCGCCGCGGCCGCCATCGACTCGGCGAACATGCTCGGCGAGACCCGCTCGGCCCTTGCCGAGCTGGAGCGGGCCAACGAGATCATCCGTGACCGCAGCGCCGTCATCGAGCGGGCCTCCGACGTCCACGACCGGCTGGCGGAGCTCGTGCTGCGCGGCGGCGGGGTCCACGACGTGGCAGCCGCCGTCTCCCAGGTCCTCGACGGCACGGTCGAGTTCACCGAAACCGTCGACACGCCCCCGGCCCCGCTGGAGACGTCCCGCGCCGAAGGTCACGCGGTGCGCCATGAGGACGACTGGATCGCCGCCGTGACGGCCGGCGGCGAGCTGCTCGGCGCGCTCGTGCTGCGCGGCCACCCCGGGCTCGACCCCGTCGACCAGCTCACCCTGGAGCGCGCCGCGATGGTCACCTCGCTGCTGCTGCTCGCCAGACGCTCCGCCGCGGAGGCCGAACAGCGCGTCCGCGGCGAGCTGCTGGACGACCTCCTCGACGCCCGTGACCGCGACCCGCGCCTATTGCGCGAGCGCGCCTCGCGGCTGCACGCGGACCTCGACGCCACGCATGTCGTGCTCGCCGCCCGGCTCGACGCCGTCGCCCCCGACGCCGACCAGGAGGCGGAGGCCCGCCGCCGTCTGTGGTCCGCCGCCTCGCACCTCGCCGCCACCCGGCACGGCCTGGCCGCCGCCCGTGACGGCGGCACCGTCCTGGTGCTGCCACTGATCGCGGGCGACACGGCCACCGAGCTGGCCCGCCGTACCGCCCGCCAGCTGGGCACGGCGGTCCACGAAGCGGTCACCGTCGGCGCCTCCGGACCCGTCGAGGATCTCGCCGCCCATCCCGACACCGTGGCCGCCGCCTACGCGGAGGGCCGGCGCTGCCTCGACGCCCTGCGCCTGCTGGGCCGCTCCGGGGACGGGGCGGCGGCCGAGGACTTCGGCTTCCTCGGCCTGCTGCTGGCGGGGGACCGGGACATCGCCGGCTTCGTGGACCGCACGATCGGCGAGGTCGTCGCCTACGACGAACGACGCGGCACCGACCTCGTCCGCACCATCGACGCCTACTTCACCTGCGGCATGAGCCCGGCCCGGACCAAGGACGCGCTGCACGTCCACGTCAACACCGTGGCGCAGCGCCTGGAGCGCGTCGGCCGTCTCCTGGGCGACGACTGGCAGAGCCCGACCCGCACGCTGGAGATCCAACTCGCCCTGCGGCTGCACCGGTTGTCGACGCGGCACTGACCCCCGTACGCGGGACGTACGAGGGCCGGCTGCGGCAGGTCAGACGGTGCGCACATCCGCCGTGGCCGTCGCACGCTGCTCGTCCACGGCCGGCTCGACGTCGGCCAGGTCCCGCCGACGGGTCTCCTCGGTCCCTGGTGAAGTGTGCGGGCGGCGCCTATGGCCGCACGGCGCCCCGTGATCCATGGGATGCGGGTCAGCCGCGGGTGAGAAGGCCGGCGTCGACGACGGCGCGGCCGAAGGGACTCGCGAGTTCGGCGAGACGCTCACAGCCGGCGTCTCCCAGGGCGGCGTAGGCGGGAAGGGCCAGGCGGTCGGTGCGGTCCTCGATGCGCCGGCGCAGGAGTACGCCCTCCGGGCTGAGGGAGTCGCCGTCGAGGAGACCTCGCTCGCGCAGGCGTTCCTGGGTGGCGGCCCAGTCCTCCTCGGGCCATGCACGGCTCGCCTTGAGGAAGTCGACGGGAACCTCACCGGTGGCGGCGTGCAGCACCAGGGCATCCAGGCCCCCGACGCCCTCCGTCAGCAGGCAGGCGACATGGCCGTCTCCACGGAACTCCCGGAGCAGCGTCTGGGCGTGCCACAGCCGCAGTACCGGCTCCTCCGGCCAGGGAAGTGCGGCATGCGCGGCGAACAGCGGGCGCCCTTGGGCGTGTTCGCAGGCCGCCTCGGCAGCCCGGCGGGTCAGCTCCAGGACCTCGTCCAGGTCGGGCAGTTCGTGGATTCCCGCCCGCCGCAGGGCTTCCCCCGCCGCGGCGTACCGTGCCTCCAGAACCTGCTGCGGCGTGGTGGTGTCCCAGGCCCCGTCGACCGCCCGCCGTACGACATCGGGGTTGAAGTTGTAGAAGGTCGAGATGATCAGCTCGGCGGATGTCCGGCCGAACGCGGCGCTTCGCGAGGTGAAGTACCCGGCGCGTCCGCCCAGGCCGAGGTCCGCATACCGCCGCCTCGCCTCGGGGACGAAGTAGATCATGCCGTGTACGGGCTCCAGGTGGCGCCAGGCCGCGCGCGCTGTCTTCAAGGGGACCTCTCCTTCGGTGAGTTGACGATCGGGGTACTGGCTTCCCGTTCAGTGATCGCCGTGCGCCCGCAGGTGCTCGAGCAGGAGGCGGTTCAGCGTTTCCGGCGCCTCCTCGGGGACCCAGTGGCTGACGCCCTGGAGCGTCTCGAACCGGTACGGCCCGTCGACCCACCGCCTGGTCTCCTGTGCGGCCGCCGGGCCGAACGCGCTGTCCTGCGTGCTCCAGACGTACAGCGTGGGCACGTCGACGACGCCGATCGCACCGTCGGGGCGGCCGGCCCGGTACCAGTTCAGTGCCGCGGTGAGAGCGCCCGGCCCGGACAGGTGCCGTACGTAGGCGTCGGCACTGTCCTCCGGGACCTTCCCGGCGTAGAGGCCGCGAAGCTCCTGGGCGTCGTGGGCGAGCAAGCGCTCCTCCGTCGCGGGCGTTTCGCGCCAGTCGATCATGTACTGGGAGCGCGTGCGCTGGTCCTGGTCGGTGCGCAGGGTGGTGGCCAGAGCGCCGGGGTGCGGCGTCGAGACGACCGTCAGGGTGCGGACGCGGCCGGGGTGGGTGTGAGCGGTCCACCAGGCGACGGCGCCGCCCCAGTCATGGCCGGCCAGGTCGAACGCCGCCCATCCCAGTTCTTCGCTGATCGCGACCACGTCGTCGACGAGAAGACCGATGCGGTAGTCCTCGGGCCGCTCCGGGCGGGCGCCGGGGGAGTACCCGCGCTGGTCGGGCGCGACCACCCGGTAGCCGTGTGCGGCCAACGCCTCGATCTGCCGCCGCCACACCAGCCCCGTCTGCGGGAAGCCGTGCAGCAACAGCACTGGACGGCCTCCGGGCGGACCCGCCGCGATCGCGTCGAACACGCCCGTGTCCGTGCGGATGCTCAGCAGGGTCACGATTCACCTCTTCGTACCGACTGGTCGGTACCCTCCAGGCAGGGGAGCCGCCTGTCAAGGGGCCGTTTCGGCCTCGGGGCGGCGCCCTCGCATTCCCTGAGCACCGGAACCTCAGTTGAACCTGACGCCGGATTCAACTATAACCAGAGCTCGATCACCACGAGGCAGTGAGGCGACATGAGGGAAGCAGTCATCGTTTCGACGGCGCGTACGCCGATCGGCAAGGCCTACCGCGGCGCGTTCAACGACGTCCAGGCGCAGGAACTCGCCGCCCACGCCCTCTCGCACGCGGTACGGCGCGCCGGGGTCGACGCGGGCGAGGTCGAGGACGTGATCTTCGGCTGTGCGGTGCAGCAGGGATCCTCCGGCGGCAATGTCGCGCGTCAGGCCGTGCTCCGTGCCGGACTTCCGGACGCCGTGTCAGGGATGACGATCGACCGGCAGTGCTCGTCGGGCCTGATGGCCATCGCGACGGCCGCCAAGCAGATCGTCACGGACGGCATGCAGATCGCCGTCGGAGGCGGTGTCGAGTCGATCTCCCTGGTGCAGAACGACCACATGAACACCCACCGCATGGCGGATCCGTGGCTGGTCGAGCACAAGCCGAGCATCTATCTGCCGATGCTGCACACGGCGGAGATCATCGCCGAACGCTACGGCGTGAGCCGTGAGCGCCAGGACGAGTTCGCGCTGCTGTCCCAGCAGCGCACCGCGGCGGCGCAGGAGGCCGGCCGGTTCGACCAGGAGATCGTCGCACTTCCCAGCGTCAAGAAGGTTCTCGACAAGCAGTCGGGTCAAGTGCGGGACGAGCAGGTCACCTTGACCCGGGACGAGGGCAACCGCGCGTCGACGACACTCCAGGGACTGGCGGGTCTGGCGCCGGTGCTGGCCGACGGCCGGGTGAGCGCGCGTTCCAGCGTCACGGCGGGCAACTCCTCGCAGCTGTCCGACGGGGCTTCGGCGTCGGTGCTGATGGAGTCGGGGGAGGCCGAGCGCCGCGGCCTGCAACCGCTGGGCGTCTACCGGGGTATGACCGTCGCCGGCTGCGGACCGGACGAAATGGGCATCGGCCCGGTGTTCGCCATCCCGAAACTGCTGAAGCAGCACAACCTCACCGTCGACGACATCGGCCTGTGGGAACTCAACGAGGCGTTCGCCTCCCAGGCGCTGTACTGCCGCGACGAACTGCACATCGACCCCGAGCGGTTCAACGTCGACGGAGGCGCGATCTCGGTCGGTCATCCGTACGGCATGACAGGTGCCCGGCTGGTGGGGCACGCCCTGATCGAGGGCAGGCGCCGGGGAGTCCGGTATGTGGTGATCTCCATGTGCGTCGGCGGCGGTATGGGCGCAGCCGGACTGTTCGAGGTCGCCTGAACCGTGAACTCCCGCTGATACGGCAGCAAGCCGACCACGAGAAAGAGGTGTGCGCACCGTGTCGTACGCAAAGGAAAAGACCCGGACCGCGGTCCTGGTGGACTTCGGCGGAGTCATCACCTCCAGTGTCCTGCGGGCCTTCACCGACTTCGGCGGCTCGCTCGGCGGCGACCCGCGCCTGCCGCTGGACCTCCTTGCCCGGGACGAGCACGCACGCACCCTCCTGGCCGGCCACGAGTGCGGCCGTATCGACACCGAAGCCTTCGAGCGCGGATTCGCCGAACGCCTCCGCGCGCACGGTGCGGACGTATCGGCCGTGGGGCTCACGGCCCGGATGCAGGCGGGCCTGTCGATCGACCAGGACATGCTCGCCCTGCTCGGTGACCTTCGAGCCGCCGGCCATCGCGTCGCGCTCGTGTCCAACTCGTTCGGCACCGGGACCTACGACGGGGTCGACCTCGCCGCGGTCGCCGATGAGGTCGTCATCTCCGCCGAGGTCGGGATCCGCAAGCCCTCCCGGCGGATCTACGCGATGGCATGCGAACGCCTCGGCGTCGACCTCGAGGAGGCGGTCATGATCGACGACCTGCAGCAGAACCTCGACGGAGCGGCCCGCATCGGAATCGGGGGCGTCCTGCACACCAGTGCCGCCGACACCCGCCGCCAACTCGCCGAACGCTTCGGGATCGGTCCCGCGGCCTTGTGACCATGGCGTCGGATTCAACTACAGTTCCGGGGATGGACACCACCGCGCCCGAGGAGATCGACGGCGAGCAGGTGCCGCCCGTGGCGCCTCTCTCGCACCTTCGCGAGCCGCCCACGACGAAGCGCGGAGCACGGACGCGGGCCGCACTGGTGAAAGCCGCGCGGACGGTGTTCGAACGGGACGGCTACCTCGAGTGCCGCCTGACCGACATCACCAAAGAGGCGCACTGCGCGGCGGGATCGTTCTACACCTACTTCGCCAACAAGGAAGAGGTGCTGGCCGCCGTCCTCCTGGAGGCTCAGGAGGACATGATGCACCCCGGCATGGGCCGGGTGCAGGGCACCGACGACCCCTACGCGGTGCTCGAGGCGAGCAATCGCGCCTATCTCGAGGCCTACAGACGGAACGCGAAACTGATGGCCCTGCTCGAGCAGGTGGCTCAGGTGGAGCCGGAGTTCCGTGAGTTCCGGAGCCGGCGCGCCGACGCCTTCATCCGCCGAAACGGCCGCGGTATCGCCGATCTGCAGACGCGGGGTGTCGCGGACCGCGAGGTCGATCCGATGATGGCCTCCCGAGCGCTGTCGGGCATGGTCAGCGTCATGGCCTACAACGCCTTCGTGCTGGGCGAACCGCAAGAGGGAGGTGCCCCGGTGGACTTCGAGGCACTGGTGTCCACGGTCACCCGGCTCTGGGCGAACGCCCTGCGGCTCCCCATCCACCGCTGAGGACCGGGCACTTCAGCCGGGCGGTGTCGACAGGTGGATCAGGATGCCGCACACCTCGTCCACGATCTCCAGGGCCTCCGTCTCGTCCCCGCAGTCGCCCAGCTCGCGCGCCGCTCCTCCGATGACGGTGGTCAGCACGCTCACCCGGACCCGGCCGGCGCGTTGCCGCTCGTCCACCTCCAGAAGCCGGGCGTTGCGCCGTACCCATGCGCGGTCCCACTGGCGGCGCAGGGCGTCGAAACCGGCCGGGGCGTCGTCCTGCGCGAGCAGTCTGCCGAGCCGCCGGTTGTCCCAGGCGCCGTGAAGGTACGCCCGGGCACCGGCCACGAAGAGGGCGATCGGGTCGTCCACGCCGTGGCTGCGCTCGACGGCCAGCGTGGCCGCGGTCCGGCGCTCCTGCTCCTCCCGGAACTCCTCCCACAGGGCGAGGTAGAGCCCGCGCTTACCGCCGTAGTGCTGGAAGAGGCTGCCACCCGGGATGCCGGAGCGCGCCGCGATCTCGGTGAGACCGGCATCGGTGTAACCGCGCTCGAGGAACACCTCCAGCGTGGCGTCCAGCAGCGCGGGCCGGACCGCCCGGTGGTACCCGGCGTGCCCCTCCGCCGGGCGCATGCCTTCCTGCCCGCCGGGCAGCTGACGTGCAGCGTCGGTCCCGGAGGACTCCACGATCCCGCTCACCGGCGATCCCCGCCTTCCCCGGCGCCGTCGCGGATGGCGAGGGCGACCAGTAGTTCCAGGAGGTCGGCGAGCCGACGCGGATTGCGGCCGGTGCGCTCCTCGATCCTGCGCAACCGGTAGTGCGCCGTGTTGTGGTGCACCCGCAGCCGGTCGGCGGCCAGCCGCAGATTGAGGTCCGCGTCCGCGAACGCCCTTATGGTGACGGCCAGCGTGTCGCCACGTCTTCGGTCCTCCTCCAGCAGCAACCGCACCCGGGGATCGACCAGTTGGCGTGCGAGGTCGTCGGCACGCAGCGCCAGATAGTCGAACGGGGACAGCCGCGGCAGCGCCGCCACTCCGCCCCCGCCCGGCACCAGGTCGAGGGCGGCCCGCGCCTCCCGGTAGGCGCGCGGCAGCTCCTCCGCGCCCTGTGCGACCGTACTGATCCCCATGGCGAGCATCGTCCCCTCCCGCGCGAGCCGCCGCTGCACCGCCTCGAAGTGGGCGCATATGTCCTCTGCGTCCATGCCGGCCCGGACCACGGGCACGGCCACCACCTCGCCGTGGCGCACCACGACCAGGGTCCTGCCCGCCCAGGGTCCGGCGACGCTGATCGACGCGCTGGCGGCGTACCCGTTCTCGGCCGAGGTGAGGTCGCCGGTGCGGGTGTCGCCGACGCACACCGCCACGACCGCCATCATCGGCGAGCGCGGTCCGATGCCGTACGCCTGCGCCGGGGCGAACAGCGGGCCGTGGGACGGTGCCACGCCGGCCAGCAACTGGTCCAGGAGGTCGCGGCGTTCCCGGTCCGCGTCCGCCACCACGTGCTGCTGGTACTCGACGTACGCCTGCGCGGCGTGCGTGCTCGCGTAGTCGACGTACCGCATCAGCGGGGTGACCAGCGACAGGGCGGCCTGCTGGGCCTCGGCCGACGTGCCCGCGCACTCCAGCATCGCGTCCCACATCACCTGCCGGCCGACCCGGAAGGCACTGATCCAGTCCTCGAGGGCGAAGCCCGCACGGGCTCGGCGCATCGCTGCCGCCCGGCTGAAGAGCAGGTCCTCGGCGGCGATGTCGCGGTCGCCCGCCAGGGCGGCGAGCTGCATCCGGTAGTGCTCGAGCACCTGTTCCCTCACATCCGCGAAGAACTGTCCGTCCTGCAGCGCGTACGACGGGATCTCCGCGCGCATCACCTCGACGGCGGTCCGCGCCACGTCCTCGATCCGGTCCTGGACGGCGTGCAGGATCCGCCACCGCTCCCGGCGGAGCGGTTCGGAGAGTTGGGGAGTGCCCAGAGCGGGACCGCGAGGCATGGCGCCGATAGTCGCTGTCCGACTCGTGCTCCGTCAACAGGTGCCGGGTGAGACATCTTCCGTCACCTGTGCGCGGCGCACAGTTGGACGACCGGGAAGTTGGGTGCTCACGCACAATGTGCGCCTGGAACGGCCCCACCTACTGTGACGCTCGCTCATCCCCCAGCACGTCGGAAGGGGCGTCACTCATGCTCGCGGTCGACGGTATCACCGTGCGCTTCGGCGGGATCACGGCTCTGGACGGTGTCTCCTTCACCGTCGAGCCGGGCACCGCCGTCGGGCTCATCGGACCGAACGGAGCCGGCAAGACCACTTTGTTCAACTGCCTCACCCGGCGCTGCACCCCCGACCAAGGAGGCATGCGGTTCGCGGAGGAGGACCTGCTGGCCGTGCCTCCGCACGCCGTGGCCGGACGCGGTATCGCCCGCACCTTCCAGAACCTGGGCCTGTTCCCGCGGCTCACGGTCCGGGAGAACGTCATGGTCGGTGCCCACAGCCGGGGGCGCACCGGACACCTCGCCGCGGCGCTCCGGCTGCCCCGCGTCCGGCGGGAGGAGAGGGAACTGCATGATCGGGCGGACGACTTGCTGCGGCGGCTCGGCCTGGCGGGCGTCGCGGACCACCCCGCCTCCGGGCTGCCGTTCGGCACGCTCAAACGCGTCGAACTCGCCCGGGCGCTCGCGGTACGGCCCCGGATGCTGCTGCTCGACGAACCCGTCAACGGGCTCAGCCACGGCGAGGTCGACCAATTCGCGGATCTGGTCCGGTCGGTGCGCCAGGAATTCGATCTCACCCTCGTGGTGGTCGAACACCACATGGGTTTCGTGATGGGCCTATGCGACAAGGTGATCTGCCTCGACTTCGGCCGCAAGATCGCCGAGGGCTCCCCGGAGGAGATCCAGCGCGACCCGGCCGTCGTCGAGGCGTATCTGGGGGTGGCCGCGTGAGCGAGCCCACCACCGACCGCACCGAGGGCGCGGCGAGTACGGAACCGGACTTCCTGAAGGTCCGCGACCTGCACGCCGGATACGGCCAGGCCCGGGTGCTGCAGGGCCTCGACTTCTCCGTCGCCCGCGGTGAGGTGTGCGCGGTCCTCGGACCCAACGGCGCGGGCAAGACCACGACACTGCGGGCGCTGTGCGGCATGGTCCGCGGCCGCGGCTCGGTCACCCTGAACGGGGCGCAACTGCTGGGCCGTTCACCCGAGCAGGCCGCCAGGCTCGGCGTGGCGCATGTGCCCGAGGGCCGGGGCACCTTCAACGAGCTCACCGTGGAGGAGAACCTGCACATCGGCGCCCACCTGCGCACCGGACTCCGGCGGCGGGGCCACGCCGGGCGTGCGGCCGTGGTGGCCGACCTGGAACGGATCTACGGCTACTTCCCCACACTGCGGCGGCGGTCCCGCCAGGCCGCCGGCAGCCTCAGCGGTGGGGAGCAGCAGATGCTCGCCATCGGCAGGGCGCTGATGCTGCGGCCCTCGCTGCTGCTCCTGGACGAGCCGTCCCTGGGACTCGCACCGCTGGTCACCCGCGAACTGTTCGAGATCGTCCGTGCCGTCAACGAGGAGGAACGCACCACTGTGGTCGTAGTCGAGCAGAACGCGCAGCTCGCGCTGGGCATCGCGCACCGGGCCCACGTCCTGGAGGCGGGTCGGCTGGTGCTGTCCGGGCCGGCCGCGCAGATCCGCGAGGACGGGCAGGTCGCCGAGGTGTATCTCGGTGTCTCCGTCCGCTCCCGCAAGGCCGGGGGAGCGCCGTGACCGATCTTCTCCAGCAGGTGGTGGAAGGGCTGGGCTCCGGCGCGGTGTACGCCAGTCTGGCGCTGGCCCTGGTGCTGATCCACCGGTTCACGGGGATCGTCAACTTCGCGCAGGGCGAGCTGGCGATGCTCTCGACGTATGTCGCCTGGCAGCTGGTGGCGTCCGGGATGCCGTTCTGGCTGGCGCTGCCGGTCACCCTCGCGGTGTCCTTCGCAGGCGGCATGCTGGTCGAGCGGATCGTCATCCGCCCCGTGCAGGGCGCGCCCGAACTGACGGTCGTCATCGTCACGGTCGGCCTGTTCATCTTCGTCAACGCGCTGGCCGGTCTCATCTGGTCGTTCACCGTGAAGGACTTTCCCCAGCCCTTCCCCGACGGCGCGCTGGACCTGGCCGGCGTGCGCGTGGACTGGTCGACGCTCGGGATCATCGGTGTGGTCGCGGTCGTGATGGGCCTGCTGTATCTGCTGTTCCAGCACACCTCCGTCGGCCTCGTGATGCGGGCGGTCGCCTGCAATCCGGCCTCCGCCCGGCTGTCGGGCATCCGGGTGGGGCGTGTGCTGATGCTCGGCTGGGGGCTGGCCGCGACGGTGGGCGCCGTGTCGGGCGTGCTCGTCGCGCCGGTGCTGTTCCTGGAGCCGAACATGATGGGCGGGGTGCTGATCTACGCGTTCGCGGCGGCCACCCTCGGCGGCTTCGACAGCCCGGTCGGCGCGGTCGTCGGCGGTCTGTTCGTGGGCGTCGCCGAAACGCTGACCGGGGCGTACGTCGACGTCATCGGCGCCGACCTCAAGGTGGGCGTCCCTCTGGTGATCATCCTGGCGGTGCTGCTGGTGCGGCCCCAGGGCCTGTTCGGACGGGCGGCGGTGGAGCGCGCATGAACACTCTCACCACGGCGCTCGGCACCGGCCGGCTCCGGTGGCTGCGGGCCACACTCACCGTGCTGGTCGCGGCGGCGGTCGCCGTCGGCGCACCGTTCTACTTCGCCCCCTTCCAGGTCTTTCAGCTGACCATGGTGCTCCTGTACGCCGTCGCACTGGCCGGCCTGAACCTGCTGGTCGGCTTCGGTGGCCAGATCTCGCTCGGGCACGGCGCGTTCTTCGCGGCGGGGGCCTACACGGCGGCGGTCATGCTCGACCGGTACGGCACCGGCCACCTGGCCACGCTGCCGGCCGCGGCCGCCGGATGCTTCCTGCTGGGCCTGGGCTTCGGAGTCCCCGCCCTGCGGCTGCGCGGCCTGTATCTGGCCCTGGTCACCCTCTCGTTCGCGGTGTTCCTGCCCCCTCTGCTCAAGCGGCTCGAACCGGTGACGGGCGGCTCCATGGGGCTGACCGTGGACAAGCTGGAACCGCCCGCGTGGAGCGGGCTGGCCGAGGACCAGTGGACGTACTTCGTCGTCCTCGCCGTCACCGCGGTGGCACTGCTGCTCGCCCGCAACCTGCTCCGGTCCCGGGTCGGCCGGGCACTGCTCGCCGTGCGGGACAACGAGAGCGCCGCCGAGGTCATGGGCGTTCGGCTGGCGCTGCACAAGACCCTGGCCTTCGCGTGGAGCGCGATGTTCGCGGGCGTCGCCGGCTGTCTGTACACCTGGGTGATCGGCTTCGTCTCGCCGGACTCCTTCAGCTTCGTGTTGTCCATCACGCTGCTGGCCGGCCTGGTGGTCGGGGGGCTCGCCTCGCTGTACGGACCGCTGCTGGGCGCGGCGTTCGTGATGTACGTGCCGAGCGTTTCCCAGGACCTCAGCGAGGCGGCACCGGGAGTGGTGTTCGGCCTGCTCATCATCACCGTGATGTTCGTGGCCCCGACCGGACTGGCCGGTCTGCCGGGCCGCGTCCTGGGCGCGGTGACCCGTCGCCTCCAGCGCACCGCCCCCCTCGACCGGACGCCCGGGGCCGAATCCACCTTCGGGACCGGACCCGTACCCGATGCGCATCCGAAGTCCCCCGCCGAATCCGGACCTTCCGCGACCGTCACCCCCGCGGACCCCGAAGTTGCCGACGCCGAACCCGTGGGCGCACCGCCCCGCACGGAAAAGGAATGAATCACATGCGCAAGACGACCGCTCTGCGGGCGGCCGCGGCCGCGACCGCCGCCCTGCTCACCGCCACCGCCTGCAGCAGCCAGCGTGGAAAGGACGGCCAGGACGCCGCCGCCGGCGGCGCCTGCAAGGGCCAGCAGACCACGGGCATCACCGACAAGACCATCAAGCTGGGCGGGATCTACCCGCTCTCGGGACCCGCCTCCGCGTACGGCACGATCAGCAAGGGCGTGGCCGCCTACTTCAAGTACGTCAACGACAAGGGCGGCATAGACGGCCGCAAGGTGCAGTTCGTGGTCCGCGACGACGGCTACCAGCCGCCCAAGGCGGTCGAGGAGGCGCGCAGACTCGTCGAGCAGGAGAAGGTCTTCGCCGTCTTCCAGACCCTGGGCACCCCGTCCACGGCAGCCGTGTGGGACTACCTGAACCAGCAGAAGGTGCCGCAGCCCTTCGTCGCCACGGGCGCCTCCGCCTGGGGCACCGACGACAAGCACCCCTGGACCATCGGCTGGCAGCCCAACTACGTGGCCGAGGCCCGGGTGTACGCCAAGTACCTCAAGGACGAGAAACCGAAGGCCAGGGTCGCGGTCCTCTACCAGAACGACGACTTCGGCAAGGACCTGCTCGGCGGGTTCAAGAAGGCCGTCGCCGGCAGCGGCGTCAAGGTGGTCGCCGAGGAGAGCTACGAGGTCACCGACCCCTCCGTGTCGGCGCAGATGACGACTCTCGCCCGGTCCAAGGCGGATGTACTGCTCGACGTCACCACGCCGAAGTTCGGCAGCCAGGCCCTCGCCGCCGACGCCAAGAACACCGTGTGGAACCCGCTGCACATCGTGAACAACGTGGCCTCGTCGGTCGCCGTGCTGCAGCCCGTCGGACTCAAGAACGTGCAGGGCGTGGTCTCGGCGACCTACTTCAAGGACCCCGCCGACCCGCAGTGGGACGACGACGCCGACATGAAGACGTACAAGGAAGCGCTGCACAAGTACGCGCCCGACGCCGACCCGGGCAACCAGTTCAACGCTTACGGCTGGGCCGTCGCCGCCAGCCTGCACAAGGCCCTGGACGCGATGAAGTGCCCCACGAGGGAGGGGCTGCGGGACGCGGTGCGCAACCTGAAGAACGTGAAGGTGGGCCTGCTGCTGCCCGGGGTCACCATGTCCACCGGCCACGGCGACGCCTTCCCGCTCGAGACGATGCAGCTGATGCGGTTCAAGGGTGAGCGGTGGCAGCTGTTCGGCCGGCCGGTGGACACCCGCAAGGAGTTCGGCCCGCTGGCGAAGTGAGCCGGCGGGGGCGGTCCCGGTCGATGCCCTGACCCCTGGGACCGCCCCCGCCACCGCCCGCTCAGACGGCGCTCGCCCCGCCGTCCACCACCAGGCCGTGACCGGTGATGTAGGAGGCGCGGTCACAGAGCAGGAAGGTGACGGCCTCGGCCACCTCCCAGGCTGTGCCCTGGCGGCCGAGCGGTATGCGCCCGAGCGAGGCGGAACGCGACGTCCGCTTGGCCGACGCCGCACGGCCCATCGGGGTGTCGATCAGGCCCGGGACGACCAGGTTGGCGCGGATCCCGCGCGGCGCACCCTCCTTGGCGACATGGCGGGTGAGACCGAACAGGCCTGCCTTGGAACTGTCGTAGGCGGGCGAGTCGGTGGCCGCGCGCAGCCCGGCCAGGGAACCGACGAAGACGATCGATCCTCCCTCGGCCATCACGGGCAACCCGTACTTGGCGGCGAGGAACGGGGCGCCCAGATTGAGCGAGAGCACCTGGTCCCACTGCTGCGGCGAGGTGTCCGCCAGACTCGCGCCGAGGCCGATGCCGACGTTGACCACCAGTGCGTCGAGCTCACCGAGTTCGCGCTGTGCCTCGGCGACCATGGCCGAGGACTGGCCGGGGTCCGTGGCGTCACCGACCACGGCGAAGCCACGGCCGCCCTCCTCACCGACCAGAGCGGCCGTGGCCGCCGCGGCGGAGGGGGAGACGTCGGCGCAGGCCACGGAGGCTCCCTCGCGGGCGGCGAGCACGGCCACCGCGCGCCCGTTGCCCACCGGGGCCTCCGGATCCTCGCTGGGGCGGGTGCCCGCGCCGATGACCAGTACGTTCCGGCCGGTCAGGAGGCCGACCGGGTGGGTCGTGGTGCGCTGGGGTTCAGGCATCGCGGTGCATCCCTTCCGGGCCGTCCTCGAGGGCCGTGGGTGCGAGCAGGGTCTGTGTGTCGTAGCCGGGCTCGAGCCGGGTGCCGGCCGAGTTCAGGAAGAAGGCGACCATGTGGTACTGACCGACGAGCATGGTGATCTCGATCAGCTGTGCCTCGTCGTGGTCGGTGGCGAGGGCGGACCACGTGGCCGAGGACAGCCGCGAATCACGGTGCAGTTCGTCGGCGGCACGCAGCAGCCGGGCGTCGGCCGGTGTCCACCCCCGGGCGTCGGGGCCCGCGCCGACCCGGTGAATCTCCTCGTCGCTGACCCCCGCCGCCCTGGCCAGTGGTACGTGTCGGCCCCATTCGTAACCGGCCCGGGTGTTGCGCGCGGTGCGCAGGATCAGCAGTTCCCGGGTCCGGCCCGGCAGCCGGCCGTCGCGCAGCAGATGGCGGCCGAACGGCAGGAAATACCGGAAGAGTTCGGGGTGCCGTACCAAGGTGGTGAAGACGTTGGCGACGTGGCCGTCGGCGTCCCGGGGAATCGGGGCGAGTAACTCCCTGGTGCAGAGGTCCCAGCCGTCCTCGGGCAGGGGCGCGAGGCGCGGCCCGGAGTCGGTGGCACGGTCGGGTCGGTGATGGTGCTCGTCGGTCATGGAGGTCTCCGCACTGTCGGTGAGGGTGGGCCGGTGGCACAGGGGCGGGTCCGAGCACGGTCGGGCGACGGCTTGCCTGGCGCGCGGCGATGCGTCTCTTCCGCCGCCGTGCCACTGTGCTTTCGAGGACGGGGAGCTGTCGACGGCTGCCCGGCCAAGACCGGCGGGCGGCATATTGTTCAATTGCACAACGGCCGGAGCCGACAGGGGCGGAGGTGAGGTCCATGCCCGGACCGCCGGGCCCGACGGAGCCTCTCGAACGGGTCATCGCCGCGATGGCCGCGCAGCGGTCGAACGTGGGCGGTCGGTTGCACGCGGACCTGACGGAGCACATCCCGTCCTACCGCACGGTCCCGCGGGAACTCCTGGACCAGATCTGGCAGCGGCACTTCCAGCGGGCGCTCGCGGTGGTGCGGGAGGGGAGGGTGCCCGCGCCGGAGGACTTCGACGAGGCTGACGTGGCCCGGGACCGGGTCACCCGAGGCGTGCCGCTCAGCGACGGGCTCCGCGCCTTCCGCCGTGCGCTGAGCGCGATACGGGACCTCTTCATCGCCGAGGCGACCGAGCGCGGACTGGACCCCGGCGTCATCGTCGACCGCACCACATGCCTGTGGGAACTCGCGGACGTCGCGAGTGTGCGGATCGCCACCGTCCACCGGCAGGCGGAGGTCGCGTCCGCCCTCTTCGACGCCCGCCGCCGCGCCGGCTTCCTGCGCGGACTGCTCCACGGGACGCTGAGCGCGACGGAGATCCACAGCGGTGCGGCGATCTACGGACTGGACCTGTCGCGGCCGTACCGGGCCATCAGAGCGGTTCCGTACGGCAAGGCCGGCCTGGACGCGCTGGAACGCTCGCTGCAGGTACACGGCCGCGGTCAAGGACGCGGCGCGCTGCTGACCGTCGTGGACGAGGCTGTCGCCGGAGTCGTGGAGGCGAAGCCGGAGATCGGTGACCTGGAGGTGACGGCGGGGCTCGGTCCACCGGCCGACCTGGCCGTGGTGCACAACTCCTTCCGGGCCGCCGGCAGGCTGCTGGAAGCCGCCCGTGCGTATGGCCTGCGCGGGGTGTACGACCTGAGCGACCTGTCCTGGCGGGTCGCGGTCGTCGCCGAACCGGAACTCGCGGAGTTGCTGATCGAGCGCCATCTGCGTCCACTGGAGGCGGAGGGGGCGTTCGGTGCGCTCATCGAGGAGTCGGTGCGGGGCTACCTGGAGAGCGGACGAAACGTCCGCGAGGCCGCCCGTGGCGCACACGTCCATGTCAACACCGTCCGCTACCGGCTGCGCCGTTACGAGGAGCTGACCGGCACCGGTCTCGACGCACCGGACACCGCGGTGGAGCTCAGCTGGGCGTTGGCGGCACGCGAGCTGGAGAGGTCTCGTGGCACATCGGTGACCGAGTACAGGGTGGTGTCCATCGGTGGAGAAGCGGATGACTGAGCTCAAGGAAAGCCGCGACGATCCGTTCGCCGTGAATCTCGCCGCCTTGGCGGTGCTCGACGACCGCGGGGTCGTGGCCGGATGGAGCCGGCGGGCGCAGGACCTGCTCGGCCATCCGGACACGGCCGTGATCGGCCGTCGGGCGTTCGAGGTCCTCGTCGACCCTCGCGATCGGCCGGCTGCCAGGGAGGCGGCCGCGGAGTGCAGACGAGCCGGCGGCTGGTTCGGGATGCTCACGGTGCGGCACCGCGACGGGCGGCTCGTGCCGATGGGACTCAGGGCGCATGAGCTGTCCCGCGAGGGCGGGGTCCGTGAGTGGTTTCTCGCGGGCGCGCCCGCGGCCGACGTCCTGGAGTGGCAACGGGACCGCGCGGTTCTCGACGGGTTGTACCGCCAGTGCCCGATCGGCCTTGTCGTGCACGGCCCCGATCTGAGGCTTCTGCGGGTCAACCGGGCCATCGAGCGCTTCAGCGGAGTCCCGGCGGCCGACTTCCGGGGGTTGCCCACCGGGCGGATGCTCGTCCCCGACGACGAGCGCAAGGCCGTCGACCGTGTGCGCGAAGTGATGGAGACCGGAAGGCCTTTGGTCTACTCCGAGCAGTTCGCCCGCCTGGAGCAGGATCCGGCACGCGAGCGGGTCGTCCTGGTCTCGTCCTTCCGTATGGAGGACCCCTCCGGCCGCGTCCTGGGTGTGGCCGAAATGATCGAGGACATCACCGAACGGCATCGGGCCCAGCGCCGGCTCGCGCTCCTCGACCAGGCTGGCAGCCGTCTCGGAACCACCCTCGACGTGGCCGAGACCGCCCGCGAACTCGCCGAGGTGATGGTGCCTCACCTCGCCGACCATGCGTCCGTGGACCTGCTGCAGTCCGTGACGCGGGGCGAGGAGCTGGCACGGGCCCTGCCAGGGCCCGTGGTGCGGCTGGGAGCCTGCGGCGTCGGTGCTCAGCAACCCGGCCCGCCCCATCCTCAGGGCGACCCGGTGGACTTCGCGCCGGACTCGCCCGAGGCCGTATGCCTGGCCGAAGGACGGCCCGTCCTCGAACCGGTTCTCCCGCCCGACCGGCTCTCCATGGCAGGCCGCAAGGGTGCCCATGGTCCGGACCCGGGCGTTCACTCGCTGATCGTGGTACCTCTTGCCGCGCGCGGCATGACGCTGGGCGTGATGACCCTGTGGCGTTCGCGCCGCCCCGATCCGTTCGAGGCGGACGATCTCACCCTCGCCCAGGAACTCGCCTCGCGCGCCGCCGTCGCCATCGACAACGCCCGGCGCTTCACCCAGCAGCAACAGACCGCTTTCACCTTGCAGAGCAGCCTTCTGCCCCGGGCGGTTCCGGACCAGTCGGCCGTGGAGGTGGCCTTGCGCTACCTGCCGGCCAGCGCGGCACCGGGCCTGGGCGGCGACTGGTTCGACGTCATTCCTCTGTCCGGGGCCCGGGTCGCCCTCGTCGTCGGCGACGTGGTGGGACGCGGCATCCATGCCGCCGCCACCATGGGCCGCCTGCGCACCGCCGTGCACACGCTCGCCAGCCTGGACCTGGAACCGGACGAGGTTCTCTCCCGCCTGGACGACCTGGTCCTCATGCTGGCGGCCGAGCAGGAAGCGGCCGGCGAACGACCCGTCGTCGAGCAGGTCGTCGGCGCCACCTGCCTGTACGCCGTGTACGACCCGGTCTCCCGACGCTGCTCCGTGGCGCGCGCGGGACACCTGCCGCCGGTGGTGACCGCTCCGGACGGACACGCGGCTCCGCTCGACCTGCCCGCCGGGCCGCCGCTCGGTCTCGGCGGCCTGCCGTTCGAGGCCCGGGAGATCGAACTGGCCGAAGGGAGCCTGCTCTGTCTGTACACCAACGGAGTCATCGGCGAACGCCACGCCGACGCCGACGCCGGCCTGAGCAGGTTGTGCGCAGCGCTCACCCGCCCGGCCGACGCGCTGGAACAAACATGCCGAACGGTGCTCCAGTGGCTGGTGCCGTCACGTCCCACCGACGACGTCGCTCTGCTGATCGCCCGCACCCGCACGCTGCCACCGGAGGACGTCGCCTCCTGGCGCCTGCCGCCGGAGCCCGCAAGCGCCGCCCGCGCCCGGGCCCTCACCTCGGCGAAGCTGGCCGAGTGGGGTCTGGAGCACCTGGCGTTCACCACCGAACTGATCGCCAGCGAACTGGTCACCAACGTCTACCGCTACGCCGGCGGCCCGGCGACCCTGCGGCTGATCCGTGACCGGTCCCTGGTGTGCGAGGTCAGCGACACCAGCCACACCTCACCGCATCTGCGCCGCGCCCGTACGACCGACGAGGGCGGGCGCGGTCTGTTCCTGGTGGCCCAGATGACCGACCGCTGGGGTACCCGCTACACCCGCGAGGGCAAGACCGTGTGGACCGAACAGCTGTTGGCCGGCGCGCCCACGTGATGGGGAGCATGCAGAAGCGACGACGGATCAACGGGTGGGGTCGAGAAGGATCTTGCGGACGCCTGCGGCGCGGCTGCTGAACAGTTCGTACGCCGCCGGGCCCTCGGACAGGGGGACGCGGTGGGAGATCACGACCTCCGGCTTGATCCGGCCGGCCTGAGTGAGGGGGATCAGGGCCGGGAGTTCGTAGGGGACCGAGCACAGCCCGATGGCGAACTCCAGCTCCTTGACCTGGGCCAGTCCCATGTGGAAGGGAAAGGCCTTGTTCTGGCTGACGCCGATGACGCTGACCCGTCCCGCCTGCCGGACGGCTTTGAGGGCCAGCTCGATGGTGGCGTCCGAGCCGACGGCCTCCACCACGGCGTCCGGTCCGCGTCCCGCCGTCATCTCCCGTACGGCCGCTCGCGCGTCGTCGCCCTCGACCGGCTCGACGCCCAGGGTGGCGGCGAAGGCGCGACGCTCCGCGACCAGGTCCACGCCCAGCACCCGGGCGGCACCCATGGCGAAGGCGGATTGCGCGGCCATGAGGCCGACCGGGCCCAGGCCGATGACCAGAACCGTTTCGCCGGGCCGGATGCGGGCTCGGCGGCAGCCGTACCAGGCCGTGGGGGCGTTGTCCGTCAGCACGACAGCGGCCTCGTCGGAGACGCCTTCGGGCAGGTGGACCAGGTTGACCTCGGCGTGGGGCACGGCAAGAGCCTGGGCCTGGCTGCCCGGTATGCGCGGGCTCACTCCGTAGCAGAGGTCCGTCGGGGTACGGGCTCGCTCGCACCTGGCGGTGAGGCCCTTCGCGCAGGTTCCGCACAGGGTGCAGCCCACCGAGGCGGGAACCAGGACCCGGTCGCCGGGACGGAAGCGGGTGACCTGGCCGCCGGTGTCGACGACCACGCCGACGCACTCGTGGCCCGGCGTGTAACCGGTCTCCGGACTGAACCCGTGGCCGCCGTAGATGTGCAGGTCACTGCCGCAGATGCCGGCCGTGGTGACCTGGACGACCGCGTCGGTGGGGCTGGTGACGGCCGGGTGGGGGACATCCTCGTACCGGATGTCGTGGGGGCCGTGGTAGGTGAGTGCCTTCACTGGATCGACTCCCGCACCGCGCCAAATGCGCTCGTATCAATGATTAATGCACACGTCTTACTGGGGCGTGGCGACGCTAGCATGGGCGTCCGTGACAGCACATGAGACGCAGGCCACGTCGCCTCGGAGCCGGAAGGCCGGCGACACCCGCGCCACGCTCATCCGGGCCGCCGAGCAGTTGTTCGCGGCGAAGGGCGTCGACGGTGCGTCGCTCAACGAGATCAAGCGGGCCGCGGGCCAGCGCAACGCGATGGCCCTGCAGTACCACTTCGGCGACCGGGCGGGGCTGCTGCGGGCCGTACTCGACAAGCACCTTCCGGCGGTGGACGCCCAGCGGGAAGCACTGCTGCAGCAGTACGAGGACGAAGGCGCGGCCGATCTTCGAGCGCTCGCCGCCGCGCTGGTGCTGCCGGCCGCCGCGAAGCTCGCCGATCCCGACGGCGGGCGCGCGTTCCTGCAGGTCGTGGCCGAACTGCTGAACCGTCCCGAGCCCCTGGTCGAGGTGGTCGTGACGAAGGGGTCGAGCATCCATCCCTGGCGGCGCCTGGTGGAACCGCTGCTGGCGCCGGAGTCGAGCGCGGTGTTCCACACCCGCTTCACCGCCATGCGCTTCTGCCACGCCGAACTCGCCGCGCGGGCCGCCGCCCGCCCCCGCAGGGACGACCGGTTGTTCACCAGCCGGCTGGTCGACCTGGTCACCGCGCTGCTGGCCGCTCCGGTGTCCGAGCGGACCGCGCGACTGCTGCACGAGCGGGACCGCAAGGGCAGGACCGGCCGACAGGCCCCGACCCACTGACCCCTGCACCCCCGGTCGCGCCGCGCGTCGCCGACCGGGGTGTGGGCAACCTCACGACCCCCTCATACCGACTGGTCGGTACCCTGCAGCGAGGCTTCGAACGACAGGAGGCGCGATGTCTGCGACCAACCGCCAGATCCGTCTGGCAGCCCGCCCCGTGGGAGAGGCGAAAGCGGATGACTGGCAGCACTGTTCCGGGCCCGTGGAGGAACCGGGCCCGGGAAAGTTCGCAGGCCGGACACGCGTCGTCTCCCTGGACCCGGCCATGCGGGGCTGGCTGGACGACCGCCCCTCCTACCTGCCGCCGGTGGGCATCGGTGAGGTGATGCGGGCCGGATCCGTCGTCGAAGTCACCGCGTCGAACCATCCCGGCTTCCAGCCCGGTGACCACGTGGTCGGCATGTTCGGCGTCCAGGAGCATGTGATCTCCGACGGCCGGGGCGCGCTGAAGATCGACACCTCGCTCGCCCCACCCTCGACCTTTCTGGGCGCCCTGGGCATGCCCGGCATGACCGCCTACTTCGGGCTGCTGGACGTCGGCGCGCTCAAGGACGGTGAGACCGTCGTGGTGTCGGGCGCGGCCGGTGCCGTCGGCACCATCGTGGGGCAGATCGCGAAGGCCAAGGGCTGCCGGGTGGTGGGCATCGCCGGAGGCCGGGAGAAGTGCGCGCTGCTCACCGACGAGCTGGGATTCGACGCCGCGATCGACTACCGCGCCGACGACATCAGGACGGCGCTGCGCCGGCACGCCCCCGACGGCGTCGACGTCTACTTCGACAACGTGGGAGGCGACGTTCTCGACGCCGTCCTGACCCGGCTGTCGATGCATGCGCGCGTCGTGATCTGCGGTGCGATCAGCCAGTACAACAACGCCGCCCCGGTCAAGGGGCCTTCGAACTACCTGACCCTGCTGGTGCGCCGCGCACGGATGGAGGGCTTCGTCGTCTTCGACTACGCCGAGTGCTATCCCGAGGCGGCCAGGGACCTCTCCGCCTGGATCGCCGACGGCCGCGTCAAGGTCAAGGAGCACGTGGTGAGGGGGACCGTGGACGACTTCCCCGAGACGCTGAACATGCTCTTCCGCGGTGAGAACGTAGGCAAGCTGGTCCTCGAGCTGACCTGACGGCGGTCCGCAGTCCTCGACCGCCGTACGGCCGACCCCGCAGCTTCCCCGAAAGGCATGTCGCGATGAGCACCCACCAGAACTCCGGCCACGCACCCGTGGCCCCAACGGTCGATCACCGTACGGCGGTCGCGGCGGAGAGCGCCCGGTTCGTCGCGGCGGTCCAGGACGCCGACCCGGCCGCCGCGGTACCCAGCTGCCCCGGCTGGACGCTCGCCGACCTGATCAGGCACACCGGCAGCGTCCAGCGCTGGTTCTCGGTCCTGTTGAGGGCGCGTATCCAGGAACCGCCGCGCACACGCGAGGTCGACCTGATGCTCCCGGAGCAGGAGGACGGATACGCCGGCTGGCTGGCAGAGAGCGCGACGGTGGCCGAGGGCGTGTTCGCGGCCACCGACCCGAACCTGCCGATGTGGGCCTGGGGCGCCGACCAGCACGCCCGCTTCTGGGTACGCCGCATGCTCTTCGAGACACTGCTGCACCGGATGGACGCCGAACTGGCACTCGGCCGCCGGCCCGTCGTCGAGCGCGCACTCGCCGTCGACGGGATCGACGAGTTCCTCGTCAACCTGCCCTTTGCCGGCTTCTTCGCCCCCAAGGTGGCCAACCTGCGCGGTCCCGACAGGACCATCCTCTTCCGTACGACCGACGGAGACGATGCCTGGCGCGTCCGCCTGCGGCCCGACGGCTTCGGGCTGGACACGGCTCTGACGGCCGCGAGCACCGCCGACGTGACCGTCAGAGGATCGGCGGCCGATCTGCTCCTCCTCGTCTACGGCCGTCTGACCTGCGAAGGGGACGCTTTCGCCCGCGAGGGGGACGAGCAGTTGCTGGCCGACTGGTTCGCCAACTCCGCTTTCTGAGGGCGCCAACTCCCTTGCACCAAGCCTTTCTTCATGCCTTGACTTAACATCACAGATATTGCTTGGATCTCTCCGCAGCCCATGGCCCCGCCCCCCCCGAGAGTCCAGGAGCAGCTGTGAGACGTAGCTTCACCGCAATCGCGGCCGTCGCGGCCACGACACTGTCCTTGCTCGTCGCCACGGGACCGGCCGCGCACGCGGACCGGGACGCGGAGGAGCGGGGCGGGCACGGCCAGGTCGTGACCGGCACGTACTCCACCGGCGGCACGCAGGCATGGCAGCCGCTGCCAGTCGTGCGCACGGGCGGTGACTCCAGCGGCCCGGTCGATGCCACCGTGGTCGCCGACCCCAGCGCAACTCGGCAGAAATACACGGGGGTTGGCTTCTCCCTGGACGAGACGAGCGTGTCCAACCTCTGGAAGCTCACCCCCGCCGAGCGGGCGGAGGCCGTCCGGTTGCTCGTGGACCCCAAGCACGGAGCGGGACTTGACCGGTTCCGGCTGACCATCGGCAGCCCCGACCTCATCGAGCACCTGCCGTTCTGGTCTGAGGACGACCTGCCGGCGGGCGTCACCGAAGACTTCGGCCTGAAGCACTTCTCGATCCGGCGGGACGTCGACCTGCACATCATCGACACGATCAAGCTCATCCAGCGCTACAACCCGCACGCCACGTTCTTCGCCTCGGCGTGGAGCGCACCGGCCTGGATGAAGACCAACAACCGGTTCACCGGCGAGGTCGCGCTCAAGCCCGGGAGCAGCACCGACTACTACCAGGTCGGCAAGTTGCGGGACGACTGCGTCGACGTGTTCGCGCGCTACTACGTCAAGTTCGTCCAGGCGTACGCCCGGCACGGCGTCCACGTCGACGCGCTGACCCTGCTGAACGAGCCCGGCATGGACGTCGTCTACCCGGCCATGGACATCAGCGTCGCCCAGCAGCAGAAGCTGGCGCTCGCGATGAAACGGGAGTTCCGCTCCGCCCGCCTCGACACCCAGCTCTACGTACACGACTTCAACTTCTGGGACTGGCGCGACCCCAACAGCACGGCCACCAAGAACTACCACCGCATCTTCGACGACGCCCCGGACGGCTCGGTGACGGGCAAGCAGGTCCGCGACGCGGCCGACGCCGTCGCCTTCCACCCCTACTGGGGCGACCCGACCGTCATGCGCGACGCCTACGAGCAGACGGGCAAGCCGGTCCAGATGACGGAGACGAGCGACCTGTCGCCGTCGACCGTCCTCGACTACTTCCGGCTCGACGCCGGTTCCTACATCCTGTGGGCCCAGACCACCGACCAGGACGGCGGCACGCTGCACTGGACCCCCGCCCGGGACAACAACATCGACTGGAACCAGGTCGCCGCCACCACCAAGTGGCCGAACCGCCTGGTGACGGTGCACACGGACACGAAGGACTTCACGGTCCGCGACGAGCTGTACGGGATCGGGCAGTTCGCGAAGTATCTGTCGCCCGGCGATGTGCGCCTGGAGTCCAGCGCCGCGCAGAACGGCGTCAGCAACGTCATCTACCGCTCCGGCAAGGGCCGTTACGTCGCCGTCCTCGGCAACAGCACCGCCACGGACCGCACGGTCCGCATCGTCGTCGGCGGCCAGAAGTTCGTGGCGACCGTGCCGGCCGGTTCCTTCGCCACCTACCGCTGGGGCCGCTGACCCGGCGACCGGCAAAGGCTACTGCCGTCGGCACCGTGGAGCGGACCGGTGCCGACGGCAGTGTTCCAACGGCGGCGCCCGGAGCGTCCGCTGAGTAGCGGCCCTGCGATCTTCCGTACATGAACGTGCCACGCCGTACAAGGAGGTACGTCCATGACCGTCCAGCACACAGCGCCCGCGGACCTGCGCCTGACCGCCCAGGTCTTCGCGGCCGTCCAGGCCCGGGATCCCGCGCAGGCCGAGTTCCATCAGGCCGCCCGCGAGGTGCTGGAGTCCCTGGAACCGGTCCTGGTCCGCCACTCCGAGTACGCCCAGCACCGCGTGCTCGAGCGGCTGTGTGAGCCGGAGCGGCAGATCGTCTTCCGCGTTCCGTGGGTCGACGACGGCGGCCGGGTGCAGGTCAACCGGGGCTTCCGCGTGGAGTTCAGCTCCGCACTGGGGCCGTACAAAGGCGGCCTGCGCTTCCACCCCTCCGTCAACCTCGGCATCGTGAAGTTCCTCGGCTTCGAGCAGATCTTCAAGAACGCACTGACCGGCCTTCCCATCGGCGGCGGCAAGGGCGGCGCGGACTTCGATCCCAAGGGCCGCTCGGACGGCGAGATCATGCGGTTCTGCCAGTCGTTCATGACCGAACTGCACCGGCACCTCGGCGAGCACACCGACGTGCCGGCCGGCGACATCGGCGTCGGCACCCGCGAGATCGGCTATCTCTTCGGCCAGTACAAGCGCATCACCAACCGCTACGAGTCCGGCGTGCTCACCGGCAAGGGCCTGAACTGGGGCGGCTCCCACGTCCGCACCGAGGCCACCGGATACGGCACCGTCTACTTCGTCCGCGAGATGCTCGCCGCCCGTGGCCAGGACCTCGACGGCCGGCGCGTCGTCGTCTCCGGCTCCGGGAACGTCGCGATCTACGCCGCGCGGAAGGCGCAGGAACTCGGCGCGAGGGTCGTCGCGATGTCCGACTCCGGTGGCTACGTGGTCGACGAGGCGGGCATCGACGTCCAACTGGTCAAGGAGATCAAGGAGGTTCGCCGCGGCCGGATCAAGGAGTACGCGCAGACCATGACCCGGGCCCGGTACGTCGAGGGCGGTTCCGTCTGGGACGTGCCGTGCTCCGTCGCGCTGCCCTGCGCCACGCAGAACGAACTCGACGACGGCGCCGCGCGCACCCTGCTCGCCCACGGCGTGATCGCGGTCGCCGAGGGTGCCAACATGCCCGCAACCCCCGAGGCCGTACGGCAGTTGCGGGACGCGGGCGTCGCCTTCGGGCCCGGCAAGGCCGTCAACGCCGGAGGTGTGGCCACCTCGGCCCTGGAGATGCGGCAGAACGCCGCCCGCGACGCGTGGACCTTCGAGGACACCGACCGCAGGCTGGCCGCCATCATGGCCGGCATCCACACCACCTGCCGGGCGACTGCCGAGGAGTACGGGGTCCCGGGCAACTACGTCGCCGGCGCGAACATCGCGGGCTTCGTCAAGGTCGCCGACACGATGCTCGACCTCGGGGTGGTGTAACTACCCTGCATCGGACGGGTGTTGAGTCGCCGAGGTCCGGGCGTCTCTAGTCCCGCGAGTTCTGCGAGTCCTGCGGGCGCGTCGTCGCGAAGCGTCTGCGGTATTCGGTCGGGGTGGTGCCCAGGTGGCGGGCGAAGGTGCGGCGCAGCGTCTCGTCGCTGCCGAGCCCGCTGCGCCGGGCCGCCGCCGTCACGCTGTGCCCGTCGAGCAGGAGTTGCCGCGCGCGGTCGAGTCGGACGCGCTCGACCCAGCGCGCGGGCGTGGTGTTCAACTCGGTCTGGAACAGCCGCGCCAGATGCCGGGTGCTGACGGCGGCGGACGAGGCCATGGCGGGCAGGCTGTGGTCGGCGGCCGGATCGGCGAGTACGGATGCGATCAGCCGGCCCAGCACATCGCTGCGGGCGGGCGGGGTTTCCAGGGCCGTGGAGAACTGGGACTGCCCGCCCGGGCGTTGCATGAAGACGACCAGCTCGCGGGCGGCCTCCCGGGCCGCGTCCGCTCCGTGGTCGTCCTCGACCAGTGCGAGGGCCAGGTCGATGCCGGCGCTGATGCCCGCGGAGGTGAGGTACCGGCCGTCCTGGATGTGCAGGGCGTCGGGCTCGACCTCGACCCGCGGGTAGCGCCGGGCGAGCGTCTCGGCGTGCCGCCAGTGCGTGGTCGCCCGCCGACCGTCGAGCAGGCCCAGCTCGGCCAGGACGAACGCGCCGCTGCACACCGACGCCACCCGCTGCGCCCGCCCGGCGAGCAGCGCTGCCGCCGCCAGCAGGTCCCCGTCCGGCGGCTGCTCGGCGAGCACGTCGGCCCCGGCGACCACGAGCGTGTCGATAGGCCCGGCGTCGGCCGCCGCGACGGTCCGCGCCAGCGCCGGGCCCGAGGAGGCCGTGACGTCGCCGCCCCGGGGAGAGACCAGGACGGGCGTGTAGGAGTGTCCCAGGCGCCCCGCCTGGTGCAGCACCTCCAGGGGGCCGCTGACGTCGAGCAGCGTCACCCCGTCGAATGCCAGAAAGGCGACCCGGTGCGTCATGTCTGAATCTGTGGGTCGCACGGCAGGAAGGACATGGCGTCAGCATAGGACACCCGGCGAATCTGAAGGAGGTAACCGATCCGGCAGGCAGTGGAAGGCGGACATCATGAGCGAATCGATCGCGGGCATACCGATCCCGGACAGCGCACTGGCCCGGGAGGCGACCGAGCTCGTAAGGGAAGTCGCCGAACCACTGCTGTTCGACCACTCCCGGCGGGTCTTCCTGTTCGGCTCGCTGCGCGGCAGGGAGCAGGGGCTGCGCTTCGACCCCGAACTCCTCTACGTCGGCGCGATGTTCCACGACCTGGGGCTGACCGGGCGTTTCCGGCGTACCGACCAGCGTTTCGAGATCGACGGCGCCGACGAGGCCCGCCGCTTCCTGGAGAGCCATGGCGTCACCGGCGAGCAGGCCGAGCGCGTCTGGACGGCGATCGCCCTGCACACCACGCCGGAGATCCCTCTGCACATGGCGCCCGAGGTGGCCCTGGTGACGCGCGGGGTGGAGCTGGACGTGCTGGGTATCGGCTACCGCGCCGTCTCCGACGAGCAGCGCGCGGCCGTCGTCGCGGCCCACCCCCGCCCCGACTTCAAGAACCGGATCCTCGCCGCCTTCACCGAGGGCATCAAGGACCGGCCCGGCACGACGTTCGGCAACGTCAAGGCGGACGTCCTGGCCCACTTCGCGCCCGGCTTCGTACGCGGCGACTTCGTGGAGGTCATCAAGGACTCGGACTGGCCCGAGTAGCCGGCCGCGCTCACGGCGAGGCGGGTGCTGACGCCTGTCCGTGCCTGTCCATTCGATTGCCGTCGAATGGTGTGGACGGGACATATCGCGTGTTGGCACTTTGGTGGGCACGGGAGGCCTGACCTGGGCTTCCACGTCGAAGGGAAGCCGACATGCCTGCAAACGAAGACTCCGTCGTGGCCCGGCAGCGCCGTTCCCGCCGTGGCCGGCTGGCCGGTGTGCTCGTCGCTGTCGCGGCGGCCGGTGCGCTGGCCGGAGCGATGGCGGAGCCCGCGAGCGCGGGCTCCGCGCCTGCCGCCTCGCAGTCCGCGAAGCTGCAGAACTGCGGCTGGAACGAGGCCGGCGGCAACGACGGGCGCGCGTCCTACGAGCACTGCGCGACGGACACCAACGTCTGGATCCAGGTGACGCGGTGGGCCCGGGGCGACTACCACCGCTGCGTCGGCCCGGGCCGCACCATCCTGGACTACGACGCCACGGGCGCCTGGTACGACAGCAACTTCCGCGGCGGCCTGTGCTCCCACCCCGGGGACACCGCCTGACCGCGGTCGGTCCGCCACCCGGGTGACGTAGGCGCGCGGCTGTGACGCTCGCCACACCTCCATGCCGTCGTTTCACACTCTGAACTGGGACAACACACGTCCCACCCATGTCTCTTGGCGCACCTGTCCGAAGAACTGTTATCCGGGACCCACCGAACGGTCTCCCAGGTATCGGGCAGGATCGTTCGACGTCGAGGACGGGAAGCTTTCATGAGTACACAGCGCACGGTGGAGCCGGCCGCCCTGGTGGCCGCCGCCCGAGGGGGCGATCCGGAGGCTCAGGACGCCCTGGTCAGTGCGTATCTCCCGCTCGTCTACAACATCGTGGGCCGGGCGCTGAACGGCTCGGCCGACGTTGACGACGTGGTCCAGGAGACCATGCTGCGGGCACTGGAGGCTCTCGGCGGGCTGCGCACCCCCGAGAGCTTCCGCTCCTGGCTCGTGGCGATCGCCATGAACGAGGTCCGCAAGCACTGGCAGGACCGCCGGCTCGCGACGGGCGGGGTGGAGGAGGCCGCGGAGCTCGCCGATCCGGGCGCCGACTTCGTGGACCTGACCATGGTGCGGCTCCAGCTCTCGGGCCAGCGCCAGGAGACCGCGCGCGCCACGCGCTGGCTGGAGCCGGACGACCGGGGACTGCTCTCGCTGTGGTGGCTGGAGTGCGCCGGCGAGCTGACCCGCCCCGAGGTCGCCGCGGCCCTGGAACTGTCGCCGCAGCACACCGCCGTACGGGTGCAGCGGATGAAGGCGCAGCTCGAGGCGGCCCGTGTGGTCGTGCGTGCACTCGACGCGCAGCCGCCGTGCGAGGAACTGCGCGGCATGCTCGCCACCTGGGACGGCCGGGCCTCGGCGCTGTGGCGCAAGCGAATAGCCCGGCACGCCCGCGGCTGCGTGCGCTGCTCCGGGCTGTGGAGCGGACTGATGCCCGCGGAAGGACTGCTGGCCGGGCTGGCGCTCGTCGCCGTGACACCGTCTCTGCGGGAGAGCGTGCGCGCCGCGTGCGTCGGGATGGCCGAGGCCGGAATGGCCGTCGGCGGTCCGGCGACCCGCGCCGCCGCCTCGCCGGGTCACGGCGGACACGTTGCCGGGCGCGGCGGGACCGTTTCGCGGAGCGAGGCGCGCCGCCGCCGTCGCAACCGGCGCCGGGCCGTCGGCGGGGCGGTCGTCGTGGCCTGTGTGGCGGGCGGCGGCCTCTGGTACTCCGGCACGGACAACGGAACCGGAGCCACCGGGGGGACGACCGCCGAACGGGCCGCGGACGCTCCCGTCGCGGACCTGTCGGAATCGAGCACCGCCGGGACCTCGCCGACAGACTCCATATCCCCGTCGCCCTCCGCGTCCAGGACGACCAAGAAGGTCACCAGGACCACGCACCCGGCGAAGAAGACCGTGCCGGCGCCTCGGCCGTCCGCCACCCCCACCAGGAGTCCGCTCGCCGCGCCGCAGGTGACGTCCACGCCGTCGGGCACCGTCGCCCAGGTCGTCGCGCTGGTGAACCAGGAACGGGCGAAGGCCGGTTGCGGTGCGCTCACCGAGGACCCGCAACTGGAGAAGGCCGCGCAGGGCCACTCCGACGACATGGCCGCCCGAGGCTTCTTCGACCACACCAACCCGGACGGCGCCGACCCCGGGCAGCGCATCACCGCCGCGGGGTACAAGTGGTCCACGTACGGCGAGAACATCGCCCAGGGCCAGCAGACCGCGGCCGCGGTGATGGAGTCCTGGATGAACAGCCCCGGTCACCGGGCCAACATCCTCAACTGCTCGTTCAAGGACATCGGCGTGGGGGTCCACAAGGGCTCGGGCGGCCCCTGGTGGACACAGGACTTCGGCGCGAAGCTCTGACCCCCGTGGCGGCCGCTACAGCATGACGTGCTTGACCTGGGTGTAGTCGAGCAGGCCGGTCAGGGACAGGTCGCTGCCGTGGCCGGAGTGGCGCACGCCGCCGTGCGGCATCTCCGACACCGTCGTGCCATGGGTGTTGACCCAGACGATGCCGGTGTCCAGCGCACGGCTCGCCCGCATCGCACGGTCGTGGTCACGCGTCCACACGCTCGCGGCGAGCCCCTGCGGGACGCCGTTGGCCAGACGGAACGCCTCGGACTCGTCGGCGAAGGGCTGGACGGTGACGACCGGCCCGAACACCTCACCCTGCACGATCTCGTCCTGCTGCCGCACCCCCGCGACCACCGTGGCCTGGTGGAAGTAACCGGGCCGGGGGAGCGCCGCACCACCCGCGACGACCTCCGCATGCACCGGCAGCCGCTCCAGCATCCCGCGTACGGTGGCCAGTTGGGACGCGCTGGCCAGTGGACCGAAGTCTGCGTAGCCGTCGTCCGGCACTCCGGGCCGGCGCCCGGCGGCGCGCTCGGCGAAGGCGGACAGGAACGTGTCGTGGATCCGGTGGTGGACCAGGATCCGGGTGGCGGCCGTGCAGTCCTGGCCCGCGTTGTAGAAGGCGAGGGACGACAACTGCTCCACGGCGTCGTCGAGATCGGCGTCCTCGTGGATCAGCACCGGTGCGTTGCCGCCCAGTTCGAGGTGGAGCCGCTTCAGGTCCGCCGCCGCGGCGGCGGCGATCTCCTGCCCCGCGCGGACGCTTCCCGTGACGGCCACCAGCCGGACCAGAGGGTGGGCGACGAGCGAGCGGCCCGTATCGCGGTCGCCGCACACGACGTTCAGCACACCGGGCGGCAGGTGCTCGGCGGCCAGCCGGGCGAGGAGCACGGCCGACGACGGTGTGGAGTCGGACGGTTTGAGGACGACCGTGTTGCCCGCGGCCAGCGCGGGCGCGACCTTCCACACGGCCATCATCAGCGGGTAGTTCCACGGCGTGATCTGCGCGCAGACGCCGACCGGCTCACGGCGCAGGATCGACGTACGGCCCGGTGTGTACTCGGCCGCCGCCGCGCCCGGCAGGTTGCGGGCAGCTCCCGCGAAATACCGCAACACGTCCACGATCGCGGGGAGTTCGTCCGTGAGGAACAGCGCGCGTGGCTTCCCCGTGTCCGTCACCTCGGCATCCGCCAGGGCCTCCGCCGCACGCTCCACGGCGTCCGCCGTGCGCAGCAACGCCGACTGCCGGTGTCCGGGAGGCGTGGCCGCCCAGCCGGGAAAGGCCGCCTGGGCGGCGCGGCAGGCCGCGTCCACGTCCTCGGGGCCGGAGAGCGGGGCCGTCCCGTGCGGGCGGCCGGCGGCGGGGTCGATGAGCGACCGGGTGAGGCGGGAGGCGGCCGGCACCTCTTCGCCGTTGATGTGGTTGAGGCTGTCAGCCACGGCGCAGTGCCTCCTCGGCGGCGGCGCGGCCGGTGCGGACGGCGCCCTCCATGTATCCGGCGACCCACTGGTCGGAACCGCAGACGTAGAACGGCGGTTCATGGGTGCCGTGCAGGGGGCCGACCGCCATCACCTCGCCCGGCGGCCACTGGGTGACGTAGCCCTGGGTCCACGGGTCGCTGCCCCACAGCCGCAGATGGCAGGCGGTCGGGCGGAGCGCCTCGTCGCCGAACATGGCCGTCACCTCGGCCAGGAGTTCGGGGATGCGCAGCTGGGACGGGGTGCCCAGCAGGACGCCGTAGCGCTCGGGAGGGACGAGCGCCGACAGGATGCCCTCGCCCTGCGGCCAGGTGCTGCCCAGGACGCCCTCGGACTCCGAGAGGCCGTTCAGATCGTCGGCGCGCCAGAACGGATCGCGGTAGACGGCCGCGAACTTCGCCGCGACGGCCTGGCGTTGACGGTGCAGTGAGGCGATGCGGGCGTCGCTCACACCGGTGACGGCGACCGACCGCAGCGGTCCCACCGGCAGGGCGCTCACCACGGCCCCCGCGGTGCGGATCTCCCCGGTGGCCAGGCGCACGGTGCACCGGCCGGGGCGGATGCCGATCGCGGCGACGGGCGCGCCGAGCCGGACGCGCGGGCCCAGTTCGCGCCCCATGACCTCGGCGAGTGTCGCCGACCCCTCGGCCAGGCGCAGTCCCTCCCAGTCGTCGTAGTCGTAGTCGCCCGTGCCCGAACCGGGCACCGCGGCGCTCTTGCGCAGGGCCGCCAGCAGGGAGATCCGCTCGTAGGAGCCGCCGGCCAGGGCGAGTTGGCCGATGTCCCACAGGCGCACCACCGCGGGGGAGGCCCGCCGGGAGCGGAGCCAGCCGGCGACGGAGAGGCGGTCCAGGGCGGCCGCGTCCGGATGCGACCAGGGGTCGTCGGGGTCGACCGTGGCGGTTAGCGCGCCGAACTCCGCACTGAGCACTGCGTGTTGGGCCGTGTCGCCGGGACCGAACCAGTGCGGCGGATCGCCCGCCGAGAGCCCCTCCGGCGTGGCCCGGGTCATGCGGCCGGGCTCGGCGACATAGCTGGGCACCAGGTCCAGGCCGAGTTCCTTGGCGAGTTGGAGGTAGGCGGTGTGCCCCTGGCCGACCACTTCGCCGCCGAGTTGGACGGTACGGCCGTCCGGGGTACGGGTCTGCTCGACCCGGCCGCCGACGCGGTCCCGGGCCTCCAGGACGAGCACGTCGGCGCCGGCGGCCGCCAGGTCGCGGGCGGCGGAGAGCCCGGCGAGACCGGCGCCGAGCACGATCACGTCGTGATGCATGGGTATCGCTTTCGATCAGGGGGTGGCTCAGGCCAGGACCAGGCAGTGCTCGGGACGCCAGCCGAACTCCACCGTCTCGCCGCCGCTCCAGCGGTCCTCCATACGGGCGCGGTCGGTGTTCTGCTCCAGCACCGACAGCGTGACGCCGGGGGCGAGTTCGATCAGATAGGTCGTGGTCGGGCCGCTGTAGACGGTTTCGCGGAGTTGTCCGCTCAGCTTCGACATGCCCGGTTCGAAGTCGGACAGCCAGATCTTCTCCGGGCGTACGGACACGCTGACCGCGGCGCCGTCGCTGATCTCGGACCGGGGGCCGACGGGCAGGGCGGGGCCCTGCTCCAGGGCGACCTGGCCGTCCCGGTACGTGCCGGTCATCAGGTTGGAGGTACCCATGAAGGAGGCGACAAAGCGGCTGGCGGGGTGCTCGTAGATGTCCTCGGGGGTGCCGCACTGCTCGATGCGGCCGTCGTTCATCACGGCGATCCGGTCGGACATGGTCAGCGCCTCGTCCTGGTCGTGGGTGACGAAGACGAAGGTGATGCCGACCTCGCGCTGGATCTGCTTGAGCTCCACCTGCATCTGGCGGCGCAGCTTCAGGTCGAGGGCCGCCAGCGGCTCGTCGAGGAGCAGTACGGCGGGCCGGTTGACGAGCGCGCGGGCGAGGGCGACGCGCTGGCGCTGGCCGCCGGAGAGGGTGCGGGGCCTGCGCTCGGCGAGGCCCTCGAGCTGCACCAACTCCAGCATCTCGCCGACGCGTTGGCGTATCTCCGGCTTGGCGACGCCCTTGCGCTTCAGTCCGAAGCCGACGTTGTCGGTGACGCTGAGGTGGTCGAAGAGGGCGTAGCTCTGGAAGACGGTGTTGACGTTGCGCCGGTTCGGCGGAAGGTGCGTCACGTCCTCGCCGGCCAGCAGCACCGAGCCCTCGGTGGGGTCGCTGAACCCGCCGATCATGCGCAGCGAGGTGGTCTTGCCGCAGCCGGAGGGGCCCAGCAGGGAGAAGAAGTGGCCGGCCTCGATGTCGAGGTCGAGGTGGTGGACGGCGTAGGAGTCACCGAACTGCTTGGAGACGCCGTCGAGCCGGACGGCGGGGGTCGTCGCGTCCATGAGGGTCACTCCCCGGAGAGGATGTCGAGGCCGCCGCGGCGGCCGAAGAGGCGCGGGATGAACAGGGCCAGGGCGATCAGCGCGATGGAGCCGGCGAGCATCAGCGTGCCGACCGCGTTGATGGTGGGCTGCACCCCGAAGCGGATCGCCGAGTAGATCCGCACCGACAGCGGCTGCGGGTCGACGCCGGTGGTGAAGTAGGCGAGCACGAAGTCGTCGAAGACCAGCGCGAAGATCAGTACGGCGGAGGCGAGCACCGCGGGCAGCAGGGCCGGCAGGGTCACCAGCCGGACCGCCTGCCAGCGGGTGGCGCCGAGGTCCATCGCGGCCTCCTCCACCTCGGGGTTCAGGGCGGCGACCCGGGAGCGGAGGATGACGGTGACGTAGGAGATCGAGAAGGTGATCTCGGCGAGCATCACCGTGCCGGTGGACAGGGCGATGCCCAGGCCCTTGAACAGCAGCATCGAGGCGACGCCGGTGACGATCTCCGGCGTGATCAGCGGCACCAGCATGACCAGGCCGGCCAGTGAGCCGAGCCGGGTGCGGCAGCGGACCAGGCCGAGCGCGAGTGCCACTCCCAGGACGACCGAACCGGCCATCGCCACCAGGGAGATGCGCAGGCTGGTGGTCAACGACGCGATGAGGACGTCGTCGTGGACGAAGGCGCGGTACCAGCGCAGGCTGAATCCGCCGAAGACGGTCAGGGACTTCTTGGAGTTGAAGGAGAACAGCGCCACGACGCCGATGGGCAGGTAGAGCAGGGCGAAGAAGAGCGCCGTGACGGCGATGAGGATGCGCGGTCTGCGGTCGGCGCGTCCGCGTCGGGCGCGGGACTTGGCGGCCGGGCGGGCCGGTGCGGTGGCGGCGGGCAGCTTGACCATGGTCATCGGCGGGCCTCCGCCTCGTCCTTGCGGGTGCGCCGCAGATAGCCGAACATCCCGATCAGCAGCACCAGCATCAGCAGCATGGTGAGCGCGGAACCCAGCGGCCAGTTCTGGCCCTGGAAGAACTTGTCCTGGATGAGGTTGCCGATCATGATCTGGTCCGGGCCGCCCATCAGTTGTGCGCTGACGAAGTCGCCCATGGCGGGCAGGAAGACGAGGACGAGCCCGGCCGCCGCGCCCTGCCGGGTGGCGGGCAGGGTGACGAAGAAGAAGGTGCGGACCGGGCCGCCGTACAGGTCGCGGCCGGCCTCGATGAGGGAGACGTCGAGACGTTCCAGGGCCGCGTACAGCGGGATGATCATGAAGACGACGAATCCGTAGACGAGACCCGCGACCACGCCGACACCGGTGTTGAGGATCTTCGTGCCGGAGCCGGCCAGTCCGATGGCGCGCAGGCTGCGCAGCACCGGTCCGTCGTCCGAGAGGACCACCGACCAGCCGTACATCCGCACCAGGTAGTTGGCGAAGAACGGCACGACGATCGCGGCGATCAGCGCGTGCTTGTAGCGGCCGCCGTACAGGGCGATCGTGTACGCCACCGGGTAGGCGATCAGCAGGCAGATCGCGCAGGTCAGCAGGGCGTAGCCGAGGGAGCGGGCGAGGACCTCGGTGTAGGCGGGGTCGGCGAGGGCGCGCACGCCGGACAGGTCGAAACCGAAGCGGGGGTTGCCCAGTTCGTCGGTGGTGCCGACCGCGAGGACGGCGACGAGCGCCAGCGAGGCGATCAGGAAGCCGGTCATCCACAGGGTGCCCGGCAGCATGAACCAGATCCACATCCGGTTGCCGGTGTCGCGGCGGCGGGTGCGTGAGGTGTGTCGCAGCAGTGCCATGGCTCAGCCCGCCTTCACATGGGTCCAGGCCGTGTCGCGGGCGTCCTCCGCGGCGCGCGAGCCGTTGCGGAAGAACAGGTCCGCCTTCAGGTCGTCCTCGGTGACGAGGCACTCGGGGAACGGTTTGACCAGCTCGGCGTAGACCTTCTCGGAGCCGGCCACCGGCATCGGGTAGCCGATGTACTCGATGTTCTTCTTCACGTTCTCCGGCCGCAGCATGTAGTCGATGAAGAGCATCGCGGTGCCGGGGTGGGGGGCGTTCCACGGGATGGCGTAGCAGTCGGAGTTGATCGGCGTGCCCTCCTTGGGGGCCTCGAAGCCGAACACCGAGGGGTCCTTGGCCTGGTTGAGCATGGCGGCCATGTCGCCGCTCCACGCCTGCGTCATCAGGGCGTTGCCGTTGAGGAGGTTGTTGTAGCTGTCGCTGGAGAAGCCGCGCAGCCGCGGGCGCAGGCTGCCCAGCAGGGAGGTGATGCGGTCCAGGTCGCCCCGGTCGCCGGTGCTGACGCCCAGGCCGAGTGCGAGGGCGCCCATGCCGAGAACCTCGTCGCGGTCGTCGAGCAGGAAGACCTTCCCCTTGACCTTGTCGCTCCACAAGTCCCTCCAGGAGCCGGTCAGTTCACCGATCCGGTCGCGGCGCCAGCCGATGCCGGTCTTGTACGCGGTGAAGGGGACGGTGTGCGCGGAGCCGGGGTCGTACCAGGGGTCGGCGAAGTACGAGTACCTGCCGAACACGGCGGGGGAGTTGGACAGTTCGGAGTGGTCGATACGGCGCAGCCGGCCCCCGCGGACCAGGCGCTGGGCCCATTTGGCGGTGGGGAAGACGATGTCGTAGCGGTTGCCCGCGTTGAGCTTGGCGACCATGCCCTCCATCGAGTCGAAGTTCGACTGGACGACCCTGACGCCGTACTCCTTCTCGAAGCCCTTGAACACGGACGGGTCGACGAAGTCGGCCCAGTTGAAGTAGACGAGATCGCCGTCGACGCGCGCCTTCACGGGGGCGAGTTCCTGTGCGTCGGGCCTTTTCGCGGGCATGAACCCGCAGCCTCCGACCGCGGCGCCCAGCAGACCGCAGGCGCCTGCCCGCAGTACTGCGCGTCGGGTCGGTGGGGGTACCTCGGGGGACATCGAACGTCCTCTCCGTCGAGGAACGGCACTGCTCCAGGGCTGGACCGGCTGGTCGGCTCGACGGAGGCCCTGACTCCGTGGGAAAGACCGGTCTGGAAAGGGTGCGAGGCGTGCGTCAGCGGGGGAGGGGTAAGCCGGCCCGGAGGCGTACGGCGTGCGGTGCGCGGGAGGTCGTCACGGTGTGGCCCCCTCCAGGTCGTCGCGGACCCGGCGGGCGAACCAGCCGACGGCCACCTCGCGCTGCGAGAGCGGGCCCGGCTCGTAACCGGGCGTGGTCAGGCCGTCCTGCACGCGCTTGACGAGCTCGACGTCCTCGTCGTTGGTGACCCAGCCGAGGTGGATGTTCAGCCGGCGGGCCAGCCGGGTGCGCACGCTCTCCCCGTGCCGGGTGTAGAAGGCGCCCGGAGTCGCCGCCCGGTCCTGGGCGGTGGGCAGGGCGGTCCACGCGAGCACGTGGTCAGGGTAGAAGTCGATGAGAGTGTTCGGATAGATCACGGCGTAGCGCCATACCCGCCGGTCCGCCTCGGCCAGACCCGGCATCGGCGTCGCGAGGCGCTGATAGAGCCGCTCGGTCCAGTTGGAGGAGGGCTTGTCGCGCAGCGGTGACTCGAAGAGGACGTAGTTCTCCCGCACGTCCACCGTGTACGCCTGGTAGTCGAGCAGCCGCATGAGCGAGGGGTGCGCCACGGGGACGTGGTAGCCCTCGAGATAGTTGTCGACGATCACCTTCCAGTTGGCGTTCTGCTCCTCGCCGCCGGCCAGGTCGTGGATGCGGTGCTTTCCCACGGGCACCAGGCCGGGCCCGGCATAGCGGCCGATGGCCTCGGCGAGCCCGGCGCAGCTCTCGGCGAGCGGGGTCGCCTCGAGGTCGAGGTTGACGAAGACGAAGCCGAGGAAGGACTCGACGTTGACCGGGTGCAGTCCGAGCCGGGGCTTGTCCAGGCAGGGGATGCGGCGTGCCTCCGGGGCGCCGACGAGCCGTCCGTCCAGCTTGTAGGTCCAGCCGTGGTACGGGCAGCGGATCGCCTTGCCGGACGGCTCGGGGCCGTTGACCAGGCGGGTGCCGCGGTGCCGGCAGACGTTGAGGTGGGCGGCGAGACCGCCGTCCTCGGTGCGTACGACCAGGACCTCCCGGCCGGCGGCGGTGGCGGTGAGGCGCGCGCCCGGACCGGGCAGGTCGGATTCGTGGCAGACCAGCTGCCAGGACCTGGCGAAGATGTGCTCGGTCTCGGCCGTGGCGATGGCCGGATCGGTGTAGTAGCGGGCGGCGAGCGCTTCCCCGGGGTGGCCGGGCGGCGCCTGCCCGGCCTGCTCGGGGGGCGTCACCGGCGGGGCCGGTGACGGGGCGTCTGCCCGGGTGGTCGACGGGTGCATGGGGTGGTCCTCCTCCGCGCCGCGGCGGCGGCGATGGGCGGTGAGGCTGTGGCCGGAGACCGATGGCAGGTACGGCATGAGGCACGGCCACGGGCATGGCTTGCGTGGCGCCCCGGCCTGCCGGAGTCCAGCTGACTGATTGATTAGTCAGAGTGGAGCGGGTGCGGGATCAAGTCAAGACTTGTGAGCTGACTAATTAGTTAGTTAGTCTCGTGCTCAGTCGGATGGCCGGGGCTCATGGACGCCCGGCCCGGGCGCCGTCCCGCAGCAGGCGGACGCGCGGTCCGCGCCACCGGCGTCCGGATCCGGACGCCGCAACAAGCTCCCCGCCTCTCCCCGCCTCTCTCCGCCCCGGAGGCACGCATGAGCGCTCGCCGAAGTCTCGTATGGCTCGGTCTCACGCCCGAGCCCGAACAGGAACTGCCCGCCGTGGTGGCCGCCCTGCGGGCCCGGCCGGACCGCCACCCGCCGACGGCCCTCGTCGCCGCCGAGCGGCGACGCGTCCAGCGGCTGGTGCTGCGCGGCACCCAGCGCGGCTGGCTGCGCTACCTCGGCGAAGTCACCGACCTGGTCGTCGAGGCCGCGACGGCCTGCGCGCCCACCGACCCGCGACCGGCGCTCGTGGCCGGCGAGGTCGTCCTCGACCACCACCGCATGCTCATCGGCCTCCCCGGCCGGGGCTACGACCGCACCGCCGCCCAACGGCGAGACCTGGAAGGGGCGTTGGCGCGCCTGAGGTCCCGCTCGCGAGGCGCACTCCGTTCCGAGGACTGGAGCACCGTATGACCGGCGTCTTCTCCCTCTTCCCCGAAGGGCGGCCCGGCCTCCTCGCCGCGCCCGGGGACCCCGCGTCGTATCCCGCGGCCGGCGGCCACGCCCCGCCGGCCGCGCCCGGCCGGCTGCTCGAACTGATCGCCGAGGCCGGACTGCGCGGACGCGGTGGCGCCGGATTCCCCGCCGCCGTCAAGCTGCGCGCCGTCCGGGACGCGCCGGGGCGGCCCGTCGTCGTCGCCAACGGTGAGGAGGGCGAGCCGGGGTCGGTCAAGGACCGCTGGCTGCTGCGGCACCGGCCGCACATGGTCCTGGACGGACTGCGGCTGGCCGCGGCCGTCACCGGTGCCGCGCGCGGCTACGTCCATCTCTCCGACGCGGCGGCCGAGCGGGCCGTCCGCCAGGCGCTCGCCGAGCACCCCTCCGACCTGGACGTGGAAGTCGTACGAACCGAGCACACGTACGTCGCGGGGGAGGAGACCGCGGTCGTACGGCGCATCGACGGGGGACCGGCGCTGCCCACGGCGAAGCCGCCGCGCCCGTTCGAGAGCGGGGTCGGCGGTGCGCCCACCCTCGTCGCCAACGTGGAGACCCTGGCCCGGATCGCGCTGATCCACGCGCGGCCGGACGAGGCCGCCGACATAGCCGGAACGCATCTCGTGACGCTCTCCGGAGCGGCGGGTGCCACGCTCGTGGAGGCGCCCGCCGGCACCCACCTCAAGGTCCTCGCCGACCTGTGCGGACACGGCCGGGCCCAAGCGGTCCTGCTGGGGGGGCTGTTCGGCGGTCTGCACGGCGCGGGCTGGCGGGACCTGCCGCTCGACCACGACGGCCTGAGCGCCGCGGGCGGCGCCCTCGGCTGCGGCGCGCTGCACTTCCTGCACCCCGAGGACTGCCCGGTCGCCGTGGCCACCGAGGCCGTGACCTATCTCGCGGCGCAGAGCGCCCGGCAGTGCGGGGTGTGCGTGTCCGGCACCGGGGCGCTCGCCCGGACCCTCGTCGCCGTCGCCCGCGGTGAGGCGGGCGATGACGCTACGGAGCAACTGCGGCGCTGGTCACGGCAGTTGCCCGGCCGGGGTGCCTGCGGACTGCTCGACGCCGCCGCCCGGATCGTCGCCACCCTGCTCACCCACTTCCCGGACCGCGTCGACGTCCACCGCGCCGCCGCATGCCGTGCCTGCGCGGTCCCCGTGCCGCACGACGGACGCCGCTTCACGGTCCGTGTGCCCTGAACCGTGAGCCCACTCCTCGAACCGTGAGCCCATTCGCCCGAAAGGACCGCCCCATGAAACTCCTGCTGGACTCCACCCGTTGCCAGGGCTACGGCCTCTGCCAGGAACCCGCGCCCGAACTGATCGACCTCGACGAGTGGGGCTACGCGCATGTGCGGGTCGCCGAAGTACCCGCCGAGGGCCAGGAGATCGCCGCTGCCGCCGTCGCCGCGTGCCCCAACTCCGCGCTGCGGCTGGTGAAGTGAGATGGGACGCGACCTGTCGGCCCTGTTCGACCCCGTCTCCGTCGCCGTCGTCGGAGCCAGCGACGACCCCGCCAAGTACGGCCACGCCATCGCCGCCCAGGCCGTTCGCGCCGACGGCCGCCGCCCCGTCCACCTGGTCAACCGCCGCGGTGGCACCGTGCTCGGGCGCACCGCCGCGCCCAGCCTGAGCGCGATCGGCGAACCCGTCGGCCTCGCGGTGATCTCCGTGCCCGCCCACGCTTTCGAGGACGCCGTCGACGAGGCCCTGCACTGCGGCGCCCGGGCGATCGTCGCGATCACCGCGGGCTTCGCAGAGACCGGCGAGGCGGGCCGGACGCGCCAGGCCGCCGTCGCCGAGCGGGTGCGCGCCGCCGGTGCCGTGATGGTCGGACCCAACTGCCTCGGCCTGGCCGACAACACCACCGACCTCTTCCTGGCGTCCGGCACCTTCACGCCCGGCGCGGTCGCCCTGCTCAGTCAGAGCGGCAACCTGGCCCTCGAACTCCAACTCCGCTTCGCACCCCACGGATTGGGGTTCTCCCGCTTCGTCTCGCTCGGCAACCAGGCGGACGTCACCCTCGTCGACCTGCTCGCCGACTGCGCCCGGCACGAGGGCACCCGCGCCATCGCGGTCTACGCGGAGGACTTCGCCGACGGGCGGGCCTTCGCCGAGGCGGCCGCCGCGGCCGGGAAGCCGGTGGTGCTGCTCACCGCGGGCCGCGGCGACGCCTCCGCGCGCAGTGCCATGTCACATACCGGTGCCCTGACCACCTCGGCCGACGTGGTGACCGCCGCCTGCCGCGACGCCGGCGTGGAACTGGTCGCCACCCCGCGCGAACTCGCCGTGGTCCTGGCCGCGTCGCACGGCGCACGGCACGCGCCCGGCCGCCGGGTCGCCGTGCTCACGGACGGCGGCGGGCACGGAGCGATAGCCGCCGACGCCGTGGAGACGGCCGGTCTGACCGTGCCCGAACTCCACGAACCCACCCGGCGGCAGCTGCGAGCGGCCCTGTGGGAGCAGTCGGCCGTCGCCAACCCGGTGGACCTCGCCGGCATGGGTGAACAGGACCCCGGCTCGTACGCGCAGACCGTGGACGCGCTGCTGGCGGCCGAAGAGGTCGACGCCGTCCTGATGACCGGCTACTTCGGCGGCTACACGGCCACCGAGGGCGGCCTCGGCGGAGGCGGCACGCCGCTCGCGGAGGGGGAGCAGCAGGCGGCGCGCCTCATCGCCGCCCGGTACCGTGCCACCGCGAAGCCGCTCGTGGTGCAGTCGATGTATCCCGAGTCCCCGAGCTGCCGCACCCTCGCCGCCGCCGGCATCCCGGTCTTCGACGCCACCGAGGACGCCGCCCGCGCCCTCGCCTCGACGGCACCCCGCGCACCGCGCCCCGGGATCACGCCCCTGCCCCCGGCGGCCGTACCCCTTCGCGAGGTCGGCTACCTGGAGACCCGCAGCGCCCTCGAAGCCGTCGGACTCGCCTTCCCCGCCGCCCGGAAGATCCACGACGAGACCGAACTGCTCGCCGCCGCCGAGGAGTTCACCGGACCGTACGTCCTCAAAGCCCTCCACCTGCTGCACAAGTCCGACGCGGGCGGGGTCGCACTCGGCCTGGCCGGGCCCGGCGAACTCCTCGCCGCCTTCCGGGAGATGCACGCCCGGCTCGGCGCCCCCGCCTACTCCGTCGAAGCCATGGCGGACCTCACCGACGGCATCGAGCTGATCGTCGGCGTCAACCGCGACCCGCGCTTCGGCCCCGTCGCCATGGTGGGCCTCGGCGGAGTCCTGGCCGAGGCACTGCACGACGTCGCCTTCACTCTCGCCCCCGTCCCGGCCGCCCACGGCCGGCGCCTGCTGCGCGGACTGCGCACCGTCGCCCTCCTGGACGGCGTGCGCGGACGCCCGCCCGTCGACGTCGCGGCGGCAGCGGCAGCCGTCGAGACGATCACCGCGTTCGCCGCCGCCCACCCCGAGATCGCCGAACTCGAGGTCAACCCCCTTCTCGTACGCCCCGACGGGGTCCTCGCCCTGGACTCCCGCGCCGTACTCGCCTGACCGCCCCTGTCCGACCCCGGAGGCTTCCATGGACATGCGCTACACCCCCGAACAGGCCGATCTGAAGCGCCGTGCCGCCGAGTACGCCCGGCTGCTCATGCGCTACGAGGACCAGTCCGAGCAGGCCGGCGGACCCCTGCCGCAGCACCTCGTGACCGAGCTGACCCGCGCCGCCATGGACGCCGGTGTCTACGCCATCAACATGCCCGCCGAGTGGGGCGGCGCCGGGCTCAGCCTCCTCGACCAGGTCATCGTGGAGGAGGAGTTCGGCAAGGTGACCAACTGCCTCTGGGACATACCCTGGAGGCCCGCCAACGTCCTCGCCCAGGGCGACGAGCGGCAGCGCGAGAAGTACCTGCTGCCCGTGATCCGCGGGGAACGGTTCGACGCGTTCGCCGTCACCGAGCCGGGCGCCGGCTCCGACCCGTCCTCCGGCAGCTCCACCGCCGCCCGCGCCGACGGCGGCTGGCTGCTCAACGGCGAGAAGTGGTTCGTCACCTGCGGCGACATCGCCGACTTCCTGCTGGTGCAGGCGGACGCCGGTCCCGAGCGGCTGCCCACGCTGTTCTTCGTCGACAAGGCCGCGCCCGGCGTGAAGCTGACCCGGCTGCCGCACTTCATGCACTCCGCGGTCAACGGCCACCCCGAATTCACCTTCACCGACGTCTTCGTGGCCGACGAGGACGTGCTCGGCGGCGTCGGCAACGGCTACGAACTCACCAAGGAATGGTTCACCGACGAACGCCTCATGATCGCGGCCCGCACGGTCGGCGCCGCCGAGCGCGCGCTCCGACTGGCCCGCGACTGGGCCGTGGAGCGGGAGCAGTTCGGGGCGCCGATCGCCTCGTACCAGCTGATCCAGGGGATGCTCGCGGACTGCGCCGTGGACATCGCCGTCAACCGCGCCTACACGCACCAGGTCGCCTGGGAGGCCGACCAGCCGGGCACCGACCGCAAGACGCTGCACGCCAAGGCCTCCACGGCCAAGCTCGCCGCCAGCGAGGCGGCCGGCCGGGTCGCCGACCGGTGCCTGCAGATCTTCGGCGGCCGCGGCTACGACCGCACCTACCCCGTCGAGCGCATGTACCGCGAGCTGCGCGTGGACCGGATCTGGGAGGGCACCTCCGAGATCCAGCGCCTGATCATCGCCAACGAGCTGATCAAGCGCGGCACCCGCGCCCTGGCCCTGCCCACCCACTGACCGCGCCCCTCTCCCGAACTCGCCCACCCAGCAGCCACATCGAGGACTTCCATGGACTTCCGTCTCACCCCGCGCCAGGCACAGCTCAAGGCCGGTGCCCGCGCCCTCACCGACTTCATCGCCGGCTACGAGCTCCAGTGCGAGGAGGACAACGGCCTGCCCGCCGACGTCCACGCCAAGGTCCGCGACGCGGTCCTGGACGCGGGACTGCAGGCCGTCAACATGCCCGCCGAATGGGGCGGCGCCGGCCTCACCATCGCCGAACAGGCCACCGTCCAGGAGGAGTTGGGACGTCTCACCGGCGCCCTGTGGGACATGGTGTGGCGGCCCGCCAACGCACTCCGGTTCTGCACCCCCGCGCAGCGCGAGCGCTTCCTGATCCCGGTGATCAAGGGCCAGCGGCGCGACTGCTACGCCGTCACCGAGCCCGGTGCCGGCTCGGACCCGCAGAACCTCGCCACCACCGCGACGAAGAACGACCGCGGCTGGGTGCTCGACGGCGAGAAGTGGTTCGTCACCGTCGGCGACCACGCCGACTTCATGATCGTGCTCGCAGCGGCCGGCCCGGAGCGCGCGCCGACGCTGTTCCTCGTCGACAAGGACACCCCCGGCATCGAGATGACACGCGTGCCGCGCTTCATGCACACCTTCGTCTACGAGCACCCCGAGTTCACCTTCACCGACGTCCAGGTCGACGAGGACGCCGTGCTCGGCGGCATCGGCGAGGGCTACGACATCACCCGCTCCTGGTTCACCGAGGAGCGGCTGATGATCGCGGCACGGACCACCGGCGCGGCGGAACGGGCGCTGGAGCTGGCCCGCGACTGGGCCGTGGAGCGGGAGCAGTTCGGGGCGCCGATCGCCTCGTACCAGCTGATCCAGGGGATGCTCGCGGACTGCGCCGTGGACATCGCCGTCAACCGCGCCTACACCCACCAGGTCGCCTGGGAGATCGACCGGGCCACGCCCGAGGACCGCAAGACGCTGCACGCCAAGGCGGCCATCGCCAAGCTCTCCGCGAGCGAGGCGTCGGGCCGCGTGATCGACCGGTGCCTGCAGATCCACGGCGGCCGCGGCTACGACCGTACGTACGCCGTCGAACGGCTCTACCGCGAGCTGCGCGTGGACCGTATCTGGGAGGGCACCTCCGAGATTCAGCGCCTCATCATCGCCAACGAACTGGTCAAGCGCGGGACCGAGGTCCTGGCCCTGCCCACGGCCTGACCCGCCGTCCGACCCATCACATCGGGAGGGACACTCATGACCGACATCGAGCGCGTCGGAGTCGTCGGCTGCGGCCTCATGGGCGCGGGTATCGCCGAGGTCTGCGCGCGAGCCGGCGTGCCGGTGACGGTGGTGGAACGCGATGCGCGGGCGGCCGAAGCGGGCCGGCTGCGCATCGCCCGCTCGCTCGACCGGGCCACCGCCCACGGCAGGCTCACCGCTGAGCAGCACGAGGCCGCTGCGGCCCTGACCACGGTGGTGGACCGGATCGAGGCACTGCACGACCACGACCTGGTGATCGAGGCCGTCGCGGAGGACGAGGTGCTGAAACTCGACGTCTTCGCCCGCCTCGACCGCGTGCTCACCGGCGAGCACACCATCCTGGCGACCAACACCTCCTCCATCCCGGTCATCCGGCTCGCCGCCGCGACCGGCCGCCCCGACCGCGTCGTCGGCGTGCACTTCTTCAACCCCGTACCGGTCCTGCGGCTCGTCGAACTCGTACCGTCGCTGCTCACCTCGCCCACCACGGCGGCACGCGCCGAGACCTTCGTGGCGGACACCCTCGGCAAGGAGGTCGTGCGGACCCGGGACAAGGCGGGATTCGTGGTCAACGCGCTGCTCGTCCCCTACTTGCTGGCCGCGATCCGCATGGTGGAGTCGGGCGGCGCCACCGTCGAGGACGTCGACCGCGGCATGGTCCTCGGCTGCGCCCACCCCCTCGGCCCACTGGCCCTGACGGACCTGATCGGCCTGGACACCACCCGGGCCATCGCCGAGTCGCTGTACGCCGAGTTCCGCGAGCCCCAGTACGCGCCGCCGCCCCTGCTGTCGCGGATGGTGGAGGCCGGACTGCTGGGGCGCAAGTCCGGGCGGGGCTTCCACGCCTACGACGCCGGGCCGCATCGCGGGGAGGCGGCCACGGCGGTGCGGCGGTGAGGGAAGATGGTCATGGCGTACGACCGGCGAACGAAGGGAGCCGCAGGGTGAGCACCAAGGTGCGCACGGCAGACACGCGTGAGCGCATCCTGACGGCGGCGTGCGAGGTCATCGCCGAGATCGGCTTCGAGAAGATCCGGATGCGGATGGTCGCGGAGCGGGCCGGGGTGTCGACGGCGCTGCTGCACTACCACTTCGACACGCGCGAGAAGCTGTTCACCGAGGCGATGACGCACTCCTTCGCCAACACCGCCGTGGACGTCGAACGCGACGCGGGGACGGCGCCCGCGGCCGTCATCCTGGCCCGCATCCTGCGCAACCTGCTGCCGACCGACCCCGAACTGCACCAGGACTGGCGGCTGTGGCAGGAGCTGTGGGTGCGGGCCCTGCGCGACGAGACCACCCGCGTCTTCGCCGTGGACCTGTACGCGCAGCTGCACGCCTGGGTGACCGGAGCGGTCCGGCGGGGCATCGAGTCGGGCGAGTTCACGCCGACCGACGTGGACGCCCTCGCCACCCTCGTGCTCTCCCTCAGCGACGGCTACGGCATCCGGATCATGCTGCGCGATCCGACGGTCACCCTGGACATGGCGCTCGCGTCCGTCTGGCGCCATGTGTCGGCGGCGCTCGGCCTGCCGGACGCGATGCCGGAGGACTGAGCCACTGCTGCCGGGGACCCGGTCAGCGCACCGGGAAGCCGAACGAGTACCCCTGCTGCTTCAGCCACGGCAGGCACTCGCGCAGGGCGGCCACGGTCTGCGAACGGTCCCCGCCGGCATCGTGGAAGAGGATCGTCGGGCCGTTGGGCACCTCGCTCCTGACGGTGGCGACGATGGTCTCGGTGCCGGGGCGCTCGAAGTCCTTGGAGTCCACGTTCCAGCCCAGCGGCCGCATCCCCTGCTTGGCGGCGAGTTGCCTGCTGTACGGGGTGAACGCGCCGCCCGGTGCCCGGTAGTACATCGGGCGGACACCCCCGGACGCCTTGGTGATCATGCTCGCGGCGTCCAGGATCTCCTTCGACTGATACGAGTCGGCCTTCTTGTCCATGGTGGTGTCGTGCGACACCGTGTGGTCGCACAGCCGGTGGCCCGCCGCCACCACTGCCCTGACCAGGTCCGGGTGGGCCTCGGCCTGCGTGCCGACCATGCAGAAGGTGGCCTTCACGCCGTTCTCCTTCAGCACCTGGAGCACCTGCGGCGTCCACGTCGGGTCCGGGCCGTCGTCGATGGTGATGTTGACGCCCCGGGGACCCTTGTCCGAGGCGTGGACGATGCTGATCGCCACCGCTTTGTGGGCGGCCGAGGCGGGGTGTGCCGCCGGGCGCTGCCCGTCGATGGGCCCGGCCTGCGCGGTCCACACCGAGGTCGCCGCCGCCACCGCCGTCACTCCGACCGCCGCCGCGAGTACCCGGCCGTGCCATCCCCGCCCGCCATGCCGCGCCATGTCCGCCCCGCCCTTGTCGTTCCCGTGCTGCTCGTGCACCTGTGAGGACGGAATAAGTGCGGGGCGGGATCCGCCTGTTACTGATCACGGACAATTCCGCGGGGGTACCGAGACGGACCGCGGCGCGCGCCGGGGGGCCGCGCCCCCGCGTGTGTCAGGCGGCCGGCCGGATCAGTCCGGACTCGTAGGCGAAGGCCACCGCCTGGACGCGGGCGCGGGCGCCGATCTTGCCGAGGATGTGGCTGACGTGGGACTTGACGGTGGTCGGGGCGATCGAGAGCCGCAGCGCGATCTCGCTGTTGGACCATCCCGAGGCGACGGCCGTGAGGACGTCGCGCTCACGCTGGGTGAGGGCGGCCAGTTCGACGTCCGGCCGCAGGGGGCGGGCGGCCGGTTCCGCGCGGACGGTGTCGATGAGGGTGCGGGTCAGGGTGGGGGTGATGACCGCGTCACCGGCGGCCACGATCCGTACGGCCGCGGTCAGTTCCTCCGGGGAGGCGTCCGTGAGGAGGAACCCGTCGGCGCCGGCGCGCAGGGCGGCGTAGGCGTGGTCCTCGTCGACGGCCGACGTGAGGACGAGTACGCGGGGCGGGGTCCCGCCGGTCGCGACGGACTCGGCGGGCGGGCGGAAGCGTGCGGGCCGGGCGATACGCCGGACGGCCTCGATGTCGGCCGCGTCGGCGAGCGGGACGTCCATCAGGACGACGTCGGGACGAAGGGCCGTGCTCATGGCGACCGCTTCCGCACTGGTCGCCGCTTCGCCGACGACGGTCAGGTCGGGTTCGGCGGTCAGCAGCATGCGCAGGCCGAGTCGCTGCAGAGACTGGTCGTTGACGAGGAGTACGGAGACCATGTCTGTCCTTCCCCCACACCCTAAACGAAACTGTTTCGTTCACTTGGTGGGTACAGTACCCCTCCCGGCTATCGAAACGACATCGTTCTACTTATGGCTTCGCTCACACACCCTGATAGGCCGAGGCGTGCCGCTCCGACTTGCTGACCGTCACGGCTCGCGGTGCTCGTGCGCGGCCAGTTCCAGTTGCTCCGCCTCCGCCTCGGCCAGCCGCTGCTCGGCCTCCACGTCGATGGAGCGGGTCAGCAGCCAGTAGAGCGCCGCGGAGACGGGCAGCCCGATGAAGAGGGAGATGTCGGCGCCGTCGAGCGCGTCGGCGATCGGGCCGGTGTAGAGCGTGCCGACGGAGAAGAAGGGGACCATCACGCCGAAGCCCACCAGATAGGCGATGATGCCGTGCCAGCCCCAACGCCCGTAGATCCCGCGCGGGTTGAAGATCTCGGCGATGGCGTAGTGCCCTCGGCGCACGACGTAGTAGTCCATGAGGTTGACCGCGGTCCACGGGATGAACAGATAGAGCACCAGCAGCAGGAAGTTGTTGAAGTTCTCCAGGAAGTGGGAGGTCGCGGCGAGCGCGCCGACCAGGGAGAGCACCGCCGTCAGGCCGACGGTCACCAGCCGCACGGAGAGCGTCGGCCGCACCCTCTTGATCGAGTCGACCGCACTGATCAAGGTGAGCGAACCGCCGTACATGTTGAGCGCGGTGACGGACACCAGGCCCAGGACGGCGAAGAGCAGCACGATCGCGCCGAAGCCGCTGAACACCTTGTCGCCGGCCGCATTGATCGACTTGATCGTGTCGAAGTCCTTGCCCGCCCACGCGGCGAGCAGGGCGCCGAGCGTCATGAGCCAGATGCCGCCGAGGGCCGAGCCGAAGTAGGTCCAGTAGAAGGTCTTGCGGACGGTCACGTCCGGCGGGAGATAGCGCGAGTAGTCCGAGACGTAGATGGCCCAGCTGATCTGGTAGCCGGCGACCACGCCGAACTGCGCCAGGAACGGCGTCGCCTTGAAGGCGCCGAGGTCGAAGGAGCCGGCCGGGTAGTGCAGGGTGACCAGGGCGCCCACGGTGAAGATCCCGAAGACGACCAGGAAGGTGTACGTCAGGAACTGCTCGGCCTTGTGGATGACGTCGTAGCCCACCAGCGCGATGACGAGGGCGACGACGGTGACCACGGCCACCCAGAGCTTGACGCCTCCGTGCACCGTCGTGTGCATCGCCTCACCGGCGAGGATGGTGTTGAAGACGTTGAAGCCCGCGTACTGCACATACGCGAACAGCCACACCAGCAGGGCGCCGACGTAGCCGAACTGCGGCCGCGACTGGATCATCTGGGGCAGCCCGAGTTGCGGCCCCTGGGCCGAGTGGAACGCCATGAAGAACGTGCCGATGACGGTGCCCGCCACGATCGCGATGAGCGACCAGATCAGGTTGCCGCCCTCGGTGATGCTGATCAGTCCCACCGCCAGGGTGGCGATCTGGGCGTTCGACATGAACCACAGCGGGCCGAGATGCCAGAGCTTGCCGTGTCGTTCGTCCAGGGGCACGTAGTCGATGGAGCGGATTTCCAGCCCCGACACGCGCGGTTCCGATGATGTGCTCACGGCGCCTCCAGAGTGCTGATCCACCCCTGTGGCCACATTCATGCCCGCGGGCCGCCCGGTCAAGCGGTCATTGCCGACCCTTGACCGGGCGGCCCGAGGCGGGCCACCGCCGCTCGACCCGGGGGCGCACACAGCCCGCCCCCGCGCAGCCCGCGGTCATCGCCGGTGCTTCCTGATGAGCCTGTACAGGCCCCTTCCGACGGTGCAGGCGTCGGCGGACGCCTTGTCCGCGCAGAGCTCGCACGTCGAACCGTGCGCGAACAGGCCGCGGTGCGCACGGCCGGCGACACAGCCGTGGCACGCGCCGGGCAAGTGACGCACTCCCGCGGTCGAGCCGGAGCCCCCGGCGGGAGCCATGCGCTCACCCAGCGGTACGGTCGTCCCGACGGTCAGCGCAACACCGCACCACACGCAGGCCCGCCCCCGCGTCTGATCGCCGTTCAGCTCGTCGGGTGCCGGTGGCGCCAGTACGTCCAGCACTGCGGCGGGGATTTCGTCGGTGGTACTGCTCATGCCGCTACTTACCGGCGTGGGACGCGTTTTGGATGCAGGGGTCTTCTCCCCATGCATCGGTTGTGAAAGGGACGGGCCGCCACCCGAATCCGGATGGCGGCCCTCAGTGCCGTGCCCTCACAGCGGAATGCCGTCAGACCGCCGGGCTCGGGAACGTCGGGTACTCCACGCCGGACACGTACTGCACGACGCGGATGACCTGGCAGGAGTAGCCGAACTCGTTGTCGTACCAGAGGTAGAGGATGGCGTTGTCGCCCTCCACCTTCGTGGCGCCGGCGTCGACGATCGAGGCGTGGCGGGAGCCGATGAAGTCGCTCGAGACGGCGTCGGGGGCCGTGGTGAAGTCGATCTGGCGCCGGAGCGGGGACGTCAGCGAGACGTCGCGCAGGTGGTCGAGGACCTCCTCGCGGGAAGTCTCGCGCGAGAGCTGGAGGTTGAGGATCGCGATCGAGACGTCCGGTACGGGGACGCGGATCGAGCTGCCGGTGATCCTCGCCTTCAGGTCGGGCAGCGCCTTGGCGACGGCGGAGGCGGCACCGGTCTCGGTGATGACCATGTTGAGCGGGGCGGAACGGCCGCGGCGCTCGGCCTTGTGGTAATTGTCCAGCAGGTTCTGGTCGTTGGTGAAGGAGTGCACGGTTTCCACGTGGCCGCGCTCCACACCGAACTCGTCGTCCATCGCCTTCAGCGGCGGCACGATTGCGTTGGTGGTGCAGGACGCGCAGGACAGGATCTGCTCGTCCGGCTTGACGGTGTCGTGGTTGACGCCGTGGACGATGTTCGGGACGTCGCCCTTGCCCGGCGCGGTCAGCACGACCTTGTCGATGCCGGGGCGCAGGTGCTGCGAAAGCCCTTCGCGGTCACGCCACTTGCCGGTGTTGTCGATCAGGATGGCGTTGTTGATGCCGTACGCCGTGTAGTCGACCTCGGACGGGTCGTTCGCGTAGATCACCTTGATCGCGTTGCCGTTGGCGAAGATGGTGCTGCTCGCCTCGTCGACGGTGATCGTGCCCTGGAACTGGCCGTGGATGGAGTCACGGCGAAGCAGCGAGGCCCGCTTGACGATGTCCTGCTGGCCGCCGCCCCGCACGACGATCGCGCGCAGCCGCAGTCCGTTGCCGGAACCGGCCTTCTCGACCAGCAGCCGGGCCACCAGGCGGCCGATGCGGCCGAAGCCGTAGAGGACGACGTCGCGGCCCTCGCCGCGCTCGATCTTGTTGGCGCCGGTGGCGCCCGCGACGGCCTCGGCGGTGAACGCCTCCACCGTCAGGCCGCGGTCGTCGCTCTTGTACGTCGCCGCGAGCATGCCGATGTCGATCTGCGAGGCGCCGAGGTCGAGCGCGGTGAGCGCCTGCAGGAACGGCATGGTCTCGGTCACCGAGAGCTCCTCGCCGGCGATCTGCCGGGCGAAGCGGTGCGTCTTGAGGATGCTGACCACCGACTTGTTCACCAGGGAGCGGCTGTGCAGCAGGACGGTCACGTCCCGCTCGCGGTGCAGCTTCCCGATGATCGGGATCATCGACTCCGCGATCTCCTCGCGGGTCTTCCAGTTGGTGAACGAGTCGTCGTTGACAGCAGTCACTGATCCATCTTTCGAGCTAGGCGGCGCTCATATGTTAAACCCTCTTTGATCGATCGTTTGAGCGGGGTACGTCACACCGTCCTCCGCCGTCATCGAGACGATCCGGCCGCCCGTCCGTACCTGACGGACATGGGGCCCCGCAGCGGGACCGCCGCCGGACGGATCGAGGACGTACACCATGAACGCAACCGCAGCCATCGGCGTGACCGGCCTGGGCGTGATGGGCCGCAACCTGGCGCGCAACTTCGCCCGCAACGGCTACACCGTCGCGGTCCACAACCGCACGGCCGGCCGCACGCGCGCGCTCATGGAGGTGTACGGCGACGAGGGTGCGTTCGTCGCCGCCGAGACGGCCGAGGAGTTCGTGGCGGCGCTCGAGCGCCCCCGCCGCCTGATGATCATGGTGCAGGCGGGACCCGCCACCGACGCTGTCATCGAGGAGTTCGCCGCGCTCCTCGAACCCGGCGACATGATCATCGACGGCGGCAACGCCCACTTCGCCGACACCCGCCGCCGCGAGGCCGCCCTGCGCGAGCTCGGCATCCACTTCGTCGGCACCGGCGTCTCCGGCGGCGAGGAGGGCGCCCTCGAAGGGCCGTCGATCATGGTCGGCGGCTCGGCGGAGTCGTACGACGTCCTCGGCCCGATGTTCGAGCGCATCAGCGCCAAGGTCGGCGGCGAGCCGTGCGCCGCCCACATCGGCAGCGACGGCGCCGGGCACTTCGTGAAGATGGTCCACAACGGCATCGAGTACGCCGACATGCAGCTCATCGCCGAGGCCTACGACCTGCTGCGCCAGGTCGCCGGCTACAGCCCGGCCGAGATCGCGGGCGTCTTCCGGCACTGGAACCGGGGCCGGCTCGGCTCCTACCTGGTGGAGATCACCGCCGAGGTGCTGGCGCACACCGACCCGGACACCGGCGCCCCCTTCGTCGACATCGTCCAGGACGCCGCAGGCCAGAAGGGCACCGGCCGCTGGACCGTGCAGACCGCGCTGGACCTGGCCTCCCCGGTCACCGCCATCGCCCAGGCCACCTTCGCCCGCGCCGCCTCCGGCCAGCGCGACCTGCGCGCCGCCTACGCGGGCCTGCCGGGCGGCACCCGCCCCCTGCTCAGCCGCACCGAGGCCGAACGCTTCGCCTCGCAGGTCGAGCACGCCCTGTACGCGTCGAAGGTCATCGCCTACGACCAGGGCTGGAAGATGATCCAGGACGCGGCCGCCGAGTACGGCTGGAAGATCGACCTCGGCACCGTCGCCCGGATCTGGCGCGGCGGCTGCATCATCCGCGCCTCCTTCCTCGACCGCATCCGCGCCGCCTACGCCGCCGACCACGACCTGGTGAGCCTGCTCGGTGAGATGGAGTTCGCCATGGAGATCACCGACGCGCAGGTGCCCTGGCGGGAGACGGTCGCCTCCGCCGCCCGCCGCGGCATCCCCGTCCCCGCTTTCTCCGCCGCCCTCGCGCACTACGACACGCTGCGCGCCGGCCGGCTGCCCGCCGCCCTGCTGCAGGGCCAGCGGGACTACTTCGGCGCCCACACCTACCGCCGTACCGACCGCCCCGGCGTCTTCCACACCCAGTGGGCCGCACCGGAGCGCCACGAGACCAGCGCCTGACCGGCGCCGTCCGGACGGACGCGGCGCCGTGACCATCTGCGGGAACCCCTCGTTGCCGAGAGCATGATCCACATCAAGCGCGGACTGGTCGCGGCCGCCGCCGCACTCACCGGACTCGCGGGCCTCATCGCGCCCGCCGCCCACGCCACCGACAACGTCCCCTGCCACAACCCCACCAAGCGTGACCTGACCGATCCCGGCTCCGGTCACGCGTGGCCGGGGACGGAGGTGAGGTTCTGCAATCTCACCCGCGGCCATGTACCCGTCTACGCCACCCGTTCGCCCGGCGCCGCGGTCGTCGGTTATCTCGAACAGGGTGGCGCCGCCAACTGGTTCGTCACCGAGATGAAGGGCCAGACCTTCCGCGACGGCTCCGCCGAGAACTACTGGTGGGGCAGTACCAAGGCCGACAACGGGCGCTGGGGCTGGGTCCCCGAGGTCTACTTCGCGGGCGGCGACAACAATGAGGACGACGCCGGCCTGCTGATGCCCGGCAACTACACCTGTGCCAACGTCTGCCCGCCGCTGCCGTTCTGGGCGCGCTGAGCCGAAGGGGGCGAGGGGCGCGCCGTCCGGCGGCGGCGCGCCCGTCCCGGTGGCCCTTGTGGCCTTGACGCTCCGACCAGCGCGGACCAGGCTTCAGACCTCGGGCTTCGGCGGAGCACACCCGGACAGGCAGGTCGACGATGGCACAGTCCCCGGACACCCCCGGCAACAGAGCCACGGGGCGGCAGCTCCAGGTGGAGACGCACGGTCTCGACGTCATCGCCGACGCCGAGCGCAAGGGCAGCCCGCGGACGCTGTTCTGGCCCTGGTTCGGCGCCAACGTCTCGGTACTCGGGCTCAGTTACGGCTCCTTCGCGCTCGGCTTCGGCACCTCCTTCTGGCAGTCGCTGGCCGCGGGCGTCATCGGCATCGTCTTCTCGTTCCTGCTCTGCGGTTTCGTCGCGGTGGCGGGCAAGCGGGGATCGGCGCCGACGATGGTCCTCAGCCGGGCCGCGTACGGCGTGCGCGGCAACCGTCTGCCCTCGGTCATCTCCTGGGTCCTGACCGTCGGTTGGGAGACCGTGCTGTGCGCGCTCGCCACCCTGGCCACCGCGACCGTCTTCGGACGGCTCGGCTGGGGCGGCGGCACCGAGACCAAGGTGGTGGCCCTGGTCCTGGTCGGCGCGCTGACCGTCGTCGGCGGGGTGATGGGCTTCGACCTGATCATGCGGTTGCAGACCGTGATCACGGTCGTCACCGGAGTGCTCACCGTCGTCTACATCGGGCTCGTCGCCGACCACATCCACTGGGGCACCGTCAGCGCCCTCCCGTCGGGCTCCGCCCAGGAGTTCATCGGCACCCTGGTGTTCATGATGACCGGATTCGGCCTCGGCTGGGTCAACGCCGCCGCCGACTACTCCCGTTATCTGCCGCGCAGTTCGTCCGGCCGGGGCGTGATCGGCTGGACCACCTTCGGCGCGTCCCTTGCCCCGCTGCTCCTGCTGGTCTTCGGCCTGCTGCTGGCCGGCTCTTCGACCAAGCTCAGCGCTGCCATCGCCGCCGACCCCATCGGCGCCCTCACCATCATCCTGCCGACCTGGTTCCTGGTCCCCTTCGCCGTGGTCGCCGTCCTCGGGCTGGTCGGCGGCGCGGTCCTCGACATCTACTCCTCCGGCCTCGCCCTGCTGTCGGCGGGGATCAGGATTCCGCGCTACGTCGCCGCGTTCGTCGACGGCGTGCTGATGATCGCCGGCTCGATCTACATCGTCTTCTTCGCCGACGACTTCCTCGGCCAGTTCATGGGCTTCTTGACCACGCTCGGCGTCCCCATCGCGGCCTGGTGCGGCATCATGCTCGCCGACCTGGCCCTGCGCCGCCGCGACTACGACGACGTCGACCTCTACCGGCCGGCCGGCCGCTACGGCGATGTACCGCGCACCCCGCTGCTCCTCACCGTCGCCGCCACCGCCCTCGGCTGGGGCCTGGTCACCAACTCGGCCGCGGGCTGGCTGGATTGGCAAGGCTACCTCCTCGGCCCGTTCGGCCTCGGCGGCAAGTCCGGCGCCTGGGCCTACGCCAACCTCGGCGTCCTCGCCGCTCTCGCCCTGGGCTTCCTCGGCACGCTGGCCCTGACCCGCACCAGGGTCCGCGCGCAGGAGTCGCGGGCACCGAGCCCCAGCGACGCGGGAGCGGCCGTATGACCAAGGGCCTGCTGGCCGTCATCGACATGCAGCACGTCTTCGCCGACCCCTCGAGTCCCTGGGCCGCCCCCCGCTTCACCGAAGCGGCGGCAGGGGTACGGCGCCTGCTGCCGGCCTTCGGCGACCGGGTCGCCTTCACCCGCTTCCTGGCTCCGGCGAAACCCGAGGGTGCCTGGCGTGCGTACTACGACGCGTGGCCGTTCGCCCTCCAGCCGCCGGATTCCCGACTCTGGTCCCTGACAGGTGAGTTCGCGCCGCAGGCCCTTCATGTCATCGACGCCCCGACCTTCGGCAAATGGACCCCGGAACTCGCCCGGCTCCTCGGCCCCGACCACCGCCTGATCCTGGCCGGGGTCAGCACCGACTGCTGCGTCCTGTCCACGGCACTGGCCGCCGCCGACGCGGGAGTCGAGGTACTGGTCGCGGCGGACGCGTGTGCGGGGGCGGACGACGACTCGCACACGAAGGCGCTGCAGATCATGGATTTGTACCGGCCGCTGATCCGGGTGACCGGTGTGGCTGAGCTGTTGCCCTGACAGCTTGGCGGTTTCCGGTCGGTACCGCGGGCTGCTTGACGTGTTCAATCACCTGTATCGCGTCACGCATCGGACGGCCCCACCTTTCAGGAGGCACCGTGCTCGCCGCTCCCGAACCCGCCCTCACCGAACGCGAGATCATCGAGCGTGCCGTGGCGCTCAGGCCCGCGCTGCTCGAACGTCAGCCGGAGACCGAGCGGCTGACGCACTACCCCAAGGACACCCACGACGACTTCCTCAGGGCCGGCTTCTACCGGATCCTCCAGCCGCGCCGCTACGGCGGCTACGAGTTCGGCCTGCCGGTCTTCTACCGCGTGGTCACCGAGATCGCCCGCGGCTGCCCCTCCACCGGCTGGGCGCTCTCGCTCACCGCCGCCCACGTGCTCCAGGTCGCCACGCTCTTCGACGAGAAGGCCCAGTCCGAACTCTTCGGCGCCGACGGCGACTTCAGGGCCGCGTCCACCGTCGTACCCGTCGGAGTCGCCCGGTCCGACGGCGCGGGCGGCGTCGTCCTGGACGGCACCTGGCCGTACTCGTCAGGCGCCCCCTACTCCACCCACTACGTCGGCCAGACCCTGCGCGCCCCCACCGCACCGGCCGGCCCGCCGGGACCACCCGTCCTGTTCGTCGCGCCCCGCGCTGTGTGGACGGTCCTCGACGACTGGCACGGCGTGCTCGGCCTGCGCGGCAGCGGCTCCAACAGCATCCACATGGAACAGGCCCGAATCCCGGAGACCTTCACCCGCGAGGCCTTCCTGCTCGACCTGCCCGTCGAGGGCGGCAGCGCGGGCTCCGCACTGCACGGCAACCCCATGTACGCCGGCCGGGCGCCTAGCTTCTTCCACGGCGAGCTCGCCGCCATCATGATCGGCACCGCCTACGCCGCCGCCGACGAGTACGCCCGGATCGTCGCGGCCCGCCCCCTCACCCTCGAACCCGACCGCACCCGCGCCGACCTGCACGACTACCAGCGGCACCTCGGCCAGGCGCTCGGCCTGATCGACATGGCCGACGCCGCGCTGCGGCAGACGGCCGAGGACTGGATGGAGACCTGCCGGCGCAACGTCACCGGCGAGGCCCCGTTCACCGTCGTCGAGGACAACCGGCTCGCGCTGATGTTCCTGAACGCCGGACGGATCGCCTGGGACGTACTCCAAGGCACCCTCTTCCGCACGGCCGGCTCGCGGCACGCCCGCGACGGCGAGCGGATGCAGCGCTACTTCCGGGACGCGGCGACGTACTGGACGCATGTCGGCGCGAGCATGGCCGAACCGCTGGCCCGCCGGGTCGGCCGCGACCGCCTGGGCCTGCCCTCGCAGGACGTTCCGCTGATTCCCTGAGGGGATTCCCGTCAGGTTCTGTCAGGCAGTCCGGCGCCGAGATGTGCCCGCTGTGAATGTCTGAGAATCGGGGGAATGGGTTCGTCCGGATCGGGTACGCGAGCAGAACCGTGCCCGGGGGCGATCTTGTCCCGGGCGGCCTGTACCACCGCCGCTACCAGGGGATCTGTCATGGAGACACCTGCCAACGACCACAACGCCACACCGGCCCGGCAGGCGCTGGACGCGCTGGCCGTGAACACCGAGGACATGACGGCGCTGGACACGCTCGCCGGCAGCGAGGTGCTCGTCCCCGTCCCGGACGACGCGAGCCAGGAGGACGCCGTGGACCCGGCCGCGGTGGCGCTGCCGGTCCTGGAGCAGCCGGGCGGCGACCCCGTGGTGCCCGTGTTCACCTCGGAGGGCGAAATGGCCGGGCTGCTGCCGTTCGTCTCCCGCTACCGCCTGGTGCCGCTGGGCGCGCTCGCCTCGCAGTGGCCGGCCGACGACCTGTCGCTGACCATTGACGCCGGGTCCGAGCACCCGCTGACGCTGACCTCCGAGGGCGTGCGGACGCTGCTGGCCCGGCCCTGACGCCATCCGTACCGGGCCCGGGAAGGGGGCGGGTCTCTCTCCCGCTCCCGCCCGCCCCCGGCTCTCGCGCGGCAGGATGATGAACGGCGCCGACCCCGCTCATTACCGGCGCCCACGGTCGCCGCGCCCGACCATACGACCGCCGCGGTCCCCGCGTCGCTCCCCGGCGCATGGCGGATCGTGGCATTCGCTCGGGGCGCCGCCGTTTGCACCGGACCGTCCGCGGCCCCGGCCCTCGCCCTGCGGGGCGGCGTACCGTGATCGCATGGAACAGCGCATCACATTGATCACGCTGGGAGTCTCCGACCTCGCGCGCTCCAGGAGCTTCTACGAGGCGCTGGGCTGGCGGGGGCAGGAGATCGAGGAGACCGTCTTCTTCCAGGCGGGCGGTCTGGGACTGGCCCTGTGGAGCCGGGACAAACTCGCCCGGGACTGCGGCCTGGAACCCGGGCCGGCGAGCGGCTTCGGCGGGATCGCCCTCGCGCACAACGTCCGCTCCGACGCAGAGGTCGACGCGCTGCTCGCGGCCGCGGAGCGGGCCGGCGGCACCATCACCAAGCCCGCGGCCGTCAACACCGTCGGCTTCTACTCCAGCGCCTTCACCGACCCGGACGGCCACGCCTGGGAGGTCGCCTGCAACCCCGGGTTCCCGCTCGCCGAGGACGGCTCGGTCACGATCCCCGACTTCGGTACCTGAGGGTTTCGATACCTGAGGGTGGTGAACCGCGTCGGCCAAGCTGACGGTGCGCGGCCGCTCCGGCGGGAGCCGCGGCCGTACCGAGGACTCACCGCGGAGGAGATGAGCGCCCGCCCATCACGGCGGCCTACCGCGAGAAGTACGGCAGCATGGCCCACGGTCTCCTCCGTGCTGACCGCGCCGCCCGACCCCACCGACCATCCGGTCTTCCGGCTGCGCGGCCACCCTGATCACCGCACCCGATCGCCGCACTTGATCGCCGCGACTGACCGCCGCACCTGATCGCCGTGCCCCGAAGCGGTCCACAATGGGCCGCATGGCATGGATCTCCGGCGTGGCCGGCGGGCTGCTCCTGGCGGTCCTGTTCGTCAACGTCCTGCGCACCCTGGTGGTGCCCCGAGGGCTCTACTCGGAGCTGGTGTTCCGGCTGTGGTGGCTGCTGCGCCGTATGCTGCGGCTCGCCGCGCCCCGCGGTGGCTACGAGGCCATCGACCGGGCGCAGACCTGGCTCGCCCCGCTGATCCTGATCGGCATGCTCGCGACCTGGCTGGGCGGCGCCATGGTGGGCTACGGCCTGCTGCTGCACGCGCTGTCCGGACTGAATTGGAGCAACTCCTTCCGCGAGGCGGGCTCCAGCCTGCTCACCCTCGGTTTCGCCAGCGGCGACCGGCTGCGCCTGTCCGCACTCGACTTCGTGGCGGCCGCCACCGGTCCGGTCCTGATCGCCCTGCAGATCGCTTACCTGCCCACCCTGTACGCCGCCTACAACCGGCGCGAACTCGAGGTGACCCTGCTCCAGTCACGGGCCGGCGAGCCAGCCTGGGGCCCGGAGATCCTGGCCCGGCAGTGGCTGGTCGACACCGAGACCGCGCTGCCCGAGCTGTACCGGGCCTGGGAACGGCTGGCCTCCGACATCGGTGAGAGCCACTCCACCTACCCCGTCCTGATCGCGTTCCGCTCGCCCCGCCCGTACCGCCACTGGCTGGTCGGGCTGGTCGCCGTCATGGACGCGGCGGCGATGCAGCTCGCCCTCGCCCCGCACAGCGCACCGCCGGAGGCGCGCCTCGTGCTGCGCGCCGGGTTCACCTCCCTGCGCGACATCGCGCGGGGCCTGCGTCTGCCCTACGACCCCGACCCGCCACCGGACTCCCGGATCCAGCTCGGCTACGTCGAGTTCGAGGCGGCGGCCGACATGCTGGAGGCGGCGGGCTTCGCCGCCGAGCGCACCACGTCCGAGGCATGGCCCCACTTCCACGGCTGGCGGGTCAACTACGAGGCGGTCGCCTACGAGTTGTGCCGTCGCTGCGACGCGGTGCCCGCGCTGTGGACCGGCCCGAGGGACTTCGCTTCGACGCCGGTTCCGCCGCGCAGGCCGGCCGACCGGAGGCCGGGCGAAGTGGGGCCGCCGACGGCGGGATAGGACGAGAGGACGGAGGGGTTCTCACACCGCCGTGAGTGGAGCCGGATGCGGGAAAGTCACGCCGGTCAGCTCCTCGGAGGCCGTCCACAGACGGCGGGCGGCGACGGGGTCGCTGGCCGCCTGCGAGCGGCCGACCAGGGTCGGGCCGCCGCGCATCTCGCCGGTGCCGTCCGGGCCGACGTAGCTCGCGCCGGGCAGGTCCTGGACGGCGGCGTACAGCGTCGGCAATGCGCCGGCCTTGTTGTCCTGCGCGACGAAGCGGTTGCCGACCTTCATGAGGGCGCGCCGCACCCAACTGCCGTCGTGGCTCTGGAGGTTGGTGGCCGCATAGCCCGGGTGCGCCGCCAGGGCGCGTACGGTCGAGCCCGACTCGGCGAGCCTGCGCTGGAGTTCGAGGGTGAAGAGCAGGTTGGCGAGCTTCGACTGGCTGTAGGCCTTCATGGGCGCGTACTCGCCGGAGAGGTCGAGGTTGTCGAAGTGGATGCGCGGGCTGCCCGGCATCTTGTGCGCGCCGGACGACACGGTCACCACCCGGTCGGTGATGTGGGGCAGCAGCAGGTTGGTCAGGGCGAAGTGCCCCAGGTGGTTGGTGCCGAACTGCATCTCGAAGCCGTCCTTGGTGGCGGACTCCGGGATGTTCATGACGCCGGCGTTGTTGACGAGCAGATCGAGGCCGCCGTGCCAGCCGGCGGCGAACTCGCGCACCGAGGCGAGGTCGGCGAGGTCGAGCCGGCGCACCTCCACGCTGCCGTGCACGCCCGCGGCGGCGGCCTCACCGCGCCGGGGGTCCCGCACGGCGAGCACCACGTGCGCCCCGGCACCGGCCAGCGCCTCGACGGTGGCGATGCCGAGTCCGCTGTTGGCGCCGGTCACGACGGCGGTGCGGCCGGTCTGGTCGGGGATGTCGCTGATGTTCCACTTGCTGTTCCGTGTAGTCATGCCAGCAAATGTAGGCGCCGCCTACAATGCTGTCAATGACAACAATGGTGACGGTGCCAACAATGTAGTCGTCACAAACATGACCGATACACTGATGCGCATGCACACCCGCACCCGCAGCTACCACCACGGAGACCTGCGCGCCGCCCTGCTGACCCGAGCCGAGGAGACGCTCCGCGAGAAGGGGCCGGCCGCCCTGTCACTGCGCGAACTCGCCCGCGACCTCGGCGTCAGCCATGCGGCGCCGAGTCGCCACTTCAAGGACAAGCAGGCGCTGCTGGACGCGCTGGCACTGAGTGGATTCGAGCGGCTGACGGCCGTTCTCGGGGCGTCGCAGGACGGCGTCCCGGAGAAGATCGCGGAGCAGGTCGACGCGGTGGTCCGCGCGTACGTGGGCTTCGCCCGGGACAACGCCGCGCTGCTCGACCTCATGTACTCCATCAAGCACGACCCGGCGGCGTCCGACGCGCTGCTGGAGGCCACGCAGCACTGGTCGGACCTGGTCCTGAAACTGGTCGCCGAGGGCCAGGCCAGGGGAGAGGTGCGGGAAGGGTCCCTGGAGCAGGTCGCCCTCCCCGTCTTCGCGACCCTGCACGGCTACGCCGACCTCGCGGTCTCCGGCATGCTGCCGCAGGAGATGGACGAACACGGGCTGGACGACGTGGTCGCGTTCATCCTGCGGGGCGTGCGGCCGTGACCGTGGCGCGTGAAGTCGGCCGGTGGGAAAAAGAGTTGGGCGGGACGGCGGCCGCCGGGTAGCGTGCGGTACGCCGTGACACCGACCGGGGAGGTGAGACCCATGAACGCTGCAGCTGTGTGGGTGCTCCCCCTGGGGATCACGGTCGGCGAATGACGTAGGAGTCGCCGGGAGCGCCACGACAGAAGGTCCTCCCGAAAGGCGACTACCCATGAATACTTTGCACTTCACCGCCGAGACATCCAAGAACGGCGTCCTCGAACGCGACTTCACCCTGGGTGAGGTCGCCGGCGTCCTCTGGTCGCCCGCAGCGGGCTCCGACCGCGCACCCCTGGTGCTGATGGGCCACGGCGGCGGCACCCACAAGAAGTGGCCCGCCATGGTGGGCCGCGCCGAACGCCTGGTCCATGACGGCGGGTTCCATGTCGCCGTCATCGACGCCCCCGGCCACGGAGGCCGGCCGCGCACGCCGTACGACGAGCAGGAGATCGCCGCGCTCTTCGAGGCGCGGGCGGCGGGCGAGCCGGAAGGCCCGATCGTCGTCCGCTACAACGCCCAGCTGGCCGAGCGCGCCGTACCCGAGTGGCTGGCGACCCTGGACGCCCTCCAGGAACTGCCGGAGATCGGCGCCGACGGGCCGGTCGGCTACTACGGCCTGAACATGGGCACCGCGATCGGGGTGCCGCTGGTGGCGGCCGAACCGAGGATCACCGCCGCGGTGCTCGGGCTCCACTGGCCCGACGCGCTGGCCGAGACGGCGAAGCGGATCACCATCCCGGTCGAGTTCGACCTGCAGTGGGACGACGAGCACATCCCGCGCGAATCCGGTCTCGCGCTGTTCGACGCCTTCGCCTCGACGGAGAAGTCGTTGCACGTCAACGCGGGCAGCCACAAGGAACTGCCCAGGTTCGAGGCCGACAGCGCGGTCAGGTTCTTCGCCCGGCACCTCCGCCGTACCGTGACGGCACCGGCGTGATGTGACAGGTGCCGGCGCCCGGTCCACAACCGGGCGCCGGCACCGCACAGTTCGTCAGGCCTCGGAGGAACCCTCGGCCCGTTCGCCCAGCAGCCGGGCCAGCACCTCGCGCTGCAACGGCTGCACCTCCGCGTGCAGGGCGCGCCCCTTGTCGGTCAGTGCGACCCACACCCCGCGCCGGTCCTCCACGCAGACCGAGCGCTCCACCAGGCCGTCCTTCTCCAGCCGGCCGATGAGCCGGGACAGCGCGCTCTGGCTGAGATGAACCCGCCCGACGAGGTTCTGCACCCGGCACTGCTCACCCTCACCGAGGGACTCGGACGCGAGGAGGTCGAGCACCTCGAAGTCGCTCGCGCCCAGGCCGCGCGGGTGCAGGACGCGATCGATCTCGCACATCGTGCGCGCGTGCACGGAGAGGATGTCCCGCCACTTCTCCTCGAGCCGCGCGTCGGCCGTCTTCACTGCCATAACCGCACGGTAACACCGAATCAGCCATTTGTTGATGGCGCAACCAATGCGGGTGCATACAGATTGGCCGGTGGTGTCAGGCGGCCGGGTCCTGGAGCAGTCCGACAAGGTTGCCGTCCGCGTCCTTGACGAAGGCGATCAGCCGGCCGCCGCCGACGTCCTGCACGTCCTGCATCAGCTCGGCGCCCGCGTCCACCAGCGCGGCCAGCCGCCCGCGGATGTCGGAGACGTGCCAGTACGGCACCGGGCCGGTCATGCCCTTCGCGTGCCCGTTGGGGTCGAGCCCGACGTCCTGCCCGGCGTCCTTGAAGCCGACGTAGTACGGCTCGTCGGCATACGGCTCCACCTCGAGCAGCGCGCCGAACAGCGCCTTCGCCTTGGCGAGGTCCTTGACGGGGTAGATGACGGTCTTGAGGCCGGCGGTCATGGCGTGCTCCTTCGGAGACGGGGAACCGACGGATTTCGTCGGTGCACTCACGCTAGGCCGGGGAAGCGGGGGACGGCTTCTCGGATCCTGACCGGTTGTGCGCGCTCACACCTCCGCGATCAGCAGGCGGTAGCCGACGTCGACGCTGTCGAGCCCGAGCAGGTCGGCGTGATCGGCGTGCCACCGGCCGCTCGCGAGGTCCGCCGCCAGCCGCGCCAGACCCGGGGCGACCGCCTCCTCGCCGGTCTGGGCGAACAGGGAGATGCCGGCCCGAACCCGCGGGTCGAGATAGGCGTGGGGGCGGCGCCAGAAGGCGGCGCCGAACCCGTCCGTGCAGTCGTGCGGGACGCACACGGGCTGCTGCCGCACCCCGCCGAGCAGTTCGGCCAGCCGGGCGATGGCGACGGCGCGTGCGTCGTCGAAGGCGGCCGCCTGCGGAAGGTACTCGCGCACCAGCCAGAACCGCTCCCGGAACACCGCCTGGTCCCAGGTCAGGACGACGACCCGGCGGCGGGCGACCCGGCGCAGCTCGGCGATCCCGGCCGCGAGGCCGGTCCAGTGGTGGACGGTCAGCAGCGCCAGGACCGCGTCGGCGGCGTCGTCGCGCAGCGGCAGCCTCTCGGCCACCGCGCACACCGCCGGCGCGGACCCCGGCGGCCGCTGGGCCAGCATGACCCGGCTCGGCTCGACGGCGAGCACCGTGTGCGGCGGCTCGTAGGAGCCCGTGCCCGCCCCTATGTTGATCACGTCCGCGGCGTCCCCGAGCGCGGCGTGGATCCGCGCGGCGATCCGCGGATCGGCCCGCCGGGTCAGACCGTACGTCGTGCCGAGCGAGTCGTAGAGGGCCATGCCGCTCAGTATCGAACCGAACGCCGGACACCCCCTAGGTCGAATCCCGCTTCACCCGGACCATCTCGGCGCTGATGCGGTCGTAGGGCTGGCGGATCGTGGTGAGGGCCGGGGTGGCTGGAGACCAGCAGGCCCTGTTCGGCTACGACGAAGGTCGCTCCCGGCGATGGCGTGGTTCAGCCACCGCTGAGCCACAAGGTGCGGGCGGTGGCAGCGGGCGGCCCCGCGTCGCAAGTGACGTACGTTCCCGGTCAAGGCGGTCGAACGCCCTGCGCGACGGCCCGGTGTGCGGGACAGTGTGTGGACGCGGAGTGCGGCGGTCCGGCCGGAAGAGGGGGACGAGACGGTGAGGTCTTCCCTCGGCAAGAGGTGTGCAGGCAGCGATATGCGTCCGGGCAGCGGGCGCAGACCCCTGTGACCGGTGACAGCGCTCCGCTAGGTACGCATGGCCGTCGGTCCCGGACCGCGGTCCGTCGGGCGCGGTCCCGTGTCACGGTCCGTCGGCGTGCGGCCGTCACCGCGGTCCGTCGGCTCGCGTGTCTCCCGCGCCGGCGGATCCCCGGGAGCGTCGACGTGCCCGAGCCACTCGCACACCAGCCGGCCCAGCAGCGCACCCCCGTAGACGACGAACCCGACGCCGACGAGCCAGGACTCCACCACCAGGACGGTGCCGACCGGTCCGTAGCTGATCGCGTTGGTGACCAGGAGCGGGGTGAACACCAGGTAGGAGAAGCCGCGCAGGCCGACCAGGCCGGCCATCGTCGCGAGCGCGCCGGGCAGCAGATACCGCCAGGGCACCTGGCGGCTGAGCAGGAAGTGCGGCCCCCACCAGAAGAACAGCACGCCGACGCCCATGCTGAGCAGGATGCGGGGCGCGCCTTCCAGTACGTGGCGGGTCTGCACCTGGGCGTACAGGTACACCATGAGCATGACCAGCCAGACCACCTGCCGCCAGATCCGGTGCCAGGGGACGGAGGCCGGCTTCCAGATCCGCTCGTAGCCGTTCTGCACGCTGGAGGCGAAGGAGATGCCGAACAGCGCGAGCAGGGCCATGCTCAGCGCGCTGGTGGTGCTGATGACCTTGCGGGTCGGGCCGAAGACGTGGGCGAGCGCGTCAGCGGACTTGCCGGACAGCGCCATGCCGTCCACCAGCCACAGTGCGAACCCGCCGTGCCCGAACGGATCCGCCGCCGCGACCACGATCAGCAGGGGTGCCAGCGTGACCAGGGAGAGCGTCGCGAACCCCATCGCCCGGTGCAGCAACTCCAGCTCGGCGCCGCGACGGTGCAGCTCGGCGAGCCCCAGCCGGTGCCACGCGGCCCACCGCGACATGAGGATCACCCCTTCCTCCGGCCCGGAGCCACCCGTGGTGGTGTGCTGAGTGGCCAGGAATGCCTTCAGGTAAACCTGAACGAGTGACGCGGCACCCGGCCGCAGTGCCCACACATGCCAGCATGAACCGTCCCGACCTCGACAAGGAGGTTTTCATGGACCGTCCCAGTGAACTCGTCCCACTTCGGTACGTGGCCATCGGCGGCCGCGGCCCCGAGGACGTCGTCGCGGACTCCCGCGGCCGTGTACTGACCGGCGTGGAGGACGGCCGCATCCTGCGCATCGACGGCCTGGCGGAGCCCGCAGCCGCCCGCGTCGAGGTGCTCGCCGAGACCGGCGGCCGCCCGCTCGGCCTCGAACTCCTCGCGGACGACGCCCTGTTGGTGTGCGACGCCGAACTCGGACTGATGCGCGTCGACCTGCGCGCGGGCATCGTCCGCATCCTCGCCGACTCGGTGGCGGGGGAGAGGCTGCGGTTCTGCAGCAACGTGGTCGCCCTGTCCGACGGGAGCTTCTGCTTCACCGTGTCCAGCCAGGTCTACTCCCTCGACCAGTGGATCGGCGACATCGTCGAACACACCGGAACCGGCCGCCTGCTGCGCCTGGCCCCCGGCAGCGAGACCCCGGAAGTCCTGCTGGAGGGGCTCCAGTTCGCCAACGGCCTCGCGCTGAGCGCCGACGAGTCCTTCCTGGTCGTCGCCGAGACGGGCGCCTGCCGGCTCACCCGCTACTGGCTCACCGGTCCGAAGACCGGGCAGAGCGAGCCCTTCGCCGAGGATCTCCCCGGCATGCCGGACAACATCTGGCGCGGTGCCCCGGACGGCCCGATCTGGGTGTCCCTGGCAGGCCCCCGCGTCCCCCCGCTCGCCCTGCTGCACCGCGCCGCCCCCGCCGTCCGCCGTGCCGCGGCCCGTGTCGCCGTCCGCGCCCCCTATCGCCCCACCGGCATGGCCGGCGTCCTCGCGGTCGACGACCGGGGGGAAACCGTTCACCACCTTGCCCGCAGGCGCTCCGGCTACCGCATGGTGACCAGCGTCTGCGAGGCGGCCGGCCACCTGATCCTGGGCAGCGTGTGGGAGCGGGGCATCGCGGTGTGCGAGCCACCGGTCCCGAAGTGACCCGGCCGCGACCCGGGCGTTACCCTGATCCCCGGCCGTGAGCACCCCTCGCGGCGCGGCGGTGGGGCCCGCCGTACCCGAACCGCGGCAGTGGTGCCGCCAACGGTCCCTACTTGCTGAGCAACGGCGCCCGCATGTCCAGGGGCCCCGGCGAGTAGGAGAGGTACGACCATGACAGCCCCGGAGGCCGAGAGCATCCGCACCCGGACCCGCGCCCCGCGGCCGCCCGTCTGGCGGGGCCAGGGTGCCGTGGTCGCGGTGGTGGCGCTCGGCGGAGCCCTCGGCGCGACCGCCCGCTACGCCCTCACCCTGTGGTGGCCCACCGCGTCCGGCGGATTCCCCTGGGCGACCTTCTGGACCAACGTCGTCGGCTGCGCCGTGATCGGCGTGTTCATGGTGGTCATCACCGACGTATGGGCCGCGCACCGCCTGGTGCGGCCGTTCTTCGGCACCGGCGTGCTGGGCGGTTTCACCACCTTCTCCACCTACGCCGTCGACATCCAGCGGCTCGTCGACGGCGGCCACCCCGGCACCGGGCTGGCCTACCTCGCCGCGACCCTGCTCGCGGCCCTCACGGCGGTGTGGCTCGCGATGACCGCGGCCCGCCGCGTCCTGAAGTGGAGGCAGCCATGACGAGGCTGACCGGCAGCGCCCTGCGCGTGACCGTCTTCATCGGCGAGAACGACACCTGGCACCACAAGCCGCTCTACTCCGAGATCGTGCACCGCGCGCACGCAACCGGACTGGCCGGCGCCAGCGTCTTCCGCGGCATCGAGGGCTTCGGCGCCTCCTCGCTGATCCACACCTCGCGGCTGCTGTCCATGAGCGAGGACCTGCCGGTCGCGATCGTCATCGTCGACACCGAGGAGCGCGTCCGTGCCTTCCTCCCGCAGCTCGACGAGCTCGTCGGCTCGGGTCTCGTCATCCTCGACGACTGCGAGGTCATCAGGTACGTCGGCCGCGAAGCCGGCCCCGGCCGTGCGCACACGAAGGGTAAGAAGTCGTTGTGAACTGGCTGTTGGTCGTCGGGGGCGCCGTCGTCGGCGCGCCGCTGCGCTACCTCACCGACCGCGCGGTGCAGTCCCGGCACGACTCGGTCTTCCCCTGGGGCACCTTCGTGGTGAACGTCTGCGGCTGCCTGATCCTCGGCCTGCTCACCGGTGCGGTGTCGGCCGGGGCGGCCGGCCCGCATGTCCAGCTGCTGATCGGCACCGGCCTGTGCGGGGCCCTGTCGACGTACTCGACCTTCTCCTACGAGACCCTGCGGCTGACCGAGACAGGTGCGGGGCTCTACGCTGCCGCCAACGTCGCAGGGAGCGTGGTGGCGGGCCTCGGCGCGGCATTCGCCGGGGTATCGCTGGCCCAGGCCCTGTGGGGGTAGGTGGCCGGCCGTCCTCCCGCCCGTAGTAAGACTGTCCACAACACTGTCGAACACTGTCGACCCAACTCCTCAGAACTGGATCACATGAGCGTCATTAGCGTCGGTCAGGCCGTCGTCCTCGGAGCCGTCGAGGGGGTGACCGAGTTCCTGCCGGTCTCCTCGACCGGGCATCTGAAGATCACCGAGGGACTGATGAGCATCCCCGTGGACGACGACGCCGTCGTCGGGTTCTCCGCGGTCATCCAGGTCGGTGCGATCGCCGCCGTGCTCGTGTACTTCTTCAAGGACATCGTGCGGATCTGCGCCGCCTGGGGGCGTGGCATCGCCAACAAGGAGGAGCGCTACCACCACGACTACAAGTTCGCCTGGTGGGTCATCTACGCCACGATCCCGATCGTGATCGTGGGCCTGGCGGCCAAGCCGCTCATCGAGGGCCCGCTGGCCTCGCTGTGGGTGGTCGCGGCCTCGCTGATCGTCGGGTCGGGTGTGATGTGGGCGGCGGACCAGATGGGCCGGCACAAGCGCGGTGAGGACGACACCACCTTCAAGGACGCCATGCTGGTGGGCTCCTCGCAGATCCTCGCCCTGCTCTTCCCGGGCTTCTCGCGCTCCGGCGCGACGATGTCCACCGCGCTGATCCTGGACCTGGACCGGGTCGCCGCCACCCGCCTGTCGTTCTTCCTGGGCATCCCGGCCCTGACCGGCGCCGGCCTGTACGAGCTCAAGGACGCGCTGGGGACGGGGGTGGGCGCCGCGCCGCTCGTCGTCGGCACCGGCGTGTCCTTCGTGGTCGCCTACGCCTCCATCGCCTGGCTGCTGAAGTTCGTCGCCAAGCACTCCTTCAACGCCTTCGTGATCTACCGGCTCATCGTCGGCGTTCTGCTGCTGGGCCTGCTGAGCACGGGCGCGATCAGCAGCTGACGGCCGCCGCTCGCTCGCCTCGGGGCGTGAAGTCCGTTTCCGGACCTCACGCCCCTTTGAATTTCCCCATTCGGTTCGCTTGACAGGTGCCGCCCGTCACCCGCAGGATCACTTCCGTGAACCTGTCAGACAGCCAGACAGCCAGTCAGGGCCCGCGGCGCATCAGTGCGATGGAAGCGGTGCTCGCGTACCTGCGTGCCGCCATCGAGCGCGGCGAGTACGAGGTGGGCGACAAGCTGCCGTCCGAGGCGGAGCTCTGCCGCACCCTCGAGGTCAGCCGGCCCGTGCTGCGCGAGGCCCTCAGGGCCCTGCAGACGATGGGCCTGACCGTCTCCAAGACGGGCAAGGGCACCTTCGTCGTCGCCAACGCGGTGGAGGACCCCACCTTCGGCGACTACGCGGCCAGCGATCTGATGGAGGTGCGCCGGCACGTCGAGATCCCGGTGGCGGGCTACGCGGCCGTGCGCCGCACCCCCGAGGACCTCGACCACCTGGTGCACCTGCTGGAGCGCATGGAGCGGGAGACCGACACCACCTCGTGGGTCGCCCTCGACACGCTGTTCCACCTGGCGGTCGCCCAGGCCTCCCAGAACCCGGTCTTCCGCCGGGTCATCGAGGAGATCCGGGACGCACTGGCGCGTCAGTCGGCCTTCCTCAACGAGCTGGGCGGACGCCGCGAGCAGTCCAACCGCGAGCACCGGGCGATCATCGAGGCGCTGACGGACGGTTCCGAACTCGACGCCGTGGAGGCCATGGCCCACCACCTCGACCGCGTCGAGACCACCCTCACCGACATCGTGCGCCGCGGGCGCGCGGACAGCCCCACGGAAGGCGGACCCGAGGCGTGAGCGAGCAGCACCTCAAAGACGAGACGCGCACCCCCGCCACACACGTCGACGCAGGCGACGCCGGCTACAGCAAGTCCCTCAAGTCCCGGCACGTCAACATGATCGCCATCGGCGGCGCCATCGGCACCGGCCTGTTCCTCGGCGCCGGCGGACGCCTCGCCGACGCCGGGCCCTCCCTGTTCATCGCCTACGCGGTCTGCGGCCTCTTCGCGTTCCTGGTGGTGCGCGCCCTGGGCGAGCTGGTCCTCTACCGGCCCTCGTCCGGCGCCTTCGTCTCCTACGCCCGTGAGTTCCTGGGCGAGAAGGGCGCCTACACCGCGGGCTGGATGTACTTCCTCAACTGGGCCACCACCGGCATCGCCGACATCACCGCGGTCGCCACCTACACCCACTACTGGGGCATGTTCTCCGACATCCCTCAATGGTTGATCGCATTGATCGCCCTTGCCGTGGTCCTCACCGTCAACCTGATCTCGGTGAAGATCTTCGGCGAGATGGAGTTCTGGTTCGCCATCGTCAAGGTCAGCGCGCTGGTGATCTTCATGTGCATCGGCATCTTCCTGCTGGTCACGCAGCACCCCGTCGACGGCACCGACCCGGGCCCGGCCCTGATCACCGGCCACGGCGGCGTCTTCCCCAACGGCCTGCTGCCGATGCTCCTGATCATCCAGGGCGTCGTCTTCGCCTACGCCTCCGTCGAACTGGTCGGCGTCGCAGCCGGCGAGACCCAGAACCCCGAGAAGATCATGCCGAAGGCGATCAACTCGATCATGTGGCGCGTCGGCCTCTTCTACGTCGGCTCCGTCGTCCTGCTGTCGATGCTGCTGCCGTGGAACAAGTACAGCGCCGCCGAGAGCCCCTTCGTGACGGTGCTGTCCCATGTCGGCATCCCCGCGGCCGGCGGCGTGATGAACCTCGTCGTCCTCACGGCGGCCATGTCCTCGCTCAACTCCGGGTTGTACTCCACCGGCCGCATCCTGCGCTCCATGGCGATGTCGGGATCCGCCCCCAAGTTCACCTCGGTGATGAGCCGCAGCCAGGTCCCTTACGGCGGAATCCTGCTGACCAGCGGTATCTGTGTGCTGGGCGTCGGCCTCAACTTCGTCGTCCCCGCCGACGCGTTCGAGATCGTCCTCAACTTCGCTGCGATCGGCATCCTCTCCACCTGGGGCATGATCATGATCTGTCACCTCCTCTTCTGGCAGAAGACCCAGAAGGGCGAGCTGACCCGCCCGGGCTACCGGCTCCCGGGCTCCCCCTGGACCGAACTCGTGACGCTGGCCTTCCTCGCCTCCGTCCTGGTCCTCATGTACGCCGACGGAGGCGCAGGCCGCACCACCGTGCTGTGCCTGCCGCTGATCGTCGGAGCGCTGGTCGGCGGATGGTTCGCCATCCGCCGCCGCGCCGCACGCCCGTCCACCGAGAACCGACCCACGACCGGAGCGGGCGCGTAACCCTCGCGCCGCTCATCGACAAGAGGCAGTGATGTTCAGCAGCACCGTCGCGGACGCACCCCTGATCCGCGAGCCCCTCCACGCCCCCGTCGCCCACCTGATACGCGGCGGGGTCGTCGAGGGCCTCCACTACGGCTCCGTCGTCGTCCTCGACGCCGACGGCACGGTCCAGCTCCAGATCGGAGACATAGAGGCCGCGTTCTACCCCCGCTCGGCCCTCAAGCCCGTCCAGGCTGTCGCCATGGTGCGGGCGGGGCTCCCGCTCGACGGGGAGCTCCTCTCCCTCGCCGCGGCGAGCCACTCCGGCGAGGAACGCCACCTCGCCGGCGCCCGTCGCATCCTCGAGCTCGCCGGGCTCACCGAGGACCACCTGCGCAACGTGCCGGACATGCCGTTCGACCCGGCCGTCCGCGACACATGGGTGCGAGAGGGGCGTACGCCCTCCCGGCTCGCCCAGAACTGCTCCGGCAAGCACGCGGCGATGCTCTACACCTGCAAGCTCAACGGCTGGTCGCTCGACCGCTACCTCGATCCCCAGCACCCCCTCCAGCAGGCGATCGCCGAGATCGTCGAGGACCTCACCGGGCAGCGCATCGCGCGGGTGACCGTCGACGGGTGCGGGGCGCCGCTGTTCTCCGTGTCGCTGCACGGGCTCGCGCGTGCGGTTGCCCGCATCACGACGGCGGTGGCCGGAACGCCGGAGGCGCGCGTCGCCGACGCCATGCGCGACCACGCCGAGATGGCCTCCGGTGCCGGGCGGGACGTGGCCGAACTGATGCACGCCGTGCCGGGGTTGCTCGCGAAGGACGGCTTCGAGGGCGTCCAGGTCGCCGCGCTGCCCGACGGGCGGGCTCTTGCCGTGAAGATCGCCGACGGGGCGAGCCGGGCGCGGATTCCCGTCGCTGCGGCGGCGCTCGCGCGCGTGGGCGTAGACCCTTCGGCGCTCGTGCCGTTCGCGGGGGAGCCCTTGCTCGGTGGTGGTGAGCCGGTCGGGTGCGTGCGTGCGGTGCGTGCCCTGGACCCGGTTCCCCTGTCCGCCTGCGCGTAGTTCCTCCGAGTTCCGACGGGAACTGCAGGCCGGCCTCGGTCTGCGGGCCGTTCGCGGCTGGTCGCGCAGTTCCCCGCGCCCCCAGGAAGGGGGCGCTCACCCTCAGCCCTTTTGAAAGAGGAACCGTTCCCTCATGACTACCGCCGCCCTTCGCAGCGAGCACGATCTCCTCGGTGACCGGGACGTTCCCGCCGGCGCGTACTGGGGCGTGCACACGCTGCGCGCCACGGAGAACTTTCCCATCACCGGCACGCCGATCTCCGCCTATCCGCATCTGATCGACGCCCTCGCCGCCGTCAAGGAGGCCGCCGCGCTCGCCAACGAGGAACTCGGGTTGCTGGAGCCGAGGAAGGCGGCCGCGATCGTCGAGGCGTGCCGGGAGGTCCGGGACGGCAAGCTGCACGACCAGTTCGTGGTCGACGTCGTCCAGGGCGGCGCCGGCACGTCGACCAACATGAACGCCAACGAGGTCGTCGCCAACCGGGCGCTGGAGCTGCTGGGGTTCGAGAAGGGGCAGTACCAGCACCTGCACCCCAATGAGGATGTCAACCTGTGCCAGTCCACCAACGACGTCTACCCGACCGCCGTCAAGGTGGCGACGGTGTTCGCGGTACGTGGACTGCTCAAGGCGATGTCCGTACTGCAGGACGCCTTCGCGGCCAAGGCCGTCGAGTTCCGCGATGTGCTCAAGATGGGCCGTACACAGTTGCAGGACGCGGTGCCCATGACGCTCGGTCAAGAGTTCTCCGCGTACGCCGTCATGATTGACGAGGACCGCAACCGTCTTGACGAGGCGGTCCAGTTGATCCATGAGATCAACCTCGGCGCCACGGCCATCGGCACCGGACTCAACGCACCCGCCGGCTACGCCGAGGCGGCCCGCCGCCACCTCGCCGACATCACCGGGCTGCCGCTGGTCACCGCGGCCAACCTGGTCGAGGCCACCCAGGACTGCGGCGCGTTCGTCCAGATGTCGGGCGTGCTGAAGCGGATCGCCGTCAAGCTCTCCAAGAGCTGCAACGACCTGCGCCTGCTGTCGTCCGGGCCGCGTGCGGGGCTCGGCGAGATCAACCTGCCCCCGGTGCAGGCCGGTTCGAGCATCATGCCCGGCAAGGTGAACCCGGTGATCCCCGAGGTCGTCAACCAGGTCGCCTTCGAGGTGATCGGCAACGACGTCACCATCACGATGGCGGCGGAGGCCGGGCAGCTCCAGCTGAACGCCTTCGAGCCGATCATCCTGCACTCGCTGTCGGAGTCCATCACCCACCTGCGCGCCGCCTGCCTCACCCTCGCCGAGCGCTGCGTGTCCGGCATCACCGCCAACACCGAGGCGCTGCGCGCGAGCGTGGAGAACTCCATCGGTCTGGTCACGGCCCTCAACCCGTACATCGGGTACACGGCCGCGACCGACATCGCCAAGGAGGCCCTCGTCACCGGCCGGGGCGTGGCCGAACTCGTCCTGGAGAAGGGCCTGTTGCCCGCCGAGAAGCTCGCCGGCCTGCTGCGGCCCGAGATCGTCGCGGGCAGCGGATCGCCCCTCGCCTGACCCCGCGGCCCGTCTGGCCCGGCCCCCCGCCGAACCGCGAGGACGCGCCGGGACCGGAGCGGCGGCACAATGGTGATCATGACAGCGACGTCGCCCCACACCTTCGAGCCGGTCCTGGCGCGTATCGCCGAGGAGATCGGGCGGACGCCCGGCCGCGGGCGGCCCGCCGACTACATCCCGGCACTCGCGGCCCGCGACCCGCGCAGCTTCGGCATGGCCGTCGCGGAGCCGGACGGCACGGTGTACGGCGTCGGGGACTGGCACGAGCCGTTCTCGACGCAGTCCATCACCAAGGTCTTCACTCTCGCCCTCGACCTGGCCCGCGAGGGCGACCAGCTCTGGGAGCACGTGGGCCGCGAGCCCTCGGGCAACCCGTTCAACTCCCTGATCCAGCTGGAGTACGAGAACGGCATCCCGCGCAACCCGTTCATCAACGCGGGCGCCCTCGTCGTCACCGACCGCCTGCAGACCCGTACCGGAGACGCGGCGGGTGAACTGCTGGGCTTCCTGCGTGCCGAGAGCGGCAACCCGGACCTGGACTTCGACAAGGACGTCGCCGCCTCCGAGACCGCGCACGGCGACCGCAACGCCGCCCTGGCCCACTTCATGGCGTCCTACGGCAACATCGACAACCCCGTGCCGGTGCTGCTGGACCAGTACTTCCGCCAGTGCTCCCTCACGGCGTCCTGCGCCGACCTCGCCCTGGCCACCGGCTTCCTGGCCCGCCACGGCATACGCGCCGACGGCACCCGGCTGCTCACCCAGAGCCAGGCCAAGCAGGTCAACGCGGTGATGCTGACCTGCGGGACGTACGACGCGGCCGGCGACTTCGCCTACCGTGTCGGGTTGCCCGGCAAGAGCGGTGTCGGCGGCGGCATCATCGCGGTCGTACCCGGACGCTGCACGCTGTGCGTATGGGGCCCGGGCCTGGACGAGCGCGGCAACTCGGTCGCAGGGGTCGCGGCCCTGGACCGCTTCACGACCCTGACCGGTCTGTCCGTGTTCTGACCCGGCTGGCACGGGAGTTCAGCCCAGGAACTCCGTCAGCAGCGGCAGCAGCACCGAGGTGCGCCGCATCAGCGCCACATGCGTGGTGGCCGGCACGACCGCCAGCCGCGCGTCGGGGATCAGCTCCTGCATCTGTGCCGCGTGCTCGACCCGCACGAAGTCGGTGTCGCCGACGATGAGGAGCGTGGGCGCGGTCAGCCCCCGCAGGTCGTCGGCGGTCCACGCCAGCGGGGCATGGGCGGCGCCGCTGACCTTGCCGAGGAAGTCCTGGAAGTGCTCGGGATGCGGCGCGACGGCCGCGTAGGCGTCGGCCATCTCCTGGAAGTCCGCCTCGCTGGGCAGCCGCGCGGAGCTGTAGTCCGGGGTGCGGACCTCGTCGTGGTAGCCGTCCTGCCGGTAGTGCGTGGCGGCGAGCACCAGCCGGCCGACGCGCTCGGGATGCCGTACCGCGATCTCCAGCGCGGTCAGTCCGCCGAGGCTGAAACCGACGAAGTCGGCCTGCTGGATGCCGAGTTCGTCGAGGAGCGCGACGATGTCGGAGGCGAAGGCCGCCACCGACATCTCGCGCTCGGTATCGGCGGTGTGGCCGTGTCCCTGCAGTTCGGGCGCCACGACGCGGCGGCCCTCGGCGAGCGTGGGCAGCACCGCCGCGAAGGAGAGACCGACGGTGTGGGCCCCACCGTGCAGCAGTACCAGGGGCCGCTGTCCGGTGTCGTCGATGCCGTGCGTCTCGTAGTACATCTCCAGGCCGTTGACCTTGGCGTAGGCGGAGCTGTTCGGCATGGTCGTCACGTCCGTTCCGTGGTGGTCGGGCTGCGGGAGGGGAAGCGGGGGCGGTGCACAGGGGAGACCGGTCGGTCACCGGGAAATCATCGCTGCGGGGCGGGATCACACGCCGGTCACACGCAGGCCCCCGCCCGGCAGGCGGCGCGTCGATTCCCGGCCATCCGGCGTTGACACGCTTTCCCAGTGTTGGCCATGGATTTAGCCGTCGATCTCCGCCGCTGCCAGGTGCTCGGCCTGGCCGGCACCGCCTTCCTCGCACTGGGCGGTGAGACGGCCGGCGCCCTGCCCGTACGGGATCTCTCCGCTCCGGCCGACGTCCACGCCGCGCTGGGCCTGGTCGGCGCGTACTTCGGCGTGGTGCTGCTGATAGCGGCCTGGGTGCTGCTCGGGCGGCTGGTGCGCGGCACCGAGCCGCCCACCCCGCGCGACCTGCTGCTCGTGCTCGCCGTCTGGGCGGCCCCGCTGCTGCTCGCCCCGCCGCTGTTCAGCCGCGACGTCTACAGCTACCTCGCCCAGGGCGCCATGGTCGACGCCCACATGGACGTCTACGCCCATGGGCCCGCCCTGCTCGGCGGCCCGCTCGCCGACGAGGTGGCCCCGCTGTGGCAGCACACCGGCGCCCCGTACGGCCCGGTGTTCCTCGCCGTCGCCTCGGGACTGTCCGGCCTGACCCGCGGCGAGATCCCGGCCGGCCTCTTCGGGATGCGGGTGGTCGCCCTGCTCGGCGTGGCGCTGATGGCCGCCGCGCTGCCGCGCCTGGCCCGGCACAGCGGCGCCGATCCGGCCGCCGCGCTCTGGCTCGGCGCCCTCAACCCGCTGGTCCTCCTCCACCTGGTCGCGGGCGCCCACAACGACGCCATCATGCTCGGCCTGCTCGGCGTCGGCCTGGTCGCCGCCCTCGGCCGGTGGCCCGTCCTGGGCGCCGTACTCGTCACGCTCGCCGCGTTGGTGAAGGCGCCCGCCGTGCTGGGGCTCGCCGCGGTCGTCGTCCTCCAGGTGCGGGCCGGGCGCCGCCCGGTGAAGGCGGTCTCCACGACCGTCCTCGCGGCCGCGGCCACCACGGTCGCCGCGACCGCCGTCGCCGGCACGGGATACGGCTGGATCGGCGCGCTCGACACCCCCGTCTCCCCGCACAACTGGGCACTCTCCAGCCTCCTCGGCCGCGCCACCGGCGCCGTGCTGGCGCGCTTCGGCAGCGACCTGGCACCCCTGGCCCTCCCGGCCTGGCACCTGTTCGGCCTCGCGATCACCGCGATCGTCGTGGCGGCCATATGGTGGCGGCTGCGCCCCAGGCCGGTCTACGCGCTCGGGCTCAGCCTCGCCGCGGTGGCCGCGTTCGGCCCGGCGATCCGCCCCTGGTACGCCCTGTGGGGCCTGTTCCTCATCGCCGCCGCGGCACCCACCACGTCGGTACGGCAGCGGGTGGCGGCCGTGACGGGTGTGCTCGCGCTCGCCACCCTGCCCAGCGGAGGCCAGGTCGACAGCGGGCAGTTGATGCTGGCGGTCTCAGGCGGCGCGCTCGCCGTCGTCGTCCTGTGGCAGGCCCATCAGGCGGCGCAGGCACCCGCTCTGGAAAGGACGGCATGAACCCGCCCCGCACCGACCGCGGCCGACTGCTCCTGATCCTCGCCCTCGCCGCAGCCGTCACCGCCTTCACCGCGACGGTCCCGCTGCTGCGCGACTGGTTCGACCTGCGCGTCTACTACGGTGCGGTCAACACCTGGATCCACCACGGCGGACGGCTCTACGACTACCGGGTGCCGGGGACGGCGTACGGCTTCACCTACCCGCCGTTCGCGGCGGTCGGCATGCTGCCGATGGCCCTCGTCGGCCTGCGTACGGCGATCGTGGGATCCGTGCTGCTCAACCTCGCGGCCCTGGCGCTGATCCTGCACATCCTGACCGACGGGGCATGGCGCCGCTACGGCTGGTTCGGCTGCGCCCTGGGCGCCTGCCTGCTCGCCCTGTTCGAGCCGCTCCGTGACACCTTCAGCTTCGGGCAGGTCAACCTCCTGCTGCTGGCGCTGGTGCTCACCGACGCGTGGCTGCTGTCCACCGGACGCGAACGCCGGGCGGGCGTGGGCATCGGCCTGGCGGCCGCGATCAAGCTCACGCCCGCGGTCTTCATCGGCCTGCTGCTGCTCGCCCGCCGCTGGCGGGCCGCCGCCGTCGCGAGCGCGGTCACCGCCGCGGCGACCGCCTTCGCCGCCCTGGTGGCCCCGGACGCCTCCCGCTTCTACTGGACCGAGGCCCTGTGGGACACGAGCCGGGTGGGCCGCCTCGACTACGTCTCCAACCAGTCGCTCCAGGGCATTCTGGCCCGACTCGGGGACACCCACCGCACGGCCTGGGCCGCGGCGGTCCTGGTCGTCCTCGGCGTCTGGGTGTGGCGCACCCGCCGCGCCCTCGCCGCGGGCGACTGGCCGGCCGCGTTCGCCCTGACCGGCGTGACGGCCTGTCTCGTCAGCCCCATCACCTGGGTGCACCACCTGGTGTGGCTGCTGCCGGCCTTCGCCGTACTGGTGCGTACAGGGCACGCGCGCGTGGCGGGCGCCCTGTACGCCGTGCTGTGCACCAGCGTGGTGTGGCTGTGGTTCCACGACGCGTCCGGCGTCGACGGCTTCCTCGGCAGCAACACCTACACCTGGATCACGCTCGGCCTGCTGCTGTGGCTGCCGGCCGGTCAACTCCGCGCCGACAACCTGCCCTTGCGGCGCAGCAGCAGCGCGACGGCCCCCGCGCCGAGCAGGGCGGCACCCGAGATGATGCCCGCCGCCGGCCACCCGGGTCCGCCGTCCGGGGCGACGGCCACGGGCGTGGGGCGCGGTGCCGCCACGGGTGCGGCGTGCGGTCCCGGGCGCGGCCTGAACCGCAGCGCGTCCAGCGAGCCCACCGGTTCGACCCGTCCGGCGGCCTCGAACCCCCAGTCGAGCAGCCGGCGGGCCTCCTCGTAGACGGTGAACCCGCCGCCCTCCTGCGGGTTCATGACGGTGACCACGAGCGTGCGCCCGTCCCGGTGGGCCGCGGCGACGAGTGTGTTGCCGGCGTTGCTGGTGTAGCCGTTCTTGACGCCGATCAGCCCCGGGTACGGCTGCACGCCGTCCGCGCCGGTCAGCAGCCGGTTGGTGTTCCGGATGCCGTACGACCATCCGCCTCCGCCCGGGAACATCGCCTCGGCCGTGCCGCAGTACCGTGCGAAGTCCGCGTTGCGCAGCCCCTCCCGGCCGAACACAGCCAGGTCGTACGCCGAGGAGACCTGGCCCGGCATGTCGTACCCGTCGGGTGAGCGCACGTGCGTGTCGAGGGCGCCCAGGGTCTGGGCCTTGGCCTGCATCTGGTCGGCCGTCCGGTGCCAGCCGCCGTTCATCGAGGCCAGCACGTCCACGGCGTCGTTGCCGGAGTGGAGGAAGACCCCGCGCCACAGGTCGGAGACCCGGTAGGTGTGCCCCTCGGCGACCCCCACCATGCTGCTGCCCGGTCCGATGTCCGACATCTCCTCCTGACTGACGGTGTGCTGGAGGTCTCCCGGCAGCGTCGGCAGCACGGTCAGTGCGAAGAGGGTCTTCAGCGTGCTGGCGGGCGGGAGCCGGCGGTGCGCGTCGTGGGCGGCCAGCACCTCCCCGGTGCGGGCGTCGGCCACCAGCCAGGACAGCGCGGAGACGTCCGGCAGCCCCGGCGCCGCGCGATGCGGCCGGACCTGGGTGCCCTCGCGATACAGGTACGACGACTGCGGCACGGCCGCGCGCGGCGGTGCGGGCGGCACGGGCTCCGTCCCGGCCGCGGCCGCGACGGGCGTGAACGACATGACCGCCGCGGCGCAGAACGCGCAGGTGGTGACGGCCGCGCGGGATGGGAGATCGCTGATCATATGATCAACGTAGGAATTGACCGGGCCTACGGGACGGTGACCGGGCCGGGGGCGGTGCGGTAGTACCCGGATGCCGCAGTGCGGAGTGCGTGGCGTCCGGTGCCGGGGCCGGGCAGGGGCGTGTGCGACCGCCTCGGCGCCGGGGAGGCGCGCCGCACCGCGCGGTCGTAGCGTGGCGCCTACAAGCCGGCCGCACGGAGGGAGCGAGCCATGCCGTCCCTGGTTTCGGTGAACGTCGGAATGCCCAAGGATGTGCCGTGGCAGGGCCGGACGGTCCACACCGGCGTCTGGAAGCACCCGGTGTCCGGGCCGGCGATGGTGCGCCGGCTCAACATCGACGGCGACGGGCAGGGCGACACCCAGGGCCACGGCGGCGAGCAGCGGGCCGTGCTCGTCTACCAGCTCGGCTCCTACCGGTACTGGGAGCGGCACTTCGGCCGGGACGACTTCGAGTTCGGCCAGTTCGGGGAGAACCTCACCGTCGACGGACTGCCCGACGACGAGGTCTGCATCGGCGACCGGTACCGCATCGGCGAGGCCGAGTTCGAGGTCACCCAGCCGAGGGTCACCTGCTACCGCGTGGGCCTGCGCCTCGGCGAGCCGGAGCTGCCCGCCCTGCTGGTCGGCCACCACCGGCCCGGCTTCTACATGCGGGTGCTGCGCGAGGGGCACATCGAGGCGGGCGACGAGATCGTCAAGACCGGTACCGGTCCCGGCGCGCTCACCGTCGCCGACACGGACGCGCTGCTCTACCTGCCCGGCCGGGACCCGGCCAAGCTGCGCCTCGCCCTGAACATCCCCGCGCTGAGCCCCGGTTGGCAGGGCTCGTTCCGCGATCTGGCCGCCGCCGACGAGGGTTCCGGCCACGCCGAACGCCCGGCCTGGGACGGTTTCCGGGCACTGCGTGTGGCCGACGTGATCGCCGAGAACACCAGGGTCACCTCGATCCGCCTGGCCGCGCCCGACGGAAGCCGGCTCCCGGCCGCCCGGGCGGGCCAGTACCTGACGCTGCGACTCCCCGTATCCGACGGCTCCGCCCCGGTGCGCAGCTACTCGCTGTCCTCCGCGCCCGACAGCGGCAGCTACCGCATCAGCGTCAAGCACGAACCGCACGGCGTCGCGAGCGGCTACATCAACGCGAGGCTGCGAGCGGGCACGGTGCTCGAAGTGGCGGCGCCCCGCGGTGACTTCGTCCTCACCGACGGCGCGGGTCCCGTCCTCCTCGTCTCGGCCGGCATCGGTCTCACGCCCGTGCTGTCGATGCTGTACGAACTCACGGCGGACCGAAGCCACCGCGAGGTGTGGTGGGTCCACGGGGCACGCGGGCCGAGGGAGCACCCGCTGGCCGCCGAGGCGCACACCCTCCTCGACGCGCTGCCGCACTCCCGCGAGCACGTCTTCTACAGCTCGGCCACCCCGGAGGAACTGCGTCGCGCGCACGCCACCGCCGGGCACGTGACCAAGGAGGCGTTGATCGCGCTGGACGTACCGGCCGACGCGACCGCCTACATCTGCGGCCCGGAGCCGTTCATGGCGGACATGACGGCCGCCCTCACCGCGGTCGGCATCGACCCCGCCCGTATCCACACCGAACTCTTCGGAGCCCTGCCCGCCATCAACCCCGGCCTCACCGGGCGAGCCGCCGGGCCGCCGCACCAGCCGCCCGGGCCGCCCGGAACCGGCCCCACGGTGACCTTCGCCCGCAGCGGCATCTCCACACCCTTTCCCGACCGCACCGCCAGCGTGCTCGAACTCGCCGACGCCTGCGACGTACCAGCCCGCTGGAGCTGCCGTACCGGCGTCTGCCACACCTGCGTGACTCCGCTGCTGACAGGCCGCGTCAGCTACGAACCGGCTCCGCTGGAACCGCCGCCCGACGGCGAGGTGCTCATCTGCTGCGCCCGGCCCGAGGGCGACGTCGTCCTCGACATGTGAGGTCGACGGGTGTGTGCTTCGGCGGCGTCCAGGCCGCGGTCCACGCCGTGCGGGACGACCTTCTGGCCCGGCTCGAGGCGGAGGCGCCTGCCGTCGAGGAGGACCTCGACCCGGTCCGGCTCGAAGGAGACCAGGCCGGTGACGCGGTCGACCTCCCGGTAGGCGTCGCGGTACGTCCAGGCGGCCCGGTGCGCGTCTCCGACGTCGTAGTAGTCGCACAGGCCCTTGTAGGGGCAGAAGGTCTGCCCCTCGACCGGTGTCAGCGCGGTTTCGTCGATGTCGGCACGCGGGATGTACCAGCGCGGCGCGAAGCCGGACTCGTAGAGCACGACCGGGTGTTCGGAGCGGGCGATCACCGTGCCGCCGAGGCGGACTTCGAGGGTGCGGGACGTGGTGCGGATGTCGATGCGGTGGTACTGGTCGGCGGCGTGGCCCAGGATCCGCTCGTCCTCCTCGTAGAAGGCGTCCATCGCGCGCCACGCGAAGGCGATGCGGCCCTGGAGTCCGGTGGCGTGGCCGGGCAGGCCGGTGAACTCCCAGGCGGCGCGTTCGGTGGTGCGGTCGCCGGCGCGCACCGCGAACCAGGTGGTGTCGCCGAGGTCCTTGTGCCGGGTGACCCTGCCGCTCGGGACGAGGGCCTGCGCGTCGACGTCTTCGCGGGGGAAGTAGGCGACGGGATAGCGGCCCGGTTCGTGCAGCAGGACGACGTCCTCGCTGTCGGCGATCCAGATGCCGTCGAACCTCACCCGCATACGGCGGCGCAGGCGCTCGGCGAACAGGAGGCGCTCGGGGAGGGGTTCGGGGGTGAGGAAGTGGCCGATCGCGCCGGACGCGAGAGGCCCTTGCTGCCAGGACAGACCCATGGCGGGTTCCTTTCGGGGGCGGGACGCGCGTCAGGCGAGGACGCGGGCCAGGAAGTCGCGGATGTGGCCGGTGATGGGCCCGAGGTGGCTCTCCAGGGCGAAGTGGCCCGAGTCGAGCAGGTGGATCTCGGCGTCGGGCAGGTCCTGGCGGAACGCCTCCGCGCCCGCGGGGCCGAAGATCTCGTCGCCGGCTCCCCAGACCGCCAGCAGCGGGACCTGGGAGTCGCGGAAGTAGCGGTGGACCTGCGGGTAGAGGTCCACGTTGGTGGGATAGTCCCGGAACAGCTTGAGCTGGATCTCGTCGTTGCCGGGGCGGTCCAGCAGCGCCTGGTCGTGGATCCAGTTGTCGGGGCTGACCAGGCTGGGGTCCGCGACGCCGTTCAGGTACTGCCAGCGGGTGCTCTCCAGGGTCAGGGCGCCGCGCATGGGGGCTTCGGTGTCCGGCCCGGGGTGGGTGGTGTAGGCGAAGACCGCGTCCCAGAAGGGCTTGACGAAGCCCTCCTCGTAGCCGTTTCCGTTCTGCGTGATGATCGCGGTGATGCGGTCCGGGGCCTGGAGGGCGAGACGCCAGCCGATGGGCGCGCCGTAGTCCTGCACGTACATCGCGAAGCGCTCGACGCCGAGTTGCTTGAGCAGACCCGCGGTGACCTCGGTGAGCGCGTCGAAGGTGTACGGGAACTCCTGAAGTGTGGGCATCGCGGACTGGCCGAACCCGATGTGGTCGGGGGCGATCACGTGGTAGCGGTCGGCGAGCGCCGGGACCAGGTGGCGGAACATGTGCGAGCTGGTCGGGAAGCCGTGCAGCAGCACGACTGCGGGGGCCTGGGGGTCGCCGGCCTCCCGGTAGAAGACCTCGAGACCGTTGACGGTGGCGGTGCGGTGGTGGACTGCGGTGACCATATCCTCTAACCCTTCAATACTGCGTGAGTGGTTACAGGACCAGTCGAGCATGCCGGACCTAACCTGTCAATACACTTTCAACGGTTAGAGAAGATTGCGCGTCGGCGCGGTTGTCGTCGTCAACTGCCTTGTTCCAGGCGGCCGTCGGTGTCTGCCCCGGTCAGTCGCCCCGGTAGAGGGCGGTGAGCAGTTCGACCGCGGTCTGGGTGGCGGGGTGCGGGTCGTCCCGCCACCAGGCCAGTCGTACGGCGATGGGCTCGGCATCGCGGACCGGCCGGTAGACGATGCCCGGCCTGCGGTACTGGTGGGCGGTGGACTCCGCGGTCATACCGACGCAGCGTCCGCTGGAGATCACGTTCAGCCAGTCCTCGATGTCATGGCTCTCCTCGGTCACCGGGCGGGAGTCGGCCGGCCAGAGATCGGGCGTGGTCGTTCCGGTGCGCCGGTCGATCAGCAGGGTGCGTTCGCCCAGGTCGGCGAGCCGGAGTGAGCGGCGCGAGGCGAGGGCGTCGTCGGCGGACAGGGCGGCCAGGCGCCGCTCCAGGCCCACGATGGCCGAGCCGAACCGGCGGTCGTCGGGCGGCCGGCGCACCACCGCGAGGTCGCAGGCTCCTTCCACGAGCCCGGCGGTGGCGGAGTTGACGCGGACCAGATGGAGGTCGGTCCCGGGGTGGGCCCGGGCCCAGCGGCGCTGGAACGCCGGCGTGTGGCGGCCCACCGCCGACCAGGCGTAGCCGATCCGCAGGCTGGTGTGACCCGAGGTCGCCTCCCGGACCAGGTCGTCCACCTCGCCGAGCACCCGCCTGGCCTGGGCCACCACCCGCAGCCCGGTCGCGGTCGGCGCCACCGCACGCGAGGTGCGCCGGAGCAGCCTCACCCCGAGGGCGCGTTCGAGCGACGCCAGCGTCCGGGACACCGCCGCCTGCGAGACGCCGAGCGCGATGGCGGCATCGGTGAACGTCCCCTCGTCGACGATGGCGACGAGACAGCGCAACTGCCGTAGCTCCACATCCATGACTCAAGCGTATGCACGAGGGCGAGGGTGCATTTTGTGCAAGCATCCGGGCAGCGCACGATCGGGACATGCTGAATCCCACCGCCACGGTTTCGGACTCTTCCGCGGCGCCGGTGCGCGCGCCAGCCCCGGCACCGTCGGCCGGCCGGTGGGCCGGAGTGGCGACGATGGCCGCCAGCGGCCTGTCGAACCAGGTCGGCGCCGCGATCGGTTCGCTCGCCTTCCCCGTGATCGGGCCGGCGGGCGTGGTCGCGGTCCGGCAGTACGTCGCCGCGCTCGTCCTGCTCGCTGTCGGCCGCCCCCGCCTGCGGGACTTCACCTGGGCGCAGTGGCGGCCGGTGCTCGGCCTTGCCGTGGTGTTCGGGACCATGAACCTGTCCCTCTACACCGCCATCGACCGCATCGGCCTCGGCCTCGCGGTCACCCTTGAGTTCCTCGGCCCGCTCACGATCGCCCTCGCCGCCGCCCGCCGCCGCGTCGACGCGTGCTGTGCGGTGATCGCCACGGCCGGCGTCATCACACTGATGCGCCCGCAGCCCTCGACCGACTACCTGGGCATGGGACTTGGCCTGCTGGCCGCGGGCTGCTGGGCGTCGTACATCCTGCTCAACCGCAGCGTCGGCCGGCGTATCCCGGGAGCGCAGGGCTCGGCCACGGCGGCCGCGATCTCCGCGCTGACGTTCCTTCCGGTCGGCGTCGTCGTGGTCCTGCGCCAGCCGCCCACCGCCGCGGCCGTCGGCTGCGCGGTCGCGGCCGGTGTGCTCTCCTCTGCGGTGCCCTACCTCGCCGACCTGTTCACACTGCGCCGGGTGCCTGCCCAGGCGTTCGGGCTCTTCATGAGCGTCAACCCGCTGCTGGCCGCCCTGGTCGGGTGGATCGGCCTCGGCCAGAACCTCGGCTGGACGGAGTGGGCGAGCATCGCGGCCATCGTGGCCGCCAACACGCTCAGCATCCTGGTACGGCGCTGCTGACAGGGGGACCGGGCGCGCTCAGCTCCCGGCGCCGCCGTTCGCGCCGAGCACGATCTGGGTCTGGGTGGTCTGTCCCACGAGCCGGTCGTTGTCGTCCCGCAGGTCGGTCTGCACGACGACCAGGGTGAAGCCGACGTGCAGCGTGCGGGCCGTGGCGTGGACCCGTCCGGAGGTCACGCCCCGCAGGAAGTTGGTCTTGGACTCGACCGTGGAAGTCCCGGCGCCGGCCGGGATGTTGAGGTAGGCGCAGACGGCGCCGACGGAGTCGGCCAGCGCCATCAGGGCTCCGCCGTGCAGCACACCACCCGCGGTGCAGGCCTCCGGGGTCCAGGCCAGACTGCCCACGACCCGGTCGGGCGCGGCCTCGTGGAGCTCGATGCCGAGACCTGCAGCGAAGGGCATCGCCGCCAGGAGGGCGGCCGGGCCGGGGAATGTCGTGTCGGGATGGGGCATGGTGGGGCCTTTCGGGGAGCGGGAGCGCGGGCGATGAGTTCTGCCGGCCCGAAGGGTCTCATCACCGGTGCGAGATCACAGGAGGAACACGTGCCTCAACTAGTACGAGTCCAGAACTTCAACGTCTCGAGCGACGGCATCGGCGCCGGCGAGAACCAGAGCCTGGAGCGGCCGTTCGGCGACGTCGACGTCGATCCCTCGAAGCTGTTCTCGTGGGCCGGGGCCACGGCGAGCTGGCCCATGCGCACCGATCCCGGAGGCAGCCGGGGCCTCGACGACTATCTGACACGGGACTACGACCGCAACATCGGCGCCGAGATCATGGGCCGCAACAAGTTCGGGCCGCAGCGCGGGCCTTGGGAGAACCACGAGTGGCGCGGCTGGTGGGGCGGCGAACCGCCGTTCCGTACACCGGTGTTCGTGATGACGCACCACAAGCGCCCGTCGTTCACGCTCTCCGACACGACGTTCCACTTCGTCGACGGCGACCCGGCGACGGTCCTGGCGCAGGCCCGGGAGGCGGCGCGGGGCAAGGACGTCCGGCTGGGCGGCGGGGCGACCACCATCCGGGAGTTCCTCGACGCCGACCTCGTCGACACCCTGCACGTTGCGGTCTCACCGGTGAAACTCGGGACGGGCGTACGGCTGTGGGAGTCATCCGAAGAACTGCTGGACCGGTTCCACCGCGACGTCGTGCCCAGCCCGAGCGGGGTGACGCACCACCTGTTCTGGCGGAAGTGACGGGCCCTGCACGGTCATTCGGCGGGCAGCGTGGGCTGGATGCGGCGGACGAACGTCGCGTTGTCGGGGGTGGCCCGCAGCCGCTCCAGCAGGGTCTCCAGGCCGGCCTGGCCGTCCCGGTTCTGCAGGGCGCGGCGCAGACCCCGTACGGCGGTCAACTCGGCGGGGGAGAGCAGGAGTTCCTCACGGCGGGTGCCCGAGGGGTTGATGTCGACGGCCGGGAAGACACGCCGGGCGGCCGTCTCGCGGCTGAGGCGCAGCTCCATGTTGCCGGTGCTCTTCAGCTCCTCGAAGAAGTAGTCGTCGGCACGGGAGCCGGTCTCCACCAGCGCGGTCGCGAGGATGGTGAGCGAGCCGCCCTCCTCGGCCAGGCGGGCGGCGCCGAAGAACCGCTTGGGCCCGAGCAGCGCGGTCGCGTCGACGCCGCCGCTCAGGGTGCGGCCACCAGCGGCGGCCGCGTTGTTGTGGGCACGGCACAGCCGGGTCAGCGAGTCGAGCAGGATGACGACGTCCTCGCCGGCCTCGACGAGCCGCTTGGCCCGCTCGATGACGAGTTCGGCGAGCGCGATGTGCTGCTTGGCCGGACGGTCGAAGGTGGAGGCGTACACCTCGCCGCGCACGGAGCGCCGAATGTCGGTGACCTCCTCGGGCCGTTCGTCGAGCAGCACCACCATCAGGCGGCACTCGGGATGGTTGCCGGCCACGGCGGCGGCGATCTGCTGCAGCAGCACCGTCTTGCCGGTCTTGGGCGGGGCCACGAGCAGACCGCGCTGGCCCTTGCCGACGGGCGCGATCAGATCGACGACGCGTCCGGTCAGGCCGGCCGCCGGGTGTTCGACGCGAAGCCGGTCGCGCGGGTGCAGCGGTGTGAGATCGCGGAAGTCGCGGCGGCCGCGCAGCTCTTGGGGCGTGCGCCCGTCGATCCGTACGACCTCGGTCAGGGCGCGCCGGCCGTCGCGTACGCCCTCGACGAGGTCGCCCTTGCGCAGGCCGAGACGGCGGATGAGCGCGGGGGAGACGGAGGGGTCGGAGGACGAGGGCAGCAGGCTCTCGGCGCGCAGGTGCCCCTTCCCGCTCGCGTCGATGTCGAGGACACCGGTGACGACCTGGGTCTGTGGTTCTTGCCGGACAGGGGGGTGTTCGAGAGTGGTGGTCATGGTGGTCGGTCCTTTCGAGGACGGATGGCATGGGACATGCGGAGGGGAGGGGGACGCCGCGGAGGGAAGGCGGTCGGAACACGCCTTCTGCGGCAGGAACAGCACCTCGGGTACGGCAGCTCCGGTCACGAGGCGGTGCTGGAAAGCCGGTGTACCGGCCGTGACAACGGCGGTGATTCGGCGAATTGGTGAGGAACTGGCACCGGCGCCCTCAAGGGGGGCGTACACAAGTGCTAGTGGCACGGTACCACAGAGACTGCGGTGTCAAACCGCTCAGCGGGTGGCGAGCAGGCCGTACAGGAGCGGGATCCGCGGCTGGGGCAGCCGCCACCAGCCGGACGGTGTCCGGACCATCTGCGGCCAGCGTGGCCAGGGCAGCTCGTCGCTCTCCCGCAGGCTCCGGATGGTGAGTCCTGCTCCGATCAACGCGTTGACCACCTCGCTTATTCCGTGCATCCACTCGTAACTGTCGGTGGCGCCCTGAACGGCTGGGCCGTCGGTGTAGGTGTGCGTGGCGTCCCGGTGCACGGCGCCGTCGCCGGCCAGGTAGTCGTGGCGCAGCAGCAGCTCTGGCCCCTCACCCGGGCCGGGCTTCGGGCCGAGGGAGTTGAGCAGGGGGTGAAATTCGACGAGGTACAACTGCCCGCCAGGACGCAGGAGTTGGGCGACGACGGCTGCCCAGCGGTCCAGGTCGGGCAGGTAGCACAGTGCGCCCTTGCCGGTGTAGACGACGTCGAACTGCCGTCCGCCCAGGGCCTGTTCCGCGTCGTACACATTCGCCTGCACATAGTCGACGTCCAGGCCCGCCCGCGCCGCGATGTCCCGCGCTGCGGCCACCGACGCCTCCGAGAAGTCGAGCCCGGTGGCCCGGGCCCCGCGCCGCGCGAAGGCGAGCGTCTCGGTCCCGAGGTGGCACTGCAGATGCAGCACGTCACGTCCCGCCGGATCCCCGAGGTCCTCCCACTCGAACGACGCGAACCAGCGGGCCGGATCCAGGCCTTGGTCGAGCCCGTAGAACGCGCTGGCGAGATGGACGGGGGTGCGCGCGTCCCAGTTCGCCTGGTTGGCCCGCATGAGCCGCGCGTGCTCGTCGGTGGTCATGGGGCCATCCAATCGTGATCGGGCGCCCGTCGGCGGGAAGAGGGGCCGATCGTTCACGCTCGGCGTGGCAGGAGTCCCCGTCGGCCGGCGCTGGATCGCGGCGCCGCCGGCATCGGCCTAGCAGGTACAGAGACGGGCCGGGCTCCTGGACCCCGGCCTCTTCGTGATGCATCCAAGGGCGGGGCCCGATGCGAACGCCGTGTACAGGGGCGCCCGAAGGCGGCCTCTGCGCATACGGAGGAGGCCTCATGCTCGGCAGGGCAGTGTACGAGCCGACCTTGGCCGAGGGCCCTGCCACCGGGGACGGCCGGCTGTCCTGGCGCAGCCTGGGGCTGGAGGCGATGGCGTCGATGCTGGTGGTATGGCTGCGACGCCTGGGGAACCGCTCTTTCGAGGCGCAGTGCCAGTGGCCACGGATGCACCCGCTGAACGAACGCGCCCCGACCGTGGCGCATCATCCGCTGATCATCGTCGAGTCCACCCGCCAGATCGCCGCCGCCGTGCAGCACCGCTCCCTCCTCGCCGCCGGGCGGACGGCGTTCGAGGCGGTGTCGGTGAGCCTCGGGCTGCGCCCCGGCTCGCAGCCGACGGAGAGCGGAAGCGCCACCCATGTGATGGTCCGGGTGACCCTGAGCGACCTCGTGCCCGAGTCCGGCGGGCTCGCCGCCTTTCGCGTCACGGCCGAGTATCTGTACGCGGGGGAACCATTCGCTACGTGCACGATGAGGTTCGCGCCGCCGGTCCGGCAGGCAGCGGGAGCGGCCGTTGTGGCGCCGGGTTCGTCGTTGCTGCACCCTGCCGCCGCGGCGGTGGGTGCGGTCGCCGACCAGGACGTGCTGCTCGCCCGTGCCCCGCAGGGCCGGCTGGTGATCGTCCCGCGTGATCCGGCGCACCCCGTCCTGCTTCCGGGCCGTCCGAGGCTGCTGCCCGCGCTGGCCGTACTGGAAGCCGGCCGCCAGGCCGTTCTGCTGTCCTCCGGTCTGACCGCCGGTGCGGTGGTGGGCCTGCACACGGAACTACGGTCGGCCGTGCCGGACAAGGGAGCGGCCGTCGACGTGGCGGCGGATCACACGGGAGCCCGCTACGTCGTGACCGCGGACGGCCGCGTCGCCGCGACGGGCACCGTGAGCCTGCTGGGGAGCTGAGACGAGGGAACCTTCCAGATCGAGTGCAACCGTATGCCCGGTTTGTGATGAACGGAGCCGTAAGTGGGTGCCACACAGCGCCGCTCCGCGGGACGCGGCCACGCGTTCCCGACCGGGAAAGGAACCGCCATGAAACTGAGCGACGAGCTCCCCGTCGATCACAGGCTGGCCACGGTCTACCGGTACGGTGCCGCCTTCTGCGGGCTGACCCTGCTCGTCTTCGGCGTCCTCGGGTTCGCCGACGAGCTGAGCCCCTTCGACACGAGCGGGCAGCACATCGCGGGCATGTCCACCAACGGCGTGCTGAGCCTGATCTCGGTCGTCGTGGGCCTGGCCCTCATCGGTGGTGCCGTGGTCGGCGGGAACTTCGCCTCGACGCTCAACATGGTCGTCGGCGTGCTGTTCCTGCTGAGCGGCTTCGCGCACCTCTTCATCCTCGACCGCGGTGCGAACGTCCTCGATTTCGGCATGACCAACGTGATGTTCAGCTTCGTCATGGGGTTGATCATTCTGACCTTCGGCATGTACGGGCGCGTGTCCAGCAAGCTGTCGCACGACAACCCCTACTGGCGCCGGCGGCACGCGCGCGAGGCGGCCCGTGAATCCCTCGCGGCCCGGCGCCGGGCGCGGAGCGGGGGGCTTCCGCCGTCCGGGAGCGGCTCCGCCCCTCGGCCGGCGCTCACCGCGACCGACGTACAGCGCAAGGGGTGACGCGGCCGACGGCCGAGTCGTCCCCGCCCGATCGCCGCGTCGGGCGGGGACGACGTTCCTGTGTGCCGTGAGCGGGACGGCCCGGACTCAGGCGTTGACGGGCGTTCTGGATTCCAGCGGGTCCAGCATCAGCAGGGCCTCGTGCAGGCCGTGCGGACGCAGCAGCCCGGGGTGCTGCGTCCGCCTCCAGCCGGGGCCGCCGAGGAGCACGCGGCTCCGGGTGCGCGCGCCGCGGATGCCCCAGCGGGTCTCGGCGACGTGGAGGGCCAGAGGCGTGCTCGCCGTGGCGGGCGACTGCGACCAGAGGACCACGGCACTCGGGCCGACGCGCTGCACCGCCGCCAGCAGAGCCTCCGCCGGGACGCCGCTGCCCAGCATCAGGGTGGGCACGCCTCGCTCCGCCAGAGCCGCACTGAGCGCTTCGAGTGCGAGGGTGTGCTGCTCCTCCGGGAGGCACGCAAGGATGACGGGGGAGGAGTCCGACGCCTTCCGAGTCAGCGCGGCGGACACGTAGACGTGACGGATCGTCGCCGAGATGTGCCACGACAGGAGGTGCTCGACCTCCACGTAGCGGTCACCGGCCGCCTGCCACTTGCGCCCGACGGCCTGCAGCGCCGGGCCCAGGATCTCCTCCCACGTGACGACCAGCCCGTGGACGCGGATGGACGCGGTGAGCTGTTCCTGGACGGCGACGGAGTCCAGCCGGACGGCGGCGCGCGCGAGCCCCTTGCATTCCTGCCGAACGTTGCCCAGCGGCAGGCCACTGCCGGACCGTGAGGCGTTCGAGCGCGGCGAGGTGGCCCTGCCGGCGAGTGCGGCACCGCCCGGGGGCAGGGATAGCGGCGCCGGTGCGGCCTGCGGGCTGCGCCCGTCGTGGCGTTCCTTCGCCGCCCTCGCCGCTCTGGCCGCTTCCGCCGGGGGGATGCCCCCAGCCGTCAGCCGGCACATCTCGACAACCATGGCGACATCGTCCGGCGTCCATCTGCGGTGGTGGCCCTTCGGCCTGGTGGCCGGGCCCAGTCCGTATCTGCGGTCCCAGGAACGCAGCGTCGTGGGCGACACGCCCACACGCCTGGCGAGGAATCCGGTGGTCACCCCGGCGTCGGCGGTGTCGTCCGCGGCCGGTCCGTCCACGTCCGGCTCGCTCACGTCCACCGGGAGATCCCCCCTGCTCATCGGGGCCGCCCGTCTGCTGTCGGCGGAACGCCCAGAGCGTGATCTACGGCCTTGGGCAGTCGTTCGCACACCTCGTCGCCGAGCCGCTCGAACTCCCGCTTCAGCAGGGGAGCGGCCAGCCGGGCCAGGCCGTGGAAGTCGATGCGAGCCCGGTAGATCAGCCTCGTCCGCCCTCCGTCCTCCTCGAAGCGCATGTCGTCGGTGGAGGTGGCCGTCTTGTTGCGCCCCACGAAGGTCAGGTGGTCGGGGTCGAAGCGGACCAGCCGGTAGCGCAGTTCGGTACGGCGCCCCCGGAACTGCGACACGTTGTGCCACTCCGCCCCCACCGACAGCTCCCCGCCGCCGATCCGGTCACAGGTGACGGTTCCCGGATCCCATGACGTCGTGTTCGAGAAATCCGCGAGGAAGCCCACGACGTCGGGCAGCGGATGAGCCAGTGTCATGACGCGTTCGACCTCGACCACAAGTGCCTCCGTTTTCGCCATTTCGACCACAGCTCCCGGCACCTTCTGTTCCGAGGCTGTGCGGCAGACGGATGCACGTGGGTGGACGCAAGTACGTGGGCGGACGGATACGTGTGGGCGGACGGTGCATCCGGCCGGCGATCGACCGCCGAACGGGACGAGAGATGACCGTTCACGGTAGTGCCGGGGAGGCTGCGGCCATGGACCTGCAAGGCGCGCGGATCCTGGTGCCCGGAGCCACCGGCGGGATCGGCGGGGCGCTCGCCGTCCGCCTGCACGCGCTCGGGGCCCGCCTGGCACTGGCCGGCCGCGACCTCGACACGCTCGGCCGTGTCTCGGCGGCTTGCGCGGCTGCTCCGGTCCGGACGTTCGACGCCTGGGATCTCGGCTCGTGCGGGCGGACGGTCGACTGGGCTGCGGCAGAACTGGGCGGTCTGGACGGTGTCGTCGTGTGCGTCGGCGTCGCCGCCTTCGGACCGGCCGGCGAGGTGGACGAGGCGGTGTCGGAACACCTGGCGACGGTCAACGCGCTGGCTCCGATGGCGTTTTTGCGCGCCGCCACGGTCCATGTCCGCAGAGGTGGTGTCCTCGCCGCCGTCACCGGGATCGTGGCAGAGGCGGCACCGGCGGGGATGGCGGACTACGCCGCGGCCAAGGCGGCGCTTGCCACCTGGCTGACGGCGGTCCGCCGGGAGCGGCGGCGCGACGGTGTGGCCGTACTGGATGTCAACCTGCCTCACATGGAGACGGGTTTCGCGCACCGGGCCGTCTCGGGCGAACCCCCGCCGCTGCCGAAGGGCCTGCCCGTCGCGCAGGCCGCGGACGCGATCGCCGAGGCGCTGTCCTCCGGGGCCCGCCTGATCCGGCCCGGTTCCGGCGGAGCGCTCGAAGTGGTGCGGTAGGGCGCTCAGTACGAGTGGGCGCGGCGCACCCTCGGCGCCTGCCCTTGAGCCCGGCACCGGCACCGGCACCGGCACCGGCACCGGCACCGGCACCGGCACCGGCACTGGCACGGCACCCCGGCGCCTGCGAAAGCCCTGACCGCGCCGTATCCCCGACCCGCGCCGCGCCACTGTGACGACTCTCCCTGCTATCGATGCACAGACGATGCGAGTTGTCCACGTTGCATCGAATCCGCACAGTGAAAGTGCCGCAGTCGCACGTTGTGACCACCAGGCCCAGCTGAGGAGTTCCGATGACGACCGCACTGCACACCGGCGCCGACATCGACGAGACCGAGGTCGTGGCCGGGTTCCTCGCCGGTGACGAGGCTTGTCTCGAGATCGCCCACCGCCGCTGGCGACCGCTCGTCTACGCCCTCGCGCGGCGCTCCCTGGGGGATGCGAAGGAGGCGGAGGACGTCACGCAGGTGGTGTTCCTCGCCGCGTGGCGAGGCCGTGCCGGATTCAGCCCCGAGCGCGGGACCCTGTCAGGGTGGCTCGTGGGCATCACCCGCCGGAAGATCGCCGACGCGCTGTCCGCCCGCACCCGGCGGAACGAACTCGTCGCAGCCGCAGGCGCCAAAATGCTGCTCCAGCCCGCCGACGGGGTCGCGGGCACGGAGGCCAGCATCGACCGCGTCCTGCTCGCCGACGAGCTGTCCCGCCTCCCCGCACCGCAGCGCCGGGTGCTCAACCTCGCCTTCTACGACGACCTCACTCAGACCCAGATCGCCGAGTTCACCGGCTGGCCCCTGGGGACCGTCAAGAGCCACGCCCGCCGGGGACTGCACCGTCTGGCATCCAGGCTCCGGGAGGGCGACGCGGTCGAGTACGCGGTGTGACGGCGCTGCCCGCTCCCTCCAGGGCGCAGCACGCGAATCAGCGCCGCCCCCGGAGAAGTGGCGGTCGATCCCGGAAGCCGCTGTCCTGAGTCTCATGTCGAGACTGACTAGCCTGGAGTCATGAAACGGACGTCGTTCTCGAACTGGCCGTGCTCCATCGCGAGGACCATGGATCTCCTGGGTGACGCGTGGACCCCGCTCGTGCTGCGGGAGGCCTTCTACGGGATCCACCGCTTCGACGAGTTCCAGCAGGAGCTGGGCATCGCGCGCAACACGCTGACCGACCGGCTGCGCCGCCTGGTGGACGAAGGGCTTCTGGAGAAGAAGCCGTACCAGGACGAACCCCGGCGCTACGACTACGTGTTGACCGAGAAGGGGCGCGACTTCTTCGGTGTGCTCGCCGCGATGTCGCGGTGGGGTGACCGGTGGCTGGCGGGGGACGAGGGTGCCCCGGTCGCCTTTCATCACGGCACCTGCGGGCACGACACCGAGGCTGAGGTGGTCTGTGCCGTCTGCCGGGAGCCACTGCGGGCCGAGGACACCTCGATGCGGATGGGTCCCGGATATCCGGAGCGGCTGAAGCAGCGGCCGGACGTGCGGCGCCGGTTCGGTGCGGCGTGACGTCGCGGGGCGCGGGGGCGGAGCGCGGGCACGGCACGAGCACCCTTGACAGGGTGAGTCTCGTGAAGCAACTCTGGTGATCAGACCCCATTTCCGTCGAGGAGGCCGACCAGGGTGAAATGGACCGGCGCACGCTACACGGACAAGCCCACCGTCGAGGTGCGGACCTGGATCGACGCCCCGCCCGACCGGGTGTGGGCCCTGGTCTCGGACGTCGCGCTGATGCCGAGCCTGAGTGACGAGCTCCAGTCGGTCGAATGGCTGGACGGTGCCACCGGCCCCTCGGTCGGCGCCCGCTTCCTCGGCCGCAGCAGGCACGAGGCGCTCGGCGAGTGGTCCACCACCTCGTATGTCATCGAGTACGAACCAGGCCATGTCTTCGCCTGGGCAGTGGAGGACCCCGCCAACCCCACGGCGGTCTGGCGTTTCCGGATGAACGCGGGTGACGGCGGCACCGACCTGTCGGAGTGGATGCAGATGGGCCCCGGCCGCTCCGGGCTGTCGTCGGCGATCGACCGGATGCCGGAGAAGGAACAGAAGATCGTGTTCGTACGGATGCGGGAGTTCGAGCAGAACATGACGGCCACCCTGGAGCAGATCAAGCAGCTGGCGGAGGCCGAGTGATGCGCACCGCGACCACGATCGAGGCATCCGGCGTCCAACACTGGCCGGAATCGGCCGACTTCGTCGTGGAGGCCGAGAAACTGGGCCTCGACATCTGCTGGGTCGCCGAGGCCTGGGGATCCGACGCGCCCTCCGCCCTCGGCTACTACGCGGCCCTCACCGACCGGATGCTGCTGGGATCCGGCATCATCCAGGTCGGCACCCGCACCCCGGTCGCCGTCGCCCAGACCGCGATCACGCTGTCCAACCTCTCCGGCGGACGGTTCCTGCTGGGCCTCGGCGCGTCCGGCCCGCAGGTGATGGAGGGCCTGCACGGCGTCCCCTTCGCCCGGCCGCTCGCCCGTATGAGGGAGACCGTGGAGATCGTGCGCCGAGTACTCGACGGCGGCAAACTCTCGTACGCGGGAACGGAGTTCACCATCCCGCTGCCCGGCGGCGACGCCGTCCCGATGCGGCTGTCGGCGAAAGCCGAGCACGCCGTCCCCGTCTACCTCGCCGCCCTGTCCCCGGCCATGCTGCGGCTGACCGGCGAGGTCGCCGACGGCTGGCTCGGCACCAGCTTCGTGCCCGAAGGCGCGGCGGACGCGTACTTCGCCCACCTCGACGCAGGACTCGCCCGCAGCGGACGCGGCCGTGGCGAACTGGACGTCTGCCAGGGGGCCGAGGTCGCCTTCGCACCCGACGAGGACGCCCTCGCCGCGATGGTCGCCGGCCGCAAGAAGGAACTGGCCTTCAGCCTCGGCGGCATGGGCTCCGCCTCGACCAACTTCTACAACAACGCCTACAGCCGCCAGGGTTGGGCCGAGGTGGCCGCCGAGGTCCGCGAACGCTGGCAGGCGGGCGACCGGGACGGCGCGGCCGGGCTGGTCACCGACGAGATGGTGCTCGGCACGACGCTGATCGGCACCGAGCCCATGGTGCGCGAGCGGCTGCGGGTGTGGCGCGACGCGGGCGTGGACACCGTACGGCTGTATCCGGCCGGGCAGACGCTGGACGAACGGCTCGCCACGCTCGGCCGGGCCATCGAACTCGTACGGGAGGCCGGCAGCGCGTCGTAGGCCCGTCCCGAAGATCCGTCCGGCAGAGTGTCGATCCGGCGGGCCCCCGTTCGTCGGTGGGGTGTAGGAAGCTCATGACGACCGGGAGGACCCATGAAGTACATGCTGCTCGTCTGCGGCGACGACACCGCCGACGCCTCGGGCATGGCACCCGTCGAACCCTGGGTGGAGGACCTCGGCGAGCGCGGCGCACGGCTGCACGGGCACCGGCTGGCCCTGCCCTCCGAGGCGGTCACCGTGCGCGTCCGGGGCGGCGAAGTCCTGCGCACCGACGGGCCGTTCGCCGAGACCAAGGAGTACGTCGCCGGCTTCGACATCCTGGAGTGCGACAGCCTGGAGGAGGCCGTCGAGGCCGCCGCCCGGCACCCCGTGGCCACCATCGGCGCCATGGAGGTCCGCCCCTTCTGGCCCATGTGGGAGGGCGAGGATCCCGAGACCGCCATCCGCGGCATCGACGCGGAACTCACCGGGGCACTCCGGGAACGCGACCTGGACCGCGTGCTCGCCTGCTACGCACCGGACGCGGAGATCTTCCACTTCGCCGACGGCCACGAACGGCAGGGCCTCGACGCCCACCGCAAGGGTCTCCAGGACCTGTTCGTGCAGGTCACAGGCCCGATCACGCGTGAGGTGCGGGAGCTGCGCGTCGAGGTCGACGAGGGCGTCGGCTTCGCCCGCGCCCTCGTCCGGCTGACCGCCACCCGCACCGACGGCACCCGGCTCGACGACACGCTGCGCGTGACCACCGGCTACCGCGACATCGGCCTGCGCCGCCTGATCACCCACGAGCAGGCCGTGTCCCTGAAGGAGACGTGATGAAGTACGCGCTGCTGTTCTGCACCCCGGTCGGCGCCGAGGAGCAGAGCCCGGCGGAGCATGCCGACGACCCGCGTTTCGCCGCGTACCTCGCAGAGGTACGGGCGGGCCGGGTCACCGGCGGGGCACGGCTGCGGCCGGCCGCCGACGCCACGACCGTGCGGGTGCGGGGCGACGAAGTCCTGCTCAGCGACGGGCCGTTCGCGGAGACGAAGGAGTACCTCGCGGGCATCTCCTTCATCGACGTCGCCGACCTCGACGAGGCCATCGCACTCGCCGCCAAGCATCCGGCCGCCTTCGACGGCGGCTCGGTCGAGGTGCGGCCGGTCTGGGAGTGAACGCCGACGAGGTCGAAGCAGCCGTCGCCGCCGCCTTCCGGGAGGAGTGGGGCCAGGTCGTCGCCACCCTGATCCGGGTGACCGGCGACTGGGACCTCGCCGAGGAGTGCGCGCAGGACGCCTTCGCCCAGGCCCTGGACCGGTGGCGGCGCGACGGCGTTCCGCGCCGCCCCGGCGCCTGGCTGACCACGACCGCCCGCCACCGCGCTCTCGACGTGCTGCGCCGGGAGGCGGTGGGGGCGGCCAAACTGCGGGAGGCGGCCGTGCTGGCGCGCGACGAGGGACCGTACGACCCGGAGTACGACGGCGACGACAGCGGCGTCCAGGACGACCGGCTGCGGCTGATCTTCACCTGCTGCCATCCCGCCCTGCCCATCGAGGCCAGGGTCGCGCTCACCCTGCGCACCCTCGCGGGCCTGACCACACCGGAGATCGCCCGCGCCTTCCTCGTCCCCGAGGCGACGATGGCGCAGCGCCTGGTGCGCGCGAAGAAGAAGATCCGCAACGCCGGCATCCCGTACCGGGTGCCGCCCGCGCACCTTCTGCCCGAACGCACCACGGGCGTGCTCGGCGTGCTCTACCTGCTCTTCAACGAGGGGTACGCCGCCACGTCCGGCGCCGACCTCGTCCGCACCGGCCTGTGCGCGGAGGCCATCCGCCTCACCCGGCTGCTGGCCCGCCTGATGCCCGACGAGCCCGAGACGCTCGGCCTGCTCGCCCTGCTGCTCCTGCACGACGCGCGCCGGCACACGCGGGTGGACGCGGCCGGCGAGCTGATCACCCTGGAGGATCAGGACCGCACCGCGTGGGACCACGCCGAGATCGACGAGGGCGCCGCCCTGCTGGAGACGGCACTGCGGCGCGGCCGCCCCGGCGCCTACCAGATCCAGGCCGCCATCGCCGCCTGCCACACCACGGCGGCAACCGCGCAGGACACCGACTGGGCCGACATCGCCGCGCTCTACGGCGAGTTGACCCGCTTCGTGCCCTCAGCCGTGGTCCGCCTCAACCGCGCGGTGGCCGTCGGCATGTCCGAGGGCACGGAGGCGGGGCTGGCCCTGGTCGCGGAACTCGAACGGGAAGGCGACCTGGCCGGCTACCACCTGCTGCCCGCCACCCGCGCCGACCTGCTGCGCCGCAGCGGACGTACGGACGAGGCAGCCGAGGCGTACGAACGGGCCCTGGAGCTGGTGGAGAACGACGCCGAACGCAGGTTCCTGCGGAAACGGCTCGCGGAGTGTCGATCCGCGTAGGGGCCGTTCGTCGGTGGGGTGACGACACCCCGCACGACACCGGAGGCTCCGATGACCGCCCACCTGCCCACGCGTCCCGCCACCAGGCTCCGCAGGGCCCTCGCCGCACTCCTGCGTGAACCCCGTACCCCCGGCACACCGGAAGTGTGGCTGGCCGGCCTGCGCCTGGGAGGCTGACCGTGCCCGCCACCGACTCCCGCCGCTGGTACGCCCTCGCCCTGCTCTGCGTCGCCGGGTTCATGGTGATCCTCGACGCGCAGATCGTCCTCCTCGCGCTGCCCTCCGTCGCGGACGGCCTAGGACTGTCCGCGGACGGAGGCCAGTGGGTCATGAGCGCCTACCTGCTGAGCTTCGGCGGGCTGCTGCTCCTCGGCGGCCGGACGGCCGACCTGCTGGGCCGCCGCCGGGTCTTCATGACCGGCACGCTGCTGGTCGGGCTGTCCTCGCTGCTGTGCGGACTCGCCTGGACGGCGGGCGTGCTGGTCGCGGCCCGTGCCGTACAGGGTGTGTCGGCCGCGCTCATGGCACCGAGCGCGCTCTCGCTGCTGGTGAGCACCTTCGAGGAGGGGCACGAACGCAACAAGGCCCTCGCCATCTGGTCCGGCAGCGGCGGCTTCGGTGCCACCGCCGCCCTCCTGATCGGCGGACCCCTCACCGACGCCCTCGGCTGGCAGTGGGTCTTCTTCCTCAACGTCCCTGTCGCCGCAGCCCTGTTGGCCCTCACCCCGCTCCTGCTGCGCGAGAGCCGCACCGAGAGCCGGGCCCGGTCCTTCGACCCGGCAGGCGCCCTCGCCGTCACCGCCGCGCTCGTCGCCTGCGTGTACGCCGTCGTCGACGCACCCCGCGCGGGGTGGCTGTCGGCGCGCACGACGGGCCTCCTGGTCGCATCCGTACTGCTCGCGATGGTCTTCATCCGCATCGAGTCCCGCGCCACGGCCCCGCTCGTCCCGCTGCGTCTGCTGCGCGCGCGGACCGTGAGCGGCGGCAACCTGGTCGTGTTCCTGCTCGGCGCGAGCGCCTTCGGGATGTCGTACACACTGTCCCAGTACGGCCAGGGCGTCCTCGGCTACTCGCCGCTGCGGTTCGGCCTGTGCAACGTCGTGATGCCGGTGGGCGCCGTCGTCGGTTCCTCCGTGGGCCAGGCGCTGGTCACCCGCCTCGGCGCCCGTCCGGTCGCCGCGGGCGGCCTCGCGCTGGTCGGCGCGGGCAGCGCGCTGCTGGCCCGGGTCCCGGTCGACGGCGGTTTCGCCCGCGACCTCCTGCCCGGACTGCTGCTCTTCGGCCCGGGACTGGGTGCCTGTGCCGTCGCGGGGGCCATCGCCGCCCTGACCGGCGTGCGGGAGGAGGACTCGGGCGTCGCCTCCGGCATCAACACCGCGGCCTTCCAGATCGGCGGCGCCTTCGGGGTCGCCGTCGTCACCTCCGTCGCGCTCTCCTGGACGAACGGCCCGGGCCGCCTGGCCGCCCTGACGACCGGCTACCGCGCCGGCTTCGCCGCCTGCGTCGTCCTCGCGGCGACGGGACTGGTCTGCGCCCTGCTGCTCCTGCGTCGGAGCAGCGAACAGAAGGCGGCACGGGACTCCCGCGGCCGGCCGGACACCGTGGCGGCCACCCCGCCTCGAGCGCGTTCGTGATCGCACCCTCACCGTGGCGCGAGGCCACGGTGGTGTGTGACCTCTGAGCGACGACGTCAGGAGGCGGCGGCCGATCGTGCCTCCGCCTCCTTGACGATCTCGTCGAACCGCGCGCCCATTTCCGCGGCCAGCGCCTGCGCCCCTGACAACGGCCGCACCATGACCATGAGTTCGGCGATCAGGCCGTCCTCGTTCAGGCGGATGAAGTCGCAGCCCGTCAGCTCGCGGTCGCCGACCCGGGCGGTGAAGACCAGGGCGTGGTCGCGGCCGTCGTGCCCGGCGAGCTCCCGGTCGTAGCGGAAGTCCTGGAACACCGTCGAGACCGCGTGCAGGACCGCGGCGGTGATCGCCTTGCCCGGATACGGCTTGAAGACCACCGGGCTGCTGAAGACGACGTCCTCGGCCAGCAGTGCCTCCACGGCGTCCATGTCTCCGGCCTCGACCGCCTCACGGAACGCTCGCATCGGATCACCTCATTAGTCAATTAGTGGAGTAGGTGTCGATGAGACTAATGAGTGGGCGCCGGGGTGTCCACCGCCGCGTGCCGCCGCACTGGCTAAGCTGACGGCGATGTTCAGCCCCGAAGGCCCCAGCCTGCGCGAGCTCGCCGTCCAGGCTCTGTCGTCCGTCGAGCACGGCTACGACCTGCTCGCCCCGAAGTTCGACCAGACTCCCTTCCGCACCCCGGATTCCGTGCTCGACGCGTGCGCCTCGGCGCTGGCGCGTATCGGTCCCTTCGAAGCCGGTCTCGACCTGGCCTGTGGCACCGGCGCGGGAGCCGGCGTCCTGGCCCGGGTGTGCCGGCGCGGTGTCACCGGAATCGACTTCAGCGCGGGCATGCTCGACGTGGCGCGGCGGGCCGTACGGCCGCCGGGGCCCGCGGTCTCGTGGGTCCGCGGAGACGTCCGCGCGCTGCCGTTCGCGCCCGGCGCCTTCGACCTGGTGGTGAGCTTCGGGGCGTTCGGGCACTTCCTGCCCCGTGAGTTGCCGGGCCTGTTCGCGCAGGTCCACGCCGTGCTCCGGCCGGGCGGCAGCTTCGCCTTCCCCGTACTCGCCCCGCCCCGGCCCACGTCCCCCGCGTTCTGGATGCTGCTCGGCTTCGACGCGGTCATGCGCGTGCGCAACGCCGTCTGGCGGCCCCCGTTCGTCATGTACTACCGCTCCTTCCGCCTCGGCGACGTACGACGGGAGCTGGAGCGGGCGGGATTCGACGTGCATCTCGAAACGCTGCCGGAGTTCGGCCGGCGCGCCGACGGCAGCCCGCGCGTGCGGATGATCGTGGCTGTGAGCCGGAAGACCGGGCCGGTTCCGGCCTGATTCGATCCGGCCGGAACCGGACCTGTGCCATTCGGCCCGATCAGACGTCGAAACTCTCCAGCGCCCCGCCCAGCGCCAGCTCGATCGCCTCCTCGGGCCCCAGCTCCCGTCCCGCGGACACCGCAGCCGAGAAGCGCGCGTCCCCGAGCGAGGCGCGCAGCCGGTGTTCGTACTCGCGGTGGAAGACCGTACGGTCCGGCCGGCCGAGCTGCGGCAGGCCCGCCGCGTGCCACAGGCGTCTGCTGATGCCCAGCAGACGTGCGGCCAGCTCGTCCTCGCCCCGCGCGGCCTGCGCGACCACCAGGAGGTCCGCGATCGCGGCGGCGCCGAGCCGGTCGTGCACCCGCCACTTGGCGCTCAGCGCCTCGCGCGCCGAGCGCACCGCGTCGTCCGGCTGGCCGAGACCGATCCCGGCGAGCGCCACGAAGAAGTCGCCCCAGGCCCGCATCCACAGCTCACCCCGCTTGGCGCACTCGGCGCGCAGCCGTTCGGCCACCACCGCGCACCGCTCGAACGCGGCCTGGCTCGCCAGCAGATACGCCTGCACGGCGAGCGTCAGCAGCTGGAAGAACTCGGCGCCGCCGTCCCCGGCCGGCGCCTGCCGGACGCTTCCGTACAGCACCGCCGACCGCGCCGACTCGCCCCGTACGGCGAGACTCGCACCGGTCAGCGGCAGCGCGGGCACCGGCAGCCGCCGCTCCTCGGCGAGCCACACGTAGGCGGCGCTCACCGACTCGGCCGCCTCCAGGTCGTCCGGGACGACGGTGACCAGCCGGTGGGCCCAGACGGCGAGGGTGTGCTCGGGGCCGCCGTGCTCGGAGACGCGGCACAGGGCCCGCTCCAGGTAGGTGCGGCCCTCCTCGGCGAAGCCGCAGGCGAACCAGAAGTACCAGAGCGAGCCGGTGAGTTCCAGTGCCGTCTCGGGTTCCGCCGCGGTCAGGCACTCCTCGATCGCCAGCCGCAGGTTGGCGTGCTCCACGGTCAGCCGCTCGGACCACATCCACTGGCCCGGCCCGAGCCATTCCGCCTCGCCCTGGCGGGCGATCCAGCGGAAGTAGTCGCGGTGGCGGATCCGGACCGCCTCCACCTCGCCGAGCCCGGTCAGCCACTCGGCGCCGAAGGAGCGGACGGTGTCCAGCATCCGGTAGCGCGGCGCCGCGCCCTCGCCGTCCCGGGTGATGATGGACTTCTCGGTGAGCGAGGCAAGCAGCGCGAGGATCTCCTCCGGGTCCAAGGGGCGGCCGTGGCACACGAATTCGGCCGCCTCCACGTCCCAGCCGCCCGCGAACACCGACAGCCGGGCCCACAGCAGCCGCTCCAGCGGGGTGCACAGCTCATGGCTCCAGCCGATCGCGGTGCGCAGTGTCTGGTGCCGGGCCAGCCGCGGCCGGGCGGGGGAGACGAGCAGGTCGAAACGGGAGTCGAGGCCCTCCAGCAGCCGGTGCAGGGGGAAGCCGCGCAGCCGTACGGCGGCCAGCTCCAGGGCCAGCGGAATCCCGTCCAGCCGGGCGCAGACGGCGGCGACGTCGGGCCGGTTGTCGTCGGTGATCGTGAAGGTCGGCTGTGCCGCCGCGGCCCGTGCCGCGAACAGGGCCACCGCGTCGTCGCGTTCGCCCAGCGGCAGCGGCGCCACGGTGAGCAGATGCTCGCCGGGCACGCCCAGGGGCTGCCGGCTGGTGGCCAGAACCCGTAGGTCCGGAACGTTCGCGAGGAGTTCCTGCACGACGCGCGCGCATTCGTCCAGAACGTGCTCACAGGTGTCCAGAACCAGCAGTACGGGCGCTCCCGCGAGGTGTTCGCAGACCGCCTGCAGAAGGGGCCGCAGGGTCTGCTCGGTCAGGCGGGTCGCCTGGGCCACGATGTTCGCGAGCAGCTCCGGGTTCCTCAGCTCCGAGAGCTCCACCAGCCAAGTGCCGCCCGGGAACGCGGCCTTCACGGTGTGCGCGGCCCGCAGCGCCAGCCGGGATTTGCCGACCCCTCCCGGCCCCGTCAGCGTCACCAGCCGCTCGGTCCCCAACAGCCCCGCGATCTGGGCGAGTTCACGCCTGCGGCCGACGAAGACGTTTGCCTCGGCGGGAAGGTTGCCGATCCTGCCGCCCTGTACAGAGGCCGCCATCGTCCCCCCTCACCGGAACCGATGGCGCACACGATAACCCCTCACGGCAGGGCTGCTTCGGGCGTATTTTGGAAGCGGTCCGTCCACCGAGGGAGGTACGGGGATGGCCGTCATACCCACCCAGAAAACCGTGGGACAGATGCGCCAGGGAGACCACTTTCTCCTCGGCTACGACACGGACGAGGAGCGCGAGGCCGTACTCGCCGTGTTCCTGCTGGACGGTCTGGCCAGCGGGCAGCGCGGACTGCTGCTGCCACCCGTGGACGTCCCCGGCGGGGTCGCCCTGTCCTTCCTCGAGGCACACGGCTGCCCGGTCGACAAGGAACTCGCGGACGGCCGGCTGTGCGTCGACCCGCACCTCGCCGGCCCCGAGGGCCTGTGGGACCTGGACGAGGTGATCCGCCGCGAGGCCCGCCGGGCCGTCGGTGACGGGTTCCTCGGCCTGCGTGTGTGCACGGAGAGCCTGCGCTCGCTGGCCGGCAAGGAGCTCAAGACGCTCCACGACAGCGAGTTGCTGCTCGACCCCGTGTTCTCCTCGCTGCCGGTCCTGGGCATCTGCCAGTACGACCGCCGGATCTTCGGCGACACGGAACTCGACCCGATCGCCGGGCTGCACCACGGCCGGGTCGGCGCCGACGACGTGTGGCGCGACGAACTCCTCGTCATCAGCCGCACCTTCGCACCCCCGGGCCTCGCCCTGGTCGGCGAGGTCGACGACACGAACGTCACCGCCGTCGCCAGGGCCCTGCGCGCCGAGACCGACCGCGCCCAGAGCCGCGCCGCGTCCCGCACCCATGTCGACCTGCGCGGCCTGCGCTTCATCGACGTGGGTGCGCTGCGCCTGCTGGTGTTCACGGCGCTCGGCCTGTACACGTCGGGCCGCACCCTGGAACTGTCGGGCGTCGCGCCACATGTGCAGCGGGTGATGCGGGTGACCGGCTGGGACCGCGTTCCGGGCCTGTGCATCGAGCCCGCGGGCGCGCGCGGACCGGACGGAGGGGGACCGTGACCGGCTTCGTCCATCAGGCCCTGCGCTACCGCTCTGAAAACCAGTTCCGCGACACCGTCGCCCGCTTCGTCCGCGACGGGCTCGACGCGGGCGACACCCTGCTGGTGGTGGTGAGCGTCCGCAACATCGCCCTGCTCGGTGAGGCGCTCGGCAGCCGCTTCCGCGACCTCGAGTCCCACGACGCCCGCGACTGGTACGACTACCCGTCGCGCACCCTGGGCCGCTACCACGCCTACTGCGACCGGCAGGGGGCGGGCCGCCGCGTCCGCGTCGTCGGCGAGCCGGTCTGGGCGGGCCGTACGGATTTCGAGACCCGGGAATGGATGCGGTACGAGTCCCTCGTGAACGTCGCCTTCGCCGGCTCCGGCCACTGGATCCTGTGCCCGTACGACGTTCGTGTGCTGCCCGAGAGCGTCGTGTGCAGCGCCGCCCGCACGCACCCCGAGCTCGTCCACGAGCCCCGCGCCGCGGTCGACTACGCCGACCCGGCGGACTTCTCCGCGGAGTGCGACGAGCGGGGTCTGGCCCGGCTGCCCGGGGGAGCGGACGGCATCCGTTTCGCGGGCGGCCGGACGGCTGCCGTACGTCGCGCCCTGAAGGCGTACGCCCGCCGCCTGGGGCTGTCCGAGCAGCGGGCGTACGACCTGGTGGCGGCGGTGCACGAGACGATGGTCAACGCCCTGCGGTACGGCGGTGGGCAGGGTGTGGTACGGCTGCACAGCGACCGTGACCATGTGATCTGCGAGATCTCCGACTTCGGCGCGCACATCCCGGTGACCGGGCCGCCCTTCGCCGGTCACCTGCCGCCCCAGCCGGGCGCTCCCGGTGGCCACGGCATGTGGCTGGTGCGGCAGTTGAGCGATCTGGTCGACGACGACCTCGATCCCGGGGGCTCCGTCGTACGGCTGTACTTCCGGCGCCCGCGGCGCGATCAGCCCGCCGCGGGCAGCGTGAACTCGTAGATCAGGGCGTCCGGCTGGGCGTCCACCACCAGGTCGGTGATCTCCAGCGGCCGCGCGTACTGGTCGTGCACGCGCCGGGTGACCCGCACCGAGGGCATGTCCGTGAGCGGGGTGATGGTGTCCCGGTGGTGCAGGGTCAGACCCGCCCTGCGCATCCAGTCGTAGGCGCGGCGCAGTTGGGCCGAACAGGCGCCGTCGGCGCGGTCGCGGTAGCGGCCCAGCTCCGCGACCTCGGACAGGGCGACGGCGGAGAACGAGGTCATGGCCGTGCGCCGTCCCCGGCCGTCCGCGCCGGCCGACTCGTAGCGGTGCACGAGGGTCGGGCGGTGCGGGGCGAGTCCCAGGGCCTCGGCGTGCTCCGGCGGGGGCGTCTCCCAGGTGACCCTGGCACGGTCGAGGGCGCCCGGGTCCGCGGCCCGGGCGCCGACCGGGAAGGCCAGTGAGGACGGGCTCTCCACCGGCAGCCCGGGCAGGGTGGCGTGGCTGCCGCGCCGGTCGGTGGCGACCACGCCGTCCCGGCGCAGCACCTCCAGCGCCTGCCGGATCGTCTCCCTGCTGACGCCGAAGTGTTCCGCCAAGTGCCGTTCGCCCGGCAGGCGTTCGCCGGGCGGGATGCCGCCGTCCCGCAGCTCGCCGAGCAGCCGCGTCGCGACGCGCCAGTACAGCGGCTCCTTCTCGGGCAGGGGACGGTCGTGCGGGGTGGTGCGGGCCATGCCGCGCCTCCTGTTGGTGACATGCCGTAGCCGTGCGGGCTCAGTGCGCCACCAGATCTAGCATTGGTCTAAACCAGGAAGGAAGAGCGGCCTGCCGGTTCGGCCGAAACCGGACTGCGCGATCCGCCTCTCAGAGTGCGCTGTAGAGGGCGCCGACCAGGGCCATCTTCCGTGGGTCGTCGGCGATATGAGGCCCCATCCGGTTCATCACATAGCCCAGGGAGACCTCCGCCTCCGGGTCGGCGAGTCCGCAGGAGCCGCCGAAGCCGTCGTGTCCGAAAGCGCGCGGGTTGGGGCCGTAGGAGCCGTTGGTGCCGCTCAGCCACAGTCCGAGCCCGACCTCCGTCTCGCCCTCGAACCCGGCGCCCAGCACCAGGTCGCGGCAGCTGCCCTGGCCCTCGCGCACCCGCTCGGCCGCCTCGGCCGAAAGGACGCGGTGACCGCCGTAGGACCCGCGGCCCGCGAAGATCCCGTAGAGCGCGGCGACCGCACGTGCCGTGCCGTGCCCGTTCGCGGCCGGGATCTCGGCGGCCCGCCACCCGGGCGTGTTCGCCTCGGCCGCGCCGACCGGCGGGTTGGCCAGCGCGGCCAGGGCCGCCGGTGCCAACTGGCTGAAGATCGCCGCCTGTTCACTGCTGGAGGCGGTCGGCGGATGCACCAGCTCGGCGGCCCGCCCGTACTCCTTCTCGGGCAGTCCGACACGGAAGTCGATCCCGAGCGGCCCGGTCACCTCCCGCTCCAGGAAGGTCCCCGGCCGCAGCCCCGAGACGCGCCGTACCACCTCCCCGACGAGGAAGCCGTAGGTGAGCGCGTGGTACCCGGACCGCGTCCCGGGCTCCCACCACGGCTCCATCGCTGCGAGCCGCTGCGTCGTCAACTCCCAGTCGTAGAGCTGCTCGAGCGAATGCGGCTCCCGCAGGCCGGACAGCCCGGCGCGGTGCGACAGCAGATGGCGTACGAGGATCTTGTCCTTGCCGGCCGCGGCGAACTCGGGCCAGTACGCGGCCACCGGCGCGTCGAGGTCGAGCAGTCCCCGGTCGGCGAGGATGTGTGCGCACAGCGCGACCGGTCCCTTGGTCGTCGACCAGACGTTGACCAGGGTGTCGTGCTGCCAGGGCCGGGTACGGGCCGCGTCGGCCCAGCCGCCCCACAGATCCACCACGACCTCGCCGCCGACGGTCACGGCGACCGCGGCGCCGAGTTCCGCGCGGTCCCGGAAGTTGTCCTCCAGCGCTGTCCGCACCGCCGTGAACCGCTCGTCGCAGTAACCGTGCACCGCCGGCTCGTGATCCGCCATGGGGCCCTCCGTCGTCCGCCGGAAACCCGGGCCGCGATTCTGCGGCCCGGGCTGATGGAGAACGTACCGACTGGTCGGACTGGAGGGAAGGTCAGAAGAAGAAGAGCTTCTCCGTCGGCTCGCGATGGCCGTCGGCCATGTGCCAGTAGTCCCGTGTCTCGACCGCCAGGCCCGCGTCGTCGAAGCGCGCGAACACGCAGCCCGCGAGGGCGGACGCGATGCCGTCCTCCTCGGCCAGCACCCGGAACTCGGCCACCGCGACGCCGTCCGGGCCGACCAGCGGTGGCGAGAACCGCACGTCCGTCACCCGCTCCTGGGTGAACGACCGGCGCAGATAGGCGGCCAGCTCGGCCCGCCCCCGGTGCGGCTCCCGGAACGGCATAGAGCGGTGGACGCACCGCTCGGCGTACAGCTCCAGCAGCGCGTCCACGTCGTGCACGGCCCAGGCCCGCTCCCAGACACGGACGAAGCGCTCGGCGGCCTCACGCGTCTCCATGTCCCGGCGCCCTCAGGCGTAGGACCGCAGCCACTGGAGCTTGGCCGCGTCCTGGTAGGGGCCGCCGCCCTCGTGGTCGTTGAAGTCGTAGACCTCGATCGACTTGTCCTCGTGCGCCCAGGAGTTGAAGGCGGCGAAGACCGTGGAGGGCGGGCAGGTCTGGTCCTCCAGGGCCGCCGAGAACAGGGCGGCGGAGCGGCCGCGGGAGGCGAAGTGCACGCCGTCGAAGTAGGACAGGGTGCGCAGGGCGTCCTCGGTGCGGCCGCGGTGGGTCTTGAGGAACAGACCGATCTCACGGTACGGGTGACGGTCCGTCAGCGTCGCGGCACGCGGGTAGTCGCACAGGAAGGGCACGTCCGGCGCGATCGCCGTCAGGTCCGGCACCAGACCGCCCACCGCGATGGTGATCCCGCCGCCCTGGCTGGCGCCGAGGGCGACCGTGCGGGAGGCGTCGGTCAGCGGGTGGGAGCGGGCGGCCTCGACGGCTCGCACCGCGTCCGTGAACACCCGGCGGTAGTAGTAGTTCTCGGGTGCGTCGATGCCGCGGGTCATGAAACCGGGGTAGGCCGGCGCGCCGCCCACCGGGTCCGGGGTGCCGCCGCCCCCGCCCCACGCGCTGCCCTGCCCGCGCGTGTCCATCACGAAGTGCGCGCGGCCGGTGGACGCCCACAGCAGGTGCTCGTGCGGCAGGCCGCGCCCGCCGCCGTAGCCGATGAACTCGACGACCAGCGGCAACGGCTCTGTCGCCCCAGCGGGCAGGGTCAGCCAGCCCTTGACCGGGTGCCCGCCGAACCCCGCGAACGTCACGTCGTACACCTGGACCGTCGTCAGACCCGTGTCGACCGGTTCGAAACGGGCGTCCAGGTCGTGCTCGCGGGCCTCCTTGATGGTCTTGGACCAGAATGCGTCGAAGTCCCCGGGCTCGGTGGACGCGCTGCGGTACTCGCGGAGCTCGTCGAGAGGAAGGTCGAACAGGGCCATCTGGGACCGCCTTGGTGAAGGGCCGGTGCGGATGATCACACCGTACGTGGGTGGTCCAACTACCCGCCAGGCCGTTGTGGATACCCGTGTCACCGCGGGCGGCCGGTCACGCCCCGCGGCGGGTCCACTCCGGCTCGGTCCGCGCCCACTCGCGCTCCCACTCGGCCAGCCGGTGGCCGGTGGATATGCGGCGGACGACGGCGTTCGCGAGGAGCACCACTGCGGCGACGCCGCCCGCGGCGACCGCGGCGACGGTCACGGTGTGCTGCCAGATGGCGGTGCTGCCGGGCGGCGGGGGAACGTTGCGGCCCTTGGCGTCGAACCAGAGGGCGACCTTGTCGCCGTGCCGGGTGCCGGCCGGTACGCGGGCCGTCGTGACGTGTGCTCCGGTGGCCGGGTCCGTCCAGCGCACCTGCACACGGAAGGTGTGCTGCCGGCCGCCCTGCACTGTGGGCAGCTGGTGAGGTGCTGTGCCGGTGACCTCGGCCCGCACCCGGTGGCGTTCGGCGCGCTGCGTCGCGGCGAGGCCCCGCGCCTCGTCGTGGGCCCACCAGCCCGCCAGCGCTCCCGCCAGCGGCGTGCCCACCAGCAGCAGAGCGGCGACGATCAGCGCCGTCCACGCCTCGATCACGTCCGACCGACGCCGCAGCGGATTGCGCCGCCGGTCGCGCACCCGGGTAAGCATGTCGACCTCCTCGCCGTGACCGAAGCCGGAGGAGCCGTTTCGTGGCCGGTACGTATTGTCCCTCCCCATGGCGTATGCGCGCGAGTGCCCGGAAAACATCGGGTACCCCGCGAGACGCGGATCGTTCACGGCGGTCCGCCTCGACGCAGTGCTTCAGGCCACGTCAGCCGAAGCGTTCGATGCGGATCCGGTGCACGGGCTGGCCGGCCTCGACCAGCAGCCGGGAGGCGTGTTCGGCGAAGGAGTTCGAACCGCACACATAGGCCTCCCACCCACCAGGAGGCCGCTCGGCCAGGAGCGGCGCCACATGTGCCGCGGCCATACGTCCCACCGGCGCGCCCACCGGCGCGCTGCGCGTGAAGACCGGTGTCGTCTCCGCGCCGAACTCCCGCGCGTAGATGAGCTCCTCGGGACCGCGCGCGGACACCAGCAGCCGCAGGGGTACGTCCAGGCCGCGCGCCCGGTGGTGCCGCAGCATCGACATCAGCGGTACGACCCCGGAGCCGGCCCCGATCAGCAGCGCGGGCCGGTCGCCCGGCCAGGCGAAGAAGCCGCTCAGCGGGCCGCGCATCTCGACCCGGTCACCGGGCCGGGCCACGGTGTGGAACCAGCCCGAGACCTCGCCGTCCGCCACATGGTCAAGGGTCAGTTCGACGTGCCCGGTGTCGTCGGGCGCCGACGCGATCGAATAGTGGCGCTGGGCCGCATAACCGTCCTCGGCGGTCAGCCGCACCAGCAGGTGCTGGCCGGGCAGATGTCCGGCCCAGCCGGGCACGGCGAACCGGAACGTGGCAGCGCGCGGCGTCTCGCGGCGGATCTCCGTGAGCGTGGCCGTGTGCCACACCGCGGCGCTCTCCTCGCTGACGCCGATGCGGCCGGGCACGGCGAAGCGGGTGGATGGCGCGAAGGCATCGGGAGTGGACGTCTCAGTCACCGGAGTACCGCTGCTCCTGCCAGGGGTTGCCGCGCGCGTGGTAGCCGTTCTGCTCCCAGAATCCCGGCTCGTCGTGGTCGAGGAGTCTCAGGCCCGCGATCCACTTGGCGCTCTTCCAGAAGTACAGGTGGGGCACCAGCAGCCGGGCGGGCCCGCCGTGCTCGGGGGTGAGCGGCTGCCCGTCGTACTCCCAGGCGATCCAGGCCCGCCCGCCGGTCAGGTCCGCGAGCGGCAGGTTCGAGGTGTACCCGGTGTGCGAGTACGCGACGACGTGGGTGACCGACACATGGGGCCGCACCACATCGAGGAAGGAGTCCAGGGACACACCCCCGAACCGCACCCCGAACTTCGACCAGCTCGTCACGCAGTGGATGTCGCCCTCGTAGGCCGACGCCGGGAGCGCGTGCGCCTGCTCCCAGTCCCAGGTCCGCGGCCGCTCCACGAGCCCGTCGACGCGGAAGGTCCAGTCGGCGGGCGCCAGTTCGGGGGTGACCTCGGCGGACAGCACGGGCCAGTCGTCGCCCGCGTCGTACTGGCCGGGTGGCAGGCCGGGGTTGTGGACGCGGGGGCGTCCGGTGAAGCCTCGGGTGACGTTCATGCGGATCCAGCGGGACGGAAGCGATTGGTTACCTGTTCAACCGTACGTGCTCGCCGGACGGGCTCCCGCCCGGGGACCGCGATTCCGGACCCGCGATTCCGGGCCCGCGATCATCAAAGCCGTATGAAGCTTCCGCCGCCCCGGGAATAGCCGTCCGCCGATCACCCTTGCTGACTGTTGCCGGCGTAGACAGCGAAGGAGTGGGAGCACATGCCCAAGGCGTACGTCTTCACGCGGAACGGCGGGCCCGAGGCCGAGGCCCTGATCGAGGTGGAGCGGCCCGTCCCCGGCGCGGGCCAGGTCCTGGTCGCGGTGCGTGCCGCGGGCGTGAACCCCGTGGACTGGAAACTGCGCAACGGATTCCGGCGCCCCGGCGACAGCGGCGAGCGCGCGTTTCCCGCCTTCATGGGCAGCGAGGTCTCGGGCGTCGTCGAGGAGGTCGGCGAGGGTGCCGAGGGGTTCGCCCTCGGGGACGAGGTCTTCGGGCAGCCGGTCGTCGGCGGGTACTCCGAGTACGCCCTGCTGACGACCGGCTTCACCGCGCAGAAGCCCGCGGGCCTGTCCTTCACCGACGCGGCGACCCTGCCCGTCGCGGGCGCGACGGCGTACGACGGAGTCCGCCAGCTCGATCTGCCGGCCGGCGCGACCGTGCTGGTCACCGGCGCGGGAGGCGGGGTCGGCGTCGCGGCCGTGCAGATCGCCCGGGCGCTCGGACTGCGCGTCGTGGGCGTCGCGAGCGAGGCCAAGAAGGACCTGGTCGAGTCCCTCGGCGCCGTGCACGTCCCGTCCGGCGCGGGCTGGACCGCGCGCGTGCCGGGCGCGGTCGACGGTGTCTACGACCTCGTCGGCGGCACCGTCCTCACCGAGGCCGCGACCCTGCTCAGCGACCGCACGAAGCTCGTCACGGCCGGGGGCTCGCCCGACGCGGCGCAGGAGGCAGGCGGCGCCCGCGTCGTCCGGGTCCGCACCTCCGCCCGGCTGGCCGAGGTGGCCGATCTGTTCGTCGGCGGCGGCCTGGACCCGCATGTGACGCAGACCTTCCCCCTCGACCGGGCCGGGGAGGCGCTGCGCACCGTCGAGGAGGGCCACGCCCGCGGCAAGATCGTGATCGTCCCCACGGAGAACGCCGGATGAGCCACGTCCTCGACCACCCCGCCCTCGCCGCGCTGACCGGCCCGCACGCCCACTTCGCCGAACGGCGCGGCCGGGTGCTGCGCTATCCCGTCGACGTGACGCCCTGGCAGGCCCTGCCCGCGGAGCCCGACGCCGGGGACTGGGCCGACCTGGCGGCGCTCGCGGGCCCCGGCGCCGAGGTCCCGCTTCTCGGTTTCCGCGGCGAGGTCCCGGCCGACTGGGAGATCACGTTCCGGATCGAGGGCGTGCAGTACGTCGACGACGGCCTGGCCGCCGCCCCCGAGGCGGAGGCCGTCCCCCTCGGCCCCGCCGACGTCCCCGAGATGCTCGACCTGGTCGCGCGCACCCGGCCCGGCCCCTTCCTGCCGCGCACCATCGAACTGGGCACCTACCTGGGCATCCGGCGCGGCGGCGCCCTGGTCGCGATGGCGGGGGAGCGGCTGCACCCGCCCGGCTGGACCGAGATCAGCGCCGTCTGCACCGACCCGTCCGTGCGCGGTGAGGGCCTGGCGACCCGGCTGATCCTCGCCGTCGCGCACGGCATCCGGGAACGCGGCGAGACGCCGTTCCTGCACACCGGCGCGGGCAACACGAACGCCATCCGGCTCTACGAGTCCCTCGGCTTCCGCCTGCGCCGGACCACGGCGTTCATGTCGGCCCGCGCCCCTGAACACCTCGTGGACGAGCGGGTGGTGGCCGTTTCCTGACCCGTGTTCAAGCGTCGTCCTCGGGGCGCGCCCACGCGTTGTAGCGCACGAGATAGCCGGCGAACCGCTCCAGATCCTCCCTCGGCCAGTCCGCCAGCCGTTCCCGGAAGGCCGCCCGGCGGCTGTCGGTGACCTGCGCGAGGATCCGGGTGCCGGCCTCGGTCAGGTGCAGGACCTGGACTCGGTGGTCGTCCGGGTCCACACGCCGCTCGATCAGACCGGCCCGCTCCAGCGCGGCCACCTGGCGGCTGACGGTCGACTTGTCGAGGGCGTAGTGCGCCGCCAGGTCGGTGGCCCGGCAGCCGCCGCTCTCCTCCAGATGCCCGAGCAGTGTGTACGAGACCAGCGACAGCTCGGGGTGCATACGGCCCGCCGACGCACGGGCGCGGCGGGCGAAGGCGGTCATCTCGCGCTGGATCGTCTCAACGGCCTCGTCTGCTTCCACCGGACCTCCCTCACTCACCGAGGAACCCACCACGGAATATCACCCGGGTCCCTCTTGGTTGTATAGTACAACTTATTCGGGAGTTGTATAAGCCAACCATCTGGAGGTGTGAGCGATGAGGTCGCAGGGCCTGCGTCATGTGATCACGCACCTGATCACCCCGCTGCTGATGTGCATCGGCATGGGACTCGCGTACATGGGGGCGTTCGTGGCGCCGGAGCCCCACCACCTGCCCGTCGCCGTCGTCGGCTCCGGCCCGCAGGCGAAGGTGTTCGCGCAGACCGTGAAGGACGCGGCGGGGGACAAGCTCGACGTCCGCACCGTCGCCACCCGCTCCGCGGCCGTCGCCCTGCTCGACTCCCGTGACATCACAGGGGCCTTCGTGCCCAGCGGGCGGACACCGGAACTCGTCGTCGCCTCCGCCGCCTCCGACATGGACGCGACGGCGGTCGAGAAGGTGTTCACGCCCGTCGCGGCCGAGCAGGGCAACCCGCTGAAGGTCACCGACGTGGCCGCACCCGTCTCCGACGACCCCACCGGGCAGGGCCTGTTCTTCCTGCTGATCGCGTTGAGCATCGGTTCCTACGCCTCGGTCGCCGCGCTCGGCGCCGCCGGGGCCGGTCTGCGGATGCGGGTGCGCGCCCTGCTGGCACTCGGGGTCTCCACCGTCGTCGGCGGCATCGGCGCGCTGCTCGCCGGGCCCGTCTTCCACCTCGCCCACCACGACCTCACCACCCTGTGGGGCATGGCCTGGCTCTACTCCGCCGGCATCCTCTTCGTCGGAGTGGGCCTGCACACCTTCCTCAGGCGCTGGACCACGCTCGCCATGATGGTGCTGTTCGTGATGCTCAACTTCACCAGCTCCGGCGGTCTGTTCCGCCCCGACCTCCAGAACGGCTTCTTCGGCACCCTGCACGCCTTCTGGAACGGCGCCGGCTTCGTGGAGGGCGCCCGCAGCCTGCTGTACTTCGGCAGCGACGGCCTGTCGCGCAACGTGTGGACGCTGGCGGCCTGGCTGCTGCTCGGCCTCGCCGTCATGGTGATCGCGGCCGCGTACGAGCGGTCCAAGGCGCAGGCGGCTTCCGCCGCGCCGGTGCACGGGCCCCGGGAGCCGGCCGCGGAGGCGCTCGACGAAGAGGCCGAGGAGGAGGCCGAGGAGACGGTCGGCGTCTGAGTGCTGGGGTAATGTGTCGGTCCCCGGCCCGGGACGTCCTGGCCACCGGAGACGGAGGAGGTGAGACCCATTTCCGCAGTGCGCAGGTCGGGTGCTCTCCTCTCGGATCACGCGGGTCGCCGCCTCTAGGCGTCCGCGAGAGCGCCCTTCGACACACCGAAAGGCTCTCGGCTTCCATGCCCCCACTGTCTCCTTCCTTCCCGCCGTCGCCCTCCACCCGTGACTCCGTCGTCGCCGCGCTCCGGGCCGCGGGCTGCGTCTTCGCCGAGGACGAGGCGGAGTTGATCCTCGCCACCGCCCGTACGCCGGAGGAACTCGCCGCCCTCGTCGACCGCCGGGTCGCCGGGCTGCCCCTCGAACTCGTCGTCGGCTGGGCGCAGTTCCGCGGGCTGCGCATCGCCGTGGAACCCGGGGTCTTCGTGCCCCGCCGCCGTACCGAGTTCCTCGTCGAACAGGCCCTGGCCCAGGTCCCGGACGCGTCCGTCGTGGTCGACCTCTGCTGCGGCTCGGGTGCGCTGGGCGCGGCGCTCGCCTCCGCCCTCGGCCCCGTGGAACTGCACGCCGCCGACGTCGACCCGGCCGCGGTGCGCTGCGCCCGCCGCAATGTCGACGGCCACGTCCACCAGGGCGACCTGTTCACTGCCCTGCCCGGCGACCTGCGCGGCCGGATCGACATCCTCGCGGCCAACGTCCCCTACGTCCCCACCGACGAGGTCGGCCTCCTGCCCGCGGAGGCCCGCGACCACGAACCCCTCACCGCCCTCGACGGCGGCACCGACGGCCTCGACATCCTCCGGCGCGTGGCCGCCGGGGCCCCCGGCTGGCTCGCCCCCGGCGGTTGCGTTTTGGTCGAGACGAGCGAACGCCAGGCTGCCGCGGCCCTGGCGGCGTTCGCCGCGAGCGGGCTGACGTCCCGTCTGGCGGTTTCGGAGGATCAGTACGCCACCGTGGTCGTGGGCGTCAGGGAGTAGAGCCGAGTACCCGCGTCAGCGGCGGCGTCAGGTCGTGGCCCCGCTGCCCGACGGGCTCGTCGACGGAGCCGGCATGCGCCAGTTGCGGTGGCCGGGGAACTTGCCGTGGTGGTCGCCGTCAGGGCCCCTGTCGTTCCAGGCGCCCTCGATGGCGTGGGTCGCGGTCCTGGTGCCGTTGCCGGCGCGGGTGCCGATGAGGAAGGCCGTGTCGCCCTTCTTGAGGTCGCCGGCGCCGGAGCCCTTGGTGCCGTCACGCAGGACGGTGGTGCCGGAGTTCACGGTCCAGGTCCACGAGGCGCCGTCCTCGCTCTTGACGGTGACCTGGTCGCCGTCGATCTTCTCGACGGTGCCGCGCTGCCAGGTCCGGGTGATCCACTTGCCGGTGTCCTGGTCCTTGACCGTCGCCTCGCCGTGCACGCCCATGCCGCCGGCGCCGAACCAGCGGCCGCCGCCGTGCCGGTCGCCGGGTCCGCCGGGCGAGGGCGGCGCGGATCCGGACGCGGAGGGCGTGGCCCCCTGGCCCGAGCCGCCCGACGTCGCCGCGTAGGCGACCGTGCCGCCGAGGGCCAGGGCGACGACCGTGGCCGCCGCGGTCACGGCACGCGCGCGGCGGGAGCGCCGGCGCCACGGCCCCGGCTCGCGGTCCGCCCCGCCCGGGCCCGTCATCACTTCCCTGTCCGCGGTGGGTTCCTGGTCCGGCTCGTGCATCACGGCTCGCTCCCATCGGCCACGGTCCCGGCATCTGCGTGCCATGCCTACCTGTGATTGTCGAATGAGGCCGATAAGGAGCGAGTAATCATTACCTGTGAACCCGGCTGATCAGCCCGTCTTCTGCACGCGCGCGATGAGCAGCGCCACGTCGTCGGAGTTGTCGGGCTGGTGGAGCGTACGCAGCAGCATGTCCGCGACCTCCTCCAGGGGACGGTCGGGCCCTTCCAGAAGGGTCAGGAGTGCGTCCAGGCGCTCGTCGAGAGGATGCTGCCGCGTCTCGACCAGGCCGTCCGTGTAGAACACGAGACGGTCGCCCGGCTCCAGGTCGACCGTGGTGGTGGAGAAGGCCACCCCGCCCACGCCCAGCGGCACCCCGGTGGGCAGTTCGAGAAGCTCGGGCGCGCGCCCGGCGCGCAGCCGGGCCGGCGGCAGGTGGCCCGCGTTGGCGATCCGGCACTGCCGCAGCTCGGGGTCGTGGACGGCGTAGACGCAGGTGGCGATGGAGTGGTCCAGGTCCTGGGTGATCTTGTCGAGGTGCTCCAGGAGCCGGGCCGGATCGAGGTCGAGGGAGGCGAGGGTGTTGGTGGCGGTGCGCAGCCGGCCCATGGTCGCGGCGGCGTTGATGCCGCTGCCCATCACGTCACCCACCACCAGCGCCGTCTTGCCGCCCTCCAGCGGGATCACGTCGAACCAGTCGCCGCCGACCTCGGCGGTGGCGCCCGCGGGCTGGTAGCGGGAGGCGACCTCGAGGCCGCCCGTGACGGACGGGTGGCTGGGCAGCAGGCTGCGCTGGAGGGTGAGGGCGGTGTCGCGGGCGTTCTGGTACCAGCGGGCGTTGTCGATCTGCACGGCCGCCCGGGCGGCCAGTTCGCGGGCGAGCAGCAGGTCGTCATCGCTGAACGGCTGCGGGTTGTTCGTGCGCTTGAGATCGAGCGCGCCGAGCACCTCGCCGCGAGCGATCAGCGGCACCGCGAGATAGGAGTGGACGCCCGCGCGGGCCAGCAGTTCCGCCGCCTCCGGAGAGCGGGCGATACGGGGCAGATGCGCGGCCTCGACCAGCGGCACCATGACCGGATGGCCGGTGCGCACGCACTCGGTGACCAGGCGGTCGGGACCGTACCGCGCCACCTGCCCGGGCGGGTCGGCCGCCCGCAGCGCCTCGGGGGCGTCGTCCGCCTGCACGGCGAGGGCGCGGATCACGGCGGACTCGGCGGGGCCCAGACTGCTGCGCCTGCCCAGCACCACCGCGTCGAGCAGGTCCACGGCCGCGATGTCGGCGAGCTCCGGTACGGCGACGTCGGCGAGTTCGTGCGCGGTGCGCTCCAGCTCCAGCGTGGTGCCGATCCGGGCCGAGGCGTCCGCGATGACCTGGAGCCGGCGCCGGGCGGCCTCCGCCTCGACGCTCGCCCGGTGCTGCTCGGTGACGTCCACGACCGAAGCGGCCAGACCGAACACGGTGCCAACGGCGTCGTCCAGCCGGTACAGCGACATGGACCAGGCCCGGTCGTCGTCCGGATCGGCCGCGGTCCGGCCGGTGGTCTGCCGGTCCAGCAGGGGCCGCCCGGACTCCAGCACCTGCCGTGCCGCCGCCTCGATCATGTCGGCGTCGAGTTGCGGCAGGACCTCGCGGATCGAGCGGCCGATGTGGTCCTTGGCCGGGATCCCGTTGATCTCCTCCAGGGCCGGGTTGACCGAGACGTAGCGAAGATCGGTGTCCAGGACGGCCAGGCCGATGGGGGACTGGGCGATCATGCGGGTGGACAGCGCCACGTCGCGCTCCAGCCGCCGTACGGTGGTCCGGTCGGCGCACAGGCCCAGCGCGTAGACGTCGCCGTGGTCGTCCAGCAGGCGCATGTTGCGGAACTCCACGAGGCGCGTGGTGCCGTCCTTGCGCCGGATGGGGAAGGCGCCAGCCCAGCTCTGACCGGTGTGCATGACGTCGGCGAAGAGCTTGATCACCAGGTCGAGGTGCTGCTCGTGCACCATGATCCGGGCCGCGTACTCGCCGAGTGCCTCCTGGGCCGGGTAGCCGAACAGTTCCTCGGCCTGCGGGCTCCACAGGACGATGCGGCCCTCGGCATCCAGCACCACCGAGGCCATGCCGAGCACGTCGAGCAGTCCGCTCGGCCGTACCGACTCCTGGCCGTCGGCCACCGGAAACCCAGGTGCACTCATTCCACGCACCGCCTTCGCCCGTTCACGGCACGTCGTTCCCCCGTGCCGACTCCCCAAGTTCTACCGCGCCCAACCGTCCCTGTGACGACCCTGTCGCCCACCTCCACCATCCCTCAACACGGCCAGAGCCGTCCCCCGGAGCGGTGACGACACTACCTGGCACGCAGCGTCGCCGAACCGACAACCTCCGTTACCGAGCTGGTCTGTACATGACCACCCGGCCGGGCCAGACTGTCCGCCGGACCAGCCCCACCCCCCACGGAGGAGCCCTCCCATGCCCCTGCGCGCCCGGCAACGTTGTCACGCCGCCGTGACCGCGGCTCTCGCCCTCGCGACCGCCGCCGTGCTGTCCGCCGCCCCGCCCGCCTCGGCCGCCGACACCTGGAACGAGGTGGGCTCCGACCGTGCCGACCCGCTGACCGAGAGCCAGGGCCTGGCCTCCGTCGAGGTGCCCGCCGGCAGCCCCAACCACTACACCGGCATCGGCACCATTCCCGTGAGCGTGAGCAGCCGGGGCTGGAACCACGTCGGTGACCCCGACGCCTCCTACGACGGCCACATCGTCGAGCCGTACCAGGCGGACTCGGGCAACGCGAAGATGTACCGCGTCCAGGCGCCCGACGGCACCTGGTCCGAGTACGTCCACACGCTGGGCGCCGGTGAGGCGCTGAACAACTCCTGGGCCGCGATCTCGCCGGACGGGCAGTGGATGCTGTCGGGGGAGTACGGCACGATGAGCCGCTTCCTGGTCTTCCCGACCCCGGGCGTCAACCCCGCCACCTCGCCGTCGGCGAACCTCCCGCAGGTCTCCACGGTCAACCTCGACCATGCCGTACGCGATGTGCAGGGCTGCGACTTCTCCGGCCCCACGACGCTGCTGTGCTCCTCCGACGACCCCGACGGCTCGCTGTTCGGCATGACCAAGCCGCTGCTCCAGGTCGACCTGTCCGGCGCCCCGAACGGCACCTCGGACGTCTCGGGCCACGTCACGGCGCTCCGGCAGCTGCCGCTGCGCAGCTCCTGCTCCGGCACCTTCGAGGCGGAGGGCATCGACTACGACCGCCGCAGCGGCACCCTGCGGGTGATCGTCGTGTCGCCGGGGTTCTGCGTGCTGACGGACAGCAAGACGTATCGGTTCACACGGAGCTGAGCCGCGCGCTGGTCCGGCCCGGACAGTGGTGCTTTTCTGGGGATGTGGCGCGGTTCGCGGGGAACCCGCACCGCCGCGCCACCGCCGTGAGAGGAGCGATCACGATGGACCGTGTGCGATCGCACGAGGAGCCCGTATCCCTCGAGATCAGTGGATGCAGCAAGGAGGACGCCCGGATCGTCTTCGACACGCTGTGCGCCTGCTTCGAGTCCGACCGGGCTCCCGACGAGGTGCCGCAGCAGCTCCACGAGACCCGTCCGATGGTCTGGCTCGGCACCTTCGAGGTGACCGACGCCCACGACTGCCCCCCGCCCGCCCGCCTGTCCTCCTCCGTCGAGGTGGACGCGCAGGGCGGCTACTGGGCGATCGAACGCCTCCGCTCCACGCTCGACCCGCTGTTCACGGTCCGCGACCTCGCGTCGGCCTCGGGCGACCAGGAACGGGAACTGCACGTACGCCTAGAACGCCGGTGACTCCGCGGGTTCGGCGGGCGACGGGGCCTCCGGGGCCCGCACCTCGGCTCACGCCAGCAGCCCGAGCGTCGCCCGCCGGTACACCGCGTGAACCACCGGCAGGTCCGCCAGGCAGGCGCGCTCGTCCAGGCCGTGCAGTCCCTCGTGCCATACGCCGAAGCCGGCCGTGGCCGGGATGCCTTCCGCTGCCAGCAGGTTGCCGATGTTCGAGGGGCCCGCGGTCTTCGGCCGGACCGACAGGCCCTCCTGGGCCGCGGCGGTGAGCAGGGCGGCCGCGGGCTGCTCGGCCTCCGTCAGGCGGAACGGCGGCCACTCCGCCACCCGGGTGAGGGTGGTCGGGCGGGGAGTGGGCAGGTGCCGGTCCAGTCCGGCGGTCGCCGCGCGGACCAGGGCCTCCGCGGCGCGGGCGTCGAAGGCCGGCGTCGTGCGGAGGTCGATGCCCAGTTCGCACCGGCCGGGGACCGTCGAGAAACCCTCGCCGCCGTGGCAGGACGTCACCGTCAGTTTCGGCGGCAAGGGGAACTCCCCGCCGGCGGGCGGAAGTTCGGCGTCCTCCAGCATCTGCACCAGGCGTGCCGCCCGCGAGACGGCGCCCGGTGCCGCCCGCCGCGCCCCCGAGTGGCCCGTCTCCGCGTGCACCGCGATCGTCGCCCGCCACAGGCCCCGCCCGCCGACCACCACCTCCGCCAGGCCGGGATAGCCGATCATGACCCCGGCCGGCCGCACCGCCGCCGGGTCCGTGAGGTAGGCGCGGGCGCCGCCGAAGCCGCCGGTGTGCTCGTCGGCGTCCAGCAGGACCGCGAGGCCGCCGCGCAGCGCGTCCGCCCGGTCACGCACCTCCGCAGCGATACGGCAGAACATCGCCGCCGCCAGCTTGGAGTCGGCCGCTCCCCGGCCCCTCAGCCATCCGTCCACCACGTCCCCGCCGTCCGGTGCGAACGTCCAGGCGCTCTCGTCGCCGTAGGGCGCGGTGTCCACGCAGGCGTCGAGTGCCCACCACGGTCCCGGACGTGCGCAGACCACCTCCACCAGCAGGGCGACCGGGCGGCTCGCGGCGTCGTGGAGACGGCGAAACGGCAGGTCGCGGGCGCCGAGCCAATTCTCGAGGACGCTGAGGACGGGCTCGTAGCCGTCGATCCCGGCCCGGCTCGGGCGGCGGATCAGCTGCTGGGCGAGGTCGGCCACCTCGGCGTCTTCGGGGTTCATGGGCCCTCTGTGCCCCGGGGTGGCCCGGATCACCCCTCCACGGTTATGCAACTAGTTGCAAAACCGTGCCGGAGTCCTCTACAACAGTGAGCACCACACCGCGCACGGAGGGGCCCGATGAGCCGTTACCCGCACCTGCTGAGCCCGCTGGACCTGGGCTTCACCACGCTGCCCAACCGCGTCCTCATGGGCTCCATGCACGTGGGCCTGGAAGAGGCCGAGCGCGGCTTCGAGCGCATGGCGGAGTTCTACGCCGCCCGGGCGCGCGGCGGAGTGGGCCTGATCGTCACCGGCGGCATCGCGCCCAACGACGAGGGCCGTCCGTACGAGGGCGGCGCCAGGCTCACCACCGACGAGGAGGCCGGGCAGCACCGCGAGGTCACCGACGCCGTGCACCGCGAGGGCGGCCGGATCGCGATGCAGATCCTGCACTTCGGCCGGTACGCCTACCACCAGGACCTGGTCGCGCCGAGCCCGCTCCAGGCCCCGATCAGCCCCTTCCCGCCCCGCGAGCTCACCGACGCCGACGTCGAGCGCACCATCGACGACTACGCCCGCGCCGCCCGCCTGGCCCGGCAGGCCGGTTACGACGGCGTCGAGATCATGGGCTCCGAGGGCTACCTCATCAACGAGTTCATCGCCGCGCAGACCAACCAGCGCACCGACCGCTGGGGCGGCTCGTACGAGAACCGCATGCGCTTCCCGGTCGAGATCGTCCGGCGGGTCCGCGAGGCCGTCGGCGAGGACTTCATCGTCATCTACCGCCTGTCCATGCTGGACCTGGTCCCCGGCGGCTCCACGCTCGACGAGGTGATCACCCTCGCCAAGGCCGTCGAGGCCGCCGGGGCGACGATCATCAACACCGGCATCGGCTGGCACGAGGCCCGCATCCCCACCATCGCGACCTCCGTGCCGCGCGGCGCCTACACCTGGGTCACCAAGAAGCTCATGGGCGAGGTGTCGGTCCCGCTCGTCACCACCAACCGCATCAACACCCCCGAACTGGCCGAGGAGTTGCTTGCCACGGGCCGCGCGGACATGGTCTCCGTGGCCCGCCCGATGCTCGCCGACCCCGACTTCGTCGCCAAGGCCGCCGCGGGGAAGCCCGAGGCCATCAACACCTGCATCGGCTGCAACCAGGCGTGCCTGGACCACACCTTCAGCGGCAAGATCACCTCCTGCCTGGTCAACCCGCGCGCCTGCCACGAGACCGAACTCGTCCTGGCCCCGACCCGGTTGAAGAAGCGCGTCGCCGTCGTCGGTGCCGGACCGGCCGGACTCGCCTGCGCCGTCTCGGCGGCCGAGCGCGGCCACGCGGTCACCCTCTACGACGCCGCGAGCGAGGTCGGAGGCCAGCTCAACGTCGCCCGCAAGGTCCCCGGCAAGCAGGAGTTCGACGAGACCCTGCGCTACTTCCGCCACCAGCTCGACGCCCACGGCGTGGACGTACGCCTCAACTCCCCTGTCACCGCAGGCGACTTGGCGGACTACGACGAGGTCGTCGTCGCCACCGGTGTCACCCCGCGCACCCCCGACATCCCCGGCGTCGACCACCCCAGCGTCGTCGGTTACCTCGACGTCCTGCGCGGTGACGTCCCCGTCGGCGACCGCGTCGCGATCCTCGGCGCGGGCGGCATCGGCTTCGACGTCGCCGAGTTCCTGACCGACGGCGGCGACAAGGCGAGCGAGGACCCGGAGACCTATTTCCGCCAGTGGGGGGTCGACATGGACTACCGCGGCCCCGGCGGACTCGCCGCCCCCGAGCGGTCCGCCCCGCCGCGCACCGTCCACCTGCTCCAGCGCAAGCCGACCAAGGTCGGCGCGGGCCTCGGCAAGACCACCGGCTGGATCCACCGCACCGAGCTCAAGCACCGCGGCGTCACCATGGTCCCGGGCGTGCGCTACGACCGCATCGACGACGCCGGTCTGCACGTCATCGTCGGTGAGGAGAGCTCGGTTCTCCCCGTCGACACGATCGTGCTGTGCACCGGACAGGAGCCGCGCCGCGACCTGTACGAGGAGCTGCTCGCGGCCGGCGTGGACGTGCACCTGATCGGCGGTGCCGACGTGGCGGCCGAGCTGGACGCCAAGCGCGCCATCAAGCAGGGCACGGAGCTGGCGGCGGCCCTCTAGGGGGCCGCAGGGCCGTCCTTAGGATGACTCCATGTCACTCCCGCACGCGATCCTGACCGCCCTGCTGGAAAAGCCGTCCTCGGGGCTGGAGCTGACCCGCCGGTTCGACAGGTCGATCGGCTACTTCTGGTCGGCGACGCACCAGCAGATCTATCGCGAGCTGGGAAAACTGGAGGCCGAGGGACACATCCGGGCGCTGCCGGCGGAGCAGCCGGCCCGTGGGCAGAAGAAGAGCTACGAGGTCCTGCCCGCGGGCCGCGCCGAACTGGCCCGCTGGACCGCCGCGTCCCAGGACCCCAAGCCGCACCGCGACCCGCTGCTGCTGCGCCTGCGTGCGGCGGCCGTGGTGGGCACCGGCGGTCTGGAGGCCGACCTGCGCCGCCATCTGGAGCTGCACAAGCGGCAGTTGGCCGAGTACGAGAAGATCGAGCAGCGCGACTTCCCGCCCGGCAAGGACGCCCCGCACGACCGGCTCCAGCACCTGGTGCTGCGGGCCGGGATCGACCTGGAGACCTTCTGGACGCGGTGGCTCACGCACGCCCTGGAGGAGTTCACCGAACTGCCCGGCTCCGGGACGGCGTGAACGCGGCGGCCGTCAGAGGCGGTGGGGCTTGGCGCGCTTGCGCAGGTACCAGCCCGTCGCGATGACGCCCGTGCCCACCAGGGCCGCGCCCACGCCCAGCGTGACCGGGCCGTAGTCCCTGATGGCGCCGCCCAGACCGCCCGCCACGCCGAGCGAGGGCGAGGCCGAGGGCCTGGCCGTGGCGGAGATGGTGGGCCTGGAGGCGGGGGAGACGACGATCGACTGGGTGCCCGCGGTGCTGCCGGTGGCCGAGCACTGCACGATCACGGTGTACGTGCCGGGGCTCACGCTCGACCAGGCCGCCGACTGCAGCGCGGTGGTGCCCGACAGCGACACCTGACGCCCCTGGGCGAAGCTCGACTGGCTGCTGTTGAGCAGCGAGGCGGTGCCCCAGCTGCCGCTGCTGCTGGTCCGCGAGCACTGGGTGGTCGTCACCGACACCGTGGACCCGCTGGTGCTCACCGAGATGCCCGAGCCCTGCGCCACCGCCGGAGCGGCGGCCAGGGCGATCGGCAGCACGGCGGCGGCTGCGGCGGTCAGGGCCGAGCGGGCGAATGGCTGGGAGTTGCGCATTGGTCTGCCCTCCGACGGCACGGTTGGCGGTACATCCCTTGCGCCGCCGAGGGTCGGGAAGTGCCCGTGCTGCCTCAGGGGCAGCCAATGTCCCCGCGGCCCGTCCCGCACGCGCAGCGCCCCCGGGCAGGTGACGGATTCCTTCGTCCGGCCCATGCCGGGCGCCCGGTCACGGCCGTGAGCGGCCGGCCGCCCCGGTGGTGACCGTCCGCTCCGCCGACCAGCCGCCCCAGGTGCCGTCGGGCAGCTTGGCCCTGATCCGCACGCGGTGGGTCACGCCCGCGTCCCGGCCGACGTAGAAGGAGTACGAGACCTTCCCGCGCGGTGCGTTCGCGCCGTACACCAGGGAGGTGGCCGCCTGGCCGTCGAGGCCGATCCGGTACTCGGTGATCACGCCGTCCGCGCGTGGCGGGACCCAGCCGAGGTCGAGGTAGTACGCGCCGTCGGCACGGTGGCTCGTCGCGCGGAAGGCCGTGGGTGCCGTGTTGCGGCCGTCGTCGGAGCCCGGGGTGGTGAGGCGGACGGTGCCGCCCGGCGCCGAGACGTTGTCGGCGGCGTCGCGGGCCCGGACGGTGAACGCGTAGGCGGTGCCCGGCCGCAGTCCCGTGACCACGGTCGCCGTCTGCGCCGCGCCCACACTGTGGATCTTCGAGGAGCCCTGATAGACGTCGTACGAGACCACGGCCCGGTCGTCCGTCGAGGCGGACCAGGACAGTTCGACCTCCCGGCTGCCGACCACCCGGCCCCGCGCCGTGCCCGGGCGGGTCGGAGCGGTGCCGTCCGCCGCCACGGCCGCGGGTGTCCTCGCCCGCACCGCCTGCCCGGGCGGCCCGAGCCTGCCCTCGGCGTCCCGGGCCCGCACGGTGAAGACGTACGCGGTGGAGGGCGTGAGCCGGGTGACGTCCACCATGTGTTCCGAGCCGGGCACCTCGGTGACCTTCCTGGTGCCGAGGTACACCTCGTAGCCCCTCACGCGCGGGTTCGCCGACACGGCGTTCCACATCACGTGCACGCTGGTCGCGCTGCCCGCCGCCGCGGTCGTGCCGGTGGGCGCCGGCGGCAGCCGCCCGTCGTCGTCGCCGGTACCGCCGCGGCCGCAGGACGCGGCCAGGGTCAACGCCGCACAGAGGGCGAGGGATCGGTGGACGAGCACGGTGTGACGACGCATGGCTCTGCCTCCCCGGGCGGCGGCAATGGTCCGGACCAATACTGTCGCGGCTGACGTGGTCGCATCAAGGGGGCGGTCGCGGGACGGGTGCGTGCCGACGTGTGCCGGCGGCGGGTGTTGGTGACCGCGCGCGGAAGTTACGTATGCTGAATCACCTCGCGGCTGAACTCTCCATGAGGGCTGGTGAGTTATGCCGGTGGCGCGGACCGCTGTCGTCGCTGTTCCCGCGCCCGACGCGGGTGGCCGGGCGGCCGGAGCCGACGCAGGCTCAGGCGCCCGGCCCCCGCCGCTCGTCCTGGGACACGCCGCGCCGTGAGGCACCTGAAGCCCGTGCGCCGGTCCGGCCGCCTACGGTGGCCGCATCATCGCTTCGGCACAAAACGGGCAAAATGCCTATCTGTGCCTCTTCAGGAAAGGGCCCTTCATCGTGCGTGTCCAGTCGCTGACCCTGGCCGTGGCCGGCGTCGCCCTGCTCGCCCCGTCGATGGCGGCCGCCGCCGAACCCCGCGTCCCGGCGGAGTCGACCGCCCGGCGCGAGGGCGACGTCCGCGCATCCGACCTGCTGGCCAGGGTGCGTGACTGCACCCGGATCTCGCACGGCCGCTTCCGCGCCGACCACGGGAAGCGGGCGAACGTCGCCGTGTGCGGCACCCGGCACGCCGTCTTCTGGAAGGCCGACATGGACATCGACTGCGACGGGCAGGCCGGCCCGCGCTGCAACCGCCGCAGCGATCCGCTGTTCTCGGCCGCCACCGCCTACCAGCAGTCCGACGGACGGCCGTTGAGCGCCGAACGCCTTCCGTACGTCGTCGTGCCCGCCGCCGGCTCCGTCTGGCACCCCGCCGACGACGGCGTCCGCGGCGGATCCATCGCGGCCGTCGTGTACCGCGACCGCGTGCAGTACGCGGTGGTGGGCGACATCGGCCCGCGCGGCCTCATCGGTGAGGCGTCCTACGCCACCGCCAAGGGCCTCGGCATCAACCCGGATCCGCGCCGCGGCGGCGTGTCCTCGGGCGTGACCTACATCGTCTTCAAGAACTCGCAGGCCAAGCCGATCGAGAGCCATACCGCCGCCGTCGCGGCGGGCCGGCGGCTGGCGTGGCGCTTCGTCCAGGGCGAGTAGACCTCCCGGCCGTCACGCCGCCGCCCACCCGCCGCCCACCCGACTGCGACCGGCAGTCGCGCGGAAGGGCGCGGGTGGGGACGGGACAGGGGCGGTCAGACCTTCCGGTAGGTGTACGCATCCGCGGCTGCCGCCTCCACCGCCGCGAGGTCGGCCCCCGCCGCCGCGGTGACCACCGCCGCCACCGCCCCTTCCACGAACGGGGCGTCCACCAGCCGCGTGTTGCCGGGGAGTTCGTCGCCCTCGGCGAGCAGCGCCTTGACCGTGAGCACGGCACTGCCGAGGTCCGTGAGCACGGCGACCCCGGCGCCCCGGTCGACGGAGGCGGCCGCGGCGGCGATCAGCTCCGAACTGGTACCGAGGCCGCCGCCATCGGTACCGCCTGCCGGGGCGACGGGAACCGAAGTCCCGCCGCCCGCAAGGCCCTTGGCCAGCTCGGCCACGGACGCGGCCACCTCGGCGCTGTGCGACACCAGCACGATCCCGACCTGCTTGGCGTCACTCACCGTCAGCCTCCGAGAGAGCGGCGATCAGCAGCGCCGAGGAGGTGGCGCCCGGGTCCTGGTGGCCGATGCTGCGCTCACCGAGGTAGCTGGCGCGGCCCTTGCGGGCCTGCATCGGCGTCGTCGCGATCGCTCCCTCCTCCGCGGCGGTCCGGGCCGCGGCGAAATCCCCGTCCCCGAGCGCGTCCACGGCCGGCACCAAGGCGTCGATCATGGTCTTGTCGCCCGGCGCGGCTCCGCCGAGCGTCATGACCGCGTCCACCCCGGTCCGCAGCGCCTCCGTCAGCTGCGTCTCGCTGACCTCGGAGGCGTCCCCGAGCGCCTTGCCCGTACGGCGCAGCAGCGTGCCGTAGAGCGGACCCGACGCGCCGCCGACGGTCGAGATCAGCTGCCGCCCGGAGAGCACCAGGACCGCACCGGGCGTCTCGGGTGCCTCCTTCTCCAGCGCCGCGGCCACGGCCCGGAACCCGCGCTGCAGATTGCTGCCGTGGTCGGCGTCCCCGATGGGCGAGTCGAGAGCGGTGAGCCGTTCCGCCTCGCGGTCCACGGACGCGGTGGTCGCCGTCATCCAACGGCGGAAGAAATCGGCGTCGAGCACTGGATCTCCTTGCGTGGTAGGTACGTTGACACCCCGGCCCGCCGGGCTACATCCCCCAGCGCAGCCCCGGCGTCTTCACCGGCGCGTCCCACAGGCGCAGCAGCTCCTCGTCGATCTGGCACAGCGTGACGGAGGCGCCGGCCATGTCGAGCGAGGTGACGTAGTTGCCCACCAGCGTGCGCGCGACGGCGATGCCGCGCGCGGTGAGCACCCGCTGCACCTCGGCGTTGAACCCGTACAGCTCCAGCAGCGGCGTCGCGCCCATGCCGTTGACGAGGACGAGGACGGGGTTGCTCGGGGGCATGTCCTCGACGATCGCGTTCAGCGCGAACTCGGCGATCTCGCCCGAGGTCATCATCGCCCGCCGCTCCCGGCCGGGCTCGCCGTGGATGCCGACGCCGAGTTCCAGCTCGCCGGCCGGCAGGTCGAAGGTGGGCGTGCCCTTGGCCGGCGTGGTGCAGGCGCTGAGGGCCACACCGAAGCTGCGGGAGTTCTCGTTGACCTGCCGTGCGATCGCCTGCACACGCTCCAGCGGCTGCCCCTCCTCCGCCGCCGCGCCCGCGATCTTCTCCACGAACAGGGTCGCACCGGTGCCCCGGCGCCCGGCGGTGTAGAGACTGTCGGTGACCGCCACGTCGTCGTTGACGAGCACCTTGGCGACCTGGACGCCCTCGTCCTCGGCGAGCTCGGCGGCCATGTCGAAGTTGAGCACGTCACCGGTGTAGTTCTTCACGATGAACAGCACGCCGGCACCGCTGTCCACGGCGGCTGCCGCGCGCGCCATCTGGTCGGGGACCGGTGAGGTGAACACCTCGCCCGGGCAGGCACCCGTCAGCATTCCGGGGCCCACGAATCCGCCGTGCAGCGGCTCGTGCCCCGAGCCGCCGCCCGAGATCAGGGCGACCTTTCCGGCCACGGGGGCGTCCCGCCGCACGATCACCCGGTTCTCCACGTCCACAGTGAGTTCCGGGTGGGCGGCCGCCATGCCGCGCAGCGCGTCCGCGACCACGGTTTCCGGAACGTTGATCAACATCTTCACGGGATCCTCCTGGTGAGACGCGTTCGATCCTCTGTCCGTACTTCCATTGTCGGCAGTATCGGCGCTTCTGGGGCGCTGGTCACGTGTTCGGCGGAACCGGGCGTGCTGCCGGCCGGGCAACCGCGGACCCGAACAGCGAGACGCGCGGTGACGGCGTCTCCCGTCCCCGCGCGTTCCGGCGCCTACGACATCGTCAGCCGGTCTTGTGCCCCCACTTCGGACCGACCATGGCCCATTCGCTGCCCCACTGGCGGAAGCGCCGCCGGTCGAGCCGCACGCGGGCCAGGGCCCCGGCGCCGAGCGCCAGACCCGTCACGCCGAGCCCGGCGGTGGTCCCCAGCACGGCCGCTTCCATGTCCGCGGCCGACCGGCTCGGCGGCTGGGTGGACAGCTCGCCCTGCCTGTCGGTGTAGACCACGATGTGCGACCCGGCCTTCAGACCGGTGTCGACCAAGGTGTTGCCGGTGCGGGAGGAACCGTCCGGAAGGGTCCAGCTGACCTTGGCCAGAGCCCGGTAGTAGCTCTTGGCCCCGGGCTGCGTCGTGTCCGAGACGAGGACGGCCGCCACAGGGATGCGCTCGGCACGCTGCTGCGCGAAGACGCTGTCGGCGGCATGCGCGGTGACCACACCGGCGAGCGTGCCGCCCACCGCGATGATCGTCCACACGACCAGCACGAGCCAGGCCTCGAGAACGTCCTCGTGACGGCGCAGCGGGTTGGACCGCCACAGCCACAGCCATTTCGTCGTTCGCCTGCCTGCATGCATCGGTCTGCACCTCCTCGTCGTGTCGCTGCGCCCAAACTGACAGACGGGGCCGGGGCGCGGGATGGGCCGGACAGGCGGAGCCGCGGGGCCGACCGGACCAAGCTGGAGGCGGCCATGGGCTCTTCGGCCCCGGTGTGCGGGCCATCCCCTCCGCCACTCCCTCCGCGCTCGTCGCCGCAGCCGCCGGCAGGGACCTGAAGGGCCACCCACGAGGGACCATCGGCCTCTGACCCCGCGGCCTCCGCGGGACCAGGCTCGAAGGCCTCAGCAGCCGTTCCCGGACCGTGCGGGAGGAGGTCACCATGCGATCAGAGCATCTCGACGCCGAGACCCTGGAAGCCTGCGTCGCCGCAGCTGTGGCCGCGCCCTCGTTCTTCAACACCCAGCCGTGGCGCTTCCGGCTGGACCCCGACGACGTCGCCTTCGAGGTGCGTGCGGAACCCGATCGGAGTCTGCGCCACGCGGATCCGGTCGGCCGCGCCCTGCATCTGTCGGTGGGCGCCTCCGTGTTCAACCTCCGCGTGGCCGTCTCCCACTTCGGCTGGGCGCCCGTGGTGCGGCTGCTTCCGCGCCCCGGCGAGCCCGGTCTGCTCGCGACCGTACGGCTGACGGGCAGTGCCGGACGGCACAACGTGGACCACCGGGGCGACCTGTACGGGGCGATCTGGCGCCGGCACAGCAGCCGCTTCCCGTTCTCCGACCGGCCGGTACCGCCGCAGGCACGCGCCGAGCTGGCCGAGTCCGCCCACCGGGAGGGCGCCTCACTGAGCTTCCTCGGGGGCGCCGAGGAAGCACGGCTGCTCCGGGTGACCGCGGAGGCCGAACACCGCAACCGCCTCGACGCCGACCGTGGCACGGAGAGCCGCCGCTGGGTGCACCGGGACCTCGACGACCCCCACGACACGGGTCTGCCGCAGGCCGTACTCGGCCCGCAGGACGCGAGGGAAGGCATCCCCATGCGGGACTTCACCGCGGCCCGGCACCCCGAACGGCTGTCGGCCCAGGACTTCGAGACCGCCCCGCTCATCGCTCTGCTGAAGACGGTGCACGACCGGCGCACGGACTGGCTGCGCGCGGGAGAGGCCCTCGAACACGTCCTGCTGGTCGCCACGGCCCTCGGCCTGCGCGCTTCGCTGCTGCATCAGCCGATGGAGTGGCCGGACCTGCGCCGCAGCCTGAGCCCGGAGCCCGACCACACCGGCCACGCCCAGATGCTGATCCGTCTCGGCTACGGCCCGGAGGGCCCCGCCACGCCACGACGCACACCGCACGCCGTGCTCGACGCGGACACGTCACACCGGTAGGGCCGTCTCGCGGCCGGCCGGCAGGCCTGTCTCGCCGGCGGGCGGCGTCCGGTCAGCCCGCCGCGGCGGAGACGTCGTCGACGTCGTCTTCCCGGACCGTGCCGAAGAGTGCCGTGGGCAGGTCGGGGTGGATCTCGAATACGTCCGCCAGGCGGGCGGCGCGCAGGATGCGCAGGAAGCAGCCGTCGCCGGTGACCAGGCGGAGCCTGCCGTGCCGGGCCAGCACGCGGTTCCTCGTCCGGCACAGCAGCCGCAGGCCGCTGCAGTCGATGAAGACCACGGGGCGCAGGTCCAGCACCAGGTCCGGGTGACGGACCGCGGTGAGGCTGTCGAGGCGCACCGAGAGCGGCGCCGCCGTGAAGATGTCTATCTCGCCGCGGACTTCCACCACGGTCGTGCCGCCCACGACGCGCTCCGTGTGGCAATGCGCGAGCCTGGCGTTCATGTCCATATACAGAGCAAAGCCGTGTGACGGACGTGACGGAAGGGCCGGTTGACCCCAGCCGGAGGGTCGCCGGGGCCGGTCGGCCCCATGCCTGCCCCGCAGCCGGCACCCCGGCACCGAGGGTCGCTCTCGGGCGGACAGGGACCGATGGCCCCGTTCCCCGAGCGGGCGCCCGCCGGAATCTGAGAGGTGGGCCTGTGCCGGGCCGCTCCGCGCGGATCGGCCGCACGGAGGCAGAGAAGGGAACCCCGCCATGACATCCCAGCACGTGGCCGTCGGAGTGGACGGCTCGCTGACCGCCGTACGCGCCCTGGACTGGGCGGCGCAGGAGGCGGTGCACCGTGGCGTCGGCCTGCGCATCGTCCACGCCGTCGCCGATCTGGACGAGGCAGGACCGGTCCTGGCGTCGGCCGTCTCACGGATCGACGCCCACCACCCGGAGCTGCCCGTGACGGCGGAGCCGGTCGAGGGCGGCGCGGTGGAGGTCCTGCTGCGTGAGAGCAAGGACGCGGTCCTCACCGTCGTCGGCAACCGCGGGCTGGGTGGAATCACCGGAACGCTGTTCGGCTCCGTGAGCCTGCGCCTGGCCGCGCACGCGCACGGCCCCGTGCTGGTGGTGCGCGGCGACCACCGCTGCGACGGGGACCGTGAGGTGCTGCTGGGCCTGGGCGGCGACGCCGACGCGGACGCGGCGGCCTACGCCTTCCAGGAGGCGGAGCGGCGTGGCGTCCGGCTGCGCGTCCTGCACTCCTGGTCCCACCGGCACGTCGGCGTCGAACTGCCGTCGGTGATCCCCGCGACGAGCCCGGGACAGCGCGAACTCGCCCGGCGTGACGCCGCCGAGGAGGCGGTGCCGCGCTTCAGCATGGCCGACCTGCGGGAGCGGCACCCCGGCGTCGGCGTCGAGTCGCACACGGTGCGCATGGCACCGGGGCACGCGCTCCTGGAGGCCTCCGGCGAAGCCGGCATCGTCGTCATCGGCGTCCACCGCCACGCGGACCGGCACGTCACGCGCCCGGGCTCGGTCGTCCACACCCTGCTGCACCGCTCGCACTGCCCGGTGGCCATCGTGCCGACGGGGACCGCCGCGGTCGGCTGAAAGGGTCGTGCCACCGTTCGGCCCGGGTACTGCGGGGAGCCGGCAGTACCCGGGCCGAACGCTCCGCTGCCCTTCGCAGGGACGCAGCGCCGCGGAAAATCCGGGTGAACGTCGGGGTGGGTCAATAGAGTTGGGCCGATGACGGCTGACACACGGGGGCAGGGATGACCGGTCGGTGGGAGACACTCGGCGAGGCGGGCGGCATCGAGGCGTACGTGCATCGCCCCGGCGGTGAGGTGCGGGGCGCCGTCGTGGTCTGCTCCGAGCTGTACGGAGTCAACGCCTACGTCCGGGAGACGTGCGCGGAGCTGGCGGCGGCCGGGTATGCCGCGCTGGCCCCCGATTACTACTGGCGCAACGCACGCCGCACCGAACTCGGTTACTCCGCCGAGGAGCGCGAGGACGGTCTGGTGCTGATGCGTGCCCTGGACCGTGGCGAGTTGGTGGCCGACGCGTCCGTTGCGCTGGCGGCGGCGCGTACCGAGGCCGGGGAGCGGGGCGTGGCCTTCCTGGGGCTGAGCATGGGCGGCCACATCGCGATGCGGGCGGCGACCGAGCTGAGCTTCGAGCTGGCCGCGGTCTTCTACCCCGGGTGGCTGCTGAACAGCGGCTTTCCGCTGGTCGGCCCCGTGCCCCCGCTGGAGAGCAGCGAGCGGATCGCCGCGGGTGGCGCGTTCGTGCTGGGTTTCCGCGGCGAACTGGACCACATCATCCCGGCCGAGGAATGGGAGCAGGCCGAACAGCGGCTCACCAAGGCCGAGGTGCCGCACGAGCTGGTGACCTACCCGGGCGCCCGCCACGGCTTCGCCTGCGCCGACCGGCCGGCCGACTACGACCCGCAGGCCGGCGCCGACGCCTGGCGGAGGGTGTACGCCGTCTTGGCGTCCCACCTGTAGGCCCCGGGTGCCGTCCTGAGATCTTCCGGGTGGCTGAACAGACCGTCGCAGCAGGGTCGTTCGGCCCTGCACTGCGGGCCGCGTAGCCCCTCCGCGGGCGGTTGCCGGCGCGGGACATTGAAGGCGCAACGAGACGTCAACAACCCGCGCGTCACCCCTAGAGAGGGATGAGCACCATGGCAGTCCACGAAACCCCGCACCGGAACGTGCGGTTCCACCTTCCGTCCATGCACCGGTCCGCGACGGCTTCGCGTACCGCCGACGAGACGAACGCCGTCGTTCTGACGTCGACCGCAGCGCACGTCCTCGCCGGACTCCGTCTGCTGACCGGGTTTGTCTTCCTGTGGGCCTTCCTGGACAAGACCTTCGGCTTCGGCTACGCCACCGCGTCCGGCAAGGGCTGGATCGACGGCGGTTCGCCGACCAAGGGCTTCCTCAGCTCGGTGGCCGCCGGTCCCATGGAGTCCACGTTCCACGACTGGGCCGGGGCAGGCTGGGCGGACTGGCTGTTCATGCTCGGTCTGCTGGGCCTCGGCGTCGCCCTGATCACGGGCGTCGGCCTGCGGCTCGCGGCCGTTGCCGGCACCGCCATGATGGCGCTGATGTGGATGGCCGAATGGCCGCCCGCGAAGCACCTGTCCGACGGGTCGCTGAGCATGTCGACCAACCCGTTCGCCGACTACCACCTCGTCTACGCCGTCGTCCTCATCGCCCTCGCGGCCGCGAGCGCCGGCGCCACCTGGGGGCTCGGAAAGGCCTGGGCACGGCTGCCCTTCGTCAGCCGCAACCGCTGGCTGCTCTGACCTCGACGGTCGCCGACCGTTCCACGGTCGCTGAACCGTCCCGCACCGGGCACCGCCGTAGCGCTACGGCGGTGCCCTCGCTTGTGCGCCCCGCCCCGCCCCGCCCCTCCCCGCCCCGTCCGGCCGTGCCGGGAGGGACCGACCGGCCCAAGCGCACCCCACCCGAACCCGGACAAGCTGAACCCATGGGGCAACCCCGGCGCCGGGCTCGCACCCGGTCGGACGAGAGGAAGTGACGTGCCATGGCGGAGCAGGCACCGTCCCGGGCGGCGGAAGACCATGCGCTGGGCGATCTCGGCCGCCGTCTCGCGGCACGGCGCAAGGAACTCGGACTGACCAGGGAGGAGACGGCCGCCGAGGCCCGGATGGCGCCCGGCTACCTCCAGTACCTGGAGGAGTATCCCGGGGCCGCGCCGGGCTCCGGCGTCCTGCTGAGGCTGGCCGTGGTCCTGGAGACCACCGTGCGGGACCTCACGGGCGGCGACACCGACCTGCCACAGGGGCTGGGCCGGCCCGCGCGCGGCGCCGAACTCGTCGAGCTGAGCGTCCCGGAGTGCCGCGCCCTGCTCGGCACGCGCGGGGTGGGCCGGATCGCGGTGCCCACCGCCTCCGGACCCGTCGTCGTGCCCGTCAACTACAGCTTCGTCGACGGCGCGATCGTCTTCCGGACCGAGCCCGGCAGCACTCCCGCCCAGGCGTCCGGCTGCCAGGTCGCCTTCGAGGTCGACCGCATCGACGACGCGTTCAGCAGGGGCTGGAGCGTGCTGGTGCGCGGCCACGCCCGGACCGTCACGGACCCCGAGGAAGCACGCACTCTGGCCGAGTCCGCCCGCAGTGCGCCCTGGGCCGGCGGTCAGCGTGACACGTGGGTGCGCATCGATCCGACCGTGATCACGGGGCGCCGTATCACGTCGGGGTGAGGCGGGACTTTTTCCGGCGGGACCGGGACCGAAGGTCCCTCACCTCCGACCCCCGCCCTGCGGAGGATGGAGATAACGCTCCACCGCTGCATCCACGTGAGAGACGGACTGGCCCATGTATCCGAACGACGGTTTCCGCGAACTCGACCGGCAGGAGTGCCTGCGTCTCCTGGCGAAGGTGCCGGTCGGCCGTATCGTCCACACGCGTAAGGCCCTGCCGGCCGTGCTGCCGGTGAACTTCGGTCTCGACGGCGACGGTGCGGTGGTGCTGCGCACCTCGGCGGCCTCGGAGCTGGCCCGTGCCGTCGACGGTGTGGTGGTCGCCTTCGAGGTCGACGAGGTCGACGCGGTCACCCAGTCCGGCTGGAGCGTCGTCGTCACCGGGTCGGCCAGGGTGGTGACCGACCCGGGCGAGCACGAACGCCTGATGCGGACCGGCCCGCGCTCCTGGGTGCCCTCGCCCCAAGAGGTGTTCGTCCGCATCGAACCCGAACTGGTCAGCGGCCGCGAACTCGCGGGCGGGCGCAGCCTGTACGGCGTGCGGCTGACGGTGTGAATCACGCCTGACCGGGCCGGAAGCGTCCGTCGTGCTTTCGCCCCCCGGTGGCCAATGCGGCCGGAGGCCCCTCACATGAGGAGCCTCCGGCCGCACTGCGTGTACGAGTTCCCGGGCAGTCGGCGGGCGAGCAGCCCTTCCGGGCTACGCGGGCCGGTGCGCGTCGGTGGCCTCGATGGTCAGGGTGTCGTGGGCGACGTCCGTGTGGTCCCGAACGGTCACGTGCACGATGAGCAGTTCTCCCGCACGCCCGAGACGCCCGGTGACCGTCACCTTGTGGCCGTTGACCTCGACCTGCACGGGCGATCCGGCGGCCGCCGACGCGCTCACGACGTGCCGCGGCCCCGCGGGCCACACGGTCACGCACGAGGTGAACGCCTCTCCGGCCATGACTTCGATCCGCGCCGGAGTGAGGATCATGAAGTCTTTGAGGTGCCGTGTGCCGTTGCCTGGGGGTATCTGATTACCGGTCATGCTGACAGCGTGCGCCCGTGGCGCCGGTGTGAGGAGGTGGCGGTCGGCCCGTGCGGAGGGCCGATCGCGGCGCCCCACGGGGCCACTCGGCCCCTCCAGCCGGCGCGGGCTGTGAAGCGACCAGCACCCGCACGACCATCACCCGCACGATCACGGCGGCCCGGTCCTGGTGGCCCGAGGACGGACGGGAACGCTGCCGACGACCGACAGTTGAAGGCAGTCGCGTGTGCGGATCACATACCGCAGCACGAGGCCGACGACCCGCGGCATGTGCCTCATTCCCTGCCTGACCGGGACCAGCTCGGGCTGGGCGAGTTCCAGCAGCTCGTTGCCCAGCCGCATCCGGCACCCTTGTGCGGCCCGGATGTTCTTCAGCCAGTCGGACTCACGACCGAAGTTGAGGCCGATCACCACCAGGTCGCCGCTGCGGTAGGCACGTACGGGCGTGTGGTGCGTTCGGCCGGTCCGCCGGCCGGTGTGCTCCAGGTCGGCGACGCTCGTGAAGCCGGCGAAGAGGAGTGCGACCTTGTTGATGAGGCGAGTGTGGACCGGCGCCAGGACTCGAGGAAAGGGCATGCTTCGCAACCTCCCCATGGCGGCGGGCTCAGCAGCCTGCGGGCCGCCGCGTCGTATCTCCGCCCTCCATGGATCGGACAGTAGGGAGCGACAAGGGCGGGCACCTGAGGCCGGGTGACCTTGGAACGGGGCCGAACGGCCCTACCGGCGCCGGGCCGCACGAGAAGACTCGATCGGAACAGCATCCGCGATGCGCGCGCCCAGGGGAGACGCACCGGCCGAGGAGGAAGGGGCGGTCCTCGCGCGGACGGCGCGCCGAGACCTACGGAGCGGACGATGGTGACACCTGGGAGTGCACCGGTCGTGGTCGGCATCGATCCCGGCCCGTCCGACCGCCTGGTTCTCGCCTGGGGTGCCGACGAGGCGGACCGGCTCCGGGTGCCGCTCCAACTGGTGCACGCCCAGGGCAGATCGCCTGGCGGGGACATGCCCGGACAGCACCACGGAGGCGGGCGGACCCATGACCCGCGCAGCCTCGCGGAGGGCGCCCTGCTCGACGCGGTCGCCTTCGTCTCCGACCGCCATCCGCGGCTGGAGGTCTCGACACTGCTTGCGGCGGACGACCCCGTGCCGCTCCTGCGGAGGCACGCACGCACCGCCGCGGCCGTGGTGCTCGGCTCCCACCGGCTGCGCACCCGGGCGGGGCTGTTCACCTCGGACTCCGTCGCGCTGCCGGTCATCGCGCACGCCGGGTGCCCCGTGGTGGTCGTACGCGACTTCGATCAAGTCGGCGGATCCGCACCGCACTTCGTCGCAGGCGTCGACGTCGGTGTGGACGGCCGCCGCCACTCCGTGGCCGCGGTGGACCACGCTCTCGCGGAAGCGGCCCTGCACCATGCGGTGGTGCGGGTCCTGTATGTGTGGCATCCGCCCCTGCTCGGCGTCATGGACGAGCACGCCGCCCTGCGCGAGTGCCGCGCTCTCCTGTCGGAGCTGGTGCAGAAGCGCCGGGCGGCCCACCCGGACGTGGAAGTGCACCACGAGGTGATCCGCGGCCGGCCGGCGCAGGTCCTGGCCCGGGAGTCCGCGCACGCGCTCGGGCTCGTCGTGGGCATCCGCGGCGACGGCGGCCCCACCGGCATCCTGCTCGGTTCCGTCGTGCAGGGCGTGCTCGACCGCGCCCGGTGCCCGGTCGTGGCCGTGCCGCGTCGCGAGAGGGATCAGCCGCCGTACGGCCGCCCGTGCTTCAGCCGGGTGGCCCGCCGGGCACAGCGTGCGGCGGTCCGCCGCGCCCGGCGTCTGGCCCGTGCCTGGCCGGGGTTGACCCGCAACGGCCGCCGGTCGTGGCTCCGGCACGGCGGTCAGGCGATACGGGGTCTGGGAATGCGGCGGTGGCGCCGGTGGGCGGGCTTGCGGTGGTGAGCGGACCGCCGCGGCGGACTCCTTCGGGAGGCGGCAGCGGTCACCCTGTCGTGAGGACCGCGTCCGCCGGTCGCCGCGGGGTCGGACGGCCGCGGGTGACGTGGCCGAGGCGCAGGATCATCTGGGGGAACTCGCCGCGTGCGATCGTCGTCCGCACCTGTTCGCGCAGCCAGGGCACTTCGAGGGGCTGTGTATGGAAGGCCGCCACGGCCCAGCGGACGGTCGCGTGCAGCAGGACGCGTTGCAGGGCCTGTCCGGCGCGCAGCCAATCCTCGCGTGTGTCGTGTGGGGTGGTGAGGAGGACCACCAGTCCCGTGCCGGGAGGCCAGAGCACCGGTGGGGTGGGCAGGGCGTGCGTGGGGCGGAGGAAGTCACGTCCGACGAGACCGGTGCTGTCCGGGGGACCGGCGCAGGAGGCCAGAGGGATGCCGTCCGGGCAGCCGTCCCTGCCGGGCCGTATCCAATGGGCCAGTTCGGCGCGGTACCCCGGATCGTCGCGGTGCACGGCTTCGGCGGTGCGCACCAGTTCCGCGAGCCGACGGCGTGCGTACGGCGCCTCCACCGTGTACAGCTCGGTGCCCTCGGCCCGTGCCTGCTCGCGCAGTTCGGCGAGCAAGGGCCACGGGAGCGGGGAGGGCCGGAACGGGCCGCGGTGCGTGTGCCGCTGCCACAGGGCCCGGTACATCAGGTTCTCGCCGGCGGTCGGCGGGGCGTATGCACCCCAGCCGACCCGGGCGAGGCGAGCCGGGGCACGTGGATCGGGGAGCGGCCGGACGACCGGCCGGTAGCCCAGGTGCCGCATGGCCAGACGTACGTTGAACAGGGCCGCGCCACAGCTGATGAGCTGCTCGCGCCCGTCCGGGTCGGAGAGCAGAAGCCGGCGTCGGCCGTCCGCGTACAGATCGAGCTCGCCCTCCCCGTGGGTGAACAGCCAGGGCTGGGTGTTGTGGACCGAGGGCGCGGTGACGGCCGCGCGGACCAGGTGGTTGGCCGCGTGGTCGACCTGAGGGTGCGCCGCGTCCATGGGGGACCGCCGTTCGTCGTCGCCCAACCCTTCGCGGGAGTTCACTCGTGCGGCACGACGGCGACGGGGCAGCGCGCGTGGTGGACCACCGTGCGGGTGACCGGACCCGTGTGCGGACCGACCCGGCCCTCGTGGACGCGGCGGCCGACCACGAGCAGTCCGGCGCTCGAGCCGGCGCGGACCAGGTGGGTTCCGGCCCCGCCCTTGACGACCGTCTCCACGACGTCGACGTCCGGGTACTTGTCGCGCCAGTTCTGGAGCACCATGGTCAGGAAGCCGCGCCACTCGTCCTCGCGTGCCGGGCCCTCACCGACGGCGGGCTCACCGGGACCCAGCGGAAGGGCCGCCGCGTCGCTCCAGGCGTGCAGGGCGTGCAGCCGCGCACCGCGCTCCCGGGCCGCCTCGAAGGCGAAGTGGATCACCTCGTCGCATGCCGCACGCACGTCGATGCCGACGACGACGTCCCGGTACGGGGTGAGCAGCGAGGGGTTGCCGTCCTCGTCCGGCAGATGCTCGTCCTCGGCCTGTTCGCCGGCCTCGATCAGGACGACCGGCCGGGCCGCCTGCGCCGTGAGGGCCTGTGCCACCGATCCGACGAGGAATCCGGTGAAGCCGCTCAGCCCACGCGAGCCGACGACCAGCAACTCGGCCCGGTGCGCGGCGTCGCACAGGGCCGCGACCGCCAGCTCCTCGACCTGTTCGTCGCTGACCCACATGTCGGGACAGACCTGTGCGACCCGGTCCTTGGCCCGGTGCAGGATGCCCTCACCCACATGACGGCGCACCACGCTTCCCGCCTCGGAGGATTCCCGCTCCGGGGTCCACTCGGAGGCGTGCACCAGGTGCAGGGGGCGATCGCGGCGCAGCGCCTCCCGAGCCGCCCACTCGACGGCGGCCAGGCTCTCGGGGGATCCGTCGACCCCGACGACGATCGATCGTGACATGGCAGGCACCTCCACCGTCTCGCGGACACGGTTGTCCCGGTCCAGTTCCCATCGTCGTGCGGGAACTCGGTCCGGCGGAGGGGCCGGCGGTCCCGCCCTCGGGTCCGTACGGCCCCTGCTCGACGGCGTCCTCGGGTACCTCGGGCGACGGCTATCCGATGTCGCGGCGGCGGAAGGCCGTCAATCCCGTCGCAGCCAGGGCGGCGGCGATCGCCGTGACGGCGACGGGCGCGCCGAACGCCGAACGATCGGCCGGGAGTTGGGGAAGGTGCTGGAACGGGGAGAGGCCGAGCAGCCAGTCCGGCAGACCGAGGACGTCGCCGAGTACGCCGGTGACGAGGCACAGCCCGAGGACCGCCCACGCGGCGCTCACGGCACGCGGCGCCAGTCCGGTCAGGGCGATCGCCACGGCCGCGAGGAGCCAGAGGGCCGGCGCGTAGAGCAGGGCGGCACCGAGCAGGCGGGGGATCTGGCCGGCGTCGTGGCTGACGAGGGCGTAGGTGAGACCGGTCCCGAGGCCCGCCGCGCCCAGCACCACCACACTGCCCACGACGGCGACGGTGAGATGGCTGCCGGCCCAGCGCAGGCGGGAGACGGGCGTGGCCAGCACGGGTTCGGCGTACAGCGCGGTCTCCTCACCGCGCGGGCGCAGGGCGGACTGGACGGCGAAGCCCGCGCCGACCAGGGCGACGGTGAGCAGCGAGCGGGTGAGATAGGCGTCGGTGATGCTGGTCCCGCCGAATCTGGCGATCACCTTCCGCATGGTGTCGTTGTCGCCGATGAGGTCCTGGACGTCGTTCGCGACCCAGCCGTAGGCGATTCCGGCGAGGAACACGGCACAGCTCCAGCCGATCAGGCTGCCGCGCTGCAGGCGCAGAGCGAGCCCGAGGGGCCGGCCGAGGCGCGCTGCCGCCCGCGCCGGACCGGGGCGCGGCGGCACGAGGCCGGCGCCGAGGTCGCGCCGGGCCGCGAGGGCCGCCGCGAGGGCGAGAGCGGCGGTCACGCCGACGGCGGCCAGGAGCAGCGGCCACCAGCGTTCACCCGCATAGGGACGGGTCTTCTGCACCCAGCCGATGGGGGAGAACCAGGACGCGGTTCCGTCGCCGATGTCCCCGACGGCGCGCAGCACGAAGGCGAGACCCAGGACGGCGCCCGCGCCGCCGTGCACCGCTCGCGTGTTCTCGCTGACCTGGGCGGCCACGGTGGTGAAGGCGGCGAAGACCAGTCCGAGGGCGAGGAAGGACATGCCGAAGACGATCGAGCCCGTCGCCGGCAGGCCCAGCGCCGTCAGGCCGAGCGTCACCGCGGCGGCGACTGCCGTGTTCATGCCGGCGACCACGAGCAGCGTGGCGGCGACTCCGGCGTGCCGCCCGGTGGGCAGGGCACGCACCAGCTCGGTGCGGCCGGCCTCCTCCTCGCCCCGGGTCCCCCGCCCGACCATGAAGATGTTCATCAGGGCGACCACGACGAGCCCGATCGTGCCGGTCTGGAAGGCGACCTCCCCGCCCATCGTGTCGAGCGCGAGGGGCGGCCCGTTGAAGGCGATGGCCGCGGCGTTGCCCGCGCTGCCCCGGGCCGCCACGTCGAGGTCGTGCTGCGTGGGGTAGAGCCCCGTGACGCTGGCCGCGGTCAGCAGCACCAGCAGCGGGCTCGACACGATCCAGACGGCGATACGGGCCCGGTCGCGGCGCAGCAGGAACCGGGTGAGCGTGGCGGTCCCGGTCAGCTCGGTCATTCCGGCGTTCACGGCCGGCCGCCGTTCGGGGCGGCCTTGCCCAGGTGACCGTCCGACATCCTCCGCTCCCCGGCCAGCTCGTCGCCGTAGTGACGCAGGAACAGCTCCTCCAGGGTGGGCGGCCGGCTGGTGAGCGTGCGGATGCCGAAGCCGGTGAGGTGGCGCACGGCCTCGTCGAGGTGGTCGGTGTCGACGTCGAAGCGGGCGCGGTCGCCGTCCGTGCGCAGGTCGTGCACGCCGGGCAGGGCGTCGAGGCCGGTCGCCGGGCGGGCGGTGTGGATGTCGACGGACGTGCGGGTGAGGTGGCGCAGTTCGGCCAGCGTGCCGCTCTCCACGGTCCGCCCGGCCCGGATGATGTCGACCCGGTCGCACAGGGCCTCCACCTCGGCCAGGATGTGGCTGGACAGCAGGACCGTGCGGCCCTCCGCCTTCACCTCGCGGATGCAGTCCTGGAAGACGGTCTCCATCAGCGGGTCGAGCCCGGACGTCGGCTCGTCGAGGACCAGCAGCTCGGCGCGGGACGCGAGGGCGGCGACCAGACCGACCTTCTGCCGGTTGCCCTTGGAGTAGGTGCGGGCCTTCTTGGTCGGGTCCAGTTCGAACCGGTCCAGCAGTTCTTCCCGCCGGGCCCGGTCGAGGTCCCCGCGCAGCCGCGCGAAGACGTCGATGATCTCGCCGCCGCTCAGCTTCGGCCACAGACTGACGTCGCCGGGTACGTACGCCAGCCTCCGGTGCAGGGCGACCGCGTCCCGCCACGGATCGCCCCCGAGCAGAGCGGCCTCGCCGGCGTCGGGTCGCAGCAGGCCCAGCAGCACCCGGATCGTGGTGGTCTTGCCCGCGCCGTTCGGCCCGAGGAAACCGTGCACCTCCCCGGTGGCCACGGACAGGTCCAGCCCGTCCAGCGCCCTGGTCGTGCCGAACGTCTTCACCAGCCCCGAGACGAAGATCGCGGCGTCCTGCCCGCCGGGGGCGGGGATCCCGGCAGCGGTCGAGGTGGCGGTCACGATTCGCTCCCGTCCTTCTGCTCCGGGTGATCGGGCCGGATGCGGAAGACGGGGGTCTGCTCCGCGATCCGCTCGAAGTCCTCCAGGGGCGCGTGCGGGTCCACGCGCAGGTGCGGCCGGGCTCCCGGGGCCAGGGCGAGATAGCGGCGCAGGACGGGGGCGCGGTCGTGGACCCCGACCTCCTCCAGGCGAACGGCCTCGGACCGGCCGTGCCGCAGCACCGCGCGCCCGCCGGCCGCGCGGACGTTGCGCACCCAGTTCACGTCCCGGCCGAGCATCGCCACCAGGTAGCGCTCGCCCTCGTGGTCGGCGACCACGAGAGGCAGCGAGACACGGCGTCCGCTACGGCGCCCGGTCACTTCCAGGGTGACCAGACGCCGCGGTCCCAGCCCGGCCGAGGTCGCGAGCACGGTCTGCCGGTTCATCACGCGGGCCAGCCGGTTGGGGCGGCCCCGGCGGTACATCCACCGGTCCAACCGGTGCAGTAGGCCTGCCGAATCGTCACGTCCCATCTCTCACACCCGCCTCGGCATGCGATCGGGCCACGGGTGGGCACTGCCGCCGCCCACCCGTGGCAACGTCCTTGTTCGCGCCGCTCCGGATCGGCGAACACCCCGCATCGGCAGGACGGTTCGAGCCGGCTCGGCGCAGGCTCACCGTCCAGCATCGACGAGCGCACCGCCGTCTCCGAGGGGCCGAACGGCTCTGCGCCGCTCCCATTGGGCCGGTTCGGCGGGACTGCCGGGCCCGGTGCGCAGGAAGGTCGGCCCAGCGCGCCCGGGGGTGTGTGCCGCGGACAGCGACGGCGGACCCACCGGTGCGCCGCGCGCTCCGGAGCCTGCGGTCCTGAACCGACGCCGGGACCGCACCACCGCGAGCAGAGGAGGAGGCGGCATGTTCGAGCCGTCGACGAGCAGAAGCGGCAACGAGGCCGGTCAGGCCGACGTGCCCGGCAGGGCCTGGCTGTGTCCACCGCCACCGTGATCCCGGTCGGCGCGACAGGGGCTCGGCGGGCACCGTACGGCCCGGGGCGTCGCGCAGGAAGAGTGCCGGCGTCGTCGGTGCCGCCGGCGGCCTGGGCGGGTTCGTGCCGCCGCTGGTGATGGGGTCGGTGTACGGCGCCCTGGGCTCGTACGGACTGGGGCTGGTCCTCCTGGCCGTCGTGGCGGCGGCCGCCCCGGCCTTCACGGGAACCGGCGTCCGCAGGACGGTCGGGCGCCGCCGGCCGGTCGCGCAGGCCGGCTGAAGCGCGGGACGCGCGAACGGCCCGGGACCTCGGGTCCCGGGCCGTTCGCCGTGCTCGTCTAGTGCCGGTGCATGGTCTCCAGCGCGGCCGCCAGCACGTGCGGGTCGTGGTGGCCCTTGTAGACGGCGGGCGGTTGCCGGTCCAGGTGCAGGAGCCGGGCCACCGCGGTCCAGGCGGTGCGCACCGAGTACTCGACGGTGAAGACGACGTCGTCGGGCACCTCCGCGAACTGCCCGATGAAGGCGAGGTTCACCGATCCCGCGGGCACCACGGCGGGACGGTCCTCGCGCCGGCGGACCAGGAACTGGCTGGTGATGTACGGCATCACGCACGGCACGACCGTGGACGTCTCCAGGACGCGCGCCGAGAGCTCCTCGTCGAAGTGCAGGTGGTGCAGGACCTCTTCGAGGATCTCGCGGCCGGAGCACATCGTCATCGGCTTGGCCGTGTGGTCGCCCGCGCGGCCGGGGAAGAGGCCGTAGCCCCACCAGACCGAGACGCCTTCGGGCTGGCCGCGGTAGACCGGCTGGCGGTTGGCGACGATGGTGAGCAGCCAGCTGGAGGCGGTGAAGGTCATCAGCCCGCCCCGGCCGGTCTCCCGGCCGTCGAGTTCGGCCAGTGCGTCGAGGAAGACGGGGTCCTTGGCGGTGACCGTGAACGACTCCCAGCGGGACTCCTTGACGTGCTTGTCGAAGGCGGCCGGGTTGCCGAACTCCTCGCGCCCGCGGGCGATGCGGTGCCACAGCAGCCAGGCCGCCGAGCGGGGACCGGGCGGAGGCGGCGCCGAGGTGTGCGAGCCGAGGCTGGAGGCGTCGGTCATGGAGCCGTTGGTCACCAGGACAAGGTCCTCGGGGGCCACGGCGATCTTCTCGTCCCGGCCGTTCCGGTAGAGGTGCAGGGTGTCGACCGTGCCGCTGTGCTGCCCCGGCGCGAATCCGAGGTCGGTGACCCGGGTGCCGGTGTGCACGGTGACGCCGCGGTCGCGCAGCCAGGCCGTCAACGGCCGCACGATCGAGTCGTACTGGTTGTAACGGGTGCGGTGGATACCGGACATGGACGCGAAGCCGGGGAAGAGATGGATGAACCGCCGCAGGTAGCGGCGGAATTCGATCGCGCTGTGCCAGGGCTGGAAGGCGAACGTCGTGCACCACATGAACCAGAAGTTGGTGGTGAAGAAGTGCTCGCCGAAGCAGTCCGTGATGCGCATCGCGTCCAGATGTGCCTCGGGGGTGACCAGGCAGCGCACCAGGTCGAGCCGGTCGCGCTCGGAGAACCCCATCGAGGCGGTGTCGACGATCTTCCCGTCCCCGTCGACGAGCCGCGCGATGTCGTCCCAGGCGAACTCCTCGTGCCCGGAGAGGATTTCCTCGGTCACGGACACCGAGGGGTCGTCGAGCGTGGGGATGCCGGAGAGGAGGTCGTAGGTGCAGCGGAACTCGGCCTCGAACATCCGGCCGCCGCGCATGGTGTAACCGTCGTCCGGGGTGCCGCCCGCGTCCAGGCTGCCGCCGACGGCGCGCTGTTCCTCGAAGAGGTGGATGTCCGCTCCCTCGAACCCGCCCTCGCGGATCAGGAAGGTGGCCGCGGCGAGCGCCGCGATGCCACTGCCCACCAGATACGCCTTCGCCATTACCACTCCTCGTCAGCCGATGTCCCCGTCCAGCGATCGGGGACCACACGTTCACGGTGTCGTGCACAAAGGGGGCCGGTCAGTGGGCCGTTGGTCACCCATGGGACCCGGACGGCCCGTACCGGGGGGCAAAGCGCACACGACTAAGGCCCGGTCGGTGGACCTCACCGACCGGGCCGTGCCGATCTGTTGCTAGGCCGAGCGCTGAGTGCCGCCCCGCCACGGCGGCGCGGTGGTGCGGTGGCCGTCGTCCCAGGCATGGGCGGCCCGGTCGATCTGGCGGCGCAACCGGTTCTGGAGCTGGTCGACGAGCTCGCGGCCTGTGGCCTCCTCGGCGTGGACGACGAGCGGCCGGCCGGCGGCGCTCAGGTCGGCCGTGGCCGACCAGGGCAGGTCGGTGTGGGCGGCCGCCCGCACGATGCGCACCTCACCCGTGACGGCGGGCAGTCCGGTCCGGCCGACGACTGCGTCGATCTTCACGCGTGCGTAGGCGAGGGTCGCCTCGTCCACCGCGCCGTCGCAGCGCAGCCGCACCGCGGGCGCTTCCTTGTTGTTGTCGCCGGTCATGGTGACCCCTTTCCTGGAAGGTGCCTCGGTGGTCAGGCGGCGGTGCCGGGCAGCCACAGGTCGGGTCCGAAGACCTCGTACCGGATGCGCCGGGCGGGCACCCCCGCGCCGAGTAGTTGTGCGCGGACGTCGCGCATGAAGGGCAGCGGGCCGCACAGGAACACCGTTGCTCCGTCGGGGAGTTCCACATCGGAGAGGTCCATCAGGCCCTCGCGGGCGCCGGGTTCCCCGGCCCCGGGACGCTCGTACCAGAACACCGCCCGGGCGCCCGCCAGTTGGTCGACGAGTTCGCGCGTCTCGGCGCGCAGAGGGTGCTCGGCGGGGGAGTCGTCGGCGTGCAGGACCAGCACCTCGCGGGTCGAGGCATCGGCCTCCAGATGGGCCAGGATGCCCGTCATGGGCGTGCAGCCGATGCCCGCCGAGATCAGCACCAGCGGGCCGGTGGCGCCGGCCCGGTCGTCGAGGAAGACGTCGCCGAAGGGCGCGGAGAGCGTCAGCCGGTCGCCCTCGTGGACCTGGCTGTGCAGCAGGTTGGAGACCTCACCCTGCGGTGTGGCAGCCGTGCCGGTGACCCGCTTGACCGTGATGCGCCGCAGCTCCCGGCCCGGGTCCGAGGACAGGCTGTACTGCCGTAGCTGGTGCACTCCGTCGGGCATGCGGACGCGCACGCTCACGTACTGGCCCGCCCGTGCCCGCGGTGCCGGCAGGCCGTCCGCCGGGCGGAGCAGGAAGGAGACCACGTCCGGGGACTCGGTACGCCGCTCGACGACCGTCCACAGCCGCCAGCCCTGCCCCGGCTCGACGCCCGCCTCGTGGTAGAGACGCGCCTCCCGGCCAATCAGGGCGCCCGCCATCAGCCAGTAGACCTCGTCCCAGGCCGCGGCCACCTCCGGCGTGACGGCGTCGCCGAGCGTCTCGGCGATGGCCGCGAACAAGTACTTGTGCACGATCGTGTACTGGTCGTCGGTGACGCCGACTGCCGCGTGCTTGTGCGCTATGCGGTCCAGCAGGGCGTCGGGCCGGGTGTCCGGGTTGTCCAGCAGCGCGGTCGCGAACCCGGCGATCGAGCCGGCCAGGGCGCGCCGTTGCTCCCCGCTCGCCTGGTTGCCGCGGTTGAACATTCCGTCGAGCAGCTCCGGCCGGTCCCGGAACATCGACCCGTAGAAGCGCGTGGTGATCTCGTCGAGCGCACCGGCCACCGCGGGCAGGGTGGCGCGTACCACGGCGGCGTTTTCTGCGGACAGCATGGGGCCTCCCGGGCCGGGGGATGGGGCGTTGAGGGAACCGCGTCGACTGCGCGGTGTGCATCTGTCTAGCAGGGGCACGACCATGGTTCTGAGCCCTTTCCGGGCTGAGGGCCGGAACAGGGACCTACGGCCCAACGACTCGGGCGCATCGGCCCAACGGCCCTCCTGTGGCCTGGGGCCTTACGGCACCGCCGCCCTCCCCGCTCGGCCCTGGCCGGGCCGCCGGCACGGGTTCGTGGCGGCGCGGGGAGCGCAGTGGAGCGGGGGACGTACCCGCGCGGGGACCGGGCGGGCACGTGGCCGACGACCCACGTGCGGCCACGACCCTTCGCAGGGCCGTCCCCCTGGCGGGGTGCCGTGACCGGTCGGGGACGGGGGGAGCCCCTGGGATGCCGTGCGCGGCGTCCCGCCTGATTCAAGGATGGCTCCGTCACCACAGGGGGAGGAGAGGTGACCGGGCCTGACTGCGGGTCGTTGGGGCCCTTGCCCGCAGGCGTTCATGGCATGTCGGGATGCCGTCCGGCGGCGTGCCGAACAGCGTGGCTCACTTGCCCAGCCACTCCTCGATGCGGGCGGCCCAGGCACGGTCGTCGGTCGTCTCCATGAACTCCTTGCGGTCGATCAGGAGGTAGATCTCCCCGGCGGGCACCGTGCCCAGGATCAACGGCTTGCCCGCGTTCAGCAGGCCCCCGATGAAGCGGCCGTAGAGGTCGGTGAACCTGACCTCCACCGAGGTGATGTCCGCCCGGCGCAGCACCAGGTCCCCGGCCTCGCCCCACGCACCGAGCACCAGCCGGTCCTCGTGCAGGGCGATCCGGCCGCGCCGCAGGAACAGCGCCTTCTGGCTGACTCCGCCGGCCATCTTGTCCGCGGTGGTCTTGCGGCTCAGCTCGTCGGCGGTGGCGCCCACGTAGTCGCCCGTGGCCCGGAGTGTCTCGTTCTCGCTCATGATCCCAACCTGGCACCGGGTGCGGCACCCGCGCGTCGTCGCTTCGGCCGGTGTCCCGCGACTTTGGTAGCGGGGCACCGGTCCGCGCACCGACGAAAGTACAAGGGCTCGAGACACTCGATCCGCTGCGCCGGCACATCCTCGAGGAACAGGACGGCGTCTTCCCCGCCGCGGCTCAGCGCGTGGGTGACACCCCGGTCAGCTTCCGTCCGGTGACCACCTCGGAGTCGATCCGGACGAAGACCCCGTCCCGCATCGGCATCCAGGAGTCCGGGCCGGCCTGTGCCAGGCGCTGGTGCTCCGCGGGGTCGGTGACGACCGCGGCGCGGCCGGTGACGACCACACTCCAGCCGGAGCGGGTGGCCGCCTGGAACTCGTCCGCCTCGAACGCGACCACCGAGCCGTCGATGGCGCGTACGAGGTCGGAGTCGGCCGAGGTGTGGAGCACGACGGAACCGCCCTCGTCCAGGCGGAAGTTGACGGGGAGGACCGCGGGCAGCGCCTGGCGGGTGTAGACGACCCGGCCGACCGGCACCTCGCCCAGCAGGCGAAGGCATTCCTGCCGGTCAAGAGAGCGAAAGGCGTCGGTCTGCGGCATCGCACCATGGTCGACGGAGCCGTTGACGCAGGGAAGGGCCGGTCGGCCCTTTCCGCCTTCCGCGCGCCGGGGCGGCGGACCGCGGGACGGCGAACCGGCGCTGAGCCGGTGTCATGGCCTGCCGAGGGGTGGGCCGTTCGGCCCGCGGCAGGGACATGAGGCCCCTCCTGTCCCACCCGCCCGGCCCGGAGACTGGCGTGGCATCCCCGAAGGAGGTTCCTCCATGTCCACGATCACCGTCGGCCTCGACGGTTCCCCGCAGAGCCTCGCCGCCGCCGACTGGGCGGCCCGCGAGGCGGAGCAACGAGGCGCCGGTCTGCGCCTCGTGCACGGCTGGGAACAGCTGCCGTACGTGTATCCGCCGCTCGGCGGCGTTCCCGCCCCGGGCGCGATCGACACGCAGAGCACATGGGCCGGCACCATGCTGCGCGAGACGCGGACGCGGCTCGCGGACCGGTACCCGGACCTGGCAATCGAGGTCGAGCAGAGCGGGGACCACCCCGTCGCGGCCCTGCTGGCCGCCGCGGAGGACTCCGCCCTGCTCGTCCTGGGATCCCGGGGACTCGGCACGGTCGCGGGGTTCCTCATCGGATCGGTCGGCCTCGCCGTCGTGGCTCGGTCGGAGCGTCCGGTGATCCTCGTACGGGCCGGTGAGCGGGCCGAGAACGAGCATCTGCCGGACGCTGCCGGGACCGGGTCCACCGGCACGCCCTACCGTGACGTCGTGCTGGGGCTGGACCTGGAGAACCCCGGTGAGGCCGTGATCCGCTTCGCGTTCGAAGCCGCACAGCATCGCGAGGCCCGGCTCAAGGTCGTCCACGGCTGGAGCCTGCCGGTTTCCCACGGTTACGGCGCCGCCATGGACGTGGGGCTCGACGAGGAGCTGGCCGAGCGGATCAGGCAGCGGCTGACCGACGTCCTGCGGCCGTGGAAGGAGAAGTTCCCCGGCGTCGAGGTGCGTGAGCAGGCCGTGGTGGGCAGCGCGGGACGCCATCTCGTGCACGCCTCACGCGATGCGGCGCTGGTCGTCGTCGGACGCACGAACCGGCGCGCGGCGGTCGGCAGCCACATCGGCCCGGTGACCCACGCGGCGTTGCAGCACGCCGTCGCACCCGTCGCGGTGGTGCCGCACGACTGATGGGGCGACGCGGACGTCAGTAGAGGGAGGCCGGCCAGGAACCGGCCACCGCGGCGATGACGCCCAGGTCCAGCAGTACGCCCACGCTGAGCCACGGGTCGAACCAGACGGCCTTGAGCACCAGGCCGCTCGACGCGGCGACAACTGCGGCCGTCGGCCACCAGCCGGCGCCCGCGAGCACTCCGGCGCCGGCGACCACGTACACGACGGCCGTGTACCAGGCCAGCGTGAGCGCCGCCGTCCTGGACACCGCCGTCGAGACGCCGGCGGACGCCAGCAGCCAGGAGTGCCCCGGGGTGAACGGCTCCGGAGCGTCGCCGGACTGCTGCTGCGGCGCCGTCCACACGCCGGGGTGCAGCAGCCCGTGCACCACGAGGAAGGCCGCCACCAGCAGTTCGGTCATACCTGGTCCTCCGCCACGTACGGCTCGGTTCCGCCCATGTCGAGGCGGAAGGGCGGATAAGCGTCGGTCATCAGGCCGGCGTACGCGGCCACCCGCAGCACCCACCGGTTGAGCCCGAGGATCAGGTCGAACAGGCTGCGGGGGTACTTCTCGGTGAAGGCCAGGGTCACGGCCGCGATCACCGCCAGCACGGCGACCAGGCCGCCGTCCCACCAGCCGAGGTGGAAGCCGCCGAGGAAGAACGCGATGATGATGTAGTGCGGGATGGCCAGCAGCCACCACTTCACCAGTACAAGCCCCCGGGACAGCCGCTCGGGGTAGGCGATGTCCAGCCGCGCGGGGTAGTCGGGCTCCTCGCCCAGACTGAACGGCGGGTAGCGGTCGGTGCCCAGGGCACCGTAGGAGTAGTAGGCGACCCGCCAACTCCAGCGCAGGACACCCAGGTTGAAGTCGAACAGGGCCCGTGGGTAGCGTTCGGTGAACAGGATGCTGAAGAACGCGACCACACTGACCAGGGTGAAGGCGATCCAGAGGAAGAACAGCACCACGTAGTGCGGGATCACCAGGATCCACTTCACCAGCCACAGCCAGCGGGACAGCTGCGGGTCGAGCACGGCGTTCACGCGCACAGGACGCTTCGGTGCACTCGCCAGGGTCGTCACGGCGATCAACTCCTTCGGCCCGTGGCGCCACGGCGGCAACCTGGGCCCAAGCCAAGCGTGGTCGCGGCGCGCCGCATCGTGCGAGGGCCGTTGGGGGTTGCCCCGGGGCCATCGGTCCCGGCCGGAGGAGCCGCCTCAGCCGGCGTCGGTCCGGTTCACGTCCGCGTAGGTGAGGCGGATCCCGGAGACCAGGTCGGGCCGGATGCGGACGGCGTAGTCCATGGTCTGCTGCACCCAGGGATGCAGCAGCAGATGGACGCGGGCCAGCTCCCGCGGGTCCGTCACCAGGTGGGCGTACCCGGTGGCCACCACGCTCCAGCCGAGATGCGTGGCCGGATCGATGGTGTCGGCCTCGTAGGCCACGACCACGCCCGAGGAGCCGGCCTCGCGTGTGCGGGAGGTCAGGGCCGCGCCGTCATGGGTGCGGATGATGATGTCACCGTCGTCCAGGACGTGATTGACGGGCCGGACGGTCGGCAGCGCGTGCCGGGTGAAGACGACTCTTCCGACGGACACGCTGCCGAGCAGACGGATCGCCTCGCGTGTGTCGAGCTCGATGCTTCGGCGCGGTCCCACGGGGGCCGGGTGGGTGTGACGCATGGCGGTATGTCCCGTATGGGTCGGTGGTTCACGTCTGCCGATCATTGCAACGCACCGAGGCGCACCCGGTAAGGGCCGTTCGGCCCTGGTCCGCATCCGGTCGGCCCTGACGGCCCCTTCGGGCGCGGGCGTGACGGTACGCGCGGCGGGCAGCGGGAGGGAGAGCGGCCCACGGATCAGGGCCGACAGGCCCTGGCTCTTCGATCCGCGAGCGAGGAGTATCCCGACACCGGCGCCGATGCAGGGCATCCGGCGCGGAGCGCAGGAGAAGGAGCATCCCATGGCGGACGGCGAGCAGCCGGGCCCCGACGGCCCGATCCGCGTCTTCCTGCTGGACGACCACGAAGTGGTACGGCGGGGGGTGCGCGACCTCCTCGACGACGAGCCGGACATCACCGTGGTCGGCGAGGCGTCCACGGCCGGCCAGGCGATGGTCCGCGTCCCGGCGCTGCGCCCGCAGGTGGCGGTCCTCGACGTACGGCTGCCCGACGGCGACGGCGTGACCGTCTGCCGGGAGCTGCGCTCGCAGATGCCGGAGCTGGCCTGCCTCATGCTGACCTCGTTCGACGACGAGGAGGCCCTGCTGGACTCGATCATGGCGGGCGCGTCCGGCTACGTCCTGAAGCAGATCCAGGGCTCCGACCTCGTGTCGGCCGTGCGCACGGTCGCCTCGGGCCAGTCGCTGCTCGACCCGAGCGCCACCACCAGGCTCATGGCCCGGCTGCGCGGCGGGCAGGAGCAGGAGGAGGAGCCGGACGTGCTGCCGGGCCTGACCGACCGGGAGCGGGAGATCCTCGCCCTGATCGGGGAGGGCCTCACCAACCGGCAGATCGGCCGGCGGCTCTTCCTCGCCGAGAAGACGGTGAAGAACCACATCTCCCGCCTGCTGGCCAAGCTCGGGGTGGAGCGGCGCATCCAGGCCGCCGTGATCGCCACCCAGGCCGAGGACCGGCTGCGGCAGCACCGCCGCTGACACCCCGGGCCGAACGGCCCCGGATCGCCCCCGTCCGGCCCAAGCCCCGCACGGCCCGCCGTCCGCAGGCTGGCCGCAGACCCCGGCGCACAGGCCGGGCGACGACCGGGAGGGCGACGGACATGACCGTACGCGTGGGCATCAACGGCTTCGGCCGCATCGGACGCAACTACCTGCGCTGCGTGCTGGAGCGGGCGGACAACGGCACCGGTACACCCGTCGAGGTCGTGGCCGTCAACGACATCACCTCGCCGGCGACACTGGCCCATCTGCTGGAGTTCGACTCGACCTACGGACGGCTGCACCGCACCGTCGAGCACGACGAGAACTCCCTCACGGTCGACGGCCGGCGCATCGCGGTGACCGCCGAACGCGACCCGGCCGCTCTGGCCTGGGGCGACCACGGCGTGGACGTGGTCATCGAGTCCACCGGCCGCTTCCGCACCCGGGAGCAGGCCGGAGCGCACCTGAAGGCGGGCGCCCGCAAGGTGCTGCTGTCCGTGCCCGGCAAGGGCGTGGACGCCACCCTCGTCATGGGCGTCAACGAGGGCACCTACGACCCGGACGCCGACCACGTCGTCTCCAACGCCTCCTGCACGACCAACTGCGTGGCCCCCATGGTGAAGGTGCTCCACGAGCGCTTCGGCATCGTCAAGGGCCTGATGACGACCATCCACGGCTACACCAACGACCAGGTGCTTCTGGACGGCCCGCACAAGGACCTGCGCCGCGGCCGCAGCGCCGCCGTCAACATCATCCCCACCAGCACGGGCGCCGCCCGCGCGGTCGGCCTCGTCCTGCCCGAGCTGGCCGGCACGCTCGACGGCATCGCCGTGCGGGTGCCCGTGGAGGACGGTTCGCTGACCGACCTCGGCGTGATCCTGGACCGGCACGTCACCGTGGAGGAGGTCAACGCCGCGTACCGCGAGGCGGCGGACGGGCCCCTGAAGGGCGTGCTGCGGGTCTCCGACGCCCCGATCGTCTCCCGCGACGTCGTCGGCGACCCCGCGTCCTGCGTCCTGGACGCCCCGCTGACCCAGGCCAACGGCGAACTGGTGAAGGTCTTCGGCTGGTACGACAACGAGTGGGGCTACACGAACCGCCTCCTCGACCTCACCGAGTACGTCGCCGCCCGCCTTCCGCGCGCCTGACCGGCGCGGGAACGGCCGGTTCCTTCCTGATCCCGTATCGCCCTCCGCCTCGGACGGCTACCGTGGCACTGACCGGCATGGTCGGCCATCGGCCGTGTGTGGGAGTTGGAGGAGCACCGGTGGGAAGCCTTGAGGAGCCCCAGGACGCGCGCATACGACTGCCGCAGCTGAGGCTCGACGAGCTGCTGGAGGAGCTGCAGGCCCGCCTGGACTCCGCCCGCGGCACGCGCGACCGGGTGCACAGCCTCCTGGAGGCCGTGCTCTCGGTCGGCCGCGAGCTCGACCTCGAACAGGCACTGCACAGCATCGTGGAGGCCGCGGCGGCGCTGGTCGACGCCGAGTACGCCGCCCTCGGCGTGATCGGGCCGGACGGCAAGCGGCTGTCCGCCTTCCACACGATCGGCGTCAGCGACGAGGCGATCGCCGAGATCGGCCCGTACCCCGAGGGCCACGGCATCCTCGGAGAGCTGATCCGCCACCCCGAGCCCCTGCGGCTGGCCAAGATCTCCCAGCACCCGGCGTCGTACGGCTTCCCGGCGCACCACCCGCCGATGAACAGCTTCCTGGGCGTCCCCATCCGGGTCCGCGACCACGTGTTCGGCAACCTGTACCTGACCGAGAAGCGTGGCGGGGTGCAGTTCGACGAGGAGGACGAGGCGGTCCTGTCCACCCTGGCCGTGGCGGCCGGTGTCGCGATCGACAACGCCCGCCTGTACGAGGAGTCCCGGCTGCGCGAACGCTGGCTGCAGGCGAACGCGGAGATCACCCACACCCTGATGTCCGGCGGCCCGGGCGTGGATGTCCTGCGCCTGATCGCCGAGCGGGCCGGCGAGATCACCGGATCGGCCCTGGCGGCGGTCGCGCTGCCCATGGAGGACACCGGCAGGCTCTCGGTGGAGATCGCCGTCGGGGTGGACTCCGAGGCGCACCGGGGCCTCGTGCTGCCCATGGCCACGAGCCTGATGGGACTGGCCTTCTCCGCGGCCGCACCGGTCACCAGTGAGGACGTCGTCCACGACGAGCGGGTCTCCTCGGAGCCGCCGCGTTTCCAGGGACTCGGCCCCGCCATCGCCGTGCCCATCGGCACGGGCGGGACGGGTGCGCGCGGTGTGGTCCTGCTGGTGCGAAGGGCGGGCCAGCCGGTCTACGAGGCCTCGGAGATCGAGCCGCTGCAGTTCTTCGCCGCGCAGGCCGCGATCGCGATGGAGCTCGCGGAGCGCCGGCGGGACGCCGAGGAGGTCGCGGTGCTCAAGGACCGCGACCGCATCGCCCGCGACCTGCACGACCTGGCGATCCAGCGGCTGTTCGCCACCGGCATGACGCTGCAGAGCGCCGGCCGCTTCATCGAGCACGAGGAGGCCGCCGGCCGCGTGGCGCGGGCGGTCGACGACCTGGACGAGACGATCAAGATCATCCGGTCGACGATCTTCGGCCTGCGGGCGCGTGACGACGGCGCCGGTACGGGCCTGAGAGCCCGCGTCGTGCGCGTCGTCGGCGAGGCGGCCCAGGTGCTCGGCTTCGCGCCCAGCCTGCGCATGGAGGGCCTGCTGGACACCGACGTGCCGCGGGAGGTCGCCGACCATGTCGTGGCCGTCCTGTCCGAGGCCCTGACCAACGTCGCCCGGCACGCCGGGGCCGGCCGGACCGACGTCGTCCTGGAGATGGACGGCCGGGAGATCCGGCTGACGGTGTCGGACGACGGCCGGGGCATCCCGCCCGACGGCCGCCGCAGCGGTCTGCGCAACATGGCCGAGCGGGCCGAGCAGCTGGGCGGGGCACTGAAGTTCGCCGGCGGACCCGCGGGCGGCACGGTGCTGGTCTGGCACGCACCGGTGACACCGGAGTAGAGCCGCGCATCCGCGGGTGACGCGGCCCTCCCGACCCGAGCCCACAGGCCCTGCCGCAGGGCCGTTCGGCCTCTGCAGCCGCCGCTCGTGCGCGAGTGAGGCTGGTGGTGCCGGTCCCGGACGTACGGGACGGCATGCGGGTGGTGCACGGCCGGAACCGGACGGGCCGTGCGACGCACCTCAGCATCGGCCCCGTCGAGGAGCAGCTCATGAAGGCAGCGGTCGTCACCGACTTCGGCAAGCCCCTGGAGATCCAGGACATCCCCGTTCCCGAGCCCGGCCCCGGCCAGGTGCTCGTGAAGATGGAGGCATCCGGGCTCTGCCACACCGACATCCATGCCGCCCACGGCGACTGGCCCGTCAAGCCGCGCCCGCCGTTCATCCCCGGTCACGAGGGCGTCGGTCCCGTGCGGGCCGTCGGTGAAGGCGTGTCGCCCGACCTGGCCGGCAAGCGGGTCGCCGTGCCGTGGCTCGGTTCGTCCTGCGGTACCTGCCGCTACTGCGTGTCCGGCTGGGAGACCCTGTGCGAGTCGCAGGTCAACTCCGGTTATTCCGTGGACGGTTGCTACGCCGAGTACGCCGTCGCCGACGCGGGCGCGGTCGTCCCTGTGCCCGACGGCGTGTCCTCCTTCGAGGCGGCACCGCTGACCTGCGCGGGCGTCACCACGTACAAGGCGATCAAGGTCGCCCGGGTGGTCCCGGCCGAGCGTGTCGCGGTTTTCGGGGTCGGCGGCCTGGGCCACCTCGCGGTGCAGTACGCCCGCCTCGTGGGCGGACTGGTCACCGCCGTCGACCTGGAGCCCGACAAGCTCGGCCTGGCGCACCGGCTCGGCGCGGACCAGATCGTCAACGCCCGCACCCACGACCCCGTCGAGGAGCTCAGGAAGGCGGGCGGGGTGGACGTGGCCGTCGTGCTCGCCGCCGCGCCCAAGGCGTTCGAGCAGGCGTACCGGTCGCTCAACCGCGGTGGACGCCTGGTCATGGTCGGCCTGCCCGCGGACAATGCGTCCATCGACGTACCCATCTTCGACACGGTTCTCGGCGGCATCTCCGTCATCGGCTCCATCGTGGGCACCCGCCAGGACCTGGCCGAGGTCTTCGCGCTGCACGCCGCCGGACGGACCCAGGTCATCGCCGAGACCCGGCGCCTCGACCAGGTCAACGACTCCTTCGACGAGGTCCTCGGCGGACGGGCCGAAGCCCGGCTCGTCTTCGAGTTCTGAGGCCCGGGGACCCCGGAGCCCAGGGAGAGGCAGCGGACAATGGCCACCGTCACCGTGGGTGCCGTACGGGAGCGGGCGCCCGGCGAACGCCGGGTCGCCCTCGTCCCCGAGGCGGTCACCCTCCTGCGCCGGATCGGACTCGACGTCCTGGTGGAGGCCGGGGCCGGATCCGGCGCCTGGTTCACGGACGCCGACTACACCGACGCCGGCGCGGGCGTCGTGTCCCCGGGGGAGCTGTACGCACGCGCGGACGCCGTCCTCTGCGTCGGCCCGCCGGACCCGGAGCGCGCGCAGGTGCTGCGCGGCGAGCAGACCCTGATCGGCCTGCTCGAACCGCTGCGCCACCCGGATCTGGTGCGGGAGTTGCACCGGCGCGGGGTGCGCACGGTGAGCCTCGATCTGCTGCCGCGCACCCTCAGCCGCGCCCAGTCCATGGACGCGCTGACCTCGCAGGCGAGCGTGGCCGGCTACAAGGCGGCGGTGCTGGCGGCCGACTCCTACGACCGCTTCTTTCCGATGCTGACCACCGCGGCCGGCACCATGCGTCCGGCGCAGGTCCTCGTCCTCGGCGCCGGAGTGGCCGGGCTGCAGGCGATCGCCACCGCCCGCCGGCTCGGCGCCGTCGTCACGGCGTACGACGTACGCCCCGAGTCCCGGGAGGAGGTGGAGTCGCTCGGCGCCCGATTCCTGGACATCCAGCGCCCGCCAGGCACCGGATCGGGCGCCGGACAGGGCGGCTACGCACGGGAGTTGACCGAGGCGGAGCAGGCGGCCCAGCGGGAGGCGCTGGACGCCCACATCGCCCGTACGGACATCGTCATCACCACCGCCCAGGTCCCGGGCCGCAAACCGCCGTTGCTGGTCACGGTCGGCGCCGTCGAGGCCATGAGGCCCGGGTCGGTCGTCGTCGACCTCGCCGCGAGCGAGCTCGGCGGCAACGTCGGGGGTTCCGTACCCGACAAGACGGTCGTCCTGGAGAACGGCGTCACCGTGATCGGTGCCGGGCACCTGCCGTCGGCGATGGCGACCGCCGCCTCCACGGCCTACGCCCGCAACATCGTGGCGGTCCTGCGCCACCTAGTGCACGACGGCCGGCTGTTCTTCGACCCGGCCGACGAGATCACGGCCGCGCTCACCCAAGGAGCCCCCTCATGAACGACCTCGATCTCCTCACCGCGATCACCGTGTTCGTGCTGAGCGTCCTGGTCGGCGTCGAGGTCATCAGCAAGGTCCCCGCGACCCTGCACACGCCCCTGATGTCCGGCTCGAACGCGGTGCACGGCATCGTCGTGATCGGCGCCATGCTGATCGCCGCGCAGTCGCACACCTGGCTCGGCTACGTCCTCGCCTTCGTGGCCATGGTGTTCGGGGCGATGAACGTCGTCGGCGGCTACGTCGTCACCGACCGGATGCTGGAGATGTTCAAGACCAGGCCCCGCGGCGGCGACAAGGCGAAGGTGTGAGCGCCATGGACACGGTCTCCAACGCGGTGCACTACGTCTTCCTGGCCACGGCCGTCTGCTTCGTGCTCGGCCTGCATCTGATGAACCACCCCCGAACGGCCCGCCGTGGCAACGCGATCTCCGCCGGAGCCATGGCCGTCGCGATCGCGGCCACGGTGTGGCTGGTGGTCCACGAGGGCACGATCACCACGACGGGCTGGCTGGTGCTCGTCTCGGGCGGTCTCGTCGGCGCCGCGCTCGGCCTGTACGCCGCGCGCGAGGTCAAGATGACCGCCATGCCCCAACTGGTCAGCCTGTTCAACGCTGTTGGTGGCGGGGCGGCTGCGCTGATCGCGGTCGACGACCTGCTCCAGGCCGGCCACCCGGCCGCGCTGGGCGCCCGGGTCTCGCTCCCGGGTGCCCTGGACATCGTCATCGGCGCGGTCACGTTCTCCGGATCCCTGATCGCCGCGGGCAAGCTCCAGGGCATCGTCTCCGGTGCGCCGGTGGTGTTCCCGGGTGCGCGGCTGCTGAACGTGGCGCTGCCGCTGTCCTTCGTCGCCGGCACGGTCTGGCTGGTGCTGGAGCCGGACTCCCGCACCGCCCTGTACGGACTGGCGGCCGTCGCCCTGGTCTTCGGCGTGACGATGGTGCTGCCGATCGGCGGCGCGGACATGCCGGTCGTGATCGCCCTGCTCAACGCCTTCACGGGATCGGCGGTCGCTATGGCGGGCTTCGTCCTGAACGAGACCGCGCTGATCATCGCGGGCATGCTGGTCAGCTCCTCGGGCGGCATCCTCACCAAGCTGATGGCCGACGCCATGAACCGGTCGATCGCCAACATCGTGGTCGGCGGATTCGGCACCGGGGACGACGCCCCCGCGGCCGCCGGAGGAGCCCCGGCGCAGGTGCGGTCCGTCTCCGCGGACGACGTGGCGATCCAGCTGGCGTACGCGAGCAAGGTCGTCTTCGTTCCGGGCTACGGCCTCGCCGCCGCCCAGGCCCAGCACGAACTCGGCGCCCTGGCACAGCTGTTGACCGACCACGGGGTCGAGGTCAGCTACGCCATCCACCCGGTCGCGGGCCGTATGCCGGGGCACATGAACGTGCTGCTCGCGGAGGCCGACGTGCCCTACCCCCAGCTGAAGGAGATGGACGAGGTCAACCCGGAGTTCCCGCAGGCCGACGTCGCCCTCGTCATCGGGGCCAACGACGTCACCAACCCCATCGCCCGCCGCCCCGGCAACGCGATCTCGGGAATGCCGATCCTCGACGTCGACAAGGCCAAGAGCGTCGTCGTCATCAAACGCTCGATGGGCCACGGCTACGCCGGAGTCGACAACGAGCTCTACACCGACCCCAAGACCGGGATGTTCTTCACCGACGCCAAGAAGGGGCTGGCCGAACTCAAGGCGGCCGTCGGCGAGTTCGTCAACTGACCCGCACAGGGGAGCGCCCCCCGCCTGAACCGGCTGGGGGGCGCTCCCCTGTACGAGGCGCTCACTCCTCGGGCACCATGTCGATCGCCCCGCTCGGGCACTCCGCCGCGCACAGCCCGCAGCCCTTGCAGTAGTCGAGGTCGATCTCGAACCCCTTGCCCGGACCCAGCTTGATGATGGCGTTGTCCGGGCAGACGCCGTAGCAGTTGTCGCACTCGAAGCAGTTGCCGCACGACATGCAGCGCCGGGCCTCGAACAGGGCGGTGGACTCGTCGAGCCCCTGCACCACCTCGTCGAACGTCGAGACCCTTCGGGCCACTTCGAGCCGCGGCCGCACGGAGGCGGGCGCGTCGGAGTAGTACCAGGTGTTGAGCCGGTCGGAGGTGGCGGGCGCGTGCTTGGGCCCAGGGTCGTAGGCCGTGCCGCTCAGATACGCGTCGATGTGCCGGGCCGCCTTCTTGCCGTGCCCCACGGCCACGGTGACCGTGCGGTCGGCGGGCACCATGTCGCCGCCGGCGAAGATGCCGTCGTGTCCGGTCATCAGTCCGTCGGCCACCTGCACCATGCCGTGGTCCACGGCCAGGTCCGGTACGTCCCTGAGAAGGGAGAGGTCGGTGTCCTGGCCGAGCGCCAGCACCACGCTGTCCGCCTCCAATTCCTCGAACTCACCGGTGGGCTGCGGGAATCCGGACTCGTCGAGTTCCATCTTCTCGATGGTGAGCCGGCCCTCGTCGGCGTGCTTGATGGTCGACAGCCACTTCATCCGCACACCCTCCTCCAGCGCCTCCTCGACCTCGACGTCGTGGGCGGGCATCCGGTCCCGGGTGCGCCGGTAGACCACCACGGCGTCGGTCGCGCCGAGCCTGCGGGCGGTGCGGGCCGCGTCCATGGCCGTGTTGCCGCCGCCGTAGACGGCGACCTTGCGGCCCAGCAGGGGCGGCCCTTCACCCTCCATGCTGCCGAGCAGCGCCACCGCGTCGAGGACGCGGGCGCTGTCGCCGGCCGGGATGTACGTGCGTTTGCCGATACCCGCGCCCACGGCCAGGAACACCGCGTCGAAGCCGCCGTCCCGCTGTGCGGCCAGCACGTCGTCGACCCGTGCACCGGTCTCGAAGACGACGCCGAGCGCGCGGATCCGGTCGATCTCCGCGTCCGGCACCTCGCGCGGAAGGCGGTAGCGCGGGATGCCGTAGCGCATCATCCCGCCGAGCCGGTCCTGCGCCTCGCGGACCGTCACCTCATGGCCGAGCAGCCGTAGGTGGTACGCGGCCGACAGGCCGGCCGGGCCGGAGCCGACGACCAGAACCCGCTTGCCGGAGTCGGTCGTCGGCGGGGGCACGGTCCAGCCCCGCTTGATGGCCTCGTCGCCCAGGAAGCGCTCGATCGAGTTGATGCCGACCGCGTTGTCGACCTGGACGCGGTTGCAGGCCGTCTCGCAGGGGTGGTAGCAGACGCGGCCCATGACGGCGGGCAGCGGATTGTCGCGCATCAGCTGCCGCCAGGCGGACTCGTAGTCGCCGCTCTCCGCGTGGTACAGCCACTGCTGGATGTTCTCGCCCGCCGGGCACGCCTGGTTGCAGGGCGGCAACCGGTCGACGTAGAGCGGTCGTTCGGTGCGCCAGGCGCCGGTGTGGTTGGCCAGGCTGGAGCCGACGTTCAAGGTGATCGCGAACGGTTCGTCCTTCACGATGCCGCCTCCTCGTGTTGTCCCAGCCTCCGGCCGGGGGGATCCCCATGCAGCCCGAAGCGGGCGATGTTGCGGTCGGCCGTCCGCTGCAGCCGGGCGATGATGTCCTTCTGAACCTCCGGCTGGAAGAGGTGCGCGTACCGCTTCTGCGGGCGGAGGTACTCCTCCACCGGGAGCGTGCGCCGGATCGGTGTGGCATCGGTGACCTCGCCGTCCACGGCCTCGAACACCGGGAAGAGACCCGTCTGTTCGGCCAGCCGGGCGATGCGCACGGTGTCGTGGGAGGCCGTGCCCCAGCCGAGGGGACAGGGCACCAGCACATGCAGATAGCGGGCGCCGCGCATGGTCATCGCCCGGTGCACCTTCTCCTCCAGGTCGCGCAGACCCGCGACGGTGGCCGTGGCGACGTAGGGGATCTCGTGGGCCATCGCGATCAGCGGAAGGTTCTTGCCCTGCCCGAAGGGGGCGCCGGGCTGCTCGCCGACCGCCTGGGTGGTCGCCGTGCGCGCGGTCGGGGGAGTGGCCCCCGAGCGCTGCACGCCGGTGTTCATGTAGCCCTCGTTGTCGTAACACACGTACAGGACGTCATCGTTGCGCTCGAACATGCCGGACAGGCATCCGAGGCCGATGTCGACAGTGCCGCCGTCGCCGCCCTGTCCGACCACGCGGATGTCCGTGCGGCCCTTGGCGCGCAGGGCCGCGGCCACGCCGGCGGCGACCGCGGGCGCGTTGCCGAACAGGGAGTGCAGCCAGGGCAGTTGCCACGACGTCTCCGGGTACGGCGTGGAGAACACCTCCAGGCAACCCGTCGCGTTGACGGCGATCACCTTGCCGCCGCACGCCCGTTGGGCCGCGTCCAGGACGTAGCGGGCGCCGAGCGCCTCGCCGCAGCCCTGGCAGGCCCGGTGGCCGCAGGTGAGCGCGTTGGAGCGGCCCGGGTCGGCCTGGTCGGACTGCGACTCGGGCCCCAGCAGCCGGTTTCCGGCGGCGAAGCTGCCCACCTGGTAGAACTTGACCTGCTGTGCGGCGCTCATCGGTTGCTCCCCACGTCCCGCAGAATGTTCTCCGCGGACGGACCGGACCGCCTGGTCCGCGCCATCCGTGCCAACTCCCGCTCCACCAGTTCGGTGTTGAGGTCGAGGAAGGTCAGCTGCCCGAGCCGCCCGGCGAGCGCGTCGTCGAACAGCCGGTGCAGTGACGCCTTGGTGATCGCGCGCCCGCCGAGGCCGGCGACCACCGTGTGGCCGTCCAGCTGGATGCCGGAGAGTGCGGTACGCACGTTCGCCGACACGATGCCGCCGATGCCGACCGCCAGCGCCCGCTCCAGGACGACGACCTGGCGAGCCCCGCCGAGCACGTCACGTACGGCGTCGAGCGGGAAGGGCCGGAAGGACGTGATCGCCAGGGCGCCGATCCGCACCCCGCGCTCGCGCATCTCGTCGACGACGTCGCAGACCGTGCCGAACACCGAACCAAGCGCTACGACGATCGTCTCGGCGTCCTCGCAGGCGTACGGATGCAGCAGGCCGCCGGAGTGCCGTCCGAAGACCTCGTGGAACTCCCCGGCGACCCTGGGGATGGCCTCAAGTGCCTGCATCTGCTTGGCGTGCGCCAGATAGCGCACCTCGGTGAAGGCGTCCGGTCCGACCATCGCGCCGATCGACACGGGCTCCTCGGGGTCCAGGACCTGCCGGGGCTCGTACGGCGGCAGGAACGCGTCGACCTGTGCCTGCTCCGGCACCTCGATGCGCTCCCAGGCGTGGGTGAGGACGAAGCCGTCCATGCACACCATCACCGGCAGCGACAGCTCCTCGGCCAGCCGGAAGGCCTGCGGGTGCAGGTCGGCGGCCTCCTGGTTGTCGCGGGCGTAGAGCTGGATCCAGCCCGAGTCGCGCTGCGACATGGTGTCGCTGTGGTCGTTCCAGATGTTGATGGGCGCGCCGATGGCCCGGTTGGCGACCGTCATCACGATCGGCAGGCCGAGCCCGGAGGCGTTGTAGAGGGCCTCCACCATGTACAGCAGGCCCTGGCTCGCGGTCGCCGTGTAGGTGCGGGCGCCCGCGGCCGAGGCCCCGATGCACATCGACATCGCGGCGAACTCCGACTCGACGTTGACGTACTCGCACGGCTTCAGCGCCCCGGACTTCACCAGGCGGCTGAGTTCCTCGACGATGTGCGTCTGCGGTGAGATCGGGTACGCCGCGATCACCTCGGGCCGGCAGTAGGCGACGGTCTCGGCCACCGCACGCGACCCCTCAGTCTGCTTGAGCATGCGCCCGCTCCTCCCGCTCGGCTTTCCTGACGTGGTCGTAGGCCTCCCGGGCCGCGGCCGCATTGGCCTGCCCCAGGTCGCCCGGGAAGCGCTCGCACACGGCGGTGGTGAGCGATTCGATGGTCACGCAGCCGGTGAGCGCGGCGAGGCCGCCGAGCAGGACGGCGTTCGGCACGGGACGGCCGAAGTGACGCACGGCCAGTGCGGTGGCCGGGACGGTCAGGGCACGGCCGGTGAACTCGGTAAGGCCCAACTCGGCCGCGGAACGCGGTGAGTTGATCAGCACGGCGCCGTCGGGGCGCAGTCCGTCGAAGACGTTCACCTGGTGCAGCAGCGTCGGGTCCTGGATGATCAGGGCGTCGGGCTGCATGACGGGTTCGCGCACCCGGATCGGCCGGTCGTCGATCCGGCAGAACGCCACCACCGGCGCCCCCGTCCGCTCCGATCCGAAGCTCGGGAACGCCTGTGCGTGGCGGTCCTCCATGAACGCCGCCACCGACAGCAACTCTGCGGCCGTGACGGCGCCTTGGCCGCCACGGCCGTGGATACGAACCTGGAACACGGTGTCTTCCCTTCGGGACCGAGCCCTGCGCGGGCCTCACTCGTGCGGGACGATCGCCACCGGGCAGTGGACGTGGTGCATCGCCGCGTGCGCGACGGGCCCGGTGTGCGTACCGAGCCGGGCCGGCCGGATCCTGCGGCCCACGACCAGCAGACCGGCGTCCTGCGCGGCGTGCAGCAGCTGCTGCGCCGGGCGGCCGTTCTCCATCAGCGTCCGCACCTGCACGTTCGGGAACTTCTCGAGCCACGGCCGGAGCTCGTCGGCCAGCGCGTGCTCGGCGGTCTGCTCCGCGGCGGCACTCATCGTGGCCACGGCCGCCGGAGGTGCGATCGGCACGTGCCAGGCGTGCACCACCCGCAGCGGGGCGTTGCGCAGCGCCGCGCTCTCGAAGGCGAACGCGAGCAGTTCCTCGCACGGGTGCGAGACGTCCACGCCTGCCACCACGTCGCAGTACGGGGTGCGCTCCGAGGGCAGGCCCTCCGCAGTGGGCAGATGCTCGTCCTCGGGGGCGCGGTCGGCCCGCACGAGCACGACGGGCCGCGTCGCCCGGGCCACCGTCGCAAGCGCCACGGACCCGGCCATGTAGCCGCCGAACCCGCTGAACGCCCGGCTGCCCAGGACCAGCAGTTCGGCGTCGGCGCCGGCCTCCGCCAGCGCGTCCACCGCGGGCCGCGGTATTTGCTCGGCACTCAGATACACCTGCGGATGGCGCTCGCTGAGCTGGTCCATGGCTCCGCGCAAAATCCGCCGGGCCCAGTAGCGAGGAGCCTCCAGCTCGGGCAGCTGCGACGCGTCGGAGGACAGCCCCACCCACGCGTGCACCAGGCGCAGCGGCAGTCCGCGCCGCAACGCCTCGCCCGCCGCCCAGTCGGCGGCGGCGAGGCTCTCACGTGAACCGTCCAGGCCCACGACTACGGGACGAAGCACGGCCACCACCTCCCCGGGTCGTCGCCCGCCCACCGCGCGGCGGGCCTCCGTACCACCAGCGTCCTGGCCTGCGGTGCCACCGGGCAGGGGCTGCGTGGCCCCCGCAACGGGCCGAACGGCCCTCTGCCCGTCGGCGGGTGCGTGACCGACGCTGAAGGTGCGGGCGACGCGAGCACGCCGCGTGGAACGAGCACCCTGGAGGACGCCATGCACGGCACTCCGCACATCGTGAGCGATGTGATGACCCGGACCGTCGTCGCCCTCGGCCGCCGGGCGACGTTCAAGGAGATCGTGAAGACCATGCGGGAGTGGGGGGTCAGCGCGATGCCCGTGGTGGAGGGCGAGACCCGGGTCGTCGGGATCGTCTCCGAGGCCGATCTGCTGCCCAAGGAGGAGTTCCGGGACGGCGACCCGGACCGGCGCACCCAACTGCGCCGCCTGGCCGACCTGATGAAGGCCGGTGCCGTGACCGCCGAGGAGCTGATGACCGCGCCGGTCGTCACCGTGGCGGAGGACGCCACGCTCGCTCAGGCCGCCCGGATCATGGCGCTGAAGAAGGTGAAACGGCTGCCCGTGGTCGACGACGCGGGGGTGCTGCGGGGGATCGTCAGCAGGGCCGACCTGCTCAAGGTCTTCCTGCGCAGTGACGAGGACATCGCCGCGGAGGTGCGCGACACCGTCGTCGCCGAACTGTTCCCCGCTCCGGCCGAACCGATCCGGGTCGAGGTGTACGAGGGTGTCGTACGGCTGACGGGAAGGATCGCGGACACGAACCTCGTGCCCGCCGCCGCACGGCTGGTGCGCGCCGTCGAGGGCGTCGTCGACGTGGACTGCGCGCTCTCGGGGCCGCGCCGCCGCCCGGACCTGGACCCGGACCTGCCGGACGCGGACACCGCGGTCCCGCCCTCGCAAGTGGGCTGATCCACCTGAGGCGGGGCCCCAACCAGGCGAGTTCAGGGGGATGTTGGGGCGCCAGGGCCGGTCGGGTCCCGGACGGGCCCGACCGGCCCACGCGCGCGCCCCGGCGGCGCGGGACGCTGGAATCGGCGAAGAAGAAAGGGGAGGAGGGTGACATGGCTGGCATGATCGAGCGACTGCCGGGCTGGCCGGCTCTGCCCGACCTGTTCGGCTGGGTCGAGTCCGGCTTCCCCGGGGCGCACACGGTCCCCGGACTGCACGGCATCCGCATCGAGGAGTTCCTGGCGGACGAGAAGTACGTGCTGCGGGCGGAGCTTCCGGGCATCGACCCCGCCAAGGACGTCGAGATCACCGTCACGGAAGGCGTTCTGACCCTGCGGGCCGAGCGCAGTGAGGAGACGACGAGGAAGCACCGCACGGAGTTCCACTACGGTTCCTTCGCCCGCTCCGTCCGGCTGCCGGCCGGGGCCGAGGGCGAAAAGGCCGCCGCTGAGTACAAGGACGGTGTCCTGACCGTCACGATCCCGGTGCCCGAGACCAAGACGGCCACGAAGACCATCCCCGTGCGGCAAGGCTGAGCGTGGGAAGGCGCTTCACCACCGCCGCTGTGCGCGGCCGGTACGCCGGCCGCGCACCCGCCTGTCAGGGCCGGCACGGGAGCAGGTCCGCCCGGACGGGCGGGGGCCCTTCGGCCCAGTGACCGGAACGCTCAGTTCCGGCGAGGCTGGAGGTCCATCCGGCGTCAACACAGTGGAGGGAGAGGAACCATGGCTGTCTCCCCCCGTATCGCGATCATCGCGATCGGTGATCCGGACCGGCACGACGACGGCGTGGCCCGCGCGGTGCTCGCCCGGCTGCGGGAGCGGGCCGCGGAGAGCCCCCTGCCGCCGGGCACGCTCCTGGCGGAGTGCGACATCGATCCGGCCCGGTTGATCCGGCTGTGGGAGAACGCCGAGCTGGCCGTCCTGCTGCAGCCCGCCCACCCGGGCGAGGGGCGTCCCGGCCGCGTCCACCGTCTCGAGCTGGACTCCGGGCAGCTGTGGCGGCCGGGCACGATGAGCCCGCACGGCCTCGGGGCGGCCGTCGACGTGGCCTGCGCACTGGGGCGGCTGCCCGGCCGGCTGGTGGCGTACGCCGTCGACGGCGCCGACACCTCGGTCGGCCGCGGTCTGTCCCCGCGGGTCGCCGCCACGGTGGACGACCTGGCCGGGTACGTGGAGGACGACATCGTCCGCCAACTGGCCGCCACGACACGGGACATGGCCGCCCGGACGCGGGCATGAACGGCGGGAAGGGCGCCACCCGCTTCTCGCGGATCCTGATCGCGCGGTGCGCGGCTGCCGGCCGCTTCTCCGCGCCTTCTACGGGCCCTTCCCGTCACCTCCAGCACAACACACGGCCGCCGGCCGTACCAGGGCCACTCGGCCCCGAACCCGGGGCGGGAGCCAGGAGAAGAGGCACGTCATGACCGTGAACGAACGGGGCCCGGCCGACACCGCACCGGCGCGTCCGCGGGCCGCACTGCTGACCTTCCTGGGCGGCGTGGGAACGGTCACCGGCAGCAAGTTCCTCGTCGAGAGCGACCACGCCCGCGTCCTCGTCGACTGCGGGCTGTTCCAGGGCCTGGCCGACCTGCGCAGGCTCAACTGGCGCGGCCTGCCCTGCGACGCCGAGGACATCGAGACGGTGGTGATCACCCACGCGCACCTGGACCACTGCGGATACCTGCCGCGGCTGGTCCGTCACGGGTTCCGGGGACGGGTCGTGACGACGCCGTACACGGCACGGCTGATGGAGATCGTGCTGCGGGACAGCGCCAAGCTCCAGCTCGAGGCCGCCCGGCACGCCAACGAGCACGGCTGGTCCAAACACCGGCCCGCACAACCGCTGTACGACGACGCGGACGTGGACCGCGCCCTCAAACTCGTCGACGCCGTACCGGTGGGCACGTCCGCCGGCATCGCGCCCGGAACGACCGTGACGCTGTACCCCGCCGGCCACATCCTCGGCTCGGCATGGGCCCGGCTCACGCTGGAGGACGGGCGCACCCTCGCCGTCAGCGGTGACCTGGGCCGCCCGGGCCACCCGTTGCTGCGCCCTGCCGAGCCGTTCTCCGGGGCCGACGTGCTGCTGGTGGAGTCGACATACGGCAACCGTCGCCACGAGGAGGAAGCGGGCCGTACCCACTTCGCGGACGTGCTGACCCGCACCCTGGCCCGTGGCGGCACCGTCGTGATCCCCGCGTTCGCCCTCGACCGCACCGAGGTCGTCCTGCACGAACTCGCCGCGCTGCGCCACCAGGGCCGGCTGCCGGCCACGGTGCCGGTGTACGTCGACAGCCCGATGGCCCTCGCGGCCCTCGACGTCTACCGCGACGCCGTCCGCGAGGGAGCACCGGAACTGCGGACGGAGGTCACGGCGGCGGGCACCGCCGCGCTGAGCCCCGAGCCGTTCCGGCCGGCCCGTTCCATCCAGGAGTCGGCCGACATCGCCGAGGCCGGCGGACCGGCCGTCATCGTCTCCGCGTCCGGCATGGCCACCGGCGGCCGTGTGCTGCACCACCTCAGGCGCCTGCTGCCCGATCCGCGCAACGCCGTCGTCGTGGTGGGCTTCGCCGCGAAGGGCACCCGCGCCCGCGACCTCGTCGACGGGGCCAAGGCCCTGAAGATGTTCGGCGAGTACGTCCCGGTGCGCGCCCAAGTCGCGGACGTACCGCACTTCTCGGCGCACGCCGACGCGGCACAGATCGTCGACTGGCTGCGCGGCGCCGCCCCGCCGTGCGCCACCTACCTCGTGCACGGCGAGCCCGACGCGGCCGCCGCGCTGCGCGACCGCATCGACCACAAGCTGGGCTGGACGGCGGTCGTGCCCCGCTCCGGAGAGCGCGTGCTCGTTCGCTGACCGAACCCGCCGGGGCCGACCGGCCCCGTGCGGATGGCGTGTGTTCCGGTCAAGCTGGAACTGCCGGGTCATTCCCGGCAGCTCCAGCAACCCGCTGATCAAGAGGGTGAGGTCGGACATGAAGGGCTATGTGTTCCACGGCCCGGGACAGGGTTCCTGGGAAGAGGTCGCCGACCCGGGCCTGGAGGAGGCCACCGACGCGATCGTGCGGGTCGACGCCGTCACCATCTGCGGGACGGACCTGCACATCCTCAAGGGCGACGTACCCGAGGTGCGGCCGGGCACCGTGCTGGGGCACGAGGCGGTCGGTGAGATCGTCGAGGTCGGCACCGACGTGCGCAGCGTACGGCCAGGAGACCGGGTCCTGGTCTCCTGCATCAGCGCCTGCGGACGCTGCCGCTTCTGCCGCGAGGCCATGTACGGCCAGTGCCGGGGCGGCGGGGGCTGGATCCTCGGCCACCTGATCAACGGCACCCAGGCCGAGTACGTCCGCGTTCCGTTCGCCGACCTCTCCCTGCACGCGCTGCCCGGCTCGGTGGGCAACGAGGACGCCGTACTGCTGGCCGACATCTTCCCGACGGCGTACGAGGTGGGCGTGCTCAACGGACACGTGCGTCCCGGAGACACCGTCGTCGTGGTCGGGGCAGGGCCCATCGGCCTGGCCGCCATCGCCACGGCCCGGCTGTTCGCGCCCGAACGCGTCGTCGCCGTCGACCTCGCCGCGTCGCGCCTGGAGGCGGCCAGGAAGCTGGGCGCCGACGCGGTGGCCGACGCGAGCGAGGCGCCCGAGCAGCTGATCGCCGATCTCACCGACGGGCTCGGCGCCGACGTCGTCATCGAGGCGGTCGGCGTGCCGGAGTCCTTCGAGATGTGCACGCGCATGGTGCGCCCGGGCGGGCACGTGGCGAACGTCGGTGTGCACGGCAAGCCGGCGACCCTGCATCTGGAAGACCTGTGGATCAAGAACGTGACCATCACCACGGGCCTCGTCGACACGCACTCCACGCCCACCCTCCTGCGGATGGCGGCGGCCGGACGCCTGCCGACCTCCCAGCTGGTCACCCACGGCTTCCCGATCGAGCGCATGGAGGAGGCGTACGAGGTCTTCTCCCGCGCCGGCGAGACAGGCGCGCTCAAGGTCGTGCTCGGCGGGCCGCAGCGCGAGGTCGTACCGGTGCCGACGGCATGAACGGACGGCATGAACGGAACTCCGGCCGGGGCAGCTGCCCCGGCCGGAGCGGTGCTGATCGGTCCGGTGGTGCCGGTGGTGATCAGGTCCGGTGCTGCCGGTCGTGATCAGGTCCGGTAGTGCCGGTGGTGATCGGGGTCGCCGTTGTAGTGCCTCTCGATGACCGTCTCGCCCTCACCGGGCCGCCGGACCGCGACGGCCGTGCCCAAGAAGACGATCAGGCCCAGGATTCCGGCGGACAGAAGCATGAAGCCGACGACGAACGAGCTGGAACCGAAGATCATGCACGCGCCCCACACGGCGGCACCGATCAGGATGAGAGGGACCATGACTGCCTTCCTCGGGTCAGTGGTGCATCTCGGGCCGGACCCTGAGGAACTGTCCGGTCACTCTCAGTGTCCGTTCCGGTCGGTGACCGGCCCAGATGCTGAGCGGGCACGAGCCTGGGCCGAGCGGCCCCGTGCCCGGGGCCGAACCACCCCTGCTGAAGCCGGTCCGCCGGTGCCACGGTGAGGGTGGAGTCTCATGACGAGCTCCTGCACAGACCGACAAAGGCGGTGAGGAAGATGGAGCTGCCCCTGGTCGTGGGTGTCGACGGATCGGACGGGAGTCTCGCGGCGCTCGACTGGGCCGTGGACGAGGCGGCCCGGCACGGGTTGCCGTTGCGGCTGGTGTACGCCTCGATGTGGGAGCGCTACGAGGGTGACGTGCCGTCCGCAGGACGGGAGCGCTCCTCGGGGCGGGTGCTGGCGGAGCACATCACCGCCTCCGCCGCGGAGCGCGCCCACCGGCGCGACCCCGACGTGAAGGTCACCGCCGAGGTGATCCCCGCGGAGGCGGTCTCCGCGCTCCTCAGCGAGGGCCACAACGCCTCCGCTCTGGTGACCGGTTCACGCGGCCGCGGGGAACTGGCGGAGTTGCTGCTCGGCTCGGTCGGACTGGCCGTGGCCGCCCGCGCCCACGGGCCGGTGATCGTGGTCCGCGGCGACAAGGCCGGCCTGGCGGGTGCCCACGAGCGGATCCTGCTCGGCGCCGGGGACCCGGCGACCGGGAGCGAGGCCGTGCGGTTCGCCTTCAGGGAGGCCGAGATCCGCGGGTGCTCCTTGGACGTGGTACGCGCCTGGCGCAGCCCCGCCCACGAGAACGGCGACGACCCGAAGCCGGCCGAGGACACGGCACATCACCATGAGGAACAGGCGTCCGCGCTGCTCGACCGCCTCGTCGAGGACGCGGTCGCGGAGCACCCGAACGTCCGGGTGCGCCGGATCACGGTGGAGGGACCGGCCCGCAAGGTGCTGCTGCACCGCTCGGCCGGCTCGGACCTCCTCATCGTCGGCGCACGGCGCCGCAAGGGTCACTTCGGCCTTCAGCTCGGCCGGGTGGCGCACACCCTGCTGCACCATGCCGACTGCCCCGTGGCGATCGTGCCGCAACAGGCGTGACCACGCGCCGCCCTCACATCCCCGTGGCGAAGGAGCAGAAGTGACGGGCTGGACCTGGGAGTACGAGGGCTACGAGCCCGCCGAAGCGCGCCTGCGGGAGGCGCTGTGCACCCTGGGCAACGGCTACTTCGCCACGCGAGGAGCCCTGCCCGAGTGCACCGCCGACGACGTGCACTACCCGGGCACCTATGTGGCGGGCTGCTACAACCGGCTCACCTCCGACGTGTCCGGCCGCCAGGTTGAGAACGAGGACATGGTCAACGTGCCGAACTGGCTGCCGTTGCGCTTCCGCCTCGCCGACGGGGCGTGGCTCACTCCCGACACCGCGACCGTCCTCGGCCACCGGGAGGTCCTGCGTCTGTCGGCGGGCCTGATGGAACGGCTGACCCGGTTCGGCCTCGGTGCCGGGCGGGTGCTGGTGGTGCGTCAGCAGCGGCTGGTGCACATGGCCGACGCTCATCTCGCCGCGCTGCGCACCGAGTTCACCGCCGAGGGCTTCTCCGGCCGGCTCGACGTCGAGGCGGCTCTCGACGGCTCCGTGACCAACGCCGGCGTGCCCCGCTACCGGGACCTGGACGGCCGTCACCTCACGCATGTGCACACCGGCACGTCCGCACCGGACACCGTGTGGCTGCGCTGCCGCACCCGCACGTCGGACCTCCGCATCGGTATGGCGGCCCGCCTCCGTGCTGACGTACCGGCCACGATCAGCCACGAAGTCCCGCGCGCCGTACAGCGGTTGAGCCTGGACCTGACGTCCGGACGCGGCGTCACCGTCGACAAGATCGTCGCCCTGCACACCTCGCGCGACCCGGCGATCAGCGACCCGCTGTTCGCCGCCGTCGACCGGGTGACCCGGGCGGCGGACTTCGACGAACTGCTGGAGTCGCACCTCACGGCCTGGGACCAGCTCTGGCGCCGCGCCGACCTGGAGGTCGACGGCGAGGCGGGCCGCATCCTGCGGCTGCACCTGTTCCACGTCCTGCAGACGCTGTCCCCGCACACCGCCGACCTCGACGTCGGGGTACCGGCGCGCGGCCTGCACGGCGAGGCCTACCGCGGCCACATCTTCTGGGACGAGCTGTTCGTGCTGCCCTATCTCAACCTGCACTTCCCCGAGGTCTCCCGGGCCCTGCTCCGCTACCGTCACCGCCGCCTCGAACAGGCCTGCACCGCCGCGCGCGAGGCGGGCCGGCGGGGAGCGATGTACCCCTGGCAGAGCGGCAGCGACGGACGTGAGGAGACCCAGCAACTGCACCTCAACCCGTACTCGGGACGCTGGCTGCCCGACCACTCCCGGCTCCAGCATCACGTCGGCTCGGCCATCGCGTACAACGTGTGGCAGTACTGCGAGGCCAGCGGCGACGCCGAGTTCCGGCACACCAAGGGTGCCGAGATGCTGCTGCAGATCGCCCGCTTCTGGGCCGACTCGGCCGTCTACGACGACAGCCTGGGCCGTCACCGCATCAAGGGCGTGGTCGGTCCCGACGAGTACCACGACGCCTACCCCGGCGCCGCGGAGCCCGGCCTCGACGACAACGCGTACACCAACGTCACGGCCGCCTGGGTGCTCGCCCGCACCCTGGAGCTGCTGGAGTCGCTTCCCGAACCGCGGCGGCGCGAACTCGTCGAGCGCACCGGCCTGGACGGTGGCGAACTCGAACAGTGGGAGGACGTCTCCCGCAGCCTCCACGTGCCCTTCCACGAGGGCGTCATCAGCCAGTTCGAGGGCTACGGCGATCTCGCCGAGCTCGACTGGGACGGCTACCGCAAGCGGTACGAAGACATTCGCCGCCTGGACCGGATCCTGGAGGCGGAGGGCGACACCGTCAACCGCTACCGGGCCTCCAAGCAGGCCGACGTCCTGATGCTCGGGTATCTCTTCGGGCCGGCCGAACTGCGCGACATCTTCGGGCGGTTGGGGGTGCGTCTGGACGAGGAGATCTGGCACCGCACCGTCGACCACTACCTCCAGCGCACCAGCCACGGCTCCACGCTCAGCGGCCTGGTCCACGGCTGGGTCCTGGCCCGGGCCCGGCGGGCCGAGGCGTGGGAGTTCTGCCTGGAGGCCCTGCGGGGTGACGTCGCCGACGTCCAGGGCGGAACCACCGGCGAAGGGATTCACCTCGGTGCGATGGCCGGCACCCTCGACCTCGTCCAGCGCGGGCTGACCGGCCTGGAGACCAGGGGCGGGGCGCTGTGGCTCGATCCGGTGCCGCTGCCGGAGCTGTCCTCGTACGGCATCGCGCTGCGCTATCAGGAGCACTGGGGCGTGCGGCTGCGGCTGGAGCGCGGGCTGCTGGAGATCGCGGTGCCCTCGTCCGACGGCCTGCCGATCGACGTCCGGCTGCCGGGCAGGGCCGTGTGCCTGCAGCCGGGGGACACCGGCCGGCTGGTGCTGGGGGAGTGATGCCGAGGAGGGGCCGCATGGGCCCCGGCCTCAGACCGGACGGCCCATTTCCGCTGTTCGTACCCGGTGTGACGCTGTCGGTGAGAAGGAGTCCGTGCGGACGACCCGGCGCACGGCGCGAGTGACGGGAGTGGGCCTTGATGTACTGGAACGGACACAACATGAACGGCTGGGGCTGGGTCACCATGTCCTTCGGCACGGTCCTGCTGTGGGCCCTGCTCATCACTGTGGGCGTGCTGCTCTACCGCAGCCTGAACGGCACGTCGAAGGCGGCTCAGCCACCGCCACCCAGCTCGGCCGAGCAACTGCTGGCGGAGCGCTTCGCCCGAGGGGAGATCGACGAGGAGCAGTACCGCCGCATCCTGGCCGTGCTGCGCGGGAACGGCCCCACCCTCACCAAACACTGACCCGCAGCCGGCCCGAGGGGAGGTGCGCCGATGCAGGCGCAGCCACTCGACACGATGCATGTGAAGGCCCTGGTGTCCGCCGCCACGGCCGCTCCGTCCCTGCACAACGCGCAGCCCTGGCTGTTCCGGCATCACCACGAGGCCGCCACCCTCGAGCTGCGTGCCGACCTCACCCGGGCCATGCCGCGCACGGACCCCGACAACCGCGCCCTGCACCTCGGGTGCGGCGCCGCACTGTTCAACCTCCGCGTCGCGGCGGCCGACAGCGGCCTGCACGCGGCCGCGGTCCTGCTCCCCGATCCGGCCGACCGCGAGCTGCTCGCCGCGGTACGCCTCACCGGTACCGACCGTCCCGACGCCGACCTGGCACGGTTGTTCCCGTCGATCGCCCGCCGGCACACCAGCCGCCACCCCTTCCAGGACCGGCCCGTTCAGGTCGGCGTCCAGGAGGCGCTGAGCGAGGCCGCCCGGCGGGAGGGCGCGGAGCTGGTCTTCCCCGGCGAGTGGCATGTGGCGGCCTTGCTGGAGCACGTCCGCGACGTCGAGGGGCGCGACAGCATGGAGCCGGAGCGGTTCGAGGACATACGGCGGTGGACCCGTACCGGGGACGAGACGGCCGTCGACGGGATTCCCGACTCCGCCTTCGGACCCCGCAAGACGGGCGGCCGTGCCCCGGTCCGTGACTTCGCCGGCCGCCGTGCCGTGCCCGGCCGTCCGGCCGCCGTCTTCGAGGCAACGCCGCACCTGGCCGTGCTGGGCACGGGCCAGGACCGGCCGCAGGACTGGCTGCGGGCGGGGCAGGCCTTGGAGCGCGTCCTGCTGCTGGCCACGCTCAACGGACTGGCCACCTCCCTGACTTCGCACTCCTTGGAGCGGGAGGACCTGCGGGAACTGGCCCGCGACCCGCGCTCGGCCCTGGGCTTCGTGCACATGGTGCTCCGCCTGGGCTACGGCCCCGCGGGGACCGCGACCCCGCGGCGCCCCGTGGAGGAGGTGCTGGAGATCCGCTGAGTTCGCACGGGCCACCTCCAGGGCGATGCGGTCGTGCCGTGCGGTCGTGCCGTCAGGAGGCCGGGTCGGTCGACGCGAGGGCGGCGAGCGCGGCGTCGAGGCGGCGGGTGGCCTCCTCGGCGACCGGGCGCAGGGCGTCGAGTTCGGTGAGGGCGACCATCGTGTTCGGGTCGAGGGCCTGTACGGCGGTGCGGGCGCCCTCGCGGCGGACGACCACGTTGCAGGGCAGCAGCAGGCCGATGGAGCGGTCGGTGTCCAGGGCGCGCCGGGCGAGGGGCGGGTTGCAGGCGCCGAGGATGACGTAGTCCTCCATCTCGTGGTCGAGCTTGGCCTTGAGCGTGGCGGTGACGTCGATCTCGGTGAGGATGCCGAAACCCTGCGCGGCGAGGGCGTCGCGGGTGCGGGCGACGGCGGTGGCGAAGTCCGTGTCGAGGTGGACGGTGCGGTCGTAGCGCATGACGGTGACCTTCCCTTCTGGATACCCCCCGGGGTACTCATGTTACCTTCGATGACATACCCCCTGGGGTAATTCATCGTGAGAAGGGAGTACGGCGTGTTCTTCGTCGACACGATCGAGGTGGCCGGCCTCGGCAACCGCAGCTATCTGGCGGGCGGTGAGCACACGGCCGTGGCCGTGGATCCGCCGCGGGACGTCGAGCAGGTGATCGCGGCGGCGGTGCGGCGCGGGGTGCGGATATCCCACGTGGTCGAGACCCACCTGCACAACGACTACGTCTCCGGTGGCCTGGAGCTGGCCCGGATCACGGGCGCCGACTACCTCGTCCCCGCCGGGGCCCGGGTCTCGTTCGCGCGTGTACCGGTCACCGACGGCGACCGCGCGGAGATCGACGCCGCCGGGGGCCTGGCCCTGCGCGCCGTCGCGACGCCCGGCCACACCCCGCACCACACCGCCTACGTCCTGGAGGAGCACGGCGCGCAGGTCGCGGTCTTCACCGGCGGCTCGCTGCTGATCGGCTCGGTCGGCCGGCCCGACCTGGTGGAGCCGCGGCTGACGGAGCGCCTCGCCCGCGCCCAGCACGCCTCCGCGCACCGTCTGGCCGCCGAGCTGCCCGACGAGACGGCGGTGCTGCCCACCCATGGCTTCGGCAGCTTCTGTTCCTCGTCCCAGGCCGAGGGCAGCGACACGACCATCGGCAAGGAGAAGGAGTCCAACGCGGCGCTGACCCGCGATGTGGACACCTTCGTGGCCGAGCTGCTGGCCGGCCTGGACGACGTGCCCGCCTACTACGCGCACATGGCCCCGGCCAACGCCGCCGGACCCGCGCCCGTCGACCTCACCCCGCCCGCCGTCGCCGACGCGGGCGAGATCGCCGAGCGGCTCGCGGCGGGGGAGTGGGTGGTGGACCTGCGCAGCCGGGTCGCCTTCGCCGAGGGGCATGTCGCGGGCTCCTTCAACTTCGAGGCCGAGGGGCAGCTCGCCACCTATCTGGCCTGGCTGATCCCCTGGGGCAAGCCTGTCACGCTGCTGGCCGAGTCGGCCGATCAACTCCGTACCGCACAGCGCGAGTTGGCCCGGGTGGGTATCGACCGCCCGGCCGCCGCGGCCACGGGCGGTCCGTCCGACTGGCTGCGCGCGGGCGAGACGCCGGGCTCCTTCCCGCGGGGGACCTTCGCCGGCCTCGCCGCGCGGTCCGCCGAGGTCGTCGTCCTCGACGTCCGGCGGGACTCCGAACGGGCCGGCGGCTTCGTGGCGGGCTCGGTCCACATCCCCGTCCACGAGCTGCACCGGCGGCTCGGCGAGGTGCCCGACGGCCAGGTCTGGGTGCACTGTGCGGGCGGTATGCGCGCCGCCATCGCGGCCTCCCTGCTGGACGCCGCAGGCCGGGACGTCGTCGCCGTCGACGACTCCTTCGACGCCGCCGAGCAGGCCGGACTCACCATCCGGGTCCCGTGACGGCACCGTACGCCGCACAGGCACCCGGCGATCGCCCGTACCGACGTGGAACACAGGAGCCAGGAAACGAGATGAGCATCTTCCGACGGGGCCGGTCAGGCCCGGGCCGCGTGAACGCGCGGGAGGCGGCCGAACGCACCGGCCACGGCACCGCCGCCGGCGGTGGTGGCGGTGACGCCGTACTGCTGGATGTGCGCGAGTCGCACGAGTGGCAGGCGGGGCACGCGCCGCGGGCCGTGCACCTGCCGCTGTCCGCGCTGGCCGCCGGGGCGGGGCTGCCCGCTCATGCGCAGGCGCGGCCCCTGGTCGTGATCTGCCGATCCGGCAACCGTTCCCGGCAGGCCGCGGAACTGCTCATCGCCCGTGGCGCGCAGGCCGTCGACGTGATCGGCGGGATGCGGGACTGGGCCGGTGAGGGACTGCCGGTGGTGGACGCGCGCGGGCGGAACGGCACGATCGCGTGAGCGTTCTGATACTCGCCCTGGCCGCCGGTGCGGTGGTCGGTCTGGCACTCGGTGCCCTCGGGGGCGGCGGCAGTGTCCTGGCCGTACCCGCGCTGATCTATCTGCTCGGCTTCACCCCGGTCGGGGCGACGACCGCGAGTCTGGTCATCGTCACCCTCACCTCGGTCACGGCGCTGGCCGCACACGCCCGCGACGGTCACGTCCGCTGGCGTACCGGGCTGCTTTTCGCGGCGGCCGGGATCGCCCCGGCGATGCTCGGCGGCGCGCTCGCGGCACGCATCCCGGCGGCCGTACTGACGGCGGCCTTCGCCGTGGTCGCGGCCGTCGCCGCACTGCGCATGCTGCGGTCCCGGGCGGCCGTCGAAGGCGCCGTGACGGTACAGCCGGGGCGGGCCGCGGCGGCCGGTGCCGGGCTCGGCGCGGTCACCGGCGTCCTCGGGGTCGGCGGCGGGTTCCTCGCCGTACCGGCTCTGGTGGGGGTGCTCGGCATGCGGATGCGGTCGGCGGTCGGGACCAGTCTGCTGGTCATCACCGTCAACTCGCTGGCCGCGCTCGCGACCCGCGCCGGTACGGTCCAGACGCTGGACTGGGCGGTCGTCGGGCCGTTCGTCGCGGCCGCGGTCCTCGGCGCGTGGGACGGCAAGCGGCTGTCCGCGAAGATCTCCGGGCACACGCTTCAACGGATCTTCGCCGTGGTGCTGCTGGCGGTCGCCGCCTTCATGCTCATCGACGCGGTGACGTGAGGCGGGCGGCCGGACATGATCACGCCAGCGACAGGAAGAGCTTCTCCAGGCGGGCGCGCATCTCCACCGGGTCCTCGCCGTTCTTGCGGCCGGAGTCCATGTCGATCACGCACCGCTGCAGACCGGTGGCGATGATCGCGAAACCGGCCCGGTCCAGCGCACGCGAGGCGGCGGCGAGCTGCGTGACGACGTCTTCGCAGTCACGTCCCTCCTCGATCATCCGGATCACTCCGGAGATCTGGCCCTGAGCCCGGCGCAGCCGGTTCAGCACGGCCTTCAGGTCCGCACCCTCAAGCTCGAGATCCACGATCACTCCTCAAGAAATACCCCTAGGGGTACTGTACGTCCCGGTTCGGGACGACGTCGACCAACAAGGATCACATCTGCCATGACGAACCCCTCCGCTCCCGTCACCCTCGGCGCCGACCAGGCCCGCGACCGGCTGCACGAACTGACCGTCATCGACGTGCGCACACCCGCCGAGTTCGCCTCCGGACACCTGCCCGGCGCGCTGAACATCCCCCTCGACCACATCCGGCGGGCACTGCCGGAGATCCGGCACGCCGCCGAGCGCGGAGAAGTCCTCGTCGTGTGTGCCTCCGGCGCCCGTTCCGAGAACGCCTGCAAGCTCCTGGCGGGGCAGGGCATCACCACGGCGACGCTCGCCGGCGGCACCGGCGCCTGGGCCGCCGGGGGACACGACCTGCACACACCCGTGGCCTGCGACACGCGGGCCGGCTGGAGCATGGAGCGCCAGGTGCGCTTCACGGCCGGCAGCCTGGTGCTCCTCGGTGTCGTCCTCGGCCTGTTCGTGCACCCGGCCCTCCTGGTGCTCTCGGCCGGTGTCGCAGGCGGCCTGGTCTTCTCCGCCCTCACGAACACCTGCGGCATGGCGGCCATGCTCGGCAAGCTGCCGCACAACCGCCCGCGCACGACCGACCTGAACGCAGCGCTCGCCGCCCTGCGCAGCAGCTGAACCAGCGCGGTCAAGGGCACTCGCGCGGCGGCCGCGGGTGCCCTGAGGCCCTCAGCCCGCCTCCGCCGGGCTCGCGGCGCTCCTCCGGCGCACGGCGTGGGCCATAGGGCCCGCACAAGGCATACCCGGGTGGGTACCGGGGTGGGACCAGCGGCACCTGTCTGCCCTCCATCTTCCGCACGACAGTGGGGACATGGGCAAAAACATCGTGATTCTCGGCGGTGGAACCGCCGGCACCATGACGGCGAACCGCCTGCGCCGCACGAACGACGAACGCGAACACCACGTCACGGTGATCGACCAGAACGACGACCATCTCTACCAGCCCGGCCTGCTGTTCGTGCCGTTCGGGCTGGCCCGGCCCGACCACCTCGTGCGCTCCCGGCCGCGGCAGCTGGACGATGCCGTCGAATACAGGAGCGCACGGATCGAGCGGGTCGACCTGGAGCGGCGGACGGTGGAACTCCGCGGTGGCATCCGGCTGCCGTACGACGTCCTCGTCGTCGCCACCGGAGCGACGCTGCTGCCGCAGGAGACCGAGGGCCTGACCGGACCCGGCTGGGGCGAGAAGGTCTTCACCTTCTACGACCTGCCCGGCGCCGCCGCCCTGCACGAGGCGCTGGAGCGCTTCGACGGCGGCCGCGTCGTCGTCAACGTGGCGGACCTGCCCGTCAAGTGCCCCGTGGCGCCACTGGAGTTCGCCTTCCTCGCCGACTGGTACTTCCAGCGGCGCGGTATCCGCGACCGGGTCGAGCTGACCTACGCCACCCCGCTGGACGCGGCCTTCACCAAGCCGGTCGCCGCGCAGACGCTGGGCGGGCTGCTCAAGGAGAAGGGCGTCGAACTCGTCACCGAGTTCACGCTCGGCGAGGTCGACGGCCCCGGCGGCCGGCTGGTGTCGTACGACGAGCGTGAGGTGCCCTTCGACCTGGCGGTGGTCGTGCCGCTGCACGGCGGCGCCGAGTACGTGGGCCGCTCCGAAGGGCTGGGTGACGAGCTGGGCTTCGTCCCCGTCGACCCGCACACCCTCCAACACCCGGACCATCCCGAGGTGTTCGCGGTCGGTGACGCGGCGGGCCTGTCGGCGTCCAAGGCGGGTTCGGTGGCGCACTTCGAGGGCGAGGTGCTGGTGCACAACATCGGCCGCTTCCTCGCCGCGCAGCCGCTGGACGCCTCCTTCGACGGGCACACCAACTGCTTCGTGGAGACAGGTTTCCACAAGGCCCTGCTCATCGACTTCAACTACGACACCGAGCCGCTGCCCGGCCACTACCCGGGCCCCCTCGGCCTGCCGCTGCTGAAGGAGTCGCACGCCGGCCACCTCGGCAAGCTCGCCTTCGAGTGGCTGTACTGGCACACCCTGCTGCCCGGCCGGGACATGCCCGGCATCGGCTCGGCGATGCCCGAGCGCGGCAAGAACCACCGGTCCGTCTGAACGAGAGGATCCGTCATGGCCACCGCCACCTACGCCGGCACCGCCGTCCCCGTCGACGACGAAGGCTTCTTCACCGACCCGGGTCGGTGGACCGAGCCGATGGCCGAGCAGATCGCACGCGAGCAGGGCATCGGCGAACTGAGCGACCGGCACTGGACGGTCATCCGCTTCATGCGCGCTCAGTTCGCGGCCAAGGGCACCGGACCCACCGTGCGCGTGCTCGGCAAGACGTCCGGCGTGAGCGTCAAGGAGCTCTACCAGCTCTTCCCCAAGGGACCGGCGAAGACCGCCGCGAGGATCGCCGGAATTCCCAAGCCCCGCGGCTGCATCTGAGGAGCACGAGCCGTCATGGCCGACACCGCAACGATCGAGAAGGTCTCGATCATCGTCTCCAAGGGTTCCCTCGAAGGCGTCTACCCGGCCCTGATCATGGCCAACGGCGCCCGCGCCGAGGGCATCGAGGCCGACCTGTTCTTCACCTTCTTCGGCCTGGACGCCATCACGAAGAAGCACTGGGAGCACATCAAGCTGGCCACCGTGGGCAACCCCGGCCTGCACCTGCCGACCCTGCTGGGCGGCCTGCCGGGCGTGCCCGACCTGGTCACCCGCTACATGGAACGCAAGATGGACAAGCTCGACATCCCGCCGATCCCCGAGTTCATCGAGATGATCGCCGACACCGGCGCCGGCATCTACGCCTGCAAGGCGTCCGTCGATCTCTTCGAACTCGACAAGGACGACCTCGTCGACCAGGTCCAGGGCGTCATCACGGTCGGCGAGTTCTACGAGCGCGCGGCCGGCAGCCAGATCATCTACACCTGAGCCGAACAGGCCGGAAGGAGGACGAACGGCCCCTGCCACCAGGCATCGAGCGCGGCCCAGGCTGAAAGAAGGAGCGATGCGTTCGAGCGCATCGTCCGGGAGGCGGGAAACGCGCATGAACGCCCAGAGCGCCGAGGTGACCGAAGAGACCAGGGTGCTGGTCGTGGAGGACGACCGCGGCATCGCCGACTCCCTGGTGCGCGGACTGCGGCAGGCCGGCTACACGGTCGAGGGCGTCCGCCGGGGCCGGGACGCCCTCACGGCCCCCACCCCCGACGTCGTCCTGCTGGACCTCGGGCTGCCCGACATCGACGGCGTCGAGGTGTGCCGGAGGCTGCGGGCCCGGTCCGACGCCGCGATCATCGCGGTGACCGCCCGGGGCGAGGAGGCGGACCGGGTGGTGGCCCTGGACGAAGGTGCGGACGACTACCTGGTCAAGCCGTTCGGGCTGGCCGAACTGCTGGCGCGGATGCGGGCGGTGCTGCGCCGGCGGCGTCCGGTGGGCCCCGAGGTCGTACGGCACGGGCCGCTGGCACTCGATCTGCGCACGCGGCAGGTCACGGTCGGCGGCCGGACGGTGGCGCTGACACCGAAGGAGTTCAGCATTCTGGAGTGCCTGACGGCCGATCCGGGCCGCGTGGTGAGCCGGCAGCAGATCCTGGAACGGGCCTGGGACGCCCACTGGTACGGGCCGACGAAGGTACTGGACGTGCATGTCGCGGCGCTGCGCCGCAAGCTCGGCGTACCGGGGCTGATCGAGACCGTCTACGGGCACGGCTTCCGGCTCGGCGAGGTCCAGCCCGGCCCGCAGCACGGGGCGCCGTCGTGAGCCGCCGGGTCACCTGGACTCTCCTGGTCCTGACCTCGGTGCTGCTGGTGCTGGCGGTGGTGCCGCTGGCGGCGATGATGACGGCGCGTGAGCGCGTGGCCTACCGCGACAGCCAGCGGGCGGCCACCCGGGTCATCGCCGCGGCCGCCGAGGAACACCTCTCCGATCACAAGCCGGCCGTCGCCATGCGCCGGGAACTGAATGCCGCTGCCCGGGCCGGGGACTGCGCCGCGGTGTATGACGTCTCCGCGCACCTGGTGGCCAGTACGTCCTGTACGGCGGCGCAGGGCGAGGAGGCGCGGGAGCCGGTGGCGGGGGTGCTGGCCGGGCACGAGCCCGAGCCGCCCGAGAAAGAGGGGCGGCTGCTTGCCGCGGAACCGGTCGGCGAGGTGCGCCAACCCGCGGGAGCGGTGGTCCTGGCCCGCTCCGCCCAACCGCTCGACGCCCGTATCGCGGCGATCTGGGGCTGGTCCGCCGCGATCGGCGTCGCGGGCCTGGCCGCCACCGTGCTGCTGTCCGTCCGCCTGGCCCACTGGGTCAGCCGCCCACTGTCGACGCTGGACGCCTCCGCCCGGCGGCTGGGCGAGGGGGCGCTCGACGAACGGGCCGACGTCGGGCCCGGCCCGCCGGAGGTGCGCCGGCTGGCCGGCACCTTCAACACCATGGCGGCCCGCACCGAGGCCCTCGTGCACGGCCACCGCGCCGTGATCGCCGATGTGTCCCATCAGCTGCGCACCCCGCTGGCCGCGCTGCGCCTGCGGCTCGACGTCCTGGCCGCCGGGGCCGAGGCCGGCACGGCGGCCGAACTGGCCGCCGCGCAGGAGGAGATCGCCCGGCTGTCCCGGCTGGTCGACGGGATGCTGGCGGTGGCGCGTGCCGAACAGGCGACGCCCCGTCCGACCGCGGTACGGGTCGACGAGGTGGCGGCCGAGCGTGCGGCCGCCTGGTCGCCCGTGGCCGAGGAGCGCGGCCTTCGGCTGACCTCCGTGTCCGGGGGGCCCGCCCTGACCGTCGCGTTGGGCGCGGGGCATCTGGAGCAGATTCTCGACAACCTGATCGCCAACGCGGTGGACGCCGTGCCGGAGGGCGGCAGCATCACGGTCGACCACGGTGCGGCAGGGTCCGTGGCGAGGCTGCGCGTGCGGGACGACGGTCCCGGGATGTCCGCGCAGGCGAAGGAGGTCGCGTTCCGCCGGTTCGGCAACCCCGAGGCCAGGGGCACCGGGCTGGGGCTGGCGATCGTGCACCGGCTGGCCACGGTCAACGGTGGAACGGCGCGGCTGGAGGACACCCCCGGTGGCGGACTGACCGTCGTACTGGATCTGCCGCTGTGGCCGGCAGCGGGGCACGGCCGGGGCGGCGGACCGAGATCTTTACCGGTTCTGAGGGAGACGTGAGCGAGTTTCCAGGGGGGCGTCACCGCAGCCTGGAGGTGGACGCGGCCGACCAGGGCCGCCGATCACCAGGAGTGCCGCCATGGCGCCATCGCCCGACGACTTCCGTCCGACACCCGCCCCGGCCGGTTCGCCGCTCGCGCGTGATCGCGGCCTGCGCCGCAACCGACGGCTGACCCGGTGGATCGCCGTCACGGCCGTGGCCGCCGCGGCGGCCCTGGGCGGTCTCTACACCCATCTGCTGCCGGGAGGCTCGGCGTCCCCCGCGCCGCCCGTCCCGTCCTCCGCGTCATCCGCGCAGAGCCCCCCGGCGTCGTCCGCCGCGGCCACCGGGGACGGAGCCGGGGAGCACGGCGAGCAGAACTCCGGGGGAGACGACGAGGGCGAGGGTGCGGCCCCCGCCGCACAACCGGCCGCGCAGCCCCCGGCCCAGCCGCCCGCGCCGACCCAGCAGCAACAGCCGCACGCGACGACGGGGGCGTCATGACCACGCACGCTCCGGCGCCTTCGCCGACCCGGGTCGCCTTCCCGGCACTGGGCACGACCGCCGTCCTGCTCGTCACCGGCCCGAGCGCGCTGCCCGCCGCCGAAGCGGTCCTGCGCGGCGAACTGGACGCCATCGACCGCACGTGCAGCCGCTTCCGCCCGGATTCCGAACTCAGCCGCGTCAACATGGGCGCCGGCGTCCCGACGACGGTCGGCGAACGCTTCGCCGAGGCACTCCAGGTCGCCCTGCGGGCCGCTCGGCTCACCGGCGGCGTCGTCGACCCGACGGTGGGCGGTGCGGTGATCGCACTCGGCTACGACCGCACCTTCGCCTCCCTGCGCCCCGACGACGCCCGCCCCCTGCCCGTGGCACGTCCCGTGCCCGGCTGGCGGCAGATCAGCTTCGATCCGCGCACCCGGCGACTGCGCCTGCCCCCGCACACCTGCCTCGACCTGGGCGCCACCGCCAAGGCCCTGGCCGCCGACCGTGCCGCCCGCCGCGCCGCCGCCGTCACCGGAAGCGGCGTCCTGGTCAGCCTCGGCGGTGACCTCGCGGTCGCAGGGCCGGCGCCCGAGGGCGGCTGGCGCGTCGCGCTCGCCGACGACCACGCGCAGTCCGTGACGGAGCAGGATCCCACCGTCGCCGTGACCGGCGGGGCGCTGGCGACGTCCGGCATCCGGGTGCGCACCTGGCGGCGCGCCGGACGCACCCTGCACCACATCATCGACCCGGCCACCGGCGAGCCCGCCGCACCCGTGTGGCGCACCGTCACCGTCGCAGCCGCCACCTGCGTGGACGCCAACACCTTCAGCACGGCGGCGGTCGTGCTCGGCGAACGGGCCGTCGACCGGCTGCGCGCCACCTCGCTGCCCGCCCGTCTGGTCGCGGTCGACGGCACCGTCGTACGCCTCGGCGGCTGGCCTGCGGAGTCACCGGCTCCCGCACCCGGAGGCGCGCGATGACGACCCTCGCCCTGACCGGGAGCCCTCTGTGGTACGCCGGCCGTGCCGGCGGCACCCTCTCCCTGATCCTGCTCACCGCCACCGTGGTGCTCGGCATCGCGTCCGCCGGCCGGGCCGCGCCCCGGCGGATCGGCCGTTTCGAGATCGCCCTGATGCATCGCAACCTGTCGCTGCTCACGCTGGTGTTCCTCGTGGTGCACGTGGTGACGGTGGTGCTCGATCCGTTCGTGCACCTGAGCTGGGCGGCGTCCGTGGTCCCGTTCGGGGCCTCGTACCGTCCGCTCTGGCTCGGTCTCGGCACGGCCGCGTTCGACCTGCTGCTCGCGGTGCTGGTGACCAGCGCCCTGCGGCTTCGGCTGGGGGTGCGGCGGTGGAAGGCCGTGCACTGGCTGGCCTACGCCGCCTGGCCGCTCGCCCTCTTCCACGGTGCCGGGTCCGGTACCGACACCCGTCTGCCGCTGCAGTTGTGGATCTACGCCGCTTGTCTGGTCTCGGTGCCGGCCGCCGTGTGGTGGCGGCTGGCCAAGGCCGGTCCGGGCAGGGTCGCGGGACGCCTGGTGGGGGCCGTCGCCGCGGCCGCCGTACCGGTGGTGCTGACGGTGTTCCTGGCCGGCGGACCGCTCCAGTCCGGCTGGGCCCAGCGCGCCGCCACCACGGCGATCCAGCTCGGAGGCGGCGGGTGAACGCCACCGCGGCCGCCGTCTTCGCACCCGGCCACCGCACCCCCGGGCCGGACGACGGCGCCGCCCGGCTGCTGGCGGGCTGGTACGCCACCGGGCGGCCGGCCACTCTCACCGATCACCTCCTGCGCCACGGACCGCCCCCGGCAGCCGGGTCGCCCGCCGGCCGCACCGCGCTGCCGCTGCTGGAGGCCGTCGAACGGGCCGGGCTCACCGGACGCGGCGGTGCCGGGTTCCCGACGGTCCGGAAGCTGCGCGCGGTGGCGCAACGCCGTGGCCGCGCCGTGGTCGTCGTCAACGCCATGGAGAGTGAACCCGCCAGCCGCAAGGACCAGTTCCTGCTCGCCGTGGCGCCCCATCTCGTCCTCGACGGAGCGGTCCTGGCCGCCGTCGCGGTGGGTGCCGACACCGTCCACGTGTGCCTGCCCCGCAGCCGGGCCGTCCAGCACGGGGAACTCGCCGCCGCCCTGGCGGAGCGCCGGCGCGCCCGCCTCGATCCCGTACGGCTGCGTCTGCACGGCCTCCCGCACGCCTACGTCTCCAGCGAGTCGACCGCGCTCGTGCGCTGGCTCAACGGCGGACCGGCCCGGCCGCAGGGCGGCCCACGCACGCACGAGCGCGGCGTCGGCCGCCGCCCCACTCTCGTCCACAACGCCGAGACGCTCGCCCACATCGCCCTCGTCGCCCGCCACGGGCCCGACTGGTTCCGGCAGGCGGGCACCCCGGAGGAGCCGGGCACGATGCTCCTCACCCTCTCCGGGGCCGTCGCCGCACCGGGCGTCGTGGAGGCTCCGCTCGGCACTCCGATCGCCCACCTCCTCGATCGGGCCGGAGGGCCCACGGAGCCTCTGCGAGCGGTCCTGCTCGGCGGTTTCGGCGGCACCTGGCTCCCGGCGGAACATCTGCACACGCCGCTCACCCGGGCCGACCTGGCCCCGCTGGACGCCGCACCCGGCGCGGGCGTGGTCGTCGCACTGCCCCGCTCGGCCTGCGCCCTGACCGAGACGGCCGGGATGCTCAGCCACCTGGCGGCGCACGGCGCCCACCAGTGCGGCCCCTGCCACTTCGGACTGCCCGCCGTAGCCGAGGACTTCACCGCGCTGGCGGCGGGCCGGGCCGACCGCGGCCTGCTGACCCGGCTGCACCGCCGGACCTCCCTGCTGCCGGACCGGGGCGCCTGCCGCCACCCGGACGGAGCCGCCCGCCTCGCGGCCTCCGCCCTGCGTGTCTTCGCCGGCGACGTCGACCACCACGTCGCCCACGGCGCCTGCTCCGCCGCCCACCGTCCGGCCAGGATCTCCGCACGGACCGACCCGCCGCCGGAGACATGGCGATGAGCCGCGCCCGCACCCTGCGCGTCGACCGGATCGCCTGCACCGGTCACGGCCTGTGCGCTGAGCTCCTGCCCGAGCTGATCGATCTCGACGAATGGGGCTACCCCATCCTCCGGGACCGGGTCGTCCCCGACCGGCTGCGCGCCCACGCCCGGCGGGCGGTCGCCGCCTGTCCCGTCCAGGCCCTCCACACCGACGACGGCCCGGCCGGGGGCCGCTGACCGCTGTGGGTGGAGGCGAGCGTCAGCGCACGGGGCGCTCCTCCGGCTCCGGCTGCTCCAGGTGGGTGGCGAGCACCGCGGCCTGGACGCGTCGCTGGACGCCCAGCTTCGCCAGCAGCCGGGAGATGTGGTTCTTGACCGTCTTCTCGGACAGGTAGAGCCGCTTGCCGATCTCGCGGTTCGTGAGTCCGTCCCCGATCAGCGCGAGGATCTCCCGCTCGCGCGGCGACAGGCCCGCGAGTTCCGGTGCGACGGCCGGCGTCTCGGCCGGCTCGGCCCGCAGGGAGCGCATCAGCCGAGCGGTGGTGGCGGGGTCGAGCATCGACTGACCCGAGGCGACCGTGCGCACCGCCGAGACCAGGTCCGAGCCCCGGATCTGCTTGAGCACATAGCCCGAGGCCCCGGCCATTATGGCGTCGAGCAGCGCCTCCTCGTCGTCGAACGACGTCAGCATCAGCACGGCCAGCTCCGGCATACGGCTGCGCAGGTCGCGGCAGACGGAGATGCCGTCCCCGTCGGGCAGGCGCACGTCGAGGACGGCCACGTGCGGACGCACCGCGGGAGCCCGGACCAGTGCGTGCTCCACGTTGGCGGCGTCTCCCACGACGGAGATGTCCGGTTCGGCGTCCAGCAGGTCCGCCAGGCCACGCCGGACGACCTCGTGGTCGTCCAGGAGGAAGACCCGGATCGGGTCCTGCGCTGAGAAGGTGCGTGCTTCGGCCATGTCGACCCCTTGATGCCGGGAGAGAGGACGCACGGGGCTGCGGGCCGTACGTCATGACGATCATCACGCGCCTGGGCCCAACGCACTAGGGCCGACCGGCCCCACTCCCCGGTTCGGGAGGCCGTTGGTCCGCCGGCCCCTCCCGCCGACGGTGATCTGGTGAGACTGTTTAGGTGTGTCCGTCCTCATTGCGCCGTTAAGGGGGTGTGGCCGATGCGGAAGGTGAGACGCGCGAAGGTTTTCGGGTGGCGGTGGCGCAGCAATGCGCTGCGGCGCCGCAGCGACGTGCTGGAGGCGTGGATCGTGCTGGCCGCCTGGGCGGTCGCGGCCGTGGCGTCGGTCGTCGCGGGAATCGTCGGGGCGCGGGCCGCGCAGCACACGGTGGACGAGGATCGGACGGGCCGCCGTCCGGTGACGGCGGTGCTGGTGAAGACCGTGCCGGGGAGCGGACGGGACGTCGTCACCGGCATCAGGTACGACCGGGTGGTGGCGACGGTGCGCTGGAGCGACGTCCGCGACGGCAGGGCGACCACCCGTACGGGGGTCATGAACGTGAAGCCGACCGCCCGGCCGGGCAGCACCGTGCAGGCGTGGACGAACGCCCACGGCCGCCTGGTGGCACCGCCCGTGTCGGCGGCCGAGGCGGCGACCCGCGTGGTGCTGGCCGGCACCGGAGTCGCACTGGTCGCCGGAGTGACGGTCCTCGCCTGCGGGGGTCTGGTCCGGCTGCGCGTGCAACGGCGCGCGACCGAGAAGTGGGGCGTCGAGTGGGACCAGGTGGGGCGTCACTGGGGGCACACCACCGGCTGAGGCCGCCCGGATGCGGCACGGCTCAGACGGCGGACCCGTCCGGTCCGTCGAGCGCGAACTCCACGTCCACGACGCCCTCGACCGCCCTCACCAGACGTGCGGCCACCGGCACGAGCGAGGTGTCGCGGACCCGCCCGGCGAGCGTGGCGACACCGTCCCGCACCTCCACCATCACGGAGGACTCCGGTGTGTGGAAGAGGTAGGAGACGACCTCACGCCGGATCTCCTCGGCGATCTCCTCGTCGTCGCGCAGGAAGACCTTCAGCAGGTCCGCCCGGCTGACGATGCCCTCCAGACGCCCGTCGGCGTCGACGACCGGCAGCCGCTTGACCCGTGCCCGCGCCATCTCCCGCGCGGCCTGCGCGAGGGTGGCGTCCGGCAGGACGGTGAGGGCGGGAGAGGTCATCAGCTCCTCGACGGTGAGCGAGCCGGCCTTGGCCAGGTCGGACAACCGGCGCAACTGGGTGGAGCGGTCGGGGTCGCTGTCGCGGAACTCCTCCTTGGGCAGCAGGTCGGCCTCCGAGACGATCCCCAGGACCCTGTCGGCCGCGTCCACCACGGGCACGGCGCTGACCTTGCGGTCCTGCATGATCCGCACGACGTCCTTGAAGGCGGTCCCTCGGCCGACGGTGGCGACGGTACGGGTCATCACGTCACTCACGATGTGCGGCGACCCATGCACGGCGCCTGCTTGAGCGCCCGTGTTCACCGCGCGCTCCCGCTGCCGTAGGGCCCGTACAGGTCCAGCAGCCGGATGCGGGCCGCCTGCAGCCGGTGCGCCACGACCATGCCCACCCACTCGGCCACACTCCGGCCGAAGTCGGGATCCTCCCTGCAGATCGTCCGCACGGTGGTGGCGTCGAACTCGTAGGCCCGTACCGGGGAGGACGCCTCGGCGCCGAGGTGCCAGGAGTGCGGGGGATACAGCCAGGACCAGCCCAGGAGTTCGTTGTGCCCCAGGGACTCGATGACGGCGGCGCGGCGGCCGGGCACGCGCATGTCGAGGTCGACCGTGCCCGTGCGGATGATCCAGAACCGGTCGGCCCGACCGCCCTCCTCGAACAGCCGGGCGCCCACGGGGTACGACACCTCCCGGGCGAGCCGCATCAGCCGCTGCCGGTGCTCGGCGGACAGCGCCCGCGGCATACTCATCGTTGCGGGAGCGTTCATGGCGCGCCTCCAGTAACGCGTACGGGACTTCCACTGCCAGCGTGGGCCCGCCGCCTGCGGGGATCCAGGGGCCACCCGGCCCCAGGAACAGGCCGTCCGGCGTCCCGCGCCGCCCTGCCGGCACCCTGTGCCAAGCGGCGTCCGGCGGTTCGATGGTGGTGAGAGAGCTCCACCGGACGCAGCCCAAGAGGGGAGTCATCATGGGTACGAGCCTGACGCCGGAGTTCTGGCGGCAGTTCGCGGTCCTCCTGGTGGCCGCCATGGCCGTCACCTTCGTGCTCAGTGCGGCGCTGGACGCGCTGTATCTGCGCCGGCAGTTGCGCCGTGCCGAGCGGCGCTACCCGGACACCACGCCGACCGGAACGACGACGCGTCGACCGCACCCGACCGCCGGCCGTCCGCTCGTGAAGAGCTGACCAGGCCCTAGCGCTCCCGGCTCCATTCGCGGTACGCGGCCACCGCGGTCGGCAGGGTGGGGAAGATCATGTCCCTGCCCACCGCCTCGGCGAGGCCGTACGCCTCCAGCTGGTCCAGCAGGTCCTGTTTCACCCGCGCCAGGGCGAACACGATCCCGCGGCGGGTGAGTTCCTGGCGCAGTTGGTCGACCGCGTCCAGCGCGGTGATGTCCACCTCCACGTTCGCCTCGGTGTTGAGGAGGAACCACCTGACGGGCTCGGTCTGCTCGTCCACCGAGGCCAGCGCCCGGCGATGGAAGTTCTGGGCGTTGGCGAAGAAGAGCGGCGAGTCGTAGCGGTAGACCAGGAGGCCCGGGACGGTGCGGGCCAGCGGGTAGTCGTCCACGTCGTGCATGCCCGCCACGCCGGGCACCAGTCCCTCGACGGCGTCGTGCGGGCGGGCCACCCGGCTCAGCAGCTCCGCCACGGACATGCCGACGGCGACGAGGACCCCGTAGAGGATGTCCAGGGTCAGCACACCGGCCAGGCAGCCGAGCGCCAGCAGCAGTTCACGCCGCCGGAAGGACGCCAGGCGGCGGAAGCCCGCGAGGTCGATCATCCGGGTGGCCGCGTACACGACGATCGCGCCCAGGACGGCCGACGGCGTGTGGGCCAGCAGAGGGCTGAGGAACAGCAGTACCGCGATGACCATCACGCCGGCCACCAGCGAGTAGGCCTGGCTCCGCGCTCCCGACGAGGAGGCGAGCGCGGTGCGGCTGGCGCTGCTGCTCACCGGGAATCCGTGCAGACAGGCGGCGCCCAGATTGGCCGCGCCGAGGGCCAGGAACTCCTGGTTGGCGTCCAGATCCGAGCCGTCGTCGCCGGGCGCGGTGAAGCCCCGGGCCGTGAGGATGAAGTCGGTGTACGCGACCAGGAGCACGCCGAGGGCGGGCAGGGCCAGCTCCGGCAGCTCCGTCAGGTCCGGAAGCGCGAAGGCGGGCAGGCCCGCCGGGACGGCGCCGATCACCTTGATGCCGTGCTCGGTGTCCAGGTCGAAGGCCGTCACGGCCACGGTGCCCAGCAGCACCACCAGCAGCGGTCCGGGCACGAGACGCCATCGCGCGACCGAGAACAGGAACGCGATGGTGAGGGTGGAGAAGACCACCGTCGCCGGATGGGCCTGCCCCAGATTTCCCGCGAAGGACCAAAGCTGCGGGAAGAACCTCGAGCCCGTGGTCGGCACTCCGGTCAGTTTGGTGAGCTGGTCCACCACCATGATCAGTGCGACGCCCGACAGATAGCCGATCAGGACCGGCCGGGACAGCAGGTCGGCGACGAAGCCCAGACGCAGGACGCGGGCGGCCATGCAGAACAGACCGACGGCTGCCGCGAGCGTGGCGGCCAGCGTGGCGTAGCGGCCCGGGTCCGAGCCGGCCAGCGGAGCCACCACGGTCGCCGTCATCAGCGCGGCCGTCGTCTCGGGGCCCACCGACAGCAGCCGGGACGTGCCGAACAGGGCGTACAGCGCGAGCGAGGGCAGGATCGCCCACAGCCCGGTGACCGGCGGCAGCCCGGCCACGCCCGCGTACGCCATCACCTGCGGCACGAGATACGCGGCCACGGTCAGGCCCGCCAGCAGGTCCCCACGCAGCCAGGAGCGTCGGTAACCGGCCAGCGCGGCGATGCCGGGCGCCGTGCGGCGCCACCACGAGGCGCGGGACATGCGTCTCCTCTCGCCGCCCTGCTCAAAGAATCCACCGCACCGCCCCCGGTCGCGAGAGGTGGTGCTGCGGCAGTACAACACAGTCCGCCGATGGGGCCGTTCAGCCCATGGAGACCGTCGGCCCGGCACGCGGGTGTGGGGCCGGTCGGTCCCGGCCAGGGACCTGCGGCCCCTGCAGTGCCGGACCCCCGAGAACCCACGCTGGAGACAGGTACCGATCAGGAGGCGAACCATGGTGCGCACGGTTGTCGCAGGTCTGGACGGCTCGCCCGAGAGCCGCGCCGCGGTGGAGTGGGCGGCACGTGAGGCGAAGCTGCGTGACCTGCCGTTGAAGATCGTTCATGTGCGGGAGCCGGTCCCGGAGCGCATGGCACAGGCCCCGCTGGTGGGCGGAGAGACGATGCAGCACTGGACCGAGCGGATACCGCGCGAGAGCGCCGAAGGCGTCCGGCTGCGTCATCCCGGCCTGGAGGTGAGCACGGAGCAGCCGAGCGGGCGGCCCGCCGAGGCGCTGGCCGAGGCGGCTCAGGACGCCGACCTGCTCGTCCTCGGCTCGCGTGCGATGGGCGGCATCGGCGGCTTCATGGTCGGCTCCGTCGGCCTCTCGGTCGTCGCGCACGCCGCGCGTCCCGTGGTGCTGGTCCGGGCCGGCGAACAGGCCGCCGACGAGCACGAGCCGGACCCGGCGGGCGTCCCTTCGGCCGCCGCGCCCTTCCGGCCCGTCGTCCTCGGCCTCGACACCAAGCACCCCGACGAGACTTTGCTGGGGTTCGCCTTCGACGCCGCCGGCCGCCGTGGGACGTCCCTGACGGTGGTCCACGGCTGGAACCCGCCCCCCTACTACGCGTACGGCATGTCGGGCGACCTGGCGGAGCACAGCTCCGTCGCCCTGCGTGAGGCCACGGCGCTGACCGAGGCACTGCGCCCCTGGCGGCAGAAGTACCCCGACGTCGAGGTCACCGAGGAATGCCGGTTCGGCAGTCCGGCACTGCACGTCGTCAACGCCTCGGTCGCGGCCTCGCTGGTCGTCGTCGGCCGCCGCGTGCGCCGCAGCCCCCTGGGCACCCACATCGGACACGTCACCCACGCCGCCCTGCACCACGCCGCCGCGCCCGTCGCGGTCGTGGCCCACAACTGACGTCGAACCCCGAGGAGACGGACCGATGATGGAACTCCCCCTGGTCGTGGGCGTGGACGGCTCCGAGCCGAGCCTGCGGGCCGTCGACTGGGCGGCGGACGAGGCCGTGCTGCGCAAAGTGGCGCTGCGGGTCGTCTACGCCTCGCTGTGGGAGCGCTACGAGGGCGGCTCGCTCTCGGCGGACCTCGGCAAGCCGTCCGAGGAAGTGCTCGCCCAGGACGTCGTCGACCACGCCGCCAAGCGAGCGCTCGCCCGCCATCCGCACCTGACGGTGGTCCGCGTGGTGCTGCCGGAGGAGCCCGAGTACGCCCTCGTGCGCGAGGGACGGCAGGCGTCCGCGCTGGTGGTGGGCAGCCGCGGCCGCAGCGGCATCGCCGAGTTCCTGCTGGGGTCCGTGAGCCTGAGCGTGGCCGCGCAGGCCGACTGCCCGGTGATCGTGCTGCGCGGCAGCCACGACAAGCAGGCGGTGCCGGGAGCCCGCGGACGGATCCTCCTGGGCGTCGGAGAGGACGCCACGGAGTCGCCGGCCGTGCTTTTCGCGGTCGACGAGGCGCGCCGCCGGGAGGTGCCCCTGGAGGCCGTACGGGCCTGGCGGTGCCCCGCGCACGAGACCACCGACCACCCGCTCATGGCCGGCGAGCCCGCCAGGCTGCACGAGGAGCGGGCCGTGGAGGCGCTGGAGTGGGCACTGAAGGACGTCCCCGCGGACGCCGACGTGCGCCGCAGCACCGTCGAGGGCCCCGCCCGCAAGGTGCTGGCGGACCTCTCGCACGGGGCCGACCTCCTGGTCGTCGGGGCCAAGCGCCGTGAGGGGCACTTCGGGATACAGCTCGGCCGCGTCGCCCACGCGGTGCTGCACCACTCCGCCTGCCCGGTGGCCGTGGTGCCGCAGAAGGTGCGGGCGCAGTGATCCGCTTACAGGCTTGCCGTGTGGTCGGGGACGTAGTTCTGGAGATCGCGCGGCGTGCGCAGGTAGCCGGTCGACGCCGGCCGGTCCGGCAGCTTCAGCACGGGCGGCGGCACGTCGTGGTACGGCACCGTGCTCAGCAGATGGGCGATCATGTTCAGCCGCGCCCGGCGCTTGTCGTCGCTCTCCACGACGAACCACGGCGCCTCGCTGATGTCCGTGTGCACCAGCATCTCGTCCTTCGCCCGGGAGTACGCCTCCCAGTGGGTGATCGACTCCAGGTCCATCGGCGACAGCTTCCAGCGCCGCAGCGGGTCCTCCAGCCGACGCCTGAACCGCTCCTGCTGCTCGGTGTCGCTCACCGAGAACCAGTACTTGCGCAACAGGACCCCGGCCTCCACCAGCATCCGCTCGAAGATCGGGCAGTGCCGCAGGAAGAGCTGGTACTCCTCCTTGGTGCAGAAGCCCATCACGCGCTCGACGCCGGCCCGGTTGTACCAGGACCGGTCGAACAGCACGATCTCCCCTGCGGCCGGCAGATGTTCCACATAGCGTTGGAAGTACCACTGGGTGCGCTCGCGCTCGGTCGGCTTGGGCAGCGCCGCGATCCGGGCCACACGCGGGTTGAGATGCTCCGCGACCCGCTTGATGGTGCCGCCCTTGCCCGCCGCGTCCCGCCCCTCGAAGATCACGACGAGCCGGGCGCCCTCGGCGCGCACCCACTCCTGCAGCCTCGCCAACTCCGTCTGCAGGCGCAGCAGTTCCTTCTCATACGTCTTGCGCGGCAGCGCCGCCTCTTTTTTCCCGGCCATGCCGCCCTCCATCACCCGTTGATACACGTCGATGACTTCCGGAGTCCCTGATGCCCAAGGCCGAACACCAGGACAGCAGCACCGTACTGACCGACGAGGAGCTGCGCACCCTGGATCTGCACTGGCGTGCCGCCAACTACCTGGCCGCCGGACAGATCTATCTCATGGCCAACCCGCTGCTGCGGGAACCCCTACGTCCTGAGCACATCAAGCCGCGCCTGCTCGGCCACTGGGGCACCTCGCCCGGCCTGAACCTCGTCTACACCCACCTCAACCGTGTCATCAAGGCTCGCGGCATCGACGCCCTGTGCATCTGGGGGCCCGGCCACGGCGGCCCCTCCGTGCTGGCCAACTCCTGGCTGGAGGGCACCTACAGCGAGACCTACCCGAACGTCGGCCGGGACGGGGCCGGCATGGAGCGGCTGTTCCGCCAGTTCTCCTTCCCCGGCGGGGTGCCGAGCCACGTGGCGCCGGAGACCCCCGGCTCCATCCACGAGGGCGGTGAACTGGGCTACTCGCTCTCGCACGCCTACGGAGCCGCCTTCGACAACCCGGACCTGCTGGTCGCCTGCGTGATCGGCGACGGTGAGGCGGAGACCGGGCCGCTGGCCGCCTCCTGGCACTCCAACAAGTTCCTCGACCCGGTCCACGACGGCGCCGTCCTGCCGATCCTCCACCTCAACGGCTACAAGATCGCCAACCCGGCGGTGCTGGCCCGCCTGCCCGAGCATGAACTGGACGAGCTGCTGCGCGGCTACGGGCACGCGCCGATCCACGTCAGCGGCGACGACCCGGCCACCGTGCACCGCGCGATGGCGCAGGCGATGGACACCGCGCTGGAGCGCATCAGGCTGCTGCAGCAGTCGGCCTGCGAGGACGGGGTGGCGGAGCGTTCGCACTGGCCGATGATCGTGCTGCGCACCCCGAAGGGCTGGACCGGTCCCGCCGAGGTCGACGGCGTGCCGGTCGAGGGCACCTGGCGTGCCCACCAGGTTCCGCTGGCCGGCGTCCGCGAGAACCCCGAGCATCTGCGGCAGCTGGAGCAGTGGCTGCGCTCGTACCGCCCGCAGGAGCTCTTCGACACCGACGGCCGTCCCGTCGCCGACGCCCTGGCGTGCGTCCCCGAGGGCGCCCGCCGCCTGGGCGCCACCCCGCACGCCAACGGCGGACTGCTCGTACGCGACCTGCCCATCCGCTCGCTGGACCAATTCGCCGTACCCGTCGACAAGCCCGGCACGACCCTGCACGAGCCCACCCGGGTCCTCGGCGACCTCCTCGAAAAGGTCATGGAGGACACCTCCGCCCGCCGCGACTTCCGCCTCGTGGGCCCCGACGAGACCGCCTCCAACCGGCTGCAGGCCGTCTTCGACGCCAGCGGGAAGGCCTGGCAGGCCGAGCATCTGCCCGTGGACGAGCACCTCGACCGGCACGGGCGCGTGATGGAGATCCTCTCCGAGCACACCTGCCAGGGCTGGCTGGAGGGCTACCTCCTCACCGGCAGGCACGGCCTGTTCTCCTGCTACGAGGCCTTCGTGCACATCGTCGACTCCATGGTCAACCAGCACATCAAGTGGCTGAAGACGTCCAGGCAGCTGCCCTGGCGCGCCCCGATCGCCTCGCTCAACTACCTGCTGACCTCGCACGTCTGGCGCCAGGACCACAACGGCTTCTCCCACCAGGACCCGGGCTTCGTCGACCACGTCCTCAACAAGAGCCCCGAGGTCGTACGCGTCTACCTGCCGCCGGACGCCAACACCCTGCTGTCGGTCGCGGACCACGCGCTGCACAGCCGGGACTACGTGAACGTGATCGTCGCCGGCAAGCAGCCCTGCTTCGACTGGCTGTCCATGGACCAGGCCCGCGCCCACTGCGCCCGCGGAGCCGGCATCTGGGAGTGGGCCGGCAACGAGAACGGCGGCGAACCGGACGTGGTCCTCGCCTGCGCCGGCGACGTGCCCACGCTGGAGGTGCTGGCCGCCGCCCAACTGCTGCGCCGCCACCTGCCGGAGCTCGCGGTCCGCGTGGTCAACGTCGTCGACATGGCCAGGCTGATGCCGCGCGAGGAACACCCGCACGGTATGAACGACTTCGAGTACGACGGCCTGTTCACCAAGGACAAGCCGGTGATCTTCGCCTACCACGGCTACCCCTGGCTCATCCACCGCCTCGCCTACCGCCGCGCCGGTCACAAGAACCTGCATGTGCGCGGCTACAAGGAGTCCGGCACCACGACCACGCCGTTCGACATGGTCGTCCGCAACGACCTGGACCGCTACCGGCTGGTCATGGACGTCATCGACCGGGTGCCCGGACTCGCGGTGCGTGCCGCGGCCGTGCGCCAGCGCATGGAGGACGCCCGTCTGCGGCACCACGACTGGATCCGCATCCATGGCACGGACCTGCCGGAGGTCGCGGACTGGGCCTGGAACGGCTGACCTGGGACGAAGGGCCCTGTGGAGGCAGGCCCGCCTCCACAGGGCCCCGTCGGCCCTCGTGACGGGGACCGATCGGCCCATGTGGTGCCCCCGGCCGTGACCGACGCTGAAGACAGGCGACGTCCCCGCGACGACCGCCGTGCCGGCCCGGCACAGGAGGAGGCGCAGCCATGACCACCGCGATCACACCCCTGACGACCAGGAAGCTCCCCGCCGTGTACCGGGGCAGGCTGATGAGCATGGCGCACGACGTGCGCTTCCCGCCGGACACCCGCCTGTTCGTGGAGGGGGGCCGGGCCGATCACTTCTGGATCGTCGAGTCGGGCACCGTCGCCCTCGACACCAAGGTGCCCGGGCGCCGCGCGGCCGTCATCGACACCGTGGAGTCCGGTGCACTCCTGGGTTGCTCCTGGCTGTACCGGCCGTACCGGTGGCGGTTCGGGGCCCGGACGGTGGGCCCGGTGCGGGCCCACGAGTTCGACGCCGAGGCCGTGCGGCGGATGTGCCAGGACGATCCCGAGATGGGGCGCTGGATCGCCCTGTGGGTCGGCGAGGCCGTCAACCGCAGGCTGGGTGCGGCGCGCACCCGGCTGCTCGACCTGTACGCGCCCTACGGCGCCGGAGCCCGGGGCTGAACCGGCGCTTTGCAGTGGCGCTTTGCGGCGTTGCTCCCGCAAGAAGGTATGGCGCTGACAAGAAAGCGTCGCTCTCAGAAGAACCTGAGAACTTCCTGTGCCAGGGTGGCGCGCTGATCGAAAAAATCATGCGCCCAACCTGCTGAAGGAGTCTTATGAGCCTGGTCAACGGCCTGCCCGCGCACGTCCTGCTCGTGCATTTCGTCGTCGTTCTCGTGCCCCTGACCGCACTGGCACTCGTCCTGTGCGCGGTCTGGCCGGCGGCGGCACGGCGCATGGGCATCGTGCTGCCGCTGCTCGCCCTGGTCACGCTCGCGAGCGTCCCCCTCACCACGCAGGCGGGGGAGTGGCTGGAGTCACACGTCGACAGCAACTCCCTGGTACGCCGGCACGCCGAGCTCGGTGACGGGATGCTCCCGTGGGCCGGAGGCCTGCTCGTGCTGGCGGTCGTCGTCTGGTGGGCGACCCGCCGCACCACCGCGTCCGCGGACGGAGACGTGGACGGGGCCGGGGGCGGGCGCGGCACTCGCTGGTCCGCCGCTCCGGTACGCGTGGCGGCCGCGGTGCTGTCGGTCGTGATCGCCGCAGGAGCCGTCGTGGACGTGTACCGCATCGGTGACTCGGGCGCGAAGGCCGCCTGGCACGACGGCTATTCCAAGACGGCGTCGGGCGGCGGCGACGGCGACGACGGCTGAGTCCGGCGAGGATCCGCTCCCACGGCGGATCACTGGAACACCGCGTGCACCTGGCTCGGGGTGGCGGTGTGGGAGACCACGAGGAGTTCGTCGCCCTCCCGCAGCTCCAGTTCCGGCGTGGGGGCGAGTGGATCACCGGCGCGGACGACGGTGGCCACCACGATGCCGTGCGGCATGGCGATGTCCGCGAGAGTGTGGCCGGCGGCGCTGGACTGCGGCCCGATGGTCGTCTCGATCACGTCGACGCCCGCCTTGCTCAGCCGCAGCAGCGCCACCGTGTCGCTGGCGCTGGTCGCCTCCTCGACCAGGGACACGAGGGGTGCCGCGGCCGGTACGGCGGTGTCGACGCCCCAGTGCCGGTCGAACAGCCAGGCGTTCTCGTCGTCGTTGATGCGTGCGATGACCCGGGCGACCTTGAACTGTCGCTTGGCGAGCAGGCTGACGACCAGGTTGTCCTCGTCCTCGCCGGTGGTGGCGACGACCAGGTCGGCGGCGCGGGCGCCCGCGGCCTCCAGGACGGCCGGCTCGCAGGCGTCACCGACGCACAACTCGGCGGGCACACGCCCCTCGAGCGCGGCGATCCGGTCGTCGTCCCGGTCCACGAGCGTGACCTGGTTGCGGGCGGCGCCCAGGACCTGGGCGATCTGGGTGCCGAGGCGTCCGGCCCCGGCGACGATGACCTTCATGTCCCGAGCTCCTTGTCCAGGAAGCCGCGCAGCCGGCCGAGGGCGTCGGCGGCGACGGCGAACGTGACCAGATCGTCCGCCTCTGCGGGCGTGTGCGGCGTGGGCAGGAACGACCGTCCGCCCCGGGTCACTTCGACGACCCGGATCTCGCCGTCCACCTCCAGACCGCCGAGCTGCCGCCCGGTGAGATAGGCGGGCAGGCGTGAGCGCATCAGCAGCGTCTCGCCGTTGCCGAAGTCGAGCTCCGGGGTGAGATGGCGGTGCAGCAGCATCTGGTGCAGCTGGTGCACCGTCCAGCGCACGCTGGCGATCGTCGGGATGCCCAGGTCGCGGTAGATGTCGGCGCGCCGGGGATCGTAGATACGGGCCAGCACGATCGGCACCCGGTACGTCTCCTTCGCGGTGCGGGCGCTGACGATGTTGGTGTTGTCGCCGGAGGTGACGGCGACGAACGCGTCGGCGAGTGCGATGCCGGCGGACTCCAGCAGCGTACGGCTGAAGCCGTTGCCGTGCAGGAACTGGCCGGCGAAGCCCGGGGGCAGCAGCCGCCGGGTCCTCGGCTCGCGGTCGATGACGCGCACGTCGTGGTCCTCGTTGACCAGCTGGACGGCGAGCTGGGAGCCGACCCGGCCGCAGCCCACCACGATGACCCTCATGGCGTGGTCTCCTTTCCGGTCACGGCGGGCGCCGGCCTGCGGCGCACCCACCACTTGCGGGCCTCCTCCGCGGCCAGCAGCAGGACGCCGAAGCCGACGAGGACGGCCCAGTCCACGGCATTCAGGGCCGCGGTGTTGAACACGTCCTGCAGCAGGGGCACGTAGCTGATCGCGGCCATCAAGCCGATGCCGAAGCAACCCGCCGCGATCAGGCGGGGGTTGGAGAACAGCCCGACGGTGAACACGCTCTGCCGGTCGGTGCGCACGGCGAGGGCGTTGAAGAACTGGCTCACCACGATCGCCGCCTGGGTGAGTGTGATGGCCTTGCGGTAGACGGGGTCGTCGCTGGTGAAGTCCGCGTAGGGGATCCCCGAGGCGTGCACCTGCCAGAAGAACACCGTGCACACACCGATCGACTGCACGGCGCCCAGGAAGAGGAACCGGCGCACGAGTTCGGCGGAGAACAGGCGCTCGCGGCGGGAGCGGGGCGGGCGGTCCATGGTGTCCGGCTCGGGCGGCTCGGCTCCCAGCGCCAGCGCGGGCAGCACGTCCGAGCCCAGGTCGATGGCCAGGATCTGCACGGCGGTCAGGGGAACGAGCGGGAAGCCGGCGAACGCCGCGGCGAGGATCGGGACGAGCTCGGCGATGTTGTGGCTGAAGAGGTAGGCGAGGAACTTGCGGATGTTGCGGTAGACGGACCGCCCGAGTTCCACGGCCGCGGTGATGGAGGCGAACGAGTCGTCCAGCAGCACCATTTCGGACGCCTCGCGGGCGACGTCGGTGCCGGTGGCGCCCATGGACACGCCGATGTCGGCGTGCTTGAGGGCGGGAGCGTCGTTGGCCCCGTCCCCGGTGACCGCCACCACCTCACCGCGCGCCTGCAGTGCCGCCACCACCCGCATCTTGTGCTCCGGGCTGACCCGGCACAGCAGCAACTGACCCGGTGCCGCGAGCAGTTCGTCGAGCGCGGCCGGGTCCATGGCGTCCAGCCCGGCACCGGTCACGACGGTGGGCGCGGGGCCGGTCACGATGCCGACGCGGCGGGCGATCGCCTCCGCCGTCAGAGGGTGGTCCCCGGTCAGCATCACGATCCGGATGCCGGCCCGGTGGCAGGCCCGCACCGCCTCGGCGACCTCGGGCCTGGGCGGGTCGAGCATGCCGACCAGACCCAGGAAGGTCAGATCCGACTCGGCCTCCTCCGCCGTGCCCGGCGGCTCGCCGACCGGACGGACGGCCACCGCCAGCACCCGCAGACCCTGTGCCGCCATCGTGTCGTTGGCGGCGATCACGCCGTCCCGCAGCGGGGCTTCGAGCTCGTGCTCGGCAGCGTGCAGGCGGATGCGGCGGCACCGGGCGAGCAGTTCCTGCGGTGCGCCCTTGGCGCACAGGAGGTCACCCGCGGGTGTCCGGTGGACGGTGCTCATCAGCTTGCGCACGGGATCGAAGGGGAACTCGCCGATGCGCGGCGCCGCTTCCTTCTCCGCGGCCGGGTGCAGACCGGCCTTGGCCGCCGCGACGAGGATCGCGCCCTCCGTGGTGTCGCCGAGCACGCGCCAGCCCTCGGCGCCCGCCGGGGGCACCAGCCGGGCGTCCGTGCACAGCACCGCGCTGCGCAGCAGCTCACCCAGGCCCTCCGCGTCGGACACGTCGCCGGCCGGCGCGTACCCCACGCCGGACACCTCGTGCCAGGTCCCGTCGCTCCAGATCCGGGTGACCGTCATCTCGGCCTGGGTGAGGGTGCCGGTCTTGTCCGTGCAGACGACGGTGGTGGAGCCCAGGGCCTCCACCGCCAGCAGCTTCTTCACCAGAGCCTGGCGGCGGGCCATCCGCCGCACCCCGATGGCCAGCGACACCGACAGGGTCGCGGGCAGCCCCTCCGGCACCAGCGCGACCATCACCCCGAGCGCGAACACGAAGGCCGACACCAGAGGCTGCCCGGTCCACAGGCGCAGCGCGAACATGCCCGCGCCGATCCCCACGGCCAGCGCCGCCACCCGCCGCGCCATGACGGCGACCTCGCGCTGCAGGGGCGTCTTCTGGAGCGGGGCCTCGTCGGTGAGCCGGAAGATCCTTCCGAACTCCGTCGACGCCCCGATCGCGTAGACGACCGCCTTGCCCGACCCGGCCACCACCGTGGTGCCCATGAAGACGCAGTTGCGGGAGTCCAGGGCGGTGTCCGCCGCGGTCGGCTCGCCGACCCTGCCGACCGACGAACTCTCCCCGGTCAGCGGTGCGTTGTTCACCGACAGGCCATGGGCCTCGACGACCCGGCAGTCCGCGGGGACCGCGTCGCCCGCCTCCAGGACGGCGAGATCGCCCGGCACGAGCGCGGCGGACGGCAGCTCCAGGCGTTCCCCGTCCCGCAGCACCCGGCAGGTGTGCGGCACCATGGCCTGCAGCGTCTGGGCGGTCCGCTCGGCCGAGTACTCCTGCGCGAAGCCGATCACCGCGTTCAGCACCACGACGCCCAGGATCGCGAAGGCCAGCTGCAGATTGCCGACGTCGCGGGGATCCTGCAGTGCGTAGGCGAGGAACGTCAGCGCCGACGCCGCGATCAGGACGAGGGCGAAGAGGTCGGTGAACTGGGCGGCGAAGCGCCGCCATACGCCCTTGCGGCGCGGGCGGGGCAGCTCGTTGGGACCGTACGTCTCCAGCCGCGCGCCCGCCTCACCGGTGGACAGCCCACGCGGTGACCCGCCGAAGGCGGTGAACACCTCGTCCGCACGCAGCCGTTGCACCGGCGTCGCGGACGCGTCATGCGGCGAGGCGGTGCCCGTCGCCCGTGCGGTACGGGCGGCCGGGGCACGCGCTGTGAGACGACTCGGCACCGGACCCCCAGCTTGTAGGACGGCTCTCCCGTCCACGTTTCGCCGCGGGAGCCGGACCCGCCATGGGCCACCCGGCCCGTAGGAAGGGGCGGACCTGCCCAGCGCCCGCCGCACCACAGCCCCTCGCGGACATGACGAAACCTGCGAGGTGGGCTCCCTTCGCCGGCATGGTCCGGATCAGGTGCTGGAGGTCGCCGTCCGGTCCTGTGACCTTCCGGCCTCTCAGTCCGTCCGTCGATGGCCTCTTCCGACAGGGGCAGTGACTCCCTTGTCGAAGGCGGCCGTTCCGGACGGGCTCCCTCGCTCGCCCCGCAGGCTGCTTTCAGCGTAGGTCCGGCACGGGCCGCCGGCATGGGCCGGTCGGCCCCGATGTGGAGACGTCCGGCCCGTCGCGGCGCCGCGCTCAGAGCTTCGGCGGTTCCAGCCCGATGCCGACCCGTGGCGGCAGGCACAGCGTGTTGTGCACGGTGCAGGCGAGACGACCGCTTCGACCGGCGCCGGCGCCGGCGCCACGTCCGTGCCGCCCGCCTCGGTGGGCTGGTCGACGCGGACCTCCCTGGTCGGCGTGGGCTTCCGTGGAGCGTGCGGGGCGGGTACGCGGGCTCAGACCGCTGTGAGGTGGTCCGCCACCTCGAGCACGTCCGGAATGTGTGCCACCGCGTCGGTCAGCCGCGGCACCAGGTCCACGTCGAGGGAGCCGGTGAGGACGACGACGCCGTGTTGGACCTGCACGTGCACGCTGCCCGGATCGATCTTCAGTTCGTCCCGCAGGACGTGGGAGATGACCTCCGCGCGGATGGCGGCGTCGTCCCGGACCAGGGCGTGCAGCAGTTCGCTGCGGCTGACGACACCCACGAGGCGGCCCTTGTGGTCGATCACGTACACCTGCCTGATCCGGGAGCGGGCAGCGGTACGCGCCGCCTCGACGACCGGGGTCCAGGGGTGGACGGTGAGTGCCGGTGTCGACATCAGCGTGGCGGCCGTGACGCCGGCGCCCAGGCCCCGCGACCTGCGGCCGAGCAGCTTGTCCAGTGCGCCGGTGTGCTCGTCCGCGGAGGTCAGGGCGACCGCCCTGGCCAGCAGGTCGGACTCGGCGACCACGCCGACGACGCGTCGGTCGGCGTCCACGACGGGAACGGCTCCCAGCTGCTCGCGGGCGAGCATGCGGGCGACGTCCGCGAAGGGCGTGTCGGGAGCGACCCCGGTCGCGGTCCGCTTGGCGATGTGGCTGATCTGGAGGTCCGCGATCGTCGCCGGACGCGTGACGTCATGCCGGGCGGTGCCGGTCATGGTGCGCGCGGGAGGAGACGGTTCTTCGGTGTGCGCGTGCGAGGCCATGGCCTGCAGATAGCGCACCATCATGTTCTGACGGGACTCCTCGGCCGGTTTCGGGGCGGCGGTGGGCACCGAACGGCGTGCCTCCACCGATGCCGCGCCTGCTTCCCGGGCGTCACGGTCGTTCATGGCAACCTCCCGTGGTCCGCGCGCAACGCGCCTCCTATGCTCACCATCCCGCCCATGCCGTCGAAAGGCACAGGGCCGCCCGGCCCCTTCCGCAGGTCAATCGGCCCCTGTGGGCCGCCGCGCCCCTTTCGTAGCGTGAGAACAGGCCACCAGCGGACGCCGTGGTCGGGCTCGGAGGTTCGTCATGCCTGGGTTCCGCGAGTTCCTCGCGCGCTTCCGGCCGGCCGGTTCACCCGGCCCCGCCGTGGGCGGCGCCGTACCCGCCGACCGGTCCGCCGAACTCGCGGCCGAACTGGAGCCCCCGCTTGCCCTGCTGGACGACGCCGCCGCCGAGGCCGCCGCCGTACGGGAGGCGGCGTCGCGGGAGGCCGCGGCACGTCGGCGTACGGCGGCGCGGCAGGCCGAGCGCATCGTCGGGACGGCGCGGGAACGCGCCCAGGAAGTCCGGCGTGCGACCGCCGCCCGGCTCGGCGAGGAGGCGCGCGCCGAGGCGGCCCGCGCCGACACCGAGGCTGCGCGTGCCGTGGCGGAGATGCGTGAGCGTGCGCTCGACCGCACCCACGACCTGGCCGCACGCCTGACGGCACAGGCCGTCCGCGAACTGACCGGGCCGCCCGGCGCGGAGCCGGACGGACGGGACCAGGGATCGTCGTGAGCGCCGGATGGGTCGCCGGGGTGACCCGGGCCGAGGCCATGGCCGCTGCCCGCGCCGGCCCCGCGACGGCGCGCGGGCTGGCCACGGCGCCCGGCCTGCCGGACGCCCTGCGGGCGCTGGCCGCCACCTCGTACCGCCGCGGGCTCGACGTCGAGGCAGGCATCGCCGAGGCCCAGCGGGCGGTCACGGACGCCCTGGTGTGGCAGTTGCGCGTACTGGCCGGCTGGCAGCCACGGCCCGGCTCCGCCGCCGTACGCCTGCTCGCGTCGCCCTTCGAGATCGCGAACACCCGGCACCGGCTGCGCGCCATGTCGGGCGCGCCGCAGCCACCGCCGTACCGGCTGGGGGCGCTGTCGACGGTCTGGCCCCGGCTGTCCCGGTCCGGCAGTCCGGCGGAGCTGCGGGCCGAACTCGCCGCCTCCCCGTGGGGAGATCCCGGATCGGATGCGCCCGCGGCGATGATCACCGCCATGCGGTGGTCGGCGGCCGCCCGCACCGCGGCGAACCTCCCCGCGGCCGCCCGCTGGGCGGCGGGCGAGGCGGCCCTGCTGTGGGCTCGTGAGACCTTCGTCGCCGGTCGCCGGCCGGCCACACGGCACGCGGCCCGGCTGCTCGGCACGGCGGCGGTGCGGGCGACCGCCTTCGACGAGTTCCGCGCCCGCCTGTCGCCGCCGGCCAAGTGGGCACTGGAGTGCATCGAGCGGCCCGGCGACCTGTGGCGGGCCGAGGCGCGCTGGTGGAGCACCGTCGAGCGGGACGGTCTGCGGCTGCTGCACGAGGCGCGATTCGCCCTCACGCCCGTCGTGGGCGCGGTGGCGGTGCTGAGCGCCGACGCCTGGCGCGTCCGCGCCGGTCTGGAGTGCGCCGCCCACGGCGGCCGGGCGCTGGAGGCATTCGATGAACTCCTGGGCTGACTCCCTGACACCGGCGCGCATGCGGCGGGTGGCCGTCGTCGCCCCCCGCGCCGTGCTGCGGGACGCCCTGGTGTGTGTGGCCGACGCGGGCTGCGTCGAACTCGACGGAGCGGGCGAACCCGGCCACGGCACGCCCGGACCGGCCGCCCGCCACCTCCAGGCGCTCGGCTCCGGCCCCGTGAGCCCCCTGCTGTCGCCCACGGCACCCGACCTCGACGCGCTCCGGGAGGCGGGCCGGGCCGACCTGCTCACGGGCGAGGCCCAGCTCGAGGCCTACCGCGAGGCGGCGGTACGGCACGGCACCGTCGCCGCACTGGCCGGGTGGTGCCCCGCGGCCGAAGTACGGCACCTGTCGGCCCGGTTGGCGCAGGCCGGAGGCGCCCTGGTGCCGCTGCGCGCACCACGCGGCATCGACCCGCCGACCCGGCTCGACGACACGAGCACCGTCCGGCGCTCCCTCGTCCCGCTGGTGCGCACCTACGGCACCGTCCCGTACACCGACGTCGACCCCACCGTGCCCGCGGGCATCGCCTACGTCGCCATGTTCGGGATGATGTTCGGCGACGCCGGCCACGGACTCCTGCTGCTGCTCGGCGCCCTGGTGCTGCGAGCCGGCCGGCCGCGTCGCCTGGCTTCCCTGCGGCCCCTCTGGCCGTTCCTGGCCGGAGCCGGCGTGACGAGCACGCTCGCCGGATTCGCGTACGGAGAGTTCTTCGGCCCCACCGGCGTGTTGCCCGTGCTGTGGCTCGACCCCCTCGACGAACCCATGCGGTTGCTCGGCGCCGCGATCGCCGTCGGCGCGGTCCTGCTCGCCCTCGCCTACGCCGCGGGCATCGTCAACCGATGGCGCGAGGGCGGCCCGAGCCGTGCCCTGTACGCCGCGTCCGGCATCGCCGGAGCCGCGGTCTTCCTCGGTCTCGCGGTCCTCGCGGCGGGCGCCGTCACCCACCTGCCGGTCCTCGTGGTGTGCGGCGCGCTGCTCGTGCTGGCCGGGCTGGTGCTGGCAGGCACCGGGCTGTTCACGGCCTCCGGCGGTGGCGCCTCGGGCGCCCTGCAGACCGGCGTCCAGCTCTTCGACGTGGTGATCCGCATCGGCTCGAACACGGTGTCCTTCGCCCGGCTCGCGGCCTTCGGCCTCACCCACGCCGCCCTGGGCGCCGTCGTCTGGCAGGGCACCACGGCCCTGACCGGGTCCGGGCCCGCGGGCGTCGTGGCGGGGTGTCTCGTCTTCGTCCTCGGCAACGCGCTCACCTTCGCCCTGGAGGCGCTCGTCGCGGGCGTGCAGGCCCTGCGGCTGGAGTTCTACGAGCTGTTCTCCCGGGTCTTCGACGCCGAGGGCCGGCCCTTCCGCCCCTGGCACGTGCCCACCGAGGCACCGGCCGTATCCCCACCCGCCCCACACGTCATGGAGGTGACCACATGATCGCCTGGCTGATCGCACTCCCCGTGCTCGCCGCGGCGTTCGCCGGCACTCGACGACTGCTGCGCCGTCGTGACAAGGCGGCGCTGCGGTGGATCCTCGCGACGGACGCGGTGCTGTTCTCCGGGGCCCTCGCGCTCCTGCTCGTCGCCCTGAGCGGCGGCGCGGCACAGGCGCACACCGCCACGGCCGCCGCCGCACAGAGCTCCGGCACGGGCTCGGCGGCCCTGATCGGCGCCGCCATCGCGGTCGCCGGAGCCTCGATCGGTGCCGCGATAGCCGTCGCGTACACGGGCGCCGCGGCGATCGCGGCGCTCAGCGAACGGCCCGAGCTGTTCGGCCGGGCCATGGTCATCGTCGGCCTCGCCGAAGGGATCGCCATCTACGGCCTGGTCGTCGCCATCATCCTGATCGGAAAGACCTGACCATGACACACGTGGCAGTGATCGGTGCGCGCCGGCGCGTGACAGGGCTGGCGACGGCGGGTGTCGTCGTCCTTCCGGCGGACGACCCGGAGGCGGTGCGAGCGGCCTGGAGCCGGCTCCCCGCCGACGTGGGCCTGGTGATCCTCACGCCGGACGCGGCGGCCGCACTCGGACCCGGACCGCTCGAGGCGCAGGACCCGCTCACCGCGGTGATGCCGGCATGAGGACCACTCCGCAGTCCGCCGGGACCTCGGCGGCACTCGAACCCGTACGGGACCGGCTCCTGCGGGATGCCGCCGCGGACGCCGACGCCCTGGTGACGGCAGCCGCCGAGGACGCCCGGGCCGCCGTCCGGGAGGCCGAGGCGCAGGCGTCCGCCGTCCTCGCGGAGGCCCGCGGGCAGGGTGCGCGCGACGCCGAACACACCGGTGCCGCCACCCGGAGCCGGGTCCGCCGCGCCGCGCGGGCGAGGGAGCTCGCCGCCCGCCGGGAGATCTGGGAAGAGCTGTGCCGGCAGGTCGTGGCCGGTGTCGAGGCCCTGAGCGGCACCGACGCGTACCCGGCCGTGCGGCGCGGCCTGGAGGCCCACGTGCGGCAGGTGCTGGGCCCCGACGCACGGATCACGGACGCCCCCGGCGGAGGAGTCGTCGGCGAGGCCCCGGGGCGTCGGCTCGACTGCAGCCTGGCCGCGTTCGCGCAGCGGGCGCTCGACCGGGCCGGCGGGGAGGTGGAGCAGCTATGGGCACCGTGACGGCCACGCGCCACGGCACGGGCCGCATCCTGCGGGTCGCCGGTCCGCTCGTGGAGGCCGAGCACGTCGGCGGCACCGCCATGCACGACCTCGTCGCGCTGGGCGAGAGGGAACTGCCCGGCGAGGTGGTCGCCATCCGCGACGCGGTCATCACCATCCAGGCGTACGAGTACACGGGCGGCCTCGCCCCCGGGATGCCGTGCCGCCCCCTGGGCCGGCCGCTGTCCGCGGAGCTCGGCCCCGGCCTGCTCGGCGGCATCTTCGACGGACTGCTGCGGCCTCTGCAGACGGCCGGTGCCTGGCTGGAACCCGGGGCCGGCGGCGGGGACGACGATCAGGGGCCCGGCTGGACGTTCACGCCCCGGGCCGCCGAGGGCGAAGAGGTCGGACCGGGCGACGTTCTCGGGGAGATCCACGACGCCGGTCCCGTGCCGCTTCCCGCGCTCGTACCGCCGGGCTGCGCGGGAACGGTGGAACGGATCGCCGCGCCGGGCCGCCTCGCCGCCGACGACGCCGTCGCCACGGTGGCCGGGACCGTGATCCCGCTGACCACCCGGTGGCCCGTCCGCACGCCCCGTCCGGTCCGCGAACGCCTGCACACCGCAAGGGCGTTGAACACCGGACAGCGCGCCATCGACCTGCTCTTCCCGGTGGCACTGGGCAGCACGGTCGCCGTTCCCGGCGGCTTCGGCACCGGCAAGACGGTGCTGCTGCAGCAGATCGCCAAGTGGTGCGACGCGGACGTCATCGTCTACGTCGGCTGCGGCGAGCGCGGCAACGAAATGGCCGACGTCATCCAGGAGTTCGGCACACTGACCGACCCACGCACGGGCGGTCGCCTCGCGGACCGGACCGTGATCGTCGCCAACACCTCCAACATGCCGATGATGGCCCGGGAAGCGAGCATCTACACGGGGGTGACGGTCGCCGAGTACTTCCGCGACATGGGCCTGGACGTGGTGGTCATCGCCGACTCCACCTCCCGCTGGGCGGAGGCGCTGCGCGAGTTCGGCTCCCGCACCGGCGCGCTGCCCGCCGAGGAGGGCTACCCGGCGGGCCTGGCCTCGGCGATCGCCGCGTTCTACGAGCGGGCCGGCGCCGTGACCACCCTCGGCGGCCGCACCGGCTCCGTCACCGTGATCGGCGCGGTCTCCCCGCCCGGCGGCGACATGGCCGAGCCGGTCACCGCCCACACCCAGCGCTTCGTGCGCTGCCTGTGGACCCTCGACCGCGAACTCGCCTACGCCCGCCACTACCCGGCCGTCTCCTGGGCCGAGTCGTTCTCCCGCGACACCGAGGCGCTCGACGCCCACCAGGTGACGGCGGACGACCCGGACCGGTCCGCCCGCCGGGCCCGCGTCGCCGCCCTGCTCGCCGAGGCCGACCGGCTGGCCGACCTGGTCGACCTGCTCGGCATCACCGCCCTGCCCGCCCGCGAACGGGTCAGCGTCCTGGGCGGACGGCTGGTGCGCGAGGCTGTGCTCCAGCAGAGCGCGCTGTCCGAACGGGACGCCTACAGCGGTGCGGAGAAGACGGCCGCGCTGACCGAGGCGGTGCTGGCCGTCGTCGCCCGCTGCCACGAACTGGCGGACGCGGGCGTGCCCGCCGAACACATCGAGGGGGTCGACTTCTCACCCGTCCTGCGCGCCCGCGAGGAGGCGGGCCCGCACGACGCGGCGGCCGTGGACACCCTGCGCGCGACCATGCTCGCCCGGCTCGGGGAGGTGTCGTGAACGAAATGCCCGACCGGGGCCGCGTCGAGTTCACCTCGGTTCGTGAGCTGAGCGGCCCGCTCGCGGTCATCGACAAGGTCGAAGGGGTCGGCTGGGACGAGTTCGTCCTGTTCACCGTGGGGGCGGGGGAGCGGCGCCACGGCGTCGTGCTGGAGGTGGACCGGGGCACGGCCGTGGTCCAGGTGCTGGAGGACACCGCGGGCATGGACCCGGCGCGCGTCGGCGCCGTCTTCACCGGCTCGCCCCTGCGCATCCCCGTGGGCCCCGGCTGGCTGGGCCGGGTGTGCAACGGACGCGGCGAGCCGCTCGACGGCGGCCCGCCCGTCTTCGGGGCCGCGGCCTCGGCGGTCGCGGGCCGTCCGGTCAATCCGTTGCGCCGCGAGCCGCCCGCCGAGCCGGTGCTGACCGGCGTCAGCGCCGTCGACGCGCTCACCACACTGGTGCGGGGGCAGAAGCTCCCCGTGTTCTCGGCGGCGGGTCTGCCCCACCTCGAACTGGCGACGCAGATCGCCGCCCAGTCGACGGCCGGAGGTCAGCCGTTCTGCGTGGTCTTCGCCGCCATGGGGGTGACGCACGCGGATGCCGACTTCGTGCGGGACGCGCTGGAGGAACGGTCGGCCGCGGGCGAGCTGGTGCTGCTGCTCAACACGGCCGACGACCCCGTGATCGAGCGCATCCTCACCCCGCGCATCGCGCTCACCGTCGCCGAGCAGCTCGCGTTCGGCGAGGGCCGCCACGTCCTGGTGGTCATGACGGACATGACGAGCTACGCCGAGGCGCTGCGCGAGGTGTCCGCCGCCCGCGGCGAGACCCCGGCCCGCCGGGCCTACCCCGGCTACCTCTACAGCGATCTGGCCTCCCTCTACGAGCGTTGCGGCCGCATCCGGGGCCTGCCGGGGTCGGTCACCGTGCTGCCGGTGCTCACCATGCCGGCCGGCGACATCACGCACCCCGTGCCGGACCTCACCGGATACATCACGGAGGGACAGATCGTCCTCTCCCGGCGGATGCACGCCCAGGGCGTCTATCCACCGGTCGACGCGCTGTCCTCGCTGTCCCGGCTGATGCGCAAGGGCGCGGGACCCGGCCGTACCCGCGAGGACCATCTCGACGTGGCCGCCCAGCTGCTGTCCGCCCTGGCCCGGGCCCGCCAGGTCAGGGAACTCGTCGACCTCGTCGGCGAAGGGTCGCTCGGTCCCGCGGACCGGAGCTACCTGGACTTCGACGAAGCCTTCGCGCACGGTCTCGTGCACCAGGGGCGGGACGAACTGCGCACGCTGGAGCAGACGCTGGACCGCGCGTGGCAGGTGCTGCTGACCCTCCCGCGCAGCCAACTGGCCATGCTCCCGGCCGAGTTCCTCGACGCCCACGGCGCGGCGGAAGGCGGGTGACGCGATGGCCGAACTTCGCGTGCCTCCGGGCCGGGCCGGCCGGCTGCGCCTGCGCCGCAGCCTCGACGTCGCCAGGCGCGGCGCGGACCTGCTCGACCAGAAACTCCGCGTCCTGCGGACCCGCCACGAGGAGCTGCTGCGCACCGAGCGGGACGCCCGCGAGCGCTGGCACCGGCAGCTGGCGCAGGCCGAGCAGTGGCTGCGGCGCGGGCTGCTGCTGAGCGGTGAAGAGGCGTTGGACGCGACGGACTTCACCCGCCTCACCGACCTGACGGTCACCTGGACCTCCACGATGGGCGTACGGCACCCGGACACCGTGGCGTGCACGGTGCCGCCACGGGAGCCGGACGACCCCACGCCCGCGAACACCGCTCTCGTCCACGCCGAGGCCGCCTACGCCGAAGCCGTGCGCGCGGCGGCCGCGTACGCCGTCGCGCGGTCCGCGTCCCGCGCCGTCGGCGAGGAGGTCGTCCACACCGGGCGCAGGCTGCGGGCCCTGCGCCGGCACTGGGTGCCGCGTCTGGAGACGGCGCTCGCCGCCGCGGATCGTGCGCTGGAACAGAGCGAGCACGAGGACGCCGTCCGCAGACGGTGGGCGGCGGCAGCCGGGAACGCGACGGCCGGCGGCCGGCCCCGTACAGGCGGGTGAGCCGACCGGTGCACGCCGCCCGCGTCAGGTCGAGGCGCCCGCGGGCTGGAACAGCTCGACGAGGTTGCCAGCCGGGTCGGCGATGAGGATCTGACGTCCGCCCGGGCCGGAGACGACGTCGCTGCGGAAGGTCAGTCCGGCGGTGCGCAGCCGGTCTACGGTGTTGTCGAGGCTGTCGACGATCAGGTGAATCCGGTTGCGGCCGGCGGTGGCGGCGTCGTCGGGTGTGGCCCGGGCGCCGGAGCTGGCCGCGCCGGAGAGCAGCAGCCGCAGGGGGCCGCGGGTGACGTCGGCGAACGCGGGCGCGGCGCTGGTGCGCAGGGTGAACCCGAGATGCGTGGTGTAGAAGTCGATGGCGGCCTGGACGTCGTCGACGATGTAGCGGACGCTTGCGAGTTCGTCGGTGGTCGTCACGGCTGGACCTCCTGTCTGGTGGTGAGGACGGGCAGCAGATAACGGATGCGGGTGTCGATGTCGCCCGCCGTGCGCCCGAAGGCGGGACGGCTCGTCCGGTCGCTGCCGCCGGCGGCGGCCGGGTCGGGCGTGCTCCAGTGGGCCCGGCGGGTGGGGTGCGGAAACTCGGGGCAGACCTCGCGGACCTTGTCGCACAGGGTGATGACATGGTCGAACCGCTGCTCCAGCAGCGTGTTCAGGTGCCGTGGCCGCCGGTCACCGACGTCTATGCCGTATTCGTCCCGCAGCACGCGTACGGCGTTGGGGTGCAGAGCGGACTTCGGACGGCTGCCGGCGCTGGCGACCTCGACGCGACCGCCGCCGCGGTGGCGCAGCAGGGCCTCCGCGATCGGCGAGCGGGCGCTGTTGCCGGTGCACAGGAAGAGCACGGAGGGCACGCCTGAGCGGGTGGTGGTGAGGGGCGGTGGGGGCGCCGGCTCGGTGCGCAGTCCGGGATGAAGGGCGGTCCCGGTGTCCGAGAGGGCCCGCGCACAGCGGTCCAGGTCGAGGCGGTAATAGCTGTCACGGCCGTCGAAGCTGCTCCGGGTCGCCGTGACCAGCCCGCCGTCGCGCAGGAGTCGTAGATGGTACGAGACCAGGTTCTGCGACTCGCCGACGAGCGTCACCAGTTCGCGTACCCGGCGGTCGCTGTCGGCGAGGGCGGTCAGCAGCCGCCAGCGCACCGGGTGGGCGGCCAGGTGCACGAACGGTGGTGCGGCTCGGCCTGAAGACGCCATGGCGTCCACGATACATCAAATTCAATTGATGGAACCTGTTCGTGGAGGATGCCTGCTCGTGCGTCTGCGGAGGTCACGGGGGCTCGGTAGGCAATTCGCGTTCCACGGTTCGACCACGTTTTGGACAACGTGTGCCGATATCGTCGACCGATAGCGTGGCGACACGTCACACTGAGCCACGGAGGGGGACGGGTGCGGCGGGCTTGCGCCGGGCGCACCATCCCACATGTCGCGCTGCTTTGGGGAAGGCGGCGTCGGGACCAGTGGGGGGATGCATGATGCAGTCGCTTCCGGGGCAACGCCCGGCCGGCGAGCAGGCTTTGACCGGGCGCGGGGGGCTTCCGGTCGTCATCGTGGGTGCGGGGCCGTACGGTCTCTCGGTGGCCGCGCACCTGCGGGCCGCGGGCGTACCGGTGCGCATCTTCGGTGAGGTGCTGGGCAGTTGGCGGCACGCCATGGCCACCGGGATGTACCTGAAGTCGACCCCGGACGCCACCGACCTGTCCGCGCCGGATCCGGGAGGGCGGCTGGCGGACTTCCGCCGGGTGCACGGCGAGCCGGAGCTGACCGAGCTGACGCCCATCCCGTGCGACGTCTTCGTGCGCTATGGGATGTGGTTCCAGAAGCAGTACGTCGGGGAGGTGGACCAGGCCCGCGTGGTCGGCGTCGACCGGCCCGGACCAGGCTCTGCCTTCCTGGTACGCCTCGACGACGGGCAGGAGTTCGAGGCGGCGGCGGTCGTGGCCGCGACCGGCCTGAACGGTCTCGCCCACATCCCCGCGGAGCTGCGGCGGCTCGCCCCGGAGGGGCCGGGCAGGGACGCCCTGGTGTCCCACACCAGCCACCACACCGATCTGTCGTGCTACGCCGGCCTGCGCGTCGCCGTGATCGGGGGAGGGCAGTCGGCGCTGGAGAGCGCGGCCCTGCTGCACGAGGCCGGCGCAGAGGCCCAGGTGCTGGTGCGCGAGTCGCGGGTGCTGTGGGGGATGAAGCCGGATCTGGCCCGGGCGTTGACCGAGCGCCTGGCCAAACCCGCCTCGCCGCTCGGCACGGGCTGGATCCTGGCGGCGGTCTGCAAGGCGCCCGGCGGGGTACGCCGGATGCCCGCGGCGGCACGCCTGCTGCTGTTCCGCCGGGCGCTGGGGCCGTCGGGCGGTTGGTGGCTACGGGACCGCGTCGAGGGCATCGTCCCGGCACACACGTCGTGCCGCGTCACAGGTGCCGAAGCGGTTCAGGCCGGGGTGCGCCTGGAGCTCGAAGGGCCGGGCGGCCCCAGCACCATGACCGTGGATCACGTGCTGGCGGCGACCGGCTACCGGCTCGACCTGGACGCCGTGCCGTTCCTGTCGCCCGCGGTGCGTGCTGCCGTGGTGTGCGTGCGCGGTTCGAGGGCCCCCCATCTCTCGGCGGCCCTCGAATCCTCGGTGCCGGGTCTGTACTTCACCGGATCTCTGGCCGCACCCATGTTCGGCCCGATGATGCGCTTCGTCGCCGGGACCGAGTTCGCCGCCACGCGCATCGCCCGTCGCATCCGCCGATCGCCCGGGCTCGGCCGAGGTCGCTGAACTCCCGCTGCTCATCGCACCTTCGCGCCGTAGTATCGATGGCCGATATCGGTTTCGTGACCGCCGGTCGGGGCGCGGAGGTGGCCAGGGTGCGGGAGTTCCAGCGCGGTGCGGTGCGGCTGCACATCCTGCACCACGCGGCCGAGGGCGAGATCCACGGCGCCTGGATGACCGAGGAACTCGCCCACCACGGATACGACATCAGCCCCGGCACGCTGTATCCGACCCTGCACCGGCTGGAGGCCGAGGGGCTGCTGACCTCGCAGCAGCGCCTGGTGAACGGCCGGACCCGCCGCATCTACACGGCGACCGAAGCCGGCAGGCAGGCGCTCGCCGAGGACCGCAGGGCGCTGGCCGAACTGGCCCGCGAAGTCCTCGGCGATTCCCTGTGAGCGGCGCGGACACGGCCCGGTGCGGGCTCAGGACGTTCCGCGCGCGGTCATGGCGCGGCGCACCCCGTAGGCCGCAACTCCCAGAAGCAGTACGGCCGCTCCCCAGGCCACCGAGGAGGCGGGCAGGGTGAACGCGAGCACCAGGCAGCCGGCCAGTCCGACGAAGGGGATGAGGCGCGGCGGCCGGTTCTCCTGCTCGGTCAGGGTCCACGCGGAGGCGTTGGCCACGGCGTAGTAGGCGAGCACGCCGAACGAGGAGAAGCCGATGGCGCCGCGTACGTCGGTCGTGGCGGCGAGGACGGCCACGACCGCACCGACGAGGAGTTCGGCGCGGTACGGCACCTTGAAACGGGGATGCACGGCGGACAGGACGTGGGGCAGATGGCGGTCCCGGGACATGGCCAGCGTGGTGCGCGAGACGCCGAGGATCAGGGCGAGCAGCGACCCGAGGGCGGCCACCGCCGCTCCCACCCGCACGACCGGGGCCAGGCCCGGCACCCCGGCCTGCCGCACGGCCTCGGCCAGCGGCGCACTCTCCCGGGCCAGCCCGCTCGGGCCGAGGACGACGAGGACGGACACGGCGACCGTCACGTACACGACGAGGGTGATGCCCAGGGCGAGGGGGATGGCCCGCGGAATCGTGCGTGCGGGATCGCGTACCTCCTCGCCCAGGGTCGCGATGCGCGCGTACCCGGCGAAGGCGAAGAACAGCAGGCCGGCGGCCTGCAGCACGCCGCCGGCGGAGGCGTCCGAGCCGATGTCCAGCCGTCCGGCGCGTGCGTCGGCGGAGGTCAGGCAGACGATGACGACCGCCGCCAGTACCGCCAGGACCACGGCCACGATCGCCCGCGTCAGCCAGGCCGCCTTCTGCACGCCCACGTAGTTGACAGCCGTCAGGGCCACGACCGCGGCCACCGCCACGGCATGCGCCTGCTCCGGCCACACGTACGACCCCACGGTCAGCGCCATCGCCGCGCACGACGCGGTCTTGCCCACCACGAATCCCCAGCCGGCGAGGTAGCCCCAGAACTCGCCCAGCCTTTCGCGGCCGTACACATACGTCCCACCGGACTGCGGATAGCGGGCGGCGAGCCGTGCCGAGGACGTGGCGTTGCAGTACGCCACCACGGCGGCGATCGCCAGCCCCACCAGCAGCCCCGATCCGGCCGCCCGCGCGGCCGGTGCCAGAGCGGCGAAGATGCCCGCGCCGATCATCGATCCGAGCCCGATGACCACGGCGTCGAAGACACCGAGCCGCCGCTCCAACTCAGCCGTCGTGCCGCCCTGTGACGCCTGGCCCATGCCGCACCCGTCCCCTATCGCCGTCCGATATCGCATGACGATATACATCGGGGGTGAACGCCAGGTGGCCGGTGAACCAGTCGCGGGCCAGTTCGGCGACCGCGGGCAGGGTGCCGGGCTCCTCGAAGAGGTGGCCCGCACCGGGGACGACGGCGATGCGGTGGTCGCAGTGCATCCAGTCGGCCGCCAGCCGGTTCAGGCTCAGGACCCGTCCGTCGAGCGAGCCGACGACGAACAGGGTGGGGGCCCGCACCTGTGCCAGCGCGGCGGGCGTGGCCAGATCGGGGCGGCCGCCGCGGGAGACGACCGCGCGGATGCCGGAATCGACGGCGGCGGCCTCCAAGGCGGCGGCCGCCCCGGTGCTCGCCCCGAAGTAGGCGACGGGCAGGCCGGTTTCGCGGCGCAGCCAGTCCGCGGCGGCGCGCAGCCGTCCGGCGAGCAGGACGATGTCGAACGTGTTGTGCCGGTCGTCTTCCTCGTCCGTGGTGAGCAGGTCCAGCAGCAGCGTGCCCAGGCCCGCCCCGTTCAGGACGTCGGCGACGTAGCGGTTGCGCGGGCTGTGGCGGCTGCTGCCGCTGCCGTGCGCGAACGCCACGACGGCCGGTGCCCCTTCGGGCAGGACGAACCGTGCGGCCAGCCGCACATGCCGCGTGGGAATCTCGATCTCCCGGTTCGCGGGCGGGAGTTCGCCGGCGGACGGGGAGGGAGCGGGCGGGGAGGCATCGGGCGGTGCGGGGTCGGCGGCCCGGTGCAGAAGGGCAGTCACCTGTGCGTCGGGGACCTGCGTGAAGTCCCGGTACCAGGCGCCGACCGACCCGAAGAAGCGCGGGGAGTGGAGGCAGACCACCTCGTCGGCCGCCCGGCGCAGGCGCAGCACGGTCCGCTCCGTCCCCACCGGCACGGCGAGCACGACCCGGCCCGCGCCCAGACCGCGGACGACCCGGCACGCGGCCTCGGCGGTGGCGCCGGTGGCCAGCCCGTCGTCCACGATCACGGCCGTCCGCCCGGCCACGGGGACGGGCGCACGGTCGCGGCGGTAGCGGTGCGACTGCCGTTCCACCTCGGCCCGTTGGGCCTGCGTCACCTTCTGCTGCTCGCTCGGCCTCAGCCCCGACCCCTCGATCACGTCGTCGTTGAGCACGAGGACCCCGTGCTCTCCCACCGCGCCGAAGGCCAGCTCAGGCTGCCGGGGCAGGCCCAGCTTCCGCACCACGAGGAGGTCCAGCGGAGCCTCGAGTTCCCGCGCCACCTCGAAGGCCACGGGCACCCCGCCCCTGGGCAGTCCCAGGACGACGACGTCCTGGCCCCGCAGATGTGCCAGCAGGGGCGCCAGCCGGCGTCCCGCATCCGTACGGTCCTCGAATCGCATGGTCACCGCCTCGTTCGCGCTCAGTAGGGGAGCGGCCGCCCCGACGGCGTGCGCAGGTCCTGGGGTTCCGGCTGCCGCGGAGTCCCGGGGCGGCGGGTCTGCCGGATCCGCTTCATGATCGCTGCCTCCCGCCGGGCGGTGCGCGCGGTGCCGGTGATTCCGTACCGCCTGTACCGACCACCCTTGTCCGTGGCGGGGCGCGCCACCATGAGGCCATCGACCCCGGATCATGGGCCGATACGGGCTGGGAACGGGGACCGAACGGCCCCCCTCAGCGCGCCAGGTCCTCGGCGATCCCGGAGGTCCAGCTCTCCACGGCGGCCCAGTCGCGGTAGTCGCCGAACCGGCCACCGACCAGGCGGAACATCAGGCGCCCGGTGATAGGCAGCTGCTCCGGTGCGATGACACCCGAGAAGAGGCGATGGTCCCGGTACGGCAGCTCGCCGGGCAGGTTCTCCACGATCACCGGCTCCTCCTTGGGCGCAAGGCGCTTCCAGGGCCCGCGCAGTGCGGCCGGCATCCCGACGCTGAAGATCCATACCGGGCGGGAACCGAGGATGTCGGCGTTCTCGCGCAGGAATTCCTTGGCCGGCTCCAGCCAGGACTGCCCGTGCACGGCGCTGCCGAGGACGAAGGCGGTGTAGGCGTCGGCGTCGTCCACGGTCCGCAGGTCCCTGGCCTCGGCTCTCAGCCCCGCCTTGTCCAGTACGGCCGCCATGTGCTCGGCGATCCCGCGTGTCGAGCCGTGGGCGGTCACGTATCCCACCAGGACGTCCATGGTCATCACCTCGTGCCGATCGTGCGGTCCTGTGCGGTCCGGTTCGCCAGGTGTCCCCGCGAGACACCGGCTGCGTGATGTGACCTGGCGCTTCGGCGGCCGTGGGCGGGACGCTCCGACCGGTCGGCGGCGGGCACCATCACGACGGGCACCGTGGAGTGGCGCAGGCACTCGCGGCCCACCGGGCCCACCGCGGGCAGTCCCCACTGCGCGCGGGGTTCGCGGCCCAGGGCGAGCAGCAGCGCCCCGCGTGCCTGCTGGAGCAGGACGTGCGCGGGTGGGCCTTCCGCGAGCACGGCACGGATGCCGGGGTCGACGTGCGAGCCGAAGACGTCGCGCACGGTGCTCGCGAGCACCTCGGCGGCTCGTTCGCGCTGCTCCGCCGTAGTGGGGCGCGCGGAGACGGGGGCGTAGGGCGCGAAGGCCGTGACCGGCTCCCAGGCGTGCACGGCGACCAGTTCCACGTCGAAGGCGTGCGCCTGTTCAACGGCCCAGCGCAGCGCGGCGCGTGAGGCCGCGGAACCGTCCACTCCCACGACGATGCCCTTGCCATCGGCGCTTTCGGTCACGGCTGCCTCCTCGGAAAGGTCCCGGGCCGGCAGATCTCCCGCCCGAAGGTGTCTCCGATCCCACAGTGCCCCGCACCCGCGGGCCCTCGCGCGGGCCGAAGGGTACTGGACGGGTGCCCAACGGGCCCTGTCCGGCGCCGCGCCGTCACGTCCGCGGTCGGGTCGTCGCCGTCAGCCAGGTCACGGCCCGGCTGATGTCGGCGAGGGTGACGATGCCGACGAGGAGCCCGGCGTCGAGGACGAGGGCGCGGCGGTCCGTGCTCGCCTCCAGACGCGGGATCAGGTCCACGACCGGTTCGTCGGGGGACGTGGTCGCGACGTCCGCGAGAGGGCGCATCACGTCGGCGACGGTGGTCGCCGAACGGGCCTGCAGGGGGACCCGGTTGATGAGCCTCACCGTGACCAGCCCGGCCGGCGTGCCGTCCACGGCGAGTACCGGGAAGGCGGAGTGACGGTAGGCGCCGAAAGGTCCCTCGGCCAGGAACTCGAGGACGGTCGTCGTGGCGCGGACCACGACCGGGTCTCGGGTCATCACCTGACGGACCGGCAGTCCGGCCAGGACGCCGCCCAGTTCGGCCCGGCGGGCCTCCTCGGTGGCGGTGGTGATCAGGAACCAGCCGATCAGTGCGGGCCACAGGCCCGACAGGTTGCCCTCGAAGAGCACCGAGGCGAAGCCGAGGACGACCAGGAACCAGCCCAGGGCCCGTCCCGCCGCCGAGGCGCTGCGCGTGGCACGGACCGGATCGCCGGTACGGTGCCACAGATACGCCCGCAGCAGTCGCCCGCCGTCCAGCGGGGCGGCCGGAACGGCGTTGAACACCGCCAGGACGACGTTGATCGCGGCCAGCCAGGCGACCGCCTCCACGACCAGGCCGGAGACGCCGATCGCGTCCAGCCACAGGGCCAGGCCCGTGAACGCCGCGCCCAGCACCGCGCTGGTCAGCGGTCCCACACCCGCGATGCGGAGTTCCGCCGCCGGGGTGGGCGCCTCGCTGCGCAGCCGTGCGACGCCACCGAGCATCCACAGGGTGATCCCGTCGACCTGGACGCCGTTGCGCTGCGCGACGACCGCGTGCGCGACCTCGTGGGCCAGCAGCGAGGCGAGGAAGACGAGGGCCGTGAGCAACGCCAGGGCGGCGTAGGCCCAGGTGGAGTGGCCCGGGTGGGCGTCCGGGAACCGTCCGCCCGCGAGCATCACGGTCACCAGGGCGACGATGACCAGCACGCTCCAGTGCAGACCGACCCGGACGCCGGCGATCCGCCCCAGCGGCAGGGTTTCCTTCATCGCACCCCCTCGGTCAGTCGGGAGCGTCCAGGCACTGTGCGGCCAGCTCCCGCATCCGCAGCTCCTTGGCGCGCAGTCGCCGGCCCTCCGCGTGCCAGCGACGGCGGGCCCAGGGGCGCAGGCGGTGCGGCTCACGCCGCTCCCAGTCGCGTAGCGCGATCACGGTGCACGCGTCCTCGACCACCAGCACCATCACACTGGGCAGCCGCAGCACCGCCTCCACGCCCACGGTGCGCCGGGCACAGGGCAGGTGCACAACGGTGGTGGGGCGCCCGTTCGACCGCCGTGAGGGAACCGTGCCCATCGGGTCACCTCCGAGTCCTTCGGGACGCCGCCGCCCTCTGGCGCCGGGCGGGGCACACCGTCATCCTGCGCAGTCGGCGTCCGGCCCGGGAGGGGCCGACCGGTCCTTCGTGCGGCCGATCGGGCCCTGCCCGGTCATGCCACGGCGCGGATCCCGGAAATCAACCGCGACCCGAGGTCGGACTGGATCATCAGGTGCGTGCGGTGGGTACGGTTGCCGGAGTCCTGCCAGGTGAGCGTGACCCGGGTCCAGCAGTGCCCCATGCCGCTGTCGTTGTAGACGACCTCCCAGGCGATCGGCGTGCCCGTGGCGCGCAGCACGCCGTCCTTGTGGTGGGCGGCCTCCCACCGCGCCAGGTCCGCCCGCAGTCCCGCGGTCAGGTAGTGGGCGCGCAGGGAGTCCGCGAGCCGGTTGCGGCCGGAGTCGTACAGGACGTCGAGGTAGGCGCCGTAGAAGTCGGCGACCCTGTCGACCGCGGAGCGCGTCGTCCCCTCGCGGGCCGGCGTGGCGGTCGTGGCGACGGCGGATCCGTCGTGCGTACGCGGTCCTTTCGCGGCCGCCGGTGCGGTGGCCGCGACGGCCAGCACCACGGCACCCAGCGCGACGCGGCGCACGGCACGAGGTGTCATCATGGCGTTCCCCTCCCCTGAAGCGATGCAGAAAGCTCGTCAACTCCAGTACACCTTGGTGCAGTTGCCGCGATCGTGGGCCGAACGGGCCGATCCGGTGGGCCGGTCGGTCACACCGCGGGGCCGGTGGTCAGCCGGTGCCGCAGTGCCAGGGACGCGCAGGTGAGGAGCACCACGGCGAAGCCCGTGAGGACGACCAGGTCCCGCATGATCGCCCCCAGGTCCCCGTTCCGGGAGAGCAGCGTCGTCCACGCGTCGACCGCCCATGCCTGGGGGACCGCGTGCCCCATGGCGCGCAGCCAGCCCGGCACCAGGGCCAGCGGCCACATGCACCCGCCCAGCATGCCGAGCCCGATGCCGAGCGCGGGACCGACGGAGTGCACCTGCTCCGGCGTGCGGAACACGGCCCCCGCCAGGACCCCGGCCCCGGTGCCGACCAGCGCCCACACGGTGACCAGGACGCCCGCGGCCAGGGGGTCACCCCAGGCCACGTCGAAGGCCAGCGCGCCGATGCCCACGATCAGCACGGACTGCAGCAGGGCCAGCAGGAAGTACGCGATCGTCTCGCCGGCCACGAGCATGCGGGCGGAGACCGGGGCCGCGAGCGCCCGCGTGTACACCCCGGTCCGCCGTGTCTGCACGATGGCGGCACCGCCCGCGAGGGCGTTGATGAACACGAACAGCACCAGCATGGTCGGCGTGCTGTAGCTGTAGCCCAGCGGCAGGTAGTCGCTCTGGCCGTTGACGGTCTCGGCCCGGACGGCGATGGGGGAGGAGGCCCGTTCGGCCTGGCGGGCGGCGGCGAGGTTGCCGTCGAAGGTCCCGCCTGCCTGGTCGGTGGCGAAGCGGGCTGCCTGCAGCCGCGCGGCATGGCCGGCCACCACGGAGGACACCGAGGACACGGCCGCGTGCCCCGCGCTGCCCGAGGGTTCCACCAGCACCCGGACGGTGGCGGACCGCCCGGCCCGTACGTCCTCGTCGAGATGTGCGGGCACGACGATCACCGCGTCCAGTTCGGCGCGGCGCAGCGCGGTCCGCGCCGCGCCGGCGTCCGCGTACGCACGGGTACGCAGCCCCGGCGCCTTCGTCAGGTCCGTCGCCAACTCCTGCGCCACGGGCCCGGATCGCGGATCGGAGACGAGTCCCACCCGGAACTGGTCGAAGCCGCGCACCGTGACACCGATGACGACGATGATGGCGACGGGGAGCAGCACCATGAAGAACAGGGCCGTCCGGTCGCGCAGGACGCGCGTCAGGGTGGCCCGGGTGACGGCGAGAGCGGTCATGGCGTCCTCCTCAGCCGGAGCAGCACCGCGGTCACCACTGCCACGACCGCCGAGAACGCGGCGATGCCCAGCAGCGGGGCGCCCACGGCGTCCCAGCCGCGCACCCCGGTACCCAGGTCGGTGAAGCCGCGCAGCGCCCAGCCGTTGGGCGTGAACTGCGCGAGCCGGCGGATCATCGGTGTGGTGCCGGACGCGAACACGAAGTTGCCGCCGAGCAGGGCCAGCGCGAAGACGAGGACCGACGCGAGCCCCTGGGCCTGCTGCTCGGTCCGCACGAGCGCGATGACCAGCGCGGTCAGACACACCACGCACACCGCCATGGCCACACTGAGCGCGGCGACCCCGAGCGGATCGGCCCAGCGGGCGCCGAAGGCGAGCCAGGACACGATCGTCACCGTGGCGAGTCCGGCGAGGCTGTACACGAACGTCGAGACCGACTTGCCGATCAGCAGGGCGCCCCGCCCGACCGGCGCGGCCGCGATCCGGTCGAGGGTGCCCTGCTGCTGTTCGACGAAGTAACTGCGCGCCCCGAAACCGACGGTGAACAGCACGAAGAACATGCCCATGCTCGGCCCGAAGTAGCTGATCACCTTCAGCGGGTCGTCGGGCAGCCCCTGGGCCCGCACGTCCTCCGGCAGCCGCAGCAGGGCGGCCTTCGCCGCGAGCCGGGGGATGTCCTGCCGAGGTGCGCCCGCGGTGACGGCCGTGGCGACCGACAGCCGGTCGGCGTTGACCTGGGCGACGTACGACTCCGTGACGGCGCGGGCGAGTTGGGCCTGCAGGCCGTAGTCGACGTTTCCCAGGACCCGCACGGGTGCGGCGCTGCCGCCGTGCAGGGAGGCGGTGAACCCTTCGGGCACGACGACGGCCGCCTGCACGTCGGCCGCGTCCACCGCCCGCCGGGCCGCGGCCTCGCTGCCGTACGGCGTCACCCGGACCGTCTTCCTGAGCTCGGGGCTCCTGAGGACCTGGGTGAGGCCCGCGGCGGCCGGGCCGCGGTCCAGGTCCACGACCCCGATGTTCGCGTGGAACTCGTCGTTGCCGGTGAACGCGAGCGCCATCAGCGCGGAGATCAGGACCGGCGCCAGGAACACGAGCACCCAGGCGGACCGGTCGCGCAGGCGCTGGCGCAGGTCCTTGGCGGCGATGGCGAGTACGGCGCGCACGGTGGTTCACTCCCGCAGGGCGGTGCCGGTCAGGTGGAGGAACACGGCCTCCAGATCGGGCTCGTCGATCTCCACGCTGCGGATGTCGACGGCCTGGGAGTGGGCGAGGTCGAGCAGCTCCGGCAGCAGGCTGCGCGCGTCCTTGACGACCAGTTCGACCACGTCGCCCTGGTGGCCGCCGCGAGCGACACCCTCGACGCGGGGCAGGCGCCGGCAGGCCTCCGCGTACGCGGACAGCCCCCCGGCCGCCGTGAGCCGGACCCGGTCGCGCTCGGCCACCAGCCGCACCAGCTCGCGCGGGCTGCCCTCGGCGACCAGGCGGCCGCGGTCGATGATGCCGACCCGGTCGCACAGACGCTCCGCCTCCTCCATGTAGTGCGTGGTGTAGAGGACGGCCATGCCCTCCTCGCCGAACCGGGTGACGCTCTCGAGGATCGCGTGCCGGCTCTGCGGGTCGACGCCCACGGTGGGCTCGTCCAGCACCAGCAGGGTCGGTGAATGCACCAGTCCCGCACCGATGTTGAGGCGCCGGCGCATGCCGCCCGACAGCGATTCGACGCGGTCGTCCGCCCGGGCGGTCAGATCGACGAGGTCCAGCACGTCCTCGACACGGCGCTCCAGGCGGCGGCGCGGCAGCCGGTAGAGCCGCCCGAAGAAGCGGAGGTTCTCGCGGACACTGAGGTCGGGGTAGAGCGCGACGTCCTGCGGGACGAAGCCGATCAGCTGCTTGGCGGGCCCGGCCGCGGCGGTCACCGGGCGGTCCGCCACGCGCACGCATCCGGCGTCGGGGCGCAGCAGCCCGCACACCATCCGGATCGTCGTCGTCTTTCCCGCTCCGTTGGGGCCGAGCAGCCCGTACGTCTCGCCCGGCGCGATGTGCAGGCTCACGTCGTCGACGGCGGTGCGGTCGCCGAACCGTTTCACCAGGCCGGCGCAGTCCAGGACCGGCCGTTCCGTGTCCGTGTGTTCCCGGCGGTCGCTCATGTCGTCTCCTCGTGGGACGTGGTCCGCGGGCGGGCACTCAGAGGGCGAGGGAGAAGTAGCTCTCCTCCTCCTGCGTGAAGTGCAGCCGCAGCACGCTGTGCAGGCCGTAGAGGCAGGCCCGCAGGTCGTCGAGCTGCTCCGCGGACAGGGACCCGTCGGGGCCGGTCAGTGTGAGGTGGGTGGCGACGCGGCGGGCGAGCCGTTCGATCTCCGCGTGCGCGCGGCTCATGGTGGCCGTCGCCTCGGGGCCGCCGAGCGTCGGGGCGAGCGCGGGATACAGCTCGTGTTCCTCGGCGTACTCGTGCGGCAGCAGGCGTTCGGTGAGCAGCCGGTGCACCTCGCGCACCGCGGCCAGGGACTCCGGGCCCGCGCCGTCGGACAGCCGGTCGGCGGCGTCGCGCACGGCGTCCAGCACGTCCTGGAGGTCGTCGTGTTCCGCGGCGAAGCGGTGGATGAGAGCTTCCGTCGACGGCGGCAACACCGGCCGTCCCTGCCGGTCGTCGCGCAGTACCCGCAGGGCGTTGAGGATCACCGCCACGTCGATGCCCTCCTGCAGCAGCGCGCCGGCGGCCGGCGGGAGCAGGCCGAACGCGGCGGCGGCCATGGCGGCCAGCGACAGCGCCATGCCGCCGAGCGCGCTCTGTACGGCGATGCGCCGCGCCCGTACGGCGATGGCCCCGGCGTCGGCCAGCCGGTCCACCCGGTCGGTGGTCAGGACGATGTCGGCCGCCTCCGAGGAGGCGGTGGAGCCCCGGGCGCCCATCGCCACGCCGATGTCCGCGGCGGCGAGGGCGGGTGCGTCGTTCACGCCGTCGCCCACCATGACGGTGACCGCGTGCTCGCGTTCGGCGCGGACCGCCGCGACCTTGCCGGCCGGGGTGAGAGCGGCGCGCACGTCGTCGAGTCCGAGGACGGCGCCCACCTCGCGCGCGGGGGCGGCACGGTCGCCGGTCAGCATCACGAGCCGCCGGATGCCGGAGGCGCGCAGCCGGCGCAGGGTGCGCGGCGCGTCCGGACGCAGCGGGTCGCGCAACAGCACGGCACCGAACGGGGCGCCGTCCACCGACAGCCAGGCCACCGCCGCTCCGTCCAGCAGCGCCCGGTTCTCCACCGACCGTGCCCAGTTGGGCAGTTGAGTGTCCTCGTCACGTTTGCCGATCGTCATCCGCTGCCCCGCCACCGTGCCCGACGCACCCCGGCCGGGCTCCTCCGACACATCCGAAGGCTCGGCGAGGCGAAGGCCCCGTTCGCGTGCCGCGTCGACGACGGCCTGGGCCAGCACGTGCGGGGAGTACTGGTCGAGCGAGGCCGCCAGCCGCAGCACCTCGGCCGACTGCCGGCCCGGCGCCGCGACCACGTCCAGGACGCGGGGCCGGCCGCGGGTGAGGGTGCCCGTCTTGTCCAGCAGCAGCGTCCTGGCCCGGCCCAGGTTCTCCAGCGCCCCTCCGTCGCGTACCACCACCCCGAGCCGGGAGGCCCGGGACAGACCGGAGACGACGGCCACCGGAGCCGCCAGCAGCAACGGACACGGCGTGGCCACCACCAGGACGGCGACCGCCCGCACGGCGGAGCCGCTGACCAGCCAGGCCAGTCCGGCGACCGCCAGGGACAGCGGCAGGAACCAGGCCGCGTACCGGTCGGCCAGCCGCACCACCGGAGCCGCCTCGGCGCCCGCCTGCCGGGCCAGTCGTACGATCCCGGCGTAGGTGCTGTCCTCCTCGGTCGCGGTGGCGCGCAGTTCGAAGGCGCCGCCCGCGTTGACCACTCCGCTGCGCACCGGCTCGCCCGGCGCCCGGCGCACGGTGAGCGGCTCTCCGGTCAGCGCCGACTCGTCCAGCGCGGCGGGCACTTCGGCCACCCGGCCGTCCACGGGCACCACTTCACCCGGGCCCACGACCAGGAGGTCGCCGACGGCGACCTCGCACGAGGGGACCTGGCTCACACCGGTCGCGGTACGTATCCGTGCGGTGCGCGGCGCGCGTTCCAGCAGGGCCCGCAGGTCGTGCGAGGCGCGTCGCTGCGCCGCCGCCTCCAGGGTGCGGCCGGAGGCGAGCATCAGCGCGATGAGCGCTCCCGCCAGGTACTCGTGCACGGCCAGGGTGCCGCCGAGCGCGAGGACGGCGATCAGGTCGACGCCGGCGCGGCGGTGCCGGAGGGCGTCGAGCACCCAGCCGATCGCCGGAATCACGGCGGCGACCGTGCCGAGGCCCCAGAACAGGTCGGCGAGGCCCGGAGCGCCGGCGAGCCGGCTGACGCCGCCCGCGACGAGCGCCACGGTGGTCACGGACAGCAGGACGGATTCGGGCGTCGGCGGCACGAACAGGGCCGTGATCAGCCGGCGGAACTGCTTCCTCGCGTTGACGGTGGCCATGGTGTGCCTCGCTCGTCCGCTGCGTCTCAGTCGTGGGGGACGACGGCCACGGGGCACGCCGCGTGGTGCAGGGCCGCGTGCGCGACGGGGCCGAGCTTCCACGTGAGCGGCGAGGGGTGGCGCCGTCGGCCCAGGACGGTGAGCATGCCGTGGGCGGAGGCGTCGAGCAGCACCTGCGCGGCGGGGCCGCGGGCGACATGGTCCACGACGTCGATGTCGGGGAACTTCTGCCGCCACGGTGCGAGCGCGGCGGCCAGCCGGCCGTGTTCGTCCGCCTCGTATCCCTCGCTGGAGTGTCCGATGTGCGGGTGCGTGACCAGGGACGACACCGGCAGCGCCCGCACCGCGCGCACCCGGGCCCGGTGCAGGTCGGCGCAGGTGAAGGCGAACTCCAGCAGCGGGTCGGCGGCCGGCCCGGTCTCCTGAATGCCGACGACGATCTCCTGCCGGTCGGCCGCGGCCGGGTGTCCCCAGCCGGTCTCCACGGTGGGGTCGTCCGCCCGTACGGTCACGGTGGGGCACCGGGAGAGTCCGAGGACGTGCAGGCTGATGGAGCCCAGCACGAAGCCGCTGACCGTACCGTGTCCGCGGGAGCCGAGCACCAGCAGCGACGCGCTGTCGCTCGCGTCCAGCAGGGCCTGAGAGGCGGAGGCCGAGACCAGCTCCGTCGTCAGGTCGAGCTGTGCGTACCGGTGCCGTAGCTCGGTCTCCATCCGCTGCAGCACCTGGCCTCCGTAGCGCTGCTTGCTGAGGGCCTCCTGGGCGATGGGCACGTCGAGCGGCTGGGTGGTCCAGGAATGCAGCAGCACGACGGGCAGCTTCCGGTCCACGGCTTCGCGCGCGGCCCACCACGCGGCCGTGACGCTGGCGGGAGAGCCGTCGAGTCCGACGACGACGGGTCCGGTCATGGCGCACCTCCACTCTTGGCACGGCGTTGCCGCGCAAAGTCCTCCCACCTCCAGGCTGGCCGCCGCACGAGCGCAGAGGCAGGGCCGGACGGTGCGCCATTGGGCCCGTACGGCCCACTGCGGCCGGAACCGGGCGGACGGAGGCTGGGGCGCGTCAGGGAGGCGGGGGCCGTCCCGCCGGCAAGGGCGGGCACGGTCCCCGCCGGACGATGCCGCTCCGACCGTGCCTCGCACAGAGGCAGGCCGGGAGCATGCCGGAGGCGGGAGGGCTGTCATGAACGGTCCGGTTGTGGTGGGTGTGGACGGATCGCCGTCTGGTCTGGCCGTGGTGGAGACCGCGGCGCTGGAGGCCGAACGGCGCGGCACGGGACTGCATTTGGCGCACGCCCTCGCCTGGGCACCGGCGCGCGTGCGGCCCGGCGTGCCGCCCTGGGACCCGGACGGTGCCGGACTGCGCGACCGTGTGAACGACAGCCTGGGCGAGGCCGAGCGGCACGCCCGCAAAGTCGCACCGAACGTGACGATCACCAGTGACGTTCTGATGGGCGATCCGGTGCACGTGCTGGAGATCGAGTCGCGCACCGCGTCGCTCACCGTGGTGGACGGCCGGCGGCCGGCCGGCGTCACGGGCCGCCTGACGTCTCACGGGCGTTGCCCGTTGCTGGTGGTGCGCGGCCGCACCGTGCGGCACGGCCCCGTGGTGCTGGCGGACGGCACCTGCGCCGCCGCCGCGGAATTCGCCTTCGCGGAGGCCGCGGAGCGCGGCGCGGACCTGCTGGTCCTGCGCACGCGGGCCGATGCCGTACGACGGCCGCTCACCGGGTTGCGGAAGAAGTACCCCGGCGTGAGCGTCCAGGACCGGCGCACCCGGCGCCGTGGCGGACGAGCGCTCGTCGAGGCGAGCGCCGGAGCCCAGCTGGTCGTGATCGCGACCCACCACAGGGCTCTGGAGATGGTGCCGGGCTCGGCCGGCCGGACCCTCGTGGACCGGGCCCACTGCCCCGTCGCCGTGGTCCCGGGAGGGCAGGCGTAGCCGTGGACGGGCCGACAGCGGCCGAGATCGCGCACACCGCGCGGTACGGGGAGATCGACCGGTCGTCCCCCGCGCAGGTGGCGGCCCGCTTCGCCGTCGATCCCGGTACGGGACTCGGGGCCCGGCAGGTCGCCGAACGCGCGGCCGTCCACGGGCCCAACCGGCTGGCCGAACCCGCTCGCCGGCCCGAGTGGCTGAAGTTCCTGGACCAGTTCCGCAACTGGCTGATCGGCATCCTGCTGATCGCCGCCGTCGTCGCCGCGGTCATCGGGGACATCCGGGACGCCGTGGTGATCACGGTCGTGCTGCAGATCAACGCGGTCCTCGGCTACCTCCAGGAGCGGCGCGCCGAGCGCAGCCTGGAGGCGCTGCGCCGGATGCTCGTGCCGACCGCCAGGGTCCGCCGTGCCGGTACCGAGAAGGTCGTGGAGGCGGACGGCCTGGTTCCCGGGGACGTCGTCCTGCTGGAGGCGGGCGACCGTGTGCCCGCAGACGGGAGACTGCTCGTCGCCCGGTCGGTCGAGGTCGCCGAGGCCGCCCTGACCGGCGAGTCGCAGCCCGTCGCCAAGTCCGCCGCGCCCCTCGCGCCGGGCGACGGCGCTCCCGGGCCGCTCGCCGAGCGCACCGGCATGCTCTTCATGAACACCGCGTTGACGCGTGGCCGCGCCGAGATGGTCGTCACGGCCACCGGCATGCGCACCGAACTCGGCGCCATCGCCGAGGCGCTGCGCGCGGACGTCGAGCCACCGAGCCCGCTCCAGATCCAACTCGACAGTCTGGGAAGGCGGTTGGCGCTGCTGAGCGGCGTCGCCGTCCTCCTGTACGCCGTCGCGGCGCTCGCACACGGCGAGTCGCTGTCCGGCCTCGGGCTGCGCGCCGTCGCCCTGGCGGTCGCCGCCATTCCCGAAGGGCTGCCCGCCGTCATGGCGTTGACCCTGGCGCTCGGCGTGTACCGCATGGCCCGCAGCGGCGCCATCGTCAAACGCCTGGCCTCCGTGGAGTCGCTCGGCGCGGCGACCGTGGTGTGCAGCGACAAGACCGGCACCCTCACGCTCAACGAGATGACCGTACGGTCCCTGTGGACCGCCGGCCGGCTTTACGACGTCACCGGCGAGGGGTACACCACGCACGGCAGGATCGGCGACGGCACCGCCCGCTCCGGCGAACTGCGGTACGCGGTGACGCCCTTCGCGCTGTGCAACGACGCCCACGTGACGGGCGACGGTTTCGTCGGCGACCCCACCGAGGCCGCGCTGGTGGTGCTGGCCGCCAAGGCGGGAGTGGACGCGGATCGCCTGCGCGCCGAGCGGCCCCGCGACGGTGAACTCCCCTTCGACGCCGCCACCAAGTACATGGCCACCTTCCACACCGAACCCGGCGGGCGGACCCGCGTGCACGTCAAGGGCGCGGTGGACGTCCTGCTCGACCGGTGCGCGGACGTGCTCACCGGCGAGGGCGTGCGCCCGCTCGACGACCGGCGCAGGAGCGAGGTCCTGTCCGTCACGGCGAAGCTGGGCGCCTCCGGGCTACGGGTCCTCGGCGCCGCGACGGCCGTGGCGGACGGCCGGGTGGACGGTTCCGGACTCACGGGGCTGACCCTGGTGTCGATCGCCGGCATCGCCGATCCGCCGCGGCCGCAGGCCCGCGAGGCGATGGCGGTGTGCCGCACCGCGGGAGTCGCCGTCAAGATGATCACCGGCGACCACGCCGACACCGCGGCGGCCGTCGCCCGTGAGGTCGGCATCGGCGGCGAGGTGGTGACGGGTACCGAGCTGGACCGGATGCCCGAGGGCGAACTGGCCGAGCGCATCGACGACATCGGCGTCCTGGCCCGCGTCGCGCCCGAGCACAAGGTCGCGGTCGTACGGGCACTGACGAGCCGCGGCCACATCGTCGCCATGACGGGCGACGGCGTGAACGACGCGGCGGCGCTGCGGGCCGCCCACATCGGGGTGGCCATGGGCCGCACCGGCACGGACGTGGCCAAGGAAGCCGCCGACGTGGTCCTCACCGACGACGACTTCTCGACGATCGTGCGCGCGGTCCGCGAGGGCCGCGCCATCTACGCCAACATCGTCAAGTTCGTCCGCTTCCAGCTGGCCACCAACATCGGTGCCATCCTCACCCTGCTGGGGGCCTCACTGGCCGGGCTCCCCGCCCCGCTGACCGCGGCCCAGCTGCTGTGGATCAACATCATCATGGACGGTCCGCCCGCGATGGCCCTGGCCGTCGACCCCGCCCGCGACGACGTCATGCGGCGCCCGCCGCGCGACCCGGACGAACGCATCCTGGACGCCCGCAGGCTGTCCGCCATCGGCCGGGCCGGCGCGGTCATGGCCGCGGGCACCGTCGCCGTCCTCGCGCTGGCCCGGCCCCGCGTCGGCACGGACACCGCCCTGACCATGGCCTTCACCACGTTCGTCCTGTACCAGCTGTTCAACTCCCTGGTCGCCCGGGCGGACGACGGCCCCCTGCTGGGGCGCTACCAGCTGCGCAACCGGACGCTGTGGCTGTGCCTGGCCGGCGTGCTGGCCGTGCAGATTGCCGCCGTCCACCTGCCCTGGGCGCGCGGCGTCTTCGGCACCGTGCCGCTCGACGTCGCCGAGTGGCTGGTGTGCCTGGGGACCGCGGCCACGGTGCTCCTCGCCGAACTGGCCGTGCGCGGCGTACGGGCCGTGGCCGGCCGGGCCGCTCACCAGGAGTCGCGGTGAACGGCGGGGTCGCTGCGCCCACCGCCGTGGACCGAGGGCCGTCCGGCCCCCAAGTCACCGCCGGTCAGCCCATGGGACCCCGCACCGTTACGCCGGACGCTCGAAGAGAACAGACACCTGGAGGAGATCCGCGATGACGGACGACAAGCCCAGTGGGCCCTCGGTCCACGCACTGCTCGCGGACGGCACCACCGTGTGCATCCGTACCGTGGGCCCCGGCGACCACGATCAACTGCAGGGACTGTACGAGGAGATGTCCCCCGAGAACCTGCGGCTGAGGTTCTTCGGCGTGAGCCGGCGCTCGGCCGAGATGGCCGCCGACCGTGCCTGCGCCGCGCCCCGCCCCGGATACCGGGCACTGATGGCCGAACGGTCGGGCCAGGTGATCGGTCTCGCCGAGTACGACACCGGCGGCACCGGGACCGAGGCCGACATGTCCATCGCGGTCGCCGAGGGGCTGCACCACCGCGGTGTCGGGACGCTGCTCGTCGAGCACCTCGTCTCGACGGCGCGCGCGGAGGGCGTCACGGCCTTCACCGCCGACGCGCTCAGCGAGAACCGCGAGGTGCTCCGGCTCTTCGCCGACCTCGGCCTGCACACCGCCCGCCGCTTCGAGGGCCCCGAGGTGCGCTGCACCATCGAACTCACCCAGGACGACACCTACCTCTCGGCGGTGGAGGAGCGCGGCCGGGCCGCCGACGTGGCCAGCCTCGAACCGCTGCTGCGGCCGAAGACCGTCGCCGTCGTCGGCGCCGGACGCAAACCGGGCTCGGTGGGCCGGGCGATCCTGCACCATCTGAAGGCAGGCGGCTACACCCGGCGCGTGTTCGCGGTGAACCCCGCCGCGACCTCCATCCTCGGCGTGCCCTCCCACCCCTCGGTCAGCGCCCTGCCGCGGACTCCCGACCTCGCCGTCGTCGCCGTACCCGCCGCGGGCGTGGCCCCGGTGGCCGAGGAGTGCGGCAAGGCCGGCGTGCGCGCCCTGCTCGTGGTCACCGCCGGACTCGACGCCGACCAGGCGCAGGCGCTCATGTCCGCCTGCCGCACCTACGGCATGCGCATGGTCGGCCCGAACTGCCTGGGAGTGTCGAACACCGACCCCCAGCTGCGTCTGGACGCCACCTTCGCGGCCACCCACCCGCGGCCCGGCACGGCCGGTGTCGCGGTGCAGTCCGGCGGCGTCGGCATCGCCCTGCTGGACGGGCTGTCCCGGCTCGGCATCGGCGTGTCCACGTTCGCGTCGCTGGGCGACAAGTACGACGTCAGCGGCAACGACATGCTCCAGTGGTGGGAGAGCGACCACCGCACCGGCCTGGCCCTGCTGCACCTGGAGTCGTTCGGCAACCCTCGCGCCTTCTCCCGCACCGCCCGCCGCGTGGCGCGCCGCATTCCCGTGCTGACCGTCGACGCCGGCCGCACCGCCGCCGGCCGGCGCGCCGCCGCCTCGCACACCGCCGCGGCCGCCACCCGCACCATGACGCGCGGCGCGCTGTTCACCCAGGCGGGCGTCACCGCCACCCGCTCGGTCGGCGAACTCCTGGAGACGGCGGCCCTGTTGCACTCCCAGCCGCTGCCCGCGGGCGGACGTATCGCGATCGTCACCAACGCCGGCGGAGCCGGTGTCCTCGCGGCCGACGCCTGTGCCGAGGCCGGGCTGACCCTGCCGGTGCCGACGCCGCAGCTGATCGAGGACCTGCTCGCCGTCCTGCCCGACGGCGCCGCCGTCACCAACCCCGTCGACGCGAGCGCCGCCGTCACGGAGGAGCAACTCGCCGAATGCGTGGACCGGATCATGCGGCACAGCGGTGTCGACGCCGTACTGGTGGCTCTCGTCCCGACGGCGGTGGCCGAGGCCACGGGCGACGACCTCGTCCGGGCCCTCACCCGCGCCCCCGCGCGACGGACCAAGCCCGTCGCCGTGATCCGGCTCGAACAGGCCCTGCCGGTCGAACTGCTGAGGGCCGACGGCGGCTCCGTCCCCTCGTACGCCGAACCGCACGCGGCGGCACGGGCCTTGGCCCACGCGGTCCAGCGTGCCGACTGGCTGGCCCGGCCCGCCGGGACCGTCCCCGCCCTCGACGGCGTCGAGACGGAGCGCGCCCACGCAGTCGTCGAGACCTACCTCGACGCGCACCCGGACGGCGGCTGGCTCGACCCGCGCTCCTGCGCCGCACTCCTCGGCTGCTACGGCATCCGGCAGTCGCAGTGGGCCTGGGCCGAGACCGAGGACGACGCCGCCCTCGCCGCCGACCGCCTGCGCGGCGCCGACGGCCGCGTGGTGATGAAGGGGTACTGGCCCGGACTGCTGCACAAGACCGTCGAGCACGCCGTCCACCTCGACCTGCGAGGCGAGTCCCAGGTGCGCGCCGCCTTCCGGGACCTGGAGACCCGCTTCGCCGGGCTGCTCACCGGAGTGGTCCTGCAGCCGCTCGCCGACCGCGGCACCGAACTGTTCGCCGGCGTGGTCCAGGACCAGGTCTTCGGCCCGCTCGTGCTGTTCGGCCTCGGCGGTACCGCCACCGAGGTGCTCGCCGATCACGCCGCGCGGCTCGCCCCGCTCACCGACCACGACGTGCACGACCTGATCACGGCCCCGCGCTGCGCCCCGCTCCTGTTCGGAGCGGACGGCGCTCGCCCCGTCGACCTCGAAGAGCTCGAGCAGCTGCTGCTGCGGCTGTCCCGGATGGCGAGCGACCTGCCGCAGCTGGCCGAGGCCGACTTCAATCCCGTCCTCGCGAGCCCTGGCGGAACCACCGTGCTGGACGCACGGGTACGCCTCGTGCCGCGCAGGCCCCAAGACCCGTATCTGCGCCGACTCCGCTGAGGAGGGACAGTCATGAAGCACAACAAGGTCGGCTCCGTGATGAGCACGGAGGTCGTCCGCGCCGAATACGGCACCCCGTTCAAGGAGGTTGCGCGCCGGCTCGGCGAGCACCGCATCAGCGGACTGCCGGTCGTCGACGAGGACGACAAGGTCATCGGAGTCATCTCCGAGACCGACCTGATGGCCCGCCAGGCGGACACCCCCGATCCCTTCGAGCCGAAGAAGAGGTCCCGGCTGGCCGGCCTGACACGGGGCGCCAGGAAGCACACCGCGAAGTCCAGGGCACGCACCGCCGGACAGCTGATGACCGAACCGCCCATCACGGTGCACGCGGACGACACCATCGTCGCCGCCGCACGGATCATGGCCCAGCACCGCATCGAACGGCTGCCCGTCCTCGACGAGGCGGACCGGCTCGTGGGCATCGTCACCCGCCGTGACCTGCTGACGGTCTTCCTGCGGCCCGACGCGAGGATTCGCACCGAGGTGATCGAGGAGGTGCTGGTACGCGCACTGTGGCTGCCGCCGCGCAGCATCGGCGTCTCCGTGACGGAAGGCGTGGTCACGCTGACCGGCCACATGGAGCGCAAGAGCGAGAAGGAGATCGCCCTGTCCATGACCCGGCAGATCGACGGTGTCGTCGCCGTGGTCGACAAGCTCACCTTCCGGCTGGACGACGCCAAGATCGAGCCCCAGGCACAGGCCCTGCACGGCGTGGCCGACGACTGGCTGCGCAGGACGTGAGAGGAGGCTGACAGTCATGCCCGCCAATGTTCTGGTCGCCTACGGGACGACCAACGGATCCACCGCGCAGATCGCCGAGGCCGTGGCCGAGGTCATGTCCAAGGCAGGGCTCGCCGCCGAGGCACTCCCGGCGCGCTCCGTCGACGACGTGACGCGCTACGACGCGGTCGTGGTCGGCGGCGGACTGTACGCCGGACGCTGGCACAAGGACGCCCGCCGGTTCGTGCGCCGCAACCGCCGCGCACTCGCCGGCCGCCCGCTGTGGTTCTTCAGCAGCGGCCCGCTGGACGCCTCGGCGTCCGAGAAGGACATCCCGCCCGTGGCCGGCGTACGGCGTGCCATGAACCGGCTCGACGTCCGTGAACACGTCACCTTCGGCGGCTGCCTGCAGGAGGGCGCCAAGGGGCGTATCGCCAAGATGATCGTGCGCAACGGAAAGGGCGGCGACTACCGCGACTTCCCCGCGATCGAGACGTGGGCGGCGCGGGTCGCCGGTGAACTGATCCAGGAGCGGGAGAACCGCTGACCGCATGCACAACTCCCCGGAGGGAGGCGCATCATGACCTTCCGTCAGATCCCGACGATGACGGCCGAGGCGGTGCTGTACCTGACCGCCGCGATCCTGGCGATCTTCTGCCTCGGGCTGGTCGCCTCGGTGATCGGCCTGCCACTGGTCCCGCTGCTGATCCCGGTCGTCGTCGCGCTGGTCCTGCTGGCGCGGCGGCTGGGCCGTGGCCACCATCCTCCCGCCGCCAAGGCGTAGTCCGCCAAGGCCCAGGGAAGGCCGGACGAACCGCAGTTGATGACCCCGGCGCGATGATCGCGCCGGGGTCCTCGTGCCGTGGGCCGGTGTCAGCGGTTCACGGTCAGCGGCACGGTGTCGACGGTCACGGGCCGGCCGTCAGCAGGCGACACGAAGTACGCCGTGAGCAGGCCCGGTCCGGTGCGGGCGGCCTTGTAGGGGAAGGTCACGTCGAAGGTGCCGCGGGTGCCCGTGCCCGACGTCGCCCTGACCAGGACGTCGGCTGCGGTGTGCCCGGTGGTGTCGGTGACCTTCAGCCGGAACTCGGCCTCGAAGGTGTCGGCGCTGCCCCAGACCCGCACCGGGGTGCGGACGGCGTCGCCGATCAGCGGGGATTCGACCAGGACGGCGGGGGACACGTTCTCGAAGTCGGCCCGGCCGACGGGGCCGTTGAGCACGATGCCCTCGCCCCCGAAGTGGTGCACCGGCTTGCCGTCGACCTCGAAGGCGACCTTGTGCACGGTGGGGAAGCGGGTGACGGTGAAGACGACCTGAGCCAGCCGCTCCTGCATGGACAGGCTGCCGCCTCCGTCGTCGTACCGGCCGGAGAGGTCGACGGTGGCCACGTGGTTCCGGATGACGAGTGAGCGCAGCCGTGTTCCGGACGGGACGGCGGTGGTGCGGCCGTGCCGGGCCTCGTAGCCGTTGGGCCCGGCCAGCAGTGCCCGTACCGCCGCGGTGGCGGTCGCGGGTGCGGTCACGGCGCGCGGAGCGGGCGAGACCTTCTGACCGTGCAGGAAGTAGACGGCCGTGCGGATGCTCTTCGCGCCGGTACCGCCGGTACCGCCGGACCCGCTCGTCCGAGGCGCCGAGGGCGTGGTCACGGGCGGCGTGGACGTGGACGGTGTGGCGGCCGAGGGTGCGGGGGCGCCCGAGGTGCCGCCCGAGGTCCCTGTGCCGGCGGACGGGCCGGAGAGACGGCCGGTGTCGGCCGGGGTGCCGGGTGCGGCGGTGTCCGTGCCGCAGGCGGTGAGGGCGAGGGCCGGGAGCGCCAGCGCCGTGGTGAGCAGGGCGGCGTGGCGGTGCCGGCGGCAGCGAGCGACGGACCATGGCTGGCTTGACATGACAACCTCCTCCAACACTTCCAGCGAACCGCTCCCCGACCGCCGCCTGAAGTGCCGCACGGCCCGCGCCGAGGGGCCGAACGGCCGTGGCCCCCAAGGCTTTTCGGCGCGGCCGCCCCGCGGGCACCGCCCTGCGGACACCACGCCCGCGGCTCCGGCGCAGGCCCGCGGTCCGCAGAGCCGCGGCGCCGGCACCCCGCAGGTATCGGCCCAGGCAGGGCCGCTGAGACCGGGCAGACGGGTCGGTCGGCCCATGTGCCCGGGAGCGGTCGGCGCGGACTCTGGAGGTGGACGTTTCGCGAAAGGCGGGATGCATCATGTCGGTCACCTATGACAAGCCCGGCCGCGCCGCCCTTCACCTGGCCCGCGCCGCCTCGCTCGCGCCCTCGCCGCACAACAGCCAGCCCTGGTGCTTCGTCGACGAGGGGCACGACCGCGGCTTCGAGGTGCACCTGGACGGCGGCCGGCGGATGGTGCTGACCGACCCGCTCGGCAGGGAGGCCGTCATCGCCTGCGGAGCGGCACTGTTCAACGTGCGGCTCGCCGTGCGGCAGCTCGGCTTCCGGCCCGTCGTCGACCTCCTGCCGGACCCCGGGGACTCCCATTACCTGGCGCGCGTCGGTTACGCGGCCCACGTCCCGAGCTCCCCCGAGGTGACGCTGCTGGCCCAGGGGATGCTCCGCCGGTACACCCACCGGGGGCGGTTCGGTGCCGAGCCGGTCGCGGACGAGATCCTCGGCGACCTGCACGAGCAGGTCCGGGCCGAGGGCGCCACCCTCCAGATCGTCGACGACCCGGAGCAGCTGGCCCTGCTCGCCGGGCTGGTGCGCACCGCGGAGGACGCGCACCGCGCGGACATCGGGCACGCCACCGAGCTGGCGCACTGCGTCGGTCCGTACGGGATGCCCGTCGAGGCCTGCTGGCACCACCCGGACGCCACGCTGCTGGCCGGCCGCGAGTACCTGTTCCGCGCCCATCGGCACCGCGTCTCCGCCCGCGGCCACGGCAAGGGCACCGGCACCGTCGTCGTCCTGTCCACCCCCCAGGACCGCCGCCCGGACTGGCTGCGCTCGGGGGAGGCCCTGCAGCGCATGCTGCTCCACGCGGCGGCCCTCGACGTCATGGCCGCCTCCCACACGCAACCCCTCGAGCTGCCCGCACTGCGCGCCCGCCTGCGGACGGACGTCACCGCGGGCCGCCACCCACAGGTGATCCTTCGCCTGGGACATGTGCCGCAGCGGCCGACGTGGTGCATGCCCCGGCGTCCACCGGTACAGGTGCTCGCCCGTGACGGCACCCCGGTGCGGTGGTGACCATGAACCGGATCAGGAGCCGACGGCAGGGCCGGGTGCGGTGGTGGCGGCTGCGCCGCAACCCGCTCAGGCGCCGTAGCTACCTCGTCGAGGCCTGGTTGCTGTTCGCCACCGGGATTCTCGCGCTGGGCGCCGCCATCATCTCGGGCGTGCTGAGCGCCCACGCCGTCGAGCGCGATCTGGACGGGCTGAGGGCCGACCGGCACAAGGTGCCGGCGGTGGTCACCGAGGACGTGCGACCGGCCCCCGGGGTCGACGGAATGGACGGCATGGACGGCAACCAGGTATGGGCCCACGTCCGTTACAAGGCGGCGGACGGTACGACCCGGAACGGTGTCGCCCGGGTCGACTCCGCGAGAAGCAAGAGCGGCAGCACGACCGAGGTGTGGCTGGACGCGCGGGGCAACCTCGTGCGCGAGCCCACGACGCCCGGCGAGGCGGAGTTCCAGGGGGCCGTGATGGGCGCGGTGGCCGCCGTGAGCGCGGGCACGGCGGTGATCCTCATCAGCTGGTACACGCGCGGCCGGCTGGACCGGCGGCGGCAGGAGCAGTGGGACACGGAATGGGCCGTGATCGACCCGAAGTGGGGCCGGAAGACCGGCTGACGCGGAAGACCGGCTGATACAGGGGGGCGGGGCCGACGGGGCGCCGCCGACGCGCCCCGCACACCCGTCCCGCCGACCCGCCCCACATAGGCACCTTGGGCAACGGTCAGCAAATACGCGGCAGTTGCTCGCCGAGCGGCATCTCCACGATCCGCCGCGCCCCCACCAGCGTCCGCATCATGACCCGTCCCCGCGGGCCCTGCGGCAGTACCTCGCCGATCGGCACCGCCTGCGCCCCCTCGGGAAGCGACCGCATCGCGGCCAGCGCCGCTTCGGCCGCACCGGGGTCCACGAAGGCCACCAGGCAGCCTTCGTTGGCGACGACCATCGGGTCCAGGCCGAGCAGGTCGCAGGCGGAGGCCACCGCCTCCGGAACGGGCACGGTACTCTCCTCGACCTCCACGGCGACGGACGAGTCCCGGGCGATCTCGTTGAGCGCGGCCGCCAGGCCGCCCCGGGTCGGATCGCGCAGCACATGGACCGCCTCGCCCAGTGGCGCCAGAGCGCGCACCAGCCGGTGCAGCGGCCGGCTGTCCGAGGCGATGTCGCTCTCGAAGCCGAGCCCCTCACGGGTGCTCAGCACGGTCGTGCCGTGCAGACCGATCGCCCCGGACAGCAGGACGACGTCCCCCGGGCGGGCCGACGCGGCCGAAGGACGAAGCAGGTCGTGCCGCTGCCCGACGCCGGTGGTGTTGATGAAGAGACGGTCGGCGGCACCACGTCCGACGACCTTGGTGTCCCCGGTGATCACGGGCACGCCCACGTCCTGGGCGGCCTTGCCCAACGAGGCCATGACGGACCGCAGTTCGGCGAGCGGCAGCCCCTCCTCGACGATCAGGGACACGGACAGGGCGAGCGGCCACGCACCGCGCATGGCGAGGTCGTTGACCGTGCCGTGCACGGCGAGGGACCCGATGTCCCCGCCGGGGAAGAAGAGCGGGCTGACGACGAAGCTGTCGGTGCTCATCACCAGCTCCGGATGGGCGGGCAGCAGCGCGGCGTCCTCCAGCGGGCCCGTGCCGCCGCCGACGGCGGGCAGCACCAGCTTCTCGAGCAGCTCCGCCGTGAGGCGCCCGCCGGCACCGTGGCCCAGCAGGACGACCTCGTCCTCGTGGTTCGGGGTCGGGCACTCGATGCTCATGGCGTGCTCCTCGCGGGAGTGCGTCCGGCCGCGTGGAAGGCGGCGCAGGTGCCCTCGGACGACACCATCGGCGCGCCCAGGGGATGGCGGGGCGTGCAGCGGGTGCCGTACGCGGTGCAGTCGGTGGGCAGCCTGGCTCCGGTGAGGATGGCGCCCGCGATGCACGCCGCGTCCTCGACGGGCCGCAGGCCGGTCACGTCGAAGCGGCGGGCGGCATCGAACTGCCGGTACCCCTCGGCCAGTTCGAGGCCGCTGTCCGGGAGCTCCCCGATACCGCGCCAGGCCCGGTCGGTGACCCGGAAGACCCGGCGGACGGCGTCCTGGGCGGAGGTGTTGCCGGACCGGCGTACGGCCCGTACGTACTGGTTCTCGACCTCGGCCCGTCCGTCCTCCAGCTGCCGTACGGCCATCAGGATGCCCTCCAGCAGGTCCAGCGGCTCGAAGCCGGTGACCACGATCGGGACGCCGTGGCGGGAGGCGATCGGCTCGTACTCGGTCCAGCCCATCACCGCGCACACATGCCCGGCCGCGAGGAATGCCTGCACCTCGCATTCGGGGTCGTCGAGCAGGGCCGTCATGGCGGGCGGTACGAGGACGTGGCTGACCAGCATCGAGAAGTTGGCCAGGCCGAGGCGGGCGGCGTGCAGCACGGCGGTCGCGTTGGCCGGGGCGGTCGTCTCGAAGCCGACGGCGAGGAAGACCACCTCCCGGTCGGGGTGCTCGGCGGCCAGGCGCACGGCGTCCATCGGCGCGTACACCACGCGCACGTCGGCGCCGCGCGCCCGCAGCGAGAGCAGGTCGGTGTCCGTGCCGGGCACCCGCAGCATGTCGCCGAAGCTGGTGAGGATCACACCGGGCCGGGCGGCGATCGCCATGGCCCGGTCCAGGGTCTCCAGCGGGGTGACGCAGACCGGGCAGCCGGGGCCGTGGATCATCCGCATCCCGGCGGGCAGCAGTTCGTCGATGCCTTGGCGGACCAGGGTGTGGGTCTGGCCGCCGCACACCTCCATGATCCGCCAGGGCCGGGTGGCGGTCTGCCCGAGCTCGTCCAGGAGCCGCCGGGCGAGGACGGGATCGCGGTACTCGTCGAGGTACTTCATCGGTGCGAGAGGTCGAGCCGGACGTCCACGACCCCCTCCACCGCCCGCACCGCCCGCGCCACCACGGGCACGAGCGTCCGGTCGGGCAGGACGCCGCCCAGGGTGACCACGCCCTCGGACACGCTCACGGTCAGGGGGGCGACCATCGGAAGCTGACTCAGTACGCTGCTGCGGATCTCCGCGGCGATCTGCGCGTCGTCCCGCAGGAAGACCTTGAGCAGATCACTGCGGCTGACCACGCCCTGGAGCAGTCCGACGCCGTCCACGACGGGCAGTCGCTTGACGCGCCGGCGGGCCATGATGCGGGCGGCCTCGGCCAGCGAGGCGTCGGCGTGCACGGTCACGGCGGGGGCGCTCATCAGGTCGCCCGCGGTCACCGCGCCGGCCTTCCTCCGCTCTTCGGGATCACCCTCCTCGGTGTCCCTGAACTCCTCCTTGGCCATCAGATCGGCCTCGGAGACCACCCCCACGACCCGGCCCTCGCCCGCCAGGACCGGCACGGCGCTGACCTTCCACTGGTCGAGCAGCTCGACGATCTCCTTGAAGGGCGCCTTGCTGCCGACGGCGACGACGGTGTGCGTCATCACGTCGCTCACGGTGTACGGGGATTCAGACATCGCAGCCTCCCGAAGCGTCTGCCGAGGTACGGACGACCGTCAGGTCGAGGAAGTGGGTGGAGCACGAGATGCACGGGTCGTGGTTGCGGATCGCCCGCTCGCACAGGGTCGTCAACTCGGAGTCGTCCGGGTCGCGTTCGCCGATCGCGCGCTGGGCCAGCCGGCGCAGGTCGTCCTCGATCGCACCCTGGTTCTGCGCCGTCGGCGGCACCAGCAGGGCATTGGTCACGATGCCGTCGACGTCGAGTTCGTAGCGGTGGTAGAGCAGTCCGCGGGGAGCCTCGGTGGCGCCGTGGCCGACGCCCGCGGCCGGGGGAACCTCTGTGTACGGGCGGGCGGGCGGCTCATAGCCATCGATGATCCGCAGCGCCTCCGCGACGGCGTACACGCTCTCCACCGCCCGCACCAGGATCGACCGGAACGGATTGCGGCACACGGCGCCCTCGCGCGGATCGCCCAGCCCCGCCTCCACGGCCGCCTGCTGCGCCACGGGGGACAGCCGTGCGCCGCTGATCGCGAAGCGGGCGAGCGAGCCGGTGAGATGCAGCCGTCCGTCCAGCCGCGAGTGCAGCGCGGTGGAGTGCTCCACATGGGTCTCGGCGACGTGCTCGGTGAATTCGCGCACCGGGAAGGAGTCGGTGGAGCCGTCCGGGCGCAGCACAGTCGGGGTTCCGCCCTCGATGGCGTACGTGTCCGGTTCGGCCAGCGCCAGCAGGTCGGCCTCTACGGTGGCGTCCGGGAACTCGAAGCCGGCCACCCAGCGCACGGTCTCCCATGCGTCGTCCAGCGCTTGCTTCAACTGCTCCTGCAGTGGCCGCAGTTCCTCGCGCGTGGGCGCCCGGTGGAAGCCGCCCAGCCGTACGTTCACGGGATGCACGGCCCGTCCGCCGATCAGCTCCATCAGGGAGTTGCCGGCCTTCTTCAGCCTCAGCCCACGCTCCACCTCGGCCCGGTGGGTGCGGGCCAGCTCGATCGCGCTCGCGCGGCCCAGGAAGTCGGGCGCGTGCAGCAGGTAGATGTGCAGGATCTGGCTCTCGATCCACTCGCCGCAGTACAGCAGCCGGCGCAGGTCCCGGATCACCGGGTCGACGGTAACCCCGCACGCGTCCTCGATCGCCGCGCACGCGCTCATCTGGTACGCCACCGGGCAGATCCCGCACACCCGCGCCGTGATGTCCGGCGGTTCGGTGTAGGAGCGGCCGCGCAGGAACGCCTCGAAGAAGCGGGGCGGTTCGTAGATCTCCAGCCGTGCCTCGGTGACCGTGCCGTCGTGCACATGCAGGCGCAGCGCACCCTCGCCCTCGACCCGGGACAGCGAGCCGACGTGCAGCACTCGGGAACCGCGGTGCGTCACTTGTCCAACTCCTCATCGAAAGCGGCGGTGTTGAAGGTGTGCAGGAATCGCTCCACGTCGTCCTCGTCGAGGCCGTCGCGGCGCAGCAGCGGGATCAGCGCGGGCAGGTTCACCGACCCGGACGGGCCGAAGCAGCCGAAGCAGCCGCGGTGGTAGGCGGGGCACAGCGCCCCGCACCCGGCGTGCGTGACCGGCCCGAGGCAGGGCGTGCCATGGGCGACCGTGACGCAGACCGTGCCGCGCCGCTTGCACTCGAAGCACACGCTGTGGTTCGGCACGTCCGGTTTCCGGCCCGCCAGGAACGCGGTGATCACCTCGATGAGCTGACGGCGGTCGATGGGGCAGCCGCGCAGCTCGAAGTCGACGTCCACATGGGCGGACACGGGCGTGGAGGTGGCGAGCGTGGCGATGTACTCGGGGTGCGCGTAGACGGTGCGCCGGAACTCGTCGACGTCCGCGTAGTTCCGGAGGGCCTGGATGCCGCCGGCCGTCGCGCACGCCCCGATGGTCACCAGATGCCGTGAGGCGGCGCGGATGGCCCGGATGCGCTCGGCGTCCCCGGGCGTGGTGATCGAGCCCTCGACCAGGGAGAGGTCGTAGGGGCCGGGCGCCACGGCGCTGGACGCTTCCAGGAAGTGCGAGATGTCCACCTCGCCCGCCAGCGCCAGGAGTTCGTCCTCGCAGTCGAGCAGGGTGAGCTGGCAGCCGTCGCAGGAGGCCAGCTTGAACACCGCGAGCCTTGGCCTGGTCTTCGTGGTTGCCATCTCACAACTCCCTTACCGAGAGCAGGGGTTCGGCGCGTGCCCAGTCCACGACCGGCCCCACCTGGCAGACCAGCAACGGGCCGAGCTGGCAGTGCCCGCAGTGCCCGGTCGCGCAGCGCATGTTGCGTTCCAGCGAGACCTGGATGCGGTCGGCGGGCACACCGCGCCGGACGAGGTCGCGGGCGGTGGCCCGGATCATCGGCTCGGGGCCGCACACGAACGCCGTCGTCTCCTCCGGTTCGAACTGCGCCCGCCCGAGCAGCTGGGTGACCATGCCGACGTCCCCGCGCCAGTCCACCTCGGGCCGGTCCACCGTCACCCCGGTGTACGCCGTGGCCCAACTCGCCACCTCCGCACGGGCGATCAGGTCGCTCGGGGTACGCGCCCCGATCAGCACGTTGACGCGTCCGTACGCGCCCGGTTCGGCGAGCATGCCCAGGATCAGCGGCCGCAGCGGGGCGAAGCCGATGCCGCCCGCCACGATCACGACGTCCCGGCCTCGCCCTCGCTCCGCCTCCCAACTGGTGCCGTAGGGACCGCGGATGCCGACGACCTCGCCGACCCTGGCCGCGCAGAGTCCGTCGGAGACCGCGCCCACGGAGCGAACGGTGTGCGCGAGGCCGCCGGTGGCCTGGATGGAGCTGACGGACACGGGAATCTCGCCTCGCCCGAAGGAGTGCACCATCGCGAACTGCCCCGGCAGGAACTCGGGCAGCGCCGGGCCGACCGGCTCGAACCGGAGCGTGACCGTGTCCGCGGTCTCCGCCCGGCGGGCGACGACACGGTGGGGCACCGGCAGCACGCTCATCGCTCGTCCTTCGTCTCGTAGACGCCGTACGTCCCCCGGGTCCCGTACAGGTCCATCAGCCGGGCCCGGGCCGCGCTCAGCCGGTGTGCCAGCACCCGGCCGACCCAGTGCTCCACCGCGCGTCCGAACTCGGGGTCGTTCAGACACATCAGACGAACGGCGGTGGCGTCGAACTCGTAGGCCCGCAAAGGGGTCACGGCCACCGCGCCGAGCTGCCAGACGTACGGCTCGTACAGCCACGACCAGCCGAGCAGGTCGCCGGCGCCGAGCGTTTCGACGACCGGTGAGCGGCGGCCGGGCACGTGTATGTCGAGGGCGGCCGTGCCGTTGCGGAGAATCCAGAACCGGTTCGCGTGCCCACCCTCCTCGAACAGCCGTGTGTCCTGCGCGAATTCGACCTGGCGACCGACGCGCAGCAGCCGCTCACGGTGATCGGCGGGCAGTGCGTGGTTCATGCGCAGCGCTATGGAGGGGGGCATCAGTCCGACTCCGTTCCGCGTTCGGCGTCCAGCGCGGCCACTTCCTCGGTGATGTCGATGCCGACCGGGCACCAGACGATGCAGCGCCCGCAGCCGACGCATCCGGACGTGCCGAACTGGTCGTACCAGGTGGAGAGTTTGTGGGTGAGCCACTGCCGGTAGCGGCTACGGGGGGAGTGGCGCACCGAGCCTCCGTGCAGATACGAGAAGTCCAGGTCGAAGCAGGAGTCCCAGTGCTGCCATCGCTCGGTGTGGTCACCGGTCAGGTCGGTGACCTCCTCGGTGGTGGTGCAGAAGCAGGTGGGGCAGACCATGGTGCAGTTGCCGCAGGTCAGGCAACGCTCGGCCACGTCGTCCCAGCGCTCGGCGTCCAGACTCGCCCCCATGAGGTCACGCAGGTCGACCGGGGGCAGCGAGCGGCCCATCCGTTCACGGGCCGCGTCGACCGAGCCGCGGGCGGTGGCCTCGGTGACCATGTCGGCCGTACGGTGCGGCACCTGCTTCAGCAGCCGGGCACCCTCCTCACTGCCGACGCGCACCAGGAACCGGTGCCCGTCCTCGTCCACCACTTCCGTCAGCGCCAGGTCGTAGCCGGGATCGGCGGCCGGTCCGCCGCCCGTCGACACACAGAAGCAGGTCGCACCCGGTTCGGTGCACTCGGCGGCGATCAGCAGCGCGTTGCGGCGCCGCTTGCCGTAGCCGTCGTCCTCGTGCCGTCCCCCGGTCAGTACGCGGTCCTGGATGGCGATGGCCCGCAGGTCGCAGGGCCGTACACCGAGGAAGGCGTACGACGGCGCCTCGGGCTCGTGCGCGGTGAACGACACCTCGCCCTCCGGCGTCCGGTCGGCGCTCCACAACATCTCCCGGGAGGGGTGCAGGAAGTTCTTCCAGGACTGCGGACCCGCGCTGTGCGCGAAGGCGGCCCCGTCCTCGCGGTGGACCAGCCGGTACCGTCCGGCCTCGAGCTCGACGCCCCAGCCGTACGGCAGCGCGTCCGCCGAGGTCAGCTCGGACAGCACGATCGCCCCATCGCGCACGGTCGGTCCCACGACGGTCCGCCCGTCCGCCACGAGCACCGTGACCAGGGCACCGAGTCCTTCCCGATCGAGCACGGCCGGGGCCACGTTCATGACGTTCCTCCTAGTCGCTCGTCCACTCCCAGCCTCCGGTCAACCGGGCCCTCGAAGGCAGGGGCCAACCGGCCCAGCGGATGTGCCGACCGGGCCAGGAGCGCCCTCCAGGGGCGCGCGGGCAGGAATTGTCGGACACTCCCTAGGGCAGGGGCTCACCCAGTTCGCCTTCCACCGCCCCGGCCATCGCCCGCAGAACCGACAGGGTTCTTTGCGCCTCCGCCTCGTCCACCTCGGTGATCGCGAACCCCACGTGCACGATCACGTAGGACCCCACGTCCGCATCCGGCGTGCAGCCGAGGCACACCTCACGCCGCACCCCGCCGAAATCCACCGTCCCCATCCGCAGACCCGCGTCGTCGTGGACCTCCACGACCCGCCCCGGGATGCCCAGACACATGTGCGTTCACCTCTCCTGGGCCAGCCGGGCGGCAGCCACCGCCGCCTGCCCGTAACTGATGCCGCCGTCCCCGACGGGGACCTGGCCGCCGACCAGCACCCGCAGCCCCTGCGCGTGCAGCCGCCGCTTGACCTCCGTGAGCAGTCGCCGGTTGACGAAGCAGCCCCCGCCGAGACACACGGTGCGCGGCGCGCCCTCGGCCACGGCCCGGGCCACGAGCTCCGCGGTCACGATCCCGAGCGTCAGATGGAAGGCCGCCGCCAGACGGGACACGGGCTCCCCGTCCAGCCGCCGCCGCAGCAGATCCGCCAGGGTCGGGGTGGAGTCGTACACCCACAACCCACGTGCCAGCACCACCCGTCGGTCGAGCGGCACGGCATGCTCCGCGCCGGCCGCGGCTTCGAGCAGGACGGCCGCCTCGCCCTCGTAACCGGCATGGTCGCACAGGCCCAGCAGCGCGGCGACCGCGTCGAAGAGCCGGCCGGCACTCGACGCACGCGGGCAGTTGACGTCGCGCGCGACCATGGCGCGCACGGCGGCGACCTCGGCCGTGTCGAGCCGGTCGGTGAAGTTTCGGGTGAGCCACGGATACGGGTGCGGGGAGCCCAGCGTCTCGGCGCCGAACAGATGGCCCAGGGCCGTACGGGAGGGATGGCGTACCGCCGCGTCGCCGCCGGGCAGCGGCGCGGTCGCGAACCTGCCCACGCGGCGGTAGCCGCTCAGGTCGGCGACGAGGATCTCACCGCCCCACAGGGTGCCGTCGTCACCCAGCCCGAGCCCGTCGTACGCCACGCCGAGGAACGGCCCGTGCACCCCGTGCTCGGCCGCGCAGGCGGCCACGTGCGCGTGATGGTGCTGCACCGGGATCCGGCGCAGCGACTGCGCCTTTGCCCACTGCGTGGACAGATAGCCGGGGTGCAGGTCGTGGGCGACGGTCTCCGGTTCGATGCCGGTGAGCCGTTTGAGATGTGCGTACGACGTCAGGAACGCGTCGTGGGCCGTGGCGTCGGCCAGGTCGCCGAGGTGCGGTCCGAGGTGGGCCCGGCCGTCGGCGGCCAGCGTGAACGTGTGCTTGAGCTGGGCGCCGGCACCGGTGACCGGCGTGTCCACGGCGAGCGGCAGCGGGGCGGGGGCCAGGCCGCGGGCCCGCCGGACCGTGATCCGCGTCCGCCCGGTGAACTGCACCACGGAGTCGTCGTAGCGGGACCGGACCGGCCGGTCGTGGCTGAGGAAGCCGTCGGCGACACCGGCCAGAGCGCGCCGCGCCTCGGCGTCGTCGACGGCGATGGGCTCGTCGGCGAGGTTGCCGCTGGTGACCACGAGGGGGCGGGCCAGCTCGTCGAGGAGAAGGTGGTGCAGGCCGGTGGTCGGCAGGAACAGGCCCACGTTCGTCAGGCCCGGGTGGATCTCGCGGGCGAGCGGATCGACCCCGCTCGGGCGGCGCCGCCCGAGCAGCACCACCGGCCGTTCCAGGGAGGTCAGGGCGCTTTCCTCGGTGGCGCCGATCCGTGCCAGCCGGGCGGCCGCCGGCAGATCGCCGACCATGACGGCGAACGGCTTCACCGGACGGTGCTTGCGCCGCCGCAGTTCGGCGACGGCGTCCGCATCGCCCGCGTCGCAGACGAGTTGATAGCCGCCGATACCTTTCAGCGCGATGATCCCGCCGGCCGCGACGGTCTTGACGGCCGCCCGCAGCGCCTCCTCGCCCCGCAGGTCCTCCCAGGCGAGCTGCGGGCCGCAGACGGGGCAGGCGACGGGTTCGGCGTGAAAGCGCCGGTCGGCGGGGTCGGCGTACTCGGCCGCGCACTGCGGGCAGAGCGGGAAGCGGCGCATGGTGGTGCGGATCCGGTCGTACGGCAGGTCCTCGATGATGGTGGCGCGCGGCCCGCAGCCGGTGCAGTTGATGAACGGGTAGCGGTGGCGGCGGTCGCGGGGGTCGCGCATCTCGGCCAGGCAGGTCTCGCAGATCGCGGCGTCCGGCGGGATCTCGCGCGGCGCCGTGTCGGCCTCCTCGGGCGCGCTGTGCCGTACCTGGAACCCCGGGCCGTACGCCGACCGCGCGGTGTCGCCGGTCAGCCGGACCCGGCGCACCCGGGCGAGGGCCGGCGCGTCGGCGCGCAGGCGGACGGCGAAGTCGTCGATCACGTGCTGCGGCCCGGCGACCTCACCCTCCACGTGACCGTTGACGTTGGCCACCCAGCCGTTCAGGCCGAGCGCCGACGCCGTGCGGTACACGAACGGCCGGAAGCCGACGCCCTGGACGATCCCGTCCACGCGGAAGCGCCGCACGGTCATGCCGGCCTCCCCGCGGTCTGCCGGTACCGGGCGATCTCCCGCTCGACGGTCCGCGCGAGAGGTTCGACGGCCGCCTCGACGGCGGGGGAGAGGCCGTTGCCCAGCGAGGTGTCGGCGCCTTCCACGGCGTAGACGACGAGATGATCGGGCAACTTGCCGAGTGCACGCGCGAGTTCGACGGCCTCGCCGAGTCCGAGGCCGTGCGAGCTGGTCGTCTGCGGCTGCGCCAGGTTCCCGCCGTCGAGCTCCAGGCGGTGCACCCGGCCGGGCAGGCCCGGGTGCGCGTGCGCCGCGTCCACGACCACCGCGAGATCCGCGTCCTCCCACAACCCGATCAGCCGCCCCGGATCGCCGTCGCAGGTGGCCCATACGGTGCCGGGCGGCAGCGGCCGTCGCGCGGCGCGCTCGCGCAGCCGGGCGAGTACGGCCCAGCCCACGCCGTCGTCGCGCCGGAACTCGTTGCCGACGCCGATGACGGCGATCCGTGTCCGTGTCCGCATGGTCCTCACAGTGCGCCGAAGCTCCCGGTCCCCGCATGGGCCGAACGACCCCACGGCCGGGCCGACCCGCCCGGGTCAGGAGGGCACGACGGCGACGGGGCAGCGGAAGTGCCCCAACAGCTCCGGCAGGGCGGAGCCCGCGCAGGACTGCCGTGCGACCACCACGAGTTCGGCTCCCTCCGAGGCATGGGTCAGTGCCTGGGACGGGGTGAACAGCAGGACGTCCTCCAGCACGTCGACGTCCGGATACTTCCTGCGCCAGGGCCGCAGCGCGTCGGACAGCAGCTGCACCTCGTTGTCCTCCCAGGTGGCGCGGTCCTCCTCCAGGATCGGCAGGGGCGGTGCGGCGGCACCGGTGGGCAGCTTCCAGGCGTGCACCGCGTGCAGGCGTGCGCCGCGCAGCCGGGCAGCCTCGAAGGCGAGGTCGAGCGCGGCGGCCGACGGGTCGCGGACGTCGACGGCGACGGTCACCCCGGCGGACCGCCGCGCGGGAGCCTCGCCGGGCATCGCGCCCGGGACCAGGACCACCGGCCCGGACGACGCCGCCGCCACGGCGGCCGCGGTCGAGCCCACGGTGGTCCCCGCCTGACCTCCCTCGCCGCGCATGCCGAGGACGAGCAGTTCCGCGTCCCGGCTCACGGCGCGCAGCACCGGGGCCGGCGTGCCGACTTCGCTCTCGGCCCGTGCCCGGAACGCCCGGTGCCGCCCGGCGAGTTCGGCCACCACATGGTCGGCCACCGCCTCGGGGTGGTACGGCCACTGCTCCACGGGATCCAAGGGGGCCGGCGGCACCACATGCACCACCCGCAGCGGCAGTCCCCGCAACAGGGCTTCCCTGGCGGCCCAGTCGGCGGCGGCACGGCTGCGCGCCGACCGGTCGACGCCGACGATGATCTCTCGTTGCATGGTGCGCCGCCTTTCGGGCCGTGTGTCCTCCACACTTTCCCCCACGTCCGACCGGCGAGCAGGGGCCGAACGGACCAGGCCGAAGACCTGGCGGCCCCTACCTGCCGGCAGGCCGCGGGACGACGCTGGTGGCGAGGAGCAGCCCGAGCGCTGGAGGTGCGCATCATGCTTCCGCCCGTCATCGCCGGTGTCGACGGATCCGCCGAGAGTCTGGCAGCCGCTCAGTGGGCCGCCCGCGAGGCCGTACGCCGCGACCGGCCCCTGCAGCTCTTTCACGCCTGGAACTGGCACCCCCGCCAGGAGGACGGCGAAGAGGCCACGGCCGCCCAGCGCCACCTGGCGCGGCGGTTCCTGTGTGCCGCGGAGGAACGCATCAGCCGCACCTGCCCCGAGGTCCACCGGGCCCCCGACGTACAGGTCGAGGGCCCTGCCACCGCCGCACTGCTCAAGGCCGCCGATGACGCCGACCTGCTCGTGCTGGGCTCGCGCGGCCTGAGCGGCTTCTCCGGCTTCCTGGTCGGCTCGGTCGCGCTGGGCGTGGTGGCGCGCGCCGCCGGGCCCGTCGTCCTGGTCCGCGCCGGTGAGGAGGCCGCCGACGAGCACCTTCCGGACCGCGACGGGAGCGGATCCACCCGCACCGGCTACCGGGACGTCGTCCTCGGCATCGACGCCAAGAACCCGTGCGACGAGGTGATCGAGTTCGCCTTCGAGGAGGCCCGGCTGCGCGGCGCGCGGCTGCGGGTCGTGCACGCCTGGCAGCAGCCGTCCCCGGTCGGGCTCGGCCCCGGCGACCTCGGCCTGGTGGGCGCTTCGGAACGGGCCGGGGAATGGCTCGGCTACCTGACCGCCGTCCTCCAGGTGTGGCGCGACAAGTACCCCGGGATCGAGGTCGCCGAGACCGTGACCGAGGGCCGCCCGCAGTCCGTACTGGTCCGGGCCGCCTCCGGGGCGAGCCTGCTCGTCGTCGGCCGCCGCGCCACCGAACTGCCCGCGGGCCCGCGCACCGGCCCCGTCACCCACGCCGCAATCCACCACGTCGGCTGCCCCGTAGCCGTCGTGCCCCACGTCTGAGAGGGCATCATGACCAAGCCGACGAAGTACGTGTACGCCTTCGCCGAGGGCAGCCGTGACATGGCCGGCCTGCTCGGCGGCAAGGGCGCCGGGCTCGCCGAGATGACCAGGATCGGGCTGCCCGTGCCACCCGGATTCACCGTCAGCACCGATGCCTGCAAGGTCTATCTGGCCACCGGGCAGGAGCCGCCCGAGCTCGGCGTCGAGGCGGCACAGGCGCTCGCCGGCCTGGAGAGCGCCATGGGCCGCACCCTCGGCGCGCCCGACGATCCGCTGCTGGTGTCCGTGCGTTCGGGCGCCCGCTTCTCGATGCCCGGAATGATGGACACCATCCTCGACATCGGCCTCAACGACGAGTCCGTCACCGGGCTGGCCAAGGCGTCCGGGCAGGAGCGGTTCGCCTGGGACTCCTACCGCCGGCTCATCCAGATGTTCGGGCACACCGTGCTGGGCGTGGACGGCGACCTGTTCGAGCAGGCCATCGCCGCGCACAAGGTCCGGCGCGCGGTCGCCGACGACCACCTGCTCGACACCGCCGAACTCGTCCGGCTCACCGAGGAGTTCAAGGCGATCATCCGTCAGGAGACCGGCGAGGACTTCCCGCAGGAGCCGGCCGACCAGCTCGCCCGCGCCATCCGTGCGGTCTTCGACTCCTGGAACACCGAACGCGCCCTGGTCTACCGCCACCGCGAACACATCCCCGAGGACCTCGGCACGGCGGTCAACGTCCAGGCGATGGTCTTCGGCAACCTCGGCGCCGACTCCGGCACCGGCGTCGCCTTCACCCGCGACCCCGCCACCGGAGAACAGGGCGTCTACGGCGACTACCTGCCCGACGCGCAGGGCGAGGACGTCGTGGCCGGGGTGCGCGACGCCCTGCCGCTGAGCGAGCTCAAATCGCTCGACCCCCGCGCCTACGCCGAGCTCGGCGATCACCTGCGCACCCTGGAGAACCACTACCGCGACCTGTGCGACGTCGAGTTCACCGTCGAGCGCGGCAAGCTGTGGGTCCTGCAGACCCGCGTCGGCAAGCGCACCGCCGAGGCCGCCTTCCGTATCGCCCACGACCTGCGCGAGGAACACACGATCACCGCCGACGAGGCCCTGATCCGCGTCGACGGCGCCGAGCTGACCCGGTTGATGTTCCCCCGCTTCGACGCGCGGACCACCGACCAGCCCCTCGCCCACGGCGTGCCCGCCTCGCCGGGCGCGGCGGTCGGCGCCGTCGTCTTCGACTCCGCCGAGGCCGTGCGCCGTGCCGCGGCCGGCGAGCAGGTGGTCCTGGTCCGCCGGGAGACCACGCCCGACGACCTGCCCGGCATGATCGCCGCGCAGGCGGTGCTGACCAGCCGGGGCGGCAAGACCAGCCACGCCGCGGTGGTCGCCCGTGGCATGGGCAAGGTGTGCGTGTGCGGTGCCGAGGAGCTGGCCGTGGACACGGCCGCACGGCAGTTCACCGCTCCGTCCGGAGCCGTGGTCCGTGAGGGCGACGTCGTCTCCGTCGACGGCACGGCAGGCACCGTGCACCTCGGAGCCCTTCCGCTCACCGCGTCCGACGTCGGACGCGCGCTGGAGACCGGCAGCGCCACGGACGCGCTCACCGGCGCGGTCCTGGGCGCCCTCGTCCACGCCGACTCCGTACGCCGTCTGGAGGTGCGGGCCAACGCCGACACACCCGAGGACGCCGTGCGCGCCCGGGCGCTGGGTGCGCAGGGCATCGGCCTGTGCCGTACCGAGCACATGTTCCTCGGCGAGCGCAGGGAGCTGGTCGAGGCGATGATCCTCGCCCGCGACGACGTCGAACGCGAACGGGCCCTGGACGCCCTGCTGCCGCTGCAGCGCGCCGACTTCACCGCCATCCTCGAGGCGATGGACGGGCTGCCGGTGACGATCCGGCTGATCGACCCGCCGCTGCACGAGTTCCTGCCCGACCGCACGGAACTCGCCGTCCGCCTCGCCCGCACCGCACAACCCGATCCGCACGACCGCCAACTGCTCGCCGCCGTCGAGCGGATGCACGAGCAGAACCCGATGCTCGGCCTGCGCGGCGTCCGCCTGGGGCTGGCCGTGCCGGGCCTGATGGCCATGCAGGTCAGGGCGGTCGGCGAGGCCGTCGTCCAGCGACTGCGCGACGGCGGCACACCGCGCGCCGAGATCATGATCCCGCTCGTCAGTACGGTCGAGGAGCTGCGGCTGGCCCGTGCCGAGACGGAACTCGTGCTCGGCGAGGTGGAGACCGAGACGGGCCGGAGCCTGGAGTGCCCGATCGGCACGATGATCGAGCTGCCGCGGGCCGCGCTCACCGCGGGCCGTATCGCCGAGGCGGCCGACTTCTTCTCCTTCGGCACCAACGACCTCACCCAGACCACCTGGGGGCTCTCCCGCGACGACGCCGAGGCGTCCTTCTTCCCGCTCTACATCGACAAGGGCGTCTTCCCGGTGTCGCCGTTCGAGACGATCGACCAGGAAGGCGTCGGCCGGCTGGTGGAGCTGGGCGTGCAGGCGGGCCGCGCGGTCAACCCCCGCCTGGAGACGGGGGTGTGCGGCGAGCACGGCGGCGACCCCGACTCCATCCACTTCTTCCACCGGGTGGGACTGGACTACGTCTCCTGCTCGCCGTTCCGCATCCCGTCCGCCCGGCTGGAGGCGGGACGCGCGGCGCTCACCGAGACCACCGGCACGAGCGACACCAGGTGACGGTGGGGCGGCTTCAACGGTCCGGTGTGCGCAGGGCGAGGACGGCGACGTCGTCGTCGAACACCGGGCCGTTCTGGGCGATCAGGGCGTCGCACAGCTCTTCCAGCGGCGCCGTGGCCAGGCGCGCCGCCTGATCGGCCAGTTCGTCCAGCCCGGCGTCGATGTCCCGGCCGCGGCGCTCCACCAGCCCGTCGGTGAACAGGAGCAGGGTGCTGCCGGGCGGGAGCGGGTGAGCGTGGGTGAACCGGGGGACGGACGCGTCGATGCCCACGGGGATGCCGTGCCGGGCGGGCGCCAGGTACTGGGTGGTGCCGTCCGCGCCGACCAGCAGTGGCGGGGGATGCCCGGCGTTGCTCCAGCCGAGTGTGTACTCCCCGCCCTGTTCCCGGCCGCGCTCGATCCGGCCGAGCACCAGCGTGGCGATGGGCGGGTCCTCGAACATGGTCAGGGCCTTGTCCAGCCGCGACACGACCGGACCGGGCGGCTCGCCCCGGTCGAAGGCGATCGCCCGCAGCATGTTGCGCAGTTGCCCCATCAGCGGCGCCGCCTCCACGTCGTGCCCGGTCACGTCGCCCACCACCACACACGTGGCGCCGTCCGGAAGGATCATGGCGTCGTACCAGTCGCCGCCCAGCCTGGGCAGTTCCGAGGCGGGCTGGTAGCGGGCGGCGACCTGGAGCGGCGCGAGGTCGGGAAGTACGGGCAGCAGGCGCCGCTGGAAGTGCTCGGCCGTGCGCTTGAGGTGTTCGTACAGGCGGGCGTTCTCGATGCTGACGCTCGCGGCGCCGGCCACCGCGGTCAGCAGCTCCTCGTCGTCGCCCGTGAACGGCATGCCGTCCTTCTTGTCGGCGAGGTAGAGATCGCCGTAGACGGTGCCGCGCACCATGAGCGGCACCCCCAGCAGGGTGCGCATGACCGGGTGTCCGGGCGGATAGCCGACGGACCGGGGGTGCGCGCAGACGTCCGCCACCCGCAGCGGCTGCATGTCGTCCACCAGGGAGTGCAGCAGGCCATGACCCTGCGGCAGGCCCATGGAGGCGCACAGCTGCGGGTCGTCGATGCCCACGGTGATCAGGTCGACGACCTCGCCGCCCTCGTCGAGCACGCCCAGCGCACCGTAACGCGCGGCGACCAGGTCGGCGGCCGCCTCCACGATGCGGTGCAGGACCGTGCGGGTGCCGGTGTCGGCAGTGATGGCCAGGACCGCGTCCAGCAACCGCTGCAACCGGTGCCGGTCCAGGGCCGGCTGCGGCGGCCGCGCGCTCACGCCGTCCCCGGTGGGCATGGGCCCGTCCCCCGGGGTGTGGTGCGCCATGGCGAATCCTCCCGGCACCGTCCGGATGTCTGCCCGCCTTGTCACACTACGCGCCCGCCCGGAGCGTCACCGTACGGGTACCTGAACCGTCCCTCCGCACTCCACCGACCGCTCGCGCCACTACAGACGGCGTATCGGCGTCCGTGGGCGACACCGAAACGGCACACTGCAGCCATGCAGAAGCTCTCGCTCGACGCCCGCATCCGCGAACACCTCGAACGCGCCGCCGCGTCCTCCACGGGCCGCAGTGCCGAGACCGTCTACGGCGGCCACGAACACGTCCTGCGCCAGACCCTGATCACCCTGTGCGCCGGCACCGAGCTGGCCGAACACGACAGTCCCGGCGAGGCGACGGTGCTGGTGCTGCGCGGGCGCGTGCGCCTGCGCAGCGGCGGCGATGCGTGGGAGGGCAGGACCGGGGACCTGCTCCTCGTACCCCCTGCCCGCCACAGCCTGGAGACCCTTGAGGACTCCGCCGTTCTGCTGACCGTCGCCAAGACCGGCTGACCGCGCCCTCACGTCTCCTGGGGCGGAAGGTCCGCGACCAGGGGATGGTCGCTCTCGATCAGCCCCAGCTTCGCCGCGCCGCCGGGTGACCCGAGAACGTCGAAGAACTCGGCGTTCGCGCTGGTGTATTCGCGCCACTCGGCCGGCACGTCCTCCTCGTAGAAGATCGCCTCGACCGGGCAGACCGGCTCGCACGCCCCGCAGTCCACGCATTCGTCGGGGTGGATGTACAGCGAGCGTCGCCCCTCGTAGATGCAGTCCACCGGGCATTCCTCGACGCACGCCCTGTCCTTCACGTCCACACAGGGCTGCGCGATCACGTAGGTCATCGGCGGCCTCCTCTCATCGGAAAGGGTTTACGGCGCCGAGTTTATACAAATAATACCTGTAAGAATGGTGCTCGCCCGCCCGGGGCGAGGAGCGAGAAGGGTACGAGCCATGACGCTGACTTCTCAGGTCCCCTTCCAGGCCGCGGAGACCGACCCGGCCGAGCGGGCCTGCGCCGGGATCCGTTCCGTCCAGCAGCGACTGCTGACCTCGCTGCGGCCGAAGGTCGCGATGCTGACCGAGCTGGAACTGGGACCCGACGCCCGCGACGCCGCCCACGCGACGCTGGCCGCCTACTGCAACGGCCCGGTGCGGCGCCACCTGGCCGCCGCCGACCAGGTCCTGTACGGGCCGGTCGCGGGCTCACCCGAAACCCGCCTTCTCGTCCAGGCGTTGCGCATCGCGGCGACCGCGCTCGACGGGGACATCGAGGCCCTCGGCCGCACCGACGACGCGCACCGTGCGCGGGCCGTCGCCCAGCGCATCGAGACGCTCGTGGTCGCCCACCTCGCCGTGGAACGGGCGGTCCTGCTGCCGGCCCTCGCCGCCCTGCCCGGCCATGAACTCGCGCGCCTGGCGGGGGACTTCACCGTCCTCGCCGAGCCGCTGGACTGACAGGTCCGCATCGGACCGGGCGGCCGCCGACTCCTTCTTGTTTTTACAAGTGAGGATGTAATAATCAAGCGGTGTCCGCGCGCACCCGCCCCCGTCCAGAACGAAGGGGATTGTCATGGCACCCGCCGCAGAGGTGTTCATCCAGGCGACCGGCACCGACCCGGACGTCCAGGCACGAGCCGTCGTGGAGCAGGCGCACGAGCGGCTCCTGGCCGGGCTCGCCGTGCTCGCACAGCCGCGCGAAGAGCCCGAAGAGTCCGAAGAGTCCACCGCGGAGTTCGTCGAACAGCTGCGGCGCCTCCTGACGGCCACCGACCAGACTCTCTACGCCGCAGCCTCCGGCGCCGCGGAGACCCGGCTGCTCGTCCGGTCCCTGCGCGTCGCGGCCGTCACCGTCGCCCGGCACGCCGACGTCCTGGCCACCGCCGCCGACAGTGCCGAACGCGCCGCCCGCGCCTGCACCCTCGAAGGCATGCTCACAGTCCGGTTCGGCGTGGAACGCGCTGTGCTCCTGCCCGCCCTGACCGCCCTGCCGGGCGTCGATCCGGCCGTCCTGGTCGGCGACTTCGGCACGATGCTGGAGGGCGGCCGGCCGGCGGAGCAGGCGGTCGTCGACGTCCGCGAGATCCCGCACGGCCGCCGCCACCCGCGCATCTTCACCCGCTTCGCCCGCCTCGCGGCCGGGGAGTCCTTCGTCCTGGTCAACAACCACGATCCCAAGCCGCTGCGCCGCGAGTTCCAGGCCACTCACCCCGGCCGCTTCGGCTGGGAGTACGTCGAGTCCGGGCCCGAGCGCTGGCAGATCCGCATCACCCGGACCGGCGACGATGCCTGAGACGCGGGCCGCCGCTCTGCCGGAGGAGACGGCCGTGGCCCGCATGCTCTGCGACGTAGGGGCCCTCACCGGTGAACAGCCCGAACCCACCGGTGTCCTGTGGAAACTCGCCGAGTCCGGTCGCCGGCTCGACGCCAACCTGATCCGGCTGCCGGGCGGCGCCCGCATCGGCACCCACGCCGAACCCGACCTCGACGTCCTCCTCCTCGTCGTCACCGGCGACGGCACGATGGACACCGCCGACGGCGCGCTGCCGCCGGCCGAAGGCGGCCTCGTCTGGCTGCCGCACGGCTCGACCCGCAGCATCACCGCCGGGCCCCGGGGCCTGGCCTACGTGACCGTGCACCGTCGTCGCCCGGGTATGCAGATCCGCCGCCGCGCATGACGAGGGCGCCGGTGTCGCGGACGACGGATCAGCCGGAGGATTCTCCCTCGTTTCTACGACATACCCTGGGTAAAATGACTGAAATGAGTGAGCAGCCGTTGCATGATCCGGCCGGTCCGTCCGCCGTGGGCGAGAGCCGGGCGTATGTGCTCGACGTCCTGCGGGCCGCGTCCGAGGCGATCGGGGTGCGGGAGGTCGCCGAGCAGACGGGGCTGCACCCCAACACCGCCCGGTTCCACCTCGACACGCTGGTCGGCGAGGGTCTCGCCGAACGCCGTACCGAGGGCCGCGGCCGGCCGGGCAGGCCCCGTACCGTCTACCACGCCGCCGCCTCCCCGCCCGTGCCGGCCGGCCGCCGCAGCTACCAGCTGCTGGCCCAGATGCTCACCGGCCTCATCAGCCGGACACTGGCGCAGCCGGCACAGGCCGCGGTGGACGCCGGGGAGGCGTGGGGCCGCTACCTCGCCGACACCCCCTCACCCGCCAAGCAGATCGACACCGACGAGGCGATCCGGCGCCTGACCGCCGTGCTCACCGACGTCGGGTTCGCCCCGGGTGCCGTGGAGGAGCGGCCGGACCAGGTCATCCCGCTCCGCCACTGCCCGTTCCGGGAAGTCGCCGAGGAGCAGCGCGACGTGGTGTGCTCCCTGCACCTGGGCCTCATGCGCGGGGCCCTGAAGGAGGTGCGCGCCCCTGTGGGTGTCGACCGGCTGGAGCCGTTCGTCGAGCCCTCGTTGTGCCTGGCTCACCTCACCCACACGGACCAGGACCAGCCAGACCACGCCGCCTGACGGGCCTGACGGCTCGGCCTGACGGCTCGGCCGGGCCGCGCGATACGGGCTCGTTCACGAGTACCGGCCGCGCTCGGCTCGTCGGGACCCGGCGCGCTGCGTGGACGGCCCCGGTGTCAGCGGATGCCCGGCCCGCCGCTGCCGAACGAACCGCTGCCGCCCTCGCTCCAGCGGCGCCGTTCCTGATCGGCGCCGGTCCGGGTCGGCGAGTTGCCGTGGTTGGGCAGCTCGTGCGGGGTCAGGCGCCGGTCGCTGCGGGGCACCTCGTCCGGCTCGCGGTGCTCGAGCACCTCACGGACCGGTCCCTCGTCCGGCAGCCGCGGTTGCTCTTCCGGGCGCGGCGGTGCGGGCTCGCGGCGCCGGATGCGGGCGCCCAGGATGAAGGCGCCGATCAGCAGGGCCACGATCACCACGCCTGCCGCGATGAGTCCCATGGCCGCGGCGCTGCCGGCGGCGATGTCCATAGTTGCGCTGTTCATGGCACGCGGGTACCCCGCGCCTCCTCACTGAACCGACCCACCGGGGTGAACCGGCTCCCGTGGAGAAGGGTCGTCCGGAAGGCACCCGAGCCCGTGTTTGACGTCATGGACTGCGGCAACCCGCCCGGTGTGACTACGACGACCCAGCAGGAACTCTTCCAATTCCTGGAGGACCGCTTCGCCTGCGCCCAGGCCTGCACCGAGTGCGCCCGCGCGTGCGCTCTGCGGGCGAGCCTGGTGGACACAGACGGCACGGAGGAGCAGGAACTCGTACGGCGCAAGGGCATCATGTGCGCGGAGGTGTGCGACGCGACGTGCAGGGTGCTGTCCGAGCAGAACCGCCTGGACGAGGCCGGCATCCGCATCCAGGTCGAGTGGTGCCGCACGGTGTGCCTGGAATGCGCGCACGTCTTCGACCGGCACTCCGGCGCGGAGGACGGCGCGAAGGCCGCCCGGGACTGCGCGCGGGCGTGCACCGAATTCCTCGCCACGCTGAAATGACGTGCTGAACTGACGCGCTGAACCGAGGCGCTGAACTGACGTACACACGACGCCCCCGGCCGCGGCACCCCGGCGGAACAGCCGGCCGCCCCGATGTGCGCCCCGTCGGCATTCCCAATTTCTGAAACACGTTCTACGGTGTGCGCCGTCAGGACCGGCCTGGGAAGCCTGGAGGCGCCGTGCACCTCGAATACTCGCCCGAGCAGCAGCGGCTGCGCACCGAACTGCGCGCTTACTTCGCCGAGTTGGTGCCGGACCATGCCTACGCCCGGCACGCCGACCCGGCCGTCCAGAAACGCTTCTACCGTGAGACCGTCCGGCGCCTGGGCACGGACGGCTGGCTCGGCGTGGGCTGGCCGAAGGAGTACGGCGGACGCGGTCTGACCGCGATGGAGCAGTTCATCTTCTTCGACGAGGCCGCCCAGGCCGGCGTACCCCTGCCGCTGATGGCGCTCAACACGGTCGGGCCGACGATCATGCAGTTCGGCACGGACGAGCAGAAGGCGTACTTCCTGCCCAAGGTCCTTGCCGGCGAGATCGACTTCGCCATCGGCTACAGCGAGCCCGACGCGGGCACGGACCTGGCCTCGCTCAAGACGCGCGCGGTGCGCGAAGGCGACCAATACGTCGTCAACGGGCAGAAGATCTGGACGACCAACGGTGACACGGCGGACTGGGTGTGGCTCGCCACCCGCACCGACCCGGACGCCCCGCCGCACAAGGGCATCACCATGCTGCTGGTGCCGACCACCGACCCCGGCTACTCCTGCACCCTCATCAACACCCTCGCCTCCCACGACACCACCGCCAGCTACTACGAGAACATCCGCGTCCCCGTCTCCCGCCGCGTCGGCGCCGAGAACCAGGGCTGGCGGCTGATCACCAACCAGCTCAACCACGAGCGCGTGACCCTCGCCGCCCACGGCACCATGGCCATCCGCGCGCTGCACGACGTGCAGCGCTGGGCGATGGAGACCAAGCTCGCCGACGGCCGCCGCGTCGTCGACCTGCCCTGGGTGCGCCGCCGCCTCGCCCAGACCCACACCAGGCTCGACGCGATGAAACTCCTCAACTGGCGCATGGTGAGCGCCGTCCAGGACGGCACCCTCACCCCGCAGGACGCCTCCGCCGTCAAGGTCTACGGCTCCGAGGCGCGCCGTGACGCCTACGCCTGGCTGATGGAGATCGTCGGCACCGCGGGCGAGTTGAAGGAGGGCTCGGTGGGTGCCGTGCTGCACGGCGAACTCGAACGCGGCTACCGCTCAGCCGTGATCTTCACGTTCGGCGGCGGCAACAACGAGATCCAGCGCGAGATCATCTCGTGGATCGGTCTGGGGATGCCCAGGGTGCGGCGCTAGCCTGCAGAGGTGACGGGCTTCAAGGCAGGCGACCCCGGGCTGTTCGGACCGTCCTCGGTGACCTGGCAGATGCACGGCGATCCGATGATGTGGGTCGCCGGCATCCGTGCGCTCTACCTCCAGGCGCTGCACCCGCGCGCGGTGCGCGGCGTCATGCAGAACTCCGACTTCCGCAAGGACGCCTGGGGCCGGCTGATGCGGACCGCGAACTTCGTCGGGACCACCAGCTACGGCACCACCGAGGCCGCCGAGCGGGCCGGGGCCCGGGTGCGGAAGATCCACCGCATGCTGTCGGCGACCGACCCGGACACGGGGGAGCGGTACGGCGTCGACGAGCCGGAGCTGCTGCTCTGGGTGCACTGCGCCGAGATCGACTCCTATCTGAGCGTCGCCCGGCGCTCCGGATTCCGGCTCACCGACGCACAGGCCGACCGTTACATCGGCGAACACCGGACCAGCGCCCGCCTGGTGGGCCTCGATCCCGACGCGGTACCCGCGAACCAGGCGGAGATGGCGGCCTACTTCGAGAAGGTGCGCCCCGACCTCGCCGCCGGACCCGAAGCACGCGCGGTGGACGACTTCCTGCTCCGCCCGCCGACGCATCCCCTCCTCGTCCCGGCGCGTGAGGTGCTGTGGAGGCGTGTGGCGCACCTGGCGTACGCCGCCCTGCCGCCGTACGCCCATGAGTTGTACGGCAGACCGGCACCGAAACCCGCCACCGTCACCCGGCAACTGCGTGTCACGGGCACCCTGCTGCGCGGCGTTCCCGCACGTGTGCGGTGGCAACTCCCGCCCAAACACATCCTGCGTGCCATGGCACGGCTCGGCCCCGGCTCCCGGCCGCGACCGTACAAACTCGGACGATAGGTCGCCATACTGGACGAGCCAGGGGTGGGCGGTGCGGACGGGGGCGATCGCAGCAGATGGCGGACAGCAGGCTGATCCAGGGCCGGTACCGGCTGCTCGACCTGATCGGGCGGGGCGGTATGGGGGAGGTGTGGCGTGCGCGCGACGAGTCGCTCGGCCGGCATGTCGCGGTGAAGTGCCTCAAGCCTCTCGGCCCGCACCACGACCAGTCCTTCACCCGGGTCCTCAGGGAGCGCTTCCGCCGGGAGGCACGGGTGGCCGCCGCCCTCCAGCACCGCGGGGTGACCGTCGTCCACGACTTCGGCGAGTCCGACGGCATCCTCTACCTGGTCATGGAGCTCCTGGACGGCCGCAACCTCTCCCAGTTGCTGGAGGACAACAGGCAGCATCCACTGCCGGTCGGCGACATCGTGGACATCGCCGACCAGGTCGCCGCCGCCCTCGCCTACACCCACCAGCAGGGCATCGTGCACCGCGATCTGAAGCCCGCGAACATCATGCGGCTCGAGGACGGCACCGTGAAGATCTGCGACTTCGGCATCGCCCGTCTCGGCCACGACATCGGCTTCACCTCCCGGCTCACCGGCACCGGCATCGCCATGGGCACCCCGCACTACATGTCGCCGGAGCAGATCGGCGGCGACGAGGTCGACCAGCGCAGCGACCTGTACTCGCTGGGGTGCGTGCTGTACGAGATCGCCACCGGCGCACCACCCTTCGACCTCGACGACGCGTGGGCGATCCTCGTCGGCCACCGCGACACACCGCCCGAGCCGCCGCGCAGCCGGCGGGCCGAACTCCCCGAGTACCTCGAGCAGATCATCCTGGATCTGCTGGCCAAGCGTCCCGAGCAACGCCCGCACGACGCACGCGAGTTGGGCCGCCGGATCACTCTCGGCCGTACGACACCGGCGTACGTGCCGACCGTCGTCACCCCGCAGCCGGTTCTGCGTCCGCCCGAGCAGGCCCCCTCGCGCGAGGCCCGGATGCCCTCCTGGACGCGGGGCATGACCACCGGCCACAAGGCCACCGGCGCCCAGCTCTCCACCACGCCCCCGGACGCCGGGGCCGGGCTGACCGGCGAGTGGATTCCGCGCCCGCCGGGCGGCCGAGCGGACGAGCCCGCCCCCGAGCAGCCGTCCGCCCCCTCGCAGCAGCAGCTCACCGCGCTGGCCGGTCGGCACAACGCCGGGCTCAGCCTGGGGCGGCTCGGCCGCTGGACGGAGGCCGGAGAGGTGCACCGCGCGGTGGCCGCCGAGCGCACCCATCTGCTCGGCCCCGACCACCCCGACACCCTGGCCAGCCGCTACGAGGTCGCCTTCACCCTCAGCCGCACCGGCCGGGCCGCCGACGCTCTGCAGGAGTACAAGCACGTGGCCGCGGCGAGGACGCGTGCGCTGGGCCCCGACCACCCCGACACCCTCGCCGCCCGCCAGGAAATGGCTTACGTGCTGGGCCAGTTGGGCCGCCACTTCGACGCCCACCAGGTCTACGTCTCCGTGCTCGCCGCCCGGGAGCGCGGCCAGGGGCCCGACCACCCGGACACCCTGCGCTGCCGCCACAACCTCGCCTTCAACCTCAGCAGACTCGGCCGTCTGGAGGACTCGTACCGGATGGCAGCCGACGTGGCCGCGGCCCGCGCCCGCGTGCTCGGCCCCGACCACCCCGACACCCTGGTCACCCGCTACGAAGTCGCCTACGCACTCGGTCAGCTGGGCCGCTGGCCCGAGGCCCTGCAGACCTACCGCGAGGTGGCCGAGGCGCGCGCCCAGGCGCTCGGCCCGGACCACGCCGACACCCTCGCGGCCCGCTACGAGGTCGGCATCAGCCTGGGCCGCCTCGGCCGCAGCGCGGAGGCGCTCACCCTCTACCGCGAGCTGATCGACGTCCGCACCCGCGCCCAGGGCCCCACCCACCCCGAGACCCTGCGCGCCCGCCACGGCCTGGGCGTCAACCTCGGCCGCCTCGGCCGCTGGGAAGAGGCCCTCGCCGAGTCCCGCGACGTCTGCGCCATCCGCGAGCGCGTGCTGGGCCCCGACCACCCCGACACCCTGGTCAGCCGCCGCGAGGTCGCCGTCGGACTCGGCTGGCTGGGCCGCTGGCCCGACGCCCTCACCGAATACCGCCGCGTCGCAGCCGCCCGCGAGCGCGTTCTCGGCGCCGACCACGCCGACACCCTCGCCAGCCGCAACGACGAGGCCCACTGCCTGGAGCAACTGGGCCGCGGCGCGGAGGCGGTCGAGCTGTACCGCAGGGTGGCGGTGCTGCGGCAGCAGCGGGCGGCGGGCGGTCGGTGACGGTGCGCCGCGCCACGCACGACGGCCGATCGGCGGGTGGGGGCCGCGTCCTGACTCCGTCGCCGTACACCCCTGGCCGTTGACGATCATCGCGTGTTACCAAGAACCATGGCTGCACACGAGGGACACCGGACGTACGACGCAGTGATCGTCGGCGGGGGGCACAACGGGCTGGTCGCCGCCGCCTATCTGGCCCGGGCCGGGCGGTCCGTCCTGGTGCTGGAGCGGCTGGACCACACCGGGGGCGCCGCCGTCTCCACCCGGCCGTTCGCCGGGGTCGACGCGCGGTTGTCGCGCTACTCCTACCTGGTCAGCCTGCTGCCGCGGAAGATCCTTCGGGACCTCGGTCTGGAGTTCCGGCTCGGCACCCGCACCATCTCCTCGTACACACCCGCGGAGCGGAACGGACGGCCGACCGGACTCCTGGTCGGAGGCGGCGAGACGCGCACCCGCGAGGCATTCGCCCGGCTCACCGGCTCCGACCGCGAGTACGAGGCGTGGCAGCGCTTCTACGGCATGACCGGCCGCGTCGCCGAACGCGTCTTCCCGACCCTCACCGAGCCGCTGCCCACCCGGGACGAGCTGCGCCGCCGCGTCGACGACGAGGAGGCTTGGCGGGTGCTGTTCGAGGACCCCATCGGCGTCGCGATCGAGGACCGCTTCGCCGACGACCTCGTGCGGGGCGTCGTCCTCACCGACGCCCTCATCGGCACCTTCGCCGACGCCCACGACCCGGCCCTGCCCCAGAACCGCTGCTTCCTCTACCACGTGATCGGCGGCGGCACCGGGGACTGGGACGTCCCCGTCGGCGGCATGGGCGCCCTCACCGACGCCCTGGCAGGCGCCGCACGCGCCGCGGGCGCCGTCATCGCCACCGGCCACGAGGCGGTGCGCATCGAGACGGACGGCACGACCGCCGAGATCACCTACCGCACGCCCGACGGCGAGGGCGTCGCCGCCGCACGCCACGTCCTGGTCAACGCCTCCCCGCAGGCCCTGGCCGAGCTGACCGGCGACACGTCGCCCGAGCCCGCCGAAGGCGCCCAGCTGAAGGTGAACATGCTGCTCAAGCGGCTGCCCAGGCTGCGCGACACCTCCGTCGACCCGCGCGAGGCGTTCGCCGGCACCTTCCACATCGCCGAGGGCTACCGTCAGCTCGCCACCGCCCACGCACAGGCCGCGTCCGGCGAACTCCCCGCCGCGCCCCCGTCGGAGATCTACTGCCACTCGCTCACCGATCCGACCATCCTCGGTCCGGACCTCGTCGAGCAGGGCTACCAGACCCTGACCCTCTTCGGCCTGCACGCACCCGCCCGCCTCTTCGACCGGGACAACGACGCCGTTCGCGAGGAGCTCCTGAAGTCGACCCTCGCCCAGCTCGACGCCCACCTCGCCGAACCGCTAGCCGACTGTCTGGCGACGGATGCGGACGGCCGCCCGTGCATCGAGGCGAAGACCCCGCTCGACCTGGAGCGCGACCTGCGCCTGCCCGGCGGCAACATCTTCCACCGCGCGCTGTCCTGGCCCTACGCCCAGGAGGGCACGGGCCGTTGGGGCGTCGAAACCGGACACGCGAACGTGCTGCTGTGCGGGGCGGGCGCGGTGCGGGGCGGGGGAGTGAGCGGGGTGCCGGGGCACAACGCGGCGATGGCGGTCCTGGAGGCGACGGGCGAGTGACGCACTCGCCGCGCGACTTCTACGACTCGCTGGCCGCCGACTACCACCGTGTCTTCCCCGACTGGGACGCGAGCATCGCCCGCCAGGCCGCCGCGCTGGACGGCCTCCTGCGCCGGGAACTCGGCGGCCCGGGCCCGCACCGCCTCCTGGACTGCGCGTGCGGGATCGGCACCCAGGCGATCGGTCTCGCCCGCGCCGGACACCGGGTCGTCGGCAGCGACCTGAGCCCCGTGGCCGCCACCCGCGCCGCCGCGGAAGCCGCGACCCGGGGCGTGGTCCTGCGCACGGCGGCGGCGGACATGCGTCAACTCCCCTTCAGGGACGGCGTGTTCGACGCGGTCGTATGCGCCGACAACTCGATCGCACACCTGCTGACCCGTGAGGACCTGGAAGCAGCTCTCCGCGACATGCACCGCGTACTGAGAGACGACGGGCTGCTCCTGCTCACCCTCCGCGACTACGACGAGGCCCGCCGAACCCGCCCCGCATCCGTGCCGCCCCAGGTGTCCCGGGACTCCGGCGGCCGGTCGATCACCTTCCAGCTGTGGCACTGGCACGACGACGGGGAGCACTACGACCAGGAGTACTTCCAGCTCGTGCCGGAGGGGAACGGCTGGGAGGTCCGCGTCCGCCACGCCACCTCCTGGGCGCTCACCCGGCGCGAGGTGACGGACGCCGCGACCGCCGCGGGCTTCACCGATCCGACCTGGCACGCTCCGGCCGGGAGCGGCTTCTACCAGCCGGTATGTGTGGCGAGAGCTGCCTAGTGGTGTGATTCCGCCCTCGGTCGTGTCGAGGCGCCGAGCGGCCAAAAATCTGACGGAGCATCAGAAAAGGCCTTCCGTCGGCCGGAGGACTGCGGCATCCTGCGGCCATGCAGACGGAGTTGAGCAAGAAACTGGGAGTCGAGCACGCCATTTTCGGCTTCACGCCGTTTCCCGCCGTCGCCGCGGCCATCAGCCGGGCCGGCGGCTTCGGAGTGCTCGGCGCGGTCCGCTACACCGCCCCCGACGAGCTCAAACGCGACCTCGACTGGCTCGAGGCCCATGTCGAGGGACGGCCCTACGGCCTGGACGTGGTCATGCCCGCCAAGAAGGTGGAGGGCGTCACCGAGGCCGACGTGGAGGCCATGATCCCCGAGAGCCACCGGCAGTTCGTCAGGGACACCCTCGCCAAGTACGGCGTGCCGGAGCTCGCCGAGGGCGAGGCGTCCGGCTGGCGCATCACCGGCTGGATGGAGCAGGTCGCCCGCAACCAGCTCGACGTCGCCTTCGACTACCCGATCCGGCTGCTCGCCAACGCCCTCGGCTCCCCGCCCGCCGACGTCGTGGCCCGCGCCCACGAGCACAACGTGCTGGTCGCCGCCCTCGCGGGCAGCGCCCGGCACGCGCTCAAGCACCGGGAAGCCGGCATCGACATCGTCGTCGCCCAGGGCTACGAGGCGGGCGGCCACACCGGCGACATCGCCTCCATGGTGCTCACCCCGGAGGTCGTCGACGCCGTCGATCCGCTGCCCGTGCTGGCCGCGGGCGGCATCGGCAGCGGGCAGCAGGCGGCCGCCGCGCTCGCCCTCGGCGCCCAGGGCGTCTGGCTGGGCTCGATCTGGCTGACCGTCACGGAGGCCGACCTCACCTCGCCCGCGGTGACCCGGAAACTGCTCGCCGCAGGCTCCGGCGACACCGTCCGCTCCCGCGCCCTGACCGGGAAACCCGCACGCCAGCTCCGTACCGAATGGACCGACGCCTGGGACGACCCGGCCGGACCCGGCACCCTCCCCATGCCCCTTCAGGGCCTTCTCGTCGCGGACGCCCTAACCCGCATCCAGAAGTACGAGGTCGAGCCCCTGCTCGGCACGCCGGTCGGCCAGATCGTCGGCCGGATGAACAGCGAACGCAGTGTCCAGGCCGTCTTCGACGACCTCACCCGCGGCTTCGAGAAGGCCGTCGACCGCATGATCCGCATCGCCGGAAGGAGCGGCAAGTGACGAGTACGCCCCCCGCCGGGTTCTGGGCCCAGGCCGCCGCCGACCCCGACCGCCAGGTCCTTGTCGCGCCGGACGGCGAGCAGTGGACCGCCGGCCGCCTGCACGCCGACGTCAACCGACTGGTGCACGGCCTGCGCGCCGCCGGACTGGAACGCGGGGACGCCTTCGCGGTCGTCCTGCCCAACGGCGTCGAATTCCTCACCGCCTATCTCGCCGCCAGCCAGGCCGGTTTCTACCTGGTCCCCGTCAACCACCACTTCGTCGGACCGGAGATCGGCTGGATCGTCGCCGACTCCGGTGCCAAGGTGCTGATTTCGCACGAGAGGTTCGCGGAACCGGCGCGGCACGCGGCCGAGGAGGCCGGCCTCCCGGCCACCCACCGGTACGCCGTCGGCACCGTCGAGGGCTTCCGGCCCTACGCCGAACTCCTCGACGGGCAACCGGAGTCGGTGCCAGCGAACCGCGAGCTCGGCTGGGTCATGAACTACACCTCGGGCACCACCGGACGTCCGCGCGGCATCCGCCGCCCGCTGCCCGGCAAGACTCCCGAGGAGGCCTATCTCGGCGGCTTCCTCGGCATCTTCGGCATCAAGCCGTTCGACGGCAACGTCCACCTCGTCTGCTCGCCGCTCTACCACACCGCGGTGCTGCAGTTCGCGGGCGCGTCCCTGCACATCGGCCACCGGCTCGTCCTGATGGACAAGTGGACGCCCGAGGAGATGCTCCGGCTGATCGACCGTGAGAAGTGCACGCACACGCACATGGTCCCGACCCAGTTCCACCGGCTGCTCGCCCTCCCGGAGGAGGTCCGGCGCTCCTACGACGTCTCGTCCATGCGGCACGCCATCCACGGCGCCGCCCCCTGCCCCGACCATGTGAAGCGGGCGATGATCGACTGGTGGGGCGAGTCGGTGGAGGAGTACTACGCGGCCAGCGAGGGCGGCGGCGCCTTCGCCACCGCCGAGGACTGGCTGAAGAAGCCCGGCACCGTCGGCAAGGCCTGGCCCATCAGCGAACTCGCGGTCTTCGACGACGACGGCAACCGGCTGCCGGCAGGCGAACTCGGCACCGTCTACATGAAGATGAACACCGGTGGCTTCGCCTACCACAAGGACGAGGCCAAGACGAGGAAGAACCGCATCGGCGACTTCTTCACCGTCGGCGACCTCGGCTACCTCGACGAGGACGGCTACCTGTTCCTGCGCGACCGCAAGATCGACATGATCATCTCGGGCGGCGTCAACATCTACCCCGCCGAGATCGAGTCCGCGCTGCTCGCCCACCCCGCCGTCGCCGACGCCGCCGTCTTCGGCATCCCGCACGACGACTGGGGCGAGGAGGTCAAGGCCGTCGTCGAAGCGGCCCCCGGCCACCGGCCCGGCCCCGAGCTGGCGGCCTCGATCCTGGACCACTGCACCGAGCAACTCGCGGGTTACAAAAGGCCGAAGACCGTCGACTTCGTCGAGGAGATGCCCCGCGACCCCAACGGCAAGCTCTACAAGCGGCGGCTGCGCGACCCGTACTGGGAGGGCCGTACCCGAGCCGTGTGACGGGCCGTCAAGATCGCACCGCCCTGCCCACGACATGAGGGACGATCAGGTGGTGGAAGGGCTCGATGGCCTTGAAGTACAGGCGGCCGGCGGGACGGTGGAAGCGCACGACCGTCGTGCAGACGCCCTCGAGCCCGGTGCCGGCGGAGACCGGACGGACCGCGAACGACGTGCGGAAGTCCAGATGCTTGTCGTCGTCCCCGCACAGCACCTCGGCCTCGCTCACCGCCAGCAGGCGGAAGGGCCCCATCTTCAGGCCGGGTTCGACCCGGATCTCCGCCGCGGGCACGCGCTCCTGCGTCTGCAGCCCGAAGGGTGCCATCGCCTTGTCCCGCACACCGAGGAGGCGGTGCACCCACTCGGGTGTGCCGGTGAACACCAGCCTGGTGAACTCGACGGCGTCGGTACTCGCGGGCAGATCCACGGCCACCGCGTCCGCGTGGTCGTAGCCGCCGAGATCGGCCACCGCCATGTCGAGCACCGGCTCGGCATGCCTTCGGACCCGTGTGCTGATCATGTCCCCGTACCTCCCCGTGACCGGCTCGTCCCCGACCCTGCCACATGCTTGACCTGACCCGTGGCCGGGCCGAGGATCATCAGTCATGACGCAGGGACAGGGCAGTACGGTTGACGGGGTGCTGCGGCGCAGCGCCCGGCGCACCCCCGCGCGCGTCGCGGTCGAGTACGGCGACCGCTCGTGGACGTACGGGGAACTCGACGAGGCCGTCTCCCGGGCTGCGAGCGTGCTGCTCGCCCAGGGCCTCGCCCCCGGCGACCGGGTCGGTGCCTACGGCCACAACTCGGACGCCTATCTGATCGGTTTCCTCGCCTGCGCCCGCGCGGGACTGGTCCATGTGCCGGTCAACCAGAACCTGACCGGCGACGACCTGGCGTACATCGTCGGCCAGTCCGGCAGCGCACTGGTCATGGCCGATCCCGATCTCGCCGGCCGACTCCCGGACGGGGTGCGGACGTTGCCCCTGCGCGACGCCGGCGACTCGCTGCTCGCCCGCCAGGCGACCGCGCCCGCGTACGACGGGCCCGAGCCGCGCGCAGAGGACCTGGTGCAGCTGCTGTACACCTCCGGCACCACTGCCCTGCCCAAGGGCGCGATGATGACGCACCGCGCCCTCGTCCACGAGTACCTGAGCGCGATCACCGCGCTCGACCTCAGTGCCGGCGACCGGCCCGTGCACTCCCTGCCGCTCTACCACTCGGCGCAGATGCACGTGTTCCTGCTGCCGTATCTCGCCGTCGGCGCCACGAACATCATCCTCGACGCCCCCGACGGCGACCGGCTCTTCGACCTGATCGAAGCGGGCCGGGTGGACAGCCTGTTCGCCCCGCCCACGGTCTGGATCGGACTCTCCAACCGCCCGGACTTCGCGACCCGCGACCTGTCCGGGCTGCGCAAGGCGTACTACGGCGCGTCGATCATGCCGGTGCCCGTCCTGGAGCGCCTGCGCGAACGGCTGCCGGAGCTCGGCTTCTTCAACTGCTTCGGCCAGAGCGAGATCGGCCCCCTGGCCACCGTCCTGGCACCCGACGAGCACAAGGGCCGCATGGACTCCTGTGGACGCCCCGTCCTCTTCGTCGACGCGCGCGTGGTCGACGAGGAAGGCAAGGACGTCCCCGACGGCACACCCGGCGAAGTCGTCTACCGCTCCCCGCAGTTGTGCGAGGGCTACTGGGACAAGCCCGAGGAGACCGCCGGCGCCTTCCGCGACGGCTGGTTCCACTCCGGCGACCTGGCGGTACGGGACGCGCAGGGCTACTACACGATCGTCGACCGCGTGAAGGACGTGATCAACTCCGGTGGTGTGCTGGTCGCTTCGCGTCAGGTCGAGGACGCGCTCTACACGCACGAGGGTGTCGCCGAGGTGGCCGTGATCGGCCTGCCGGACGAGCGCTGGATCGAGGCGGTCACCGCGGTCGTCGTCCCGCGCGGCGAGGTGACCGAGGAGGAGCTCATCGCCCACGCCCGGGAGAACCTCGCCCACTTCAAGGCGCCGAAGCGGGTGGAGTTCGTGGACGAACTCCCGCGCAACGCGAGCGGAAAGATCCTCAAAAGGGAGCTGCGGAACCGCCTCTCCACGTGACGAGACGCACAAGAAGTCTCATTTCATACCTGGTGCGGCCGCCAGTACCATGGGTGGTGATTACGGCAGGAGGGCACAAACCAGGCATGCGATGCTGCTTCTCCGCTCCCCTCGCCGCCCTCGCAGGAGTTCCCGGACCCTGTGAGGTACTGCGTTCCGGAGTCTTGCTCGCCCCGGCCCTGCTCAGGGCCGCCTCCGCGGCCCGCTCACGGCTGCCCCGCCCGCACACCGTCGCCGCCGTCCACCTGGAACTGGTCACGCTGACCGAGGACCGGGCCATCATCACGTGGTACACCGGCGTGCCCGGCACCGACGACGGATTCGGCCACATGCTCCCCGCCGTCACGGAGGGCGAGGTCGTCTACGGCACCCATCCCGCGCACCTGAACCGCGTCGCCGGCGAGAACCGGCTCACGGCCCACCACTTCGTGGAACTCACCGGCCTGGAGCCGGGGCAGACGTACTACTACCAGGCACGTTCCCGCGGCGCGGCCGCCCGGCCCACGACGCTGCACCTGATCAGCGGCAACGCCGCGGGCACCTCCCGCCACGGCCTGGGCTCGCTCGGCGGGCCGTACGCCTTCACCACGCCGCAGCCCCCGCCCGGCCGCCACGTCATGACGCTCGCGCTCACCAACGACCTGCACCTCGGCGAGACCATCGCCGGTCTCGTGACCGGCATCCCCCTGCTGCGCGGGGTGTCGCAGCAGCCGGGGCACGAGCCGTACCCGGAGATCATGGGCCGGGCCCTGGTCGAGGAGGCCCGCCGCCGCGGCGCGGACCTGCTGCTGGCCGCGGGCGACATCTCGGCCGGCGGCGGGGCGCACGACCTCGCCGAGGCCAGACGCATCCTGGACGGCTTCGGCGAGCTCGGACGGGACTACTTCGTGGTCCGGGGCAACCACGACCGGCCCGGCTCCGGCGACGGCCAGGGACCGGACGGCGACACCTTCCGCCGCGGATTCGGTGAGGAGGGCGAGCCCGGATACTTCGCGCACGACCTCGGCGGGCTGCGGATCATCGGTCTCGACACGTATGAGAAGCCGGGCAACGGCGCCGACTCGGGCGGACTCGGCGCCGAGCAGCTGTCCTGGTTCCGCAGCCGGCTGCGCGAGAACAGGGAGCAGCCCACCGTCGTCTTCGGCCACCACCCGCTGACCGTGCGGGACTCCCTCTTCCCGGTCGGTGCCGGCCAGCGCATGGGCCGCCGCCAGGCCCGCGCCATCGTCGATTCCTACGCCGCCACCCCTGGCGTCTTCCTGCACCACGCGGGCCACACCCACCGCAACAAGCGCACACTGCTCCCACGCGCCCCGCACGTGGCCCTGCAGGAGGTCGGTGCGGCCAAGGAGTACCCCGGCGGCTTCGGCCTGCTGCGCATCCACTCCGGCGGCTACGCCCTGAACTTCTTCAAGGCGCGCGGCGCCGAAGCCCTGGAGTGGGGCGAGCGCAGCCGCCGGATGGCCGGGGGCCTGTGGCCGCACCACGCGCTGGGTCGCTCGGTCACCGACCGCAACAGCGTGGTCTTCCGCGACCTGTCCGGGATCACCCGCCCGGTGCTGCCGTCCCTGGCGGTGACCGGCCCCGGGGGATGACGGGACCGCGCCCCCGGCCGCGCCGAGCAGCTACCGGATCTGCCGCAGGTCCACGATCCGCCGGAGCTTGCCCACCGACCGCTCCAGCGACTCCGGTTCGACGATCTCCACCGTCACCGACACCCCGATGCCGTCCTTCACGGCCGCCGCGATCGCCCGTGCCGCGGCCTCCCGTACCTCCGCACCCGCGTCCGGGCGGGCCTCCGCCCGGACGGTGAGGGCGTCGAGGCGGCCCTCGCGGGTCAGCCGCAGCTGGAAGTGCGGGGCGACGCCCGGCGTACGCAGCACGATCTCCTCGATCTGCGTGGGGAAGAGGTTCACCCCACGCAGGATGATCATGTCGTCGCTGCGTCCGGTGACCTTCTCCATCCGCCGGAAGACGCGGGCCGTGCCCGGCAGCAGCCGGGTCAGGTCACGGGTGCGGTACCGCACGACGGGCATCGCCTCCTTGGTGAGGGAGGTGAAGACCAGCTCCCCCTCCTCGCCGTCGGGCAGCACTTCGCCGGTGATCGGGTCCACGACCTCCGGGTAGAAGTGGTCCTCCCAGATGTGCAGCCCGTCCTTGGTCTCCACGCACTCCTGCGCGACCCCCGGGCCGATCACCTCCGACAGGCCGTATATGTCGACCGCGTCGATCGCGAACCGCGTCTCGATCTCCTGCCGCATCTGCTCCGTCCACGGCTCGGCGCCGAAGATCCCGACCCGCAGCGAGGTGGCGCGCGGATCGACGCCCTGCCGCTCGAACTCGTCGAGGAGGGTGAGCATGTACGACGGCGTCACCATGATGATCCCGGGCTTCAGGTCCTGGATCAGCTGGACTTGACGGGCCGTCATCCCGCCGGACGCCGGGATGACCGTACAGCCGAGGCGCTCGGCGCCGTAGTGCGCGCCGAGGCCGCCGGTGAACAGCCCGTAGCCGTAAGCCACATGGACCTTGTCGCCCGGCCGGCCGCCCGCGGCCCGGATGGAGCGGGCCACCATGTCCGCCCACAGGGAAAGGTCGTTGTCGGTGTAGCCGACGACCGTGGGGCGGCCGGTGGTGCCGCTGGAGGCGTGGATGCGGCGGATGCGGTCCTCGGGAACGGCGAACATGCCGTACGGGTAGTTCGCCCGCAGGTCCGCCTTGGCGGTGAAGGGGAAGCGGGCCAGCTCGGCGAGGGACGTGCAGTCCTCCGGGCGGACGCCCGCCTTGTCGAAGGACTCCCGGTAGAAGGGCACGTGCTCGTACGCGTGCCGCAGCGAGGCCCGCAGCCGCTCCAGCTGGAGTTCCCGCAGCGCGCCGATGTCCAGCCGCTCTCCCGCGTCCAGCAGCTCCGTCGCATCAGCCATGGGGACCTCTTCCTGGCCAACCGCATCGATCCGGGCAACCGATCATCCGGTCGCGGTGCTCGGGATCAGTAATTCAGGCCACGTTGCCGCAGGCAAGTGGTCAGGCCACGCTTTCGCACGCGAGGATCACCGTATGCCGGCCTTCACCGCCCCCGACGGGACCGAGCTCGCCTTCCACCCGCGGGGTGAGGGGCCCGCGCTCGTCGTCCTGCCCGGCGGGCGCCCCGCTCCGGGTGCCGGACGGCGTAGAGCATCGCCAGGCTGCCGCCCGCCGAGTGCGCGGTCTCGCGGCTGGTGCTGGTGACCGCCACACCGTCGGCGCTGGGCATGCCGGCGACCCCGGAGCACCGGCTGGCGGCGGCGCAGCTGCGCGGCGGTGAGCCGTGGTTCGAGGAGACGTTCCCCTCATACGAGGAATGGCTGGCGGGGGAGACCGACTTCGACCCGGCGTTCGCGCCCTTCCCAAGCGGTGAAGCCCCGGTCCCGTCCTCCCCCGGGAGGACGGGACCGGGGGTGTGCGGCCGCTCGGGTCAGCGATGGGTGCTCGGCAGGTGCTCGTAGCAGCCGGAGCGCCAGCCCCCGTCACCCTGGAGGTTGTCCAGGAGGCTGTTGCCGGTCTTCTTGCCGACGACGCCGTCCACATGGAGGTGGGACTTCTTCTGGAAGAGCCGCACCGCGCTCTCGGTGCGGGAGCCGAAGTCCCGGTCCTCGTTGATCTTGTGGTGATGCGTGCGCTTCGCCCAGTCGTTGTAGCCGTGCTGGACGCACAGCACCGCCACGCCCGCATCGCCGCGGCCGACGTTCGGCATGTCGGGCCGCGCCGAGGCGCTGCCGACCGAGCCGAGCACCAGGCCGGCTCCGAGTGCTCCGGTGACGGTCGCGAGTGCGAGTGTCCTGCGCATGGTCATGGCCGGTTCCTTTCCCGTGAGTTGAGGGGCCGCGTCCGCTTCCGGTGGAATGCGGGGCAGGGGAGGACGCTCCCGTGCCGGGCCCCTCGGTGGCACCGACGACGTTGCCCGGCTTGATCCGGCACCCGCCAGACAAGCCGCCCGAACCGGTGGCACACGGCACGGCCCACGCGCTGACCTGCTGGGACGCCGAGTCCCGTGACAAAACCGTGGGACGGGGGTGGGGTCGGGAAGTGGTCACGATGGTCGGGAACCGCAACCGGGGCCCCGCAGGAACCGCGTCCTCCTCCATGACGGCGACTTCACACGCGTACGGGGACGTGACATGACGCGCTGGAAGGAACTGCCCGCCGGGCTCGACGACGCGGAGAGGCAACTCGTCGCCCAGCTCAGGCGGCTGAAGGACCGGGCGGGACTGAGCCTGGCCGCGCTCGCGGCCAAGACGTCGTACAGCTCCTCGTCCTGGGAGCGCTACCTCAACGGGAAGAAGCCGGTGCCGCGCGGCGCCGCAGAGGAACTCGCCGAGGTCTGCGGGGCTCCGGCCGAACGGCTGCTCGTGCTGCACGAGGTCGCCGAGACGGCGCGGGCCCAGCGACCGGCACGGGCCGCCGAGGACGACCCGGCACCACGCCGTACGCGCCGGTCGTGGTGGACCGCGCGCACGGTCCCGGCCGTCGCGGGCGCCGCCGTCCTGGTGGCCTTCGGCGCCGGATTCCTCGTTGGGGCGGCCCGGCACGGCGACGGCGGCAGACCGGCGGGGAGCGCCCAGAGTGCCGCGCTCGGCGCCTCCGCCTACCACAGCGGACGCTCCTACGACTGCGACCGGGTCCGACGCGCGAACGGTGCCCTGACCGCCGGGTACTCCACCAGCCGCGACGTCCTGCTGGACCGGGGCAGCACCGGATGGGACGTGGTGGAGGCCCAGTGCCTGCTTCGGCGGCACGGATTCTCCGTCGGCCGGGTGGACGGGGTGTACGGGGAGCGGACCGGACAGGCCGCGCGCGCCTTCCAGAAACGGCACGGGCTGGTGCCGGACGGCATCGTCGGGCCCGACACCTGGCGGGAGCTGCGCAAGTGAGCCCGGAGACGGCGCAGCTGGCCGTGAGCATGCGCGAGGTGCGCGCAGCGGCGGGGCTGAGCCTGGCGCAACTGGCCCGGCGCACCCCGTACAGCAAGTCGTCCTGGGCGCGCTATCTGGCGGGTACGCAGCCGGCGCCACGCCGGGCCGTGGAGGCGTTGTGCGAGGTGGCGGGCGTCCGCCCCGACCGGCTGCTCGCACTGTGGGAGCTGGCCGACGCCCGCTGGAGCGGCCGGGCACGGGCGACGCCGGAGCCGTCTCCCGAGCACCCTGACGGCCGGGGCAGGCCGTACGTATGGGGTGCGGTCGCCGCACTGGCGGCGGTCGCGGCGTCGGCCGCCGCCGTCCTGCTGTTCACGCCGCACGGCTCGCGCTCGGCCACCGCCGGGGCCACCGCGGCGACGTTCACGGCCCGGCCCGGGTGCTCGGGCCGCACGTGTGACGGGCAGGACCCCCTCGACATGGGATGCGGCGGGCAGCAGATGGTCCGGACGCTGGCCGTGCGCACCTTCGCCGGCGGACGGCGCGTGCAGCTGCGCGACGGCACGGCCTGCCACGCCGTCTGGGTGCGCGCCACGCACCTCCACCTGGGCGACCGGGTCGAACTCACCCTGCCCGGCACGGCCCGCAAGGAGATCCGGGTGGACGACCGGCACGACCTCGACGCCTATCTCGCGACCCCGATGACGGGCATGTCCCCGGCGCAGGACCCGGGCGACGCCCGCGTCTGCCTCATCCCGGCGGACGGCCCGCGGGTGTGTTTCACGGGCTGACCGGGAGCGGGGAGCGGGGGGCAGGGGAGCGGACGGCGCGGCGGCCGGTCAGTGTCTCGCCTGCCCGGCCGCCACGCCGCGTCGCCGGCGCAGCAGGACACGGCCGGAGGCCAGGGTCAGGCCGAGGAGGGCGAGGCCGACGCCCGCTGCCCCTTCGAGGTGGGCCGGGCCGGTGCCACCGCCCACGCCCGCGTTCACTCCGCCCTGGGGGAACGTGGTGGCGGTGGGGGTGACGGCAGGCGAGGTCCGGTGCGGCAGGACCTCGCATGCGATGCCGTCGTCGTCCGCGTCCAGGCGGTAGGGATCGCTGGGATCGCGGTTGAACTCCGCCTGGGCGTCCTCCTGGAAGACGAAGTCGCTGCAGTCCAGGTCGGTCTGGGCGTGGGCCGGCGCGGTCGCCGGCCCGGCGGTCAGCAGGATCGTGAGCGCGGCCGTGGCCGACGCGCGTATCGGTACGTTCATGGGGTGTCCCATCAGGCCCGGTGACGTTCGATCACCGTTGTTCCGACCCTAGGGACACCGCCACGACCGGGCGCGTCCTGTTACGCCGTCCGATCGACCCGACCGGCCCGAGCGACGACACCGCCCGCGGCCCGTCACCTCACCCCGACTGCGGCCCGTACGCCGTCATGAAGCGGTCGCGGAACTTGTTCATGGTCCACTCCGGGGCCTTGTCCGCGGGCTTGAGCCCCTCCGTCCAGCCCCAGTTCGAGACGCGGTCCAGCACCTTCGGGTCGTGGGCGACGATCGTGACCGGCACGTCGTGGTTGGCGGTGCCGCCGGTGACCGTGGGGACGGGCTGATGGTCGCCGAGGAAGACGAGGACGGTGTTCTTGTCGCCGTACCGCTGCATCCACTGGGTCAGGCTGTCCAGGGAGTACTGGATGGCCTTGCGGTACTCGGTCCGCACGCGCTTCGCGCTCTTCCAGACCTGCGTGGGATTGGTGCCCTCCTTCTTGATCTTGTAGAAGACCTTGCCGTTGCCGAGGTCCTTCCAGTCGATCGTGTGGGCGATGGGGGACCAGGGGTTGTGGCTGGAGGCGAGGATGATCTCCGCCATGATCGGGCCGCGGTTCTTCTTGCCGTGCTCCAGCTTCTGGAAGGCCTCCAGGCTGAACTGGTCCGGGACCGGCGTCCAGCTGAAGTACGGGCCCTCGTAGCCAAGGTGCGTGGAGTCGTAGATGTGGTCGAGGCCGAAGTACTTGCCCTCGGGCCAGGACTTGCGCACGCCCGGGACGATGCCGACCGTGCGCCAGGCGCCGGTCTTCTGGAAGTAGCTGGTGAGGGTGGCGCGCTTGCTGGTGGTCAGGGTCCGGTAGCGCTGCTGGTTCTTGATCCACAGCCCGGACAGGAACGTCGAGTGGGCGAGCCAGCTGCCGGCGCCGGTCACGGGCGACCTGAGCCAGCCGCTGCGTGCCGCGAATCCGGCCGACTTGAGCCTGGCGTCGCCCTCCTTGAGCGTCTTGTCGAGCTCCGGTCCCATGGTCGGATCGTCGATGGCCACCCGGCCGTAGCTCTCGATGAACGTGAACATCACGTCCTTGCCGCGCAGTCCGGTCAGCAGTTGGCTGGGCGGGGTCTTGGCGTAGGCGTCGACGGCCATCTGCTTCTTGAAGACGTCGGCGTCGCCGAGGCCGTCGCGGACGTACTGCACACGGTTGGCGAGGTACTGGGCGTAGCCCTTGGTGGCGAAGGTGACGCCGCCGAACTGGACCCCCAGGGTGAAGCAGATGATCCATGCGACGCCGAGGACCAGGGTGGTGCGTACGGCCATGGGGCGGTGGCGGGCCAGCACGTTCGCCAGCCGCACCAGCGCGAGCGCGCTCACGGCGAGCACGGCGACGACCGCGACGATCACGCCGATCACCGCGAGCAGCTCGCCGGTGCGGCCGAACGAGTCCTTCATCCAGTCCGCCGCGTCGCTCAGCAGTACCCAGTCGAAGACCAGGTCGAACGGCCGGGCCAGCGTCTCCCGGAAGCCCATGTCGAGGCACTTCAGGATGGTGGAGAGGCCGAGGAACACCCCCAGCACCCCGGCCGTGATCCGCCGCGGCTTCGACGGCAGCACGAGCAGCAGCGCCGCGAGGAAGATCGCCTCGACGGGCAGACGCAGGAACGACTCGACGTTGATCCGGTCGAGGCGGTTGGGCACGAGCAGCACGACGAGCACCAGCACGGCGGCGAGGACACTCGTGACGGCGCGCACGGCGCCCGCGGCACGGGGGTAGCGGCGCCGCCAGCCGAACCAGCCGGGGCGGGACGGCGGGGGCGGGGCGTCTGACGGCGGTGCGGCGTCGGGCTCCGGTGTCTCGTCCGTCTCGGTCGCCTCGTCCGTTGCGTCCGTCTCGGTCGTCGCGCCCGTCTCGGTCGACTTGGGGGTCTCGGCCGCGGGCTCTGCGTCAGGCTCCGGAGCCTCTGTCGAACCGGCCTCGGACTTCCCGGCCGTGGACGCCGCAGCCTCCTCGGTACTCACCTGCTCGGGCGGTTTCGCCTCAGCTGTATCGCCTGGTGTCTCTGCGGCATCAGGGGTCACATCCGCATCAGGGTCGGCCCCCGCTGCTATGTCCGGCAGTTGACGAGGGGGCGTGAGGTGCGACACCCGAAGGTCCTTCCGTGCGAGGCCTGGCGATGGCACGGCGGACCGGGCCCGCAGGGCCGGGCCGCCAACCTCCGTACGGCCCGGCTTCACTCGCTGTTCAAAGTCCCGGGTCAACCGCGCGCAAAGACTACGCCGGGCACCGTCACCGGGCGCCTAGAGGGAGGAGGCGTCCGCCGCCACCGCCACCTCCCGTGCCCACCGGTAGTCCGCCTTTCCGCTCGGCGAGCGCCGTATGCCATCGGTGATCACCAGCTGCCGCGGGATCTTGTAACCGGCGAGATGGGTACGGCAGTAGGACTGGACGTCCTCCAACGAGGGGTGCGGGGCCCCCGCACGCAGCTGCACGACCGCCGCCACATGGTTGCCCCACTTCGCGTCCGGCACCCCGGCCACCAGCGCGTCGTACACGTCCGGATGGGACTTCAGCGCCTGCTCGACCTCCTCCGGGTACACCTTCTCGCCGCCGGTGTTGATGCACTGCGAGCCCCGGCCGAGCACGGTGACGACGCCCTCCTCGTCCACGGTCGCCATGTCGCCGAGCAGGACCCATCGCCGGCCGTCCTTCTCGAAGAACGTCTCGGCGGTCTTCCGCGGGTCGTTGTAGTAGCCCAGCGGCACATTGCCGGACTGGGCGACACGGCCCACCTCGCCGGGCGCGACCGGCTCGTGGGTGACCGTGTCGACCACCTGCGTACGGGAGTTGACCTGGATGCGGAAGCTCTGCCCGGCCCCGGAGTCGGCCGTCGCCGTGCCGTTGAAACCGGACTCGGACGAGCCGTAGTTGTTCAGCAGCATCGTGTTCGGCAGCAGCTCCTGGAACTGCCGGCGCACCGTCTCCGACATGACCGCGCCGGAGGAGGACACACTGAACACCGACGAGCAGTCCGTGCCCTTCATAGGCCCCGCGAGGGCGTCGATCAGCGGCCGCAGCATCGCGTCGCCGACCAGCGAGATGCTGGTGACCTGCTCCTTCTCGATCGTGCGCAGCACTTCCTCCGGCACGAACTTGCGGTGGATCACCACCCGCTGGCCGAAGTTGAAGCCGATGAACGAGGTGAGGGTGGAGGTGCCGTGCATCAGCGGGGGAGTGGGGAAGAAGGTGATCCCGCTGCCGCCCGCCGCGACCCGCTCGGCCAGCTCCTCCGGCTTCTGCACCGGTTCCCCGGTCGGCGCGCCGCCGCCGAGTCCCGCGAAGAACAGGTCCTCCTGGCGCCACATCACACCCTTGGGCATCCCCGTGGTGCCGCCGGTGTAGATGATGAACTGGTCGTCGCCCGAGCGCACCGGGAACCCGCGCTCCGGTGAACCGCCCGCCTCCGCGGCCGTGAAGGACACGGCGGCGGACTGCCCGTCGTCGCCCCCCACCCGCACCAGGTGCCGCAGCTTCGGGCACTGCGGCAGCGCCGCCGCCACCCGGCCGTCGAACTCCGTGTCGAAGACCAGCGCCACGAGGTCGGCGTCGCGGTAGAGGTACACCAACTCATCTTCTACGTAGCGGTAGTTCACGTTGACCGGGACGATCCGTGCCTTGAGGCAGGCGAACACCGTCTGCAGGTACTCGATGCCGTTGTAGAGATGCAGTCCGAGGTGCTCGCCCGGGCGGATGCCGGCGTCGATCAGGTGATGGCCGATGCGGTTGGCCGCAGCGTCCAACTCCGCGTAGGTCAGGCGGCGTTCCGCACCCGTGCCCGGATGGTCGACGTACACCAGGGCCTCGCGGTCGGGCACCACGTCGACGACCGACTCGAACAGGTCCGCAAGGTTGTACTCCACCGCTCCTCCTGACCGTTCCCTCGCTCGGGGCGAGCCTGGCAGCTGTCGGTTCGCCGGTCATCAGAGCAAAGGGCGCGGCAACTGTGAAGGGTTCGCGCGAAGAAATCTGACTGTCTGTCAGAAAACTCTTGAAGTGCCTTCCGGGGTACTGCAACCTGTTCTCGTTCCTGGAGAGGGGAGACGGCAATGGGTGGGACGGAACACCTCACCGTGCAGCGCGAAGGCGCCACACTGGTGCTCACGCTCAACAGGCCCGAGGCCAAGAACGCGCTCTCGCTGCCGATGCTCGTCGGGCTCCACGACGGCTGGCTCGAGGCCGACGAGGACGACGCCGTCCGCTCGGTCGTGCTGACCGGCGCCGGCGGCGCGTTCTGCGCGGGCATGGACCTCAAGGCCCTCGCGGGGCGGGGCATGGAGGGCGAGCAGTACCGGGACCGCCTCAAGGCCGACCCCGACCTGCACTGGAAGGCGATGCTGCGCCACCACCGCCCCCGCAAGCCGGTGATCGCCGCCGTCGAGGGGTACTGCGTGGCGGGCGGCACGGAGATCCTCCAGGGCACCGACATCCGGGTCGCGGGCGAGTCGGCGACCTTCGGGCTCTTCGAGGTCAGACGCGGCCTGTTCCCGATCGGTGGCTCCACGGTCCGGCTGCAACGCCAGATCCCGCGCACCCACGCCCTGGAGATGCTGCTCACCGGCCGCCCCTACAGCGCCCGCGAGGCCGCGGCCATCGGCCTGATCGGCCATGTCGTGCCCGACGGGACCGCCCTCGCCAAGGCCCTGGAGATCGCCGAACTGATCAACGCCTGCGGCCCGTTGGCCGTGGAGGCCGTCAAGGCGTCGGTCTACGAGACCGCGGAGATGACCGAGACGGACGGGCTGGCCGCCGAGCTCAAGCGGGGCTGGCCGATCTTCGACACCGCCGATGCGAAGGAGGGTGCCCGGGCTTTTGCGGAGAAGCGGCCGCCTGTTTACAAGCGCGCGTAGTGCTGGGCTCGGTCTTGGCCGGATTGCATGCTGCGGGCCGGATGTGGCTGGTCGCGCAGTTCCCCCGCGCCCCTACAGGGGCGCCACTCGCTGCCAACTCCCCAAGGAGACATGATCTGATGCCCGAAGTCCTCAAAGCCCCCCTCGCCGTCGAGTTTCCCTTCACCCGGTCCCTCGGTCCCGTCCAGAGCGCCTTTCTCACCGGGCTGCGCGAGCGCGTCGTCCTCGGGGTGCGTACCGGCGACGGCCGCACGCTCGTGCCGCCCGTCGAGTACGACCCCGTCACCGCCGAGGAGATCCGCGACCTGGTCGAGGTCGCCCCCACCGGCACGGTCACCACCTGGGCCTGGAACCACGATCCGCGCCGCGGCCAGCCCCTCGGCACGCCCTTCGCCTGGGTCCTGGTCCGCCTCGACGGCGCCGACACCGCCCTGCTGCACGCCCTGGACGCCCCCGGCCCCGAGGCGGTGCGCACGGGCATGCGGGTCCGCGTTCGCTGGGCCGCGGCGCGCGAGGGCGCGATCACCGACATCGCCTGCTTCGAGCCGTACGACGGTGAACAGGAGCAACCCGCGGGCCACAGCGGCGAGTTCGCAGACGCGATCACCGGCATCGTCGCCCCCGCCCGCCTCGACTACACGTACTCGCCCGGCCGCGCGCAGTCCGCCTACATCCACGCCCTCGCCGACCGGCGCACGGTGGGCGAACGCTGCCCGTCCTGCCGCAAGGTGTACGTACCGCCGCGCGGCGCGTGCCCCACCTGCGGCGTCGCCACCGCGGAGCAGGTCGAGGTGGGGCCGCGCGGCACGGTCACCACGTACTGCATCGTCAACATCAAGGCGAAGAACCTCGACATCGAAGTGCCGTACGTCTACGCCCACATCGCACTCGACGGCGCCGACCTCGCGCTGCACGGACGGATCGGCGGCATCCCCTACGACCAGGTGCGGATGGGCCTGCGCGTCGAGGCGGTGTGGACGGAAGGGGCTCGATACCCCGACCACTACCGGCCCACCGGGGAGCCCGACGCGGAGTACGACACCTACAAGGAGCTGCTGTGATGCGTGACATAGCACTGGTCGCCTTCGCCCAGACCGACCACCGCCGCACCAGCGACGAGCTCTCCGAGGTCGAGATGCTCATGCCGGTGCTGCACGACGTCCTCGGGCAGACCGGGCTGAAGACCGCCGACATCGGCTTCACCTGCTCCGGCTCCAGCGACTACCTGGCCGGCCGCGCCTTCTCCTTCACCCTCGCCCTCGACGGCGTCGGCGCCTGGCCGCCGATCTCCGAGTCGCACGTGGAGATGGACGGCGCGTGGGCCCTGTACGAGGCGTGGACGAAGCTGCTGACCGGCGACGCGGACACCGCCCTCGTCTACGCGTACGGCAAGTCCTCGCCCGGCTCCGTGCGCGATGTCCTCACCCGGCAGCTCGACCCGTACTACGTGGCGCCCCTGTGGCCCGACTCCGTCGCCCTGGCCGCACTCCAGGCCCAGGCTCTGATCGACACGGGCGAGACCGACGAGCCCGCCCTGGCGGCCGTCGCGGCCCGCAGCCGCGCGGACGCCGGCGCCAACTCCCATGCCCAGCTCAGGGGTTCGGTCCCGCAGGGGGACTATCTCGTACGGCCGCTGCGTACCGGAGACTGCCCGCCCATCGGCGACGGAGCCGCCGCCGTGATCCTCGCGGCGGGGGAGCGGGCCCGGGAGCTGTGTGAGCGGCCCGCGTGGATCCGCGGCATCGACCACCGCATCGAGGCGCACGGCCTCGGCGTGCGCGACCTGACCGACTCGCCCTCCGCGCACCTGGCCGCCGAGAAGGCCGGCGCCTTCGAACGCCCCGTGGACACCGCGGAGTTGCACGCGCCCTTCACCTCGCAGGAGGTCGTACTGCGCAAGGCCCTGCGGCTCGGCGACGACGTACGGGTGAACCCGTCCGGCGGTGCCCTCGCCGCCAACCCGATCATGGCTGCGGGGCTCATCCGCCTCGGCGAGGCCGCCGCCGCGATCCACCGGGGCGAGTCGGACCGGGCGCTCGCCCATGCCACCTCCGGCCCCTGTCTGCAACAGAACCTGGTCGCCGTACTCGAAGGGGATCCGCGATGAGCAAGGAACCCGTGGCCGTCGTAGGCGTCGGCCAGACCAAGCATGTGGCGGCGCGGCGGGACGTGTCGATCGCCGGGCTCGTCCGGGAGGCCGCCCAACGGGCGCTCGAGGACGCCGAGTTGACCTGGGCGGACATCGACGCCGTCGTCATCGGCAAGGCGCCCGACTTCTTCGAGGGCGTCATGATGCCGGAGCTGTACCTCGCCGACGCGCTCGGCGCGGTCGGCAAGCCCATGCTGCGTGTGCACACCGCGGGCTCCGTCGGCGGCTCCACCGCGCTCGTCGCCGCCAACCTGGTCGCGGCCCGCGTCCACGGCACCGTGCTCACCCTGGCCTTCGAGAAGCAGTCCGAGTCCAACGCCATGTGGGGCCTGTCCCTGCCGATCCCCTTCCAGCAGCCGCTGCTCGCCGGCGCGGGCGGGTTCTTCGCCCCGCACGTGCGCGCGTACATGCGCCGCACCGGCGCGCCCGACGCCGTCGGCTCGCTCGTCGCCTACAAGGACCGGCGCAACGCCCTGAAGAACCCCTACGCCCACCTCCACGAGCACGACATCACCCTGGAGAAGGTCCAGGCCTCACCCATGCTGTGGGACCCGATCCGCTACTCGGAGACCTGCCCGTCCTCGGACGGCGCCTGCGCGATGGTGCTGACGGACCGGGCCGGGGCGGCCCGCGCCCCGCGGCGGCCGGCCTGGATGCTCGGCGGCGCCATGCGCAGCGAGCCGACCCTCTTCGCGGGCAAGGACTTCGTCTCGCCGCAGGCCGGCAAGGACTGCGCGGCCGACGTGTACCGGCAGGCCGGGATCGCCGACCCGCGCCGGGACATCGACGCCGTCGAGATGTACGTGCCGTTCTCCTGGTACGAGCCCATGTGGCTGGAGAACCTGGGCTTCGCCGAGGAGGGCGAGGGCTGGAAACTCACCGAATCGGGGGTGACCGAGCTGGACGGGGACCTGCCCGTCAACATGTCGGGCGGCGTTCTGTCGACCAATCCGATCGGCGCCTCCGGCATGATCCGCTTCGCGGAGGCGGCCCTCCAGGTGCGCGGGCTCGCCGGAGAACACCAGGTGGAAGGCGCACGGCGGGTCCTCGGACACGCCTATGGCGGCGGCTCGCAGTTCTTCTCCATGTGGCTCGTGGGCAGCGAACGCCCCGAGTCGTGACGCCCTCCCGAAAGGGTCCCCCTCACGTGGCCTGTCGGCATCAGAAACCGATCGCTAGGCTGGCCGCGGACGACGAATCGGGAGGAGCACGGACGTGGCCGAGAGCACCATCCAGCAGCACCCGCTTGCCGGCTGGGATAAGCCGGAGCTGGACCTCAGCAACGCCGACTGGCACTCGAGCAGCCGTGGCATGGGGGATGTCCAGATCGCATTTGTCGAGGGTTTCATCGCGATGCGCAACAGCGGCCGCCCGGAAAGCCCTTCTTTGATCTTCACGCCCGCTGAATGGGGCGCGTTCGTGTCAGGGGCGCGGGAAGGAGAGTTCGACCTGACGTGACCTGATCCTGCGGTCCGAACCGGGAGTGTTCCGCCCGTTTTTCCGGACACGCGACCTGGTCGCCCTCACGGGGCGGACTCCTGAGCGAGGCTGGCCCCGGAGGGGAAGGTCGTCTTCCGGAGGTGAGGTACCCCATGAGCAGCAGCCTGCCGGTCATCGTGGCGGTCGACGGGTCGGACGACAGCCTGTACGCACTGGACCGGGCCGTCGACGCCGCGCGCCGCCGCGGTGTGCCGCTGCGGGTGGCCCATGTGCGGCAGTACGCGCCCTGGGCGCAGCCCGACGTGCTCACCGCCGGTCCGCCCGACCCGGAGGATGATCCGGTGCTGGACCAGGTGCGCGCGCGGTTCGAGGGCCGGGCCGGCCTGCCGGTCGTGGAGTACCGGGCCCTGGAGGGCGCTCCGGGTGCCGTGCTGCCCGAACTGGGCTCTGCCGCGCAGCTGTTGGTGCTCGGCTCGCGCGGGCGCGGCGGCTTCACCGGCCTCCTGCTCGGCTCCAACAGCATGGCCGCCGCCCGTGACGCCGAGTGCCCGGTACTCGTGGTGCCCCGGCACGGGCGCGAGGTACACGACGGCATGACCGTCGAACCCGGTCCCCGTGTGGTCGTCGGCATCGACGTCGACAACCCCGACTGGACGACCCTTGCCTTCGCCTTCCTCGAGGCCGAGCAGCGCGGCTGCCGTCTCCAGGCGATCGCCGCCTACAGCTGGCCACCGCGGACCTGGGCGGCCTCCGGCGAGTTCGCCGAGCTGATGATCGACCAGAGCGCCGTCGAGAACGAGATCTGGACCCTCGCCGAGGGCTTCCTCGCCCCGCACCGCGCACGGCACCCCGATGTCCGCTCCGACGCGCACGCGCTGCCCGGCGACGCCGCCGGCCTGCTGGTCGCCGCCTCCAAGGGCGCCGAACTGGTCGTCGTGGGCCGCCATCGCCGCCGCCTGCTGTCCCCGGCCCGCATGATCGGCTCGGTCACCCAGGCCGTCCTGCTGCACGCGGCGGCCCCGGTGGCGGTGGTGCCGCCGACGGCGTCGGAGGCGAACGCCTAGCCTCGCGGTGGCCGTCGCGGCGGGCACCGCGAACGCGTGGTCGGACGGGCGACCGGATTCGTCCCGCACCGGATGATGGGCCGATCGGCCCCCTCGCTGGGTCGTTCGGCACATGTGGCGGCTGCGCCTGTGGTGCGAGGGTGTCGAGCGAACCCACGAGACAACCGGCGACGGGATTCCATTGGGGGACGGATCTCGTCCGAGTGTGTCTGCTCCTGGGCCGAGCGGGGTGCCGGCCCGGAGCGGCACGTGTGTCCCGCGGGTGGCGCCGGTGTGGGGACCGGCACGAGCCGCCACGGCGGCTCCTCGGAGAAGGGGCAGGTCAGGTCGGTCCTGCCCCCATGCCGGGCCCGCGTGAGGCCGACGGGCGACGACGCGCTCGTCGCGGGTGATCCTCGTGCGGCCCGCGTGCCCGGCATCCGTTGCTCCGCGCGGCGCTCCCCGGGACCGGCGTCCTGGGCCGTCCACCGCGCCGACCTCGCCGTCTCGGACTCCCTCGACCGCGATCTCCGTGCGGCCCGCCGCAGACCGGGTCCGGACGGTCCAGGTGCCGAGCGGTCTTCGGCGTGGCCCGAACGACCCCGTCCACCTCGGGCAGGCGTGCCCTTTCGGCTTCTGGCGTGGCCGGCGTCCGGGGCGCTTGCATGGAAGGAGCTGAGCCCTTGCCGACCCTGGAGGTGCTCGATGACCGAGCGACTGGACCTGAGGGGCAAGACCATCACCACGCACATCGTCGGCCGCGCCGCGGACGTCCTCGACCGCATGGCCGACGGTGACGTGCTCGAACTGCGCACGGACGACGCCGAGTTCATCGACCACGACCTGCGCGTGTGGTGCCGCTCGAACGGCACCGAGATCCTCTCCTCCGGCTGCGCCGAGGGCGCCGTCCGCTACCGGCTGCGGCGCCACGGCACCGCACCGCCGGGCTTCAGCCTTGCCCTCGTCATCTCCCAGGACGGCCTGGAGCAACTGCTCTCACCCCTGGGGTTCGCTCTCGCCGCGGCCCTGGAGGGAGCCCAGGTGTCGCTCTACTTCCAGGGACCGGCCGTCAGGGCGTTGACCCCGCGCTTCCGCCCCAGGCTGCACGGTCTGAGCAGGCCCTTCACGGTCTTCGCCCGACGCGGGCTGGAAAGGGCCGGACACGCCTCGCCCCAGGAGAAGATCGCACAGCTGCGCAGGCTCGGCGCCCGGCTGTACGCGTGCGGCCCCTCGATGCAGCGCTTCGGGGTGGACAGGGAAGGGCTGCTGTACGACGACATCGTCGTCGCCGAGTATCTGACGTTCATGGACGTGCTGCGGCGGTCCGACATCCACCTCTACACGTAGCCAGGCATCGCGGGCCCGTGCGAGCCGGCGCACCACCGGCGCCGAGCAGGTCGTACGCCGGTAAGGAGGCGGCCGTGGAACGCAACCGCCCTGCGGATCCGCCGGGTGCGGCCGAGGGTGACGGCTGATGTCCGGGCGGCGTGTGTCCGCGGCGGAGCGCCATGCCGGGTGGGAGGCGGGCCGTCCCGCACGGCCGGGGCTGCTGTGGTGGCTGGGGGCGGTGCTCCTCGCGGCGGCCGTGGTCCTGGTCGCCGTCCTGAGACGGCGTGAGCTGGCGCAGGCGTATCACCTCATCGCCGGTGTGCACGCGCTGCCAGTGGCGATCGCCGTGGGGTGCGAGGCGCTGTCGTTCGTGTGCTTCGCCGGCGTGTACCGGTGGCTGCTGGCGGCGGGCGGGGTGCGCTGGAGCCTGCGCCGTACGACGGCGGTCGTGGTGGCCGCCAACTCGGTGGCCGGCGCGCTGCCCGGCGGGGCGGCCTTCTCGGCCGCCTGGGTCTACCGTCAGCTGCGCCGCCGCGGAGTGGAGCAGGTCCTCGCGGTGGCGGTGCTGGTCATGGCCGGTGTGCTGTCGGCACTGGGCCTGGCTCTCGTGTTCGTGGTCGGCGTGGCCGCCGCCGGACCGACGGGGCTGCGCACCGTGCTGCTTCCCCTCGTCGCTCTGCTGCCGGTGGTGGGGATCATCCTGGCGGTGCTCGGGGCGTCCCGCTTCGCCGGCTTCCGCGCGGTGGTGGACCGAGCGTGGCAGCGCGCCGGACGGCGCTCACGTCGCGTCGGGCAGGGGCAGCAGGCGCTGGCCCGCCTGATCGAGCAGGCCCGCGATCTGCAGCCGGGCCTTCGGCCATGGCTGCGCCCGTTCACGCTCGTGCTGCTGAACTGGGGTCTCGACATAGCCGGCCTGGCCGCGGCCCTGTGGGCACTGAACGTCGGCGTGCCCTGGCACGGACTGCTGCTCGCCTACGTTCTCACCCAGATCCCCGGCAGTCTGCGGCTGACCCCCGGCAGCCTCGGCGTGGTGGAGACGAGCCTTTCCGCCCTGCTCGTGCTGTACGGCCTGCCGTCGGCATCGGCGATCGCCGCGACGCTCCTGTACCGCGCGGTCAGCTTCTGGGCCGTGCAGCCGATCGGCTGGGCGTGCTGGCTCACCATCACCCTTCAAACGCCTCCGGCCGGACCGCAGGGCTGATCGGTGCCCCGGGGCTGCACGCGTGAGCGCGCTCCGTGCCTCGTCACGGGAGGGCTCGCGGGTTCGTCAACCCCGGTATGACACAAGGGAATTGGGGTAGGCGGCCCGTCACGGCCACCGCCGGAGTCGGCGCTGACGGCGGCCACAGTGCGCATGGACCCGCTCCCCCCGGGGTCTGGCGCGCGGGATGGCCTCTCACCGTCGAGTCCCTTCCTCGAAGCAGGCCGGAGGACCAGGGCCTGGCTTTGTAACAAACCACCGGCGCAATATGCGCTCTGTCCTCGGCGGGTTGATCCTGGAAGAAGGAGCAACGGCGCCCGAGTGGTGTCCGTGCTGCACCGGTGACTGCCCCACGTGTACGGCTCGCACGAGGGGGGCAGACGATTGAGGAAACGTCGTGGATCCCCGGACCCTGGAGCCCACCGTGCGTCACGATGCCGACCGAAGCCCCGGGATGGATCAGGTCGTAGAAGCCCAGAGCGCTCAGATACACGACCTGGAGTCCAGACTCGGGCAGCTGGAAATCGCTGTGGAATCGCACGCCGTCGTCGATCAGGCGATGGGTGTGCTGATCGCCGTCGGACGACTCTCACCCGACGAAGCTTGGGACATACTCCGCGAAACGTCCATGAGTACCAACATCAAGCTCCGCCACGTGGCGGGGCTCGTCGTTGCTTGGGGCAGAACCGGGCGGCTTGCGACAGACATCCAGGGCGAACTTTCGCGAAGGCTCGGCCCACCGCGCCCCTGAGTGCAGCGCGCCTGGCCCTTCCGCCCGGCCCTCCTCGACACCGGTGAACACGCACGGACTGTTCACCGGCCCTCCGTGACAGCCTGATCCACTTCGGAGACTCAGATGCAGAGCAGCGAACCTCTTCCGACCGGATCCGACGTGGTCCAGTACGAGAGGGCGGGCGCCTGGGTCGTCGTCGCTCACGGTGACTACGACCCGAACTCGATCGCCTCCATGCAGGACGCGCTGGAGACGGCGGCCAAGAAACACTCACGGGTCGTAGTGGACGCGGCCGGCCTCACGTTCGCGGACTCCACCTTCTTGAACCTGCTGCTACGTACGCATCGAGCGACGTCGCTGTGTGTGGCCTCACCCGCACCACAGCTTCGACGCATCCTGGAGATAACCGGCGCCGACGAGGTCCTCGACATCCGGGCGACGGTCGCGGACGCGGTGGCCTAGGCGCGCGGCTGTATCGCTCAGCCAGCGCTTTCCCGGGGCTCGGGTGCGCGAGCCTCCTCCATCGTGGGCAGGACGGCCAGACGTTTGCCCAAGCCCCCGAGTTGGAGAATCTTCAGGATGAGCGGGTGAGGGCAGACCAGCAGCAGTCGTCCTCCCCGCTCCCTCACCCGTTGCTCGGCGCGGTGCACCAACCTCAGGCCGTAGCAGTCGATGAACTCGGTGGGAGTGAGGTCGACGACCACGGTCTGCCCCGCTGCCGCGGTTGCGGCGTCCAACTCGAACATGACCGGGAGTGCGGCGGCGATGTCGATCTCACCGTGGAACTCGATCACGACCAGTCCGTCAGCTTCATGAACCTGTATGTGCCCCGTGGGCCATGCGGTCGCCTGCTGCACTGCGGCTCCCCTGAAAGGCCGGGCCCTCCGAATGTTCCCCCCGGAGAGCGGCGTAGACGATAACGGGCCACCGGGGACTGGGGTGCCAGCAGGCGGCCAGCCTACGGCGGGACCGGTCACCTGGGGGAAGAAGGAACGATGCTTCGAATTTGATTCCCTCAATCAGGCTATTTTCAACGTATTTCCTTGACACTCGTGTCTCGCTGTTCCGATGTGTGCCCATGCGCGGAACGCGGGGTCGTCCGCGGGCTATGGGACGGCCGGAACGATCTGTGCCCGACCGGGCCCATGCCGCCTGCGCCGCGTGGGTCAAGACTGGTCAGTGGAGGGGGAGTGGAGCGAAGCGGGCCGAAGAGAAGGCAACGCGCACGGAAGGAGGAAGGAGACGGCGATGAGGTACTGGAGGATCAAGGACGTCATGACCCACGAGGTCGTGCGCACCGGTCGGGGGACGTCGTTCAAGCAGGTCGCCCGCCTGTTGTCGGAGCACCGCATCAGCGGGCTGCCCGTCGTCGACGATGGGCAGAAGGTCATCGGAGTGATCTCCGAGACGGATCTGCTGCAGCATCAGACACAGAGGGACGGGGGACACGGGCGCAGGCACGTTCGTCTGCCGAAGCTGACCCACGCGGCCCGTACGGCCGCGAGCAAGGCCCGCGCCGGGACGGCGGAGCACCTCATGACCCGGCCCGCGGTCACGGTCACTCCGGAGCAGTACGTCACCGAGGCCGCTCGGGCCATGCGCGAGCACAAGGTGGAGCGGCTGCCGGTGGTGGACGACAAGGACCGCCTGGTCGGGATCGTCACCCGAGGCGACCTGCTGCGGGTCTTCCTGCGTACGGACGAGGAGACGCGCCGGGACGTGATGGAACAGGTGACCCGGGGGCTCGGCCTGCCGCGCCACGCAGTGGACGTCACCGTCGAGGCGGGAGTGGTGACGCTGAGGGGGCACCTGGAGGGGCGCAGCGACGCTGAACTCGCGGCGCAGATCGCTGCTCACGTGGATGGAGTGGTGGCGGTCGTCGACCGTCTCACCCACCGCCCGGACACCATTCGGCCACACCTGGCCAGCGGAGTTTCCGGCCACATGTAGCCGCTCGCTCTGGGCCCTGAGGTGGTCTGTTCGGCCCTGGTGGGCGGGCCGCGACGCGCCTGTAGTGGAGGGAGGGGTGTGTTGGCATCCGCACCCTGCCCGAGCCACGGACACGGTCGGCGCCCGCCGGCGGCCCAAGCCGAACCAAGGAGGAGCGAGCGATGAGCATCACCGGAGACTGGTACAACGAGTTCGGCTCGCACATGCGGATCACGGCCGACCCCACCGGCTGCATCCGGGGCACCTATGAGTCGCACGCCGGGCACGCGGTGGGGGCCTACCCGCTGGTCGGCCGTTACGAGACGGCTGCTTTCCCGGACCACGGGACCCCGCTCGGGTGGACCGTGGCCTGGCGCAACGGGAAGACCGACGCCTGCTCGGTGACCAGCTGGAGCGGCCAGTACTACGCGGACGACGGGGAGCAGCTCTGTGTCACCTGGCTGCTCACGGCCTCCGCGATCGCGGCCAACACCTGGGAGGCCACGGCCGTCGGGCAGGACGTCTTCACCCGTCAGCCGCCCAGCAGGGAAGAGGCCGAGCGGCGCCTGCGGCACGCCGGGGCCACCTCTCACCCGCTTTCCGTCAGCCTCGACGAGGTGACGCCGGTGTGAGGTGCGGACGTAACCGGACCGCCGCCGGCGGTGGACGCGGGAACGCGGTCCCGGAAGTGACCGGGACCGCGTTCCCGCGTCTCGTCGTACCGTCCGTCAGGCGATCGTGATGCCGTCGTCCAGGTAGACGTCCTGTACGGCGTGGAGGAGTTCGACGCCCTCGCGGGTCGGCCGCTGGAAGGCCTTGCGGCCGGTGATGAGACCGGTGCCGCCGGCCCGCTTGTTGATGACCGCCGTCCTCACGGCCTGAGCGAGGTCGTCCTGGCCGGCCGAGGCGCCACCGCTGTTGATCAGTCCGACCCGGCCCATGTAGCAGCTGGCCACCTGCCAGCGGGTGAGGTCGATCGGGTGGTCGGTGGTCAGCTCGCTGTACAGGAGCGGGTGGGTCTTGCCGAAGTCCAGCGCGCGGTAGCCGCCGTTGTTCTCCGGTTGCTTCTGCTTGACGATGTCGGCCTCGATCGTCACGCCGAGGTGGTTGGCCTGGCCGGTGAGGTCGGCCGACACGGCGTAGTCCACGCCGTCCTTCTTGAACGCGGAGTTGCGCAGGTAGCACCACAGCACGGTGAACATGCCCAGTTCGTGCGCCTTGGCGAAGGCCTCGCTGACCTCCCGCAGCTGGCGGTCCGACTGTTCGGAGCCGAAGTAGACGGTGGCGCCGACGCCCGCCGCGCCGAGGTCGAAGCACTGCCGGACGTTGCCGAACATGACCTGGTCGTAGTGGTTCGGGTAGGTCAGCAGCTCGTTGTGGTTGAGCTTCACGATGAAGGGGATGCGGTGCGCGTAGCGCCGCGAGACGGAGCCGAGCACGCCCAGTGTGCTGGCGACCGCGTTGCAGCCGCCCTCGAGGGCGAGTTCGACGATGTTCTTCGGGTCGAGGTAGCGGGGGTTGGGCGCGAACGCCGATGCCGCGGAGTGCTCGATGCCCTGGTCGACCGGCAGGATCGACACGTACCCCGTGCCGGCCAGGCGGCCGTGGTCGAAGAGGGACTGCAGGTTGCGCAGCACCCGGGGCGGGCGGTCCGTCGCGGCCACGACCCGGTCGACGAAGTCATAACCCGGCAGTACCAGGTCCTCCTTGGGGATCCCCAGGGAGGTGTGGGTCATCAGGTCCTTGGCGTCGTCGCCCAGCAGCGACTGGATGTCGGTCATCGTTCCTCCCGAGAGTGGCCGGTGGCGGTCGTGCCGCACACCGGCCCACGATGGTGCGGATCAGCCGAAGAACACCTCGAACTCGTCGTACAGCGACGGGTCCACCACCTTTGTCCTGCCCCTGGTCTCGTCGAGGGGGATCCGGACGATCTCGGTGCCGTGCAGGGCCACCATCGTGCCGAAGTCTCCGTCCTTGACCGCGTCGACGGCGTGCAGCCCGAACCGGGTGGCCAGCCACCGGTCGAAGGCGCTCGGCGTGCCGCCTCGCTGGACGTGGCCGAGGACCGTGGTGCGGGCGTCCGTGCCGGTGCGTTGCGAGATCTCCTGGGCCAGCCACTCGCCGATGCCGGACAGGTGCACATGGCCGTACTCGTCCAGCGTCCGGTCCTGGAGGATCATGTGTCCCTCTTTGGGGAGGGCTCCCTCGGCGGCGACGACGATCGGCGCGTAGTTGATCTTGAAGCGGTCCTTCACCCACGCACAGACCTGGTCGATGTCGAACGGCTGCTCCGGGATGAGGATCACGTTGGCGCCGCCGGCGATGCCGGCGTGCAGGGCGATCCATCCGGAGTGCCGGCCCATGACCTCCACCACGAGGGTGCGCATGTGCGACTCGGCGGTGGTGTGGAGGCGGTCGATGGCTTCCGTGGCGATGCCGACCGCGGTGTCGAAGCCGAAGGTGTAGTCGGTGCCGGCCACGTCGTTGTCGATGGTCTTGGGTACGCCGACCAGCGGTACGCCCTGACGGCTCAGCTCGGTGGCCGCGCCGAGGGTGTCCTCCCCGCCGATCACGACGAGCGCGTCGATGCCGCGGGCGGCCAGGTTGTCCTTGATACGCCGCACGCCGTCCTCGTGCTTGAACGGATTGGTCCGGGAGGAGCCGAGGATGGTGCCGCCGCGCGGCAGAATGCCCCGTACGGCGGCGATGTCCAGTGGCACCACCTCGTCCCGGAGCGCGCCGAGCCAGCCGTCGCGCAGGCCGACGAATTCGAAGCCGTACTCCTGGGTGCCCTTGCGGACGACGCTGCGGATCACGGCGTTGAGACCGGGGCAGTCCCCGCCACCGGTCAGTACTCCGATCTTCATGGCCGCCTCCCGACCGTAGGGAACCTGGAGAGCATGCGTCTCCGCTTCCATCATGGGCGCCGGTGCCCCCGGCGGCGACCTGCCTTGGGACCCGCGATCGAGGACCTTCGGCCCCATGACCGCGAGCTGGCTCTGCCCGATCTCGTGCGGCAGCCGCCGGGTGTCACCGAGGAACGGCGCGCGGTGCTCAGGCCGTGCCGGCAGACGTCCGGGAGGCGTCGACCCGGTAGCCGATGTGCGCCTGGACCGAGACCACGCCGTCGACGTCCCGGCACAGCCGTTCGACGATCGGGATCAGACTGGGCACCTCCACGGTTCCCCTGAGGGTCACCTGCCCCTCGCGCACCTCCGCGGTCACGTCCGAGGGAGCGAGGCCCAGCGTCCGTCGCAGTACGTCATGCTCGATCTCGTCGCGGATGGCGTCGTCCCGGCGCAGGAAGATCCGCAGCAGGTCACCGCGGCTGACGATGCCCTTCAGCCGGTCCGCCTCGTCCACGACGGGCAGCCGCTTGACGTTCCTGAGGGCCATCATCCGGGCCGCCTCGACCACGGTCCACTCCGGACGTGCGCACACGGCGGGCGCCGACATCAGCTCCTCGGCGCGGGCGCCTTCGGCCTTGGCCCGCTCCCATGCCTCCAGATGAGGAACCGGAGTGGCGCTGGACGGATCGGTCCGGGCGGAGCACTTGCGCAGCAGATCCGCCTCGGACACCACGCCCAGCGGGTGGTCCAGTTCGTCCACCACGGGCACGGCGGTGATGCCGTTCTCCGCCAGCAGCTCGACGATCTCCTTGAACGGTGTGTCGCGCCGGGCCCTGACGACAGCGTGCGTCATCAGGTCGGCGACAGTGCGGTGCTGCATGTCGTGCCTCCTTTCCCGGTGGGGCGGCCGTCGGACTTGCAGCCGACGGCCCCACCTTTCAAGCGTGTCAGGAACCAGTCGTCCGATGGAGAGCCCCCAAGCACCTGTTGAGGGGCCGAACGGCCCGGCGAGCGGGCCGTTCGGCCCCCTCGGAGGGGGGTCTCGAGCCCAAGCGGCAGCCCGCCACGCGTGCGACGTTGAGTACAGGAGCAGTTCGAGGAAGCGAGTGGAGACCATGCGAGCCCACATCGGTGACGTACTTGTAGTCGAAAGCCCGACCACCGGAACCACCAGGCGTGACGGCGAGATCGTCGGCCTGCGTCACGAGGACGGATCGCCCCCGTACGAGGTGTGCTGGTCGGACACGCACGAGGTGACGCTCGTGTTCCCGGGGCCCGACGCGCATGTCCGTCGTGTCGAGCGGCACCCCGGCGTTCCGGCCACCGAGCGCCACACGGGCGGTACAGCCTGACAACGCGGAGATGCACGCCGTCCCGGCCCGGCCGTGAGGCACGGGCCGGGACGGCGTCCGTCACCGGGTCGCGTCCTGCGGAAGGTGCACGCGGATCGAGGTCGTGTCCTGCACCTGGCCGAACCGTGCGCCGGTCACCGCCGAGAAGCAGTGGACGCCGTCCGGGCGTACGGTGACGCGCAGTTGCGCGCCCTTGTCCTGGGTGGGCCGTCCCGGGAGGCGCACGACCACCGGGGCGAGCTCCTGGCCGACCTTTGCGGTCGCGTGCAGGTAGGCGACGGCGCCGGTGTCCTCCACCGTGTCCACCTCGAGCTCCAGCCCGGGGGTCTCCAGGTCCTGTGGCGAGAGGACGTCGAACCGCTCGGGGCGGACGCCGAGCGTGACCTCCGTGGCGCCCTCGGCACCGGCGGCCAACAGTGTCTCTCGGGGCAACGGCACGAGCAGTCCGCCCAGTTGGACCCCCTCCGTGGTGAACGGGAGCCGGAAGAGATTCATCGCGGGCGACCCTATGAAGCCGCCGACGAAGGTGTTGGCGGGGCGTTCGAAGACGTCCTTGGGCGTGCCCACCTGTTGCAGCACCCCGTCCTTGAGTACGGCGAGCCGGTCGCCCATGGTCATGGCCTCGACCTGGTCGTGGGTGACGTAGACGGTGGTGGTGCCCAGGCGGCGCTGCAGTACGGCGATCTGGGTCCGGGTCTGCACCCGCAGCTTGGCGTCCAGGTTGGACAGCGGCTCGTCCATCAGGAAGACGCGCGGCTCACGGACGATGGCCCGGCCCATGGCGACCCGCTGCCGTTGGCCCCCTGAAAGCGATTTGGGCTTGCGGTCCAGGTAGTCCCCGAGGTCCAGGATGGCGGCCGCCTCCTCCACCTGCCGCCGGACGCGCGCCTTGGGCATACGGGCGATCTTCAGGGCGAAGCCCATGTTGGCCGCCGTCGTCATGTGCGGGTACAGCGCGTAGTTCTGGAACACCATCGCGATGTCGCGGTCCTTGGGCGGCAGGTGGGTGACATCGCGGTCGCCGATGCGGATCGCCCCGGAGTCGACCTCCTCGAGCCCGGCGAGCATCCGCAGGCTGGTGGACTTGCCGCAGCCGGACGGCCCGACCAGCACCATGAACTCACCGTCGGCGATCCGGAGATCGAGCTCGCTGACGGCCGGCCGGTCCATCCCGGCGAAGCGGCGTGTTGCCTTGTCGAAGATGACGGACGCCATGGCCTACCCCTCCCCGAAACGTCTCCTGCTGCCAGGCTGGAGCGGTCGGCGTGCCGCCGGGAGGACCCGGTCGACCCGCATTGTGTGCCGCTCGGCCTCTTGGGGATTTCCGTTTCCCGATGGAAGCTGAAAGGGACAAAAGGGCGTGAAGGGGGCGTCATGCTTCGTCCGCATGTGAAGCTGCCCCGGCCCGGGCATCCGGGCAGTGGAGAGGCGAACACCGACACAGTGCGCTTGATCCCGCCGGAAGCGGCACCCGCCGCCGGGGGAGAGGCGGGCCGCGATCCCGTCTTCGTCGACACCAGCGGGCGCCGCGGCCTGCGGATGCGGCGCCTCGCCTACACGGCGGGCGCGCTGTGCGCCGCGTACACCGGCGTGCTGGTGCTCAGCTTCCTGGGCGCGACACCGTTCGCCCCGCGGACCGTGCTGCCCGTGCCGGGCCTGCCCTCCGAGAAGCCCGGCACCGTTCAGGAGCCGCCGGGCCGGCAGCCCGGTGCGTCCGTCGGACCCGGGTCCGGTGGCGCGTCCCTGTCGCCCTCCGGCATCCCGCGGCCGTCCAGCTCACCGACCGACCCCGCAACCCGCGGCCAGGATCCCTCCCATCCCGCGCAGGACTCCGGCGCACCGACCGGGCCCACGGGCGCCACCACACCGACCGGCTCCCCGCCCGCCTCTCCCGGAACCAGCCCGGCCTCCCCCGGCACCAGCCCGCCGGCCTCCGGCAGCCCGTCGGGAACCGGCACCACGGCGCCGGTCACCCCCTCGGGGGCCGCGTCGAGCCCGGCGGCTCAGACTTCCGGCGGCGCACCGAACGGGTCGAGCCTTTCGCCGAGCAGCGGTGAGGCGGCGCCCGGTGCCGGAGCGCCGTCCGCCACCAGCGGCGCCTCGCAGGGATCCTGACCATGTCCGCCCCGCCGTCGAGGCGCTCCACGAAACCCCGGCGTGACCGCCGCCGCACCGCCTCGCGCCCACGGATAGTCTCCCTGCTCGTCGTCCTGACGATGGTCGCGGGAATCCTGCTGCTGCACGGCTACACGCACGGGGAGTTCGCCGCCGACCACCGCGTCCACCCGCCGGTGTCGGCCGACCATGTGCCGCAGGCGGTGCTGGACGGCGGACCGGTGATCGACACCACGGGGTCCCGGACGCGCAGCCACCGAATCCCCGACCACACCATCGCGCTGACCTTCGACGACGGCCCCGATCCCAAGTGGACCCCGCAGATCCTGGACGTGCTCGACCGCTACGACGTCAAGGGCACCTTCTTCGTCATCGGTGCGGCGACCGCCCGGCAGCCGGGTCTCGTGCGGCGGACGGCCGACGCCGGCCACGAGATCGGCGTGCACACCTTCACCCACCCCGACCTGGAGTACCAGTCGGCGTCCCGGACGGACCGTGAACTGGCGCAGACCCAGCTGGCGTTGGCCGGAGCGGCCGGCATCCACAGCTCGCTGGTACGCCCGCCGTACTCGTCCCACGCCGCGGACCTGGACGACCTGTCCTGGCCGGTGGTCCAGCAGCTCGGGCAGAAGGGGTACATCACCTCGCTCGTCGACATCGACACCGAGGATTGGCAGCGGCCGGGCGCGGCCGCCATCGCCGAAAACGTCACGGGGAGGCTGACCGGCCAGGGAGCCGTGGTGCTGCTCCACGACGCCGGCGGCGACCGCTCCCAGACCGTGGCCGCGCTGAACGTCCTCATTCCCGAACTCAAGGCCCACGGCTACCGGTTCACCACGATCACCGGGGCACTCGACGCGGGCAGCGCCCAGCCGGTCTCCGGCGCCGAGCTGTGGAGCGGACGGGTCTTCGTGGCGGCGGTGACCGTCGGCGACCGGCTGGTGCCCGCGCTGGCCGTGCTGATGGCCGCGGTAGGTGCGCTGATGCTGCTGCGCTTCGGGGCCATGCTGGTGCTCGCCCGCCGCCACGCCCGAGGGCGCCGGGACCCGAACTTCTCCTGGGGACCGGAGATCACCGAACCGGTCAGCGTGGTGATCCCCGCCTACAACGAGGCAAAGTGCATCGCGCAGACCGTGCTCTCCGTCGTCAAGAGCGAGCATCCGGTCGAGACCGTCGTGGTGGACGACGGCTCCACCGACGGCACGGTCGAGGTCGTACGGTCACTCGCTCTGCCCGGCGTCACCGTCCTGCGCCAGCCCAACCGGGGCAAGGCGGCCGCCCTCAACAACGGTGTCGCGCACGCGTCGCACCCGCTCGTGGTGACGATGGACGGCGACACCGTCTTCGAGCCGGACACCGTGCACCATCTGGTGCAGCCCTTCGCCGACCGACGCGTCGGCGCCGTGGCCGGCAACACGAAGGTCGGCAACCGCGGCCGTCTACTGGGTACTTGGCAGCACCTCGAGTACGTGATGGGCCTCAACCTCGACCGCCGTATGTACGACGTCCTCGGCTGCATCCCCACCGTGCCCGGGGCCGCCGGCGCCTACCGCCGCAGCGCCCTGCGACACGTGGGCGGGCTGAGCGACGACACCCTCGCCGAGGACACCGACCTCACCATGGCCCTGCACCGGGCGGGCTGGCACGTCGTGTACGAGGAGCGGGCCCGCGCCTGGACCGAGGCGCCGGCCACCGTCGGACAGTTGTGGAAGCAGCGCTACCGCTGGAGCTACGGCACGCTCCAGGCGATGTGGAAACACCGCCACGCCGTCGTCGAGCGGGGACACGGCGGCCACTTCGGCCGCTACGGCCTGGCTTTGGTGGTGGTGTTCACCGTTTTCATCCCGCTGCTGGCCCCGCTCATCGACCTGTTCCTGCTGTACGGGCTGCTGTTCCAGGACCCGTTGCGCACGGCGCTCGCCTGGAGCGCGCTGGTCGCCGTACAACTGCTGTGCGCCTCCTACGCACTACGGCTGGACGGCGAGAAGCAGCGTGCGCTGTGGGCGCTGCCGCTGCAGCAGCTGTTCTACCGCCAGCTCCTCTACACGGTGCTGCTCCAGTCGTGCACCACCGCGCTCACCGGCGCCCGGCTGCGCTGGCACAAGCTGCGCCGGACCGGCCGGGCGACCGCGCCGGCACCGCCTGGTGCGCCGCCCGCTCCGGCGCCGGTGCTGGTCGCCGCCGACCCGGCCGTGCCGCGGCCGCCCGCCAAAAGCGGCCGCAACCTCTATCTGGACTTCCTGCGCGCCGTCGCACTGGTCCGCGTGGTGACGTACCACACCTTCAACTGGGCCTGGCTCACCCTCGCCTTCCCCGCGATGGGTGTGATGTTCGCGCTGGCCGGCTCGCTGATGGCCCGCTCCCTCGACCGCGGCGACCGCTCCGCCGCGGCGGTGGTGCGCGCCCGGCTGCGGCGGCTGCTGCCCCCGGTCTGGCTGTTCGGCCTGGTCGTCGTCACCGCGATGCTGCTGACGGGCTGGCGCCCGGACGAGGGCGGTGGTTCGAAGGCCGCCGCGTGGGCGCGGATGGCGCTGTGGATCGTGCCGGTGGGCGAGCCCCCGTTCGCTCCCACCGACTGGGCCTGGCAGATCGTGGCGCCGCTCTGGTACATCCGCGCCTACCTGCTGTTCGTGATCCTCTCGCCGCTGCTGCTGCGCGGATTCCGCCGGGCTCCGTGGGTGGCGGTCGCGTCCTTCCTCGTCCTGGCCGCGCTGGCGCAGAGCGAGTTGCTGCCGCTGCCGGCCCGCGTGGCGGAGCCGTTCACCGACCTCGTCACCTTCGGAGCCTGCTGGCTGCTGGGGTTCGCGCACCACGACGGACTCGTACGGCGGCTGCCGGTGGCCCGTGTGACGGCGGTGGCCGTGGCCCTCCTTGCCGTGGGCGGGGGATTCGCCTTCACCCACCAGACCGAGGAGGGCTACGACCTCGGAGCGATCCCGCTCGGCCAGGCGCTGTGGTCCTTCGGCTTCGTCCTTCTGCTGCTGCGGTTCGGACCGGGCGGAGACCGCTGGGTGCGGCGCTACCGGCCCGTGCACACGGGTGTGGTCCTGCTCAACGCCCGTGCCGTGACGGTCTATCTCTGGCACGAAGTCGCGCTGGTGCTCGGCGTCGTGCTCATCGACCAGATGTGGCGGGTGCCGGCGCTGGAGAACTCGCTGCCCCTGGGCGCGACCTGGTTCCTGTATGTGATGGCCTGGCCGCTGATCGCCCTGGCGGTCGTCCTGGTCGGCTGGTGCGAGGACAGAGCGGCCCGGCGCCCGGTACGCCTGTGGCCGGGACCGGACCGCTAGCCAACTGCCGCCTCAGGCAGGCCAGTTCATCCGACGACGAATCGGCGGGGAGCCCGGCGTGTCACCGCTCGAGCGGACCGGCCAGCTGGACGATGTCGTCGGCGGCGACGTCGTGCAGCCGGATGGCCAGATCCTCCAGTGCACGGCTGGCGGCGAGTTCGTCACCGATCTCGGGGATGGGGCGGTCGATCGGGTTGCGCCGGGAAACACCCCTGCCCGTGACGGTCGACGTGTCCCGGGTGGTCAGGACGGCACGCGCGCGCGTCTCGTCGTCGTTCTCGGTGAGATAGATCTGCACAGTCCACTGCTTGGCTTCCATCATGATCACTTCCGCGGAGAGCGGGGAAGCGGGGCGGCCTCCCCACTCCTCAGCGTGTGCCGGTGCCCGGAAGCCGTACAGAGTCGAACGGCCCATCCGAACGGTACGGCGTCCGTACCGGCCCGCCAGGCGGACACGGCGTGCCTACGCGGCCTCGCAGCTGGGCCGTAGGGCCGGTCGGTCCTCAGGATCGAGCCGCTCGGCCCCTGCGCGCTCCCCGCCTGCGGTGCGAGGGTGAGAAATGAGCCCGTGAGGCGCGGGCGACGGGTGCCTCCTCGGAGGGCGCCGTCGCCGTCGTCCCGCTCGGACCGGTCAGGGTGGCGGCCCGAGCGGGGCGCGGCGCGCCTCGCGGGCGGGCCCGTGATCGGCCGAGGGCGCAGGTCGGTGGCGACGAGGGGCCGGAAGCCCTTCACCACGGGCTCCTCGGCCCTCCCGGCGGCGCGCCGGCGAGGGCGACACTGAGGTGTTCGGGCCCACCACACGCCGGCGTCCCGCGACCCGCGGTCCGGCAGCCCACGAGGAGGCGGAAGGCCATGGCCGTCACCATCGCTCTCGCCGGAGACACCATGCTGGGCCGAGGAGTCGCGGAGGCGCTGGGGCACCGGAGGCCGCGTCCCCTGTTCACGTCCGCGGTGCACAAGGCCGCTGCGGCGGCCGATCTCTTCCTGCTGAACCTCGAATGCTGCGTCTCGGACCGGGGCGAGCCCGTCGACGTGCCCGGCAAGCCCTTCTTCTTCCGGGCCCCGCCCCGTGCGGCGGACGTGCTGGCCGATCTCGGCGTGGGCGCGGTGTTCCTGGCCAACAATCACGCCCTGGACTACGGCCCGGACGCCCTCTTCGACACCTTCGGGCACCTGGCCCGGGCGGGCATCCGCAGTGTGGGCGCCGGTGCGTCGGCCGCGGCGGCCCGTGCCCCGCTCGTCGTGGAGGCAGGCGGGCTGCGCATCGGGATTCTGGCGGTGACGGACCATCCGGCCGAGTACGCCGCGGGCATCCACCGGCCGGGCGTCGCGTTCGCCGACCTTCGCAAGGAGGAGGCACCCCGGTGGCTCACGGACGCGATCAGTACCTTGGCCGAGCAGACCGATCTCGTCCTGGTGAGCGTGCACTGGGGCCCGAACATGACGCTTCGCCCCGTGCCCCACGTACGGCGCGCCGCCGTCGAGCTCACGGCCGCCGGAGCCGACCTCGTCGTCGGGCACTCCGCACACGTCTTCCACGGCTTCACCCGCGAGGTCCTCTTCGACCTGGGCGACTTCGTCGACGACTACGCCGTCCACCCCGCCCTGCGCAACGATCTGGGTCTGCTCTGGCTGGTCACCCTGGACCGGTCCGGCGTCCGGAACACCGAGGCGGTGCCCATCGCCCTGGACTTGTGCCACACCCGCCTCGCCGACCGGGCCGAGTACGCCTGGACCGCCGACCGGCTCACCCGCGTCTGCGCCGAACTCGGCACGCGCGTCTGCGACGAGAACGACCGGCTGGCCGTCCACTGGCCCCGGCAGACGGCGCGAGCGAGCTGACCGCGCCCGCCGCACCGCCGGTCAGTGAGCCGTCACGCCCTGCGCGCGGAACCGCTCCCGTATCCGCTCGACCGAAGCATGTGGCGGGCTCGGGGTGTCGCGCAGGGGGAACGGCAGACCGAGGGCCTCGTACTTCGCGGCGCCCAGTTTGTGGAACGGCAGCACCTCCACCCGCTCGACCGAGCTGAGACCCGCGACGAAGCGGCCCAGGGCGTCGACGTGCTGGGGCTGGTCGGTCCATCCGGGGACCAGGACGTATCGGATCCACATCCGCACACCGAGCCGGTCGAGACGAGTGGCGAAGTTCAGGGTGGGGGAGAGCTCGCCGCCCGTCAGGCGCCGGTAGGTCGTGATGTCGAAGGACTTGATGTCCAGCAGGACCAGGTCGGTGTGGGCCAGCAGGTCGTCGCGGGCGCGGGCGCCGAGGAAGCCGGAGGTGTCGAGGGCCGTGTGCAGGCCGGCTTCCTTGCAGCGGCGCAGGATCTCGCCGGTGAAGGCGGGCTGCAGCAGAGGCTCGCCGCCCGTGACGGTCACTCCGCCGCCCGCCATGGTGATGAACGCCCGGTACTTCTCGATCTCCTCCATCACCTCGTCGACGCTCGCCACCCGGCCGTCCCGCATGTGCCAGGTGTCGGGGTTGGCGCAGTACAGGCAGCGCAGCGGGCAGCCGGAGACGAACAGGACGAACCGGGTCCCGGGGCCGTCCACGCCGGTGGACAGGTCCCAGGAGTGGATCCGGCCGGTCGCTGTCGTGGTGCTCACAGCGATCCGTGGAAGGTACGGCTGATCACGTCGAGCTGCTGCTCGCGGGTCAGCCGGACGAAGTTGACGGCGTATCCGGAGACCCGGATCGTCAACTCCGGGTAGTTCTCCGGGTGTTCCATGGCGTCCTCCAGCGTGGCACGGTCGAGGACGTTCACGTTCATGTGGAAACCCCCCGCTGCCGTGTAGGCGTCGAGGATGCCGACCAGGTACCCGGCACGCTCCGCCGGATCGTGGCCCAGTCCCTCGGGGGTGACGGTGGTGGTCAGGGAAATGCCGTCGCGGGCCTGTGCGTAGGGCAGTTTGGCCACCGAGAGGGCCGAGGCGGCCACCCCGTGCCGGTCCCGGCCGTTCATCGGGTTGGCACCGGGCGCGAAGGGCTGTCCGGCACGGCGCCCGTCGGGTGTGTTTCCGGTGTGCTTGCCGTAGACGACGTTCGAAGTGATCGTCAGCACGGACTGGGTGTGCTCGGCGTCCCGATAGGTGGGGTGCTCGCGCACTTTCGCCATGAAGGACTCCACCAGGCCCACGGCGATGCCGTCGGCGCGGTCGTCGTTGTTCCCGTACGCCGGGAAATCGCCCTCCGTGCGGAAGTCGACGGCGAGACCGGTCGCGTCCCGGAACACCTTCACGCGCGCGTACTTGACGGCGGACAGGCTGTCCGCGGCGACCGACAGGCCGGCGATCCCGCACGCCATGAAGCGGTGCACGGGGTGGTCGTGCAGAGCCATCTCGAGGCGTTCGTAGGCGTACTTGTCGTGCATGAAGTGGATGACGTTCAGCGCGTCCACGTACGTCTGCGCCAGCCAGTCCAGGACGCGGTCGTAGGCCGCCGACAGCTCGTCGTAGTCCAGGTACTGCCCGGTCAGAGGGGGCGTCGCGGGAGCGACCTGGTCGCCGGTCATCTCGTCCCGGCCGCCGTTGACGGCGTACAGCAGTGCCTTGGCCAGGTTGACCCGCGCGCCGAAGAACTGCATCTGCTTCCCCACGGCCATCGCCGACACACAGCAGGCGATCGCGGTGTCGTCGCCGGTGCGTGGGCGCATCAGGTCGTCGGACTCGTACTGGACGGCGCTGGTGTCGATCGAGAGCTGGGCGCAGAACTCCTTGAACCCTGCGGGCAGTCGGGTCGACCACAGCACGGTGAGGTTGGGTTCCGGGGCCGGGCCGAGGTTGTAGAGGGTCTGCAGGAAGCGGAAGGAGGTGCGGGTGACCAGAGTCCGTCCGTCGGCGCCCATGCCGCCGATGGACTCGGTCACCCAGGTCGGGTCGCCCGAGAAGAGGGCGTCGTACTCGGGGGTGCGCAGGAACCGTACGATCCGCAGCTTGATCACGAAGTCGTCGATCAGCTCCTGGGCGCCGGACTCGTCGATGAGCCCGTCCGCCAGGTCCCGCTCCAGGTAGACGTCGAGGAACGTCGAGGTGCGGCCCAGGGACATCGCGGCGCCGTTCTGCTCCTTCACGGCGCCGAGATAGCCGAGGTAGAGCCACTGCACGGCCTCCTGAGCGGTGGCGGCGGGGCGGGAGACGTCACAGCCGTACGTCGCCGCCATCCGCGTCAGCTCACCCAACGCCCTTGTCTGTTCGGCGAGTTCCTCGCGATCCCGGATGACGTCGGCGGTGGAGGGGCAGGCGTCCAGCCGGGCCCGCTCGGCCCGCTTCACCTCTATCAGCCGTTCCGTGCCGTACAGCGCCACCCGCCGGTAGTCACCGATGATCCGGCCGCGGCCGTAGGAGTCCGGGAGGCCGGTGATGATGCCCGCCTTGCGGGCGGCGCGCATCTGCGGGGTGTAGGCGTCGAAGACGCCGTCGTTGTGGGTCTTGCGGTAGGTGCCGAAGACCCGCGTCACGAACGGGTCGGGCTCGTAGCCGTAGGCCCTGAGGCTGTTCTCGACCATCCGCAGGCCGCCGTTGGGCATGATCGCGCGCTTGAGCGGGGCGTCCGCCTGGAGTCCGACGATCAGCTCGCGCTCGCGGTCGATGTAGCCGGGGTCGTGCGAGGTGATCGTGGAGGGTGTGGCGGTGTCCACGGCGAGGACACCCCTGCGTCGTTCCTCCGGAAACAGGGCGCTGACCTTCTCCCACACGGTGCGGGTGCGGTCGGTGGGCCCGGCCAGGAAGGAGGCGTCGCCCTCGTAGGGCGTGTAGTTGCTCTGGATGAAGTCGCGCACGTCGACGCGCTCGCGCCAGCCGGATCCCGCGAAGCCTCGCCAGTCACAGGCCGCGCGGTCGTCAGTTGTCACGGTGACGGTCATCGCCGGTTTCCTCCCGTTGCTCGTTCGTGCGCGCAGGCATCGTTCCCTTGTTGATCCTCGTGAACGGTCACGATCTACGGGAGTGCCGATCAGGACCCGCGACCCGGGCCGAACGACCCTGGCCGGGCGGCCCGTACGCACATGCTGTTGGAGGCGGTGACGGTGGGCGGCAGCGACCTGACCTCCATCGGAGTGGGAGGCCGGAACCTGCATGATCACGCCGGCGCCCCGCCGCGGATCGGCGCTCGGCGGTCGGGCCGTCACGTGCCGATCTGCCCTGCCTGGCCCGGTATCAGGACAGCGGCCTGCCAGCCGCCTTCCATTCCCCGTTTGATCTCGTCCTCGTACAGACGCGTCAAGCGCTCGGTCTTGTCCGTCAATTCCACAGCGGCTCGCTGCAGCGACTCGGGCACCTCTCCCACCGACTGTTGCAGTTGGAACCTGACTCCCTCGTCGATAGGGGTGGCATCGCGTCGTACCTCTCCCGGCAGGATCCGGAGGGAAGGGGCGGACAGGTACTGCACCCAGCTGCGCAGCCGTACGGGGACCTGAGGGACGAGAGGCTGCCATTCATGAGGCAGGATGCCCCGAGTCAGCGGATCGAGCTGCGCTCTGATCTCATCGAGCTTGCTCAGGAACCCGGACACCTCGTCGTTCACTCTGCGGAATTCCTCCATGAGCGACGGGGAGGTCTCTATCGCCGCGGTCGTCACTGAAGCCAGCGCTTCTGTGTCCGCATTCCGAACCGAGGCGTGCGCTCCGATTTCCGCACCCTGCACTGCGGCTCTCGACTGCATCCGGGCAACGTAACGGTCGCCCAGCAGGACGATGAATGCGCTGAAGAAACTGCTCCCGAAGCTGATCAGCGCGACCGTCACGCCGGACTCTGCCACGGTCGCCTCCCCCGCGTACCGGAGCCCTGCCGCCCCAGACGTGCTCCCCGACACCGCAAGACAACACAGTCCAGCTTACGTCCCTTCGAGGCTCGGAAACAGGCGGCCCACGACGAGCGGTGCTGCGGAGACGGATGGCATCTCCGGGCGGACACACGGGAATTGGCAGCTCTCCAAGGGAGGTGGGCGCGCCCCGGAGGGTCGCGGGCGCCGCACCGATGAGATCCGTGCCGCGATGCGGTCGTAACGTGAAAGAACCACCGGAGCGATCGGGACGAGGCAATGAAACTGACCACCATGACGCAGGTCACCGTCGACGGAGTGATGCAGGGGAACGGCCACGCGACGGAGGAGGAGCGCAGGAACGGATTCGAGCGCGGCGGATGGGCCATGGGGGTGTTCGACGACGAGACTTTCCGGTTCATCAACCAGACCTACCAGCGTGCGGACGCGTTCCTGTTCGGCCGTCGGACCTACGAGATCTTCGCCCCTTACTGGGGCGGGGAGGAGATGGCCCGGGCCGCAGCCGAGGATCCGGACAGCAACCAGATCGCGGCCGCCCTGAACGCCAAGCCCAAATACCTCGCGTCGACCACGCTCACCGACCCGCAATGGGCCCGCACCACCGCCCTCTCCGGCGACCTCGCGGCGGCGGTCGACGAGCTGAAGGCCAGGCCCGGGGGTGAGCTGCAGGTGCACGGCAGCGGTGCCCTGATCCGCTGGCTGCTCGCCCACGACCTCGTCGACGAGATCACCCTGCTCGTCGTCCCCGTGATCCTCGGCCAGGGCACGCGGCTGTTCCCCGCCACCGGCCCGGACCTCGCCCTCGACCTGGTCGACATGCGAGCCGACTCGAAGGGCGTGGCGATCCAGGTCTACCGGCCCGCCGGCCGCCCCAAATACGCACCGGCCGGTTAGTTCCCGGCAGTAATGCTCACTCCAACTCGCGCGACCCGCCGGAGGCGTACGCTGAGGTGCCTGGAGGTCACGGTGCGCGCTCGCTCCCCGCGCGGGTGCACGACCGTGGCAGGGGGTACGTCATGGGGCAGCGCATCATGCGGACCAGTCGCACCATTTTCGAACGAGAGAGTGAACTCACCGCTGTCGACGAGGCGTTGCGAGAACTGACCGGTCTGCGCAGGGACGGCGCCGAACCCTCCGACCGGCCTCGCGGCGCTCTCCTCGCCTTCGCCGGACGGGCGGGCATCGGCAAGACCACCCTCCTCGCCGAGGTCCGCCGCCGCGCCGCCGCCATGGGCTGCACGGTGCTGTCGGCACGCGGCGGCGACCAGGAGCAGCGAGTCGCCTTCCACGTCGCCCGCCAGCTGCTGCAGCCACACCTGGCCGGTTCCGGCGAGGGAGATCTGCAGACCTCGCTGGGCAGTTGGTACGACATCGTCGGCCCCGCACTCGGCCTGTGCGCCCCGACCGCGGGCGCCCCGCCGGACCAGCAGGGCCTGCGCGACGGCCTCGACTGGGTGCTCACACATCTCGCCGTGCTGCGCGCCCCGATGGTGCTCGTCCTCGACGACGCCCACTGGGCCGACCCCGAATCCCTGGGCTGGCTCGCCGGGTTCGCGCCCCGGGCCGAGCAACTCCCGCTGCTGGTCGTCGTCGCGTACCGCCCCGACGAACTACCCGACCACGCCGAGTCGTTCAGGAGGCTGCCGGGCCGTGCCGGTGGCCGCCCCATCGGCCTGGAGCCGCTGAGCGCCGCCGCCGTCGCCCGCCTCGTCCGGGAGACGCTCGGCGCGCACGCCGACGACGCGTTCTGCCGCGAGTGCTGGGCCGTCACCGGTGGAAACCCTTTCGAGACGGTCGAGTTGATCGCCAAGGTGCGTGACCGCGGCGTCACCCCGACCGAGCCCGGCGCGCACCTGCTGCGCGACCTCGCCGCCGCCGTCAAGGGCAGCGGCCTCGTCGCGCGCCTCGAACGCCTCGGCACCTCCACCGTGCGCTTCGCCTGGGCCTGCGCGGTCCTCGGCACCGAGATCCATCCGCAGCTCGCCGCCGCCGTCGCCGGACTCGGCCACGAGGAGGCCGCCGACGCCGCGGACGCCCTGCGCGGCGCCCGCATCCTCACCGGTGTCGACACCCTCGAGTTCGTCCACCCGCTGATCGCCACCGCCGTCTACCGGGCCATCCAGCCCGGCATCCGGGTCGCGCTGCACGGCCAGGCCGCCTGGTGCCTGATCAACGACGGGCAGGGCCCGTCCGCCGCCGCCCGGCACCTGCTGGAGACGCATCCCGACGGTGACGCCTGGGTCGTCCAGCAACTGCGCGCCGCCGCGGGCGAGACCCTGCGGGCCGGTGCCCCCGACGCCGCGCGCAGCTATCTCGCGCGGGCACTGCGCGAACCCCCGCCCTTCGAGGACCGCGCCGCCGTCCTGTACGAGCTGGGCTCCGCCTCCCTGCTCACCGAGCCGGCGACGACCGTGAACCATCTGCGGGCCGCGCTCGAGGAGCCCATCGCCGACTCCGGTCTGCGCCACAACATCGTCTACCGGCTCTCCCAGGTCCTCGCCCACAGCGACCGTCTCGCGGAGGCGTCCGACCTCCTCGCCCGCGAGGTCCGCGTCACCGTGGACGCCCGGGTCAAGCTGCGCATGGTCGCCGAGCAGTTCATGTGGGACGCCTTCCGCGCCGACGAGCCGGACCACCCCTCCCGCTCGCGGCGGCTCACCAAGCTCGCCGACCGCCTCACGGGCCGCGACCTCACCGAGCGCTACATCATCGGCCTGCGCACCTGGGACGCCGTGCTGCGCGGCGAGCCCTCCCACGTCGCCCTCCACCACGCCGAACGGGCCCTGGCCGGCGGCCTCGGCTGGGCCGAACCCGACCGCGGCTTCGAGGTGCCCGTCCTGGTCGCGCTCGCCTTCATGTACGCCGACCGGCCGGGCCGTACGGAAGAACTCTTCGCCTCCGGCATCGCCGACTACGAACGGCAGGGCTGGCGCGGCGCCCACCTGTCCTTCGCGTACACGCTCCTCGGCTACCTCCGCTACCGCCGCGGCCGGCTCGCCGAGGCCGAGGACTTCGTGCAGGCCGGGCTGCGCCTCGCGGAACGCGTCGGGCCCGGCACGCCCGCCCACTGGTACGCGGTCGGCATCCTGATCGAGGTGCTGCTGGCCCGTGGCCGGGTCGCCGAAGCCGCGTGGACGGGCGAGCGCTACTCCTTCTGCGCGCCCTTCCCGGCCGCCGTCGTCTTCCCCGACGCGCAGACCGTGCACGGCGAGCTCCTGCTCGCCCGCGGTCTCACCAAGGAGGCGGCGGAGGAGCTGGCCGCGGCCGGACGCCGGCTGGAACCGCGCGGCATCCGCAACCCCGCCTGGTGCCCCTGGCAGCTCCATCTGGCCCGGGCCGAGGCCCAGGAGACCCCGGAGCGCGCCGTCGACACCGCCCTCGAAGCGGTCGCCCGCGCCCGCCAGTTCGGCACCCCGTCGGCCGTCGGTCAGGCCCTGCGCACGGCCGCCGAGGTCTCCTCGGGATCGGCCAGGATCAAGTATCTGGAGGAGGCCGTCAGCCACCTCGAACGCTCCCCGGCCGCCTACGAGCTGGCCTGCGCGCTCGTGGCCCTCGGTACCGAGCTGCGCCGTACGGGCCGCCCCGGGGACGCCGCCGAGCACCTCTACCGCGGCCTCGACGCGGCGGTGCAGTGCAGCGCCGACGGCCTGGTCGAGACGGCCCGCGACGAACTGGCCGCGGCGGGCCTGCGGCCCCGCCGTCTGCACAGCACGGAGACGGACACCCTGACCAGCCGCGAGCGGTCGGCCGCGAACCTGGCGGCCCGCGGCCGCACCGATGCCGAGATCGCGCGGGAGCTCCAGGTGGACGAGGCGGCGGCCGTACGGCTGCTCTCGGCGGTCTACCGGAAGATGGGCACGGACAGCACCGGCCTGGCCGTGGCGCTGAAACCTTCCTGACCTCGGCCGCACCACCGCCTCCGGTCCCATTACCATTGGCGGCATGTCGTTCCTCCGCCGCCGCAGCGCGACTCCCGCCGGCCCAGACTTCGACGTGCTGGCCATGGACCCGGGCGACTGGCCCGGCAACCTCGGCGCCGGCCTGCTGCCCGCTCCCGACGGGAGCTGCCAGGGCGTCTTCCTGCGCTACGACCTCTTCGGCGGCCGCGGCCCCGCGATGATCATCGGCAATCTGCCGGAGGGCTCCCCGGCCCGCGAGGTCGCCGAGGGCGAGATCCCCTTCGAGGTGGGCCAGCTGCTGCTCGCGCTGGAGAACGACGAGGAGGTCGGCGTCGTCGGCGTCGACGACATGCCGGTGATGCAGGGCGACAACCTCATGATCGTGCGCCGTCTGAAGCTCTCCGAGAGCCGGATCTCCTGCGTGCAGTTCGACCGCAGCGACAACGTCCTGGTGACGATCGCCGCCTGGGACCGCCCCATCACGGACGACCTGTACGCGCTGCTGAAGCCCTTGCCCGCGGAGCTCTTCCAGCAGGGATGACCCGGCCATGCCCCGGCTCCCCCTCACCTTCGCCTGCGGCGACTACGACCGCACGCGTGCCCTCGAAGAGGGCACGGTCCGCCCCGACGGCATCGAGCTGACGTATCTGCGGCTGCCCGTCGAGGAGACCTTCTTCCGGATGATGCGCCACCAGGAGTTCGAGGTGGCGGAGATGTCCCTGTCCTCGTACGTGGTGTCCCTGCGCGCCGATCCGCCGCCGTTCGTGGCCCTGCCGGTCTTCACCTCGCGCATGTTCCGCCACGGCGCGCTGTACTGCCACGCCGACTCCGGCATCGCCACCCCCGAGGACCTGCGGGGCAAGCGGATCGGCACCCCCGAGTACCAGCTCACCGCCTGCGTGTGGATGCGCGGCATCCTCGGCGACCGGCACGACGTGCCCTTCGACTCGGTCAGCTACCTCACCGGCGGTCAGGAGACCCCGGGACGCATCGAGAAGGCGGGCGTCGACCTGCCGGACTCGCTGCGCATCAGCCGCATCCCCGAGGACCGCACCCTGGGCACATGCTCGCGGAGGGCGAGATCGACGCGCTGTGCACGCCCCGCGTGCCGAGCCCGTTCGTCGCCGGGGACCCGCGCGTACGCCGGGTGTTCCCGGACGTCGTCACCGCCGAGAAGGAGTACTACGCGGCGACCGGCATCTTCCCGGTCATGCACGTCGTCGTGATCCGCCGCGACGTCTACGACCGCCACCGCTGGGTCGCGCAGTCCCTGTACAAGGCGCTGCTGGCCGCCAAGGAGGCCGCGTACGAGAGCCTCTACGACACCTCGGCCCTGCGCTTCATGCTGCCCTGGCTGACCCCCCAACTGGAGGAGGCGCGGTCCCTGATGGGCCGGGACTACTGGTCCTACGGGGTCGACGGCAACCGCGAGACCCTGTCGACGTTCCTGCGCTACCACCGCGAGCAGGGGCTGTCGGCGCGGCAGTGGGAGCCGGAGGAACTGTTCGCCCCGGAGTCGCTGGAGGCGGCCGTCATCTGATAGGGCCGACGCAACGGCCGACGGGAGGACATCACGTCCTTCCCGCCGGCCGGAGTCGTGCGGGCCGACGTCATCGGCCCTGCCGCGGTCGCTACCCCTTCGACGGCATCACCGTCACGTCCGCCGCGCGCACCCACTCGACGCGGTGGCCGTACTGGATCTCGTAGTAGAGGTCCTTGCCCTGCACCACCTTGTGCGAGTCGGTGGTGAAGGTGACCGCGTAGTAGTACTCGCCCGGCACCACGTCACCGACGACGTACTTCTGGCCCTTGGGCAGGGTGTACGGCAGCGGGGACACCGACTGGACGGGCACCCCGGCCGGGTAGGCCGACGCCTCCGGATAGGCGCGCCCGTACACCGGGACGCTGTCCACGCCGGGCTTGGGAGTCACCACGAAGCCGGCCGCGTTCACCGCGGTCGGGTCCTTCTTCGGGTTCTTGAACCACGCCTTCTGGCCGAGGTACCAGATCGCCGTCCAGTCGCCGTAGTGGCCGGCGACCGCGTACTGCTGGCCGGTGGACGCGCGTGAGGCCACGTCGTTGACGTCGATGGTCGAGGCACCGGTGCCGTGCAGACCGACGTCCTTGATCAGCGGGGAGCTCTCGTCGTGGTCGGAGTAGAGCCGCACCTCGCTGCTGCCGTGCGCCGCGCAGGGCTGGCCCTTGGTGACGCAACCGGTGTACTGCGGCTGGTTGGACGCGTAGTCCGGCAGGATCGTCACCAGCCCGCCGCTCCTGCCGGCGGTGCGCTTGAAGGGGTGGCCCAGCAGGTCGAAGTAGTGCCGCCAGTCCCAGTAGGGGCCGGGGTCGGTGTGCATGCCGGGGATGGTCGAGGCCGTCGGCCCCGGCACGTTCTCGTGGCCGAGGATGTGCTGGCGGTCCAGCGGGATGCGGTACTTCGCGGCGAGGTACCTCACCAGCCGCGCCGAGGAGCGGTACATCGCCTCCGTGTACCAGGCGTCCGGCGAGACGAGGAAGCCCTCGTGTTCCAGGCCGATCGACTTGGCGTTGACGTACCAGTTGCCCGCGTGCCAGGCCACGTCCTTGGCCTTCACATGCTGGGCGATGAGCCCGTCCGTGGACCGCAGGGTGTAGTTCCACGACACATAGGTCGGGTCCTGGACCAGGTTGAGTACGCCGTCCCAGGTGCCCTCGGTGTCGTGGATGACGATGTACTTGATGCTCTGCGACGCCGGGCGGTCGCCCAGGTCGTGGTTGCCGTAGTCGTTGTCCCCGAACTCCGCGTACGGCGCCGGGATCCACTCGCAGGACACCGACTTCGGGCACTCGGTGCCCGCGTCCGAGACCGTGCGCAGTCCGGTCCTTCCGATCTGCGCGGTGTCGGGGGCGAGGCCCGGCCGGGCGGCCAGGGCCACCTGCTGCCCCGCGTCCGTGACGCGCTCCTCGCCGGTGCGGATCACGTCGTAGACGTCGTTGGCGTACGCCGCCGCCGTGGCCGTGTCGTCCGCGCCGGAGAAGCGGGCGACCGCGCCGTACCAGTTTGCCGGGTCCGCGCTCAGCGGCTCGCCGAGACCTTTCTGCGCGGCGGCCAGCAGGGCGGCTCCGCCCGCCACGTTCGCCGCGGGGTCCGTACGCAGCCGCTCCTCGCTCAGCCCGGTCAGGCCCGCCGCCTTCGGCAACGTCTTGAGCCGGGCCGGGAGTTGGGAGTCCTTCGGCACCTTCGTGTCCGGGTGCAGGGCGGCGCGGGCCGAGTCGCCACGGGCGTCCTCGGTGCCCTCGCTGTGGTGGGAGGTGGCGGCGAGCGCTGCGCGGGCGTCGGTCAGATGCATCGGGCCGTAGCCGCCGCTCACGCTCGGCGCGCCCGCGTGCGTGTCCCAGCGGGACTGAAGATACGAGACGCCCAGCAGCACGCTCTGCGGCACGTGGTACGTGGCGGACGCCGAGGCGAACGCCGACTGGAGCCGGTCCGCGGAGGAGGACCGGGCGTCGGACGGGGCGGCGCCGAGCAGCGGCAGCAGCAGAGCCGCGGTGGCGAGGGCGCCCGCGGTTCTGCGGGCGCGTCTGTGGCCGGATGCGGACGTGGGGTCGGTGGCGGATCCTCGCAATGCAGCCTCCTGGGACGAACGAGCGTGGCGGGGCGTGCAGGGCCGGGCGGTGGGTCAGTGGTACCGGCTGGCCGACGATCCGTCAATCATGCCCAGAGGCAGGAGATTTCCCATGTCAACACGAGGATGGAGGAGTTTCGCGACGGCGACTTGTGGGCCTGCGGAGCGTCAGTGGCGTACACCAATGGCCCCTTGCGAAAGTTTTTGCCGGAGGTTGCCGCGCAGGTCCGCGCATACGAAAGGTCCGCGGTGCGCTCCCTCCGGGCGCACCGCGGACCTTCGTCCCCGTCAGCGAGTGCCGACCGCAGCTCGTACGGCCCGGCGGGCCAGCTGGCAGTCGTCGTGCAGCCGCCTGAGCAGCAGGCGCTGTTCCTCGCCGGACGGCGCAGCACCCGGGTGGGCCGTGCCCGGTGCCGCCGGGGTCGTGTCGTGCATCGAACGCTGCACGGCCGTCTCGTAGGTGCGGATCTCCCGTGTGAGGACCAGCATCAGGTTCACCAGGAACGCGTCCCGCGAGGCCGGGCCCGCCGACTGCGCGATCTGGCTGATCTGACGGCGGGCCACCGGCGCGTCCCCGAGCACCGACCACAGGGTGGCCAGGTCGTAGCCCGGCAGATACCAGCCCGCGTGCTCCCAGTCCACCAGCACTGGACCGGCCGGTGAGAGCAGGATGTTCGACAGCAGGGCGTCGCCGTGGCAGAACTGGCCCATGCCCTGCCGGCCCGCCGAGTGCGCGATGCCGTGCACCAGCTTCTGCAGGTCGCCCATGTCACGGTCGGTGAGCAGGCCCAGTTCGTGGTAGCGGGAGATGCGGGCCGCGTAGTCGAGCGGGGCGTCGAACGTGCCGGCCGGCGGCCGCCACGCGTTGAGCCGGCAGATCGCGCCGAGGGCCACCCTGATGTCCGCGCGGGGCGGGGCCTCGGACGGGTGCCGCTGCAGCGCCGCCACCCGTCCCGGCATCCGCTCGATGACCAGTGTGCAGTTGTCCGGGTCCGCCGCGATCAGCCTCGGCACCCGCACGGGCGGGCGGTGCCGGACGAACGAGCGGTACGCCGCTATTTCGTGGCGGATCCGCTCGGCCCAGGCGGGGGATTGGTCCAGTAAGCACTTGGCGACGGCCGTGCTGCGCCCGGTCGTACCGACCAGGAGCACGGACCGGCCACTGCGGCGCAGCACCTGCACCGGAGCGAACTCCGGGCAGATCCGGTGCACCGACGCGATCGCCGTACGCAGCTGGGCGCCCTGGGGGCCGGACAAGTCGAGTCTCCCGCTGAGCGGTTGGGAGCCGGCCCCCGGCGCGCGCCGCGGTCGGCCGGTGCCGAGCGCGGGGGCCGCGGGACGGGCTCCGGGGTCGAGGTAGGGGCCGCTGCCGGCCGGGCGGGGGCGCAGCGACCGGGGCGGGGCGGACACGGAGGACGATGCTGCGTACATGGGCGAAACAGATCCCTTCGTGTGCCTGCTACGACATTGCGCTACCCGGCCCGGCCCCTCGGGTGCACCCTGGGGAATGCCCCTCGGCAACCGGGTCGGGGTGGCGCGTTCCTACCTGACACCCGTGGGCCAGTGGCACACCATCTGGCGGACCCTGGCGAACCCTGGCGAATAGTCGCCCGGCAACTTGCACCGGGCTACTGTCAACTCAGCCGAGAACCTGGGGGCTTGACGTGAGCGGACAACCCAACACCCGCCTTGCGGACCTGTTCGGCCTGGCCGGCTGGTCCAAGGGTGAACTCGCGAGGCTGGTCAACCGGCAGGCGGCGGCCATGGGCCACCCCCAGCTGTCGACCGACACCTCTCGGGTACGGCGTTGGATCGACACGGGGGAGATCCCGCGCGATCCGGTGCCGAGGGTGCTGGCGGCGCTGTTCACCGAGCGTCTCGGCCGTGTCGTGACCATCGAGGACCTCGGTCTGGTCCGGCACGGGCGTGTGGGGAAACGGCAGGACGCCGGGAGTGCTGAACATCCCGACGGTGTGCCGTGGGCGCCCGAGCGGACTGCGGCGGTCCTCACCGAATTCACGGGAATGGACCTCATGCTCAACCGACGCGGCTTGGTGGGTGCGGGTGTCGCACTCACCGCAGGTTCCGCACTCAGCAGCGCCATGTACGACTGGCTGCACACCGATCCGACCCTCTCCGCCGACGCTCCCGACTACGACAATCCCCTGCACGCCGACCCCGCTGGGTTCGACCGCTTCGAGGCCGCCCCCATCGGGTCGCAGGAGATCGAGGAACTGGAGCGCTCCGTGGAGGTGTTCCGTGCCTGGGACGCGGCCCGCGGCGGCGGGCTGCAGCGCAAGGCGGTGGTGGGCCAGCTCAACGAGGTGGGCGGCATGCTCGCCTACCGTCACCCCGACCATCTCCAGCGGCGCCTGTGGGGCGTCGCCGCCAACCTCGCCGTCCTCGCGGGCTGGATGTCGCACGACGTCGGCCTGGAGCCCACGGCCCAGAAGTACTTCGTCATCGCCGCCCACGCGGCCCGGGAGGGCGGCGACCGGCCGCGCGCCGGAGAGGCGCTCTCCAGGGCGGCTCGCCAGATGGTGCACCTCGGCCGGCCCGACGACGCACTGGACCTGATGAAGCTCGCCCAGTCGGGCTCCGGCGAGGAAGTGCTGCCGCGCACCAGGGCGATGCTCTACACCATCGAGGCGTGGGCCCAGGCATCCATGGGCAAGGGCCAGGCGATGCGCCGCACCCTCGGCCGGGCGGAGGACCTCTTCGTCTCCGACAAGGGTGATGTGCCGCCGCCGAGCTGGATGCAGATGTTCAAGGAGGAGGACCTGTACGGCATGCAGGCCCTGGCCTACCGCACGCTGGCCGAGCACGAGCCGGGAGCGGCCGCGCACGCCCAGCACTACGCGGAGAAGGCCCTGGCCCTGCGGGTCGACGGACGGCAGCGGTCGAAGATCTTCGACTTCCTGTCCATGGCGTCCGCCTGCTTCATCGCCGACGACCCTGAACAGGCGGACCGGTACGCGCGCCTGGCTCTGATGTCGATGGGCACCAACTCCTCCCATCGCACCTGGGACCGGCTGCGCCAGATGTACCGGCTCACCGCGGAGTTCTCCAGCTACCCGAAGATCCACGAGCTGCGGGAGGAGATCAAACTCTCGCTGCCCAGGTCCGCGGCGAAGAGCGGCAACAGCGCACGGGCATAGGGGGCCTGTGCGTCTGTAGCCGATCCATACCGCCCGGTCGGCGTGCCGTCCGGCGGCGGTTCACACCACCCTGGCGACCAGTACGCACGCGTCGTCCTCGCGTTCGGTCTCACCGAAATCCTTGACGACCGCTCGTACGCACTCCTGCGCGGTCCGGATCTTGCCGAAGCGGGGAGCCAGGTCGAGGAGACGGTTCACGGTCTGTGCGACGTTGTGCCCGGGCACCAGCCCGTCGGTGTGCAGCAGAAGCAGATCGCCCGGCTCGAGGGTCTCCTCGGCCTGCTCGTAGGAGGCACCGGAGGTCGCGCCGAGCAAGACGCCGCCCGGTGTGTGCAGCCTGCGCCCCGTCCCGTTGCGATACAGCAGCGGGGCGGGGTGTCCGGCTTGCGCCCAGGTCAGGGTGCGGGTTCCCGGATGGTAGCGGCAGCAGACGGCGCTGCCGAGGGCCGGCTGCACGGTGGCGTCGAGTAACTGGTTCAGCCAGGACATCAGCTGCCCCGGCTCCGTGCCCGCCATCGCCATGCCCCGCACCGCGCCCAGCAGCGTCGCCATGCCCGAGGCGACCGCGACACCGTGGCCGGTGAGGTCACCGACGCTCAACAGCGTCTGGCCGTTGGGCAGTTCGAGCGCGTCGTACCAGTCGCCGCCGATCAGGGCGCTGGTCGACGACGGCAGGTAGTGCGCCGCCAGATCCAGCGTCCGAGGTCCTTGGTGGGGGAGCCGCAGCAAGCCGCGCCACGGCGGCAGCACGGCCTCCTGCAGTTCGGCCGCGAGCCGGTGCTCCGTCTGCGCGCGGTGCTGGTGGTGCTGGAGCGAGTCACGGGTCTCGCTCACCGCCTTCTGGCTGCGGCGCAGTTCACTGACGTCACGCAGCACGGCCCACATCGAGGAGGTGCTGCCGTCGGGGTCGAGCACGGGCTCGCCCATCATGTGCACCGCACGCACCTCGCCGTCGGGGCGCACGATGCGGAACTCACCGTCGATGTGCCGCGCGTCGATGAGACAGTCCGTGACCATCGCCGTCAGCCTCGCGCGGTCCTCGTCCACCACCACGGACGGCAGTTCGTCGAGACTGAGTGGGGGAGCGGCCGGATCACGGCCCAGGATCTGGTACAGCTCACCGGACCAACTCGCCTCGTCCGTCAGCAGGTTCCACTCGGCGCTGCCGACGCGGCTGAGCAAGGAGCCGGGCCGCGAGGCGGCCGGCGCGGACTTCGTCTCCGCGTCCGGCGGCAGCGGCCCGGGGCCGTCCCGCAACTGCCCCAAGTGGGCGTCGAGATCGGTGAGTTGGTGCAGTGCCAGGTCGTACAGCGCGCGCTGCCAGCGCTCCTGGGGGTCCGAACCGTCGGCGTGCGTGTCGCGCCGTACGGCGTCCACGTCACCCATGAGCCGCCGCGCCTGCGATATCAGCGCATCGACCGAGCCGCGTCCTGGTGGCTGGGCGGCTGAGCGATCCGCGGAGAGGTGGGACGGCATGAAGCACTCCGAGGCGGGGAGGGTGCGACCGGGACTGACGGCTCTGGGGACCGGTTACGACTGTCGCACAGCCCGCGACGCGCTGTAAGGGATTTGGCAACACACGATACGGTGGTGCACTTGGCATATGCCACAGTCTTCCCGGACCGACCGGACGGTGTGATCGGCGTACGCCCTGAAGGCGGTCAAGTCGTAGACGCCGTACGTGGTTTGACGGGCTGTCGAGGGGTTTCGACGCGTGCTCGTTCGCGCGTTCGTCGGCCGCTTGTTCTACGGCGACTCGGGGATCCCGGCCCACCCTCGCACCCCCGGGCCGGTGGCGGCTGTCAAGTGATGCAGATCACACAAACGTGGAAGCGCTTCCATGTAATGCAGACGGCATCTGCGGGCTCGTACAAGAACACGGCAATCCTGCCGACCTGACGACCGCAGTGGAGACCGATCATGGACATCACCCTCGAGCAGCCCGCCCGCGGCCGTCTGATCACCGCCGACGAGCAGGAGTTTCCCGTTCCCCTCACGCTGCGGTACGTCTCGACCGATCCGCTGGCCATGCATCTCGACTTCCCGCCCGAGGTCTCCCTGGACGGCACGGAAGTCACCTGGACCTTCGGCCGGGCGCTGCTGGACGAGGGGCTGCGCGGCCCGGCGGGCGCCGGCGACGTGCACCTGTGGCCGTGCGGTCCCGACCGCACGGTGATGGAACTCCACTCGCCCTACGGCATGGCCCTGCTCCGCTTCGACACCCCTGCCCTGCGCCGGTTCCTGCTGCGCACGTACGCAGCGGTGCCGGCCGGGCAGGAGGACATCGGCGCCTCCGTCGAGCAGGGCCTGAGCGCGCTGTTCGGCAACGTCTGAGTCAGTACCGCAGAACGCCCGCGATACCGGAGGCGTCCCCCAGCGTCCCGTCCGGCACGAAGCGGACGTCGGCGCCCGTCTCCAGGCACTGCTCGACGATCTCGTCCACGATGTCCTCGCGGCCGTCGAGATCGCCGCTCTCGGCCGGCACCAGATGGTCGCCGAGGGCGTCACGCACCGTCAGGCGGTAGTTCTCCTCGACCGCCAGCAGCCGTACGCGGCCCTCTCTGGCGCTCTGCCAGACCTCGTCGACACCGGCCGCGAACGCCTTGTGGCCGCGGGCCGATTCGAGCTCCCGGGTCACGGCGTCGGTGTTCCGGCGGGCCTCGGCGGCGAGCGTCGGCCGCAGCGCCTGCCACACGGCTTCGGGAGTGCCGTGCGAGAGACCGCCGTGCGGCACGTGCACCGCCTCCTTGGTGATGCTGCCCACCTCGTCCAGCAGGGACAGGGCGGCCGGCTCGCCGGTGACGTAGAGCGGGCGTGGCGCCTCGCGCAGGACCATGCCCATCGCGGCGTCGGCGTCGCGCAGGAAGTGGCGGGTGTCCTCGTCGCGGAAGGTGCTCGGCACGTCGCCGATCCGCTCCTTGCGCTCGGCGTCGAAGTTCTCGAGGCGCCGGGTGAGGGGGAAGCCGCCGCTGTGGTCCTCCATGACGCGCTCCGGTCCGCCGCTCCACAGCGTGACCCGGTCGGCGGAGACCGACAGCACCCAGAACGGCCGTTCCGCGGCGTGCGCGGAGACGAGGTTGCGGGTGAGGAAGGTGTCGGAGAGGACCACGCGCTCCGGGACGGTGCGGGCCAGCGACCAGACCTGGTGCTCGCCCGGGGCGGCGAAGATCACCAGACCGTCCTCGGCATGGGCCAGATCCACCTCCGTGAGGGCCTGGTCGAGTTGGCGGACCACGTCCAGACGCCGCTCCCGGCTCACGGCGGGATCGGCCTCCAGCTGCTTCTTGGCCTCGGCCACCACATTGCGCAGCCGGACCGGATCCTGGGTGTTCTCGGGCTCCCTGCGGTGTGTCGGCGTCAGCACCGACACGGCCGGATAGGCGCGCGGGCGCCGGAGCTCGGACAGGGTTGAGGGACTCAGGTCGTGCTCCATATCAGCACGATAGGACCGTTTCGCCGATCAGGCATCAGGGGCGGGCGGACCGGGCAAGCGGGGCATTTCGCTGCTAACGTCGCTCTCGTCGTCGGATGGCGCTCTCCGCATCGTCGGCTGCCGTGATGCCCGAACCTCGCAGGACGTCGTATGACGCAGGTCGAGAACGAAACCGAGGCGGCGTCGACCGCCAAGCTGTCACTGCCGACCCTCACCATGATGGTCGTCGGCTCGATGGTCGGCGCCGGTGTCTTCTCCCTGCCGGCATGCTGATGCAGGCCTCTTCCAGACGCTCGCGGTGCGCAAGCCCGATCTCAACGCCGGTGTGTACGCCTACGCCAAAGCAGGGTTCGGCGAGTACCTCGGTTTCTTCCCGGCGTTCGGCCACTGGGCCAGTGCCTGCGTCGGCAATGTGACGTACTGGGTGCTCATCATGTCGACGATCGGCGCGATCGCGCCCGCGCTCGGCGACGGCGACACCGTGCTCTCGGTGGTCCTCTCCTCGGTGGGCGTGTGGCTGTTCTTCGGGCTCATCAGCCGGGGAGTCAAGGATGCCGCGGCGATCAGCCGGATCGTCTCCGTGCTCGGTGCCTACCTTGCCTGGACGCTGATGGCCGCCGAAGTGCTGTTCGTCGCCGCCCAGGACGACGACATGCCGCGCTTCCTCAAGCGCTCCACGCCCGCCGACGTGCCCGTCCCCGCGCTGGTGATGTCCACGCTGCTCAGGTCTTCCTGATCGTCAGCCTGTTCTCGGACGACGCCTTCAACTTCGCGCCAGACCTCACCGGCGCACGGACCCTCATGGGCGCGGAGCTGGGCCGCGGCCGTGGCGGTGGGCACTGCATGACCTGCCCGATCGTGCGGGACCCGGTCGCCTTCTGAACAGGCGTCATGCGCGGCTAACTCTTCTCGCCTGCGGGTTCGATCACCGCGATGTTGCCCTGCGCCACGGCGCACAGCGTCTGCGTGCCGTCGGCACCGATGGTGGTCACCTCGCAGCGCGAGACGACACGGGTACGGCCCGCCCGTACCACCTGGCCGTACGCGCGCAGCACCGCGCCCGTCGCCGGGCGCAGATAGTCGATGGTGAAACCGGACGTGATCAGCCCCGCGCCGACGACGGTCCCCGCCGCCAGCGTCAGCGTGTTGTCGGCCGCGTAGGAGAGCACCCCTCCGTGGACGAAGCCGTACTGCTGGAGCAGCTCCTCACGGATGTCCAGTTCGAGCGTGGCCTCGCCGTCGCCGAAGGCCGTCACCCGAGCGCCCAGCAGCCTGCTGAAGGGCTGCTCTGCGAGGACCTTGCGTGCCAGCTCCAGATCCATCGTTCCGCTCCCGTTCCCGCCAACTTCACTTCACCAGTGAAGTGAGGGTGGCGGGAGCCGGTGCCGTCTGTCAACATCGGCCCATGTCCGAGCCCGATCAGCGTCTTTTCTTCCTGCTCCAGCGGGCTGCGCACCGGCTGCGCACCACGGTCGACCGGCGCTGCCTGGCCGCCGCCGGGGTGACCACCGCCCAGCTCGGCGCGCTGTTCGCCGTACGGGACCGGCCCGGGATCACCCAGCAGGAACTGGCCCGCACCCTCGGTCTGCGGGAATCCGCCGTCACCGCCCTCGTCGGCCGGCTCACCGCGGCGGACCTGCTGCTGAAGCAGGCACATCCACGTGAACACCGGGCCGTCGTACTGGAGTTGACCGATACGGGCGCTGCCGCCCTGCGCGCCGCGCAGCCGGAGGTCGACCGCTTCAACGCGCAGATGCGGGAGCTGCTCGGGGACGACGGTTTCCTGCGGACGGCGGGGGCGCTGCACCGGCTCGCCCACTGGGAGGCGTGAGAGGCCCCGGCATCACTGGTCCTCCTCCTCCGGCCCGCACGAACTGCCGGTCGGCGGCAGGGTGCCGTAGAGCAGGAAGGTGTCGACCTTGCCGTGCACGCACTTGGAGGAGGCGTAACCGGTGTGTCCGTCGCCCCTGTTGTCGAGCACCACGGCGGAGGAGCCGAGCCGCTTCGCGGTCTCCACCGTCCAGCGGTACGGCGTCGCCGGGTCGCCCCGGGTTCCGACGAGCAGCATCTTCGGGGTGTGCACGTCCCGCACGTCCTTGCGGATGTAGTCGGTGCCCTTGGGGCGGCCGTAGCACATCAGCAGTTCGGTGAGGCGGTAGCGGCCGAAGACCGGTGAGGCCTGCTCGTACTCGGCGCGCAGTTTCCCGAGTTCGCCGACGATCCGGTCGGCGCTGGGGCGGTCGGGATCGTCCGCGCAGTTGATCGCCATCAGCGCCGCCGGAAGATTGTCGAGCGGTACGTCGTTCTCATCGACCAGGCCGCCGTTCCTGTGCTGCCGCAGGGGCAGGCCCGCACCGCCGGTCGCGAAGCCCATGACCCCCCGGGTGTCGCCGTCCTCGACGAGTTCGGCGATCGCCCGCTCCAGCGAGGGCCACAACTGCTTGCTGTAGAGCGCCTGGCTGATGGCGCCGACGAGATCCTGCCCGGTGAAGTCCTGGCCGAAGTCCGTCGGCACCGGGTCCTCGTCGAGCGAGTGGATGAGATGGACGACCTGCTCCCGGGCGTCGCGCGCGTCCTGCCCGAACGGGCAGGCGATGTCCTGGGCGCACCAGTCGACGAAGTCGTCCAGCGCGGTCTGCTGCCCCTCGGCGCCCACGACCCCCTGCTCGGACATCGGCTCGGTCAGCGTGTCCACCCCGTCGAGCACCAACCGGCCGACCTTCTTGGGGAATTGGGCCGCGTAGACGGCGCCGAGCCGGGTTCCGTAGGAGAAGCCGAGGTAGTTGAGCTTCTTGTCGCCCAGCGCCGCGCGGATCACGTCCATGTCGCGCGCGGAGTTCACCGTGCCGATGTGGGGGAGCACCGGCCCCGAGTGCTTGGCGCACTCGTCCGCCGCCTTCTTCAACTGCGTGAGCAGGGCCCGCGGATCGCTGGTCTCCGTGCTCCCGCCGGCCGCGGACGACGCGCCGGACGTGCCGTCCCCGCAGCTGACCGGTGAGGACCTGCCGACGCCGCGCGGGTCGAAGGACACCACGTCGTAGTTGTTGGTGAGGCCCATGAAGTCTTCGCCGCCGGCGGCGAGTTCGCTGACGCCCGCCGCGCCCGGGCCGCCGAAGTTCAGCAGCACCGAGCCGCGCTTCTTGCCCGTCGACCGGTAGCGGTCGAGAGCCAGGTCGAGCGTGCCGGACGTGGGCCGGTCGTAGTCGAGGGGGACGGTGACCTTGCCGCACTGAAGGTCCTTGGGCATCTCCTCGCCGTTGCACTTCGACCAGGTGACCTTCTGCCGGTAGAACCGCGTCAGGTCGGGGCCGGTGCCGTCCGAGGCCGCCGCGGGCAGGCCCGCACCCACCAGGGCCAGAGCCGTGGCTCCGGTGGCGGCGCAGCGCCGGACGGCAGCGGGCCGCGTTGACAACTTGGCCAGCATGAATGCCTCCAGAGGCGCCCGCCGGGGACCGGGAGAGCAGCGCCCTCGATCACGATAAGCGGGCGTCGCGGGGCCCGCCTCCGGGCCAGCGGGAGTGCATTCGGTGCCCTACCCTGTGCACCCGTCCGTGCACGTACGGCTGTTTTGCTGCTAGTTCGATAACCGTGCCGCTCGATGGGGTGAAAGACCGATAAGCCATAACCCCGATGGTTTCGCCCGCGTTCTATCCCGTGCGGGCACCTGCTCGCTTTTCCGGCGCGGGGTACGTGCCCGCGACCATGTCTGGAAGGCAGGGAACCTATGAGAAGGGTTACCCGAAACGGTGTGATCGCCGTCGCCGCCGCCTCCGGCGCGATGGCGCTCGCGGTACCGATGAGCTCCGCGTTCGCGGCCGACGGGGCCTCGGCGGACGGTACCGCTGCCGACTCGGCCGGCGTGATCTCCGGCAACACCGTCCAGGTCCCGGTGGACGTGCCGGTGAACGTGTGCGGGAACACCGTGAATGTGGTGGGGCTCCTCAACCCGGCCGCGGGCAACAGCTGCACCAACAGGAGTGCGGGCGCCAAGCACGCGGCGGACGGTTCCGCGACGGGCGGCAGCACCGCACAGGGCGGCGGAAAGGATTCGCCGGGCGTGGTCTCCGGCAACACCGTCCAGGTCCCGTTGCACCTCCCGGTGAACGTCACCGGGAACACCGCGAACGTGGTCGGTGTCGGCAATGCGGCCACCGGCAACCGCTCCACGAACACCTCGGGCCACCACCACTGCACCGAGCCGGCGCCCGAGCCCACCACCCCGGCCAAGGCGCATCCGCGGCCGGTGCCCGCCCGGCACGCCGCTCCTCCGCAGACCGAGGTCACGCTCGCGCACACCGGGAGCGACCAGACGCTGCCAGCCGCCGCGGCGAGCGCCGCCCTGATCCTCGGCGGGGCGGCCCTCCACCGGGGCTTCAGGCGGCGCGCCACGCGCTGACCGCGCGCCGTACCCGAGCCGGACGGAAGGTCCCGCCGATCACTCGGCGGGACCTTCGGTCGCAGCGGTGCGCTCTGTGGTCACGCTTCCGTCGCAGTGGTGCGCCGGGCGGTGACGCCCAAAACCCTTTGCCCCGGTGGCCGCAGGGTGCTGGAGTGAGGCCATGGATCATGCCGCGGTGCTCGCCCTCTTCGACCGGGACATGCGCGAAGGCGCGCGGCCCGACGGCCCCGGCGCGCGCGTCGAGCGGACCGGGAACGTGGTCCGTCAGGTCTCCTCCCCGCACGGCTGGAACGGCGTCGTCTGGTCCGCACTGGACGAGACGGACGCGGACCTGGCGATCGCCGAGCAGATCGCGTACTTCTCCGGTCCGGGCCACGAGTTCGAATGGAAGCTCTACGGGCACGACCGCCCGGTGGATCTGGGGCAGCGGCTCCGGGCCGCCGGTTTCGTGCCCGAGCCCGAGGAGACGCTGATGATCGCCGAGGTCGCGGACCTCGATCTCGACGCCGAGCCGCCCGAGGGCATCCGTCTTGCGCCGGTCACCGACGCGGCGGGCGTGGACCTGGTGGCGGAGGCACATGAGAAGGCCTTCGGCGCCGACGGCTCCCGGATGCGCGAGCAGCTGCTCGCCCGCCTCACCCGCGAGCCGGACACGGTCGTCGCCACCGTCGCCCTCGCCGGTGATGTGCCCGTGAGCGCGGCCCGCATGGAACTCGTGCCCGGCACCCGCTTCGCCGGCCTCTGGGGCGGCGGCACCGACGAGCCCTGGCGCGGCCGCGGCATCTACCGCGCCCTCGTCGCGCACCGCGCCCGCGCCGCCCTGGACCGCGGCTACCGCTACCTCCAGGTCGACGCCTCCGACCAGAGCCGCCCGATCCTGGAGCGCCTGGGTTTCGAGCCGCTGACCACGACGACGCCGTACGTCTACGGGGCGTAGCGGACGCTGTGATGCCGTGAGGGCGCGCCGGTTCAGTCCAGACCGAACGCGTCCGCCAGTACGTCGATCTGGGCCCTGAGCAGCGTGCCGCCGTCATGGCCCATGCCCTCGAACTGGCCCGACACCTCCAGGCCGATCGCCCCGTGCATATGGGACCAGGCGAGCACGGCGCCGGCCAGCGCCACTCCCGCCGGTCCGGCGGGCGCCTGCGCCCACTGAGCCACGTCCGCGTCCGTCTTCGCCCAGGCCGTCATCTGGTCGACCACGGGTCGCACCGCCGCGGACGGTTCGGCGCCCGCGAACGCCGCGAGGAACGGCCCGAGTACCGCCCGCGCGCTGTCCAGCGTGTCGGGGGGTGCCGTGTACCCCGGGACCGGTGTGCCCTCGATGAGCAGGTAACGGTGCGGCTGGGCGACGGCCCACTCACGGCAGGCACCCCCAAGTGCCTGCGCCCTGGCCCTCGGTGGCGTGTCCGGCGGGAGTCCGTCCGCGGCGGCCGAGACGGCTGCCGCCAGGTCGGCGTACGCGTCGCGGATCAGGTCCGTGAGCAGCGCGTCGCGGCTGTCGAAGTAGCGATAGAGCGCCGGCCCGGACAGGCCGACCTCCTTGGCGATCCGGGTCAGCGCCACGGCGGCCGCACCGCCCTCGGAGAGTTGCCGCAGCGCGATCTCCTTGATCTCCGCACGCGTCTGCTCGCGATAGCGGGCCCTGGGGCTCTGTGCAGTGCCGGCCACGGACGGCCTCCTCTTCTGGTTCTGGTGACACACCTTAACGATGGGCCGAGCATCCAGCTCTTGCTAGCCCCCGTCGAAAGAGTTACTGTCTCTAACAGAAGCAAGGCACCGTAACAATCCAGAGGAGTCCACCATGACCGGCACCACCGCCCACAGCTCCGCCCGGCACACCGTCCTCGGCTCGGGCCCCGCCGGCACCGCCCTGGCCCAGGAGCTGGTGCGCAGGGGGCACTCCGTGCGCCTGGTCGACCGCAAGGCGGACGGGCCCGGCCTGGCCGGTGTCGAGCGGTTCGCCGCCGACGTCAGCACCGCGGAAGGCGCCCGTGCCGCCGTCGCGGACGCCGGCGTCGTGTATCACTGCGTCAACGTCGGCTATCACCTCCAGGTCGAGGTGATGCCCCGGATCCAGGAGGCGGTGCTCGGCGCGGTCGAGGCCGTAGGGGCCCGGCTTGTGGTGCTGGACACGCTGTATCCGTACGGCGAGACCGGGGGAGCGGTCATGACCGAGGACACCCCGTGGAAGGCGACCAGCCGCAAGGGCCGGATGCGCGCCGAACTCGACGAGAAGTACCTCGCGGCCCACCGTGAGGGCCGCGCCCGGGTCGCCCTCGGCCGCTCCGCCGACTTCGTCGGCCCCGGTGTGCTCAACTCCACCCTCGGAGCCACCGTGTTCCCCGGTGCTCTCACCGGCGGCGAGGTGCTGGGCTTCGGCGACATAGACCTGCCGCACAGCTACACCAACATCGAGGACGTGGCCGCCGGTCTCGCCACGCTCGGGGAGCGCCCGGAGGGTGACGGCCGGGTCTGGCACCTGCCGACCGCCCCGACCGTCAGCACCCGCGAGATCCACAAGATGATCGAGGAGCGGGTCGGCAAGCCCCTGAACGTCGCCGTCCTGGCGGAGCCCGAGCCCGTGGGGCCGTTCGACGAGCAGTTCATGGCCGAGTACGCGGAGATGTTCTATCAGCACACCGAGCCCCAGATCATGGACTCCTCGGCGTTCGAGCAGACCTTCGGTGTGGCACCGACGCCGCTGGGCCGGACCCTGGACGACACCCTGGCCTGGTACGGGGAGTGGCTCGCGCAGCGGTGACCGGGGTCACCCGCGCCCGGATGTCACATCCGAAGCCGCCCGATCCGTCGCAGGGTCATGACGACGAACCAGAAGAACCAGAGCATCCTCCTCGCGGGCGCGAGCGGCGTCCTCGGCCGTCACATCACCCGCGCCCTGACCGAGGCGGGCCACAAGGTCACCGGCCTCGGCCGGGGTGAGACCAGCGGCGTCCGGGCCGACCTCATGGACCGTGACGCACTGCTGAGGGCCGTCGACGGCCGGCATTTCGACACCGTGATCCATGCCGCGACCGCCCTGCGCAAGCCGCCCATGCGCCACCGCGACATGTACGCCACCGACGCGCTGCGCGTCCACGGCACCGCCCATCTCATCGAGGCCGCCCGCGCCAGCGGCGCCCGGCGCTTCGTGTCGGAGTCGATGGTCTTCGGGTACGGCTACGGCGACTTCGGCGACCACGTGGTCACCGAGGAGGACCCCTACGGTCCCCGCGGCGCCACGGCGGAGCTGGAGAAGCACATCGAGGGCATGCGCACCAAGGAGCAACTGACCTTCGAGGCAACCGGGTTGGAGGGCGTAGCGCTCCGCTTCGGCCTGTTCTACGGTCCCGGCGGAACCGACGCGATCCTGCCCATGCTGCGCAAGCGGCAGCTGCCCCTTCCCGGCGACCGCGGCCGGGTCCTGCCGTGGACCGAACTCACCGACGCGGGGCGGGCGACGGCCGCCGCGGTGGAACGTGGCCGCCCCGGCCAGGCGTACAACATCACCGACCGGACGCCATACGGATTCCGGGACCATGTCCTGTGCGTCGCCGAGGAGTTCGGGGTGCCGAAGCCCATGACCGTGCCCCTGTGGCTTACCCGCCCGATGCCGTACGTGCACACGATCCTGACCTCGCGCATGCGGGTGTCGTCGGCGAAGGCCGAGCGGGAACTGGGCTGGACGCCGCGCTACGGCTCCTGCCGCGAGGGCCTCGCCGCTCTGGCGGCCCGGCGGTGACGGCGCGACCGGGGCGGCCCGGACCGGGAGTTCGGCACGGCACAGCGGACCCGCCGACCGGCGGGGAAGCCGGGTCGGCGGGTCCGCTGTGCCGGGCTCTCCCGCCTGGCGCCACCGTAGCCCTGTGTGCAGCGCGGCGGAATGCGTAATCCGGCTACCGTGTGCAGGGCGTCGAGCAGCGACGACCGGGGTCGGGCCAGGCGCTCCATGCGCCCCGCCCGGGCCCGAAACGGTTGCTGTGGCACCAGAGTTGCCGTGAGCGATGTCGTGTTGTCAGCGATGTGCCCTCGAACGATCCAGTGCGGCGACGCCCAGCGCGGCGAGGCCGATCTGGATGAGCCACTCGATCCAGTCGATGCCCTTGGTGTCGGCCACGCCGAACGCGTTGGCCAGCGCCGAGCCGATCAGCGCGGCCACGATACCGACGAGAATCGTCAGCAGAATGCCGATGTGCTGCCGTCCCGGGATGACCAGCCGGCCCAGCACGCCGATCACGATGCCGATCACGATCGCACTGATGATGCCTGAGATCTCCATCTCCGCCCCTCTTTGTCAAGGCCCCCGCACTATCCGGATGCCCGCTGGGGGACCGAACACTCCGTTCGGCTTCAACCTCAGGGTTCAACCAGGGGTCAACGCCGGGTCAATCTCCCGCCGGTGGGGCCGGTGACGCCTGTTCAGGGTCACTCATGCCATGTACCGTTCAACCGTTCCGCCGCACCGCAGCCGTACGGCTGAATGTCTACGCGCGCAGACGCGCTGTTTCTACGCGCGTAGGTCCGGCTTCGCACGGCACGGCCCCCGCTCTTCCCCAACCCCACACGGAGGTACGCCGGATGCTCGGACTCGCCCGATCCCGCCACAGACTCACCACCGCCCTGGCCGCGTCGGTCCTGGTCGCCGGGGGTGTCGCCGCCCAGGCCGCCGTCACGGCCGCCCCGGCCCATGCGGCCACCCCCCACCGGATCCTGTTCGACGACGGCCATGCCGAAGAGGCCGGCAACGCCGACTGGATCATCTCCACCAGCAAGCCCGACCCGCTCGGCCAGGACTCCTCCCCGTCCGCCGAGACGGACTGGACCGGCGCGCTGTCGTCCTGGGGCGTCGCCCTGCAGAAGACGGGCAACTACAGCCTCAAGACCGCGACCAGCGCCTTGACCTACGGCGGTTCCTCGTCCACCGACCTGTCGAACTTCGACACGCTGGTGCTCCCGGAGCCCAACACCCTCTTCACCACCGCCGAGAAGACGGCGATCATGAACTTCGTCAAGAACGGCGGCGGACTGTTCATGATCTCCGACCACACCGGCGCCGACCGCAACAACGACGGTGAGGACGCGGTCGAGATCCTCAACGACCTGATGACCAACAACAGCGTCGACTCCACCGACCCGTTCGGCTTCTCCATCGACACGCTGGACGTCAGCTCCGGCTACCCGGCCGCGATCAGCGACAGCAGCGACCCCGTCCTGCACGGATCCTTCGGCACCGTCACCAAGAGCCTGATCGCCGACGGCACGACGGCCACGCTCAAGCCGGCCGACAACTCCTCCGTCAAGGGCCTCGTCTACCGCAGCGGTTACTCCGGGAACACCGGCGCGTTCTTCCTCACCAGCACCTTCGGCAGCGGCCGTGTCGCCTTCTGGGGCGACAGCTCGCCCGTCGACGACGGCACGGGCCAGTCCGGCAACACGCTCTACGACGGATGGAACGACACCGGCGCCACCAACGCCGCACTCGCCCTCAACGCCACCGCCTGGCTCGCCGGCGACGGCACCACCGGCGGCGGTGGCGGTGGCGGTGGCACCTGCACCGCCGCCCAGCTGCTCGGCAACAGCGGCTTCGAGTCGGGCAGCACCACCTGGAGCGCCTCCAGCGGCGTCATCACCAACTCCACCGGTGAGTCGGCGCGTTCGGGCTCGTACTACGCCTGGCTCGACGGCTACGGGCAGGCCACCACCGACACCCTGTCCCAGTCGGTGACCGTCCCGTCCGGCTGCACCACCGCCGCCCTGAGTTTCTACCTGCACGTCGACACGGCGGAGACCACCACCAGCACGGCCTACGACACCCTCAAGGTCCAGGTCCTCAACAGCTCCGGCACCGTGCTGAGCACCTTGGCCACCTACTCCAACCTCAACGCGGCCAGTGGCTACACCAAGCGCAGCTTCAGCCTGGCCGGTTACACCGGCCAGACCGTCACCCTGAAGTTCACCGGCACCGAAGGCTCCACCCTCCAGACGTCGTTCGTCGTCGACGACACGGCTCTGGACGTCAGCTGAAGCCCGCGGGGCCCGGTTCGCGCCGGGCCCCGCAGGCTCATTCCCCCGGCACCGTCCGCTCGGGTGTGTTCCAGCCCGACACCCGCACCCGCGGCGCCGAGCCGTGCAGGTCCGCCGCCCGGTAGGTGGCCGTCAGCGTCACCGACTCATCCGGCCACAGGCTCACCTCGTTGTCCGTCCACCGCACCGGAAGCACGGGCCGGCCCTGAGCGTCCACGAGATGGACATCCGTGAGCAGCGACGGCGTCTTCCCGCTCCCGGTGTTGCGGAGCGTCACGGTCGTGGTCGCCGTATCGCCCGACTTCGACTTCGACTTCGACTTCGACTTCGACGAAGACGCCGTCGCCGAGACCGGCACCTGCGCCATGGAACTCAGCCCCTTCAGATCGGCGTAGCTCGTCGTCGGCGTGTAGTACCAGTCGGTGTGCGCCCAGTCGAGGGTGTCGGGCCTGGTGGAGAGCCAGTAGACGTTCCGGTCGATCTCCTTGCCGGAGGCGTCCTTCAGCGTCAGGCGCACCAAATAAGTCGCCGGGAGGCCGCTGATCGAGGCGGGCAGCGTGAGGGCCGTGGCGCGGTTGCCGTCGCCCTGCACGCTCACACCCGTCACGGTCTTGTCGTACTTCTGGGTGCCGTCGGGGGTGAACACCGTGGCCCGGGCGGTGAGTCCGGAGGCGGGCTGGTGCCGGTTGTCGGTCACGACCACCGAGCGGTCGTCGTACGAATACTGCACATGCAGCGGCTCGTTGGCCTTCTTCGCGCCGAAGTAGGCGCCGCCCTGGTCGAGATAGCGGTCCATCAGCTGCCAGTGCAGCGAGGTCCAGCCGCTGTTGAACATCCAGTAGACGACCCCGGTCGAGGGCTTGGTGGCGTCGGAGGCGTTGCGCCCGTACGCCTCGAACTGGGCGCGAACGTTCTCGTACTGGGCCAGCTGCGCCTTGCGCACGTAGTCGGTCAGGCTGGTGGGAGCGCCGTAGCGGCCGGTGAGGGCGTCGTCGTAGAGCTTGAGGGTGCCGAAGGTCGACGACGGTGAGCGGTGGTACTGCTTGGCGTTCGGGTTCTTCCAGAGGGTGTCGAGCTCGGCCGGGCTCATCATGCGGCGCAGGGTGTCGAGGGTGGGGACGTCGGGGCCCGCGCTGGTCTCGGAGTTGAAGCCGGTGGCACCGCCCTCGCGTTTGAAGTACCAGTAGCCCGGCGGGACCCAGTCGTACGGGCCCGTCATCTTCATGCCCGAACTGCCGGACTGCGGCGAGGAGTTGTCTGACGCGGCGGCCACGACGGGAGTCTGCCAGTCGGCGGCCTTCAAAGCGTCGAGATAGTTCTTCTCGATGGTCGCGTCGGGCGCGAAGTCGCTCCCGATGAGGAACGAGATCACGCTGGGGTGGTCGCGCAGCCGGGCAGCCTCGGCGGCCATCGACGCCTTCGCGACCGGGTAGTCGGCGTCCGTCCACTTGTCGCCGGGCTCGCCGCCGTTGACCTGGCCCTCCCACTTGTCGCAGCACTCCCAGCCGGGCAGGGTGAGGATGCCGTAGCGGTCGGCCAGGTCGAAGAACTCGTCCGGTTCCAGGTGCCCTTCGAGGCGGATGGTGTTCAGGCCGAGATCGAGTGCGTACTTCAGGCGGTCCTCGACATACGTCTTGTCCCAGCGCAGGAACTCGTCCGGCGACCAGCCGCCGCCCTTGATGAGCAGCTTGCGGCCGTTGATGCGGTACTGGCGGGCGCCGTCGGAGTTCAGCGGAGCCCGCACGTCCCGGATGCCGAAGCTCTCGTGCGCCGTGTCCGACACGGTGCCGGAGACGGACGCGGTGAGGTTCAGGTCGTAGAGGGGCTGCCCGCCCATGCCGGCCGGCCACCAGACCTTCGGCGAGGTCAGACGGAGACCGGGGACATCGGACGGGCTGAAGGTGACGGCCTTGGTCTCGTGCGCGGCGAGCGTGACGGTCTTCTCGAACGTGGCCGGGCCGATGCTGCCGGAGACGACGGTGGTCGCCGGGGCGCCGGAGTCGTTGCGGGCCTCGGCCTTCACCGTCAGGTCGGCCGAGGCGAGCGACGGCACGTCGAGCTTGGTCGCGACGTGCGCGTCACGCAGGGCGACCGGGCCGCCGCGGCGGACGAGGACGTCGCGGACGATGCCCATGTTCTCGTCGGGCGGCGGCTGGAGCCAGTCGATCCAGCCCATGGTGAGGTTCTTGTCCGGGGCGTTGGGCCGGACGCGGAAGGCGACCGTGTTCGTGCCCGGCCGGACCAGCGAGGTCACGTCCAGCTCGTGGTGGGTGTAGGCGCCGGTGACGTCCTTCGCCGTGGCGACCTGCTTGCCGTCGACGTAGACGTCGGCTGCCGAGATCACCCCGCTGAAGTCGAGGTAGGTGCGCTCGGAGGTGTCGGCGACCGTGAAGTCCGAGCGGTACCACCAGGGGACCTGGAAGTCGGCCTTGGGGATCTTCTGCTGGTTCGTCGAGCGGAAGGGGTCGGCGTACACGCCGTTCGCCAGCAGCGCCGCGAGGACGGTGGAGCGCGGGCCCGCCGGGTACCAGCCGGTCGCCGGGTAGCCGGGGGAAGAGACGTCGCCGGCCTGGTCGGAGACCTTGGCCGTCGACTGGACGGCGTAGCCGGTCAGGGCGGTCGCACTGCCCGGAGCGGAGGAGACCGTGGTGGGCCGGCCCGGTGGTGGGGGAGGCCGGTGGCCGTGCGGGTCGGCCCAGGCACTGGTCGTCAGCGCTCCGAGCAGTCCCAGGATCGCGGCGGCCGTGGCGAGACGGTGTCCGTTCACGGAGTCTCCAACCCCTTCGTAAAGTTAGGAAACTTTACTAATGACGGTCACGCTAGGGCGCCCGAGTGAGCGGTGTCAATCACCGTGCCCCGTGCGGGAGTTGATCAGGGCGCGGCCGAACGGCGCTCGAACACCACGTCCCGCGCGGTCCCGAGTGCCGTGGCCACGGCGCCCAGCAGTACCGCGTCCTCGCCGAGCCGGCTGGGCACGACCTTGGTCCGCAGCGGGGTGAGCGCCCGCAGGTTCTCGCGCACCGGGTGCAGCAGCAGATCCACACTGTGGCCCAGCCCGCCGCCGAGCACCACGAGATCGGGGTCGAGCACGGCCGCCGCGGCCGCCACCGTGTGCGCGATGCGCTCGCCTTCGAGCTGAACCGCCTTGACCGCCGCGTCGTTTCCCTGCCGGGCGGCGTCGAACACGGCCTTCGCGGTGAGCTGCCCGTTCATGCCGAACCGGCGCGCCGCCTCCACGACGGCCACCCCCGACACGGCGTCCTCCAGCCGGTCCGGCTTGTGCTGTCCCGGCCACGGCAGGAACCCGATCTCGCCGGCCAGCCCGTGCGCGCCGGTGAACAGCCGCCCCTCGCTGACCACGCCCATGCCGAGACCGGTGCCGATCAGGATGTAGGCGAACAGCCGGCTGCCCGCGCCGACGCCGTAGGTGTACTCGCCGAGCGCCGCCAGATTGGCGTCGTTGTGCACCTCCAGGGGAACACCCAGCTCCGCGCGCATCCGGTCGAACAGCCCGGCCCGCCCCCAGCCCGGCAGATGCATCGCGTAGCGCACCCGGCGCTGCTTCTCGTCGTAGACGCCCGGCGTGCCCACCACCGCGTGCACCACCTCGTCCGGGGCGACACCCGAACCGGCGACCACCTGGCGGGACGTGGCCACCACCAGCTCCGCCATCGCGCCCGAACTGCGGGCCCGGTTGCGCACGTCGGAGCGGGCGACGACGGCGCCGTCCAGATCGGCGACGGCGACCCGCAGCCAGCTGCGGCCGACGTCGATGCCGAGCACATGGCCGGCCGCCGGGTCCGGCGCGTACAGGACGGCCGTACGGCCGCGCTCGGGTGCGAGCGTGCCGACCTCGTGGACCAGTCCGGCGGCCTCCAGGGCCGCGAGCGCGCTGGAGACCGTCGGCTTGGACAGGCCGGTCTCGCGGGCCAGTTGGGCACGCGATGCCGCGCCGCCGGTGCGCAGCCGGTCGAGCAGCAGGCGCTCGTTGGTGCTGCGCAGCCGTCGGCGGTTCCAGGGCCGTTCCTGCTGGTCCACTGCGTCACTGGCGGGCATCGCACCATTCTCACGTATCGGCGGGGGCCTCTTGACGTGTCTAGTAAGGCTCCTTAACTTTATCGGCCAACAGCCTTGCCGGGCGAGCCTTGGGCAGCCCAGCGCCCGGTGCCACAGGAGACCCCATGTCCGGTAGCCCGCCACCCAACGGTGGTTTCGTCCGTCGCGTCGGCCTCTTCCAGGCCACCACCATCAACATGAGCCAGATGTGCGGCATCGGCCCGTTCGTCACGATCCCGCTGATGGTTGCCGCGTTCGGCGGACCGCAGGCGGTGATCGGCTTCATCGCCGGCGCGATCCTCGCGCTCGCCGACGGACTGGTCTGGGCCGAGCTGGGCGCCGCGATGCCCGGCTCAGGCGGCAGTTACGTCTATCTGCGCCAGGCGTTCCAGTACCGCACCGGCCGGCTGATGCCGTTCCTGTTCGTCTGGACGGCGATGCTGTTCATCCCGCTGATCATGTCGACCGGCGTGGTGGGCTTCGTCCAGTACCTCGGCTACCTCGCCCCCGACCTCGGCCAGACCTCCGGCGACCTGATCGGCCTCGGCATGATCGCGCTGGTCATCCTCATGCTGTGGCGGGGCATCGAGCACATCGCCCGGCTCACCGCCGTGATGTGGGGGGTCATGATCACATCCGTGCTGCTGGTCATCCTGGCCGCGGCGTCGGACTTCAGCGCCCACCTCGCCTTCACCTACCCGGCGCACGCTTTCGACCTGGGCAGCAACCACTTCTGGATCGGCTTCGCGGGCGGCCTGACCATCGGTATCTACGACTACCTCGGCTACAACACGACGGCCTACATGGGCGCCGAGATCAAGGACCCCGGACGCGTGCTGCCGCGGTCGATCATCTTCTCCATCCTCGGCATCATGGCGATCTACCTGCTGCTCCAGATCGGCACGCTCGGTGTGATCGACTGGCACCGCATGACGAACGCGAAGGACATCGCGTCCACGTCGGTGGCGTCGGCCGTGCTGGAGGAGACCTGGGGCAAGGGCGCCGCCGACACGGTCACCGTCCTCATCCTGATCACCGCGTTCGCCTCGGTCTTCACCGGTCTGCTGGGCGGTTCGCGCGTGCCGTACGACGCGGCCCGCGAGCGGGTCTTCTTCCGGCCCTACGCCAAGCTGCACCCCCGGCACCGCTTCCCGATGCTGGGTCTGGCGACCATGGGCGTGATCACGGCCGTGGGCTTCCTGATCGGCCGGCACACGGACCTCGCGACACTCATCCAGCTGCTGACGACGGTGATGGTGATCGTCCAGGCGCTGGCCCAGATCGTCGCGCTGACGGTGCTGCGCAAGCGGCAGCCGGCGCTGCGGCGGCCGTACAGGATGTGGCTCTACCCCATACCGAGCATCATCGCCTTCGTCGGCTGGTGCGTGATCTACGGCTACGCGGACAAGAACTCTCCGGGCCGCCATCCCATCGAGTGGTCGCTGGCCTGGCTGGCCCTGGGCTGTGTGGCGTTCGTGCTCTGGGCGCGCTTCGAGAAGGTGTGGCCGTTCGGTCCGAAGGAGATCTCGGAGGAGTATCTGGAGCCGGCGGAGCCGGACGCGTCGCCCGCGCAAGCGTGATCTGCCCGCCGCAACTGCCCTGCCTGCGCTAGGGTTTCGTCATCCGTGAAGCCTCTCCGGCCGGACTCGCGTCCGCCCGGGGAGGCTTTTCTCATGCCCGGAGACCGCCCGGGAGCCGATCGATTCTCTTGCAGGAGAGCCTCCATGTCCGATCTGTCCGTCCGCACCGCGACCGCTCAGGACCGCCCCGCCGTCGAGCGGTTGTGGCTGATGTTCCGCCACGATCTCTCGGGTCACACGGGCGTACTGCCGGGGCCCGACGGGACGTTCCGCAGTGAGCGGCTCGACTCGGCGTTCACGGAGGCCGGTTGGGCGCCGTACCTCTTCCTCCGCGCCGGCCGGCCCGTCGGCTTCGCCTTCGTCCGTGGTCTCGAAGGGCCGACGCGCGTACTCAACAGCTTCTTCGTGGTACGCGGCGCACGCCGCGAGGGCATCGGTGTCACGGCGGTGCGCGACGTCGTCCACCGGCATCCCGGCCCGTGGGAGGTCGCGTTCCAGTACGGCAACGAGCCCGCCGTCCGCTTCTGGCGCCACGCCGCCGCCCAACTCGCCCCGCACACCTGGTCGGAGGAGACCCGGCCGGTACCGGACCGGCCCGACCTGGCGCCGGACGCGTGGATCAGTTTCGCGATCTGAGCGCCAGCCGTCCGGTGGGCCGGGGGGTGATCGGCGTCCGGTGGGCCGGGGGCGACCGCCTCGGCCGGGCCTTCGTCTTGACATGCAGGTAATTGCCTGCATAACTTAGGGTGTGCGATCAGAGAGTGAGCCGGGAATGGACACGGTCTTCAAGGCGCTGGCCGACGACACGCGCAGACGGCTCCTGGACCGCCTGCACGAGAGCAACGGCCAGACCTTGGGCGAGCTGTGCGAGCGCATCGACATGACCCGCCAGTCGGTGACCCAGCACCTGGCCGTCCTGGAGGCCGCCAACCTGGTCAGCACGGTGCGGCGGGGGCGGGAGAAGCTGCACTACCTCAATCCGGTCCCGCTCCACGAGATGCAGGAGCGGTGGATCGACAAGTTCGAGCGACCGCGCCTGAGCGCGCTGAGCGCCGTGAAACGACAAGCCGAGGAAGCCATGGCCGACAAGCCCGCATTCGTCTACGTCACCTACATCCGCAGCACGCCCGAGAAGGTCTGGGACGCCCTCACCGACGCCGACCTGACCGCCGCCTACTGGGGCCACAGCAACGTCTCGGACTGGCAGCCGGGGTCCCGCTGGGAACACGTCCGCACGGACGGCTCCGGCATCGCCGACGTGGTCGGCAAGGTCGTCGAGAGCGAGCGCCCGACCCGGCTGGTCACCACCTGGGCCGCGCCGGAGGACGAGGGGGAGGAGGACCGGTACTCCCGTGTCACCTTCGACATCCGGCCGCACGAGGACATCGTCCGCCTCACCGTGACCCACGAGGACCTCAAGGACGAGGGCGAGCTCTCCGACGCCTCCGGCGGCTGGCCGGCGGTCCTGTCGAACCTCAAGTCGCTCCTGGAGACCGGCAGTCCGCTGCCCCAGGAGCCGTGGTCGGTGCCCGGCCACTGAGCCGGCGGGGCCCCGCCCGATCATCCGCCCCACCCACGGCCAATCCGCGCGCGCCCCAGCTTCGGATTACCCGCGACATCAGCGATCGACGTCGTGGGAGGAGAGGCGATGGCGGCCGGAACGGCATCGAGCAGTCCGGGGGACCCGGCGGAGGGAAGCGGCGGGGGACGGCGGCGGGCCGCCGTCGTCGGCAGCGGTGTGGCGGGGCTGACCGCGGCGCACATCCTGCGCCGCACGCACCACGTCACGCTGTACGAGGCCGACGGCCGACTCGGCGGTCACGCCCACACCCACGAGCAGACCTCGTCCGACGGGCGGACCCACCGGGTGGACTCCGGCTTCATCGTGCACAACCGCCGCACCTATCCGAACCTGCTACGGCTCTTCGACGAACTCGGCGTCGCCACGCAGGAGTCGGAGATGAGCATGTCGGTGCGGTGCGAGGGCTGCGGCCTCGAATACGCCGGAGCCCGCGGCCCCGCCGGACTCCTGGCCCGGCCCCGCAACGCCGTACGCGGCGCCTATCTGCGGATGCTCACCGAGGTCCCCGCCTTCCACCGGGCCGCCCGGCGCCTGCTCGCCCACGAGGCCGGCGGCGCCCTCACCCTCGGTGAGTTCCTGCAGCGGGAGGGCTTCTCGCCCTACTTCCGCACCCACTTCATCTCCCCGCTCGTGTCGGCCGTCTGGTCCTGCGACACGGCGACCGCCCAACTCCACCCCGCCGCCTACCTGTTCCGGTTCATGGAGCACCACGGCATGCTCTCGGTCGCCGGCTCGCCCACCTGGCGCACCGTGACCGGCGGCTCGCGCAGCTACGTCGACCGCGTCGCCGAGGAGCTCGACGCCGTACGCACCGCGACACCCGTGCGCGTCGTCACCCGGCACGCCGACGGTGCCGACGTCACCACGGCCGACGGCGCCACCGACTCCTACGACGCGGTGGTCGTCGCCGTCCACCCCGACCAGGCGCTGCGGCTGCTGGCCGACGCCACCCCCCACGAGAAGGAGGTGCTCGGGGCGTTCCGCTACTCCCGCAACCACACCCTCCTCCACACGGACACGAGCCTGCTGCCCCGTGCCCGAGGGGCCCGCGCCTCCTGGAACTACCTCATGCCGTCCTGTACCGCCGGCTCCGACCGGGTGCGCGTCAGCTACGACATGAACCGGCTCCAACGCCTCGACTCCCCCGAGACGTTCATGGTCACCCTCGGCGGTGAGGACCGCGTCGACCCCACCCTCGTGCGGGCACGGATGGTGTACGAACACCCCGTATACACACCCGAGTCGGTCGCCGCCCAGCGGCGGCTGCCCGAACTGAACACGTCGGTCTCCGCGTTCGCGGGCGCCTCCCACGGCTGGGGGTTCCACGAGGACGGCTGCCGCTCCGGCGTGCTGGCCGCCGCGGCCCTGGGAGCGCGCTGGTGACGTCCGTTCCCGCCCTCTACCCGTGCACGATCACCCACGTGCGTACCGCACCCCTGCGGTACGCCCTGCGTCACCGCACCTACATGTGGCTGATCGACCCCGACCGGCCGCCCCGGCTCCCGGGCGCCCTGCGAGCGCTGGCACGCTTCGACGCCCGCGACCACTTCACCGGCGACCGGCCCTCCGTCCGCGCGGGCCTGGAGTCCTTCCTCGCCGAGCACGGCGTGCACCTCGACGGCGGACCCGTCCTGATGCTCACCCACGCGCGCGTGCTCGGGTACGTCTTCAACCCGCTCACCCTCTACTGGTGCCACGACCGCGACGGCACCCCGCGCTGCGTGGTCGCCGAGGTCCACAACACCTACGGCGGGCGCCACTGCTACCTGCTGCACCCCGACGCCACCGGGACCGCCGAGACCGGCAAGGAGTTCTACGTCTCGCCGTTCTTCCCCGTCGACGGGCGCTACCGCATGCGCCTGCCCGAGCCGGGGAGCCGGCTCGACCTGACCGTGCACCTGGAGCGCGAGGACGGCAGGCCGTTCACCGCAACCGTCCGGGGCACCCGTACGGAAACAACAGTGGGACGGCTGCTGCGGCTGGCGCTGCGGCACCCGTGGTCCACGGCCCGGGTGTCCGCGGCGATCCGCTGGCACGGCATCCGCCTCTACCTGCGGGGACTGCCCGTCCAGCCCCGTCCCGACCACCGGATCCCGGAGCGTACGAAGTGAGCACCACCGACACCCGCGCCGACGTGCGACGGAACGACGGCGCCCTGCCCGCGGACACCGATGCCGACCACTGGCCCGACGTGACCGCCCGCCCGCGCGCCTCCTGGCCGCGGACCGCCATGGCCCGGGCCGTGGTGCGCCGGGCCCTCGACCGGCTGCCCCTGCGGGTCCGCTTCGCCGGAGGCGACTGCGCCGGACAGGGCGGCCCGCTGCTGGACGTACGCGACCCGCGGGCCTTCCACGCCCGCATCGGCTCGCAGGGCCTGATCGGCTTCGGGGAGTCCTACATGGCCGGCGAGTGGGACGCCCCCGACCCGGTCGGCGTCCTGACGGTGCTCGCCGCCCACGCGGCGGACCTGGTCCCGGCCCCGCTCCAGCGCCTGCGCGGCCTGTGGGCCCTGCGTCAGCCGGACCACCAGCGCAACACCCCCGACGGCGCCCGCGGCAACATCAGCCGTCACTACGACCTGTCCAACGACCTCTTCGCTCTCTTCCTCGACGAGACCCTCACCTACTCGTCGGCCGTGTTCCGGGGCTTTCCCGCCACCTGGGACCTGCTCGCCGTGGCCCAGCACCGCAAGATCGACCGACTGCTGGACCTGGCCGGCGTGCGCGAGGGCACCCGGCTGCTGGAGATCGGCACCGGCTGGGGCGAACTCGCCGTCCGGGCGGCGGCCCGCGGCGCCCACGTCACCTCGCTCACCCTCTCCGCCGAACAGCGCGACCTGGCCCGCGAACGCGTCCAGCAGGCGGGCCTGGCCGACCGGGTGGACATCGAGCTGTGCGACTACCGCGAGGCGAGCGGGAGTTATGACGCAGTCGTCAGCGTCGAGATGATCGAAGCGGTGGGCGAGGAGTTCTGGCCGGTCTACTTCCGCACCCTCGACGAACGGCTCGCGCCCGGCGGCAGGGCCGCCCTGCAGGCCATCACCATGCCGCACGAGCGGATGCTGGCCAGCCGGCACACCTACACCTGGATCCAGAAGTACATCTTCCCCGGCGGCCTGCTGCCGTCCGTCGAGGCCGTGGACGAGACGGTGCGCGAGCACACCCGGCTGACTGTGACCCGCCGGGACGCCTTCGGACCGCACTACGCCGAGACGCTGCGCCTGTGGCGGGAGCGGTTCACCGAGCGCGCGGGCGAGGTGGCCGCGCTCGGCTTCGACGAGACCTTCCGCCGTATGTGGACCTTCTACCTCGCCTACTCGGAGGCCGACTTCCGCTCCGGCTACCTGGACGTCCAGCAGTACCTGCTCACCAAGGAGGACACCGCACGATGACCACGGCCCGCACCACCAGGCCAGGCACCGCCCATCGGCTCGCCGCGCTCGCCGAGGAGGCGCTCGGCGGCGCCCTCCCGGTACGGCTGCGCGCATGGGACGGCAGCGAGGCCGGCCCCGCCGACGCCCCCGTGCTCGTCGTACGGTCCCGCACAGCCCTGCGCCGACTGCTGTGGGAACCGGGCGAGTTGGGGCTCGCCCAGGCGTACGTCACCGGCGAGCTCGACTTCGAGGGCGACCTGGCCGAGGGGCTGCGCGCGATGTGGACCGCGGCCCGCGAGCGCGGCCTCCACCCGCCGCGCACCACCCTCGCCGACCGGGCCCGCGCCGTCGGAACCGCCGTACGGCTCGGCGCCCTCGGCCCGCGCCCGTCCGCCCCCGCCTCCCAGGCGAGGCTGCGCGGCGGCCTGCACAGCAAGGCCCGCGACCGGGCCGCCATCAGCCACCACTACGACCTGTCCAACGACTTCTACGCCCTCCTGCTCGACGAGACGATGGCCTACTCGTGCGGCTACTGGGCGAGCGACGACCCCGGCTTCACCGCGGCCGACGCCCAGCGCGCCAAACTGGAGCTGATCTGCCGCAAGCTGGCCCTCGAACCCGGCGCCCGGCTGCTGGACATCGGCTGCGGCTGGGGCTCGCTCACCCTGTACGCGGCCGAGCGGCACAAGGCCCAGGTCACCGCCGTCACGCTGGCCGCCGAGCAGGCGGCCTACGTCCGCGAGCAGGTGCGCGAACGCGGGCTGTCCCACCGGGTCGACGTCGTCTGCCAGGACTACCGCGACATCGGCGGCGGCGCCTACGACGCCGTCGCCACCGTGGAGATGGGCGAGCACGTCGGCGACGCGGAGTACCCGTCGTTCGCCGCGGCCCTGCACCGGCTCGTCCGCTCGCAGGGGCGGGTCCTGGTGCAGCAGATGTCCCGGGGGCGCCGGGCTCCTGGCGGCGGTGCCTTCATCGAGGCGTACATCGCTCCGGACATGCACATGAGGCCGCTCGGCGAGACCGTCTCCCTGCTGGAGGAGGCCGGTCTGGAGGTCCGGGCGGTGGAGTCGCTGCGCGAGCACTACGTGCGCACCGTGTCCGCCTGGCACCGCACCCTCGAGGACCGCTGGGACGATGTGGCAGGGCTCGTCGGCGTGGAGACGGCGCGGGTGTGGCGGCTGTATCTGATCGGCGGCGCCCTCGCCTTCGAGGAGGGGCGCATGGGCGTCGACCAGATCCTGAGCGTACGGCCCACCGCGCAAGGCGTCGCCGGCCTGCCCGCGACACCCACCGCCTGGTACCGCGGGATGGAGCAGTCGTGAACGGCTTCGCCTGGGGCGGCTTCGCGCTCAACCTCGCATGGGCGGCGGCCACCGCGCTTGTGGTCATGCTCGTCACGTTCGCCGTGGCCCTCCGCAAGGGCGTGCACCGGATCGTGGACGTGGCCTGGGGGATCGCCTTCGCCGCCGTCGCCGCCGTCAGCTGTGCGGCCTCGGCCGGTGACGGCGATGCCGGGCGCCGTGTCCTGGTGACGGTCCTGACCGCGGTCTGGGGTCTGCGGCTCGCCGTGCACATCGGCCGGCGCGGCCGGGGTCACGGCGAGGATCCGCGCTACGAGAAGCTGCTCGCCAAGGCGCCGGGCAGTGCCGACCTGTACGCCCTGCGCATGGTCTACCTCCTGCAGGCCGCTCTCGTGTGGCTGGTGTCGCTGCCGGTGCAGGCCGCGCAGTACATCCCCTCCCCGATGACGGGATTCGCCGCGGCGGGTGCCGTGCTGTGGGCGGTGGGGCTGGTCTTCGAGGCGGGCGGGGACGCCCAGTTGGCCCGCTTCAAGGCCGATCCCGCCAACAAGGGGCGGCTCATGACGAGCGGGCTGTGGAGCTGGACCCGGCACCCCAACTACTTCGGCGACTTCTGCGTCTGGTGGGGTCTGTTCCTGATCGCGTGCGACTCCGCCGCGGCGGCCACGGTCTCCGTCGTGTCCCCGCTGGTGATGAGCCTGCTGCTGACCCGGGGCAGCGGAAAGGCTCTGCTGGAGCGGCACATGAGCGAACGGCCCGGCTACGCCGCGTACGCCGCCCGCACGAGCGGCTTCTTCCCGAGGCCACCGCGGGAGCGCACATGAACGGTGCGCCCGCGCGAAGCCGGCCTGCTCCCGTTCAGGCCGGGAACGGCAGGAGGGCGACCGGCGCCGAGGTCGGCTTCGCGGAGCCTCCGGCGGGTTCGACGGTGACGCCCATGCCGGACGCGCCGTCGAGCGCGCCCCTCAGCACCAGAGTCTGCGTGCCCAGGTGCGGATCCATCAGCCCGGCGTCGCGCATCCTGCCGCCGTCGGCGAGCCACAGCTGGTAGACCTTGCCCGGCGGCGGTTCGGCCATGCCCGAGGCCGCGAACACCGCCCGGTCCAGCCGGTGGGAGACGACCACCGTCCCACTGGCCCCGCCCGCCAGGCGCGCGGTGCGCGTCCGTGCGTCGGCAGCGGTGAGCACGGCCGAGACGTCCCGCGCCGTCTGCTCGATCCGCCGAGCCCGCCCGTCGGCGTCCTCCGCACACTGGTGCTGCCACACCGTTCCCGCGCCGAAGACGGCCGCCGCGGCGAGACAGGCGGCCGGCAGCCACCGCGAAGGCCGGCCCCGGACGGGCCCGCGCGCCCGGGCGGACGCGCGGGCCCGGCGGGGGAGTGGTGTCGCGGCGGCGGTCCACTGCCGGTCTGTCTGCTGCCGTTCGGTGGCGATCCGGCGCAGCACCCGCGCCTTGAGCTCCGGGCGCGGCGCCAGTGAGGCCGCCAGTCCCAGCCGGGCCGCCGTGGCGGTGAACCCGGCGACCTCCTCGGCGCAGGGCTCGCACCGCCCGAGATGGCGCTCGACGGCCTCGCGCTAGCCCCCGGAGAGGACCTGCAGGGCGTAGGCCCCGGTCAGGGTGTGCACGTCGACGGCGTTCACCCGCCCACTCCCAGGCAGTCGCGCAGCCGGATCAGACCGTCCCGCAGCCGGGTCTTGACGGTGCCCAGCGGCAGCGCGAGATCCTCCGCGACCTGCCGGTACGTCAGACCGCCGTAGTAGGCCAGCGTCACGGACTGGCGCTGAACCTCCGTCAGCGTGCGCAGGCACCGGCGCACCTGCTCCCGCTCCAGGCCGGCCTCCACCTCTTCGGTCACGTGGTCGTAGTCGGGCGAGCGGTCCAGCAGGGCCGCCCGCCGCTCCCGTGCCGCGGACGCCTCCGCCCATCTGACGCGGTCCACCGCGCGCTGATGGGCCAGGGTGAGGACCCAGTTGACCGCCGAGCCCCGCTCCCGCCGGTACCGGGGCGCCGTGCGCCACACCTCCACCAGCACGTCCTGCGCGACCTCCTCGGACTGCGCCGGGTCGCGCACCACGGCCCGTACGACCCCGAGCACCGGACCGGCGACGGCGTCGTAGAGCGCGGCGAACGCGTCGTGGTCGCCCAGGGCCACCCCACCCAGCAACTCCTCGAGATCCGGCTCCGACGACGGGTTCCTGCCGATGTACACGGCTTCTTTCACGGGAAGTCCTTCTGGAGTTCGGGTGCGCCGAAGGGCACGAACGTGCGCCGGGCGTGACCTCCGGGGAGCACCGACGCTCCCCGGAGGCGGGCGGGGGCGAGAGGGGGGCCTGACCGGGTGCGGGCCGTCAGCCGACTCCGCGACACACTTCTGCTTCCGGCACGAACGGGGCCGCGGATGCGGTCCCGCGCAGAAATCTCCGCCCCACACGCGCGAGTACGACGGCCCCGGCCACGGCCGCCATCAGGCGTAAGGCGAGCGGGACGGCGCGCCGCCGACCCGCGCCGGTCCGCGGAGCGAGGCCGGCTCGCTCACCCACCCGCTCCGCGACCGCCGTCCACACCCGGGCGGCGGGCCTGGTCACGGCGTCGTCCCGCTGCGTACCGCGGCCCGCCGCCACGGCCCGCAGCAGACCGGCCAGCGCGGTGCTGCACCGGACGCAGGCCACCATGTGCTCCTCCGCCGCGACGATCTCCTGGGACCGCGGCAGCCGGGAGCCGTCGAGTGCGATGGCCGCGAGGACGTCCGGCGGCACATGGCCGTTCTCGTGCGGGCCGGACATACGCCACCGTTTTCTGCCGTAGGGGGTGCGCGACATGATGCGCACCGTTTCTGCGTCGAATGAAGGTGCGAATACGGGCCGCCCGTGTCAGGCGGACTCCTCCTGCTGGAGGCAGTGCCGCAAACGGTGCAGGCCACGGCGGGCGTGGCTCTTGACCGTGCCGAGCGGCCAGCCGGTGCGCTCCGCGATCTGCGGCTGTGTGAGGTCCTCGTAGAAGGCCAGGCGCAGCACCTGCTGCTGGGCGGCGGGCAGCTTGGCCAGTTCGTGCAGGACGAGGACGCGGTCGAGAGCGGCGGTGTCGGGCTGCTGGACGGCGGGGTCGGACAGGGCCAGGGAGGAACCGGCGGAGGCGACCACGGCCATCCGGCGGGTGCGGGCGGAGAGCGCGTCAGCGATCTTCCGCTTGGTGATGCCGACGATCCAGCCGCCCATCGTGCCGCGCTCGGGACGGAAGGCCCCGCGCCCGCGCCACACCCCGAGGAACACCTGCTGCGTGACGTCCTCCGCCTCCCTGGTGTCGCCCAGAGAGCGCCAGGCCAGCGTGTGCACCAGGGCCGACCAGCGGTGATACGCCGCCTCCAGGCACTCCTCGTCACCCGCCGCGAGGCCGTGGGCGAGCTCCTCGTCGGCGAGCGACTCCTCCACCGGAGCCCAACTCGGTACGTGCGGCGCCCGTCCGGGTCGTGGCACCGCGGGGATCGGGGCGACGGCACTGCGCTGCGGGGTCATGACGACGACTCCTCACGTCGACGGCGTCCGCACCGGGTGTCCGGCGCCCGACGGGGCGACCGGTGGCAGGGCGGTTCGCGACGGCTGCCGGGGGAGCGTCCCCGGTGACCTCATGGTCCGAGCCGGGAAGGAAGGGCATCAACTTGCGTCGTTTCTGCGTCGTCTCCGCGTCGTATAGTCCCTGCATGAGCCGCTCGACCGCGCCCGAGGACCACCCGACGGGCGTGCCGCTGACCACCGGTGCCCTCGCCCGCCGACTGGGGGTCTCGCCCACCACGCTGCGCTCCTGGGACCGCCGCTACGGCATCGGGCCCGCCGTCCGCGCCGACGGGCGGCACCGCCGCTGGACCCCGCGGGACGTGGCGATGCTCGAGGCGATGTGCCGGCTGACCTCGGCGGGAGTGCCGCCCGCGGAGGCGGCCCGCGCGGCGAAGGAGACGGCCGGTGTGCCGCCCGTAACGGGCGAGACCTCCGACGAGCCGCCGCCGCAGGGCCGTTCGAGGGCGTCCGGCACGCTGCCGCTCGGGGACGTGCGGCAGGAGTGCCGGGGGCTGGCCCGTGCCGCCGTGCGCCTGGACTCCCCGGCCGTCGAGGAGCAACTGGCCGCCGCCGTAAGGCAGTACGGCATCACCGTCGCCTGGCAGGAGGTGATGGTGCCGACCCTGCACGCGGTGGGACGCAAGTGGGCCTCGTCCGGGGACCGTTACGTCGAGGTCGAGCACCTGCTGTCCTGGCACGTGTCCACCGCCCTGCGCCGCGGCACCCCGCCCCCCGTCGCGCAGAGCGACGCCTCGGTGGCCGGTCCCGTCGTCCTGGCCTGCGTGCCCGGCGAGCAGCACACGCTGCCGATCGAGGCGCTCAACGCCGCCCTGGGTGAACTCCGGCTGCCCACGCGGATGTTCGGCGCCGCCGTACCGGCGGAGGCGCTCGCCGCGGCTGTGCAGCGGCTGGGGCCCTCGGCCGTGGTGCTGTGGGCGCAGGCGCGTTCCACGGCGAGCCTGGCCCTGGCCCGGCACGTCGCGGGCACGCAGTGGGGCGTGAAGGGCGCGCGGCGCCGGCCCCTGGTCATGCTCGGCGGGCCGGGCTGGTCGGGCCCGCAGGCGCGCGGGCTGCACCGGCCGCCGACGCTCAAGGATGCCGTCGACGTCCTCTCCGACGCGCATACCGGCCGGCACGGGGACGAGGCGTCCGGCGAACGGCCCTGACGGTTCGCCCGGTGGGTGGACGCGGCACCGCGCGGCGCATCCGAACGGCGCACGGCACGGGAAGTGATCCACATACGCGTGCGCCACCGCGTACGACCGCCGCCGGCCGGGACGCCACCGGGCGGCCCGAGACCGGAGGGGCTTCCATGGCCGCGCCCGCCCGCACTCCCGACGTCCTGGTGATCGGAGCAGGCGTCGCCGGACTCGCCTGCGCGCACGACCTCCTCGCGGCGGGACTCGACGTCCGTGTCGCCGAGGTCTCCGACGGAGTCGGCGGACGGATGCGCTCCGACCGGGTCGAGGGCTTCGTCGTCGACCGCGGCTTCCAGGTCTTCAACACGTCCTATCCCCAGGTGCGGCGCCGGCTGTCCCTGCGCGGCCTGGGACTACGGCCGTTCACACCGGGCTTCCTCGCCCACACCGGCAAGGGCAGGCTGCGCTTCAGCGATCCCACGCGCCGGCCGCGCAGCCTGCCCGACCTCGTCCCCGGCCGGCTCGCCGGCCCTCGCGACCTCGCGGCCCTGGGCATCCTCTCGGCCCGGGACATGCTGGCGCCCGTAAGCCTGATGAAGCGGTCGCAGGAGCGCACGACCCGCACCGCGCTGGCGGAGTCCGGGTTCTCCGACACCTTCGTCGAACGCTTCTTCCGGCCGTTCCTGTCCGGCGTGTTCCTGGAGGACGAACTGGAGACCTCCAGCCGTTTCTTCCACCTCGTCTGGCGCAGCATGCTGCGCGGCACCCTGTGCCTGCCGACCGCGGGCATCGGGGCGGTGCCCGGCGCGCTGGCGGCGGCCCTGCCGACCGGGACCGTGCGTCTCGAGACGGCCGTGACCGGTCTGACCGACGACGGAGCCGTCACGGCGTCCGGCACCGAACTGCCCGCGCGCGCAGTGGTGGTGGCCACCGGCCCGGCCCCGGCCGCCGGCCTGCTGCCCACCCTGCGTCTGCCCGGCTACCGGACGGTGACGACGTACTACCACGTGGCCCCGCACTCCCCGCTCGGCGAGCCCACCCTCCTCGTCGACGAGCGCCGCCGCTTTCTCAACACCTGCGTCCTCAGCGACGTGGTCCCGCAGTACGCCCCCATCGGCTCGGCGCTCGTCGCGACCTCGGTCCTCGGCGCCGACGCCGAGCGGCAGGAGCCGGCCGTACGCGAGGCGATGGCGGAGGCGTACGGCACCGACACGGCCGGCTGGGACCTCCTGACCGTCCGCACGATCCCGGACGCCCTCCCCGCCATGCCACCCCCGCAGCCCCTCACCCGCACCACCCGCGTGACCCCCGGCCGATACGTGTGCGGCGACCACCGCGCCACCGGCTCGGTCCAGGGGGCGCTCGCCTCCGGAGCGCGGGCCGCCCGTGAGGTGTTGCGGGACCTGCGGCCCTAGCCAACAGGTCAGGGCGCGCCGTCGCGCCGCTCCTTCTCCTCGCGGAGCAGTTCGTCGAGGTCCGTGAGGCGGTCCAGGCCGTGGACCGCCCGGCTCATGCGGGGGTTGCCCTCCAGGCGGGCGCGGTGGCGGTGGAGGAAGGACCAGTAGCCGGCCGTGAAGGGGCAGGCGCGGTCGCCGACGCGGTCGGTGGGGCGGTAGGCGCAGGGGCCGCACAGGTCGCTCATGCGGTGCACGTAGGCGCCGCCCGAGGTGTAGGGCTTGGTGGTCATGCGGCCGCCGTCGGCATACTGCGACATGCCGACCACGTTCGGCAGCATCACCCAGTCGTAGCCGTCGACGAAGCAGCGGTGGAACCAGTCGGTCACCGCGGCCGGGTCCCAGCCCCGTTGCAGGGCGTGGCTGCCGAGCAGCATCAGGCGCGGGATGTGGTGGGTCCAGCCGGTGTCGCGCACCTGCGCCAGCACGGTCGCCAGGCAGTTCGCGGTGACCGCCTCGGCGTCCAGCTCCAGGAACCAGTCCGGCAGCGGCGCGTGGTGCCGCAGCACGTTGCGGTGGCGGTAGTCCTCGCCGAAGTACCAGTACAGCTGCCACACGTACTCGCGCCACCCGGCGATCTGCCGTACGAAGCCCTCGACGCTGTTGACCGGCGCCGACCCGGCCCGCCAGGCGTCCTCGGCCCGTTCGGCGCACTCCAGCGGATCCAGCAGCCCGAGGTTGAGCGAGGACGACAGCAGGCTGTGGCTCATGACCGGGTCGGCGGCGAGCATGGCGTCCTCGTGCGCGCCGAAGCCCGCCAGCCGGTGCTCGACGAATCTGCTCAGCGCGGCGAGCGCCTCCCGGCGCGTGGCCGGGAAGAGGCGCGGGCCGTCCCGCCCCACGAAGCGAATGCCCTCGTCCCGCTCCCAGCGGTCGAGGTCGTGGCGGACCTCCTCGTCCACGTCGTCCTCGCGCGGCCGGTAGGGACCCGGCGCCCCGAGCGTCCGAGCCCTCTTCGGCGGCGGCTCGCGGTTGTCGTGGTCGTGGTTCCAGCGGCCGCCCGCGGGCTCGCCGCCGTCCATCAGGAGCCCGTGCCCGCGCCGCACCCAGCGGTAGAAGTCCTCCTGGCGCAGCCGCTGCCCGCCGTGCCCGTCCGCCCACGCGCGGAAGTCCTCGTGCGGGACGAGGAACCCGCGCGCGGGCAGGACCGTGAGGCCGGGGATCGACGACACCAGCCGCAGCGCGGTCCGGGACGTGGGGTGATGCACCGTCAAGGGGCCCTCGCCCACCGCCTTCTGGAGCCCTTCGCGATACGTCTCGGCCCGCACGTACCGCACCCGGTCGCCGAGTTCGGCCGCGCGGTGCCGCATCGCGGACAGCACGAGATGAGCCTTGGCGCGGTGGAAGCGCCGGCGGCGGAAGACCGACCTGGCCTCGATCATCACGACCGGTGCGCCGCGGCCGGGGCCGCCGTCGCCCGGAGTCAGGAAGTGCGGGCCGAGCTGGTCGCCGAACAGCCAGTGGGGGGTGGCCATGTGCGGCTCCTCAGTCCCGGCCGCGGGCGTGCTTGAACCGGGCGAGGCCCTCGGAGAGTTCGACGACGGGGTCGGGGTAGTCGCCGATTCCGGCGCGGTCCAGCCCCTGCAGCTTCCACGGCTCGTGAATCGACGGGCCCTCGATTCCGGCGAGTTCGGGCACCCAGCGGCGGACGTACGAGCCGTCCGGGTCGTAACGCCGGGCCTGGGTAATGGGGTTGAGGACCCGGTTGGGGCGGGTGTCGGTCCCGGTGCCCGCCATCCACTGCCAGTTCATCTGGTTGTTGGCGACGTCGCCGTCGACCAGAAGCTCCAGGAAGTGCCGGGCGCCCACCCGCCAGTCGACGTACAGGGTCTTGGTGAGGAAGCTCGCGGTCAGCAGGCGGCCCCGGTTGTGCATCCAGCCCTCGTGGCTCAGCTGGCGCATCGCCGCGTCGACGATCGGATAGCCGGTGCGGCCCTCCTTCCAGGCCGCGATGTCCTCGTGGGCCTCGCGTCCGGAGCGCCAACGGTCGTGCTTGGTGCGGTAGTCGGAGGTCGAGGCGGTGGGCCGGGCGGCGAGGACCTGGCGGTGGAAGTCGCGCCAGGCGATCTGCCGTACGAACGCCTCGGCGCCGGGACCGCCCGCGCCGCGCGCACGGTGGACGAGCTCGACGGGGGAGAGCGTGCCGAAGTGCAGATGCGGCGAGAAGCGTGAGGTGGCGTCGCCGGCCAGGTCGTCGTGACGGTCCTCGTAGGCGGCGATCCCGCCCCGCAGCCAGGCGGACAGACGCTTGCGGCCCTCGGCCTCGCCGCCGGCCGCCAGGCCCGCGGACAGCCCCGGAACGCCGGATCGGGAGGGGAGTTTCTCCGATCCGGCACTCTGCGGGACGTGCACGGTGCGCGGCGCGGCGAGCGTGTCGCGCAGATGCACCTGGGACCACTGCCGGAAGTAGGGGGTGAAGACCGCGAAGTGGTCCGAGGAGGCCGGGGTGACCTCGCCGGGGGCCACGGCCGTGGTCACCGTGTCGTGGACGTGCAGGCGCCGCCCCTCCGACTCCAGGGCGCGGCGCAGCCGTTGCTCGCGCAGATGCGCGTAGGCGCTGACGTCGCCTGCCATGTGCACCTCGTCCGCGTCCGTCTCGGCGACCACCTTGCACACCTCGTCGACGACGTCGCCGGAGCGCACGATCAGCCGGCCGCCCCGCTCCCGCAGCCCGTCGTCGAGGTCGCGCAGGCAATCGGCAAGGAAGGCAAGCCGGTTGGGCGCGGCGAACCCGGCGTCCGCGACACCCTGGTCGCGTACGAACAGGGGCACCACCTGGTCGGCCTCGCCGGCGGCCCGCAGCGGGGGATGGTCGTGCAGGCGCAGGTCCGCGGTGAACAGGACGACCGAGACGTTCATGGTGATTCTCCGGGGAAGCGGGCGAGGGGCGGCCTTGAGGTGCTTCCGGTGCGGTGGACGCGGCGGATGCGGCCGTCAGCCGCCGGACGCGTGCTGTCGTTCCGGCGCTGCCGGACTGCGGGCCGCGGCGAGCGCGATGTTGCGGGCCATTCCGCCGAACACGACGGCGTGGAAGGGGGACACGCTCCACCAGTAGGCGTGGCCCAGCAGCCCGTGCGGGTGGAACAGGGCCCGCTGGCGGTAGCGGGTGCGGCCGTTGTCGTCTTCCTCCGCGTACATCTCCAGCCAGGCGAGGCCCGGCAGCCGCATCTCGGCCCGCAGCCGCAGCAGACGGCCGGGCTCGATCTCCTCGACCCGCCAGAAGTCCAGTGAGTCGCCGACCCGCAGATGTGTGGCGTCACGCCGGCCCCGGCGCAGGCCCACGCCGCCCACCAGCCGGTCCAGCCTGCCCCGTACCGCCCAGGCGAGCGGGCAGGAGTACCAGCCGTTCTCCCCGCCGATCCCCTCGATCACCCGCCACAGGGCCCCGCGCGAGGCGTCGACCGGAAGCTCCCGCACGTCGGTGTAGAGGCTGCCGCCCGCCCAGTCGGGGTCGGTGGGCAGCGGATCGCTGGGCGCGCCCGGCACGGAGGCCGACGACCAGCGGGTGGTGACCTTCGCGTCGCGGATGCGCTGCAAGGCCAGCCGCAGCGCCTCGTCGAAGGCGATCGGCTGCCGGTCCGTGTCGGGCACGTAGCGCGCGATGTCGTGCTCGAGGCAGACGACCTCGTGGCGCAGCGACTCCGCCAGCGGCCGCGCGATCGACGCGGGGACGGGGGTGACCAACCCGACCCAGTGACTGGACAGGCTCGGGGTGAGGACGGGCACGGGGACGATGACGCGCCGGGGCAGCCCCGCGACCGCCGCGTAGCGCAGCATCATGTCCCGGTACGTCAGCACGTCAGGACCGCCGATGTCGAAGGTGCGGCTGATGTCGGCCGGCATCCCGGCGCTGCCGACGAGGTAGCGGAGCACGTCCCGCACCGCCACGGGCTGCAGGCGGGTGCGCACCCAGCTCGGGGTGACCATCACGGGCAGGCGTTCGGTCAGATAGCGCAGCATCTCGAAGGACGCCGAGCCGGAGCCGATGACCACCGCCGCGCGCAGCACGGTGGTGGGCACGCCCGAGTCCAGCAGGATCCGGCCGACCTCGGCCCGTGACCGCAGGTGCGGCGACAGTTCCCGTTCCGGCACCCGCGAAGGCGTCAGGCCGCCGAGGTAGACGATGCGCCGCACCCCCGCGGCCCGGGCTGCCTCGCCGAAGATCCGCGCCGCCCTGCGGTCGGTCTCCTCGAAGCTGTCGCCCGTGCCCAGCGCGTGCACCAGGTAGTAGGCGACGTCGATGCCGCGCATCGCCCCGGCGACCGAGCCGGCGTCCGTGACATCGCCCTTCACCACCTCCGCCTGCCCGGACCAGGGATGGTCGCGCAGCTTGCCGGGTGAGCGGGCGAGGCAGCGTACCCGGTGTCCCGCGGCGAGGAGCTCCGGAACCAGCCTGCCGCCGATGTATCCCGTCGCGCCGGTCACGAGGCAGTGCAGGCCCGGTCCTTCGTCGTCAGCGTTCATCAGCTCCGGGTCCTTCGTGTCGATGTGCTCCTGTGATCACTTCCATGGGCGCCGCCGCATCGGATGCGCGTCCTTCTATAGGCTGATCGCGTGGCCACAGCAGACGACCGGGAGCAGCCCGCAGCCGCCGCGCCGGGACGTGACCAGGTATCCCCTGAGAGGGCCGACCTGTACTCCCTCGCCGTGCAGCTGCGCCGGATGAACGGCGAGATCAACCGACTGGTCCATGGTTTCGCCGGTGACCAGGGGCTGCACGCCACGGACGTCCAGGCCCTCGCGGCGATCCTGGACGCCGAGCAGCCGATGACCCCGAAGCGGCTGCGCGAGCACCTGGGGCTGACCTCGGGCGCCGTGACCGCCTGCGTCGACCGGCTGGAACGCGCCGGGCACATCCGCCGGGTCCGGGAGAACGCCGATCGCAGGGTGGTGCACCTGTACTACGCGGCCGACGCCAGGGCGGCGGCCCGCGCGTACTTCCGCCCGCTCGCGAAGGCGGCGGACGCGGCCTGTACGCAGTTCACCGAGGAGGAGCTGGCGGTCGTACTGCGCTTCCTGGCGGCCATGAACGGGGAACTCGCTCCGCTGCGGTCCCCCGGCGCCTGAGCTGCGGGAAACCGCCGCATCCGACCGGCCGGAAACCGGCTGCATCCGAAGAGGGCCGGACGGCGGAAGATCTCTCGTCACTTACCATCGGCAACCATATAGCTTAATCATTGAGATTGTTTGTGATTGAGATACCTGACCGCCACGCCTGGAGAACCATGTCCCTCACCCCGCGCCGGGGCCGCATCCTCGTGCCCCTGCTCCTGCTCGTCGTCTGGCTCGGCCTGGGCGGGGTCCTCGGCCCGTTCGCCGGCCGGCTCGGCGAGGTCGCGACCAACGACCAGGCGGCATTCCTGCCGCGCAGTGCCGAGTCGACCCAGGTGATCGCCGCGCAGCGGTCCTTCAAGCAGGACGAGACACTGCCCGCCGTCGTCGTATGGACCGCCGACGGCGGCGGCTCGATACGGGACCGGCAGGCGGCGGCGGGACGCGCGCTCGCCTCCGTGACGGACGTGCCGGGCGTGGTCGGCGACGTGTCTCCCGCACTTCTCTCCAAGGACGGCAAGGCCCTGGAGGGGGTCGTACAGCTGCGGCCGGATCTGGGCAAGCGGCTGGGCGACAGCCTCGACCGGATCCGCGCCGCCGCGGAACACGTCCCCGGCAGCACCGTCCAGCTGGCCGGACCGGCGGCCGGGCAGGCCGACCTGTCCGACGCCTTCGCGGGGATCGACGGGCTGCTGCTCGCCGTCGCCCTGGTGACCGTCCTGGTGATCCTGCTGCTCGTCTACCGCAGCGTCCTGCTGCCGCTGGTGATCATCCTGGGGGCCGTGTTCGCCCTGGGGCTCGCCTGCGCGGTCGTCTACGCCCTCGCCGACCACGATCTCGTACGGGTCGACGGGCAGGTGCAAGGCATCCTGTCCATCCTCGTCATCGGCGCCGCCACCGACTACGCCCTGCTGATCACCGCCCGCTACCGCGAGGAACTGGCCGAGCGCGCCGACCGGTTCGCCGCCGCGCGGGCCGCGCTACGGCAGTCGTGGGGCGCCGTCGTCGCCAGTGCGGCGACCGTCGCCCTGGGGCTGCTCGCCCTGCTGCTCAGCGACCTGACCAACAACCGGGCGCTCGGGCCGGTCGGGGCGATCGGCATCGTCTGCGCCGTCATCAGCTCGCTGACGTTCCTTCCGGCCGTGCTCGTCCTGCTGGGCCGCTCCGCCTACTGGCCGGCCACCCCGCGCCCCACCGGCGACGGCCACGGCGTGTGGCGGCGCGTCGCCGCGCTGGTCGACCGGGCGCCGCGCAAGGTGTGGGCGGTGTCGCTGGCCGTGCTGCTCGCCTGCGCCGCCTTCGCCCCCACCCTGGTCGCCAAGGGCGTCCCGCTCGACGAGACCTTCGTCGACGACGCCCCGTCCGTCGCCGCGCAGCGCACCCTCGCCGAGCACTTCCCCGGCGGCTCCGGCAATCCCACCGTCGTCATCGCCGACGCCGCACGGCTCGACCGCGTGATCACGGCGGCCCGCACGACCGAGGGCGTCGCCTCCGCCACCGGTGTCACCGGGTCCGGGCGGCCCGGCGGCACGCCGCTCGTCGTCGACGGGCGGGTGCGGGTGGACGTCACCCTGAGCTCGGCCGCCGACAGCGACGCCGCCAAGAGCACGGTCGCCCGGCTGCGGACCGCCCTGCACGCCGTGCCCGGTGCGAACGCCCTGGTCGGCGGCTACACCGCTCAGCAGTACGACACCCTGCGCACCGCCGAGCGGGACCGCACCCTCATCGTCCCCGTGGTCCTCGCGATCATCTTCGTCATCCTGACCGTGCTGCTGCGCTCCCTGCTGATGCCGGCCCTGCTGGTGGCGACGGTGGGGCTCAACTTCCTTGCCACGCTCGGCGTTTCGTCCCTGGTCTTCCAGCACGTCCTCGGCTTCACCGGCAGCGATCCCTCGGTGCCGCTGTACGGCTTCGTCTTCCTGGTGGCGCTGGGCGTCGACTACAACATCTTCCTGATGTCCCGGGTACGGGAGGAGTCCCTGCGGCACGGGGTGCGCCAAGGCGTCCTGCGTGGACTGATCGGCACCGGCGGGGTGATCACCTCGGCCGGCGTGGTGCTCGCCGCGACCTTCGCCGCCCTCGGCGTGATCCCGCTCGCCTTCCTGGCCCAGATCGCCTTCATCGTCGCCTTCGGCGTACTCCTCGACACGCTCGTGGTGCGGTCGTTGCTGGTGCCCGCTCTCGTACGGGACTTGGGCGAGGTGGCGTGGTGGCCCGGACGGCTGTGGCGCGGACCCGCTCAGGTCGGCACACATGGTGGCGCGGATCGCGGGCATGCGGACTGTACGGAAGCAGCCGGGTGAAGCACGAGGAATGCAACTGGAGGAGGCGGCCACTATGGGCGCGAAGGTGTTGGAGCGGTTCCCTGCTGGCTCTCCTCGCGGATCGTGGCCGGCGGAGGAGTACGCCGCGAGGCGCCGCGCCGAGGGCCAGTCCGCGACCGTCGTCATGGATCTGAAGTCGGACGCGTTCCTCGTGGTGGTACCGACGGCCGAGGACGACTGAGAACACGGTTGATTTCACGAGCGGTTCAAGGGTTTCCTTGTCAACCGCTCGTGAAATCCTGTGTTCCGCGATACGAGACCGGTCGGGAATTCCTTGACGGTGCTCGACACCGCCTGCGCCACGTCGACCTCGCGCGTGTCTCCAGCGCCTCCTGTTGCCATACGGCCTGATCCGCACCCGGATCCGCCGTATCCAAAGACGCCGCGCCACTGCTGCCGCGTTTCCTTTTGTCGCCGCTCACGCCGCTCTCGCCGGCTGAATTCACCGCGCTGCCGCGCCCTTTCGAATTCGGCGTGCCCGAAATTCCGCAACTGGGGTTCCGCATGCCCCAAGAGCCTCCGGCAGCCCGTCCGTCTCCTCCCGCACCAACCGCCTGCTGCGCCACCTCGACCAGCGACTGATCGCCCAGGGGCACGAGGTGATCCCGCTCGACGTCCGCACCATCCCCGCAGAAGCCCTGCTCGGCGCCGACTTCCAGCACCCCGCCATCGCCGCGGCCGCCGGACTCTTCGCACAGGCCGACGGCGTCGTCGTCGGCACGCCCGTCTACAAGGCCTCGTACTCCGGCGTCCTGAAGGCGCTGCTCGACCTGCTCCCGCAGTACGCCCTGACCGGCAAGACCGTGCTGCCGCTCGCCACCGGCGGCTCCAGCGCCCATGTCCTGGCCATCGACTACGCGCTGCGGCCGGTGCTCAGCTCCATGGGCGCTGATCACATCGTGCAGGGCTGGTTCACCCTCGACCAGGACATCGCGGTCCACGAGGACGGCTCCCTGACTGTCGCGCCGGCCGCCGCCGAGGCCCTCGGCCAGGTGGTGGACCAGTTCTCGGCGGCCCTGGGCCGCACCTCACTGCTGGCCGCGGCGAGCTGAGCGCGCTGTCCGTCCACGTCGTCGTGGTGGGGTCCCGCCCCGGACGGTGATCGCCGCCCGCTTCACATGTGCGCGAGCGCGGCGAGGTGTGCCTCGCGCACCTCCGACGTCTGGCCCTGCACCAGCAGGAACATCCCCTCGCGGGCCAGCCGCTGCGCGGTGCCGTCGAGGCCCATGGCACGGCCGCCCCCGGCCACGATCGCCGCTGTGGTGGCGGCGCGCATGAGGTCGTAGGCCCGGGTCTTGAGGGTCAGCCGTTCCTCGATGCGCTCGTGCGGGACGGGGTGCACGGCGAGTGCGTACGCCTGCCGGCGCACCTCGTCGAGGCGGTCGCGCAGCGCGCGTGCGGTCTTCGCCTCCCCGGCGTCGTCCAGCAGGCGCAGCGCGGCCTCGGCCACGCCGAACACGGCGGGGGAGGCGTTGGTGTTGCGGGGACGGTCGACGAGGGCGAACTTGTCCTGCGGGGTGCGCAGCACCACGGAATCGTCGGGCAGCCACAGGCCGTCCAGCTCCAGCGAGACCGTGCGCGCGGCGGTCAGCGCCGCGAGCCGCATCGGCGGCGAGGGCCGCAGGCCGGGCTGCTCGCGGGCCTCGGCGAAGGCGAACACCACCTCGTCGGCCTCCGTCACGCCGGCCAGCAGCATCACGTCGTTCAGTCCCCAGCCCGTGTACCAGGGCACCGTCCCGTCGAAGCGCCAGCCGCCCCGCCCGGCGCTCGCCCGTACCGGCACCCGGGGGAAGGCGCGGACGTGCGCGAACGCGATGCCCGCCATCAGCTCACCCGTCGACAGCGGACGCAACAGCCTTTCACGCACAGGGAGTTGAGCCTGCGCGAGCAGCTTCACCGGCGTGTGGTGCTGGGTCTGCACGAACCACGTCGAACAGCATGCCCCGGCCAGGATCTCCGCGACCTCGCGCGTCACCGCGTCGGGTGCGTCCGCGCCGCCGTACTCCTGGGGCGCGCTCACCCCCAGCAGGCCCGAGCGCCTGAGGGCCTCGACATGGCTCATGGGTACGCCCTCCTGGTCGACCCGCGCCGCGTGGGGAGCGAGGAGGTCGTCGGCGAGGACCCGGCGGCGGAGACGAGCGGGTGCGGTGCGGCGGTCATGGAAGAGATTCTCCCGATGCCGCGGAAAAGATTCTTCCGATCCGGTCGTGCGCGCTGTCGATCCGGGGGTGCGCCACTCGTGTAGGAGGTGAGACAACAGCCGGACACCCAGGAGGACGTCATGACGCACTATCTGCTCAGCGTGGTCACGCCGACCGGCGGACAGCCGCCGGCCGAGGCGGAGCTCGGCGAGATCATGCGCAACGTGGAGGCATTCAACCAGGAGCTGCGCGACGCCGGTGTCTGGGTCTTCGCGGGCGGGTTGCACGGCCCGGAGACGGCGACCATGCTGCGCCCCTCGGGAGGTGACGTGCTCATCACCGACGGGCCGTATGCCGAGGGCAAGGAGTATCTCGGAGGGCTCTGCCTGATCGAGGCCCCAGACCTGGACGCGGCGCTGGAGTGGGGCAGGAAGGCCGTGCGGGCCACCACCCTGCCCATCGAGGTGCGACCCTTCGTGGACCAGCACTGATGCCAGGCGTCCCGGACGTCGAGGCCGTCTTCCGCGCCGAGTACGGGCGCGCGGTCTCGGTCCTCGTCCGCTTCCTCGGCGACATCGACGTCGCCGAGGAAGCGGTGCAGGACGCCTTCACCACGGCCCTGCGGACCTGGCCGGAGACGGGCGTGCCGCCCAGCCCGGCCGGCTGGATCATCACCACCGCACGCAACCGCGCGATCGACCGGCTGCGCCGTGAGTCCTCCCGCGCGGCACGCCACGCCGAGGCCGCCCTGCTGCACAGCCCCGACCCACCGGCCGAGGAGGGCCCCGTGCGCGACGACCGGCTCCGCCTGATCTTCACCTGCTGCCACCCGGCGCTCGCGCCGCAGGCGCAGGTCGCCCTGACCCTGCGCCTGCTCGGCGGACTCACCACCCCGCAGATCGCGCGCGCGTTCCTCGTGCCCGAGCCGACGATGGCCCAGCGCATCGTCCGTGCCAAGGCGAAGATCCGCGACGCCCGGATCCCGTACCGCGTGCCTCGCGACGCCGACCTGCCGGACCGGCTGAGGGGCGTCCTGGCGGTCGTCTATCTGATCTTCAACCAGGGGTACGCGGGCACGCCCGAGCTGAGCGCGGAAGCCGTACGGCTCGGCCGCCTGCTCACCGAGCTGATGCCGGACGAGCCCGAGGCCGCCGGGCTGCTCGCGCTCATGCTCCTCGTCGACTCGCGCGGGGACGCCCGCCAGGACGAGGACGGCGCCCTGGTGCCGCTGCCCGAGCAGGACCGCGCACGCTGGGACCGCGAACTGATCGCCGAGGGCCAGGCGCTGGTCCGGCGCTGCCTGCGCCGCAACCAGCCGGGCCCGTACCAGATCCAAGCCGCCATCCAGGCCGTCCACAGCGACTCGCCCACCGCGGCCGCCACCGACTGGGGCCAGATCCTGCAGCTGTACGACCAGCTCATGGCCCTCGTCCCGAGCCCGGTCGTGGCGCTGAACCGGGCGGTCGCCGTGGCCGAGACCGAAGGTCCCCGGACTGCCCTGGACCTGGTGGACGCGCTGGACCTCGACGGCTACCACGTCTTCCACGCGGTCCGCGCGGACCTGCTGCGCCGCCTGGGCCGTGGCACCGAGGCGGTACGGGCGTACGAAGAGGCCATCGCGCACAGCGACAGCGCGGCGGAGCGCGGCTACCTGGAACGCCGCAGGCGGGACCTCGTCCGCCGATGACGCAGGGCTGGAGAAGCCGCGCCGAATCCCCCTCCTCCAGGGCCGGAGTATCGGCTGCTGCTTATATAAGCATGCACTGATACATTGAGCTCCATGCACGCTTTCGATGTGCTCGGTGATCCGGTGCGCCGGCGGATCCTGGAGCTGCTGGCCGACGGGGAGATGACCTCGGGTGCGGTCTGCGAGGTCATAGGGGAGGAGTTCGGGATCTCACAGCCCGGGGTGTCACAGCACCTCAAAGTGCTGCGGGAGAACGGGTTCGCGACCGTACGCCCCGAAGGGAACCGGCGGCTCTACGCGGTCGACGTCGATCCGCTGCGGGACATCGACGCCTGGCTCGACCGCTTCCGCCGCTTCTGGACCCCGCATCTGGACGCGCTGGCAACCGAGTTGGCCCGCGGCAGACGGGCGCGCCGGTCCGGCGGTGCCGAAGACCCCACGAGGAGGACCCCATGACCGACGTGACCCATGACATCAACGACGTACGCCGGCAGGTCGGCAAGCGCGCCTTCAAGGCGGGCGAGGCCCGCGTCGTGACCGTGAGCAGGTCCTACGACGCCCCGCTCGACGACGTGTGGGACGCCTGCACCAACCCCGAGCGCATCCCGCGCTGGCTGCTGCCGGTGTCGGGGGAGCTACGGCTGGGCGGGCGCTACCAGTTGGAGGGCAACGCCGGGGGTGTGGTCGAGCGCTGCGACCCGCCCAAGGGCTTCGCCGCGACCTGGGAGTACGGCGGCGAGGTCAGCTGGATCGAGCTCCGCCTGACCGCCGAGGAGGGCGGCACGCGCTTCGAGCTGGACCACATCGCCCACGTCGACGACACCAAGTGGGCGGAGTTCGGCCCGGGTGCGGTCGGAGTCGGCTGGGACCTGATGGTGAGGGGCCTGTCCCTGCATCTCGGGAGCGGCGGCGCCGTCGTCGACCCGAAGAAGTTCATGGCCTGGATGGGCTCGGACGAGGGCCGCCGGTTCATGACGGACAGCAGCGAGGCCTGGTACGCGGCAAACGTGGCGGGCGGCGAGGACGAGAAGACGGCGCGCGAGTCCGCCGACCGCACCATCGCGGCCTACACGGCGTCCGGTGACGCCGGCTGACACAACAGAGCCGCTGCGAGCGGAACTCGGGCGCCTCTGCGCACCTTTCGGATCGGGAAGAGCGATTGACTGGTCTACACCCTTGACTGGTACAGACCAACACGGTTGAGTGTGGCTTCACACCCCCCACCACGGCCGTACCCCTTGCCGGGTGCGGCCGTGCTCCGTAAAGGAGTTGGTCCGTGTTGAGGCGTCGTATCGCCGCAGTCCTCTCCTCGCTCGCCCTCGGTGGCGCCGTCCTGGCGCTCCAGCCGGCCCCCACGGCCTCCGCCGCCGGCTTCGTCGTGAGTGAGTCGCAGTTCAACCAGATGTTCCCGAACAGGAATTCCTTCTACACCTACAGCGGTCTGACCGACGCGCTGAGCGCGTACCCCGGCTTCGCCAACACCGGCAGCGACACGGTGCAGAAGCAGGAGGCCGCCGCCTTCCTCGCCAACGTCAGCCACGAGACCGGCGGCCTGGTGTACGTCGTCGAGCAGAACACCTCCAACTACCCGCACTACTGCGACGCGAGCCAGCCCTACGGCTGTCCGGCCGGGCAGGCCGCCTACTACGGCCGCGGCCCGATCCAGCTGTCGTGGAACTTCAACTACAAGGCGGCGGGCGACGCGTTGGGCATCGACCTGCTCAACAACCCCTACCAGGTGGAGAACAACGCGTCCGTCGCCTGGAAGACGGGCCTGTGGTACTGGAACACCCAGTCCGGCCCCGGCACCATGACCCCGCACAACGCCATGGTCGACGGCGCCGGCTTCGGGCAGACGATCCGGAGCATCAACGGTTCGCTGGAGTGCGACGGCAAGAATCCGGCGCAGGTGCAGAGCCGGGTGGACGCCTACCAGCGGTTCGCCCAGATCCTCGGCGTCTCCCCGGGGGGCAACCTCTACTGCTGACACCGCCTTTCGCATCTTGATGTCATGCACCTGATCATTTCGGCCGTACCGGGAAGAGTGTCACCGGTGCGCACGAGGGACGCCGGTACGTGTGCGAGACTCCGCCGATGACCACCGAAACGATCACCGCGGACGCCGCGGGCACCTGGAAGCTCGGCGACTTCACCGTCAGCCGTATCGGCTTCGGAGCGATGCGGCTGACGGGCACCGCCGCCTTCCACCTCGGCACCCCGAGCGACCGGGAGCGTTCGATCGCCGTGCTGCGCAGGGCGATCGAGCTCGGCGTGAACCACATCGACACCGCCGCCTTCTACTTCTCGCAGACGCGGTCCGCCAACGAACTCATCAACAGCGCCCTGGCGCCGTACCCGGACGACCTCCTCATCGCCACCAAGGTCGGCCCCTACCGCGACCACCACGGCGAGTGGGGCACCTCGGCCCGTCCCGACCAGCTGCGCGGGCACGTCGAGGAGAACCTGCGCCAGCTCGGGCGCGACCACCTGGACCTGGTCTATCTGCGCCGCATGCGCCAGGAGTCCGTGGCCGAGCACTTCGGCGCGCTGTCCGAACTGCGCGAGGCCGGCCTGGTCCGCCACCTCGGCCTCTCCGACGTCGAACCCCGCCACCTCGCCGAGGCACAGGCGATCGCGCCGGTGGTGTCCGTGGAGAACCGCTACGGCCTGGACTCCCGCGACCCCGCGACCGAGGAAGTCCTGCGCCTCTGCGGCGAACAGGGCATCGCCTTCGTCCCGTTCTACGCCGTCGCCGGCGCGCGCGGGCCGCAGGCCGCCACCGGCAACGACGACGAGACCGTGCGCGCGGTCGCCCGCGCACACGGCGCGAGCCCCACCCAGGTCCGCATCGCCTGGACCCTGCACCGTGGCCCGCACGTCCTCGCCATCCCCGGCACCGGCAACCCCGACCACCTCGCCGAGAACGTCGCGGCGGGCGCGCTGCGCCTGACGGACGAGGAGCTGCGACGCCTGGACGGACCGCACCGGGCGGAGGGCTGAGGCCCCTTCACGCGGCGGCGCTCAGAACGGCAGGTCGATCCACCGCCCGTTCTCGGCCGTCCGCAGGCAAGGTGCCAGCCCGGCCTCGTCGAAAGCCTTTCGGACGTCGCTCAGGTCCTCGCTGAAATGTGCCCAGCTGTCGCAGTGGGCCGGCACCACGATGGGCGCACGCAGCACGGAGGCGGCCGCACTCGCCCGCTGTGCCGTCAGGGTCAGCGGACGGCCGCGCTCCTTGGCCTGCACCCGCGCCGCCCCGACGAACAGGACGGCGACGTCGATCCGCGGCACCCGGCGGGAGATCTCGGCGACGATGCCGACGGAGGCGTTGTCGCCGCTCACGTACACGGTCGGCAGGCCGTCGCCGCTCAGCACGAAGCCGGTCACCTCGCAGTTGACGTGGCCGTCCTGGTCGCGGTCCCCGTCGTCCGGGCCGTGCTGGGCCGGTACGGCGCACACTTCCAGGACCCCTCCGCCGGGACGGTCGATCCGGGTGGTCTCCCACGCCGGGAGCCCGCGCGCGGGGCCGCCCAGCCGCTGCGCCGTGACGGGCCCGGTGAGCAGCAGCGGAGCGTCGAGGGCGAACACCCGGCCGCGGGTGTCGAGGTTGTCGGGGTGCAGATCATGGCTGACCAGTACGGCGTCGACGTCCCCGACGTCGGCCTCCGTCGCCGCGGGACCCGCGGTCTTCGTCAGATAGCCGTGGTTCCCGGCGTCGTCGAACGTCGGATCGCACACCAGCCGGAGGCCGCCGAGGTCGAGGACGGTGGTGGGCCCTCCGAGCACCGAGACCGCGCAGGGCCGGCGTTCAGGACTGATCGTGTCGGTCATGACCGCACCTCACTCGTGAGTTGGAGCCGTGGAAGCCGTGCGCCGGCCGGTTCTGCCGTTCGGCGCGCGCGGCAGGGCCGGAACTGTTCTGCTGGATGAGGAGCATCTCGCAATCTTTCCGGGAGAAGGCAGATGAGTACCTATCGAGTCGCCCAGGTCGCCGCCGCCGGCGAACCCTTCCAGATCACCGAGCGTGAAGTACCCCGGCCTGGTCCCCGCCATGTGCGCATCGCCGTGGAGGCGTGCGGGATCTGCCACAGCGACACCATCTTCGTGAACGCCGTGGTGCCGGGGGTCAGCTTCCCGGTCGTGCCCGGGCACGAGAACGCCGGGCGCATCGAGGAACTCGGCGACGGCGCGGGCGACATGGGCTGGCAGGTGGGCGACCGGGTGGCCGTCGGCTGGTTCGGCGGCAGCTGCGGCCACTGCAGGCAGTGCCGGCAGGGCGACTTCATCGTCTGCGCCAACCTGAAGGTGCCCGGCTGGGCCTACGACGGCGGCTACGCGGAATCGATGATCGCGCCGGTCGACGCACTCGCCCGCATCCCCGACGCCCTCTCGGCGACCGACGCGGGACCCATGGCCTGCGCGGGTGTCACCGTCTTCAACGGGCTGCGGCGCAGTTCCGCCCGCCCCGGCGACCTGGTCGCGGTCCTCGGCCTCGGCGGACTCGGCCACCTGGGTGTGCAGTACGCGGTCGCCATGGGCTTCGAGACCGTCGGGATCGCCCGCGGAGCGGACAAGGCGGACTTCGCCAAGCAGCTCGGTGCCCACCACTACGTCGACAGCACCGCCGGCACACCGGTCGCGGAGGCCCTGCAGTCCCTCGGGGGCGCCAAGGCCGTCCTCGCCACCGCCAGCAACTCCGACGCCATCACCGCCACCGTCGACGGGCTGGCACCCCGCGGCGAGCTGGTCGTCATCGGGGCCGACGCCCAGCCCCTGGGGGTCAACCCCAACCAGCTGCTGATGAGCGGCAGGGTGCTGCGCGGCCACCCGTCCGGCACGGCGCAGGACGTGCAGGACACCATGGCCTTCAGTGCCCTGCACGGCATCCGGCCCATGACGGAGACGGTGCCGCTGGACCAGGCCGACGCCGCCTACCAGAAGATGCTCTCCGGCGCCGCCCGCTTCCGGATGGTGCTCACCAACCGCTGACCGGTTCCCGCGCGCGGCCTCACGCCAGCCAGACACCGTCCTTCATCAGGTGCCGCCCGGGCAGTTCGTGCTGCTCGTGCCACGCCTGCACCGCGCGCGGCCGGACCCGGAAGAAGGCGTACGACGGGCTGTCCCGCCGCGGATCCCAGCCCGTCTTGGCGAGGAACGCCTCGGCCGCCGCGGCCGGTACGTCGCGCTGGGCGTAGGTCTCGACGTCACCGTCGACGAGCACCACGTCCCGGGTGTCCCCGAGTGCGAGCCGGGCCCGGCGGCCGTCGCGCAGATTGCGGCCGGTGGGGTTCGTCGCGCGAGTCGCCAGCCACACGGAGTCGTCGTGCCAGACGAACCAGAGCGCGACCAGGCACGGCAGCCCGTCCGCGTCCGCCGAGGCCACCCAGATGTCGATCTCCTCGTCCAGCCGGCGCAGGACGTCCTGCCTGCGACGGCTCGGCTCGCGCGGTGACGTGTCGATCTTCATGGCCGGGACGCTAGCCGGTCGGTGCGGGGCGACGCGTCGGCCCCCGGTCCCGCTCCGGCTCGTGCGCGGGTCCTAGGTCCGGTGACCAGTGGCGTCGGTCCGGGTGACCACTGGCGTCGGTCCGGGTGACGACTGGCGTCGCCAGGGTTTTACGTATAACCTCTCCCGTCAATCGCCCCTCCCGGAAGGTCCCGATGAGACACGTCGCCCTGGTCACCCTCGTCGTCGACGACTACGACGAGGCGATCGGCTTCTACACCGAAGCCCTCGGCTTCCGGCTCGTCGAGGACACCCCGCGCCCCGACGGCTCCCGCTGGGTCGTCGTCGCGCCGGGCGATCAGGGCACCGCGCTGCTGCTCGCCCGTGCCAAGGGCGACGGGCAGCGTGCGAGGGTCGGTGACCAGACCGGCGGGCGCGTCGGATTCTTCCTGCACACCGACGACTTCGCCCGCGACCACGCCCGGATGCTCGCCGCGGGCGTGACCTTCCTGGAGGACCCGCGCCACGAGCCCTACGGCTCGGTCGCCGTCTTCCGGGATCTGTACGGCAACCGTTGGGACCTGCTCCAGCCCGCCGGCTGACCCTCCGCCCGCCGCATCGGCCGGGCTCTCTCCCGCCGCTTGGAACCACCCCGTCAGACGAAAGACCACGCCATGACTGCTACGCGCGTAGACATCGAGGTGCTCCGCCGCCTCCCCAAGGCCGTCCTGCACGACCACCTCGACGGCGGCCTGCGCCCCGCCACCCTGGTGGAGCTCGCGGCCGCCGTCGGCCACACCCTGCCGACGACGGATCCGGACGAGCTGGCCGCCTGGTACTTCGAGGCCGCCAACTCCGGCGACCTGGTGCGCTACATAGGCACCTTCGAGCACACCCTCGCCGTGATGCAGACCCGTGAGGGCCTGCTGCGCACCGCCGAGGAGTACGTGCTCGACCTGGCCGCGGACGGCGTGGTGTACGGCGAGGTGCGCTACGCCCCCGAGCTGATGCTCAAGGGCGGCCTGACCCTGCCGGAGGTCGTCGAAACCGTCCAGGAGGGGCTCGCGGCGGGCATGGCGAAGGCGGCGGCCGCGGGCACACCGGTCCGCGTCGGCACCCTGCTGTGCGGCATGCGGATGTTCGGGCGCACGCGCGAGGCTGCCGGCCTGGCCGTCGCCTTCCGTGACGCCGGAGTCGTCGGCTTCGACATCGCCGGCGCCGAGGACGGCTTCCCGGCCGCCGACCACCTCGACGCCTTCCAGCACCTGCGCGACGAGAGCGTGCCGTTCACCATTCACGCGGGCGAGGCGTACGGCCTGCCCAGCATCCACCAGGCGCTTCAGGTGTGCGGTGCCCAGCGCATCGGTCACGGCGTGCGGATCACCGAGGACATCGTCGACGGCAAGCTCGGGCGGCTCGCGGCCTGGGTGCGGGACCGCCGTGTCGCCCTGGAGATGTGCCCGACCTCCAACCTCCAGACGGGCGCGGCGACTTCGATCGCCGACCACCCGATCACGGAACTGAAGGAGCTCGGCTTCCGGGTCACCCTCAACACCGACAACCGTCTGGTGTCCGGCACGACGATGACGCGTGAGATGTCCCTGCTGGTGGAGCAGGCCGGCTGGACGGTGGAGGACCTGCGCACCGTCACGGTGAACGCCGTCAAGAGCGCGTTCCTCCCGTTCGACGAGCGCAGGGCCCTCCTGGAGGACGTCGTCCTGCCGGGCTACGCGGCCGTGCTCTGAACCAGTCCGCGGACGTAGGCGGCCTGTCCGACGTGCTGGAGATCGTCGGACAGGACGCTGTTCAGCCGTACGCCCAAGGTGACCGGCGGATCCCAGCGCTCGTCGACGACGCGCTCCAGATCCGCGGCGGCCAGACCGCGCAGGGCGCCGAGGGTCTGCTCGTGGACGGCGTCGTAGTAACCGGTCAGCAGGTCGCCCGAGTCGACCTGCACCTTGGAGACCTTGGTGGAGCTGTGCCCGTAGCCGGTGTCCTTGGGCGGCAGGTCGAGGCCGAAGCGCTTGTGCCAGTCCTGGGTGAGCCAGACCTGGTCGAGCCCGAAGGCGCCGGCGATGTGGTCGTCCTGGACGCGGGTCAGGTGCCAGACCAGCCAGGCGACGGAGTTGGCGTCATGGGAGGGCCGGGCGTTGAGGACGTCCGGGCCGAGTCCTTCGACGGTGGCGTGGACCTCTTCCCGGATGCGGCTGTACGCGTCGATGAGGATGTCCTTGGCATGCATGCATCCACCATCGCAAACTACGGCTCCTCGTGCGTGCCCTGTTCCAGAAGCGCCATCAGCGCCCGTGCCGCCGGGCTGGTCGCCTGCTCCGGCGGCAACAGGGCCACCGTCTCGTAGACCGTCTCGCCGGTGCCCTTCACGGGCAGGGCGGTGAGCGCCTCGCGCTTGTGCCGGAAGTGCCGCGGCACGACGGCGACGCCGAGGTTCTCGTCCACCAGGTCCAGCAGGCTGTGCACGTCGTTGACCTCCAGCGCGACGGTGCGCCGTACGCCGGCCGCGGTGAAGGCCGCGTCGGTGGTGCGGCGCGGTCCCCAGTCGGGGTGGAAGTCGACGAACACCTCCCGGCCGAGGTCGTCCGGCGTGACCGCCGCGCCGCCGGTCGCCAAGGGGTGGGTGGGATGGCACAGCACGGTCATCGGCTCGCCGGTCAGCGACACCGAGCGCAGCTGGTCGGTGTCCGCCTGGGTGCGGTAGGCGAAGGCCAGGTCGAGGCGCCCGGCCGCGACCTCCTCCGCCAGTTCGCCCGAGCCCGCCTGCCGCAGCCGTATCTCCACATCCGGGTGGCGCCGCCGGAACGCGGCGAGCAGCCCCGCCACGTGCACCCCCGCGATGCACTGCTCGGTGCCCAGTGAGAGGGTGCCGCGCAGCACGCCCTGCACGGCGGCGACCGCCTCGTGCGCGGACCGCACCTGCGCCAGGATCCGCTCGGCCTCGCTCAGCAGCGCCCGCCCCGCCTCGGTGAGCGTGACCCGGCGGGTGGTGCGGACGAACAGGGGGGTCTGCAACTCCCGCTCCAGCGCCCGGATCGAGGCCGACAGGCCCGACTGGGACACCATCAGCCGTTCCGCTGCCCGGGTGAAGTGCTGGTCCTCGGCGACCGCGACGAAGTGCTGGAGATGGCGGAGTTCCATGATTGAGAAGCCTAACCGCTGAGTTCCATCGCATTCTCCTGTTGGACCACTGGCCGCAGGTCGCGACAGAGTGGATAGCGGCTTTCCCATGAACCGGATATTCGTGTGCCAACACCTCTGGAGTCGCGTTGTACACCGCACACCCCGACCGCTACGCGGACATGCCCTACCGGCGCACCGGACGCAGCGGCCTGAAACTCCCCGCGATCTCGCTCGGCCTCTGGCACAACTTCGGGCCCGACCGCCCGGTGGAGACCCAGCGGGCGATCCTGCGCCGGGCCTTCGACCTCGGCGTCACCCACTTCGACCTGGCCAACAACTACGGCCCGCCGCCCGGCGCCGCCGAGTCCGCCCTCGGCGAGGCGCTCAAGGCGGACTTCACCGCCCACCGCGACGAGCTGATCATCTCCACCAAGGCCGGCTACCTGATGTGGCCCGGCCCGTACGGCGAGTTCGGCTCCCGCAAGTACCTGCTGTCCTCGCTGGACCAGAGCCTGAACCGGATGGGCCTGGACTACGTCGACATCTTCTACTCGCATCGCCCGGACCCGGAGACTCCGCTGGAGGAGACGATGGGTGCCCTGCACTCGGCGGTCCAGCAGGGCAAGGCGCTCTACGTCGGCATCTCCAACTACTCGGCGGAGCAGACCCGCGAGGCCGCCCGCATCCTCGGTGAGCTGGGCACCCCGCTGCTGATCCATCAGCCGCGGTACTCGATGCTCGACCGCCGCCCCGAGGACGAGGGCCTGCTGGACGCCCTGGACGAGCTCCAGGTCGGCTCGATCGTCTTCTCCCCGCTGGAGCAGGGCCTGCTCACGGCCCGCTACCTGGACGGCATCCCGGAGGGCTCGCGGGCGGCGAGCGACAGCCCGTTCCTGAACTCGGACGCGGTCACCGAGGAACTGGTGGGGCGGCTGCGGTCCCTCGACGAGATCGCCAAGGGGCGCGGCCAGACCCTGGCGCAGCTGGCCCTGGCCTGGGTGCTGCGCGGCGGCCGGGTGACCTCCGCGCTGGTCGGTGCGAGCAGCGCGCAGCAGATCGAGGACAGCGTCGCGGCCACCCGCAACCTGGACTTCGACGCGGACGAGCTGGCCCGCATCGACGCGATCGTCAGGCCGTGACCCGCCGCCCGCTCGAGCGCTGATGGGCGTGTGCTGATCCCATGCGCTGACTCCTATGCGCCGATCAGCCGCTCGCTGACGTCCCAGAGGCGCGCCGCCGCCTCTGGGTCCACGGCGTAGGGCAGGACGCCCGGGATTTCGGCGCCGGCCCGCCAGGCGGCCTCGCCCTCGGGGGTCACCAGCGGGCTGATGTCGCTGTTCTCGCAGTACACCCCGCCCAGCCCGGCCAGCTGCGGGCTCGTCGCGCACCAGACTCCGGTGGCGGCTCCCTGCGGCACGGTCTTCATCTGCCGTGCCGCGTCGCGTACCGGCCGGCCCTCGGCGTCCACGGCACCGGCCGCGCGGATCGCCTCGGCCGTCAGGTGCTTGGCGAGACCGGTGTCGATGATGGTGCCCGGGTGCACGGAGAAGGCCCGGACGCCCTCGCCCCGTCCGCGCCGGTCCAGCTCCACGGCGAAGAGCGCGTTGGCCGTCTTCGACTGGCCGTAGGCGACGAACGGTTCGTAGGCCCGGTGCTCGAAGTGCAGATCGTCGAAGTCGACGCCGGCGAAGCGGATGCCCCGCGACGACACCGACACGACCCGGGCGCCGCCGGCCGCGGTCAACGCGGGCCACAGGCGCTTCACCAGCTGGAAGTGGCCCAGATGGTTGGTGGCGAACTGCACCTCGTAGCCGCGCGCGTCCCGGGTGAGCGCCGGGGTCGCCATGATCCCTGCGCTGTCGACCAGGATGTGCAGCGGACGTCCGGAGGCCAGGAACTTCTCCGCGAAGGCGTCGATCGAGGCCGGGTCCAGCAGGTCCAGATGCGCGACCTCGGCCCCGGGCACGTCCTTCAGCGCGGCCCGCGCCCGCTCCTCGTCACGTGCCGGTACGACGACCTCGGCGCCGGCGGAGCGCAGGACGCGGGCCGTCTCCAGGCCGATGCCGGAGTAGCCGCCGGTCACGACGGCCACCTTGCCGGTCAGGTCGACGCCCTTGATCACCTCCTCGGCGGTGGCCGCGGCGCCGAATCCGGAGGGCAGGGGCTGCTGTGCGGTGGTCATGGTGCGTGACTCCTCTGAGTAAGCCGTCCATGCCACCGTAGGCCGCCGTTTCCGTACGATGAATGCTTGAGAATCCGCATTACTTGCGTGATAGTTCGAGCATGTCCGCTGATCCCCTCTCCGACGCCCTGGCCGTGGCCGATGCCCGCAGCGTGTTCTCCGGCGGTTTCACGGCCGGCGGGGCGTGGGCGATCCGGCTGTACGGGCGCGACAAGCTCAAGGTCAACGCCGTGGTGCGGGGCACCTGTCTGCTGGTCCGCGAGGACGGCGGGGAACCGCTGAAGCTGTCCGAGGGGGACGTGGTCGTCTCCGACGGCCGTCAGCCGTACGTGCTGTGCAGCGAACTCGGCGTGGAGCCGCTGAACTCCCGCGATGTCACCGTCGATCCCGCCACGCGTATGGCGCAGCTGGGGGAGGGCGAGGACGTCGTCTGCATCTCCGGGCACATCGACCTCAGCCGGGACAGCGGCGAACTGCTGCGCCGGGCGCTGCCCGAGCTGATCCACATGGGGGCGGACGCGGCCGAGGCGCCGGTGCTTCGCTGGCTGACCGGGCAGCTGGCCGACGAGGTGCGGACGCGCCGGGCCGGCGGGGAGTTCGCCTCGGACCAGCTCGCCCAGCTGATCTTCGTCCAGGTCCTGCGGGTCTGCCTCGCCGGGGCCCGAGTGCTGCCGCCCGGGTGGCTGCGCGCCCTGGCCGACGAACGGCTCGCCCCGGCCCTGCGCCTGATGCACGGCGACCCCGGGCACCCCTGGCAGCTGGAGGAGCTGGCCCGGGCCGCCGCGATGTCCCGCACCACCTTCGCCGTACGGTTCAAGGAGGCGGCCGGGGTGCCGCCGCTGACGTACCTGCTCGACTGGCGCATGAGCCTGGCCGCCCGCGCTCTGAGGCAGGACACGGTCCCGGTCGCGGCGCTCGCCCGCTCCGTCGGCTACACCTCCGAGAGCGCCTTCAGCAACGCCTTCAAACGGGCGGTCGGCGTCGCGCCCCGGCGCTACCGCGAGGCGGCTAGGGGTGTCTGACAATTCCCGCCTGGCCCGCGACGCCTGGCACGCACTCCCCCAGAGGGGGCGCCCCCAGCCGCGTTGCCGAACCGCCCGCGTGACTCCGCCACGACGGCGCTCCGGCGCCTTGCGATCGCACGCACCAGACGCCGCGGGGCCCGCCCTCCGGGCGGACGACGGGAATTGTCAGACATCCCCTAGGGGTTGATGCGCTCCGCCAGACGCACGGTCACCGTGTCGCCCTCGCCCTTGCCGATGGCCTTGCGGAGGTCGGCCCTCACGGGCAGCTTGTGCGTGCCGTCCCCGAGGGCCATGAAGGAGCTGCGGAAGGGGTGCCCGTCGATCGTGCCGCGGACCTTGACCAGTCCGCGGGTGCCGAAGAACGTGACGCTCCTCGGCCAGACGAGATAGGTCCAGCCGCCCTCGTCCGGGCTCTTGATCAGGACGGCGGTGAACTCCACGTCGAGGTGGGCGGTCGTGGTCATGGCGGGTTCCTCCGCTCGCGGTGGCCAGGTACTGAAGAGACCACCGCGGGCGGCGAAACTCATCGCGCGCCTCAGGCACCGGCGGGAACCCGGTCGAGAAAGCCGAGCACGGTCCTGATGCGGCCGTCCTCGTCGAGCGTGATCACGTCGAAGCCGGCCACGGGCGCCGAGCCGTCCTCGGCGACCAGCTCCCAGGAGAAGCGCGCCGTGTCGTGGTGGCCGTCCACGGCGCCGCCCGGCCGGAAGGTGAAACCGGGGAACTGCTCGTGGGCCGCCGTGATCACGGCGGTGATCTGCTCGTGCCCGGCGACGTCGGCGAGCGGGTCGGTATAGCTGCCGTCGGCGGTCCAGGCGGCGGCCACCGCCTTCGCCAGCTCCTCGGGCCCGCCCGCGTTCCAGGCCTCGAAGTAACGGGCGACGGCGTTCTCGTAACGATCGGTGTTCACGGACATGGCGGATCAGCCTCCATCGAGACGGTCGTTGCTGGTCAGGATCCGGATTCGCGCTCCGGCGACCCGGTACGGCAACCATGCCCGCGGCGCCGCGCGCCGTCGATTACTCCTCGGGTAATGGAGGCGCTCGCAGGATTTCGGCCAACTGCCCCTGTGAATATGCCAGGAGAGTGGCCGGAAAGTCGTGGTGACTCTGTTTCAGCAGTGAACATACTCAACAGTCGAGGGACTTCACGGCGAGCGAAGAAGCGATCACGCACAGCACATGATCGCGCGAAAACTGCACATGAGTCGCACCGAAAGCGAGGACGGCCGACAGTCGAACGAGCAACGGGGGAGCGGACGTGCACGACGAGTTCTTATGCCACGTGACGGCGTACGGCACCTGCGCAGGCCAGCGGATCGGCGTGCCGCTCGGGTCCTACCGGGCCCCCACCCTCGCCCTCGCCCTGTGGTGGCTGCGCGACCGTGCGAACTGGATCGCCGACCGTCTGGACCCCCGGCCCGAGGCCGAGCACTTCCCGCCGAGCGCACTCGTCCCCGTCGCCGGCACCGTGCCCGACGTGCCGGCCGTACTGCGGTCATGGTGCGGCGACGACGGCCAACAGGAGCTGGTGGCCGAGCAGTTGGCCGCAGGGCGACTGGTGCGGATCGCCACGAACGACGACACCACCGAGTACGAGCTGCTGGCGGAGTCCGTCGACGCCCTCCGGATGCAGCGCACCATCCCGGCACTCTTCCTGCCGGTCGGCTGACCGTCGGCGGCGACCGCCGCGCCGGGCGCGGATGAGGACGAATCGGTAGAATCCTGCTCATGGCAGAGCGGCCCGGCGCGCCGACTGCGCCCGAACTCGTCCTGGAGACCGAGGCGGGCTCCACCGTGATGAGCCCCGCCCATGACTACCACGTCGGACGCGACCCCCTGAGCGACATCGTCATCGACGACGTACGGGTCTCGTGGCACCACGCGGTGCTGCGCCCCGACACCGACCACTGGACCCTCGAGGACGAGGACAGCACCAACGGCACCTTCGCCGACGGCCGCCGCATCCACGCGTGGGACGTGGGCCCCGGCAGCGTGATCCGCTTCGGCAACCCCGCCGACGGCCCGTGCGCGGTGCTGACCAGTCCCGTGGTCAAGCCCGCCGAGCGCCCGTCGGCGGTCTCCATGCCCGGCCTGACCGCCACCTACCGCCGGCCCACCAGCGTCCGCCCGCTGCCCAGCCGCACCGTCCGCATCGGCCGCGCCGCCGACAACGACCTCGTCATCGACGACCTGAGCGTCTCGCGCCGGCACGCCGAGCTGCGCGCCCTGCCCGACGGGACCTACGAGATCGCCGACCTGGGCAGCCACAACGGCACGTTCCTCAACGGCTCGCCCGTCAGCGCCGCTCCCATGGGCCCGGGCGACATCGTCGGCATCGGTCACTCGGCGTTCTGCCTCGTCGGCGACCAGCTCCAGGAGTACGTCGACACCGGCGAGGTCTCCCTCGACGTCCAGGACCTCGCGGTCACAGTGGACCGCGGCCGCAAGACCCTGCTCGACCACGTGTCGTTCCCGGTGGGGGAGAAGTGCCTGCTCGCCGTCGTCGGTCCGAGCGGCGCCGGCAAGTCCACGCTGCTGAACGCCCTCACCGGCCAGCGGCCCGCCGACCACGGCACGGTGCTCTACGACGGCCGCGACCTCTACCGCGACTACGCGGAGCTGCGCCAGCGCATCGGACTCGTCCCCCAGGACGACATCCTGCACGCCCAGCTGACCGTCCGCAGCGCCCTGTCCTACGCCGCCGAACTGCGCTTTCCGCAGGACACCGCGAAGGCAGAGCGCCGGGCCCGGGTCGAGGAGGTCATCCGCGAACTGGGCCTGGAGCAGCGGGCCGGCCAGCACGTGCACAGCCTCTCCGGCGGGCAGCGCAAACGGGTCAGCGTGGCCCTGGAGCTGCTGACCAAACCCTCCCTGCTCTTCCTCGACGAGCCGACCTCGGGCCTGGACCCCGGCATGGACCGCTCGGTGATGCACATGCTGCGCGGCCTCGCCGACGACGGCCGTACCGTCGTCGTGGTCACCCACAGCGTCCTGAGCCTCGACGTGTGCGACCGGCTCCTGGTGCTCGCACCCGGCGGCACCATCGCCTACTACGGCCCGCCCGGCGAAGCCCTCGCCTTCTTCGGCTTCGAGCAGTGGCCGGAGGCGTTCGAGGCCTTCGAACGGGACCGCGACCGCGACTGGGCGGGCGACTTCCGCCACTCGCCCTCCCACCGGCGCTACGTCACCGACGCGACGGCGCAGCCCCGCGTGCTCAGCTCCGGCCCGGTCGCCGTCGCCCCGCTGCCCCGCCCGCGCAGCCGCGGCGCGCAACTCGGCACACTGGTGCGCCGCTACACCGCGGCCCTCGGCGCCGACCGCACCTTCCTCGCCATCATGATCGCCCTGCCGTTCGTGATGGGCGCCATGGCCCGCGCCCTGGCCGGCAGCAGACTGACCCAGGCGACCGCGATGAACGCCCTGCTCATCCTGTGCGTCGGCGGAGTCCTCACCGGCGCGGCCAACGCCGTGCGCGAACTCGTCAAGGAACGCACCATCTACCAGCGCGAGCGGGCCGTGGGGCTGTCCAGATCGGCGTATCTGATGTCGAAGGTCGTCGTCCTGGGCACGATCACCGTCCTCCAGGCCGTGGTGCTCACGCTGGTCGCCCTCCTCGGTGTCGACCTCAACGCACCGGGCGGCGAAGGCGTGTTGATGCCGCCCCTTGCCGAAATCACCGTCGCCGTGGCCCTGCTGGCCTTCACCGCGATGATGCTCGGCCTGCTCGTCTCCGCGCTCGTGCGCAAGGAAGAGGTGACGATGCCACTGCTCGTGCTGCTGGCCATCGTCCAAGTCGTCTTCTGCGGGGCCCTGCTGAAGCTCCACGGCGTGCCGGGTCTGGAGCAGCTGTCGTGGCTGGTGCCCTCGCGGTGGGCGCTCGGCGCCATGGCGGGCACGGTCGGACTGGCCCGGATCGTGCCGGGCGACCTGACCGGCGATCCGCTGTTCAGGCACTCGGCCGGGGTGTGGCTGCTGAACATCGCCATGCTGGTGGTGCTCTCGGTGCTCTTCGGGTTCCTGGTCTCCCGGCTGCTGCGCCGGCACGAACCCGTCGTGATGCGGAAGTAGGCCCAGCGATGACGAACCCCGGCTTCCGGCCAACCCACGTCGTCCCGCAGCACGGCATGCCCGCGTGGGAGGCCCCCGACCCCGGCCGCCCCACGGTCCCGCTCGATCCGCTGCTGCCCGTCCAGCTCGCCGAGCGGCGCGGCGACTGGGCGCACGTGGTGTGCTCCAACGGCTGGTCGGCGTGGGTCGACGGCCGCCATCTGGTCGCCGTGCCCCAGGACCCGCCCGCCACCGGTGGGCCCCAGGCGCGCACCGCCGATCCGCGCCCCCTGCTGGCCCGCACCGAACAGAACCTGGCGCGCTACCGGGCCGCCGTCGAGGAACGCGCACACGGTGGCCTCGACGGCGAGTCCTTCCGCGGCCGTACGCGGGGACTGCGCGTCGGGATCGTCGTCGACGGCGAGAACGTCTGGCTCTACGACACCGAACAGGGCCGATGGGTCTTCGGCGACGGGACGCGCGTGAGCACCTACGCCACCGACGACGACCAACCGGGCGCGGCAGCCCCCGACGGCGGCCACGCTCCCACCCAGGTCGTGACGCCCGATGGCCCCTGACGCGAGCGTCTTCGCGGGCCGCCCCTCCGACCTGATCGGCCGGCAGGTGGCGGGCTACCGCATCGAGCGCGAGATCGGGCGCGGCGGCATGGCCGTCGTCTACCGCGCCCGCGACCTGCGCCTGGAGCGGACGGTCGCCCTCAAGCTGCTCGCCCCCGAACTCGCCCGCAACGACACCTTCCGGCTCCGCTTCACCCACGAGTCCCGGGCGGCCGCCGCCATCGACCACCCGCACATCGTGCCGGTCTTCGAGGCGGGCGAGACGGACGGCATCCTCTACATCGCCATGCGCTACGTCGAGGGCAGCGACCTGCGTCATCTCCTCGACCGGCGCGGCCCGCTCGATCCCGAGGCCGCGCTGCGCATCGCCGCGCAGATCGCCTCCGCGCTCGACGCGGCCCATGAGCACGGGCTGGTCCACCGGGACGTGAAACCCGGCAACATCCTGGTGGCCCGCGGCACCGACAGCGACCACCCCGAGCACGCCTACCTCACCGACTTCGGCCTGACGAAGAAGTCGCTGTCGCTGACCGGGTTCACGTCCGTCGGCCAGTTCGTCGGCACCCTCGACTACGTGGCCCCGGAGCAGATCTCCGGGCGGCCCGTCGACGGACGCTGCGACGTCTACGGCTTCGGCTGCGTCGTCTACGAGTCACTGGCCGGCCGCCCGCCCTTCCGGCGCGACGACGACATGGCCCTGCTCTGGGCCCATCAGTACGACCAGCCGCCCCCGCTGACGAAGTTCCGCCCCGACCTCGTCCCCGCGGCCGACGCCGTGTTCACCAGGGCCCTGGCCAAGAGCCCCGAGGAGCGCCACGAGTCCTGCCGTGCTTTCGTCACCGCCCTGCGCACCGCCATGACGGGCACCCCGCCGATCGACCACCCTCCGACGGAGGTGGACCTGCGGCTGCCGCGATCGAGCGAGGACGGGCCCGAACCGCCGCCGCGCTGGGCCGAGCCGGTCTTCCGGAACCGGCTCTAGCAGGCCGGCGCCCTCACGCGTCGTCCGCCTTCCCGGCCTCGCCCCGCCGCCGTACCGGTCTCGCCAGCAGCGCGCCCAGGAAGCCGGTCACCAGGCCCCACAGCAGGGCGAATCCCAGCGCGGACCACATCCGGGGCTTCAGGAACAGCTCACCGCCCAGGCCACCGCCCAGGTCCCCGACACCGAGCAGCGACAGGCCGTAGTGGGCGGAGATCCGGCCCACCAGGCAGATCATGAGGACGGTCAGCGCGAGGGCGACCGCCATGTGCACGGCGTGCTGCCAGGGCCGTATGCGGGCGGGGGAGCGGGCCGCCATCGAGAACGCCGAGGCCAGCACCAGCACCGCGTCGGCCACCAGGAGCCACCACACCCGGCCGTCGTAGTGGGCCAGGGTGTGCAGATTGAGCGTGGAGACGTCCTTGGTCCGCAGCACCTCGTCGAGGACGTGCGGCATGGGCAGCCCGAACGGGCCGTGCACCCGGCCGGTCCAGGTGGCACCCAGGCCGAGGGTGAGCGCGAGCCAGGCCACGTTCGGCAGGCCCAGAAGGATCACCGCGAAGGTCTCCGCGGCATGCCCGCGGGTCGCCGCGACGACCAGAGCGATCACGACGCCCACGGCGACGAACGCGAGCAGCAGCGCGACCATGGCGTACGCGGCCGGCCGCACCGACTCCTGGAAACGCAGCAGCCGCCCCGGCAAGGGCGCCGCGGGGGACACCAGCAGGGCCAGTACCAGCACACCGGCCAGCCACAGGACACCGAAGAGCACGGTCAGGGGCACGTCGGTGGTGAACCCCACCCGCGGAGACAGGCCGAACACGTCGCCGAGGTCGCTGAGGACCCCGCTGCCCAGGGACACCGCGAAGGTCTGACGGGCGGCGAAGGCCATGCCCAGCAGCGCGAGCACCCACAGCACCGCGATCCGGGCGGCCCAGCCGGCGAGTTCCGGGGCGCCGGCCACCGCCCGGTGCCGCAGTGGGCGCAGGAAGCCCGCCGCGAGGACGAGCGCTCCCGCCAGCGTGACCGACAGCGGCATCACCGTGACCCCGGCCGCGGACTCGGCCAGCGCACCCGCGTTCCCGGACAGCTCGACCGTGCCGCCGACGGCCATGACCACCGTCGCCGTGACGACCCGGGGGAACGCGCCGTCCGGCAGACCTCCCGCTCCGGCGGCCAGCAGCCCCAAGGCGGCGATGCCCCACATGGCGACCAGCGCGGCCAGCACCGCGGCGAGGGCCTGCGGCCAGCCATGACGGGCGACGTCCGGGGCGGAGGGGGTTCGCGGGCTCACGCTCGCCACGCTAAGCAGCGCCCGCGTGCCCCGCCCGCCGGGAGGTCCGTCCGCGTCGGCTTGCGAGCGGCAAGGGGCCGCGACACACAATGGGTACGGAAGCCAGGAAAGCGGCATATTTCGGTCCACGCCGCATGAAAGCCGTGTCGGGAGAGAGCTCGTGAGCGTCGAACCGCCGTCCTCCGGCCGCCCCACAGGACCACCGTCCGGCCCGCTCTCGGGCCCGTCCGAACCGCCGTCGGGCCCGCCCTCGCAGCCTCCGGACAGCGACAGTGGCAGCACGCCCCCGCCCCCACCCCGCCGCCCCTGGTGGAAGTCCGCGCCCCGCCTCGCGGTGCTCGCCACCGTCGTGGTCGCCGCCGTGGTCCTGGCCGTGGTGTTCACCCGGTCCGACGGCTCCGGGCAGGGCGGGGAGCTCTTCCTCCAGGCCGCGGCCAAGACCGGCCCCGAGCCATTCACGCAGTCCACCGCCGAGCACAGCTCCGCCCCGCCCGTCTCCGCCTCTCCGGCCACGGGCTCGGCGCCCGCGAACGCGGTACGGCAGGTCGACGGCGGAGCGCCCGGACTGTACGGCGGCACCCGCAACCTCTCCAGCTGCGACGTCGAGCAACAGATCAAGGCACTGGGAGCAGATTCGGCGAAGAACAAGGCGTTCGCCTCGGTCGAGGCCGTCGCCCCGGCCGAAGTCCCCTCCTACCTGCGCGCCCTCACCCCCGTACAGCTGCGCATGGACACACGCGTCACCAATCACGGCTACCGCAACGGGGCCGCCACCGGCTACCAGGCTGTCCTCCAGTCGGGCACGGCGGTCCTCGTCGACGGCCGCGGCGTGCCCCGCGTTCGCTGCGCCTGCGGCAACCCGCTGACCCCGCCTGTCGCCCTGAAGACCACGCCGAACCTCACGGGCGACACCTGGCCGTCGTACCACCCCTCGAACGTGGTCGTGGTCACCCCGGCCCCGCAGATCATCGACATCTTCGTCCTCTACGACCCCGGCCACGGCGAGTGGATCGCCCGGCACCGGGGTGATACAGGCCACCACGACCACCGGACCCAGCCGCCCGCGAAGCCCTCTCCGTCGGTGAGCGCGTCCACGCCGACGGCGTCCTCGCCCGGATGCGGCTCCTCGCCGGGCACGGGCAACGGCACGACTCCCTGTCCGCCGACGTCGACCGCCCCGTCCGAGTCCTCCTCGGCACCGCGTTCCGAGCCGCCTTCCTCCGCGCCCATCACGAGCCCTTCGGACACTCCCGCAACCTCTGCCGCATCACCGGCGTCCTGAGCGCAAGGGGACACAACGGCCGGAAGGGGGACTGCGGGACGCGCCTCGGGGTACGAGCATGTTGCAGCAGCGTCCGGCCTGGCCGGCTTCCGAGAGAGACATGCATGATCGAGCACGTGGGCGGGGCAGTGATACCGACTGGTTTCGACGTGCCCGTCGAGCCGCTACGGCGGGCGGCGCACTACACCGGCGAGCAGGGATGCATCGCCGAGGCGCGCTCCTTCACCGCGCACTTCGTGGACCAGCTCAGGACCGAGTGGTGCGCCAGGATCGAGGACCGTGCCGTCGAGGAGGTGCTGCTGGTCGTGAGCGAGCTGGTCACCAACGCCGACCGGCACAGCAACGGCCCGTACATCCTCGAGCTCGAGGGCACGGACATGTCGGTGAGCATTTGGGTCTACGACAGCAGTGCGGCTCTTCCGCGCCGCTTCCCGCGCGACCCCGAGCGCGTCGGCCGGCACGGACTGGAGATCGTCCACGCCCTGGCCGAACGCGTCACCGTGGAACGGGTTCCGGTGGGCAAGCGGGTCTGCGCGGTCGTCAAGCTGATCCGCGGGTGACCGCCGAAGCTGTCTGCGCCTCCGACTCCGGCGGTCACGTCCGCGAGTGCCTGCCCTTCGGCCCTCAGGCGCAGCCGAGCTCGCCCAGCATCCCCTCGCGCAGCCGCGTGATGATCCGCTTGATGAGCCGGGACACATGCATCTGTGAGCAGCCGAGATGTTCGCCGATCTCCGCCTGTGTGGCCTCCTCCACGAACCGCATGTGGAGGATCTGCCGGTCCCGCTCGCCGAGTTCGGCCATGAGCGGGGCGAGTGACTGGAAGTCCTCGACGAGCCGCAGCCCCTCCTCCTCCACGCCGATGAAGTCGGCGAGTACCGCCTCGCCGTTCTCGGGGCCGTCGCCGGTGAGTGCGGCGTCCAGGGACGAGGAGTTGTAGCCGTTGGAGGCGATCTGCGCCTCGACGACCTCGTTCTCCGGGATGTTCATCAAGGTCGCGAGCTCGGGGACGGTGGGGTCACGGTCCAGCCGGCTGGCCAGCTCCTCGCGCGCCTTGGCCAGTTCCACCCGCAGCTCCTGGAGCCGGCGCGGCACGTGCACCGCCCAGGTGGTGTCGCGGAAGAAGCGCTTGATCTCGCCGACGATGTACGGCAGCGCGAAGGAGGTGAACTCGACCTCGCGGGACAGCTCGAACCGGTCGATCGCCTTGATCAGGCCGATCATGCCCGTCTGGACGATGTCCTCCATGTCGTCGCCGCGCCCCCGGAAGCGTCCGGCGGCGAAGCGCACCAGCGACATGTTCATTTCAATGAGGGTGTTGCGCGCGTACTGGTACTCGTGCGTGCCCTCTTCGAGTTCCGTCAGGCGCTGGAAGAACTGCCGGGAGAGCGCCCGCGCGTCACGCGGCGCCACGGCCCTCGGCTCCTCGATACCCGGCAGCGGCCCATCACCCGTGCTGGTCCTGGCGGCCCCCACGACCACCTGTGCGTGCGACCGTTCCACGGCGGTGTCCATTCCCTCTCCCACGAAGTCACGGTGTCGACGTCTGCCCACAACCAGTGTCTCAGCATCTGAGCATTTGATGCTTCGTCGGAGCGGGTACCCGGCATCCGCCGGAGCATGCCTCGCAGATCGCGGCGGCGCAAATCGAACGGCGGAAACGGCGGGCCGGCTCCGCCCTGCGTGATTCCACCCAGGGCGGAATGCCGATCTCTTCCCATCGGGGCGACGGAATCTAGGGTGGGAAGGTGAGCAGCCAAGCGCCGAACGAAGCCCGGGTCATCGAGCTGCGCCCCTCGCAGGGCGCGCGCCCCGCCGCCCCTCCTCCCGCACACCGGCAGCCCAGGGAGCCCCTCTGGCGCGACCTGGTCGGCGACGTCCTGCGGCGCGAACGCCTCGCCCAGGAGCGCACCCTGAAGGACGTGGCGGACGAGGCCCGGATCTCCATGCCGTACCTCTCCGAGGTGGAACGGGGCCGCAAGGAGGCCTCGTCGGAGGTCCTCGCGGCCGCCGCCCACGCCCTGGGCCTCGGCCTGGGCGACCTGCTGTCCCGGGCCCAGGGCGAACTCGTCCGGATCGCCGGCCACCACCGGCCCGAGCGCAGCCGGACCACGTCCGCCGCACCGCACAACGGCCTCTGCCTGGCGGCATGACGGTGCCCCCGCGGGTGCCTCAGACCGCCACCAGGCGGCGGCTCACCACCTGGTCCGCCAGGCCGTAGGTCACCGCCTCCTGCGCGGTGAAGACCTTGTCGCGGTCCATGTCCGCGCGCAGGGTCGCGATGTCGTGGTGCGTGTGGCGGGAGAGGACCTCCTCGACCTGGGAGCGGATCCGGACCATCTCCTTGGCCTGGAGGGTGAGATCGGAGACCGTGCCCTGCCGGCCGCCGCTGGCCGGCTGGCCGAGCAGGACGCGGGCGTGCTCCAGCACGAACCGCCGTCCCGGATCGCCGCCGGCCAGCAGTACGGCCGCCGTGGAGGCCGCCTGGCCCACGCAGAACGTCGAGATCGGCGCCTGCACGAACGCCATCGTGTCGTAGATCGCCATCAGTGAGGTGAACGATCCGCCGGGGGAGTTGATGTAGATCGCGATCTCGTTCTCGGGGGCCGCCGACTCCAGATGGAGGAGCTGCGCGATGACGACGTTGGCGACACCGTCGTCGATCTCGGTGCCGAGGAAGATGATCCGCTCGGACAGCAGCCGGCTGAAGACGTCCGAGGAGCGCTCCCCGTGCGCGGTCCGCTCCGTGACGTACGGAATCGTGTAGTTCCCCATGTCAGAGCCCCATCCGTCGCTTGGAGGCGGTCGGGCGGACGTCCGCGAGGGAGTCCACGACCTGGTCCACCATGCCGTACTCCTTGGCCTCCTCGGCCGTGAACCAGCGGTCGCGGTCCCCGTCGCGCGAGATGGTCTCCGGGCTCTGGCCGGTGTGCTCGGCGGTGATCTGCTCGATGGTCCGCTTGGTGTGCTCCAGGTTCTCCGCCTGGATCTCGATGTCCGCGGTGGTGCCGCCGATCCCCGCCGACGGCTGGTGCATCATGATCCGCGCGTTCGGCAGGGCGTAGCGCTTGCCCGCCGCGCCGACGCTCAGCAGGAACTGGCCCATGCTCGCCGCGAAGCCCATCGCCAGCGTCGAGACGTCGTTGGGGATGAGCCGCATCGTGTCGTAGATCGCCAGGCCCGCGTGCACCGAACCGCCGGGGCTGTTGACGTACAGGCTGATGTCGGTGCGCGGGTCCTCCGCGGACAGCAGGAGCAGCTGTGCGCAGACCCGGTTCGCGGACACCTCGTCGACCTGGGTGCCGAGGAACACGATGCGCTGGCCGAGGAGTTGGGCCGCGAGATGGTCGTCGAAGCGGCTGGGCGCGGTGTCACCCTCCTCGGCGCGGGGCGAGAAGGCGGTGAGTGGAGTCATGGTCTCTCCTGTCGAGCGTCGGGCGGTGTTGCCGTCGACTCCACTCTTGGCCCGCCCGCGCCCGCCGATGCGGTTTCTCTGCCCGCGGCAGATTCGCCACGGGCAGAGCCCCGCCGTCGTCCTCGCGCGGAGCCGGTGTCAGCCCTTCTCGCGCAGCTGCCGGAAGAACGCCCGCACGTCGCCGACCAGCAGATCCGGCTCCTCCATCGCCGCGAAGTGCCCGCCGCGGTCGAACTCCGTCCACCGCACCAGGTTCTCGGTCCGCTCCGCCTTGTGCCGCAGCGGGAGCTGCGGCTCGGCCGGGAAGACGGCGAGCGCGGTGGGCGCGGCCGACGGCTCGTTGGGCAGAGCCTGGCGGCCCGCGGCATGCGCACGCTCGTAATAGATGAGGGCAGCGGAACCGGCCGTCCCGGTCAGCCAGTACAGCATCACGTTGGTGAGCATCCGGTCCCGGTCGACGGCGTCCTCCGGCAGCAGCCCCGAGTCCGTCCACTCCTGGAACTTCTCGACGATCCAGGCGAGTTGGCCCACGGGCGAGTCGGTCAGCGCGTACGCCAGCGTCTGCGGCCGGGTGGACTGCAGGATCGCGTAGCCGGTGCCCTCCCGCGACCACTCGCTCCACCGCCGCCACGACAGCAGCGCCCGCTCCTGCTCCTCCGTGCCGAGCTCGTCCAGCTCCTCCGGCGTCGGCTCGGTGAGCTGCTGTCCGCCCGGCAGCAGATTGAGATGGACGCCGATCACGCGGTCGGGATGCGCCCGCCCCAGCTCGCGGGAGATCGCCGCACCCCAGTCGCCGCCCTGCGCTCCGAACCGCTCGTAGCCGAGCCGCCGCATCAGCTCGGCCCAGGCGTCGGCGACCCGGCCCGCCTCCCAGCCGGTGTCCGCCGCAGGCCCGGACAGCCCGAACCCGGGGATGCTCGGTACGACGAGGTGGAAGGCGTCGGCCGGGTCGCCGCCGTGCGCCGCGGGGTGGGTGAGCGGCCCGATCACGTCCAGGAACTCCACGATCGAACCGGGCCAGCCGTGCGTGATGATCAGCGGGGTGGCGTCGGGCTCGGGGGAGCGGATGTGGGCGAAGTGGATGTTCGAGCCGTCGATGGTGGTGGTGAACTGCGGCAGCCGGTTGAGCTCCGCCTCGGCGGACCGCCAGTCGTAGGAGTGACGCCAGTACGTGACGAGTTCACGCAGATAGTCGCCGGGCACACCGTACGACCACCCCGTGCCGGGCAACTCGTCGGGCAGGCGGGTGCGGTCGAGGCGGTGGTGAAGGTCGTCGAGGGTGCTCTGCGGGATGTCGAGGCGGAAGGGCCGGATGCCGGCGGAGGGCTCTGCGTTCTCTGCTGTGTCGGCAGGCGAAGACGTCATGTGCGGAGCGTAGTTCCGGTAGGTGCCACGGCCATCCGCATTAACCGGACGTCCCACCGATGAGTTCCGTGGCAAGGATCAGTCGGTACAGGTGACCGCGTTCGGCGCCCCAGGAGGAGAACACATGACCACCGACGGATTCACCACGTGTCTCTGGTTCGACGGCCAGGCCGAGGAGGCCGCCCACTTCTACGTCTCGGTCTTCAAGAACTCCAGCATCGGCAGGGTGTCCCACTACACCGAGGGCGCCATGCAGCCGGCCGGCACGGTGCTGACCGTCGAGTTCACCGTCAACGGCCACAGGTTCGTCGCCCTGAACGGCGGCCCCCAGTTCAAGTTCACCGAGGCGATCTCCTTCCAGATGTTCTGCCAGAACCAGGAGGAGATCGACTACTACTGGGCCAAGCTCACGGAGGGCGGCGGCGAGCCCGGCCCCTGCGGCTGGCTCAAGGACCGCTACGGCGTGTCCTGGCAGGTCATCCCGGAGCGCCTCGACGAGATGATCAGCGACCCCGACACGGCGAAGTCGGCGCGCGCGATGCAGGCGATGCTCTCCATGGGCAAGCTCGACATCGCCGCCCTGGAGAAGGCTTACACGGGCGAGTGACGCCCTGCCCCCACCTCCGGGGCGTCGCCGACGGGAACCGGCTCATCGCGCGCGAACTCGTTCCGCGATCGTCTCCGTGATCGCGCGGGCGATCCGCTCGATGCCGGGGGAGCGCGCCGGGCACGGCTTCGGCGTGGGAGTCGTGGGCGCCAGGCAGAAGTGCAGGTAGTCCTTGCCGAAGTGGAGTGCGGTGCGGTCGCGGCCCGGATCGGTGCAGTAGCCGGCGTGTTCGTGCTCGTAGGCGGTGCACGGCAGGTCCTGGCTCCAGGTGTAGCGGGCCCCGGCGGGGCTCACCGTGGCGCCCGCGTCGGAGACGATGTCGCCCGAGGCGGCGGCCTGTCGCTCGTACATCTCGTTCACGCGCCGGACCCGGTCGGGCGTGATCGGGTCCGGTCCCTGGAGCACCCACACGATCTTCGGACGCCGGCTGCCGCCCGCGTCGGCGATCTGCTCGGTGAGCCTGCGCAGGTCGGCGCGGTAGCGCGTGAAGTACCGCTGCTGCGAGGCGTTGTAGGTGATCCCGTCCATGCACCAGGTGTAGCCCCACGCGTTGCCCCAGAACTGGAGCACCACGTAGTCCGGGTGCCGGGCGCGCACCAGCGCGGCGGCCTTGTCCGCGTCCGGCACGAGGGAACGCTTCCCGGTGCCTTCGAGGTAGTCGCACAGAGTGGTTCCCGAGTAGGGGGCGCTCGTGTACGTCGCCGCCAGGTGCGTGCGGAGCTGGTCTCCGAGGACGTTCTGCGCCTCCATCGCCAGCGAGTCCCCGAGATACAGCACCCGGGGCTTCACCGCCGGCACACCGGGGGAGGCGGGGGCCCGCTGGTGGGTCGTCGTGGCCGACACCTGAGGCAGCGCGGGGGAGGGCGGCGCCTCCTCCGGCCCGGACGACGGGTCGTCGCAGGCGCCCAGCAGCAGCACACCGGCCAGCAGCGACCCCACGATCCACGGCTTCCGCATACGGCGACTCCTGCACCGGCGACCGAAAACGGCTCACCAGGCAAGCACAGGTGAGCCCAACGCGGAAGACACAGAAGTGAGTTCAGGACTTGTCCAGCCGCTCCAGGAGCTCCAGCAGATCCGTCAGGGGCAGCGGTTTGGCCAGAAGGGCGTCGAACCCGGCCGCCCGGGCCAGGGCGCGGTCGGTGCCCTGGATGAACCCCGACACGGCGATCAGCCGCAGCGTGTCACCCTCCGGCCGGGCACGGATCGCACGCGCGACCGCGTACCCGTCGATGTCCGGAGGACCACGTACACCTGCACGTGCACTGCCCGCCGAAGGTCCAGCTTTCCAAGCTGGTCAACTCCCTCAGGGGCGTCTCCGCCCGACTGCTCCGCAAGGAGTACGACACGTACCTGCGCCGGTACCTGTGGGGCGGACGCTTCTGGTCCGGCTCCTACTTAGCCGGCTCATGCGGCGGGGCCCCCTGACCGTCGTGAAGCAGTACATCGACAACCAGAAGCGCCCCGTGGGCTGAGGCCAGCAGCGCGGACCCGAAAGGCCCACGGTCCAAGGGGGAGCCGCCAGGGGGAGTTCCGGCACGGGCTCGTGCGATGCGGGGATGCCACATCCATCGCGCAAGCCCGTGCCGGAACGCGCTTCACCTGGACGCGTAGGCGCCTCCGGTGTGATCCCGGTGGATCAGATCCGGTCGGCGACGATCAGCAGGTACTGGAAGCTGCCGTTCTTGTACGCCGTGAGGAACGTGTCCTCGATGCCCGTGACCAGATGCTCGGCCTGCCGGCGCAGCTCCCAGTAGGGGATGGCTTCGGCGGTGAGGTCCTGGACGTGGACGGGGACGAGGCGGTTGCGGGCCATCGCCCGGAAGTACTCCGAGCGCGGATGGATGTCGCAGATGTAGTGGGCGTTGATGAGGGACACCTCGCGGGACGCCCGGCCGTAGGCGTCGTTGTAGCAGCCGGTGATCACCGCGTAGCGTCCGCCGCGGCGCAGCAGCCGGGCGTGCTCGGCGAACAGCAGCTCCAGCTCGACGTACATGGTCGACTCGTTGTTCCACGAGGCGGCGTAGGCGCCTGTCTCGAAGCCGGTGTCGAGCATGTTGCGGTGGTGGTAGCGCACCTGGCCGTCGATGCCCCGCTTGCGGGCCTGCTCGTTGGCGAACGCGGCCTGCTTGGCCGAGATGGTCACGCCGTCCGCCTGGCAGCCGTGGCGCAGATGGGCCACGACGCTGCCGCCGCCGCGCCCGCAGCCGGCGTCGAAGACGCGGTCGGCGGGGGAGAGCGGACCGAGCCGGTCGGCGAGAAGCTCGGCCTGGGCGTGTTCCAGGCGGTGCAGTTCGGTGGTGATCCGCTCCCGCCGCCGTACGGGGTCGGCCTCGTCGAGCACGGAGCGGTCGGCGTCGCCGATGCCGTAGTGGTGGTGGTAGAGGTCGTCGAGCCTGCCGAGCTCGAGGTTGACCGGATTCTCCTCGGCGTTCCAGTAGTCGGCGACGCGGTTCTGGTACCTGGACTGGGTCGGCACCGGTGCCGCCGTGGTGTCGGCGTCGGGGGCGATGGTCAACAGATGACTCCTCGTTGTGCGTCTGACATGACGTCAGCAGTGCGGCTATTACCAGTAGTTGGGCAGGGAGTAGCGGTGGGTGTTGGTGGCGTGCCACTCGTGGTTGCCGGCCACCCAGTCGGACAGGCCCTGGGCGTAGCGCTCCACGAGCGGTGAGGTGGCGGAGAGGAGGGCGGACTCCTCCTCGAAGGCCTCCATGATCTCGTTGTGGATGTCGACGGCCTTCAGATAGGCGGCCTTCAACCCGCACCGCTCGTTGGCGGCGACGACCTGCGGCAGGTTGAGATGGGTGGGGTCGCTGGCCAGCTCCTTGGTGAAGGAGTACAGGTCGTTGACGATGGTGGTGGCGTTGCAGGCGAGGGCGGTGATGCGCTGGATCTCCGGACGGGCGTAGACCGGCTCGGGCAGTTCGTAGCCGTCCACGGCGTCGACGATCGACAGACAGGGGCGGAAGTTGTTGAACTGCCGCATCACCAGGTACTCCCACACCTGCGGCACATGCCGGGTCTCCGCCCAGGCCGCCTCGGCGAGATAGCCGAGGTGCAGCCGCGCGATGTCGTGCACGAAGCGGTCGGTCTGGCTGGGCGTGGCGACGGCGCCGTAGTCCTTGAGCGCCCAGTGGTACGAGCGCAGCGGACCGTCGGCCTGCACGCCCTGTGCCCACTGCTCCTGCAGCAGCGGCGTGCCGTGGAACGGGTCGAGTGCCGACTGGGCCAGGATCAGCCGGCCGCCGAGGCCGCTGCGGGCGCCGCCCCGGCCCTCGTCCTCCTCGCAGTAGCAGCTGTCGACCAGGTTCTCGGCCAGCAGCAGCTTGCCCGCGGCGGTCAGCCGCTCCATGTCGGCCGCCCCGGGATGCTGCAGTACGACGGCCCGGCCGAACTGGAAGCCCGAGAAGTCCCCCGACCACGCCTTCGGGAAGAGGTCCAGGCCGTGGGCCCAGGCCTCCAGCCTGTGGTCGACCTCCTCGGCCCTGGCCGGGTCGGCGGGGGCGACTGCCCGGTACCGCAGGCCGGGGATCGCCCCGGTGCGGCGTGCGCGCACGGTCCGGGCCAGGTTGGGCGGTCCCGGCAGCGAGGTCGGGTAAGCGGGCGTACTCATTGCGTGCTCCACCCTCAGTCGGCCGTCCGGCCGAGCTGGACGTTCTCCAGAATCCCCGCGGCGTCCGGCACGAGGATGGCCAGTGAGTAGTAGGCGGTCACCAGGTAGCGGATGATCGCGGCGGTGTCGATGCCCATGAACCGCACGTTCAGGCCCGGTTGGTACTCCTCCGGGATGCCCGTCTGGTACAGGCCGATCACTCCCTGGTCGCTCTCCCCGGTGCGCAGGGCGATGATGCTGCTGGTGTGCTGGGGGCTGATCGGGATCTTGTTGCAGGGGAAGATCGGGACCCCGCGCCAGGCCGGGATCTCGTGCCCCTCGACGGTGGCCGTGCCCGGCACCAGACCGCGCCGGTTGCACTGCCGGAAGAACGCGGCGATCGCCTTCGGATGGGCGAGGAACACCTTGGTCTTGCGGCGCATGGTGAGCAGTTCGTCCATGTCGTCCGGGGTGGGCGGCCCGGTGAAGGTGCTGACGCGCTGGCTGTAGTCGACGTTGGCCAGCAGCCCGAACTCCCGGTTGTTGACCAGCTCCCACTCCTGGCGCTCGCGGATCTCCTCGATGGTCAGGCGCAGTTGCTGCTCGGTCTGGTTCATCGGGTCGTTGTAGAGGTCGGCCACCCGGGTGTGCACCCGCAGCACGGTCTGGGTGAGCGACAACTCGTACTCGCGCGGGGCGAGTTCGTAGTTCACGAAGCCGCCGTCGAGCGTGTGCTCGCCGACATGGCCGGCCTGCACGGGCACGTCGGCCTCGCCCTTGCGGTTCATCGGCAGCTTCTGCCGCTCCGCGAACGCCGCCAGGTGCGCGGCGAGCGACGGCACGCGGTCGGTGAGCTCCCTGACCACGTCCCAGGGCAGCACCAGCACCACGCCGGCCGTCTCCGCGCGCACCGAGCTGAGCCACAGCGGGTCGGGCTGCCCGATGGCCTCGTCGCCCATCTGGTCGCCGTCGGCGACGACCCCGATGATCTCCTCCTCCCCGTACTTGCCGGCGGCGTAGCGGGTGAACCTGCCGTGCACGACGAGATAGGCCTCGGTGACCGGCTGCCCGGCCTCGAACAGCACCTGCCCGGCCCGCACTTCGCGCACCCGGAAGCGGGTGGCGACCTCCTTGAGGACGTCGGTCTCGGAGTAGCCGCGCAGCACCGGCAGTTCGGTGAGCGTCTCCGGGATGACCCTGATGTCGTCGGCGCCGTTCTGCTCGAACTGCACGCGCCCGCGACCGACGCGCAGTTGCAGCCGACGGTTGACCCGGTAGGTGCCGCCCTTGACGTCCACCCAGGGCAGGGACCGCAGCAGCCAGCGCGAGCTGATGGCCTGCATCTGCGGTTCGGACTTGGTCGTCGTCGTGAGCTGGCGCGCCGCCTGGGTGCTGAGACTGGTGAGCTGCGCCTGGCCGTCGGGTTCGGGGACGGGTTCCTCGGTGGCGGGACCGGAGGAGCTTACGGGGGCGGACACATTCCCTCCCTGGGGATGCACATGGCGACGTACAGGGGTGAACGCAGTGGTCGGAGAGGAAGACGGCTTCGTGGCGGCCGACGGGTACGAACCGCATGTAAAAGCCAAACAGTTGTGATCGCGACGCGGTACGGCGCGAGGGGGGCGGCTTCACGGCCCGGAGGCGCAAACTCCGCGGACGAGGCGGGGGAGGGTCGGCGAAGTGATCTCGCGCCGGTGATCTTCCCTCTCCACTCCGGCGTACAGGGCGCACGACCGCCCCACGGGCACCGCGCATCGCGCGCTCCCCCTCCGGCGCTGCGGCGCGCTCACACCAGGTCGTTCACCAGTACCGCGGCCCCGTCGAAGCGCCCTCCCTTGAGGTCCCGCAGCGCCTCGTCGGCCCGCGACAGGGGATAGGTGTGCGTGGTGGCGCGCACGCCGTGCCGGGCCGCCAGGGCCAGGAACTCCCGGGCGTCCGCACGGGTGTTGGAGGTGACGCTGCGGATCTGCTTCTCGTAGAAGAGCTCGCTCTCGTAGTGCAGCGGCGGCGTGTCGCTGAGGTGGATGCCGGCGACCGCGAGCGTCCCGCCGCGGTCCAGGGCGCGCAGCGCGACCGGCACCAGGTCGCCGACCGGCGCGAACAGGATCGCGCTGTCCAGCGGCTCGGGTGGCGTCGCGTACGCGTCCCGTGCCGAGGCCGCGCCCAGGTCGAGCGCCAGCCGCTGGGCCGCGGCCCCGCGGGTGAGGACGTGCACCGTGGCGCCCTCGGCCAGTGCCACCTGCGCGCACAGGTGCGCGCTGCCCCCGAACCCGTACAGACCGAGCCGTCCGCCCGGCGGCAGCGCCGCCCGCCGCAGCGCCCGGTATCCGATGATCCCGGCGCACAGCAACGGCGCGAGCGCCACGTCGCCGAGGGAGCCGGGCAGACGGTGGGCGAAGTCCGCGGGCACGGTCGTGTACTCCGCGTAGCCGCCGTCGGCGTCCCAGCCGGTGTACCGCGAGGACGGGCACAGGTTCTCGGCCCCGCGTGAGCAGTAGGCGCACGTGCCGTCCGTGCGCCGCAGCCATGCCACCCCCACCCGGTCACCGGTCTCGAAACCCCGTACCCCGGCCCCGAACCCGGCCACCACGCCCACCACCTCGTGTCCCGGCGTCACACCCGCCCGGCGCACCGGCAGGTCGCCCTCGGTGACATGCAGATCGGTCCGGCACACCCCGCAGGCGCGCACGTGCACGAGCAGTTCGTCGTCCGCGGGCCGCGGAACCGGCTTCTCCATGAACCGGAGCCCGCCCCTCTCCACCGGCCCGGTCGTCTGCACCGACCACGCCCGCATGGTCCCGTCCGTCATCGCGCACCCCGTCCCGTCGCCGTCCGTTTCCCACGCCGTCCGTCGCCGTCCGTTTCCCACGCCGTGGGGGCCCGTGTCCCGTGCTGCGAGGGCCCTCACCCCAGTCTGAGACGGACCACGGCGTTCGGCGCGCGCTTCGGCGGCGGGATGGCTAGCGTGAGGAAACGGACCAGATTCCACCTATTCGGGAGAGGGCCGAGTCATGGCCGTACAACCTGAGGGAACCCCCTGCTGGGCCGACGCGATGTTCGGCGACGTCGAGGGCGCCAAGACCTTCTACGGCGAGGTCCTGGGCTGGACCTTCGGCGAGTCGTTGTCGGAGTACGGCAACTACACCCAGGCCTACGCGGACGGCAAGGCGGCGGCCGCCGTCGTACCGCCGATGTCCGGGCAGGAAGGACACTCGCAGTGGTGCCTGTACTTCGCGTCGGCGGACGCCGCCGCCACCGCCGCCAAGATCCGTGACAACGGCGGCGAGGTGCTGATGGAGCCGATGCAGGTCGGCGAGTTCGGCACCATGTGCCTGAGCCGGGACCCCAGCGGCGTCGCCTTCGGCCTCTGGCAGGCGGGCACCCACGAAGGGTTCGAGGCATCGCCGCAGCAGCCCGGGGCGTACTGCTGGGCCGAGGTCTTCACCCGTGAGCCGGAGAAGTCCGACGGTTTCTTCACCTCGGTCTTCGGCTACGAGGCCAAGCAGTTGCAGGACGACGCGATCGACTTCCGCATGTTCGACCTCGGCGGGAACACCGTGCTCGGCCGGATGCGGATGACGGAGGACTTCCCTCCCGAGGTGCCGCCTTACATCAACGTGTACTTCACCGTCCCCAACTGCGACGACGCCGTCGCGGCGGCGACCAAGCTCGGCGGCGTGCTGCGGTTCGGGCCGATGGACAGCCCCTTCGGCCGGTTCGCGGCGCTCAGCGACCCGCAGGGCGCCAGCTTCTCGGTCATCGACATCACGACGACGGCCGGGGAGATGCCGCAGACCACCGACGTCTCCTGAACCCGGGCCGGGCGGCCCGCCGGTCCATGGCATGATCGGGCGCATGCGTGAACGTGTTGTGGCCGCGTGCGACGGGGCTTCGAAGGGAAATCCCGGTCCGGCGGGCTGGGCCTGGGTCGTCGCCGACGAGACGGAGACCCCGGCCCGCTGGGAGGCGGGGCCGCTCGGCAAGGCCACCAACAACGTCGCCGAACTCACCGCGCTGGAGCGGCTGCTGACGGCGACGGACCCGGGTGTCCCGCTCGAGGTCCGGATGGACTCGCAGTACGCCATGAAGGCGGTCACCACCTGGCTGCCCGGCTGGAAGCGCAACGGCTGGAAGACCTCCGCCGGCAAGCCCGTCGCCAACCAGGAACTGGTCGTGCGCATCGACGCGCTGCTGGACGGCCGCTCGGTCGACTTCCGCTACGTGCCCGCCCACCAGGTCGACGGCGACCGGCTCAACGACTTCGCCGACCGGGCCGCCAGCCAGGCGGCGAAGGCCCAGGAGCCCGCGGGCAGCGCTCTCGGATCGGCCGAGCCGCCCGCTTCCGAGGACAGCCCGAAGTCGGGCGCCGTGAAGTCGGGCGGCGCGCGCCGGCGGCCCGCCGCGTCCCGGCAGGGTGCGGGCTCCTCGCCCCGCACCATCAAGGCGAAGTTCCCCGGCCGTTGCCTGTGCGGCCGCTCGTACGGGGCGGGCGAGCCCATCGCCAAGAACGCGCAGGGCTGGGGACACCCGGAGTGCCGTACGGCGGAGGCCGCCGGCTAGGGCCCCGCCGTACACCGGAGTGCACGGCCGGGTGATCGCGCCGCGCCACTCGCCGGCTGATGTCCACGAGAACGGGAGGCACCCGCCGGTGCCCGGCAGCGGCGCGATGGCGGTCCGGTGCGCGGCGTCCCGGCGGACCGGGCCGGCCGGACGCTAGTACAGGTGCCGTTCCAGCCAGTCGGCGGCAGCCCGGCGGAACAGGCGCCGGTTCTCGGCACGCAGGAAGTCGTGGCCTTCGTCGCGCAGGGTGAGCAGTTCGGCGTCGATGCCCCGTTCACGTGCGGCGCGCACGAACTGCTGGGACTCCAACGGCGGCACGTTGGTGTCGTGTTCCCCGTGAACGGCGAGCAGCGGGACACCGAGCGCGTCGATACGGCTCATCGGGGACAGGGAGCGCAGCAGGTCCCGGTCGCGTTCCGGGTGGCCGTACTTGTGCGCCGCCGATTCGGCGATCCAGGGCTCGGTTCCGGCGAAGAAGGTGAGAAAGTCAGACATTCCGCAGACGGCGACTCCGGTGCGGAACAGTTCGGGGTGCCACACGGCGGAGGCGAACGTCAGATAGCCGCCGTAGGAGCGCCCCATGACGGCGAGACGTGTGGGGTCGGCGGGTCCTGCGACCACCGCGTGGGCCGCGCAGTCGGCGACGTCGTCGAACGCCGCGAAGCGGCCCGCGCCCAGGTCGGCGTCGACGAACGACCGGCCGTGCCCGAGGGAGCCCCGGACGTCGGGGGCGAAGATGTCCAGGCCGCGGCCGATCAGCTCGTGGTACAGCGGGTTGAAGACGGGCCGTTCCTGTTCTTCCGGACCGCCGTGCAGGTGGATCACGCACGGCGCCGGGTCGTCCGGACCCCGACCCGGGGCCCGGTAGTACCAGCCGCTCAGCGGCAGCCCGTCCCTCGCCGTGAGACGCAGGGGGACGGGCCGTACCGGTGGGCGGCCCGGCGGGACGGCGTCCTCGTCCGGGGAGGACCAGGGGGTGCGCAGCAGGGAGACGCCTTCGTGGGCCCACCAGACGCCAGGCCGGCGTTGCGACCCGGACAGCGCGAGCAGCAGGCGCCCGGTGCCGGCGGGCGTGATGCGCGTGACGACCTCGTGAGGCAGGGGGACGGGTCGCAGCGGGCCGGTGCGGTCGGGGGCCCGCGCGGCCGGGAAGGTCTCGACGAGTTCGAGTTCGCTCGCGCCCTGCACGTTCCACGCCAGCGCGGCCGTACGGCCGTCGTGCGCCAGCGCGAGGAGTTCGAGATCGCTGCCCTCGTGTTCCGCCACGACGGACACATCGCGCTGCACTCCGTCGGTGTCCAGGGCGACCGCGAGGAGCGCCGCGTACTCACGGTCGGCGTTGCTGCGCAGCCACAGGGTCCGTCCGTCGGGAGAGAACCGGCCGATCCACGGGTCGCCGTCGGCGACCGGCATCGCGAAGGTGGTCGCCGAGTCGGCGGTGCGCCGGACGACCGCCTCCCGCCGTCCGCGGGGCCCCCGGCGCAGCAGTGCGAGGCTGCCGTCGTGGCTGATGTCGCAGACGCGCAGGGAGGCGGCGTGCGTTTCGGTGGTGAGCAGTACGGGGGAGGCCAGACCGTCGGGATCGATCAGGTAGGCGGAAAGGCCGCCGTCGCGCCGGGTGGCGGGGGCCGCCGCGGACGCGGCGCCGAAGGACGTGACGACGACCGCTGCTCCGCCCGGCGGCGTCACCGGGGCGGCGTTGTACTCGGCCGGGCCGAGCAGGGTCGCGTGACCGTCCCGCTCCGGCCAGTCGGCGGCGCGTCGGGGGCCGGCGGGGTACCCGTCGGCCTGTTCCGGTGAGGCCAGGACGGTCCCGGTCGAGCCGCCGCCGTGCCCGGGGGCCGCCGGTGCCGCGACGGTGACGGCGACGGACGAGCCGTCGTGCGCCCAGCACCCCAGATAGGCGGAACTGGCCGGGTCGGCGCCCGCCAGGATGCGCCGGCCGGTGCCGTCGGGCCGTACGCACAGCACCCGTGAGTGCTCACCGCCGCCCGGCGCGGTGGTGTACGCGATCCAGCGGCCGTCGGGTGACCAGGAGACCTCCTTGACGGGATCGGGCGAGGAGTCGAGCAGCCGCACCTCGTCGCTGTGCACGGAGCCGGCCCAAAGCTGGGGAACGCCACCCCGGTCGCAGATGAAGGCCGTCTCGGTGCCCTCGGCGTCGCCCGACGGGTACCAGCAGCCGTGTGCCCGCAGCCGTGTCACGGCGTCGCGCGGGCCGCCCACCTCGGGCAGGGGCACCGGCTCCGGGGCGGCGGCGCGAGCGGCGTCGTACTGGTCCCCCGGCGGGCCGTCGGGTGGCTGCGCGGAGGTCGTGTCAAGCGCCCTGAGAGAAGCGAGCAGGGGTGAGGACGCGTGCGCCGTCCGCACGTCCCGGCCGTCGGTCACTTGATTCCGTGGGTCTGCAGCCATATCTCCAGCAAAGCCACCTGCCACAGGGCGTTGGCGCCCCGCCTCGTCCGGTGCTCGTCGGGCGCCGCGAGCAGCTCGGCCACGTACGACTCGTCGAACAGGCCGCGTCGCCTCGCCTCCGGTGCCGCGAGCGAGGCGCGCACGCGTTCCAGGACGGGTCCAGCCATGTGCCGGATGGCCGGCACCGGAAAGTAGCCCTTGGGCCGGTCGACGACCTCGCGCGGCAGGAGCTTGCGGCCCGCCTCCTTCAGCACGCCCTTGCCTCCGTCGGCCAGTTTCAGCTCCGGCGGGCAGGCGGCCGCGAGTTCGACCAGATCGTGGTCGAGGAAGGGCACCCGGGCTTCGAGCCCCCAGGACATGGTCATGTTGTCGACGCGCTTGACGGGGTCGTCCACGAGCATGACGTGCGCATCCAGCCGCAGGGCCGCGTCCAGCGCGGTCTCGGCACCCGGGACCGTCATGTGGTCGCGGACGAAGCGGCCCGAGACATCGTCGGCGGGCAGCATGTCCGGTCGCAGGATCCGGGCCAGATCGGCGTGCGACCGGTCGAAGTACGTCTCGGCGTACCGCTGCGGCTCGTCCTCGCGGGCGACCTCCGCAAGCTGCGGATACCAGTGGTAACCGGCGAAGACCTCGTCGGCACCCTGCCCGCTCTGCACGACCTTGACCTCCTTGGACACCTGCTCGGACAACAGGTAGAAGGCGACCACGTCGTGGCTGATCATCGGTTCGCTCATTGCCGCGACCGCCCCGTCCAGCGCCGCCGACACCCGGTCGGAAGGCACCAGCAGCTGTCGGTGGTCGGTCCCGAACTCCCGGGCCACCAGGTCCGAGTACCGGAACTCGTCGCCCTGCTCTCCGCCTTCCGTCTCGAACCCGATGCTGAAGGTCATCAGGTCACGCTGGCCCTCGTCGGCCAGCAACGCGACGATCAGACTTGAGTCGAGGCCGCCGGAGAGCAGGACACCGACCTCCACGTCGGACACCATCCTGCGGCGCACGGCCGTGCGCAGGGCGTCCAGTACCGCGTCACGCCACTCGTCCGCGCCCATTCCGGCGTACTCGGCCCGACGCGTGTAGGACGGCTGCCAGTAGCAGTGGTCCTGATGGGTGCCGTCGGGTTCGACGACCCGCACGGTGGCGGGCGGAAGTTTGCGCACCCCGTTGAGGACGGTGTGGGGCGCCGGAACCGTGGCGTGCCAGCTCATGTAGTGGTGGAGGGCGACCGGATCGAGTGAGGTGTCCACGTCTCCGGCGGCCAGGAGCGCGGGCAGCGTAGAGGCGAACCGCAGCCGGCCAGGTGTCCGGGCCAGGTACAGGGGTTTGATGCCGAGCCGGTCCCGGGCGAGGACGACCCGGCCGGTGCGGTGCTCGACGACGGCGAACGCGAACATGCCGTGGAAGTGCTCGACGCAGGCGGTGCCCCACTGCTGGTAGGCCTTGAGCACCACCTCGGTGTCCGACGTCGACTCGAACCGGTGCCCCAGGCTCCGCAACTCCTCGCGAAGTTCCGGATGGTTGTACACGCACCCGTTGAAGACACCGGTGACCTCCCCCCGGGCGTCGGTCATCGGCTGGGCCCCGCGCTCGGTGAGGTCGATGATCTTCAGTCGCCGGTGCCCCAGCGCGACCGGGCCGCATGCCCAGGTGCCCTGGCCGTCGGGTCCACGGCCGGCGACCCGATCGGTCATGCGTGCAACGGCCGCCAGGTCGGGTCGCCCGCCGTCGAAGCGGATCTCGCCGCTCAAGCCACACACGACGTCTCGCCTCCCATCTGCGCACCGGCAACGACGTGCGAGGGCACGGGCGTCGGAGCGCGGCCGCCGGCCGGGAGCTGGGTGGTGGTACGAGACATCACGAAAACCCTTCTGAGGACGAAACGTTTCCTCGAACGCCGTTCGTCTCAGGGGGGCGGCGACTGCACGGGTCGGCGCGGCACGCCCACCGACGACCGGGGGTCGGTGCGGGAGGGGGAACGGCCCGGTACGACGGCGGAGGTGAACCTGCGCCCCGGCGACACCGTCCTGCGGTGTCCGTGGGCGCCGCGCTCGCGGCGTACGCGTCCTCCGCGGGTCTCGGCGATCAGCATGTCCACGCAGCGCAGCAGATCCTCCCGCTGTGCCACGCGACGCATGCGATGGGCGGCGCTTCCGTCCGCGAGGGTCGCCTCGGCCAGCGCCCGGACGGTCTGCCAGTCCCCCTGGCCCTCCAGCGCGGGCCGCAGTCGCGTGAGGAGCTTCCGTACAACCCGGGGCGCGGGCGCCTCCTGGCGGGTCTCGGGGTCCACCAGCGCGCCCTCCAGGCCCGAGCGGGCCGCACGCCACGACGCACCCCGCAGCCACTCGTGCCGGCCTCCGCAGGCCGGGGCGGCGTGCCCGTCCAGCCGTTCGAGCGCCGTGGCCACCAGGGCGCGGAAGAGCCCGGCGATGAGCGCGACGGTCTCCGGGCGCGGGCAGGCGTCGCACACGCGCAGTTCCAGTGTCGGCAGATGGGCGGAGGGGCGAACGTCGTAGTAGATCATCCCGGCGTCGCTGATGACCCCGGACCGTACGAACTCGTCCACCGCCGCGTCGTACTCGGCCGCGCCGGAGTAGCAGCCGGCCGGCCCCGCCGTGGGCCAGCGCTGCCACAGCAGGGTGCGCCAGCTCGCGTATCCCGTGTCGGTGCCCTGCCAGAAGGGCGAGCTGGCGGAGACGGCCAGCAGGACGGGCAGCCACGGCGAGACCTCGCACATGACGCGTACGGCCATGTCCCGGTCGGGCACGTCCACGTGGACCTGGGCACCGCATATCAGCTGCTCGTCGGCGACCTTGCGGTACTCCTCGGCCATGTGGCTGTAGCGGGGGTCTGCGGTCAGGTGCGACGACACCCCGGGGGCCAGGGGGGCCGTGCCGGCGGCCACGACGGCCAGCCCCAGGGAGGAGGCGGCCGCGTCGAGCCGCCGTCTCATCGTGGTGAGGTCCGTGTACAGCTCGTGCAGGGACGTGTGCACTGCGCTGTTGGACTCCACCGTGCACTGATGCAGTTCGGTCTGGAAGGTCCGTCCGCCAGCCCGCCTCAGGATCGCGTCGGCTCGCGGTACGAGCAAGCCGCTCTCGACCTCAAGGATGTGGAACTCCTCCTCCACTCCGATTCGCATGGTCACGTTCACTCCTCGGAATCCGAGCGCCTGCCGCGGGGAGGTGACGACCCGGCCCCGGGCGGAGGGGCGGTATGTGATGTGCCTCTGAGTTCCCACTCTCGGCCAGGTAAGCCCGCACCGCACGTCCGCGCACGCGGCGCAGGACCGGCACGGAACTCGGCGGTGGTCGCGGGTCAGGTACGCCACCAAGGTGGACGGACGGTCTCGGAGAGGGCGCAATGGCTGCCATTGACGGTTTCTTTGCCGGAGATGTCCCAGCCCACGACGCCCGTGGCATCGCGGCTGAGTTCAATGACCCGGTCCCGCCGTGTCCTGTCTCCGTTGTTGGTGTCACAGGCCAGGACTGGCGCCCAGGAGCGTCCGTTCAGACAACTGGCCAGGGCGACAAGCGGCAGGGCTGGAGCGACACACACGACAGAACAAAGGTCGCGGTTGCGGCCTTCCGGCGCCAGTCGGCCGTCTGATCCCCGTCGGTGACCACTCTTCCCAGGCGAAGGACGCAAGCAGTCAGGGCCGTTCCCCGGCCCGATCCGTGCAGGGCACCGACGATGATGCCCACGGCCAGCGGTACGGTCAGGGCGAGGACCGCCGGCCGACCTGTGGTGAGCCATCCGCGTGCGGGCGCTTTGCGGAACCGGGCGGGGAACAGCTGCCATACGAGCACTGCCGGCACCGAGGCCGGCAGTGCATCGGTCAGGAGTATCCCGGTCAAGGCGTCGGCCCAGGCGTGGCGCTCATGGTCAAGTAGACCTCGCTGGCTGCAGTAGTGCCACCGAGTGTCCGGGCAACCTTCAGCATCGGGAAGGCCAGCACCACAGCCTCAAGCGCGGTACGGCTCACCCGGCTGTCCGTGTCGCCGTGCGCGACGGTGGGAGGGGCGGACGCACGCAGACGTCACTCCCACACAGCTCCTGGTCGCAGCCTGAAGCAGTTGGGCTGGGGCGATGTGCACCCGAATACCGGACCACTGGTCGGCGCGGCAAGTGGGGCCAGACCGCAGGCCGCGAGTCCAATGAACGCGATGGTTCACCGTCGAACACGGGCGACCGGGGATCAGAAGCGGGCCCTGGAGGGCTCCTCGGCGCGGTATCCGGCCGAGGAGGAGTGGGGAATGACTACGGCGACATGTGGAGCGCCGGGGCCCTACACGGGTTGAGGGGCGAAGGGGAGCAAGGTGTCGCCTCCGGGCCGCACAACGCCGTAGCTGCTCTCGGGGACCTCGTTCCAGACGCCGGGCAGATCGCCCAGCGGCTCGGACACGATGAGGCGGGTCTCGTCGGAGACCTCCTGCAGGAATTCCACGTCGAGGTGAAGTGCTCGTAGCGCCTCCACCTGGGTGCTGTAGTACAGCGAGCCGGAGGCTCCCTGACTGGAGTAGCGGAAGACCCACGTCTGCTGCCCGTCGGTCACGGCGACCGTCATATGCAAGGGGAACTCCACCCCGTGATCATGACCGGTCCGCTCCACCACGCCGGCCATGCGCGCGACAGCACCTGGGGGGTCCTGTTCCAGACCGAAGGTGAGGGCCAGGTAGAACATCATCTCGGAGTCCGTCGATCCCTTGATATCGAGGAAGAGTGCGGGGTCGACCGCCAGCGCGAGATCACGCCGCCTTTGGTGGAAGTCTGTGATCTCGCCGTTGTGCATCCACATCCAGCGGCCGTGGCGGAACGGGTGGCAGTTGGTCTGCTGCACCGGGGCACCGGTCGAGGCCCGGATGTGAGCGAAGAACAGCGGGGAGCGGACGTGGTCGGCGATCTCCCGCAGATTGCAGTTGCTCCATGCCGGGCCGGTGTCCCGGACGACAGCGGGGGTGTCGTTGTCCGGTGCGTACCAGCCGATGCCGAACCCGTCGCCGTTGGTCGTCTCGACGCCCATCCGGGAGTGCAGGCTCTGGTCGATCAGCGAGTGAACCGGCTTGTAGAGCACCGTGTCGAGCAGGACAGGCGTTCCTGTGTAGGCGAGCCACCGGCACATCGGCTGCCAGCTTCCTGGCGTTCGGAACCACGCCGCAAAGGTGTCGCCCCCGACGGAGGCGCGGCGACTCCTGGCTCCGTCAGGATGATCTCCACCATGGACCCAGCCGGTGCGGTTCCGCATCACCCGGGACAGGTGAGGAGGCAGCCGTCTTCCCGGCGGTCGGCGGTCCCGCGGGGAACCCGACGGCCAGGTCCGAGAACCTCGCCGCCAGCAACGAGGAGGACCACCGACAATTCCCACACTGAGGTTCCCCGCGGCACGAACGCCGACAGACCTGACGCTGTGACGATGCCGTCGAAGCCTCCTACTGCGGTGCCGGAGCTTCCCGCATGTCCAAGGATTCCAGCCCACTTGCGGTCTCGGCCACCAAGCGCCTGACGAGCAGTGGGGGCACGGTATCGAAGCCCGCGTCACCGCGTGCTCTGCGAAGATCGTCACGATCAGTCGGCGGCCATGCAGTCATGCCCCGACGGCACTGCCACCCACCGACACTCATTTCGGATTCAACTCCGTGGACGCCGGCACCGCCTGCGTCGTGCTGACCCGCAGTCCGGGGTTCGACATGATGCGGCGGTTCCGTCTGCAGTCAGACAGTGCAGGTCAAGAGCTGGCCGTTGGGCACGCAATGCAGGCAGGAGCGGACGAAAGCATAAAGGCCCATGCGGACTGCAGTGAAGTCACTTTTGCTAAGGCGTTGCGCGGTGTGCACCGGGACGCTGACCTCGATGGATTCCTCGACCCGCGACACGGGTGAACCACTCCTTCGTCGATACGTCGGCAGCGTCCGTCGCGGGTACCCCCGGCCTGCGGGGCAAACCAGTGCGTCCCGCCCGTCCCGAACCCGGCCGGCGAGCATGCGGTCCCGGTGAAACAAGTTGGGTGAATGGCCATTCACCCTATACGGTGAATGGCCATTCACCTATTCTCCACACGCACCGCTGGAGCGCCGATGGATCAGCCAGGACCGATACCCCGCACCACCGATGCGGCGGCGCCCCTGCGTGACCGGCTCACGATTCCGGTGCTGGCGTTCGGCGGCATCCTCATGGCCGTCATGCAGACCGTGGTCGTGCCGCTGCTGCCCGACCTGCCGCGGCTGACGGGTGCCTCCGCGGGGGCGGTCTCCTGGACGGTCACGGCGACCCTGCTGTCCGGCGCCGTACTCACCCCGGTGCTCGGCCGGGCCGGCGACATGTACGGCAAGCGCAGGGTGCTGGCCTCGGCGCTCGTCCTGATGACCGTCGGATCGGTGATGTGCGCGCTGTCGTCCGACATCACCGTGCTCATCACGGCGCGTGCCCTGCAGGGCGCAGCCGCCTCCGTGGTGCCGCTGTCGATCAGCATCCTGCGCGACGAACTGCCGCCCGAGCGCCGGGGTTCCGCGGTGGCGCTGATGAGCTCCACCGTCGGCATCGGCGCCGCGCTGGGCCTGCCGCTGGCCGCGCTGGTCGTGCAGTACTACGACTGGCACACCATGTTCTGGCTGACCAGCGCCCTCGGGGTGCTCGGCGTCTGCGCGGTGTGGTGGGCGGTCAGGGAGTCGCCGGTGCGCGAGCCGGGCCGGTTCGACGTGCTCGGTGCGCTGGGTCTCGCCGCGGGGCTGGTGTGCCTCCTGCTGGGCGTGTCCCAGGGCGGCCAGTGGGGCTGGGGGAGTGCCCGGGTCCTCGGCCTGTTCGCCGCCACCGCCGTGATCCTGGCCCTGTGGTGGTGGCAGCAACTGCGCACCGCGAAGCCGCTGGTCGACCTGCGCCTCGTCTCCCGGCCCCGGGTCGGCCTCTCCCACGTGGCGGCGCTGCTCACCGGCTTCGCCTTCTACGCCAACTCTCTGGTGACCGCCCAGCTGGTGCAGGCGCCGAAGGCCACCGGGTACGGCCTCGGGCTGTCGATCGTGGAGACCGGCCTGTGCCTGCTGCCGGGCGGAGTCACCATGCTGCTCTTCTCACCCCTGTCGGCCCGTATCTCCGCGTCCCGCGGCCCCCGCATCACGCTCGCCCTGGGCGCCGCCGTCATCGCCTGCGGCTACGTCGTGCGCATCGCCGACAGCCGCGACCTCTGGATGATCATCCTGGGTGCGACGGTGGTGTCGACCGGCACCACCCTCGCCTACTCGGCGCTGCCCACCCTGATCCTGCGCGCCGTCCCGGCCGAGCAGACCGCCTCCGCCAACGGCGTCAACGTCCTGATGCGCACCATCGGCCAGGCCACCTCCAGCGCCGCCGTTGCCGCGGTGCTCGTCCACCACACCAGCCCGGTCGCCGGCGCCCTCGTGCCCACCCTGCACGGCTATCTGCTCGCCTTCGGGATGGCCTGCGCGATCGCCCTGGCCGCCGGCGCCGCCGCCCTGAGCATCCCCGGCGACCCCGGGACGGGCGCGACACGTCGGGCCCGCGGCCGCACCCGCGACCGCCGCGACGAGGCGCTGGAGGGAACATGAGTGCCGTGAGCACCCCTCCCACCGCGTCCACGCCCGCCCCCGCCCGCCGCGACGCCGAGGCGACGAAGGCGGCCATCCTCCGGGCCGCCCGTTACCTGCTGGCCCGGCACGCGCACGGCGACATCACGCTCAAGGCGGTGGCCGAACGCGCCGGTGTCAGCGCGCCGTTGATCCTGAAGTACTTCGGCAACAAGGACGCCCTCTTCGCCCGCGTCATGTCCTTCGAGACGGACGCCGAGGCCCTGCTCGACGCCCCGCTGGACGAACTCGGCCGGCACATGGTGCGGCATGTCCTGGTCAGCCAGACACGGCAGGGCGCCGACCCGCTCCTGCGGATCGTGTTCGCGCCCCTGCACGGCGCCCAGGGCGACATCCTGCGCGCCAACTTCCGTACGCAGGTGACCGAACGCCTCACCGCACGGCTGGACGGCCCCGACGCGGGCCTGCGGGCGGAGCTGGCCGTCGCGGGCCTGCTCGGCCTCGGGGTGATGTTCGGCATCGCCCGCGGTACCCATGTGCGGGGCGCCGCGCTGGAGGACGTCGTGGCCCGGTACGCGCCCGCGGTGCAGGCGCAGCTCACCCCGGCCGGCGGCGGATGAAAGACTGTGGCCATGGACGAGCGCACTTTCGGTAGGTCTGATCAGCACGCATCCGTCATCGGTCTCGGCACCTGGCAGCTGGGCGCGGACTGGGGAGACGTCGACGACAAGCAGGCCCTGTCGGTCCTGGAGGCCGCGGCCGAGGCAGGGGTGACCTTCTTCGACACCGCCGACGTCTACGGCGACGGGCGCAGCGAGCAGACCATCGCCGCCTTCCTCGCCGGACGCCCCGACCTGCATGTGCTGGTCGCCACCAAGATGGGCCGCCGGGTCGAGCAGATCCCGGAGAACTACGTCCTCGACAACTTCCGCGCCTGGAACGACCGTTCCCGCCGCAACCTCGGAGTCGACCGCATCGACCTCGTGCAGCTGCACTGCCCGCCCACCGCCGTCTATGCCACGGACGCGGTCTTCGACGCCCTGGACACCCTGGTCGAGGAGGAGCGCGTCGCGGCGTACGGAGTGAGCGTGGAGACCTGCGCGGAGGCGCTGGCCGCGATCGCGCGGCCGAACGTGGCGAGCGTGCAGATCATCCTCAACCCGTTCCGCATGAAGCCGCTGCGCGAGGTGCTCCCGGCCGCACGGGAGGCCGGCGTCGGCATCATCGCCCGCGTCCCGCTGGCCTCCGGCCTGCTGACGGGCAAGTACACCAAGGACACCGTCTTCGCCGACAACGACCACCGCAACTTCAACCGGCACGGCGAGTCCTTCGACGTCGGCGAGACCTTCTCCGGCGTGGACTACACGAGCGGCGTCGAGGCCGCCGCGGAGTTCGCCGCCCTCGCGCCCGAGGGGTACACCCCCGCCCAGCTCGCCCTGCGCTGGATCGTCGAGCAGCCCGGCGTGACCACCGTCATCCCCGGCGCCCGCTCGCCCGAGCAGGCCCGCGCCAACACGGACGCCGCCAGGCTGCCCGGGCTCGACGACGCCACCCACGGGGCGATCCGCGACCTCTACGACCGCCGTATCAAGGACCAGGTCGAGGCCCGCTGGTAACTCGGCGGCCCGCTCACGGCTCCAGGAGCAGCTGGCACTCCTGCTCCTGGTCGCCGGAGACCGAGCCCTGGTCCTGCGTGGTGAAGGCATGGGCGAGCGTCTCGCGCGCCGTCGCCACCGCCTGGGGCGCCCCCTGCACGGTCAGCGTCACCGCGCCGGACAGATGACCGGCGACGGAATGCTCGGACCCGGACGGCCCGTGCGCCGGATCGTGCGCGAACCGCGCCGTGTGGACCGTGACGTCGTCACTGGCCGGAAGGTCCTCCTTGGGGCTGCCGAAGGCGGGCTCCAGGACCTGCACGACCGCACGCGCGTCGGCGACCGTGCCGCCGCTGACGGTGACAGTGAGCTCGGTACCGGACATGTCCGTCTGACTCCTCGGATGGTCGTCGTACACCATGCCGCTCCGTGTAACCCCCCGCTCATCGCCCAAACAGCGGCCTCTTCGCGCACGGCCCGCTCAATTCGGCGCGAAGGGGGAACACGGTCGGGGAAGGTGTCCGGGTCGAGAGCCGGGAGGAACCGTGCCGGCCACGAAGAGCGGTGAAGAGGTCAACGAGTGGGGGCGGCACGAGACCGAGGAGGAGAGAGCCGACCGGAAGTGGGGCGAGCTGATCCAGGAGGTCAGGGTCGCCCAGACCGGGGTGCAGATCCTCTTCGGCTTCCTGCTCACCGTGGTGTTCCAGCAGAAGTACGACTCGCTGGCACAGACGGACAAGACCATCTACATCGTTACGGTCGTCCTCGGCGCCGCGACGACCGGCGCGCTCATCGGGCCCGTCTCCCTGCACCGCCTGGTGTCCGGGCGGCGGGTCAAGCCACAGGCCGTCGCGTGGGCCTCCCGGATGACCTTCGTCGGCCTGGCGCTCCTCCTCGCCACCATGACCTCCTCGCTGGTGCTGATCCTGCGGGTCGCGACCCACAACGGGGCGGTGCCCTGGATCGTCGCGGGAGTGGTCGCGTGGTACGCGCTGTGCTGGTACGTCATCCCGCTGTGGACCCGGAACCGCCATACGACGAAGTGACATTCAGTGCGTCGAGCTGCCGGTCGTGCGGACGGGAGAGGACGAGCACCGAGACCGTGGCGCCGATCAGCGCGCAGAACATGTCCCACTGGGTGTCCCACACATCGCCCTGCGTGGCCAGGAACGCGTCCGCGGAATGCCCGCCGACCACCGCGGCCAGCCACTCCAGCATCTCGAAGACGGCACTGAAGGCGAGGCACGCGCACACGGTCAGCGGGGCCAGCCAGCGGCTCCCGCTCAGCGGGGAGGTACGGCTGAGCAACTCCCGTACCAGCACGGCCGGGACGAAGCCCTGCATGAGGTGGCCGAAGCGGTCGTAGGGGTTGCGGGACAGGCCGAAGGTGTCGCGCACCCAGTCGCCCAGGGGAACCTGCGCGTAGGTGTAGTGGCCGCCCACCGCCAGGACGAGCGCGTGCGCCGCCAGCAGGCAGCACAGCAGGTTCGTCAGCGGGAAGCGCCGCCGGGTGAGCACCACCAGCGGCAGCCCGACCAGGACCCACACGGTCTCCAGGAACCAGGTCGTACGGTCGCGGGCACCCCAGGCCGAGACGGCCATGCCCGCGACCACGACGGCGACGAGTACGGCGGGCAGATGCCGGCGCGGTGCGGTGGCATGCACAACAGCGGTCATGGGGGCTCCTTCTCGTGAGAGCCCCCATGCTGGCCGAGCGGGTGGGCGGCGGCATGAGTACGGCTACTCAGCCCCGCCCGGGTACCGCGACGATCAGTCCTGCCTGCCGCGCAGCGCGGTCAGGCAGGTGGCGACGGCCTGCTGGAGCTCCTCCAGGCGCTGCACCATGTCGTCCTCGACGAAGTCCTGCACGTCGTCGAAGGTCAGCTCCTCGAACGCCTTCGTCGCCCGCTGGAGGCTGCTGTAGAACTTCGTGCGCCGCTCCTGGACGCGCAGTTCGGGATCGGCGTCCACCGTCTCGGCGACGAGCGACTTCATGGTGTTGTAGGCCTCGCCGGCCCATTCACCGGCGTCCTCGTCCTCGTCGAGTTCGTCGATGAGCGACAGATGCCGCTCGGCCTCCTGGCGTACGTCGGCGGGCGCGTCGATGGTCTGCCCGGCGGGGGTCTTGACCTGCCCCGACTCGGCGATCTGGCGCACGTATCCGATCCGGTCGGCCGCGCGGCTCTCGGTGGCGACGGCCTTCTTCAGATCGTCGGTGCGCACGACGTCGCGCGCCAACTCCGACTGGAGTTCCGGGTCTTCACGCACGCGGTCCAGGAGCGCCTGACGCGCCGCCCGCGCGGTGGAGGGGTCGGCGAGGATCGCGGCGCGCAGGGCGGTGGGGTTCTCGGCGACCTCCAGCGCCTTCGTCGGCCGGATGCCCTCCGCCTCGGCGGCCTCGGCGATCGCGGTGCCGCGCTCGGAGGTGGCGCTGTTGCGGGAGACGTAGTAGCTCAGCCACACGTCGGCGTCCGGCAGCTCCACGTCCTGGCCGGGGGCCAGCGCCTCGAAGAGCGGCACGAGTCCGTCGTCGGCGGCGCGGTCCCAGGCCTTGTAGTAGCGCATGACGCGCTCGGGGGAGCAGCCGGCCAGTTCCGCGAACTCCTTCGCCGACACCTTCGGCGTCTCGTCCGCGCCCTGGCCCCCGGGCCGTACGCTGCGCGCCACCATCAGGCCGAAGGCCCATCCTCCGGTCCGCGCATAGACCCCGAACTCGCGAGCGTCCCGCGCGACCAGGTCGGACGACGGGGCGGGGGACGGCTCGGACGGGACGATCGCTAGGGTCACGGACGACTCTCCTGTGCGGGGCTGGTCGGACTGCAGTGGCTCGGACTGCGAAAGCGCAGACAGGCAGCCTATACGGACCGCCGGCGATGCTCAGGCGAAGGCCTCGCGCAGCGCCGGCAGCAGTGTCTTCTCGGCCCAGTCCAGATACGCCGGCTGCGACTCGCCGCCGATCTGCACGAGCGCGATCTCACCGAACCCGGCCTCGGCGTACGGGCGCACGGCTTCGACGAAGTCGTCGGGGTCGTCGCCGCAGGGGATCGACGCCGCGACGTCGTCCGGGGTGACGAACTGGGTCGCCGCCTCGAACGCATCGGGGTGCGGGAGCTCGGAGTTGACCTTCCAGCCGCTGCCGAACCAGCGGAACTGCGCGTGGGCGCGCTTGACGGCGGTGTCGCGGTCGGGGTCGTAGCAGACGGGCAACTGGCCCACGCGGGGCTTGCCCTGGCCGCCGTGCCGGTCGAAGGCGTCCAGCAGCTCCGGCTTGGGTTCCGTGGCGATGACGAGGTCCGCGAGGTGGCCCGCGAGCGTGCAGGACTGCTCGCCGGAGACGGCGATGCCGATCGGCGGCGGCTCGTCGGGCAGATCCCACAGCCGGGCCGACTCGACGTCGTAGTGGGTGCCGCGATGGTTGACGTGGCCGCCCTCGAACAGGGCGCGAATGATCTGCACCGCCTCCTCGAGCATCTCGTGGCGTACGTCGACCGAGGGCCAACCGCCGCCCACCACATGCTCGTTGAGGTTCTCCCCGGAGCCGAGGCCGAGCCGGAAGCGGCCCTCGGAGAGCAGTTGCATCGTCGCGGCCTTCTGGGCTACGACCGCCGGGTGGTAGCGGCGGGTCGGGCAGGTCACGTAGGTCATCAGGGGGATGCGCGAGGTGGCCTGGGCCGCCGCGCCCAGCACGCTCCACGCGTACGGCGAGTGTCCCTGCGCGCGCAGCCACGGAAAGTAGTGGTCCGACGTCACCGAGAAGTCGTAACCGGCCTCCTCGGCCCGCACCAGATGGCCGACCAGCTCACGGGGGCCGGCCTGCTCGGTCATCATCGTGTATCCGATTTGCACCATAACGGCCGGGTCCCCGGCCCGGGAGGCGGGAAACGGCCTCATGCGCCTTGGATCACCGGGGCAGGATGCCTGCATGAGTGCCCGCCCGCTGCCCTCCAGCGACCCCGCAGCCCAGGGTGTCGACGCCGCCGGCGTCCACGCCTTCCTCGACGCCCTCGAAGCGGCCCCGGACATCGAGCCGCACAGCCTGATGATTCTGCGGCACGGCCGTCTGGTGGCGTCCGGCTGGTGGGGGCCGTACACCGCAGAGCGCCCGCACCTGCTGTACTCGCTCAGCAAGAGCTTCACGGCGACGGCCGCGGCGATCGCCGCCGGTGAGGGGCTGCTCCGCTTCGACGACCCGGTGATCTCCTACTTCCCGGAGTTCGAGGCCGACATCACCGACCCGCGCAGCCGCGCGATGCTGGTGCGGCACGTGGCGTCCATGGCCAGCGGACATGAGGCCGAGACCCTCCCGCGGGCGCTCGCCACCGACCGCGCGGACATGGTGCGCGGCTTTCTGCTGATTCCGCCGGAGCGCGACCCGGGCACCGTGTTCGCCTACAACCAGCCCACGACGTACAGCCTGGCCGCGATCGTGCAGCGCGTCACGGGGCAGCCGCTGACCCGGTACCTGCGCCCGCGCCTGCTGGACCCGCTCGGGATCGGGAAGGCGGCCTGGCTGCGCGACCGGGCCGGCCGGGAACTCGGCTTCAGCGGGCTCCATGCCGCCACCGACGCCGTCGCCCGGCTCGGGCAGCTCTATCTGCAGGACGGCGTGTGGGAGGGCGAGCGGCTGCTGCCCGAAGGCTGGGTGGCCGAGGCCACCCGTCCGCACATCGGCAACGGCGACGGTACGGCGGAGGGCGCCCTGTCGGACTGGCAGCAGGGCTACGGCTTCCAGTTCTGGAACTCCCGGCACGGCTACCGCGGCGACGGCGCCTACGGCCAGTTCTGCCTGGTGCTGCCCGAGCACGACGCCGTGATCGCCACGACCGCGGCGACCGAACGGATGCAGGAGCTGCTGAACCTGGTGTGGCGGCACCTGCTGCCGGCGTTCGGGCCCGAGCCGCTGCCGCAGCGGCAGGACGCGGACCGGGCGCTGCGGGAACGGATGGCGGGCCTCACCCTGGCCCCGTCGCCGGGCAAGCCCGCGCCGCCGGAGCGGGCGCGGGACTGGTCCGGGGCCGGGTTCACCCCGTACGGAGGCGTCTGCGCGGCGCAGCCCAAGCTGACCGGAGCCGCGGTGGCCTCCGGTGACGGCGGCTGGACGCTGCGGCTCACCGAGGACGGACACCACCTCGACGTGCCGGTCGGGCAAGCGGGTTGGGCCGTCACCGACGAGCCGCTGCCCATCGCGGTGAGCGGCGGCTGGGCGGACGCGGACACCCTCGCCGTGGACATCCAGTTCCTGGAGACACCGCACCGCCTGAGCGTGACCTGCTCGCTGCCGGAGGGGACGTTCAGCGCGAAGTGGCACACGACTCCGCTGCACAACCCTCCGCTGCGGGCGATGCGCGCACCCCGCCACTCAGCCTGACGGGGTGCGGAAGGTCCGCAAGAAGGTCTGCAGGGCCTGCTGGTTCGCGGAGTCGTTCCAGTCGGCGGCCGGGGTCGTCCAGCGCAGCGAGAATCCCCGGCCGCCGCCCAGCAGGAAACCGCGTCCGAAGGTGCGCACCTTGGTGCCGTCGGCCTCGGTGAGCCACTGCATGTCGGCGGCCTTGTGGCCCTGGTACGTCGTCGCCCGGATCGTGCCGATCCGCTGGAACCCGTCCTCCTTCTCCAGCACGGGCTGTACGTCGTCGCGCCAGACGGCGACGGGATCGGGGCCCACGACGGTGCTGTAGGTGACGGCGAGCGCGCGGGGATCGCCGTCAGCGCTGAAAGTCACGCGGTACGACTTGTCGCCGGCGCGCCGGGTGTCCACCCGGCCCCAGTCCTTGGGAAGGGCGATCGAGAAGCCCTCTGGCGCCGTGTAGCGGCGAAATCCCTGCGGCAGCACGTTACTTGAGGCAGAGGCGGTCGGGGACGCGGTGGGCGTGGGCGATGCGGACGGGGTGGCGCTGCGGCCGTCGGTCCGGCTGACCGGCGGGGTGACGGACACCGACGGCCGGGACGCGGCGCCGGTCCCGGACTTACCGGTGCCGGTGCCGGGCAGCAGGCCGGTTGCGGCGAGCGTGGCGACCACCACGGTGACGACCGCCAGGGCCGTCCCGGCGGCCATGGTGCGCCGGGTCCAGGTGGGGGCGGAGTGCCAGGCGGCGGTGGAGACGCCCCGCAGCCGGGGCCGGGGTGCGGCGTTCACCGTCGTGTCGGGATCCTCGGTGACGGCACGGGTGAGGGCCTCGCGGACCACCTGGCGGGTCAGCCGCTCCCGGGAGTTCTTGCGGAGCAGTCCCTGCACGGTCTGGGTGAGCGGGCCCGCCCGTACCGGTGTGCGCAGCGGCAGCCGGTCCACGCCCTTCAGCGTGGCCTCGGGCCGGTCCCGGTCCCTGAAGGGCGGCCGGCCCTCGAGCATCGTGTAGAGGATCGCGCCCAGCGCCCACAGGTCCGCCGCGGGTCCGATGCGCTCGTCGCGGGCCTGCTCGGGGGAGGCGAACGACGGTGCGGTGAGCCGCGGTGCCAAGGTCGCGCCGGCCAGGCCGAAGCCGGTGATCACGACCGAGCCCCGGTCCCGCACGAAGATCTGGCCGGGGCTGAGCTCGCAGTGGGTGATCCCCTCGCGGTGCGCCGCCTCCAGCACGTCGAGCAGCCCCAGGCCGATCCGGGCGGCCCGCACGTAGTTGAACGTGCCCTGTTCGGCGATGAGTTCACCGAGCGGTCTCCCGTCGATCCACTCGGTGACGATCCACAGGGTGCCGTCCTGCTCCACGGCGTCCACGACCGTCGCGACCGCGCCGGGGCACATCAGCCCCAGGGTCTCGGACATGCGGATGATGCGGGCGGCCGCGCGGGGCGCGGCCTCACCGTCGGGGTCGTACGGAAGGGCGATCTGGGTGAGGAGATAGGGGCGTTGGGCGTCGACGTCCTTGCCGTACCAGCTGATGCGGTTGGTCTCCTGGTGGACGACGTCGACGAGCCGGTACCTTCCGGCGACCAACTCGTGTGTGAAGACATGCGCCTTGACCATGGTCATCCCTCGTCGAAACCCTGCGTCTCACCTTTCACAGAGGTACGGGGGGTACGGTGGGATGTGTTCAAAGGATCCGCAAATCAATGGCACCCGTGCCCATTTGTTCATGCGCCGTCGGGTGAATTCGGTGAAGTCACCTTTGGCTGACCGGAATTCAAACGGCCGCATTCCGCGGACGGCCGCACGAAATCAACGCAACCCGAAGCGCTCCGCCCAGCCCATGACGTCACCGGTCGTCGCGTTGCCCCCGCACACGACCAGCCCGAGCCGCACGTCCTCGCCGACCCGGTCCAGGACCTGCCGGGCCGCCGGCAGCAGACAGCCGGCCGCGGGCTCGGCCCAGACCTTGGCGTGGTCGGCCAGGTCGAGCGTGCCCCGCACCGCCTCCCGGTCCGGCACCACGAGCACCTCGTGGACCAGCGCGGACACATGGTCGTACGTCAACTGCGACGCGGCGGGTGCGCAGAGCGTGGACACGATGGACGACAGATCGACCGGTACCGGGCCGCCCGCCGCGAGCGCCTCCGACATGGCCTGGGCGCCCTCGGTCTCCACGCCCCAGATCCGCACGTCCGGCCGCAGCGCCCGCAGCGCCGCCGCGACACCGGCGATGAGGCCCCCGCCGCCGATGCTGACGAGGACGTCGGTGAGCTCGCCCGCGTCGGCGGCGAACTCCAGGCCGACGGTGCCCTGCGCGGCGATGACCAGCGGGTCGTCGAAGGGGTGGACCAGCGTCAGCCCCTCGTCCTGCAACCGCGTCATGAGCGCGAACGCCCCGGCCATGTCGTCCGTCACCCGCACCGACGCACCGGCGGCCTCCGCGATCTCGACGGCACGCGCGGGTGCCGAGCGCGGCATGACCACCGTGGCCTTCACATGGAGGGCGGCGGCCATGACCGCGAGGGCGATCCCGTGGTTGCCGCCGCTGACCGCCACGACGCCCGCGGCCCGCTCCCTGTCGCTCAGCGAGAGCAGCTTCGCCGTCGCCCCGCGCGCCTTGAACGAGCCGGTGCGCTGGAGCAGTTCGAGCTTGACGGTGACCGGGGCGCCGAGCAGCGTGGTCAGGCCCGGGCTCGGCAGCGTCGGCGTCCGCACGACATGCCCGGCGATGATCTCGGCCGCGGCTTCGACTTCGGAGATCCCGATCAAGACACTCACCCTTTCGGCGCGGGTGACGGTCCGCACCGCTTCGCACCCTTACGCGGGAGAGCGCCCAGGTCAAACTGTTTCGGACGGCGGGGCGGGGGAGCACGGTCCGGATCCGCCCCCGCCCGTCACAGGTCCCGCCGCACCAGGTACTCCAGAAGTGCCCGCAGCTCGTCCACCGCCCGCGTCTCCAGGGCGACTTCGGCGAGCGCCGCCTCCACCGCGGCGAGGTGGCGCCGTGCCTCGGCCATGGCCGCCGACCGGCCTCCCACGGTCTCGATCAGGGCGGCCGCCTCCTCGGGGTCCTCGCCGGTCTCCAGGAGCGCGGCGAGCCGCCGGGTGGCGCGACTGCCGGCGTCGAGGGCGGCCAGCACCGGGTACGTCTTCTTCCGCTCGCGCAGATCGCCGTGCACGGGCTTGCCGGTCACCGCGGGGTCGCCCCAGATGCCCAGGACGTCGTCGACGACCTGGAAGGCGATCCCGAGGTGGCGCCCCGCGCGGTCGAGGGCGCCGACGACCGAGGGCGTCGTGCCGCCGAGCAGGGCGCCGAGCGCGGCGGCGCAGCCGAGCAGCGCGCCCGTCTTGTGCTCGGCCATCACCCGGTACTCCTCCGGCCGCACCCGCCGCGGTCCCGTCCACGGGCGGGCGGCGAACAGCAGGTCGTCGGCCTGGCCGCGCACCAGGTCGCCCAGCGCGACCGACAGCACCCGCACGGCCTGCGGCCCGCCCGGCCCGGTGGCGAGGGTCTCGACGGCCAGCGCGAACAGCGCGTCGCCCGCGAGGACCGCGGGCCCGGTGCCGTAGGCCTTCCAGACGGTGGGGCGGCGGCGCCGCGACGCGTCCCCGTCCATGATGTCGTCGTGGAGGAGCGAGAAGGTGTGCACCAGCTCCACCGCCACCGCCGCGGGCACCCCGGCCCGCCCGGGCGCGCCCGCGGCCTCCGCCCCGAGCACGGCCAGTGCCTGCCGTACGCCCTTCCCGCCCGACGCGACGGCCGGCGTACCGCCCACCTCGCACCAGCCGAAGGAGTAGGCGGCCATCTCGCCCACCCACGGGTGCATCCGTGCGACGGCCTCCGTCAGCGCGGGCCGCACCAACTCGCGGCAGCGGGCGAGCACGTGAGAGGCATCGGCCGGCGCCCGCAGCGCCGAGGGAAGCGCCGTCACCGTGCCACCTCCGCGACGAGACCGAACTCCTCCTGCGCACGGGCCACCATCTCCCGCGCGTGCCGCAGCCCGATACGCTCCAACTCGCCCGCCAGTGCGGTGAATTCGGCCGCGGTCTCGGCGCGGTCGCGGCCCAGCCGGGCCAGCGACTTGGCCAGCCCGAGCCGGGCCAGCGCCTCCCCGCGCGGCTCGCTCATCGCACGGAACTCCGCGAGCGCCTGCTCGTACAGGCCGCGGGCCTCGGCATAACGCCCCGCGCGGTACAGGACGTTGCCGCGCATCTTGTGGTTGTAGGCCAGCGCGCTGGACAGCTTCATCGCCCGGCAGCTCGTCTCCGCCTCGGACAGCAGCCCGAGCGCCCGCTCGGCGTCCCCGTCCCGCACGGACACGATGTCGGCGAGTCCGCGCAGCGCCCAGGCGTGCCCCCGCCGGTCCTCGGCCCGTGCGGCTATCTCGGCCGCCTCCTCGAACAGGGCGAACGCGGTGTCGTACGCGCCGGTGTTGCGATGGATCTGCGCGATGCCCTCCAGCGCCCACACCGTGTGCCGCGCCTCGCCGCGCCGCCGGGCCTCGGCCAGCAGCTGCTCGTGCAGCTTGCGGACGGCCTCGTAGTCGCCCTGGATCCGGCCGGTCTCGGCGAGTCCCGCGAGCGAGTAGCCGCGCACGACGACGTCGCCGCCCCGCTCGCCGAGTTCGGCCGCGAGCCCCAGCAGCCGCCAGGCCAGCGGGAAGGAGCCCCGCTGCCGGGCCAGGGTGCCGCCGCTCCACAGCGCCCACGCCATCGCCGCCGTGTCCCCGGCCTCCCGGGCCGCGCGGTAGCTCGCCTTCCATGCCTGCTCGGCCTCCCCGACCTGCCCCAGCCTGCGGTGCGCCTCGGCGACCGCGAGCCCGGAGCGGGCCGCCTCCCCGTGCCGTCCGGCCCGCTCCGCCGCTCTCAACTCCTGTGTGCCGGCCGCCAGTACGTCCGTCAGCGAGGAGTTCACGGAGAGTGTGGTGAGCGCGCCCTGGTACTCCGGGGCGAATGCCTTGCCGTACATGGATCCCTTTCGGTCCGTATGCATGCCGTGTATACGCTCGATGTATAGGTGATGGGTATACATCCTTTGTATACGCAGTGTGTATAGTGCGTCGAAAATGCGCCCCGGCCCGGAGGGCCAGGGCATCACCCGTTGCGGATCAAGACGTCATGGCCGCCACAGAGGTTGCTCCTGAGGCGCAGATCACTTCCTGGTGTCAGTGCTGCTGGGCCCGCTGCGGCGTCGCCTCGCTCGGCCGTACGACGACGTAGCCCTCGCCCTGGAGCATCAGCTGCACGGCCTCGCCGGAGCCGCCGCGCAGCATCGATCCGATGGACTGCGAACGGTGCAGCGAGGTCTGCAGACCGGCGGTCCAGCCGACCACGGCGTCCGTGTCGACGTAGACCGGGAACTGTGCCGAGACCGGGATCACCAGCGGGTTGCCCTCGCACACCAGGCCCAGCCTGCCGTGCCCGGTGAAGACGCTGTTGAACAGGCCGCCGCCGGTGATGCCCGCGCCCTTCACCGTCGAGATCCGGTACGACAACGAGGCGTCGAAACAAAGGACGTTGCGGCCGTTGACGGTGAACTCGTCGCCGGGGTCGACCTCGACGATGAAACAGTTCTGCGCCTCGTGCGCGAACCAGGCCTCGCCCTGTCCGCGCACCGCCATCAGCGGCAGCCCCTCCCCGGTCATCGCGCGCTTGAGCATGCCGCCCATGCCCTGGCCCTTGCGCTCGAACTGGAGGTTGCCGCGGTAGGCGACCATCGCGCCCTGGCGGGCGAGCATCTCGCCGTTCACCGCGTACTTGATGCACTTGGCGTTCTCGACGGTCATGCCCGCTTCGGTGGCCGGCTGGACCATGTGGTCGCTGGAAAACAGGGAACCCTTCATGCGGGCATCCTGTCCCGGACGATTGCGTTCCGCCAAGATCGCGGGTCAAGCGATCTCCGCGCGGTTGCGGACGGTCAGGCGCCGAACAACTGGGTCCAGTACGTGCCTGCCGCGCCGCCGCCCGCGAGACCGATCCCTATGTGCGTGAAGTCGGGTTTGAGAATGTTGGCCCGGTGGCCGGGACTGTTCATCCATCCGTCGACCACCTCGGCGGGGGAGCGCTGGCCGCAGGCGATGTTCTCGCCGATCGAGTGCCGGCGGGCACCCGCGGCCGCGGCCCGGTCCCAGGGCCGGCTGCCGTCCGGCGAGGTGTGCGAGTAGAAGGCGCGCGCCACCATGTCCGCGCTGTGCGCCTGCGCGGCGGTGGTCAGCAGGGCGTCCGCGGCCAGCGCGGGCAGACCGGCCCTGGCGCGCTCCCGGTTGGTCAGGTCGACGACCTCGGCCGCCGTCCGCGCCAGGTCGCCCGGCGTGAACGGCCTCGCCCACAGCGCGGTCCAGTACATGTCCCCGAAGCGGCCGTCACCCACGTACCCCAGGCCCGCGTGCGTATAGGCCGGGTCGCGGAGCGTGCGGCTCGCCTTCTCGTCGCCCAGGCAGTACGCGACGAAGTCGGCGGGCGTGTGCGGGCCGGAGACCAGGTGCTCGCCGACCGTGAGATACGCGTATCCGGTGGCTGTCAGGCGCTGGTAGACGGAGACACCGTCCGCGCCCTCCACGCCGAGCTGCCCCGCGGCGGCCATGGCGGAGGCGTGCGCCCGGGCCGCGGACGCCAGACGCGTGTCGAGCGAGACGGGCGGTGAACCGGCTCTGGTGCGGGCGGAGTTGACCAGAGCGAGGAAGCCGTCGGGGTCGGGGGCGGGTGCCGTGCCGGAGGGGTGGAGGTCGACGAGGGTCGGCGTGGGGAAGACGGTTCGGCTCGTGGGCGCCCGGGGAGCCGGCGAGGCAGGCGCGTGGGCGGGCGGCGGACCGGGCACGTGCGCATCCGGCGTCGGCGTCGCCCCGGCAGCCGTGTCGTCGATGACGTCCACGCCGAAGTCCCTTGCCAGACCGGCGAGTCCGTCGGCGTACCCCTGTCCGAGGGCCCTCAGCTTCCAGCCGCCGGCGCGCCGGTAGATCTCCGCGAGCAGCAGCACCGTCTCCTGCCGCGGGCGCGGTGGGGCGAACCGGGCCAGGAGGCGGCCGCCCGGAGCCGAGACCTGAAAGGTGGGGGAGGGGAGCCGGCCCAGGGGAGTGCCGGGGTCGGCCGGGCTGACGACGACCGTGACTTTCGTAGCCCCGGGGCGGAGTCTCGGCGGGTCGACGGTGAGCGTGTCACCGTCCAGCCGGGCACCCGGGGCGGACGGCTGGTTGTAGAACACGAAGTCGGCGTCGCCCCGCACCTTGCCGCCGTCGTCCGTGATGAGCGCGGACACGTCGAAGGGGCCGGGCACCCGGACGGTCACGGCGCCGTCCGGAAGGGGCATGTTGCCCCCGGGGGCCAACTCGCTCATCGCGCCGCCCTGGTGTCGTCGTCCCACCTCGGTGGGCTCGTCCGGACAACGTCCGCCAGGGCGGCCGGGTTCCCGCCGGTCAGTTCCGGGCGAGTCGAGGCGCGACGGCCTCCTGGCGTTCGTCGGCGGCCGCGGTGGGCCGCACGTCCTTCGCCTTCTTGCCGCAGAACGCGGACTCCAGCGTGCCCAGCATCGTGTTGAGCACGCGGCCGTTGTTGGACACGTTGGCGAGCGCCGAGAGACTGCGCCTGCCGTCCTTCGTGGCGAACGCGTACGTGTAGTAGCCCTGGACGGCGCCCGTGTGCCCGTAGACCGAGACGCCGCACGACAGGTGGCGGCTGCGCAGTCCGAGCCCGTAGGACTGGCTGCCGTTGACGGGCACCATGCGCTCCATCTCCTTCAGCTGCGCGGGCGACATCAGCCGGCCGCCGAGCAGGGCGGAGAGGAACGTGTTCAGGTCCCGCGTGCTGGAGATGACCGCGCCCGCGCTCTGCGCCCAGGACGCCGTCTGCTCGGTCGCGTCGACCAGGGGTGCGCCAGCCTTGTCCGGGGTGAGGTAGCCGTCGGCGTGGCGGCCGGGGATCTTCTTGTCCGGGTGGACGTAGAAGGTGTCGCGCAGTTTCAGCGGCTTGATGATGCGGCTCTGGTACTCCGTCTTCACGGAGTGGCCGGTCAGCTTCTCGATGAGCATGCCGGCGACGACGAAGTTGGTGTTGGAGTACGCGTACGCGGCGCCCGGAGCGTTGGTGCGCTTGTGCCGCAGCGAACGGTCCACCAGCTGGCGGTAGGTGAAGACCTGGGAGCGTACCGCCTCGAAGCCGGGGACCGCGTTCGCGAACATGTCGTTGGAGTAGTCGTACAGGCCGCTGCGGTGGCCCAGCAGCTGGCGCACGGTGATCTTGGAGTCGGGCAGCAGGCCCGGCAGATAGTGGTCGACCGAGGTGTCGAGCCTGAGCCTTCCCTCGTCGGCCAGCTGCATCAGCACCACGGCGGAGAAGGTCTTGGTGACGCTGCCGATGCGGAACCGGTCGGCGTTGCTGATGGTCCGTCCGCTCTTGCGGTCGGCGACGCCCGCGGCGGCCCAGGCGACCGAGCCGTGGTCGTCGATCCGGGCGATCGCACCGGGTGCGCCCTGTTTGAGCGCGGTGCGCAGCACGTCTCTGAGGCCGTTCAGGTCGGGCTTCGGCATCGTCCCGGCCGGCGCGGCGTGCGCGGGGGCTGCGAGGAGGGAGAGCACGACCGTTCCGAGCAGCGCGCTCTTGGATGCGAGATGGGTCACATTCATGCGAGGCAACTTTCTTCCGTCCCGTCACATCTCCACGATCGACGCACGGTTGGTCACTCACTGATCACCGAGCGGCATGGATTTGCGAAGTATTGCCATGTATCGCACGGAAACTGGCTTTTTAGTCTTTACATGGACATGACGCGTCCGAAAGGGTTTCGACCGGGGGCCCGACCAGCCCCCATGGCGCTCAACGGCGCCATGCGTCAGGGCGGTTGGCGAACCCGGCCGCCTTGCAAGGAAGGACCCTCAACTGTGCGTAGGCCGCACATACGCAACGTGGCGGTCGCCGTCGCCGTGACGACGGCCGCCACGAGCCTTGCGGGCACCGCTTTCGCGGGCCCCGCCACGGGGACGAGCCATGCCGCCACCGCCGACGCCTCCGCCGCGTCCGTGGTGTCCGCAGCGAGAGCCGCCGCCGTCGCCCACTCCTCGGCGACCGGCGTCGCCCAGGGTGACGAACTGCAGGCCGAGGACGTCATGATCGACCCGGAGGGCGCCCGGCACGTCCGGTTCACCCGCACCCACCAGGGCATGCCGGTCCTCGGCGGCGACCTCGTCGTCCACCTCACCGGGAAGCTGGCGTACGCGGGTGTCACCCGGGCCGCCGGCCACGCCGTGCAGCCCACCGCCGCCACCTCCGCCAAGCTGTCGGCGGACCAGGCCCAGCAGAAGGCGGCCACGGCCGCCAAGGGCGACGCCGGTACCGCCGAACTCGTCGTGGACGCCCGGGACGGCGGGTCCGCGCTCGCCTACCAGGTGCGCGTGAGCGACAGCGGTACAGCCGAGAGCGGCGGCTCCAGCACTGTCGTCATCGACGCCGTCACCGGCAAGGTGCGCAGCAACACGCCCGACAGCGACGCGTTCATGTCGCCGGGACTGCTCGACAAATTGCGCAAGCACGGCGAGAAGCTCGACCCCGCCGTCGGCGCCGGCTCGCAGGCCGCCGGAGCTCTGGCGTCGTCGTCGGCCTCCGCCGCCGCCCGCTACCCGTCGACGGCCCACGGCACCGGCAAGTCCCTCTTCGTCGGCCAGATACCGCTGACCACGACCCGGACGGCGCGCACCAGTTACCTCCTCAAGGACCCCACCCACTGGGGCACCGAGACCCGGGACGCCAAGGGCCAGGAGCTGGAGAGCTTCGGCCGCGGCAAGAAGATATCCACCGCCAACGACGTCTTCGGCAACGGCGCCACCACCAGCAGGAACAGTGCCGCCGCCGACGCCCAGTACGGCGTCACCAAGACCCTGGACTTCTACAAGAAGACCTTCGGGCGCAAGGGCATCGAGAACAACGGCAAGGGCGCCCACGCCATGGTCCACTTCGGCAAGAAGGTGGCCAACGCGTTCTGGGACTCCACCTGCGACTGCATGCTCTACGGCGACGGCGACGGCGACATGTTCAAGAAGCCGCTCGTCGTCCTCGACGTCACCGGCCACGAACTCACCCACGGCGTCGTGGACGCCACCGCCAAGCTGGAGCCCACCCGCGTCGACGCGCAGGGCAACCAGTACGGCGAACCGGGCGCGCTCAACGAGTCGCTGGCGGACATCTTCGGCTCCAACGTCGAGTTCGCCACCAACAACGCCAAGGACAAGCCGGACTACCTCATCGGCGAGAAGCTCGGCCTGGACCAGAAGTTCCTGCGCCGTCTCGACCACCCGTCGCTGGACAAGCTCGAGGGCACGATCGACTACTGGTCGCCCCAGGTCTACGACGCCGAGGTGCACGCCGGCTCCGGTGTCTCCTCGCACGCGTACTACCTGCTCGCCGAGGGCAGCGGCCAGAAGACGATCGGCGGGGTCAAGTACGACTCGCCGACCTTCGACGGCTCCACGGTGAAGGGCATCGGCCGCACCAAGGCCACCGCCATCTTCTACCGCGCCCTGACCCGCTACATGGTCTCCACGACCGACTTCCACGGCGCGCGCGTCGCGACGCTGAAGGCGGCCAAGGACCTCTACGGCCAGAACAGCACCGAGTACAAGACGGTCGACCTGGCCTGGTCCGCGGTCGACGTGACCGCCGCCAACACCCCGGCCGCGCACCACTGACCGGACGGCAGCCGACTCCTGCGGCACGGTGTGCTCCGTGCCGCAGGAGGGCTGGTGGGACCGCTGTTCACGTGCCGCGCAAGGCAGTTGACGGCACGGGAAGGCCACCGGAACCTCACAGGCAGCCTTCAGGCGATTCCTGTCTCTTTTATTGACAGCGGAAATTAAGGGCCCTAGGTTCCCGAGCCATGCGCTCGATCCCGCCTGCCGAGACGTTCCCGGCGCACACGCCGGCCGCCTCGCAGATCTTCACCACGGTCCTGTCCCAGGGCCCGCTGACCCGGCTGGAGGCCGCCCGGCGGGCCGGGTTGTCGGCGGCCGCCGTCACCAAGGCGGTCCGCCCGCTGCTGGCGGCCGGCTACCTGGTGGAGACCGCCGACGAGGAGGCGCCCCCGGCCCTCGGGCGGCCCGCGAACCTGGTCCAAGTGGACGGCGGCCGGGCCCTGTTCATCGGTGTCAAGGTCACCGCGACCGAGCTCATCGGCGTGCTGACCGACCTGCGCTGCCGCATCCGCCTCGCCCGGCGCACCCCCTTGACGGACCGCCAGGACACCTCCGTGCTGGCCTCGTTGACGGACCTTGTGCACGAACTGCACACCGGTGCCGAGGAGTTCGGCGCACCGGTCCTCGGTCTCGGAATCGCCGTCTCCGGCGACGTCGACCGCGCCGAAGGGGCCGTACGCTATTCGCCCTTCCTCGGCTGGCGGGACGTCTCCCTCGCCGAACTCGCCGCCAAGTCGACCGGGTTGCCGGTCACCGTCGACAACGACGTCCGCGCCCTGACCGTCGCCGAGCAGTGGTTCGGGGCCGGCGTGGGCCTGTCCGACTTCGCCGTGGTGACCGTCGGCGCGGGCATCGGCTGCGGACTGGTGGTGCACGGCCGCGTGGTCGCCGGTGCGCACGGCGTGGCCGGCGAGATCGGCCATGTCACCGTCGACCCGGCCGGACCGCCCTGCCACTGCGGCAACCGCGGTTGCGTGGAGGCGATCGCGGGGGACGCCGCGATCGTCCGCCGGATCCGCGAGACCACGGGGGCCGAGGTCGCCGGCACCGCCGAGGCCGCGGCGCTGGCCCACCGGGGAGTCGCCGGAGCCCGCGAGGCGTACGCCAGGGCGGGTGAGGCGATCGGCCGCGGCATCGCCACCGTGGCCAACCTGTTCGGCCCGCAACGCGTGATCATCTCCGGCGAGGGCCTCGCCGCCTACGACCTGTTCGCCGAGCAGATCCGCGACTCCTTCGCGGCGTCCGCCTTCGGCTCCGCCGCCCACTGTGACGTCCAGACCCGCCCGCTCGCCTTCGAGGAGTGGGCACGCGGGGCCGCCGCCACCGCGATCCAGTCCTTCATCACCCCCGACGACCCGCCCCCGAGCCGCTGAACCGACTCCCCTGGAGGTACGACCCATGCGGTCATCCTCGTACTCCGTCATGCCCGCACGCACCCTGAGAGCCGTTGTGGTCCTGGCTCTCGCCGCCGGTGCCGTGGCCGCCGTCCCCACGGCCCACGCCGAGAACGCCGCTTCCTCGGCGCGCACCGCGACGACCACGCCCACGGCACCCGCCGTCGCGGCCAAGCCCTATATGGGCTGGTCGAGTTGGAGCATGCAGTCGTCCAAGTACCCCGGCCTCAACCCGGACGGCGACTACAGCTACCTCACCGAGGCCAACGTCACCAAGCAGACGGACGCCCTGGCCGCCAAGCTGAAGAAGTACGGCTACGAGTACGTCAACATCGACGCCGGCTGGTGGCGCGACAACGGCTGGAAGCCCGAATACGACGAGTACGGCCGCCAGAAGGCCGACCCGAAGCGCTTCCCCGACGGCATGAAGGCCGTCGCCGACCGCATCCACGCCAAGGGCCTCAAGGCCGGCATCTACCTGCCCGCCGGTCTGGAGAAGGAGGCGTACAACGACGGCAAGTCGCCGATCTGGAACGCGGACGGCTGCACCACCGCCGACATCGTCTACGGCGACCTGCGCACCACCAACGGCTGGGACAGCTCCTACAAGCTCGACTTCTCCCGCCCCTGCACGCAGAAGTACATAGATTCCCAGGCGCAGTTGATAGCCGGCTGGGGCTACGACTTCCTCAAGCTCGACGGCGTCGGCCCCGGCTCCGGAAAGAGCGGTGACCAGTACGACAACGTTGCCGACGTGGCCGCCTGGAACAAGGCGATCGCCGCCACCGGCCGCCCGATCCACCTGGAACTGTCCTGGTCCCTGGACATCGGCCACGCCGCCGACTGGAAGAAGTACTCCAACGGCTGGCGCATCGACACCGACGTCGAGTGCTACTGCAACACCCTCGTCAGCTGGGAGAACTCCGTCGACGACCGCTGGGACGACACCCCCGGCTGGACCCGGCACGCAGGCCCCGGCGGCTGGAACGACCTCGACTCCCTCGACGTCGGCAACGGAGAGATGGACGGCCTGACGAAGGCCGAGCGGCAGAGCTACGCCACCCTGTGGGCCATCGCCAAGTCCCCCCTCTTCACCGGCGACGACCTCACCCGCCTCGACTCCTACGGCCTGTCCCTCCTCACCAACAAGGAGGTCATCGCCGTCAACCAGGGCGACACCCCGCCCGCACGCCCGATCACGCCCTCGGACGCGCAGCAGGTGTGGGCCGCGAAGAACCCCGACGGCGGCTACACCGTCGCCCTGTTCAACCTCGCCGACAAGCCCGCCGCCGTCTCCGCCTCCTGGGCCTCCCTCGGCTTCACCGGCAAGGCCGCCGTGCGCGACCTGTGGAACCACGAGAGCCTCGGCACCCTCAAGGACAAGGTCACCGAGGCGCTGCCCGCCCACGGCTCGCGCCTGTTCACCGTCACCCCGCGCGGCCAGGCCCTCGCGTTCACGGGTTACGAGGCCGAGTCCCCGGCCAACACCCTCGCGGGCAACGCCTCCGTCGCCGACTGCGCCGCCTGCTCCGGAGCCAAGAAGGTCGGCAACCTCTACCTCGGCGGCAAGCTCACCTTCAACGACATCGCCGTTCCCAAGGCCGGCACCTACCAGGTGAAGATCGCCTACGTCAGCGGCGACGCCCGCTCCGTGGCCGTCTCGGCCGACGGCGGTGGCGGGGCGAACCACAAGTTCCCCTCGACCGGTGACTGGGGGACCGTGGAGACGGTGAGCATTCCGCTGACCCTCAAGGCCGGCTCCAACACGATCACCTTCGACAGCGGCAACGGCTACGCGCCGGACATCGACCGGATCGACGTACCGAAGTCCTCCTGACCCCCTTCGTAGGAGCCGCCATGAACACCGATCCGTCCCACCTGCTGCCCAGACGCGACCTGCTCGCCCTCGCCACGACCGCCGGCGTCGCGCTGGCCGGCCTCCCCGCCTTCACGGCCCACGCCGCACCGGAGCGCCCCGGCAACCCGGCCTCGAACGAGAGCAGTTCACGCGACACGCTCTGGTGGCAGGCGCCCGCCGACGGCAACTCCATGATCGAACAGGGGCTCCCCGTCGGCAACGGCCGCCTCGGCGCCCTCGCGAGCAACGACTCCGGACGCGAGCTGCTGCTCATCACCGACGCCACCATGTGGACCGGCGGCCTAAACGACGAGTTGGACGCGGACGGCCAATTCCCCTACGGCCGCGACGACTTCGGGTCCTTCACGCTGCTGGGCCGGCTGACGGTGGACATCCCCGACCACGACCTCGGTGCCGTCTCCGGCTACCGCCGCACCCTCGACCTCGCGCGAGGCGTGGTGACCACCTCGTACGTCCGCTCAGGCGCGACGTACGAGCGGCAGATCTTCGCCAGCCGCCCCGACGACGTGATCGTCCTGCACTTCACGCAGAGCGGCGGCGGCCACTACACCGGGACCGTCACGCTGGAGGGCATGCACGGTGAGGGCGCCGCGACCGCGTTCGGTGCCGCGCTGCCCAACGGGCTGAAGTACGGAGCCGCCGTCACCGCCCACGGCACGGGCGGCCGCTTGACGGTCGCCGGCTCGCAGATCAGCTTCGCCGGCTGCAAGGACCTCACCGTGGTGGTGAGCGGCGGCACCAACTACGCGCCGGACGCGGCCAAGGGCTTCCGCGATCCCTCGCTCGACCCCCGGCAGCTGGCGCGCACGAAGGTCCGCGACGCCGCCGCCCACTCGGCGGACACCCTGCTGCGCACCCATGTCGCCGACCACCGCGCCCTGTTCGGGCAGTTCGGCATCGAGCTCGGCACGTCGTCCGCCGGACAGCGTGCCCTGGACACCTGGGAGCGGATCAGGTCACGCACGGAGACGGGAGATCCCGACCCCGAACTCGAGGCCGCCTACGTTCAGTTCGGCCGCTACCTCATGATCTCCGGCTCGCGCGGCAGCCTGCCGCTCGGCCTCCAGGGGCTCTGGCTCGACGGCAACGACCCGGCCTGGATGGGCGACTACCACACCGACATCAACATCCAGATGAACTACTGGATGGCCGACCGGGCCGGCCTGCCCTCCTGCTTCGACGCGCTCACCGACTACTGCGTGGCCCAGCTCCCGTCCTGGACCGACCTGACCCGCCGCCTGTTCAACGACTCCCGCAACCGCTACCGCAACTCCAGCGGCAGGAACGCCGGCTGGACCCTCGCCATCTCCACCAACCCCTATGGCGGAGGCGGCTGGTGGTGGCACCCCGCGGGCAACGCCTGGCTGTGCAACACCTTGTGGGAGCACTACGAGTACACGCAGTCACGAGCCCATCTGAAGAGGATCTACCCCCTCCTCAAGGGCGCCTGCGAGTTCTGGGAGGCGCGGCTGCTCACCACCACCCTCCCGGGCACCTCCCGCGAGGTCCTGATCGCCGACAGCGACTGGTCGCCGGAACAGGGCCCGCTCGACGCCAAGGGCATCACCTACGCCCAGGAACTCGTGTGGGCGCTGTTCGGCCACTTCTGCACTGCGGCAGCAGAGCTGAAATGTGACAATAGGTACGCGGCGACGGTTTCCGGCCTCCGCAAGCGGTTGTACCTTCCGCAGGTGAGCCCGAAGACCGGCTGGCTGGAGGAGTGGATGAGCCCCGACAACCTCGGTGAGACCACCCACCGTCACCTCTCGCCCCTGGTAGGGCTCTTCCCGGGAGACCGCATCCGCCCCGACGGCTCCACCCCGGACGACATCGTGGCCGGCGCCACCTCACTGCTCACCGCGCGCGGCATGAACAGCTTCGGCTGGGCCAACGCCTGGCGCAGCCTGTGCTGGGCCCGCCTCAAGGACGCCGACAAGGCCTACCAGCTCATCGTGAACAACCTGCGCCCCTCGTCCGACGGGAGCAACGGCACCGCCCCCAACCTGTTCGACATCTACGAACTGGGACCGGGCGACGGCGTCTTCCAGATCGACGCCAACTTCGGCACACCGGCGGCCGTGACCGAGATGCTCCTGTACTCGCGCCCGGGCCACATCGAACTCCTGCCGGCGCTGCCCGGCGCCTGGGCGGCGTCGGGCTCGGTGCGGGGCGTCGGGGCCCGCGGCGGCTTCGTCGTCGACCTGAGCTGGCGGGACGGGAAGCCCACCGAGGCGCGTATCCGCAGCGTGGGCGGCCGCACCACGACCGTCGCCCACGGCGGCACCTCGAGATCCGTGACCTTGGAAACCGGCGGCTCCGTCACGCTGAGGGACTTCGCCCGGTGACGGCCCGAATCGCCCGTGCCGGCCGCCTCGGCGCCCTCCTGCTGCTGGCCGGCGCCGTCCAGGCCACCCCGGTGCACGCGTCCGCCGATCAGCCCAGGTTCGTGGTGACCGGTGCGCCCGTGGACCGGCGTGACGTCGTCACCTGGGCCGCGAGCGCCGACCGCATGGGCGAGGCGGTCGCCGGCCGCGCCTACCGCCTCGTCGTGCACACCAGCGCGGCGGGCAGGGACATGCGGATCCGGCTCTCCAACGCCTTCGGGGACCGGCCGGTGACCTTCGACAGCGTCTACGCGGGCGTACAGAAGCAGGGCGCCGAACTGGTCCACGGCAGCAACCGCCCACTGACCTTCGACGGCGCCCGCTCCGTCACCGTCCCCGCGGGCGGCGCCACCCTGAGCGACCCCCTGCCCGGCCGGCTCCCCGCCGCGACCAACCTCGTCGTCAGCATCCACTCACCCGACGCGGCGGGACCCGCGACCGGACACTGGATGGCCATGCAGACGTCGTACGCCGCCCAGGGCGACCACACCGCGGAGGAGGGCGGCGAACCCTGGACGGAGGTGCTCGGCTCCTGGTTCTACCTGGACGCCGTCTCCGTGCGCACGCTCGCGGGCACCGGAGCCGTCGCCACCCTCGGAGACTCCATCACCGACGGCTGGGCGTCCTCCAGCGACCTCAACCGCCGCTGGCCCGACTACCTCGCCCGCCGGCTCCAGGCTGCCGACACCGATGTGCAGGGCGTGGCGAACGAGGGGATCTCCGGCAACAAGGTCCTGGCGGACGGCGGCGGTCCGAGCGCACTGAAACGCCTCCAGCGCGACGTGCTGTCCCAGCCGGGCGTGCGTACCGTCTTCCTCTTCGAGGGGGTCAACGACATCAAGGCCCACCCCGGGGCCACCGCCCAGGACCTGATCGCCGGCTACCGGCAGATCGCCGAGCGGGTCCACGCGGCCGGCAAGTGCGTCGTCGCCGCCACCGTCGGCCCGTACAAGGGCTGGTCGGAATGGGACGCGGCCGGCGAGAAGGTACGCCAGGACGTGAACCAATTCATCCGCACCAGCGCGGACTTCGACGCCGTCACCGACCTCGATCACATCCTGCGCAGCCCCTACGACCCCGAGCGCATGCTGCCCGCCCTGGACAGCGGCGACCATCTGCACCCCGACGACAAGGGCATGCAGGCGATGGCCGACGCCGTCGACCTCAAGAGTCTCGACTGCGCCGGACGCTGAGGTCAGCCCGAAGTCGTCGGCTCCGGTGCGATCAGCCCCTGCCGGTAGGCGATGGCCACCGCCTCCGTACGGCTGGCGGCGCCCAGCTTGCCCAGGATGTTGGAGACGTGGACGCTGGCCGTCTTGCCCGAGATGAACAGCTCCTCGCCGATCTGCCGGTTGCTGCGGCCGCGCGCGAGCAGCCGGAGCACATCCTGCTCGCGGGCGGTCAGCGGTGAGGGGCGCCCCCGGTCCGGCGAGGCGTCGGCGAGGCGGCCGCGGCGTATCAGACCGTCGATCCGCTCCAGGAGGGGAGTCGCGCCGAGCCGCTCGGCCACCGCTCTCGCCTCGCGCGCCTGGACGGCCGCCTCCTCGCGCCGCTCGGCCACCAACAGAGCCTCGGCGAACCGCGCCTGGCTCCGCACGTGCTCGTACACATCGCCGTAGCCGAACGCGGCCACCGCCTTCTCCCAGGCCGCCGCGTCCGGCCCGGACACCGCGCGCAGCCACTCCGCCTCGGCGCGGGCCAGCCAGGCCAGTCCCTCGGGGCCCTGCGGGGTGCCGTCGTCATCGCGCAGGGCCGTCTCCCGGGCCAGCTCTACCAGTTCGTCCGCGGTGTCCTTCCAGCGGCCGGGCTCGCCGCCGGCCGCCCGCAGCTCCACGGCCGCGTCGGCGACCGCCGACAGGGCGAGCGCCGCCAGCCGGACCGAGAGGTCGGGCCGGTGGCCCGCGTCGTCGGTCAGGGCGTCCACCGTGGCCCGCGTCCGTTCCACGGCCGCCTCCGGCTCACCCCGCAGCACGGCGGCCTCGGTCAGCGCGATGCCCGCGATCAGCGTGGCCATCCAGTCGAAGGGACCGTCCAGCAGGTGCCGCGCCCGCTCGACGGCGCGCAGGTCGCCGCGGGCCAGTGCCACGTACAGTGCGGGCCCCATGGTGTATCCGCCCGCGGTGGGCAGCACGGCCTCGTCGGCCGCCGCGGCCCGCGCGCACTCGTCCCAGCGGCCCAGCGTGTACAGCACCAGGAGATGCAGATAGCGCATCTCCAGCGGATACGGCGACGACAGCAGCCCGGCGCGGCGGGCGCGGTCCAGGCCCTCGGTCACCCAGGGCAGACAGCCCTCGAGATCGCCGGCCTCGAAGGAGCCGACGGCGAGGTTGAACAGGGCGCGCATCTCCACCGGTGCGTTCCCCGCCTGTCTCGCCAGCTCCCGGGCCTCCCTCAGCCGCTCCTGGCCCCGGGCGCCGCGCCGGCCGCCGCTCTCCAGGATGGCCAGGGAGATCAGGAGATCGGCCTGCGCGTCCGTGACCCGCAACCGCTCGGCGACACGCAGGGCCTGCTGGGCGACCCGGCGTGCCGTCTCGTTCTCCCCGATGTGGCGGGCCGCGAGGACATGGGTGGCCGCCGCCCACACCCATGTCCGGGTCGGCGGATCGGCGGGGATCATCGCGAGCGCCTCGCTGCTGTAGGCGAACGCGGCCGTCAGGCTGTCGACGCTCATGAGGTTGCCGGCCAGGGTGTACCGGACGCGGGCCGCGAGCTCGGAGTCGGTGTCCTGGCCGGTGCTCGCGAGGGCGGACCGGGTCAGGGACACCGCCCGGTGCGACTCACCGGCATGCGCGGCCGCCGCCGACGCGCGCAGCGTGAGCGTCACCCGGTCGGTGCCGTCGCCCGAGGGCCGCGCCGCCGGATCCACCGACGCCCACAGGTCGAGCGCGGTCTCCAGGTGCCGCAGCTCCTCGGCGGGCGCGCCCACCCGCTGGGCGTAGTCGGCCGCCTCCAGGGATGCGGCGAGCGCCTCGGGCAGGTCGTGGCTCTCGCGGTAGTGGTGGGCGCGCTCGGCCGCGCTCTCGGCGGAACGGCCGCGCTCGGCGAGCAGCCGGGCGAACGCGCCGTGCAACCGGGCCCGCTCGCCCGGCAGCAGGTCCGCGTACACCGCCTCCCTGGCCAGGGCGTGCCTGAAGGCGTACGTGTCCCCGCTTCCGGGGACGAGGAGCTGGCGGCCGATCGCCTCGCGCAGCGCCGATTCCAGCTCGTCCTCCGGGAGGCGGACCGCGTCCCGCAGCAGGTCGTGCTCCACGCGCCGCCCGGCGACCGCCGCCGTACGCAGCACCTGCTGCGCCGTCTCGGACAACTGCTCCACGCGGATGAGCAGTACGTCGGCCAGCCCGCTGGGCACGCCGCCCGCGGCCGGGTCGGTGGCGGCGAGCAACTCCTCGGCGTAGAAGGCGTTGCCCTCGGCGCGCTCGACGATGCGCCGGACCGTGAGGTCCGGCAGCGGGCGGTCCTGGAGGGCCCGCACCAGCCGGGTGACCTCCGGATCGGCCAGCGGCCGCAGTTCGAGCCGCTCCACGGCGGGCAGACGCACCAGCTCGGCCAGCAGCGGGCGCAGCGGATGACGGCGGTGCAGGTCGTCCGCGCGGTAGGAGGCGAGGACGGCCAGACGGTGGGTGGGGGCGCCGCCCGCAGGCCGCTGGAGGACGCCGCGGCTGAGCAGGAAGCGCAGCAGGTCCCGGGAGGACTGGTCGGCCCAGTGCAGGTCCTCGAGGACCAGCAGCAGCGGTGCGGTGTCCGCGACGTCGGCCAGCAGCCCGGCCATGCCCTCGAAGAGCCGCAACCGTCCGCCCGGGTCCCGCGCGGCGTCCGTCCCCGAGCCGAGCAGCCGGTCCACCACGGGGTGTGCGGCCAGCACCGGGGCGAACCGCTCGTCGCCCATCAGCAGACCGAGGATCTCGGTGAACGGCAGATACGGCAGGCCCACGTCCCCGAGGTCGACGCAGTGCCCGGTCAGCACGGTCATGCCGGCGTCCGCGGCCCGCCCGGCCACCTCGTCCAGCAGGCGCGTCTTGCCCACCCCCGCGTCCCCCGCCACCAGCACGGCTCCCGCCTCGCCGCCGCGGGCACGCTCCAGGACGTCGGCAAGGCGGGCGAGGTCCTCGCGGCGGCCGACCAGAGGGCTGGTGAAGGGAGTTTCGGACACGCGTCCATCCTTCCACGGACCACTGACAGCGCCGTCGGCACGCGTCACCGGGCGGTGCGGGGGTCCCGCACCGCCCGGTGACTCACCCTGCCGGTCAGCCCCTCAGGACCGCAGCGTCTTCGTCCAGTCGGCCGGTACCCGCCCGGCCGGGCCGGGTACCGGCTGGTCCGCCGGATGGCTCTCGGGCGGCGCGAGGCCGGGGCCGGACTCGTAGAGCTGTGAGCTGTCGAAGTCCCAGAACCAGCCCTCGCCCGGCTCGTAGCTCTGGATCACGGGGTGGCCGGTGGCCCGGTAGTGGGCGGTGGCGTGCTTGGCGGGGGAGTCGTCGCAGCAGCCGATGTGCCCGCACTGGGCGCACCGGCGCAGATGGAACCACCAGCCGCCGGCCTCGTCGCACTCGACGCATCCGGCGCCGCTCGGCGCAACGCTGGGGTCGATTCCGTTGGCGCTGGTCATGCGGGCTCCTCGGGGGTCTCGTCGGCCGGGGCGGTCAGCGGGAGCAGGACCTGGAAGCGGGTGTCGCCGGGTTCGGACTCGACCTGGAGGGTGCCGTGGTGCTTGTTGACGACGATCCGCCACGAGATGTCCAGCCCGAGCCCGGTGCCCTCGCCCACCGGCTTGGTGGTGAAGAACGGGTCGAAGATACGGCCGCGGATCTCCTTCGGCACGCCGGGTCCGGTGTCGCGGAACTCGACGAGCAGCATGTCCCGCTCCAGCGCCGTGCGGACCGTCAACGTGCCTTCCCCGCCGATGCTGTTGACGGCCGCGACCGCGTTGTCGATGAGGTTGGTCCACACCTGGTTGAGCTCCGCCGGGTAGCCCGGGATCTTCGGCAGCGTGCGGTCGTAGTCCTTGACGACCTTGATGCGTGAGCCGATCTTGCCGGACAGCATCAGCAGGGTGCTGTCGAGGAGTTCGTGGACGTCCGCGTTCTGATAGGGGGCGCGGTCGAGCTGCGAGTACTGCTTGGCGGCGTCGACCAGGTTCGAGATCCGGGTGGTGGAGTCGTCGATCTCGTCCATCAACAGCTCGGTCTCGACCGTGTAGTTGAGCCAGCCGATCGCCCCGGGCAGGATCTCCGGGTCGACGTCGGCCGCCACCTGGTCCAGCCAGTCGAGGTCCAGGCCCGCCTGCACGAACGTGGGCGCGAGCCGCCAGCCGTCGGGGATGTCGTGGTCCTCGAGCCAGTCGGTGACCGTGTCCTCGCGGTCCGAGGCTTCCAGCGGGCTCAACGTCGGCGCCTTGGCGACGAGTTCGGCGGTGCGCTCCTGGATCTCGATCAGCTTGGTGATGGCCTCGCGGGAGAACGCGCCGGAGGAGATGACGCCGAGCTTGTGCCGCATCTTCGCGACCCGCTCGCGCAGCGTGGCCGTGGCGCGCACGGCGGCGGCAGCGGGGTTGTTGAGCTCGTGCGTGAGCCCGGCGGACAACGAGCCGAGCGCCAGCAGCCGTTCACGCTGCCCGATGGCCCGCTGGGTGTTCTTCGAGCCGAAGAACAGTCCTTCCAGCAGATGCACCGCCATCGGGAACCACTCCTGCATGATCCCCGCGAACGTGTCCGCGGGCAGCACGAAGAACCGGGTCGGCTCCGTGACGCGCATCGAGTTGTTGTAGACCTGCCGGACCCGGTCCCCGATGTAGGCCTGCATGGCACCGGCGTAGACCCCGGGCTGAGACGTACGGGTCACCTCGACGTCGTCGCCGCCGACCCGGCGGGAGAGCACCACCGTGCCCTCGACCATCACGTAGAAGCAGGTGGCCGGGTCACCCTCCGTGTACACGGGCCCGGGCTCGAACCGCTCCACCCGTCCCTCGCTGCACAGCCGTCCGAGCTGCTCGGGCGTGAGCTTCTCGAACAGGAACAGCGAACTGATCTCCTGCGGGCTGCAGGGCATCAACTGCCCGCTCACGACTGCTCCAGATACCGGTGGACGAGCATCACGGCCATGGCTCCCTCTCCGACGGCGGACGCGACGCGCTTGGCGGACTCGGCGCGTGCGTCGCCCGCCACGAACACGCCGGGAATGTTGGTCTCAAGGTGATAAGGCGGCCGGTCCAGCTCCCATTCCGCGGGCGGCCGCCCGTCCGCGGTGAGGTCGGGCCCGGCCAGGATGAACCCGTGCTCGTCGCGCAGCACCGTGCCGTCCAGCCAGTGGGTCAGCGGGGCCGCGCCGATGAACACGAACATCCACTGCGCGTCGACGAGTTCGGTCTCCCCGGTGTCCATGTCGCGCAGGGTGAGCTGCTCCAGATGGTCGGAGCCGTGCGCGGACTCGACGACGGTGCGCGTGCGGACCGAGATGTTGGGCGCCTCGCCGATCTGCTGGATCAGGTAGTACGACATCGACGCGGACAGGTCGGAGGCCCGCACCAGCAGCGTCACCGACTTCGCGCCCCGGGACAGGTACATCGCCGCCTGTCCCGCGGAGTTGGCGCCGCCGACGATGTAGACGTCCTGCCCCTGGCAGGAGGACGCCTCCGTGAGCGCCGATCCGTAGAACACCCCGCACCCGGTCAGATCGTTGCAGCCCGGGGCCTCCAACTGCCGGTAGGAGACGCCCGTCGCGAGGATCACGCTGTGCGCGGCGACCGCTGAGCCGTCGGAGAACCGCACCGTCCGCGCGGCTCCGTTGACCTCCAGCCCCGTCACCTCGCGCGCGGTGAGGACCTCGGCGCCGAACTTCGCCGCCTGCCGCCGGGCCCGCTCGGTGAGCTGCGCCCCGGACACGCCGTCCGGGAATCCGAGGTAGTTCTCGATCCGCGAGCTCTGCCCCGCCTGACCGCCGGTCGCGGAGCGCTCCACGAGCACGGTCCGCAGTCCCTCCGACGCCCCGTACACCGCGGCGCCGAGCCCGGCGGGGCCGCCGCCGATCACGACGAGGTCGTAGAAGTCCGCGGCGGGCGTCGTCGCGAGGCCCACGCGCGCGGCGAGTTCGGGTGCCTCGGGCTCGACCAGCGGCGACCCGTCCGGCGTGATCACCAGCGGCAGCCGCTGCCCGTCCTGCCCGGCGGCGGCCAGCAGCCGCTGCCCCTCGGGCTCCTCGGCGGAGTACCAGCGGTAGGGCACCTGGTTGCGGGCCAGGAACTCCCGTACGTCCGAGGAACGCGCCGACCAGCGGTGCCCGACCACCTTGGTGCTGGGCACCGGCCGGAAGTCGCTGCACCGCCACGCCTCCAGCAGGTCGTCCAGGACGGGGTAGAGCTTCTCCTCGGGCGGGTCCCAGGGCTTGAGCAGGTAGTGGTCGAGGTCGACGACGTTGATCGCGTCGATCGCCGCGCTGGTGTCCGCGTACGCGGTCAGCAGCACCCGCCGCGCGCCCGGATGGACGTCGAGGGCCTGCTCCAGGAACTCGATGCCGTTCATCTGCGGCATGCGGTAGTCGGCCAGGATCACGGCCACGAGATCACCGCGCAGCTTCAGCTCCCGCAGTGCCTCCAGCGCCGACTCCCCGGACTCCGCGCGGACGATCCGGTACGACTCGCCGTAGCGGCGCCGCAGGTCGCGGGCGACGGCCCGGGACACCCCCGGGTCGTCGTCCACGGTCATGATGACGGTCCGCGCTGCGTCGGACGCCTGTGCCATACGTCTCCCACCCCGAGTGGTCGGACCGACGGCATGGCGAGCCCTGTCGCTGAGGGGTCGCCGCGCCGGCTCCCGCCCATCGTATGTTCGATCGTCCCGGTTCGCTCCGCCATAAGGCAGGTGCCCCGTCAGGGGCGGCGTGAGGAGAGCACGCAGAACTCGTTGCCCTCGGGGTCCGCGAGCACGACCCATGTCACCTCGTCGCTCTGCCCGACGTCCACGTGCCGCGCGCCGAGCGCGAGGAGCCGGGCGACCTCCGCCTCCTGGTCGTCGGGGCGGAGGTCGAGGTGGAGGCGGTTCTTGATCGTCTTGCCCTCCGGGACCGGGGCGAAGAGGAGTCCCGGCAGGCGGTCCTTCGCCGGCCGGATCTCGTACTCGTCGGCCGCGTCGTTCACCACGACCCAGCCGAGCGCCTCGGTCCACCAGCGGCCCAGGGCGACCGGGTCGGCGGCGTCGACGTTGAGTTGCTCCCATTCCAAGGCCATGGCAGCAGCGTAGTGAAGACTGATCCCGAGCGACGTGACCACGACACTGGGAGGCACCCACCATGACGCGCCCGATCACCGCGGGAGTCGACGGGACCGAGGAGAGCCTCGCCGCGCTGGACTGGGCGGCCCGCGAGGCGGTCCGCCGGGACCGCACGCTGCGCGTGGTGCAGGCCTGGCGCTTCCAGCCGTACGAGGCGATCGACGCGGCGGACCCGGACACCCAGGCGGGATGGGTGCGCGACGGGCTCGACGAGGCGGTCCGCGGCGTCACCGCGCGCCATCCGCACCTGGACGTCGTCTCCGAGGTCGTGGCGGGGGACTCGGCCGAGACGCTGGTCGCCGCGGCCGCGGAGGCGGAGATGCTGGTGCTCGGCTCGCGCGGGCACGGGCCCGTCGTGGGCTTCCTGCTCGGCTCCGTCGGCCAGCAGGTGATCGCCGGGGCGACGCGGCCGGTGGTGCTCGTGCGCGCCGGGGACCAGCCGACGGCCGAGGCGGCCGGCCGCGAGATCGTCGTCGGTCAGCAGGGCGACGCGGAGGACAGCGCCGACGCCCTGCGGTTCGCGTTCGAGACGGCGGCCGCCCGCGGCGCCGGCGTGCGGGTGGTACGGGCCTGGACGGTGCCGCCGGTGTTCGCCTACAGCCCGGGTTCGATGGCCCTGCTCGACGAGGCGGGCGGTCTGGAGCCGTTCGAGAAGAAGTCGCTCGCCGCCGCGCTGCAGCCGTGGCGGGAGCAGTTCCCCGACGTGCCCGTGATCGAGCACGTGGAGATCGGCAGCGCGGGCCAGGTGCTGCTGTCGATGGCCGCGCGGGCTCAGCTGATGGTCGTCGGCCGGCGCGCGCACCGTACGTCCGTGGGGGCGCGCATCGGGTCGGTCGCGCACGGCGTGCTGCACCACGCGCCCTGCCCGGTGGCCGTGGTCCCGCACACCTGAGTCACTCGGCCACGGTGGGCTGAAGCGTCTCGCGGGCCGTGGGCAGGATGTTCTCGATGTAGTCCTCGACCGCCGTGTCCAGCCCGATGTCGTGCTGCGCGCGCTCGGAGAGGTACCAGCGGTGCTCCAGCAGCTCGTGGTAGATCTCCGCCGGGTCCATCGACCCGCGCAGCCCGGCGGGTACGGCGCGCACGGTGGGCCGGAAGACGTCCCGGACCCACCGGTGCGCCAGCACCTCGGGGCGGGCGGCCAGGGGGTCGCCGGGCGCGTAGTCGTCCTGGGTGGCCATCCAGCTCTCCAGGTCGTTCAGCAGCCGCCGGGCCTGGTTCTCCTCGGCGTCCAGCCCGGTCAGGCGCAGGAGCTGGCGCTGATGGTGGCCGGCGTCGACGACCTTGGGCACGAAGGTGACGGTGTCGCCGTTGGAGGAGTGGGCGATCTGCATCTCGGCCACGTCGAAGCCGAGGTCGTTCAGACGGCGTATCCGGCGCTCGATGTACTGGTACTTGCCCGCCGGATACACCGAGGTCCGGGTCAGCTCCTCCCACAGGCCGCGGTAGCGCGCGCAGATCTCCATGCCGAACTCGATCGGGTCCACGGACGGGTGCAGCGCCCCGGACGCCTCCAGGTCCAGCAGCTCGCCGCTGATGTTCACCCGGGCCAGATCGAGGTCGTACTCCCGCTGCCCGGTGCTGAGTTGGGGGTGCAGGTCGCCGGTCTCGGCGTCCACCAGGTAGGCGGCGTAGGCGCCCGCGTCGCGCCGGAAGAGGGTGTTGGACAGCGAGCAGTCGCCCCAGGCGAACCCGGCCAGGTGCAGGCGGACCAGCAGCACGGCCAGGGCGTCCATGAGGCGGTGCATGGTGGCCGGCCGCATCGTCGTCTCGAACATCGAGCGGTACGGCTGCGAGCCGCGCAGATGCCGGGTGATCAGCACCGGTTCCAGCGGCTGGCCCGCGCCGTCGACGCGGCCGGTGACCACCGCGAGCGGGTCGACCGCGGGGATGCCGAGCCGGTCCAGGTCACGCAGCAGCTCGTACTCGCGCAGGGCGGGCCGTTCGGCGAGTTCCTTGACGGCGATCACCTCCTCGCCGGCGCGGGCGTAGCGCACGACGTGACGGGATATGCCGCGCGGCAGCGGGACCAGGTACTCGTCCGGCCACTGCTCCAGGGGCAGCTGCCACGGCAGGGCCAGCAGGAGCGCGGGATGCTCCGGGTTCGTCGCGCTGATCTGCAGTGCCATGGCTCGCGTGTCCTCGCCCTCGCGGTGATCGTCACCTCACCTTAAAGGGCGCGCTCCTTGGCCAGAAGTGCCGCCTCACCCACCGGACCGCGGTGTGCGGGGCCGTGCCCGGGCAGCATCAGATCGCCGTCGAGCGCGGCCAGGACGTCCAACGAGGCCACGGCGCGGGCGCGTTCGTGGTGGAACATGTCGGGCAGCAGCTGCGGGCCCTCGATCCGTGAGGTGGGGTGACCGCTGACCAGGGCGTCGCCCGAGATCAGCACGCCGGCGTCCGGCAGATGGAAGGCCGCGTGCCCGTCGGTGTGGCCGGGGGTGTGCACCGGTACGGGCCGGCCGGGCAGGTCCAGCGGCCCCGAGGTGGGGAAGGGCTCGGGCGAGGCGACCGGCACATGGGCCGTGCCGCCGGAGCGCAGGGCGTGCACCGACCAGGGCAGCACGCCGGGCCGCCAGCTGTTCCTCAGGACCTGCCCGATGCTCACCTGGTGCAGGAACTCCCGCCGCGCGTGCGGTACTTCGGCCGGGTGGAGGTAGATGGGCGTGCCGTAGGTGGAGCGCAGGAACTCGGCCGAGCCGAGGTGGTCGTTGTGCGCGTGGGTGATCAGCACCGCCGCGACCGCCTCCGGCGCACCGCCCACCGCCTCCAGGGAGGCGAGCAGTTGCTCGCGGTCGCCCGGGTAGCCGGTGTCGATGAGGGTGATCTCGTTCCCCTCGGTGAGGATCACCCAGTTGGTGTTGCTGCCGTGCACCAGGTGGATGCTGTCCGCGACTTGCCGCACGTTTGCCCGCATGATTGCCCCGCCTGGTGATGTGGTCCCTGCCCGACGGCACCAGCAAAGCAGATCCGGCCCGCACCGGAAGCGGTGGGTCCGCGCCAATGTGCGAGCTCAGGGGCGCAATCCGAACGGTAAGCGCGTGCCGTGCACCGTGCGCGGAGGGAAGGGCTGCCTCCGGCACCGTCCGCCGGAGGCAGCCCCCTGCGCGCAGCCGAAGCGGCCGCCTCTCCGCCTCACTGCACGCCGTGCGGGCGGAACTGGACGCTGATGCGCGGTCCCGTGGCGCGAGTGGTCTTCGGTACGCAGTGCTCCCAGGTCCGCTGGCAGGAGCCGCCCATCACGATCAGGTCGCCGTGCCCCAGCGGGCGCCGCACGCTCTCTCCGCCCCGCACCGGACGCAGCAGCAGATCGCGGGGCGCGCCCACGGACACGATCGCGACCATCGTGTCCTCGCGGGCGCCCCGCCCGATCCGGTCGCCGTGCCAGGCGACGCTGTCACGTCCGTCGCGGTAGTAGCAGAGTCCGGCCGTGGTGAACGGCTCGCCCAGTTCGCGGGCGTAGTGCGCGGACAGCGCGGCGCGGGCCTCGTCCAGGACGGGGTGCGGCAGGACGTCGCCCGCGCCGTAGAAGGCCAGCAGCCGGGGCACGTCGACGACCTGGTCGTACATCGTGCGTCGCTCCGCACGCCACGGCACCTCGGCCGCCAGCTGTTCGAACAGGCCGTCCGAGCCGCCGAGCCACCCGGGCAGGACGTCGATCCAGGCACCGAGGCCGAGCTGAGTCCGGCGGATCCCGTCGAGGGACCCGAGCCGCAGCTGGTCGGTCTGGTCGAAGAGCGAGCCCTGGAGGTGCGTGGTCATGAGACCAGCGTACTCCTCTAATCGAAAATCTGTTCCCATTCGATCGGGGCCGGTCCGGTCACTCGGTGAGCTCTTTCGATACATCGCTGTATCGGATACATTCGCGTATCGAACCAGCGGCGGTGAGGGAGCGGTGATGGCGGTCGAGGAACGAACGGAACGGCGCGTGACGCGGCGCCGGGTCCGTACCCGGGTCAACCTCCTCGACGCCGCCTTCGCCGTCTTCGCCGCCAAGGGCTTCGGCCGGGTCTCGATCGAGGAGGTCTGCGTCGCCGCCGGCTACAGCAGGGGTGCCTTCTACTCCAACTTCGACAGCCTCGACGAGCTGTTCTTCGCCCTCTACCGGCAGCGCGCCGACCTGATCGCGGACCAGGTCGCCGGGGCCCTCGCGCAGGACGGTCCCGACCTCGACGTGCCGGCCGCCGTCGACCGTGTCACCGAGGTGCTGCTCCTCGACCTGGACTGGCTCCTGGTGAAGACCGACTTCCTCGTGCACGCCGCCCGCGACGAGCGGGTCGCCGGGACACTGCTGGAGCACCGGGCGCGGCTGCGTTCGGCGATCGCCCAACGGCTCGGCCGGGCACGGGGGTTCGGCACGTTGCCTGCCGTGCTCGGCGACGTCGACGGCGCGGCCCACGCCGTGGTCGCCGCGTACGACGGAGTCACCACCCAACTGCTGCTGGACAAGGACGTCGAGGGCGCCCGCGCCTGGCTCAAGCAACTGCTCACGGCGCTGCTGACCGACGGCAGCTCCCCCCAACCCTGACCCTCACTGAGAGAAGGATCGGTCGCCATGGATGCGGACGTCATCGTCGTCGGAGCGGGCCTCGCGGGCCTGGTCGCCGCGCATGAGATCACCAGCCGGGGCCGGCGGGTCGCGCTGGTCGACCAGGAGAACGCCGCCAACCTCGGCGGGCAGGCGTTCTGGTCCTTCGGCGGCCTCTTCCTCGTCGACACCCCGGAGCAGCGGCGCCTGGGCATCAAGGACTCCTTCGCCCTGGCCTGGAACGACTGGCAGGGCAGCGCCCGCTTCGACCGCACGGACGACGAGGACTCCTGGGCGGTGCGCTGGGCGCGGGCGTACGTCGAGTGGGCGGCGGGGGAGAAGCGGTCCTGGCTGGAGGGGCACGGCATCAAGCTGCTGCCGACGGTCGGCTGGGCCGAGCGCGGCGACCTCAGGGCCGACGGTCACGGCAACTCGGTGCCCCGCTTCCACGTCGCCTGGGGCACCGGCACGGGCGTCGTCGAGCCGTTCGTGGACCATGCGAAGAAGGCCGCGCGCGACGGGCTGCTGACCTTCTATCACCGCCACCAGGTCGACGAGCTCGTCATCGAGGAGGGCGCGGCGCGCGGGGTGCGCGGCACGGTCCTCGCCGACGACTCCTCCGCCCGCGGCGTCGCCTCCAACCGCGACGGCGTCGGCGAGTTCGAGCTCACCGCCCAGGCCGTCGTCGTCACCACCGGCGGCATCGGCGCCAATCACGACATCGTCCGCCGCTACTGGCCCGAGCGCCTGGGCACCCCGCCCGCCGAGATGGTCACCGGCGTCCCCGCGTACGTCGACGGCCGCATGCTCGACATCAGCGCCGGGGCGGGCGTGCGGCTGGTCAACCGCGACCGTATGTGGCACTACACCGAGGGCCTGCGCAACTGGGACCCGATCTGGCCCGGCCACGGCATCCGCATCCTGCCCGGCCCGTCCTCGCTGTGGTTCGACGCCCTCGGCCGCCGGCTGCCCGACCCCTGTCTGCCGGGCTACGACACCCTGGGCACCCTCAAGTACCTGCGCACTACCGAGGACATCGCCGGTTACGACCACTCCTGGTTCATCCTCACCCGGAAGATCATCGAGAAGGAGTTCGCGCTGTCGGGCTCCGAGCAGAACCCGGACATCACCGCCAAGGACAAGGCCGCGGTGCTGAAGAACCGCCTCGGCAAGGGCGCTCCGGGCCCGGTCGACGCCTTCCTGCGCAAGGGCGCGGACTTCGTGACCGCGCCGACGCTGGAGCAACTGGTCACGAAGATGAACGAGTTGACGGACAAGCCGCTCCTCGACGCGGCCGAACTGCGCCGCCAGATCGAGGCCCGCGACCTCCAGATCGCCAACCCGTACACCAAGGACTCCCAGATCCAGGGCATCCGCAACGCCCGCCGCTACATCGGCGACCGCCTCGGCCGCGTCGCCACCCCGCACCGCATCCTCGACCCGGCGGCGGGCCCGCTCATCGGCGTCAAGCTCAACATCCTCACCCGCAAGACGCTCGGCGGCATCCAGACCGACCTCGACTCCCGCGCCCTGGGCGCTGACGGCGACCCGATCGACGGTCTCTACGCGGCGGGCGAGGTCGCCGGCTTCGGCGGCGGCGGTGTCCACGGCTACAACGCGCTGGAGGGCACCTTCCTCGGCGGCTGCCTCTTCTCGGGCCGTGCGGCCGGACGGGCGGCGGCGCGGCAGACCGCCTGACCTGCCGACTGACGATGCCGCGGGGGCGGCCGGGGAAGGAATCCGGCCGCCCCCGCGGCATCGTCGTGCGAACGACCGGCTGCCACAGAGGGGTTGACCGCCGGTGACGTCCGCTGGTTGAGTGGCTCAGCCACTCATCCACCCCTTCAGGAGGCATCCGTGGAGGCACTGCCCCGCGAGACGATCGTGGACGTCCTCGAAGCCAGGCTGCGCGACGACATCCTCGACGGACGCCATCCGGCAGGCAGTTACCTGCCCCCGGAGCGCCGGCTGGCCGACGGCTACGGCGTCACCCGGACCACCCTCAAGCACGCCTTCGGGCGCCTCGTCCAGGCCGGGCTCCTGGAGACCCGGCACGGCGTCGGCACCAAGGTGCGCGACTACGCCCGCCTGGGCGGCGCCGACCTCCTGCCGATGCTCGTGCGCCACGACGCGAAATGGGTCCGGGAGATCTTCGAAGTACGGCGCTCCGTGGGCGCGTTGATAGCCGAGCGGGCCGCGGTGCGGGCCACCCGCAAGCAGCACGCCGAACTGGGCCGCCTCCTGGACGCCGTACGGGAGGCGGACGGCGCGGACGCCGTGCAGCTGGCCGACGTCGAGGTGCACCGCGCCCTCGCCCGGGCGACCGGGAACCGCGTCTACGTGCTCCTGACCAACACGCTCTTCAACGCCTACCTCCCCGTGCGCGCCGGTCTGCGCGGCCCCTTCACCGACGCCGAAGCCGCCCGCCGGCGACTCGCCCCGGTCGTGGAGGCCGTGGCGTCCGGCGACGGCAGCCGGGCGCACGCCGCGGCCGACGCCTATCTGCGCGACACGGAGAAGATCATGCTGGAGGGACTGGCATGAGGGGCACGACGTTCACGGAGACCATGCTCGGCACGGTCCGGCTCGACGGCGACGACCGGGTCCGCCGTGTCCGCCTCGACCTGCGGGCCGAGGCCGACGAGGTCCTGCGGCCGCATCGCACCACCCGGGCCCGGCTCGGCGGCCGTGTCCGCATCTCGGGCCTCGCCGACGACCCGGACGCCACGGGCGAGCTGGAGATATCGCCCCTCGCCCGCCGCCGCATCCGCTACCGCCTGACCTGCACCGCCGACGGCCGCTCACTCACCCTGGACGGCTGGAAGTCGGTGACCCCGCGCCATCCGGTGAAGTCGATGACGGTGCTGCCGTTCACGCTGTACGAGGACGGTGCGAGGGCCGGGCAGGGCACCCTCCGCTTCCCCGTCACGACCGGGCTGGCGCCCTTCCTGCTCAGCTTCCGCTTTCCCCGCCGGGAGGACCCCGCCGAGTACGCCGCGCCACGCTGGGACGGCACCCCCGGCCGTACCGAGGTCTGGTACACGACCCTCACCGACCCCGCGACCCGCACCGGCATCTGGCTGCACCACGAACTGGTCGCGCCCACCGACGGATCCGCGCCCCAGGCCCACGGCTGGGCGGCCGTCTTCCCGCAGGAGGGAGAGGTCCGCCACATCCGCTTCGGACCCGCGCCCTGGAACGACCCGGCCGAGGGCTTCTCGGCCGCCGGCGTCGACGCGACCGCGGGACGACTGACCGGAAGCGCCGGTGACTTCGACTGGGACCTCACCGAACAGCCCCTGTCCGCGCCGCTGTTCACCTTCCCCCGCTGGTCGTGGCGGCGCCCCCTGCTCCCCGCCGCCCACATGCTCCCGGCCGCCCGGGCCACGTACGACGGAACCTTCAGCGACGGCAAGAACACCCTCACCCTGCGCGCCGCCCCCGGCGCCTCCGCCCGCATCCACGGCCACGGCAACGCCCACCGTTGGGCCTGGCTCCACGCGGACCTGGGCGACTCCGACGTCCTGGAGGTGATCGCCGCGGTCTCGACACGGCCCGTACTGCGGCGCCTGCCCCCGCTGGTCTTCCTGCGGCTGCGGTACCGGGGCCGTGAATGGCCGCGGCGCGCCGAGCGTTCGGCGGTGGGCCTGCTCGGGATCGGACGGTTCCGTGCCCGGATCGGACTGCCCGTCTGGACGGTGACCGGCCGCACGCTGCTGCGGCGCATCCGCGTCGAGGTCACCCAGCCCGGGGAACGCACGCTCGCCCTGGACTACCGCGACCCGGACGGTGCCGAGGCGGTGTGCCGCAACAGCGAGAGCGCCGACGCGACGGTCCTGCTGGAGCGCTGGTGGGGCCGCTGGCGCAGCGAAGCCTCATGGACGTTGCAGGGCACCGCGCACGCGGAGGTGGGGGACCGGTGACCGCGCCCGGACTGGTGGCCGCCCTGCTCGCCGACACCGGCGACGAGGAGTGGCTCACGCGCGTGCCCGGCAGACTCGACACGTTCCTGTCCGCGCTGCCCGCGTCCGTTCGGGCGGCGGTGCGGGCCGCCGCCACCGCCGTGGACGCGTACGCCGTCCTGCACAGCGGGCGCCGGCTGGCCGGCCTCACCCCGGACGAGCGCGAGACGGTGCTCGGCTCGCTCGCCGCGCGCCCCGGACTCGTACCGGCACTCGACCTGCTCAAGGTCCCCGTGCTGCTCGCCGCGTCCACCGAGCGGACCCCGGCCCCACGGGCACCGCGCGCCCCCGAGGACCCGCCGCTGGACTGCACGCCCGCAGGCGAGTGGCCCGACCGCGCGACCGCCGACGCCGTCGTGGTGGGCTCCGGCGCCGGGGGAGCGGTGGCCGCGCGGACCCTGGCGCGCGCCGGGCTCTCCGTCGTCGTGCTGGAGGAGGGTGAGCACCACACCACGGCGTCCTTCGGCCGCCGTGCGCCCCTGGACCGCTTCACCGACCTGTACCGGGACGGCGGAGCGACCGCCGCCCTCGGCAACCCGCCCCTACTGCTGCCGGTCGGGCGCGCCGTCGGAGGCACCACCGTCGTCAACTCCGGTACCTGCTACCGCACTCCGGACCACGTCCTCGACCGCTGGAGCAGGCGGCACGGCTTCCATCTGGCCGACGGATTCCCCGCCCGGCTCGACGAGGTCGAACGCACACTGCGCGTCGCCACCCAGCCGCTCGACGTCCTCGGCAGCAACGGCCTGCTCGCGCTGGCCGGCGCGGAGCGGCTCGGCTGGCGGGCCGGCCCGCTCCGGCGCAACGCACCGGGCTGCAAGGGCTCCTGCCAGTGCGTGGTCGGCTGCCCGACCGGGGCCAAGCAGAGCGTGCAGCTCTCCGTCCTGCCCGAGGCCTGTGCCGACGGGGCGCGCATCGTCACCGGCGCGCGGGTCCTGCGGATCCTGCTCGACGCCGACCGTCCGGGCCCGCCGCGCGCGGCCGGCATCGCGGCGCGCCGGGCGGACGGCAGCGAGCTGGAGATCCTCAGCCCTCTCGTCGTGACGGCCGCGGGCGCGCTGCAGACCCCGCCGCTGCTGCGCCGGTCCGGTCTCGGTGGTCACCCCCGTCTGGGCCGCAACCTCAGCGTGCACCCGGCCACCAGCGTCGCGGGCCGCTTCGGTGAACCGGTCACCTCCTGGGAGGGCGTCCTGCAGAGCGCCGGTGTCGAGGAACTGCACCACCGCGGCATCCTGATCGAGGCGACGGCGAGCCCACCCGGCATGAGCAGCTTCGTCCTCCCCGGCCTCGGCCGCTCCCTGCGCCGTGAACTGGAGGGTGCCGACCGGCTCGCGGTCCTCGGCGCCATGATCGCCGACCGGCCCTCGGGCCATGTGCTGGGCCGCGACCGCACCCTCGTCCGCTACCGCCTGGACCCCCGGGACGGAGACCGGCTGATGACGGCGGTGCACGCCATGGGCCGCGTCCTGTTCGCCGCGGGCGCCCAGGAGGTCCTCACCGGCATCCCGCGCGCGCCACGGGCCCGTACCCTCGACGAACTCGACGCCCTGCTCGCCGGGATCACCCCGCGCGATCTGCACCTGTCGGCCTTCCATCCGACCGGAACGGCCGCCGCCGGTGGTGATCCGCTGCGGGCGCCGGCCGATGCCGAGGGCCGGCTGCGTGGTGTCGAGGGGGTCCTCGTCGCCGACGCGTCCGTGCTGCCGGGCTGTCCCGAGGTGAACCCCCAGCTCAGCATCATGGCGGCCGCGCTGGCCGTCGCCGAGAACTACCTCGAACCGTCCTCGAGGAGACGGGCGAGCACGGCGGCGTGACTCGTCGCCGGCTCCTTGGCGGCGGTCAGCAGCGTCACCGTTCCCTTGGCGGCCAACTCCCGGATGCGATGCAGGAGTTCGGCCGCCTCCGGGGCGTCCAGTTCCGCCTCGTACCGGTCGGAGAACTCCTCGTAGGACCCCTCGCCCGCGTGGTACCAGCGGCGCAGGTCCGTCGACGGGGTGAGCGCCTTGGGCCACTCGTCCACGTGCGCCGCGTCCTTCGACAGCCCGCGCGGCCACAGCCGGTCGACGAGGACCCGGACGCCGTCGTCCGCCTCGGGCGATTCGTACACACGCCGCACGCGCACGCTCATGGCCGGTCCTTTCCACGGTGACAGGTGCTGTCGAGCGTAGAGCGGAGCCGTCGGACGACGCTGTGTGACGTGACCCGAACGAGGGTGGCCCAGGGGCGTGCGGGCACCTGTGGAAGGGCGCCCCACGGGCACCAGCCGTATCGGTGACGGCCTTAACTCGCCGTTCACCACGTGGATGTAGGGTCTGGGGCAGTCGAACGGCGCCCAAAACCTGACGAGATCCTCACATGAGTCGGTCACAGTCGATCCGTGATCATGAATAGACCCCGTGTCGCCCTGCTCGCCGCCTCCCTGTTCCTGACGGGATGCGGCGGCGGGGCCGTGGCGTCGCCGGCCCACGGGCCCGCCGCCGAGCGGCCGTCGAGCGCACCCGCCGCCGGCCCTGCTGTCCCGGCCTCGCCCGAGATGTCCGCCCAGGGCGCTCCGCTGCAGCTGCCCGGCATCGGGCCGAAGACCCTGGCCGAGATTCCCGCCGACGCCCGCCAGGCGATCGTCGTGACCGGCCGTGGCAAGAACTCCCCGCGGTCCACCGTCGTCCTGTACCGGCGCACCGAAGAGGGCTGGCAGGCCGGCGTGACCTGGCCCGCGCACAACGCGCTCAAGGGCTGGTCCGAGCACCACATGGGCAACGACCTGCGCTCGCCCGTCGGCGTCTTCGGCCTCACCGACGCCGGCGGCCTCCTGCGCGACCCCGGCTCCCGGCTCCCGTACCACCACTCCGGCGGATTCACCTCGCCCGGCACGGGGTTCGAGGGCGAACCGCTCGCCGGTGCCTTCGACTACGTCGTCGCGATCAACTACAACCGCAAGCCGGGCACCTCGCCCCTCGACTGGACCCGGCCGCTGGGACCGAACCGCGGCGGCGGCATATGGTTCCACGTCGACCACGGCGGCCCCACGCACGGCTGCGTGAGCATCTCCGAACAGCACATGAAGGAGCTGCTGCACACGCTGGACCCCGGCCTCCACCCCGTCGTCGTCATGGGCGACGCTCCGTCCCTGGCCCGCTGACCACTTAGGATCCGCCGCGTGTGCGCACATGTGCTGGTCGCCGAGGACGACGAGATGCAGGCCGAACTCATACGCCGCTCGCTGCTGGCGGAGGGACACACGGCCACGGTGGTCCACGACGGGGCGGCCGCGCTGGACGCGGCCCGCAGGCTGAGACCCGACCTCGTGGTCCTCGACCTGATGCTGCCCCTCGTCGACGGGTTCGGGGTCTGCCGGGTCCTGCGCGGCGCCGACCGGCCCGACGGCGACATCCCGGTGCTGATGCTGACCGCGCGCTCCGACGAGGAAGACGTCCTGCTCGGTCTGGAGCTGGGCGCCGACGACTACATGACCAAGCCGTACAGTCCGCGCGAGCTGATGGCCCGCATCCGCACGGTGCTGCGGCGCAGCGGCCGGGCCGTCGGCGTACGGGAGGACCCGGTCGTACGGGCGGCCGGGCTGGCCGTCGACCCGGAGCGGCACGAGGTGCGCTGCGACGGCGCCCCGGTGGAGTGCACGCCGGCCGAGTTCCAGATCCTGCTGGCCATGGCCGCTGAGCCCGAACGGGTCTTCTCCCGGCGGCAGTTGCTGCAGTGCACCCGCGGCTTCGACCGCGCCTCCACCGAGCGCGCCGTCGACGTGCACATCATGAACCTGCGCCGCAAGATCGAGGCCGACCCGCGGCGCCCGGCGCGGCTGCTGACGGTGTTCGGCGTCGGCTACAAGCTCAGCGGCGGCCGTCCGTGAAGCGCCGTATCCCCCTGCGCAAGCGGCTGTTGGTGCGGCTGCTGATCGCGACGGTCCTGATCGCGGTGTGCTCCGTGGCGGCGACGGCCTGGCTGGCGGTGGAGACCACCACCCGCGCCCTGCGCGAGGAACAGGGGCAGGACCTCGCCGACGACATGAAGATCCTCGCCGAACTCAGCGGCTATGCCGCCACCCATCCCCGGTGGAACGGCGTCCAGTCCCTCGTGCGCACGCTGGCCGCGCAGACCGGCCGGCGCATCGCGCTGACGACCACCGACCGCACACCGATCGCCGACTCCGCCCGCAAGGGCACCGCCCTCCCGCTCGGCGCGGCCGCGACCGTCGACCCCCTGCACAGCGACACCTACAGCGAGTCCGGCGCGCAGCTCACCGGCATCGACCCGCGCGCGGTCGGCCCGTACCGGCTCACCTCGGGCGAACGCGGCAGGCTGGAGGCGATCGCCGAGAAACAGCGGTCCTGCTACTCCCGGTTCAGCATCGACACGAGGATCGAGACCCTTCCGAGCGGCCGCCCCGTCATCCTCAACCCGGACGGCACCACCGCCGGCGACTACCTGGCCGAGGACTGCGGCTACGGGCTGCTCGGCACCCCCACCCGCACCGAGACCAAGGCCCTCGACGCGCTCACCACGGGTGCCCGCGGCTGCCTGGAGCGCCACGGCCTCGGCTCCGACGGACCGCTGTACCTCATGCTCAACCCCAACGGGACGGTCTCCTCCAGCCGGTACGTCATCGGCAAGTACGCCAAGATGGGCGACGCCTCGGCGATGAAGACCGCGCAGAGCTGCGCCGACGACGCCCTGCGCGCCCAACTCGACCCCTACGTCGCCCCCGTGGCCGAGCTCTACCTCGGAGACGACGAGACCGCCCCGCCCCGCTTCGACATGTCCCCGGCCAACAAGGCGAAGATCGTCGGCGCCGCGGGCCTCGTGCTCGCCGTGACCGTCGTGGTGACGGCGGTCGTCGCCACCCGGCTCGTACGGCCCCTGCGGGCGCTGACCGAGGCGGCCCAGCAACCGCCCGACATGCACGTACGGGTGCCGGTGACCACACGGGACGAGACCGGCATCCTGGCCGAGGCGTTCAACGACCTGACCGAGCGGCGCGAACGCCTGGAGTCCCAGCGTAAGGCCATGGTCAGCGACATCGCGCACGAGCTGCGCAGCCCGCTCACCAACATCCGCGGCTGGCTGGAGGTCACCCGGGACGGCGTCGTCGAACCGGATGCCGCGCTGCTCGCCTCGCTGCACGAGGAGGCGCTGGTGCTCCAGCGCGTCATAGACGATCTCCAGGACCTGGCGGCCGCCGACGCCGGCACCCTGCATCTGCGCCGTGAGCCGGTGCGCGCGGAGGACCTGCTGGACCAGGTCGCCGCCGCCCACCGCGTCGCCGCCGACACGGCCGGCGTCACCGTACGCACCGAGGACGACGGCAAACCGTGGCTGGACGCCGACCCGGTGCGCATGCGCCAGGCGCTCGGCAACCTGGTCTCCAACGCACTGCGGCACACACCCGCCGGCGGCACCGTCACCCTGGCGGCCCGCCGCGACGGCGACGAGGTCGTCTTCACGGTGGCCGACACCGGGAGCGGTATCGCGCCGGAGGATCTGCCGCACGTCTTCGAACGGTTCTGGCGGGCCGAGAAGTCCCGCAGCCGCCGCACCGGGGGCAGCGGGCTCGGCCTGCCGATCGTCCGTCATCTGATCGCCGCGCACGGCGGTACCGCCCTCGCGGCCTGCGAACCCGGCTCCGGTGCCGTGTTCACCCTGCGCATGCCGGGCGCCGCGGAACCGGAGGGCTGAGTCTTCGCTCCCGGGTCCGGGGCGTCAGTTGTGTGCCGACGCGCGTTGCCTCCGCCGCAGCGCGCGCCGTTCCATCTCACTCGTGCCGCCCCAGACGCCCATGCACTCCCCGGTGTCCAGCGCCCAGCGCAGACACTCCTCCCGCACCGGGCAGCGCCGGCACACCGTTTTCGCCTGCTCGGTCTGCAAAAGGGACGGGCCAGAGGTGCCGATCGGGAAGAAGAGGTCGGGGTCCTCACTGCGGCACGCGGCCCGGTCTCGCCATTCGTCCATCATTGTCACCTGCGATCGAAATCGTACGTGCCCTCGCGGATGGCTTACTCGATTGCGGGTCACCTGTCGATGCGTGAGTGAAACAACGGAGTTCTGAGAAGGTCACCGGGCCGGGCCCGTCAATGCTCGCGCATGCCCCACGGTGAGCCGTAGGCGGTCAGCAGATCGAGGAACGGACGGGCCGGGAACGCCTCCGGGCCGAGCACACCCGAGCCCGACCAGGCGCCGGTGGCCACGAGTTCCAGGGCCACGACCGGGTTGACGGCGGTCTGCCACACCACGGCCTGGCTGCCGTACTCCGCCATCGACCACTGGTTGTCGACCACGTGGTACAGGTACACCTCGCGCGGCGCACCGTCCTTGACGCCGCGCACCCAGGTGCCCGCACAGGTCTTGCCGTGCATCCGCTCGCCCAGCGTCGCAGGGTCGGGCAGGCACGCGGCCACGACGTCCCGCGGCGAGACCTGCACCGGACCCGCCGCGCTCGGCACGGTCACCGGGTCGGTGCGGTCCAGGCCCAGCAGATGCAACGTCTTGAGCGTCTCGATGAACTCGCGTCCCAGGCCGTACTTGAACGTCACCCGGTCCGCCTTCACCCAGCGCGGGATGAGCAGCACCTCCTCGTGCTCGACGTTCACGCACTCCACGGGGCCGATGCCCTCCGGGAAGTCGAACACCTCCGGCTCGCTGAACGGCTCAGTGGTGAACCAGCCGCGGCCGGCCTCGTGGACGACCGGCGGGTTCAGGCACTCCTCGATGGTGGTCCAGATGCTGAAGGACGGGGCGAAGTCGTAGCCGTCGACGGTGAGGTTCGCGCCGTCGCGGACGCCGATCTCCTCGACCTCGTCGAAGAGTTCGTCGGCGGCGTACCGGGCGAAGACGTCCGACAGGCCCGGCTCGACGCCCATGCCGACCAGCGCCAGCGCCCCCGCCTTCTCCCACTCCGCGGCCTGTGCGAACTGGTCGTCGCCGAGCTTGACGCCGCAGGACTCGTACGGCCGCTCGGGGTGCGGGTGGGACAGCGACATCGCCATGTCGAGATAGGTGGCGCCGGCGCTGCGGGCGGCGCGGAACAGCGGCATCACGAAGCGTGGGTCGGTGGCGTTCAGGAGCACGTCGCACGCGTGCCGGCGCAGCAGCCCCAGCACCGCCGCCTCGTCGCCCGCATCGACGCGCTCGGCGCTGAAACGGTTGTCGTCGAGCGCCGCGACGGCCGCCTCGGCGCGTGCCGGGTCGTAGTCGGCGACCACCATCGCCTCGAAGAACGGCCGCCTGGCGGCGATCCGGGTGATGGCGGTGCCGACACCGCCGGCACCCACGAGCAGTACACGCATGACAGATCTCCCTGATCTGAGGATCGGTGACGAGGGGCCCCGCCGCAGATACAACGCGGCGGCGTCACGTAAGGTCAATGGCGTTGGCATAAGGTCGGCGCAAGGCGGGAGGCGTGTCGTGCCGAAAGCGGTGGTGCCCGAGGAGAGGCGGCGCAGGCGCCGGCCCACGAAGAGCGGCACGGTGCTGTCGGAGGACCTGATCGTCGAGACCGCGCTGCGCATGCTGCGCGAGCACGGCAGCACGGGCCTGACCGCCCGCCGCCTCGGGCTCGCCCTGGACGCCGATCCGAGCACGCTCTACCGCTACTTCCGCGGCATGGACGACCTCACCCTCGCCATCGGCGACGCGCTCATCGGCCAGGCCCTCGACGGCTGGCGCCCGACGGGGGAGTGGCGGACGGACCTGCGCTCCGTCGGCCTGCGCATCCACGCCGCCTACGTCGCCCACCCGCAGGCGGCCGTGCTGACCACGAGCCGGGTCACCGGCCGGGCCAACGAGCTGGCCGCCGACGAGGCCGTCCTGGAGGTGCTGCGCTCGGCCGGCTTCCCGTTGCCGGACACGGTCCGCATCTACCACGCGTTCATCGACCAGACCCTGGCCTTCGCCGCCCTGGACGCCGCCTCGCTGGCCCTGCCGAGCGCGGCGCTGCACGCGGACGAGGACATGTGGCGCTCCACCTACGCCCGGCTGCCCCGCGCCACCCATCCCCGCATCGCCGAGGCGGCGCCCCTGCTGGCGGCCCGCATGATCCGAAGCGCCTATCCGACGGCCCTCGAGATGCTGCTGGACAGCGCTGCGACCCAACTGGAGTCGCAGCGCTGAAGGGCCGGCCCGCGCCGCGCCGGACTGCGCCTCAGATCACGTCAGCGTCTCCGCCGCGGCCCTGAGCACCGCCTTCGCCACCACGGCCAGCGCGGGCGAGTCGAGCTTCCACTGCTGCCAGTACAGGGGCACGTCCAGGGTCAGGTCCGGTGAGAGGAGGACGAGGCGGCCGGCGTTCAGCAGGCGCTCGGCCTGCACCTCGGGCACCAGGCCCCAGCCCAGACCCGCGGCGACGGACTCCGCGAAACCCTCAGAGGTCGGCACGAAGTGCCGTTCCCGGCTGGCACCGACCCGGTCGTGCCGCAGCCGGCGCACGAAGGCGTCCTGGAGGTCGTCGCTGCGGTCGAAACTCACGGTCGGCGCCGTGGCGAGGACCTCTCGCAGCGGTCCGTCGAGATGCTCGCGAGCGAAGTCGGGGTGGGCGACGGGGACGTAGCGCATCTTTCCCAGCGCCTGTACGGAGCAGCCCGTGACGGGCTCGGGCGACGAGGTGACCGCGGCCATCACGAGCCCCTCCCTCAGCAGGCTCGCGGTGCGGGTCTCGTCCTCGCGGCGCAGCTCGAAACAGAGCCGGGGATCCTGGCCGACCCGCGTGAGCGCCGGGAGGAACCAGGTGGCGAGGGAGTCGGCGTTCACCGCGACCGACACCCGGGTCGGCTCCCCGGCACCGCTCATGCCGAGTTCGGCGCGCGCGTCGCGCTCCAGCCGCGCCAGCTGGCGGGCGAACCGCACGACGACCTCGCCCGACTCGGTGGCCCGTACGGGCTTGGTGCGCTGGAGCAGCACCCGGCCGGTGCGCTGCTCCAGCGCCTTGACCCGTTGGCTCACCGCGGACGGCGTCACGTGCAGCGCCGCGGCCGCCGCGTCGAACGTGCCCTCGTCGACCACCGCGAGCAGCGTCCGCACCTGGTCGAGGGGAAGCTCCGTCAGTTCAGACTTCACGAAGGCTAAGGATACGTAAGAATCTTTAGCTGTACGTGAGAAGGCCGCTTGCTTAGCGTCAATGGCATGACAACCGCCTTGACCACCGCCGCCGCCGGCTTCGGCACCGGCCTCTCGCTGATCGTCGCCATCGGTGCCCAGAACGCCTTCGTCCTGCGCCAGGGCATCCGCCGCGACGCGGTCCTCGCGGTGGTCGGCATCTGCGCCCTGTCCGACGCCGTGCTCATCGCCCTCGGCGTCGGCGGGGTCGGCGCGGTGGTGGTCGCGTACCCGCAGGCGCTCACCGCGGTCGGCTGGATCGGCGGCGCCTTCCTGTTCTGTTACGGCATCTTCGCCGCCCGCCGGGTGCTGCGCCCGGGCGACGCAGCCCTGCGCCCGGAGGGCGAGGCGGCGGGCTCGCGCAGGCGGGCCGTGCTCACGTGCCTGGCGCTGACCTGGCTCAATCCGCACGTCTACCTCGACACCGTGTTCCTGCTCGGGTCGATCGCCGCCCACCGGGGTTCGCTGCGCTGGACGTTCGGCCTCGGCGCCGCCCTCGCCAGCCTGTGCTGGTTCGCGGCGCTCGGCTTCGGCGGGCGGGCGCTGGGCCGCTTCCTGGCCAAGCCGGCGGCCTGGCGGGTGCTGGACGGGCTGGTGGCCGTGACGATGATCACGCTCGGCGCGCTGCTCGCCGTCCGGGCCTGAGCTGCCGGAACCGGCCACGCACGTACCGGGCTCCCGGGCGGTGCTGCCATAGTGGACGCCGAACTCTGTAGATGTAGCAAGCAACCAGGACGGTCGTGGACACCAGCGAGAGCAGCACGGAACCACAGACACCAGAGCCCGTCGTGGCCGACCCGCCACGGAGCGGGTGGCGCCGCTGGGCCATGGACACCCGGCCTCTGCGCATCCCGGCCTACCGCCGGCTGTGGTCCTCGACGATCGTCACGGCCGTCGGCAGCCAGCTCACCGCGGTCGCCGTACCCAAGCAGATCTACGACATCACGGGCTCCTCGGCGTGGGTCGGTGCCGCGAGCCTCGCCGGGCTGGTGCCGCTGATCGTGTTCGCGCTGTGGGGCGGGGCGGTCGCCGACAGCATGGACCGGCGCAAGCTGCTGCTGATCACCAACACGGGCATCGCCGTCACCTCGCTGCTGTTCTGGGTCCAGGCGATCACCGGCCTGGAGTCGGTGGCCGCGCTGATGGTCCTGCTCGCGATGCAGCAGGCGTTCTGGGGTCTCAACGCGCCCGCCCGCACCGCCTCCATCGCCCGCCTCGTGCCCGAGGGGCAACTGCCCGCCGCGAACGCCCTCGGCTCGACGGTCATGCAGACAGGCCAGGTCGTCGGGCCGCTGCTCGCCGGCGTGCTGATACCGGTCATCGGTCTCCCGGAGCTGTACCTGATCGACGCGCTCGCGCTGTGCGTCACGGTGTGGGCCGTCTACAAGCTGCCCGCCCTGTCGCCGCTCGCGGGCGGCGCCAAGCGCCGCGCCGGCGTCCGCGAGATCGTGGAGGGCTTCCGCTACATCTCCATGCACAAGGTGCTGCTGCTGTCCTTCCTCGCCGACATCGTTGCCATGGTCTTCGGCATGCCGCGCGCCCTGTTCCCGCAGCTCGCCGCCGAGACCTATGGGGCCTACGGCGAAGGGTTCGCGCTCGGCCTGCTGTTCGCGGCGATCCCCATCGGCGCGGTCCTCGGCGGCCTGTTCTCCGGCACCTTCTCGCGGGCCCGCCGGCACGGCTGGATGGTGATCGGCGCGGTCGTCGCCTGGGGCGTCGCGATCACCGGCTTCGGCCTGAGCGGCAACCTGTGGATCGCGGCGGGGTTCCTGGCCCTGGCCGGCCTCGCCGACATGGTCTCGATGGTCTTCCGCGGCGCGATCCTGCTCTCCGCCGCCACGGATGAGATGCGCGGCCGTATGCAGGGCGTTTTCACCGTCGTCGTCGCAGGCGGCCCGCGTCTCGCGGACGTCCTGCACGGCACGGCCGGCTCCGCCTTCGGTCCGGGTGCGGCGGTGGCGGGCGGCGGCGTCCTGGTGGTCGCGGTGATGCTGGCCCTGGCGGTGGCGGTTCCGGCGTTGCGGCGATACCGGATCTGACGCTCCTACAGAACGCTCCGTCCCCGGCCGGCGTTCTCCATCAGCTTGCCGCGGGTCGTCTCCAGCCGGTGCGCGAGGATCTCCGCGACGCCGCGTACCAGGGACAGGCCGAGCTGGGTGTCCTCCTCGCACAGCCGCAGCACCGCCGCCGCGTCGAACTCGTAGGCGCGGACCGGGCTGAAGGCCTCCGCGCCGAAGTCCCACTCGTGCGGGGGGAACAGCCAGGACCAGCCGAGGAGATCGCCCGCGCCGAGGCTCGCCACGGTCACCCGCTGCAGCGCGTTGACCCGTTGATCGAGCGTGACCGCGCCGGAGCGGATGACCCAGAAGCGGTCGGCCCGGCCGCCCGCCTCGAAGATCCGGGTGTCCTCCGGGAAGGAGACCTCCCGCGCCAACGTCATCAGGCTCTGGCGCTGTGGAGGGGGCAGGGCGGTCAGCAGTTTCGTCGCTTTGGTCATGACGCGGGGCTCCTCGCCGAGGTTCGGATGCGCTGCTTTCCCTACGCCCATTTCAGCCGCTGCGGCCGCCCTGAGCACCTTGGCGTACGGCAGTTCCCGCAAAAAGTCCGCGGACATGAAAAAGCCCTGGCTGGACGGGGGAGACCAGCCAGGGCCGTAAGCGGTGGCGGCGGAGGACGGTACGGTCGACTCCGTCACCACGTATGCATGAACGCTAAACCATCGGCGGCCGTTTCGCGCAATCGGAAGCGGGTCAAGTGACCTGATTCACTTCGCGGCCTCCTTGCCGGACGCGGCCACCCTGATCGTGCCGAACTCGGGATCGCTTGCGTCGGGCAGGTTCATCCCCGCTTCCAGGCCGGTGCGCAGATACCGCAGCACGGGCTCGGTGAGCCGCTCGCCGGGCAGGACGGCCGGGATGCCGGGCGGGTACGGCGTGATCATCTCCGCCGCGATCCGGCCGGCGGCCTTCTCGGTCGGCACGGAGGCGGCGGGGCCGAAGAAGGCGTCCCTGGGCAGCTCGGCCTGCTCCATGCGCAGTTCGGCCGGCGACGGCACGTCGACCCGCGGACCCGATCCGAGCCCCGGTGCCGCGCGGGCCAGGTCCTTCAGCGCGGCGAGCAGTTCCCCGGTCGTCTCCCGGTCGTCGGCGTGCGTGATCTGCGCGCCGATGCGGCGGTGGTCGACCACATGGGCGTCCAGCGCCCGCTGGTCGCGCAGCCAGTCCGCGGCCCGGAACCCCGTGACGCCGAGCCCGTCGATGTCGATGACGCCGGGCAGCGGGTCGAAGTCGTCGGCCAGGTCCGGGCCGCAGAAGTCGGCCCGGTCGTTGACGTGCATCCCGTCGATCTCCTCGATCGCGGCCCGGACCTCGGCGGCGAGATCCAGCGCACGGCCCATGAGTTCCCGCCCGCGCAGGGCCATCTGGCGGCGCCAGCCGTCGAGTCCGGCGTAGATCAGCACCGAGGGACTGGTGGTGCCCAGCAGGTCCGCCCGCATCTTCAGCAGCTCCGGCGCGACGAGGCCGCCCTGGAGATGGAAGACGGATCCCTGCTCCAGCCCGCTGCCCATCTTGTGGATGCTGGTCACGCAGATGTCGGCGCCCGCGTCCATCGCCCACGACGGCAGGTCGGGGTGGAACGGCAGATGGGCACCCCACGCCTCGTCCACGATCAGCGGGACGGAGCGCCGGTGGCAGACGTCGGCGATCGCCCGCAGGTCGGCGCAGGCGCCGTACGGCGTCGGACTGGTGACCAGCGCGCCCCTGGCGTCGGGATGAGCGGCGAAGGCGGACTCGTAGGCGTCGGCGGACGGCGGATGCGCGAGATGGCGCTGCGGGTCCCAGCGCGGCTCCACCCAGACGGGCTCGATGCCGGACAGGACCAGGCCGGAGACGACCGACTTGTGCGCGTCCCTGCCGATCAGCAGCTTCTCGTGCGGTCCGGCGACGGAGAGCATGGCCGCCTTGACGGACAGGGAGCTGCCGCACGTGGTGAAGAACGTGTGGTCGGCGTGCACGGCATCCGCCAGCAGCCGCTCGGCACGGTCCAGGACCTCTCCCCGGGTGAGCCGGTCGTCCAGTCCGCCCGACGCCAGTACGTCACCGAGGAAGACGGCGTCACCCAGCACCTCGCGCACGGCGGGATCGGCGCCGCGTGCCTGCTTGTGGCCCGGCGGCGTGAACCCCAGCCGCCCGCGGCGGTGGTACTCGACGAGGGCTTCCAGCACGGGTGCTTCATTGTGGTCGACAGCCATGCGCCCCCGGGTTCCCGTCGGCGCGGGACGTCAACCGGCCGTATCCGGTGATCGGCGGTGCCCGGCCGTCAGCCCTGTGCGGCGCGCTCTCCCGGGTGCAGGATCTCGTCCAGCACCCTCAGGACCACTTCGTAGGCGAGTGTCCGTACGCCGGCCTCGCGTGCCGCCTCCGGATCGGTCGCGCGCAGGCCCTCACCCCGCTCCCGCCATGTCTCCTCCTCCTGCTGTGCGCAGGCCCGTGCGCGCTGGATGCGCCTCAGCAACTCGTCTGAGTCCACGACATCGGTCATACGTTCCGCGTACCCGCCTTGCGCCGTGAGATGGCCGGAGTGTCCGGATCCGGGCAGGAGGTTTGGGTGAGCCGGGGCAGGTGAGCCGTAACACAGAGACCTGCGGCCCTCACGCGGCGGACGGCGGAATCGCTGCGAAACGGGCGGGGGTGACCGTGTCGGCGAGGCTTGGCCCGGACACGGCGGCCGCGGGTGTGACCGATTCGGCTTCCCTCCCCCACGCGGAGGCCGGAGCTTCACCGAGCAGGGAGCCAGGCGATGTGCGAGGAGCTCAGGACCCCAACCGTCCACGAGCGACCGGGGGCGCAGCGGACCGCCCCGTCACGGTCGTGCAACCCCGCCGACGCGCGGCTGGCCGTCGAGCGAGCGGTCACCGAACGCTGCCGTACCACGCACACTCCCTGCGATCCGGTGGCTCTCGGGGACGCTCTGCTCGTGGTCTCGGAGCTGATGACCAACGCGATCCTGCACGGCGGCGGCGTCACGGATTTCCGCGTCGACGTCGTCGACGCGAACGTGAGCGTCTCGGTGTGCGACCGCAGTGACCGGCTGCCCGTGGCGAGGAACGCCACGGACCTTCGACGACGCCAGCGCGTCGGCGGTCACGGCTGGCCCATCGTGTGCCGGCTGGCCCGCGATGTCCACGTGGCCGAGCTGCCCGCGGGCGGCAAGTGCATCACCGCTGTGGTCCCTTTCAGCTGAAATCCCTTTTTCTCCTCGTGGGTCGCTCGTGTTTGACCCGGCAGGGTCCGGGCATACGGAGGTTCGTGCTTCGGACCGGAGGCGCCCCAGCGGGAGCGGTATGACTCCCCGGGCCCTCTTCGTCGGTCCGGGCGTCGGCCACCCCGCGGTATGTCCCTGAAACCCTCGTTCAGGAGCGATCCCGCATGCTCATCGACACGTCGGCAAGCACGACCGGCACGCAGCAAACCCGTACGGCCGCCCCCTCGGGGCGGCGGCACGACGACGCCCCCGACACGGCCCGTCTCTTCGCCCGCCTCGCCGTCCTGGAGGACGGCCCGGAGCGCGAGGCGGTGCGCGACGAACTCGTCACGGCCTGGCTGCCCATGGCCCACCGGATCGCCGGCCGGTTCCGCGACCGCGGAGAGTCCGTCGAGGACCTCCGCCAGGTCGCGGCGCTGGGCCTGGTGAAGGCGATCGACCGGTTCGACCCCGAGCGTGGCGCCTTCGAGAGCTACGCCGTCCCCACCATCACCGGCGAGGTCAAGCGCCACTTCCGGGACCGGATGTGGGCGCTCAGGGTGCCCCGCCGGGTGCAGGAACTGCGCAACAAGGTCCGCGTGGCCCGCCGTGACCTCATCCAGACACCGGGCACCCCCGAACCCACCGCCGCCGACATCGCCGCTCACACCGGACTCACCGAGGACGAGGTGAACACCGGCCTGGAGGCCCTCGAGAGCTTCAGCACCCTGTCCCTGGACGCCGAACTCTCGGGCGACGAGGACGGCTACAGCCTCGCGGACACCCTCGGCTCGTCCGACTCCTCGTTCGACGTCGTGATCGACCGCGAGTCCGCCAAGGAGGGCCTGCGCCACCTGCCCGAGCGCGAGCGCGCCATTCTCTACATGCGCTACTTCGAGGACATGACCCAGAGCCGGATCGCCGACGAACTCGGCATCTCCCAGATGCATGTCTCCCGTCTCATCAGCCGCAGCTGCGCCCGGGTGCGCGCGGAGGCGATGGGGCAGCGGAACACCCGCCGCCGGAACACCAAGGCGTGAGCCCCCACGAGCCGACGAGGAGTGACAGAGGATGCTGATACCTCATCCCGCCGTGCTGCACAGACTCGTCGAGGAGTACGAGGCGGTGGTGGCCGAGGACGCCGGGACGGGCGGGGGCTGTGCGAGCACGCGGGCGCAGGACCTGGCCTACACGCTGTGCGTGTCGACCGGCACGCGCGATGTGAGACACGCCCTGCAGGCGGCGCGCCGGATGCTCGCCGCGACCTCCCTGGCCGGGCCGGAGGCGACAGGCGCACCCGCCGTCCGTCCGGCCGCGACCGAGATCGGAGTTCCATGACGTCCCGCTGACGACCCCGTCCGGCCTGTGCGTGGGAACCGGCGGCCGGTGGCTCGCGGCGCACGACAGCGTGGTCGTGCCCGAAGCGCTGGACCGTCCACACGGAGTCGGCCGCCGGATGCGGGGCACAAGGTTGCGCAGGCAACGACAGCGCGTCGTACGGCTCGGTGGAGACCGGGCCGTACGACCTTGGGGAGGATCTGATGAACGCGAATGTCATGGCGCGGTCGGGCCGGATGGGGGCCGAGAGAGCGGCGCGCGGTCAGGTGACCGAGGGCGCCGCCCGGGCGGGCCTCGCCGCACGCGGCGCGATCTACATGCTGGTCGGCGTACTCGCCCTGCAGGTCGCCTTCGGCGACACCAGCCGCCAGGCCGACCGAGGCGGCGCCCTCGAGACACTCGCGGGCAAGCCTTTCGGTGTCGTCCTGCTGTGGGCGCTCGGCGTGGGACTCGTCGGCATGGCATTGTGGCGCCTGTCGGAGGCCGTCTTCGGCTCGGCCGGACGGGACGGCCGTAAGGCGCGCAAGCGGCTGCAGGCGGCGGCCCGGTGCGTCTTCTACGCCGGTGTCGCCTACTCCGTGCTGAGCTTCGCGGTCGGCCCCCACAGCGGCGGCGGATCGAGCGACAAGCAGTCCCGCGACGTCACGGCGAAGGCCATGGGCCTGCCCGCCGGGCAGTGGCTCGTCGGCGCGGTCGCCGCCGGCGTCGTCGTGGCGGGCGTGTGGATCGCCGTCCAGGCCGTACGGCGCAAGTTCCACGACGAACTCAAGCTGGGCAAGATGTCGCCGTGGTCGCGGCGTCTGGTGGACATCACCGGCGTCGGCGGCGGCGTGGCGCGCGGCCTGGTGTTCATCGCGGCGGGTGCCTTCGCCGTGCGCGCCGCGGTCGACTACCAGCCCGACCGCGCCAAAGGCATGGACGACACCCTGCGCTCCTTCGCCCACACCCCGCTCGGCCCGTGGCTGCTGGTCTGCGTCGCGGCCGGTCTCGTCCTGTTCGGGATCTTCTCGATCGCCCTGGCCCGGTGGCGCCGCGTCTGATCTGAGCAAGACGGGTGATCTGAGCAAGACGGGGAACACGGTCCGGATGAGCGAATCCGAGTTTCCACCGGAGCACCGGCCCGTCGACCTCTACCTCGGTCTTCTGCGCGCCCGGATGGACACGGAGGACTACAGGCAACTGCTCGACGTGGTCGAACCGGTCCTGCGAGCGCTGGAAGAACACCGTCTGCCCGCCGTCGACTTCGCACTGGACGGGGAGAACGAGGAGGGCCTGTCCCAGGAGGTCCGCGACGAGGCCGCGCTGGTCATCGCGGCCGCCGTCACCGGCCGCCTCGACAACGAGGTCGTCGAGATCGACCTCGAGGGGAGTGGTCCGGTCAGGGTGATCACCGACGCCGACACCGCCTCCGACCCGGAGCGTCTGGGCGAGATCGCCGACTACATCCGGGAACGACATCGCCAGGACGAGGAACTGCGGGGCATCGCCGAGGCGAGCGGTCTGCCCACCGATTTCTGAGGGCGCTCACCGCTTCGGCTGCGCCACCGGCACCTTCAGCGGCCGGGCGAGGCCCACCACTGCCTCGTCCAGGCGCTGCAGATGTCTGAGCACCCGGTCGGTGATGCGGCCGTAGCGTGAGCTGCCGGGCCGGTCGGTCTCCAGGAGCGCGGCGATGCTCGCACCCGTCTGGACCTCGGCGGCGGCCCGCTCGTCCGTGACGCGCGCCGCGATGGTCTCGATGTTGCGCAGGAGGCGTTGTCCGGCCCGCCGCAGCCGCGGGTCGGCGGCGATCGAGGGATGCGTGGGCAGGAGCTCGGCCATCGCGGCCAGCGAGCGCGCGTGGTACGCGCAGGTCTCCAGGAGCGCGACGACGTAGCGCGCGGTGTTGCGCCGCGTCCGCATCGGGGTGACGGGGTGGGTCAGCGGCTGGGTGGCCGCCCGCAGATCGGCCAGCGCCTGGTCCAGGTCACGCGCCTTGTCGAGCAGGTCGGCCGGCTCGCCGCCGCTGAGCTGGTCGACGGCTGCATCGGTGACGTCGGAGAGCCGGTCCAGCACGGTGACGAGGAGTTCGTTCGTGCGGCTGTCCGTCTGCACCGGCAGCACGAACGCCGCCGCGATGATCCCGCAGGCCGCGCCGAGCGCCGTCTCCTCCACGCGCAGCACCAGCACCGACAGGCTGTAGGTGTGCAGCAGCGTGTAGAGCACGCCCAGAGCGGCGGTGACGAAGAACGACATCAGCGTGTACGACAGCGGGGCCGTGTAGAACATCGCGAACACGCACAGCAGGACCAGTGCGAACGCCGTCCACGTGTGGTGCCCGACCAGGCCCGCGAGCAGCAGACCGGCCACCACACCGAGCACTGTGCCCAGCAGCCGCCGGTAGCCCTTGACCAGGATCTCGCCGGTCGAGGCGGTGTTGATGAAGACGATCCAGCAGGTCAGCACCGCCCAGTACCAGCGCTGGCTGGAGAGGAACTCGCCGCCGATGATGGCCAGCGACGATCCCACCGCGACCTGCACGGCGGCGCGGGTGGTGGGCCGCTCCAGCCCCGACTGCGGCTTCTCGGCGGCCTCCTCGCCCGCGTCGATCGCCGCGTCCTCGGCGTCCAGCTCCTCGCGCGAGCGGGCCGTCGACGGGCTGTCGTCCGCGTCGTCCGGCGCCGCACCGAGCGCGATCCGCAGCCCCAGCACCGCGCGGGCCGCCTCACCGATGCCGCGGAAGACGTCCTGGACGGCGGGAGTGGCCTTCGGCAGGTTCTCCTCGTCCCGGTAACCGAGCAACCGGTTGCGCACCTGGGCCAGGCCGGTCCCGGTATCCGCCGAGACGGGCCGCAGCACCAGCAGGCGCAGCGCCTCCAGATCGCGGCGCAGGGTGGCGGTCGCCTCGTCCGGTACGGGCAGCTGGCCGCCCGGCGGGACGAGCGCGCCCGGCAGATGCAGGGTGAGCGTATTCGCGCGCTCTGCGCTACGGGCGTTCAGCAGGAGCAGGCCCAGGCGCTGGGCGGCGATCTCGGCGTCCGCGATGCGGCGCTGCACCAGCCGTGCCGTGGCCCCGTCGGCGGTTCCCTCGTCCAGCCGGCCCTGGATCATCATGGCCGTCTCGTGCAGGCGCGCGGTCCCGTCCCGTACGTCCTCAAGCGCCTTGTCCATCTCGTCCGGCCCGGCGTCGAGCAGATCGAGCTGTGCCGTCACCAGCTGCGCCAGCCGCGCGCGGAAGGCCTCGCGCAGCCGCTCCAGGATGCCCGCAGGCGTCTCGTACACGATCGCGAAACGCACCACGGCACTGGAGGCGAAGGCGGCGGCGACGACTCCGCACAGTGTCGGCAGCTCCGACACGTCGGCGCCGACGAACAGGGCCATGAAGTAGATCTGGAAGCCGATCAACCCGAGTGCGGTGCCCCGGTCGCCGAAGCGGCGGACGTAGACGGCGCAGAAGATGAGGACGACGAAGAACAGGTCGCCGCCCACCACCCGGGAGTGCAGCACCGCGGCCAGCGACACGGAGGCCAGCGCCACCAGAAGGCCCAGTGCCAGCGTGATGGCCTGCTGGGCGCGCTGCTTCTCGCGGATGGCGAAGGTGGAGACCATGGCCGCGATGGCACCCGCCACCAGCAGCCGTACGTCCGCGTCGAACAGGGAGAGCACCAGCAGCGTGAGGGCGATGGAGCTGACCGTTCTCAGGCCCGCGGCCAGCCGCAGCAACCCGGGATCGGACGCCGCGACGAGATCGCTCAGCCGAGCCCGGACCGACCCACCCGCTGCCCTCACGCTGCCGTACTCACTCCCGCTTCACGTCATGATCAGGCTCTCAGGATCGCATGACGCCTCCGGAGCGTGCGCACCGGCTCAGACTTCCTTGCGTTCCGTCCCCTCGACATGGGCCCGCACCTGTTCCGGCGTCATGTAGGCGTCGGTGAACTCGAAGTCTTTCAGCCGGGCGGGTTTGCGGGCCTGGAAGCCGGTGCGCACGAAGTCGTCGCCGGCGATCGCGTTGAGCGTCCAGTTCGTCGCGACGCGGACCTTGGCGACGTTGGTGCGCAGCGCCCACCAGTGGTAGCCGCGGGCGGCGAACTGGGCGGGGAGTCCGTGCAGTTCGATGCCGAGCGGCTTGGATACGGCGTCCGTGCCGCCGAGGTCGACCACGAGACCGAGGTCCTTGTGCTCGTACGGCGTCACCGGCTTGTTCCGCAGCGTCGCCACGACGTTGTCGGCGACGTGCCTGCCCTGTCGCATCGCGTGCTGGGCCGTGGGCGGGCAGACGGCGCCCTCGCCGCCCTTGGCCTCGTCCGGCACGGCCGCGGCGTCGCCGAGGGCGAAGACGCCGTCGTGGCCCGGCAGGCACATCTCGGCGTTCACCGCGAGCCGGCCCCGCACGGTCTCCGCGCCGAGCGTGCCGATGAGCGGGCTGGCGACGACACCGGCGGTCCAGATCAGGGTGCGGGTGGGCACCACGCGGCCGTCGGTGAAGGTGACCTCCTCCGGGCCCGCCTTCGCGATGGAGACGCCGAGGGAGACCTCGATGCCGCGCCGGCGCAGGATCTCCTGCGCGCTGCGGCCGAGCTTGTCGCCCAGCTCCGGCATCAGCTTCGGGGCGATGTCGATGAGGTGCCACTTGATCAGACCCGGGTCGATGCGCGGGTAGCGCTTGACCGCGCCGTGTGTCAGCCGCTGCAGGCACGCGGCCGTCTCGGTGCCGGCGTACCCGCCGCCGACCACCACGAACTGCAGGCGCGAGGCGCGCTCCGCCGGGTCGTCGCTGGCGTCGGCCAGATCGAGCTGGGAGATGACGTGGTCGCGGATGTAGGCGGCCTCGGCAAGGGTCTTCATCCCGTACGCGTGCTCGGTCAGCCCGGGGATGTCGAAGGTGCGGGTGATGCTGCCGGGGGCGAGCACGATGTAGTCGTAGCGCTCGTTGACGATCCGGTCGGTGATCGTGCGGATCACGCAGACCTTGGACTTCAGGTCGACGCCGATCGCCCCGCCCGGAATGATCCGGGTGCGGTACTTCTTGCTGCGTCGCAAGGAGACGGCGACCGACTGGGGGGTCAGCACGCCGGAGGCGACCTGTGGCAGCAGCGGCAGGTAGAGCTGGTAGGAGAACGGCGTCACCAAGGTGACGTCCGCCTCGTCGGGCGCGAGTTTCCGCTCCAGCCGGCGTACGCATTCCACGCCGGCGAAGCCCGCGCCTACCACCAGGATCCTGGGTCGTGTCACGGTGTCCATCCCTCTCTGCGGCTCCAGGCGGTGTGCATCCAACGCCTCTCGCATGCCCTGGATCGCTGTGTGCACCACACCGATCCCACCGTGCCTCCAGCCGTTCCGCCAGCTGGGTGCGGCAGGCAGACGAACGCGTTGAGCACCACCATGCCCGCCCGGGTACCCAAACGCACCGGGAGGAGGGAAAGAATTCGATCGAGGTTCCGGAACTAGGCTCCGTCCGCCGCGATGTGGCAGAGCAGCAGGCAGATGTCGTCGTCGCGTTCGGAGTCGCTCAGCATCGGGTCCAGGATCCGGTCCGCCGAACCGTCCAGGTCCTGTTCCAGTCGCGCCGGCCCGAGGGAGCCGAGCGCCTGCGCGAGGCGTTCGATGCCCGGGTCTATGCCGAGGGCACGCCGCTCGACCAGACCGTCCGTGTAGAGCGCCAGCGTCGAGCCGGGCGGCATCTCCATCGTGTGGTCGTGGATCTGCTGGCTGAGCGGGATGCCGAGCATGGCGCTGGGCTTCGCGTCCAGCGTGTGCACCTGCCCGTCGGGAGTGCGCAGCACGGGCGGCGGGTGCCCGGCGGCGGCCCAGGTCAGGGTGGTTTCGTCGGGGTGGAAGCGGGCGATGACGGCGGTGGCGTACAGATCCGGCTGGAGATGATGCAGGAACGAGTGCAGCCGGGTCAGCAGCGTGCCGGGGCTGCCGCCGTCCACGGCGTACGCGCGCAGTGCGGTGCGCAGCTGACTCATCATCACGGCCGCGTGCAGCCCGTGGCCGGTGACGTCGCCGATGACCGCGATCAGGCCGCCGTCGGGCTGGCGGAAGGCGTCGTACCAGTCACCGCCGATGTTCAGACCGTGGGTGGCGGGAAGATAGCGGGCCGCGAGACGCAGGCCCGGTGTCGTCGGCAGGTCCGTGAGCAGGGCGCGCTGCAGCGTCTCGGCGATGTCGCGGTTGTGCTCGAAGCGCCGGGCGTTGTCTATGGCGATGCTGGCCCGGCGGGCGATCTCGATCAGCATGACGGCGTCGTCGGGGTCCCAGCCGTCACCGGCGGGCGGCGCCAGCGTGAGCACGCCCAGCGGGGCCCGGCGCGTCGGCAACGGGATGCACAGCAGCGGCAGTTCGGGATCCAGCGCCGACGGCGGCTGGTCGTCGACGCCGGGCAGCCCGCCGGGGCGGCGCGCGGCGTACTGGGGGCGGCCGGTGCGGGCGGCGACGACGGCGGCGGCCGGGTGGGGCGACGGCGGACCCTGCTCGGCGTCGCCGTCGAACAGCCAGACGTCGACGCTGCGCGCGTACTCGGGCACGAGCAGCTCGGGCAGTTGGCGCACGATCTCGTCGTGGTTCAGCGAGGAGGTCAGCACCGCGCTCGCGTTCGCCAGGAAGGTCAGCCGACGGCGGGCGCTCTCCGCCTCCGTGCGGGCCTTGCGCTCGGCGGCGAAGGCCTCCCGCTGGGCGCGTCCGGCGGCGTCCAGCTCCGCGTGCAGGGCCACCACGCCCTGGTTGGTCTGGTGCAGCTCCTCGCGGTGGAAGGCGACCAGTTCCTCCTGGTCGGACAGCTTCTCCAGCACCAGGGCCGTGTCCTCGTCGGCACCGAGCAGGGACTCCGCCAGCTCCGCGGCGGCGTCCGGCGGCGCGGAACCGGCCACCTGGGCCGACGGCTCGGGGCAGACGGCCGAGGCCCGCCACGGGGGATGCGCGGCGGACTCCGCGGGGTCGCAGGCGGTGAGCGACAGGTGCAGGGCCCCCGGTCCCGCCTCGTCGGTGACCACGTCCAGCGTCAGGCGCCAGGTGCCGCCCTTGGTCAGGCACTGGCGCAGCTGGGTGCTGAGCGAGGTGGTCAGGCGGGTGCGGTCGAGGGAGGTGACGCCGTACGCGGCGGCCAGCCGGGCGGTGCCGATACGGGCCCGGGCGGCGTCGGTGACGGTGGCGATCTCCCAGGTGCGCTTCATGTGCGGTCCCGTGCTGTCGGGGCCAGTACGGCCACGGCGGTGTCGTCCCGGACCGGTCGGGCGGCGCTGCCCGCGTCGCGCAGGGTCACCGCCGCGACGACGGCCGGATCGGCGGACAGCACACCGGGATCGGCGGGCGGCGTCCAGCGGCTGGGCAGACCGTCGCTGTGCATGATCAGCAGCCGGCCGGCCGCCCAGGGCATCCGGTCCTCGCGCAGGGTCCCGGGCCGGTGGACGCCGACGATGCCGGGGCGGGACAGCAGGGCGCGCCAGGTGTCCCCGTCCTGCAGCCGGGCCCCTATGTTGCCGATGCCGGCGAAGCGGAGGAGCCCCGCGCCGCTGTCGACCTGGGCCACGGCGACGGCCGCGCCGCGGGTGCCCCTCAGCGCGGTGTCGAGGTGCCGTAGACACTCGGCGGGGGTGAGGTGGGCCGAGGCGTGCAGCGCGTCCACCGCCGCCGTCGAGGCGCGTGCCGCCTCCGGTCCGTGCCCCAGTCCGTCGGCCAGCATCAGCGTGGCGCGGTCGCCCGACCGGACCCAGGCCCAGGCGTCGCCGGAGGTCTCCGCGCCGCCGAAGGGCACGTTGACCCCGCCGGCACGCAGTCCGGCCGGCACGGCGGCCCGGGGGCGGGCACCGACCCGGGCCAGGGCCACCGTGCCCCGTCCCGGCACGCTGTGCAGCGCGAAGTCGTCCGCCACGCGCCGGCATGTGCCCAGGCCGGCGCCGAGGGAGCGCGCGGTGGAGAACCCGTCGCTGAGGGCGGCCGGGACGTCGGCGATGCCGGGGCCGTGGTCGATCGCCGCTATCTGCACGAACCACACGGGGGCGCGGGCATCCGCCGGAGCGGGCGCGGGCACGATCTCGACCAGCAGCTGTCCTCCCTGGGTGTGCTTGAGCAGGTTGGTGGCCAGCTCGGTGGCCACCAGCGAGGCGGCCGCCGTGCGCGCCGAGTCGAGCCCGGCCAGGGCCGCGGCGGATTCCGCGGCGACCCGGGCGTCGCGCACCCGGGTCGAGTCGTGCACCGGCACGTCCCACACGCTCGGCATCAGATCCCTCCACGCGGCCGCGGCGGAGCCGACGGCCAGGAGATCACCGTCACCGCGGTGCCCTCGCCCGGGGCGCTCTTCACCGAGAACTCGTGCACCAGGCGCTTGGCGCCGCCGAGCCCCATGCCCAGCCCGTCGCCGGACGTGTAGCCGTCGCTCAGGGCGCGCTCCAGGTCCGGGATGCCGGGGCCCTCGTCGGAGAAGGTCAGCCGCAGCCCGACCGCCCGGCCGCAGGCCGCCCGGGACACCTCCATCCGGCCGCCCCCGCCGTGCACCAGGGTGTTGCGGGCCAGCTCGCTGGCGGCGGTCACCATCTTCGTCTGCTCCACCAGACCGAAGCCGAGCTGGCCGGCGGCCTGCCGTACGTGCTGCCGGACCCAGACCAGATCCATGTCGGACCGGATCGGCAGGCAGGTCTCCACGCCTGCGGAGGTCGGCATCATCGAGGCTCCGCGGACTGCGGGCCGCGCCGGGACGCCGGCGTCCGGCGGGCGAGCAGGTCCATGGCCGCTTCCACGTGCAGGGCGGTGTGCAGTCCGGGCAGCGTCAGCCCCAGCTCCACCAGCGTGAGCGCGACCGCCGGGCGCATGCCGGCCACCACGGTCCGTGCGGCCAGCAGCGAGGACTGCGCCGCGATCTCCGCCAGCACGCGCCCGAGGAAGGAGTCGACGATCTCCATGCCGGAGATGTCGATGACCACCCCGGTCACCCCGCTGCTGGCGATGGTGTCGGCGATGTCCTGCTGGAGCTGTTGCGCCGTGCTGTCGTACAGGTCTCCCTGCAGGGTGACCAGCAGCACGTCGCCCAGCCGGAGCACGGGCACATGCGCGGAGGTGGAATGCCCGAAATCGCTCACCGCGACCCCGCACCGTCCGCCGGCGCGTTGACGATGCCGGCACCCAGCTCGTGCAGGGCGTACCGCAGGGCGTCGGCCAGGCTGGCGCGGGTGATCACGGTCCCGAGGTCCAGGCCGAGATGGACGATGGTCTGCGCGATCGCGGGGCGGATGCCGGAGACGACGCATTCGGCGCCCATCAGCCGGGCGGCCGCGACGGTCTTCATCAGGTGCTGCGCCACGAGCGAGTCGACCGTCGGCACCCCGGTGATGTCCAGGATCGCGAAGCGCGCGTGCTGCTCGACGATCGCCTCCAGCAGCGTCTCCATCACGACCTGGCTGCGCGCGCTGTCGAGCGTTCCGATCAGCGGCACGGCCACGATGCCGTCCCACAACTTGATGACAGGGGTGGCCACTTCGAGCAGCTGGAGCTGCTGCCGCTCGATCAGGGCGTGGCCCTCCGACAGTGACGTGTCCAGGACGACGAGCCGCAGCGTCCCCATCAGCACGGTCAGCGCCATCACGCACTCCCGCGCCTGCTCGGCGGGTGCGTCCGCGAGATCGGAGAGCAGCAGGTTGACCGCGGGCGGGCGCAGGGCGTCCACCTCGGTGGACACCTGCGCGGTGGTGAACCCGGCACGGGAGCGCGAGGCGCCCATGCGGGACAACTGCTCGCGCACCACGGTGAATCCGGCGGCGTCCGTGTCGTGCAACCGGTCGGCGTCCGCGACGTCCGCCAGCGCGTCGAGGACGTGCCGGGCCGCCTCGACGGCCTCGTCCCTGGACACGGTGAACACGGCCCGGAACATGGACTCGTCGGCCCAGCGCTGGGCGATCTGCTCGCGGCGGCGGCGGAGGAACTCCGCGACCTGTCCCGTGGGCGATCCGTCGGTTCCAGCCGCTTCGTGCTCCGGCACCTGTTCACTCCTCGTCCGAGTCGTCCTGTCGCGTCGGCCGAGCCCGCCGCAGGTCGGATGCGGGGGTGCCAGCCCTTGCCGGACGACAACTTTAACCATGGTCCTGGGCGGTCCGTGACCTCGTCCGGCTCAGTGATCCCGCCCTGTGGTCGCGCCCCTTGTGAGGGCGGTCAGACGCCGGCCGACGTCACCCCTGTTCCTGGATGATGCGGGCGAGAGCCTCCTCGACGCTGTCCGACACCGGCACGGTGATGCTGACGCCCGTGAGGTCGAGAATCCGCTGTACGGCAGGGGTGGGCGAAATGATGTGGACGCTCCCCGGCAGATCGCGGACCTCCTGGTAGGCGCGCAGGATGATGCTCATGCCCGAGGAGTCCATGAACGGCACCTTCGACAGATCCAGCAGGAAATGCCGTCGGCCGTGATGCAGCTGGTTGGCCAGATGGTGCTGGAGCTCCGTCGCGGTGTCGACGTCCAAGTAGCCCTCCGCCGTGATCACGGCCACGTCCTGGGCGGGCAGGCTGACCTCGATGGACAGGGGGTTCTGGGCAACGGACACGGCTTCCTCCAATAAGACGGGTGTACGGCGGCCTTGCGCAATTACCCCCGATCGCGCTCGGCATGCACCGAGTCACCTGCCGCACTCCTGTGACCGAGTCGTACCGAATGTGATCGTGGGAACCGGGTAACTGCTGCTGTGGGACAGGGAGCCGATCTCACTGTGTGGGGCGGGGCCGTTCGACCTAGGCATGGAAGGCTGTTTGAGGTGGAGGAGTGGTGAGGCGGCCCGGCGGGACTCGGGCCACGGGTCAGGTGACGACCGCGGCCGCGGCACGCGCCCATGCGCGGTCGGTGGTTCGGGAGCAGTGGGAGACCGTGTACGGCACGGCTCGTGAGCAAGATCTCATCGATCTGCTCATCGTCGTGTCCGAGCTCGTCACCAACGCGATCCGGCACGGCGACGGCCTGGCGGGGTTCGAGGTCGCCCCGTCCCTCGGCGGACTGCGGATCTCCGTCCAGGACTACAGCGATCTGGTGCCCGAGACGGCGTACGGAACCGGCGCCCTGCCCGTGGTGCACGAGGGCAACGGGTACGGCTGGCCGCTGATCATCCGGCTGGCACGGGAGATCTCGATCGAAAGACGCCCGGCGGGCGGCAAGACGATCAGCATGCTGGTCCCGCTGCGCGCCGCGGACCGGCACTGTGCGGCGGAGGCCCAGCAGCCGGCGTGAGGCGCCGGGATTCCGCCGCGGCGCCCGGACCTCACCAGGGCAGGAAGACGTGGATGTCCTTCCCGCTCTCGCTCGTGGCGACGCTGATCTGCTCGCACAGCGCATGGAGCAGATGCCAGCCGACCCCGCCGCCCCCGCCGTCGGGACGGAAGGGGCGTGGCGCCGGCGGGACCGTGCTCGTGTCGTGCATGACCACATGGATGCCGTCCAAGGTCCTGCGCATCCTGAGCTCGAAGGGGCCCGGTGCGTACTGGATCGCGTTCGCGGCGAGTTCCGTGACCACCAGCAGTATGTCGTCCCAGTGCTCCGGCGTCGCCGGAGGTGTCACCTCCGCGAGGTCGTCGAGGAAACGCTCCGCGTCCAGGCGGGCGTCCGTCACATCGCTCAGCTCGCCGGGGAAGCGAGTAACCCTCTCCGGGATCTCCCCTGGGCTGCGCGTCATGTTCCAGCGCGGCTCGGTCGGCATCTCACCTTTCCCACCCCGTGTCTACAGCCCTGTCGTCGCGGGCACTTGCGTTTCGGGAGTGTCCACGTTCCCAAGTCGACGAAGGCTACGCATCCCCTGAAGCATTACCGCTGTATCCGACACGGATCGTCACAGGCCCTCACGGAAACAAGCCCTCACGGGAACAGGCTTTCACGGGAACAGGTTTTCACCGGAACACGTTGTCCGTCTCGTCCCAGCTCGACAATTCGTCCGGCACGCTGTGCCGCGGAGCGTTCGTACGGGCCTGGTACATCGCGTCGATCTCGAACGCGTAGTGCCGCACGATCGCGTCCCGGCGCAGCTTCATCGACGGCGTCATGAGCCCGCTCGCCATGTCGAACTGCGACGGAAGCACCCGGAAGACCCGGATCGACTCCGTGCGTGAGACCGCGCTGTTGGCGGCGGCCACGGCGCGCCCGATCTCCTCCCGCAGCGCGTTCTCCTCGCGGGCCTCCCGGCTCGGGGTGTCGCTCTGCAGGGCCAGCGAGCCGCGCCAGTACGCCAGGAACTGCGGGTCCAGGGTGATCAGCGCTCCCACGCAGGGGCGGTTGTCGCCCACGACGACCGCCTGGTGGACCAGCGGATGCATCCTCAGCCGCTGCTCCAGGGCGGCCGGGGCGACGCTCTTGCCGCCGCTGGTGACGATGACGTCCTTCTTGCGGCCGGTGATCGTCAGATAGCCCTCGGAGTCCAGCTGCCCCAGGTCCCCGGTGGCCAGCCAGCCGCCGCGCAGCGCCGCCCGCGTCGCCGGCTCGTCGTTGACGTAGCCCTGGAACACCGACGGCCCGCGCACCAGGATCTCGCCGTCGTCGGCCATCATGACGTCCGTGCCGGGCAGCGCCTGTCCCACCGTGCCCGACATCTCCCGGCCCAGCGGCTGCGCCGTGACGCCGCCCCCGGTCTCGGTGAGCCCGTAGCCGTCGTTGACGTAGATCCCGATCCCCTCGAAGAACAGGGACAGTTCGCGGCTGAGGGTCGAGCCGCCGGAGGTGGCGCGGCACACCCGGCCGCCGAGCGCGGCGCGCAGCTTGCGGTACACCGTGCGCTCGAACAGGGCGTGTTGCAGCCGCAGATCGAAACCGGGGCCCGAGCCGCCGCCCAGCCGGTGTCTTTCGAGGGCGGCGGCGTAGTCCCGCGCCGTGTCCGCCGCCCGCTCGAACAGCGCGCCCCGGCCGGTCTCCTGGGCGGCGCGCAGGAAGTTCTTGTAGATCCGTTCGAAGAGGGAGGGCACCGCGCAGATGTAGGTGGGCCGGAAGGACTTCAGCGAGGCCGCCAGTGCCTCCTCGCTCAGGTCGGGTTCATGACCCATCATCATGCCGCCGCGGATGCACAGACCCTGGACGAGAAGGCCGTAGACGTGGGAGAACGGCAGGAAGGCGAGGACCGTCCCCTGCTGCTCGCCCGGCGGGATCACCGTGTGGCCCCAGCCGGCGAGCAGGGTGTCGCACGGGCTCGCCAGGTTGCGGTGGCTCAGCGCGCACCCCAGGGGATGGCCGGTCGTGCCCGAGGTGTAGGTGACGGCGGCGGTGGAGTCCGGCAGCACGATGCGGCGCATCGAGTCGACCGTGGTGAACGGGACGAACGCGCCGCGCTCCACCAGGTCCCGCATCGCCCCCGCGTCCAACTGCCAGACGTGGCGCAGCTGCGGCAGCCCACCGCACACGGAGCCGACCGTCATCACCGCCTGCTCGTCCTCCACCACCACGGCCACGCAGCCGGAGTCCTTGAGGATCCACTCCACCTGGTCGCGTGAGGACGTCGGGTAGATCGGGACGATCTCGGCCCCCACCGCCCACAGCGCGTAGGAGAGCACCGTCCACTCGTAACGGGTCCGCGCCATGATCGCCACGCGGTGGCCCGGTGAAATGCCGGACGCGATCAGGCCTTTCGCCAGTTCGACGACCTGGTCGCGCACCTCTACGGCGGTCACCTCCTCCCACGTGGTGGAGGAGGGGTCGCGGCGTGCGAGCAGGGGAAGAGTGGGGTTCTGGGCCGCCGTCTCGAAGACGCTGTCGGCCAGCCCGCCGGTCAGGGACGAAACGGTGGGGGGAGCGAGGGCGAAGTCGCGCATGCGCTGCTCCTGGGCTGTACGGAGGGTGACCACGCCGACGATTTCCGTTGTCGACGGTGCTCGAATCTAGCCCAGCTCAGTGCGGATGGTGACCAGAACTTGTGAAGTTGCACACCCGTGATGATCTCGGGATGTACGAGGAATGTGAACTCCCGTCAACAAGGGGCCCACTGGGCTCGTCTCGTCACGCCTGGGTGTGCCGCGCGCACGCCGTGACGACCCCGCGCAGACTCCCGGTCTGCTCCAGCAGCCCTCGCTGGAGCTGCGCGCCCGTGCCGCCGTCGAGGAGCTGGGCGCAGCCGAGCCGGGCCCGGTCCAGGTCGCCACAGTCGGCGAGCGCCTGCCCGGTGTGCTCCAGCAGTGCCTCCACCACCGTCTCGGCGGGCAGCCGGCGCATGGTCGCCGGGTGCAGCAGCTCCTCGGCGAGCCCGGAGCGCGCCGCCCGCCAGGCGGCCATCCGGAGCAGGCTCACGCTGTGGTCCACCGGGTCCCGCCCGGCGCGCCACTCCCGGGCCGCGGTCTCGACGAGCCCCCGGGCCAGCATGGCGATCAGCACGGCGGTGGAGGCGTGCAGGCACACGTCGGCCACCCGGATCTCCACCGTCGGATAGTTCTGCGACAGCCGGGCGTCGAAATAGACCATCCCCTCGTCGAGGATCACCCCGCTCGCGACCATGTGCGCCACCCGCCGGTGGTAGCGCTCGGCCGATCCGAACACCTCGGTCGGACCGGACGACGGCCAGCGCTGCCACACCCTGCTGCGGTAGCTGTGGTAACTGGTGTCCTTCCCCTGCCAGTAGGGGGAGTTGGAACTGAGCGCCGCCAGGACCGACAGCCAGGGCCGGATGCGATCCAGGATCGCGACGCCCTCCTCGTCGGAGTCGACGCCCACATGGACATGGCAGCCGCACACCAGCTGCTCCTGGGCGGCGAGGCCGTACTGCTCGGCCATCCACTGGTAGCGGCTGCCCTTCCCGACGGACGGGCTCACCGGCAGCGGCGAGCTGGCCAGGGCCGCCACCGTGCACCCGATCTCCCCGGCGTGCCGGGCCGCCTCCTTACGGCAGCGGACGATCTCCGCGCCCAACTCCGCCATGTCGGCCTGGGGATGCGTGGCGAACTCCAGCATCTGGCCGTACAGCTCCTTCTCGAACACCTCCTGGTCGGGGTCGTCCTGTGCCGCCCGGGCCAGCACGGCGCCCGACAGTGCCTTCGGCTCACCCGTCTCCGGGTCCACCAGGAGGAGCTCCTCCTCCACTCCGACGGTCCGCACCGAGGCAGCCTCCCTGTGACATCACACCGCTACGACGTCACCGGGTACCCCGCTGATCGTCACTGCAACGGGGTGAGCCAGACGGTGGCGAGCGGCGGCAGGGTGAGCGTGATCCGCTCCTCCTCCACCTTGATGTCGTCCGGGTTGGTGACGTCGCCGCCGCCGTAGCAGGCGGCGTCCGTGTTGAGGACCTCCCGCCAGGCGGGGAAGGCGTCCGGCGCCCAGAGGCGGTAGTCGTGGCGGACGACGGGGGAGAAGTTGGAGACCGACAGGAGCGGGCTGCCGTCGGCGGCGAACCGCAGGAACGCGAAGACGTTGTCCTCGGCGGCGTCCCCCAGCACCCACTGGAAGCCGCCCGGGTCGGTGTCCCGCTGCCACAGCGCCGGCGTGCCGCGGTAGACCGAGTTGAGATCGCGGACCAGGTCCCTGACCCCGCGGTGATCGGCCTCGGCGCCGTAACCGGGGGAGACCAGCCACCACTCCGGACCGTGCTCCTGGGACCACTCGGACCCCTGGGCGAACTCCTGCCCCATGAAGAGGAGTTGCTTGCCCGGATGGGCCCACATGAAGCCCAGGTAAGCGCGGTGGTTGGCGCGCCGCTGCCACCAGTCGCCGGGCATCTTCGACACCAGCGCCTGTTTGCCGTGCACCACTTCGTCGTGCGAGATGGGCAGCACGTAGTTCTCGCTGTACGCGTACACCATCGAGAACGTCATCTCGTTGTGGTGGTACTTGCGGTGCACCGGCTCGTGCTCGATGTAGCCGAGCGAGTCGTGCATCCAGCCCATGTTCCACTTCAGCCCGAAGCCCAGGCCGCCGCTGTCGGTGGGGCGCGTCACGCCGTCCCACGCCGTCGACTCCTCGGCGATGGTCACCACACCGGGCGCCCGCCGGTACACGGTCGCATTCATCTCCTGGAGGAACCTCATCGCGTCCAGGTCCTCACGCCCGCCGTGCACGTTCGGTACCCACTGGCCCGAGTCCCGCGAGTAGTCGAGGTAGAGCATGGAGGCGACGGCGTCCACCCGCAGGCCGTCGATGTGGAACTCCTCGCACCAGTAGACGGCGTTGGCGACCAGGAAGTTGCGCACCTCGACGCGCCCGAAGTCGAACTCGTAGGTGCCCCAGTCGGGGTGCTCGGCCCGCCGCGAGTCCCCGGGCTCGTACAGCGGATCACCGTCGAACCGCGCCAACGCCCAGTCGTCCTTGGGGAAGTGGGCGGGCACCCAGTCCATGATCACGCCGATGCCGGCCCGGTGCAGGGAGTCGATCAGGTGCCGGAGGTCGTCCGGGGAGCCGAGCCGCGAGGTCGGCGCGTAGTAGGAGGTGACCTGATACCCCCAGGACGGGCCGAAGGGATGCTCGGCGAGCGGCATCAGCTCGACATGGGTGAAGCCGAGCCGCTTGACGTACTCCGGCAGCTGGTCGGCGAGTTGACGGTACGTCAGTCCCGGTCGCCAGGACGGCAGATGGACCTCGTAGACGGAGAACGGCGCCTCGTGCACCGGAGTGTCCCCGCGATGCGCCATCCACTCGGCGTCGCTCCACTCGTACTCCGAGGCCGTCACGATGGACGCCGTCGCGGGCGGAACCTCGGTTCGGCGGGCCATCGGGTCCGCCTTGAGGAAGCGGCCGCCGTACCGCGAGGTGATCTCGAACTTGTAGCGCGCGCCCTCGCCGATGCCGGGCACGAACAGCTCCCACACGCCGGAGGCGCCCAGGGACCGCATCGGCAGCGCCGTCCCGTCCCAGCAGGTGAACTCCCCGGCGACCCGCACGCCTTGGGCGTTCGGCGCCCACACGGTGAACCGGGTGCCGGTCACACCGTCGTGGGTCATCGGGTGCGCGCCGAGTGCCTTCCACAGCTCCTCGTGCCGGCCCTCGCGCACGAGATGGAGGTCGAGCTCGCCGAGCGCGGGCAGGAAGCGGTACGGATCCGCCGTCTCGTGCTCGCCGTCCGCGTACCGCACGACCAGCGTGTACTCGGGGATCGCGTCGAGCGGCAGCACACCGGAGAACAGGCCGTCGCCCTCCGAGGTCAGCGCCCGGCGCTCGCCGTCGACGACGACGAACACCGAGCGGGCGTACGGGCGCAGGGTCCGGAAGGCGATGCCGCCCGGGACCGGATGAGCGCCCAGCAGGCCGTGCGGATCGTGATGGCGGCCGGAGAGCAGGCGTTCGCGGTCCCCGGGATCCAGGGCGGGCGCGGCCCCGCATCCGGTGGTCGGCGGGCCGGACGGCTCGGGAAGTGAGGTGTCACGCAGGGCCACGGGTTCAGCCTCCTCTCACGGCGAGTCGCTCGATCGCCGCCATGGGTACGGGGAGCCAGTCCGGTCGGTTCCGGGCTTCGTACAGGACCTCGTACACGGCTCTGTCGGTCTCGTAGGCACGCAGCAGCGCGTGCTTCTTTCGCGGGTCCCAGCCTGCCCGGCCGGCGTAGCCGGCGCAGTACGCCTCGCGGCAGCGGCGTGCCCATTCCGGGCGCCACGGGCGGCGCTGCCGCGCGGCGTAGTCGAAGGAGCGCAGCATGCCCGCGATGTCCCGCAACGGGGACTGGACGCTGCGCCGTTCGGCGAGGGGACGGGACGGCTCGCCCTCGAAGTCGATGACGAACCAGTCCCGGCCCGCCCGCAGCACCTGGCCCAGGTGCAGGTCGCCGTGGATGCGCTGGGCGGACGGCCCGGTGTCGCACGTGACCAGCGCGCCGAAGGCGGAACGCAGGCCCGCCACATAGGGCTGCAACGCGGGTACGCAGTGCGCCGCGGAGACCAGGCGCTCGGTCATCGCCGCCGCCGTCCGCCCGTTCTCGTCGTGGGTCCCGGCAGGGAACGCGGCGGCCAGCGCGACATGCACGTCGGCGGTGGCCCGGCCCAACTCGCGGGCCTGCACGGTGAAGTCGTCGCCGGAGGCGAGGGCGTGCAGCGCCAGCGCCCAGCCGTCCGAGGCGCCGGGCAGGAACGGCTGCAGCACGCCGAGCGTCGCCTCCTGCGGATGCGTCGTACGGAACCACGCCACGGGCGCCGGCACCCGGCCGCAGCCCTGCGCGGCCAGCGCCTCCGGCACCTCCAGGTCGGGGTTGACGCCGGGCTGGATGCGCCGGAAGACCTTCAGGATGAACTCGTCGCCGTACACGAGCGAGGAGTTGGACTGCTCTGCCTCCAGCACTCTCGGCACCAGACCGGCGGGCACGCGCACGGACGGGTTCGCCTCGAAGCGCAGGGGGCCGGCCGTACCGGGCTGCCGCAGCCGCTCCAGGAGGAGCTGTGCGGAACGGGGGTCCTGGAGCGCGTCGTAGACCAACAGACCGGCGAGGGGCCCCACTTCGGCCCGGCCGATGAGGGCGCGGCCGAGCCTCGGCGAGGGGTTCTTGCGAACGCCGAGCAGCAGTTGGTAGCAGTCTCCGACGGGCGCGGCACCACTGGGCACGGGCACTCCGGACTGGCCGGCGTGCACCAGCAGATGCAGACAGCCCGGGAACAGCTCGGTGAAGGACAGCAGACCGAGGTCCGTGACGGGCCGGTCCTTGCCGGCGAACCAGCGCTGGCGCGGCAGCCATTCGCGCAGCAGCCCGGTCAACGAGGCCATGGGCCCGGTGACGACGCTGCGTCTGGGGCTCAGCGATGCGGTCTTCGTCGTCATGGTGACGCGTCCTTTCCTCGGCTCACGCTCAAGATCGCTGGCCGATGCGGGATGCGACTCGGGTGAGCCGGAACCAGTAGAAGCCGTGCCCGGCGAGGGTCAGCAGGTACGGCAGCTCACCGATGGCCGGAAAGCGCACCCCGCCGATGAGCTCCACGGGATGGCGTCCGTCGTAGGCCCGCAGGTCCAGCTCGGTGGGCTGGGCGAAGCGGGAGAAGTTGTTCACGCAGAGCACCAGGTCGTCCTCGTACTCCCGCAGGTAGGCCAGGACCGCCGGGTTGGAGGAGGGGAGCTCGGTGTACGTGCCGAGGCCGAAGGCCGGGTTCTGCTTACGGATCTCGATCATCCGGCGGGTCCAGTGCAGCAGCGACGAGGGCGAGGACATGGAGGCCTCGACGTTGGTGACCTGGTAGCCGTGGACCGGGTCCATGATGGTCGGCAGGAACAGCCGGCCCGGGTCGCAGGAGGAGAACCCGGCGTTGCGGTCCGGGGTCCACTGCATCGGGGTGCGCACGGCGTCGCGGTCGCCGAGCCAGATGTTGTCGCCCATGCCGATCTCGTCGCCGTAGTACAGGATCGGCGAGCCCGGCAGCGACAGCAGCAGGGCGGTGAACAGCTCGATCTGGTTCTGGTCGTTGTCCAGGAGGGGGGCCAGGCGGCGCCGGATGCCGATGTTGGCGCGCATCCGGGGGTCCTTGGCGTACTCGGCCCACATGTAGTCGCGCTCTTCGTCGGTGACCATTTCGAGCGTGAGCTCGTCGTGGTTGCGCAGGAAGATGCCCCACTGGCAGTTGGAGGGGATGGCCGGGGTCTTGGCGAGGATCTCGGAGACGGGGTAGCGGGATTCCCTGCGGACGGCCATGAAGATGCGCGGCATGACCGGGAAGTGGAAGGCCATGTGGCACTCGTCGCCGCCGCTCTGGTAGTCGCCGAAGTAGTCGACGACGTCCTCCGGCCACTGGTTGGCCTCCGCGAGCAGCACCGTGTCCGGGTAGTGGGCGTCGATGTCGCGGCGGACGCGCTTGAGGAAGGCGTGTGAAGCGGGCAGGTTCTCGCAGTTGGTGCCCTCGGCGGCGTACAGATAGGGCACGGCGTCCAGCCGGAAGCCGTCGATGCCGAGGTCCAGCCAGAAGCGCAGGGCCGCCAGGATCTCCTCCTGCACGGCCGGGTTCTCGTAGTTGAGGTCCGGCTGGTGGGAGAAGAAGCGGTGGAAGTAGTACTGGCCCCGCACCGGGTCGAAGGTCCAGTTGGAGGCCTCGGTGTCGACGAAGATGATCCGCGCGTCCGGATAGCCCTTGTCGTCGTCGGCCCACATGTAGTAGTCGCCGTAGGGCCCGTCGGGGTCCTTTCTCGACTCCTGGAACCACGGGTGCTGGTCGCTGGTGTGGTTCATGACGAAGTCGATGATGACGCGCATGCCGCGCTGGTGGGCGGAGTCGACGAACTCGACGAAGTCGGCGAGGTCGCCGAACTCGGGCAGCACGGCCGTGTAGTCGGAGACGTCGTAACCGCCGTCCCGGAGAGGGGACTTGAAGAAGGGGGGCAGCCAGAGGCAGTCGACACCCAGCCATTGCAGGTAGTCGAGCTTGGCGGTGAGGCCCCTGAGATCGCCGATGCCGTCGCCGTTGCTGTCCTGGAAGGAACGGACGAGGACCTCGTAGAAGACCGCGCGCTTGAACCAGTCCGGGTCTCGGTCCTTGGCGGGAGTGTCCTCGAACGTGTCCGGGACGGGCTGGTTGACAGTCATGGCGCTCTGACTCTCCTATCGGTGGCTACGCGGACGACTGCTGGATGTGGAGCACGTGTGCCGGGGTCCGATCTGGATCCAGGCGTACGTAGTTGGTCCTGCCCCAGTGGTAGGTCTCACCCGTCAGTTCGTCGTGTGCGGACATGAATGCGTGCCACTCCAGGCCGAGTTGCGGCATGTCCAACGAGACCGTCGCCTCCTGGGTGTGGTGCGGGTCGACATTGACGACGACGAGGACCGTGTCCTGGCCCGAGGTCTTGCTGTAGGCGATGACCATGTCGTTGTCGGTGGCGTGGAACCGGAGGTTCCTGAGACGCTGCAGCGCCGGATGGCTCCGCCGGGCGGCGTTGAGCTTGGTGATGAGGGGGGCGAGGGTGCGGCCCTCGCGTTCGGCGGCTTCCCAGTCGCGGGGGCGGAGCTGGTACTTCTCGGAGTCGAGGTATTCCTCGCTGCCGTCGCGCAGGGGGCGGTTCTCGCA